>UCJU01000058.1 GCA_900472925.1 Hyphomicrobiales bacterium
ATTACTCGACGATCGAAGCGACGATGCCGGCGCCGACGGTACGGCCGCCTTCGCGGATCGCGAAGCGCAGCTTTTCTTCCATCGCGATCGGAACGATCAGTTCGACTTCAACGGTGACGTTGTCGCCTGGCATAACCATTTCCGTGCCTTCTGGAAGCGAAACGATACCGGTCACGTCAGTCGTACGGAAGTAGAACTGTGGACGGTAGTTCGTGAAGAACGGTGTATGACGACCGCCTTCTTCCTTCGTCAGGATGTAGGCTTCGGCCATGAACTTCTTGTGCGGCTTGACAGAACCTGGCTTGCAAAGGATCTGGCCACGCTCAACGCCATCGCGCTGTACGCCACGAACGAGTGCGCCGATGTTGTCGCCAGCCTGGCCCTGATCGAGCAGCTTGCGGAACATTTCAACGCCGGTAACCGTCGTCTTCGATGTTGCCTTGATGCCGACGATTTCGACTTCTTCACCAACCTTGACGATACCGCGCTCAACGCGACCCGTCACAACCGTACCACGGCCGGAGATCGAGAACACGTCTTCGATTGGCATTAGGAACGGCAGATCGATTGGACGCTCTGGCGTTGGGATGTAGGCGTCAACCTGAGCCATCAGCTCGCGGATGGCGTCTTCGCCGATCTTCTTGTCGCTGTCTTCGAGAGCAGCAAGAGCCGAACCCTTGACGATTGGAATATCATCGCCTGGGAAGTCGTAGGACGACAGAAGTTCGCGAACTTCCAGTTCTACCAGTTCCAGCAGTTCTGCGTCGTCAACCTGGTCAACCTTGTTGAGGAACACGACGATGGCAGGAACGCCAACCTGACGGGCAAGCAGGATGTGCTCGCGGGTCTGTGGCATTGGGCCGTCAGCTGCAGAGCAAACCAGGATCGCGCCGTCCATCTGGGCAGCACCGGTGATCATGTTCTTCACGTAGTCGGCGTGGCCGGGGCAGTCAACGTGCGCGTAGTGACGGTTCGGCGTCTCATATTCAACGTGTGCCGTCGAAATCGTGATACCGCGGGCCTTTTCTTCCGGTGCAGCGTCGATCTGGTCGTACGCCTTGTATTCGCCGAAATACTTCGTGATCGCAGCAGTCAACGACGTCTTGCCGTGGTCAACGTGACCAATCGTGCCAATGTTGACGTGCGGCTTGTTGCGCTCAAACTTGCTCTTTGCCATG
>UCJU01000056.1 GCA_900472925.1 Hyphomicrobiales bacterium
AGAGGTGGCTCGGTTCGTCTGAACAGTTTCGGGCGTTTCGTTAAGTGGATTTCCGCCTCGATTATGCCGCCACCATCATTGGTGCCAGCGCGTTGAAGTAAGCCTGATCCGGCGTCTGCCGGTCAAGGGATGAATGTGGGCGTCGACTATTGTAGAAGGTCAGATATCGGCCAATGCCGACGCGGGCTTCGGACACGGTTTTGTAGGCGTGGAGGTAGACCTCCTCGTATTTGATCGAACGCCAAAGGCGTTCCACGAAGACATTGTCCCGCCAAGCGCCCTTGCCATCCATCGAGATGGCGATTTCGGCTTTCTTCAACACTGCCGTGAAGTCCATCGAGGTGAACTGCGATCCTTGGTCAGTATTGAATATGTCGGGTTTGCCATAACGGGCCAGCGCTTCCTCGACTGCTTCGATGCAGAAGGCTGCTTCCATCGTGATCGACAGCCGCCACGACAGAACCCGCCGACTGAACCAGTCCACGACGGCGCAGAGATAGACAAAGCCGCGAGCCATCGGAATATATGTCAGGTCCATCGCCCAAACCTGGTTGGAACGGGTCACCGCCAGCTTGCGCAGGAGGTAGGGATAGATTTTGTGACCGGGTGCTGGTTTGGATGTGTTCGGGCGACGGTATATGGCCTCGATGCCCATCTTCTTCATCAGCGTGGCGACATGCAGCCGCCCAGCTTCCAGCCCTTCTCCTCTCAAGAGCCCTTGCAACATCCGACTTCCGGCAAAGGGGTAGTCGAGATGCAACTCGTCAATCCGGCGCATCAGGGCAAGATCACCGTCAGGCACTGGACGAGGCAGATAGTAGACTGTGCCACGGCTGAAGCCGAGAAGCTTCGCCTGGCGCACGACGGATAGCTTGTGCTCGCGGTCGATCATTTCTTTCCGCCCAGCAATCCCGCCTTGCCGAGCGCACCGGACAAAAAATCATTTTCCAGCGTCAGTTCGCCGATCTTGGCGTGCAGCGTTTTGACGTCAACGGTCGGGCCTGCCGGTTCCGTCTTCCCTTCGTCGCCGAAAACGCCTGTCGCCCCTTCAAGGAGTTGGTCCTTCCACTGCTTGATCTGGTTGGCATGCACGTCGAACTGCTGGGATAATTCCACCAGCGTCTGCTCACCTCGGATGGCGGCAAGTGCCACCTTCGCCTTGAAAGCCGGGCTGTGGTTCCGGCGCGGTCGTCTCGTCATGGTATCTCCTGTTCCCGGCATCTAAGCCGAAGTCAGGCAGAAATTCCACTTATCCCCGCTGTGCAGATTTCCCGAGCCAGCTCT
>UCJU01000055.1 GCA_900472925.1 Hyphomicrobiales bacterium
GGCGCGTCATCAGGGATCACGAACGCCTCATGCAGGAGCCCCTGCTTGCGGGTGTAGTCGATCGTCCGGGCTTCCCGATCAAACTCCATCCGGGCGCAATGCCGGTAGGCCGCTGACAGCACGGCGCTGCGGCCGGAGCCACGGGCGACGATGCTGACGGAGAAGTGAGGGACGGCCACGGCGGAGTTCTCCCTGGTTGCGAACGACATCAAAGGGTTCGTCGGGAGCGGCGGCATTATGAGGCTCTGTCAGCAACACGTCGCGCCAGCGACGTATAATTGCGCCCTTGGAAGCCGTCCTTGCGAACGGCCGGGATCATTCCCGAAAGCATCGCCGGTGGCGATTGTAGGATTAACAGTAGTGCGTTGCGCACTCTGGTCCGAAAGACTGGGTTCGAAAGACACGCTTTCTCACCCAGGAGACGATCGGACATGAAGAAGCCATCCGCGAAAATACGCGCCGAAATCGCCAAGCTGCAGGAACAGCTCAAGCTTGCCGAGACACGGGAAGCGGAACGCATCGGCCGGCTCGCGCTCAAGGCGGGCCTTGGCGAGATCGAAATCGACGAGGAGGAGTTGCAGGCAGCCTTCGAGGGCCTGACCAAGCGATTTCGCGGAGGGCAGGGCGCTACGACCGGAGGTAAGAAGGGCGTCGGCGACAGTAGCGGACAAGCGTCGACCACGTCGGTCGCGTCTGGCGCGGCTGCGGGCGGGACTGGCGAGGCTTGAACGCATGGCGAGGACAATGACATCCGACGCCCGCAAGAAGGATTCGCGGGAGAAGATCGAGCTCGGCGGCCTGATCGTTAAGGCCGGATTGCGCTACGAGAAGCGCGCGCTGTTGCTGGGCGTGCTTCTCGACGCTGCCCGCCGGATCAAAGGCGACGAGGGCGAGCGGTCCAGGCTCACGGCAATCGGCGTGGAGGCCTTCGGCAATGACCGTCAATAGGATTGCGCTCGTCGTCGTGCCCGGGACATTGATGATCCTTGTCGTCGTCGGAATGACCGGGATCGAGCAATGGCTTGCAGGCTTCGGAAAGAACGAGGCAGCACGACTGGCATGGGGGCGGGCGGGGATCGCCTTGCCCTATGTAACAAGTGCGGCGATCGGAATTCTGTTCCTGTTCGCGAACGCCGGCTCGATCAACATCAAGCAGGCAGGTTGGGGTGTCCTTTCCGGATGCATCGGGACGATACTGGTCGCGGCTACACGCGAAACAATTCGCCTTGCCGCTTTCACGAAGGCGCTTAACACGGACAAGTCGGTCTTGGCCTATCTCGATCCAGCAACGGCGGTTGGAGCGGTCGCCGCGCTCATTTGCGCCTGCTTCACAACCCGCGTTGTGCTCATGGGCAATGCGGCATTCGCAAGCGCGGAGCCGAAACGCATTCAGGGCAAGCGGGCGCTTCATGGCGAAGCGGATTGGATGAAACTGACGGAAGCGGCGAAGCTGTTTCCCGATACTGGCGGTATCGTCATTGGGGAGCGCTATCGGGTCGACAAGGACAGTGTTGGTGCCAAAGCGTTTCGAGCCGACAGCGCTGAGACGTGGGGCGTCGGTGGCAAGTCGCCGTTGCTGTGCTTTGATGGTGCTTTCGGCTCGTCGCACGGGATCGTCTTTGCCGGCTCCGGCGGTTTCAAGACGACATCGGTGACAATCCCGACGGCGCTCAAATGGGGCGGCACACTAATCGTGCTCGACCCATCGAACGAGGTCGCGCCGATGGTCTCCGCGCATCGCGGACGAGCGGGGAGGGACGGGTTCGTACTCGATTCCAGGAGGCCGGACGTCGGGTTCAACGTCCTGGACTGGGTCGGCCAGTTTGGAGGTACGAAGGAAGAGGATATAGCTTCGGTCGCATCATGGATCATGAGCGACAGCGGCGGCGTCCGCGGTGTCCGTGACGACTTCTTCCGCGCGTCGGCTCTGCAGCTTCTGACGGCGCTGATTGCCGATGTCTGCCTGTCCGGCCACACGGATGACAGTCATCAAACACTTCGGCAGGTGCGCATGAATCTTTCGGAGCCAGAGCCGACATTGCGCAAGCGGCTGCAGGACATCTATGACAATTCCGGCTCGGATTTCGTCAAGGAGAACGTCGCAGCCTTCGTCAACATGACGCCGGAAACCTTCTCCGGTGTCTACGCCAATGCGGTCAAGGAAACACACTGGCTGTCCTATCCGAACTATGCCGCCCTTGTGTCGGGAAAGAAGTTTTCGACCAGCGACATCGCAGCGGGAAACACCGACGTCTTCATCAATATTGATCTCAAGACCTTGGAAACCCATTCGGGCCTGGCGCGGGTTATCATCGGCTCATTCCTGAATGCGATCTACAATCGCGACGGCCAAATAGAAGGGCGTGCGTTGTTTCTCCTCGATGAGGTCGCCCGACTTGGCTACATGCGGATTATCGAAACCGCGCGCGACGCCGGACGCAAATACGGCATCACGCTGACGATGATCTATCAGTCGATCGGCCAGATGCGCGAAACCTATGGCGGTCGCGACGCGGCAAGCAAGTGGTTCGAGAGTGCCAGCTGGATTTCGTTCGCAGCTATCAACGATCCCGAGACCGCCGATTATATCTCCCGACGCTGCGGCATGACTACGGTCGAGATCGACCAGATCAGCCGCAGTTCCCAGGCAAAGGGATCATCGCGGACACGATCGAAGCAACTCGCTGCCAGACCACTTATCCAACCCCATGAAGTCCTGCGCATGCGTGCCGACGAACAGATCGTCTTTACCGCAGGAAATGCACCGCTCCGATGCGGACGAGCTATCTGGTTCCGGCGCGATGACATGAAGGCCTGCGTCGGCGGGAACCGTTTCCATTCCAAACCATCTGTGCCACCAACGAAAACAAAATGAGTTGGAGAGTGACGTGACACACAGGATGGGGTGGCGGGCGGCCGCGAAAGATACCTGTGTGGCGCTGTTGGCCGCAATCGTCGCCGGTGCGGTATCCACAGGGCTGGGCGTCGATCTTGGGATTTCTGCTTCGACTGCGATGGCTTCGCCGCTGTCTCCTGACACACACTCGGCCGAGTTTTCTATCTGCGGGAACAGTCGCCGCGTAAACTGCGTCGTGGACGGTGATACGTTCTGGTTTCACGCCAAGAAAATCCGGATCGCCGATATCGACGCGCCCGAACTCAGCCCACCGCGATGTGAGGTCGAGCGCACAAAAGGGGAAGAGGCAAAGCAGCGGCTGCTTGTGCTTCTCAACAGCGGGAAGTTCTCAATGACTGCCATTGGCAGGGACGAGGACCGATACGGTCGTGAGCTGAGGATTGTCACCAGGAATGGCCGCTCCATTGGTACCGTGCTCGTGGAGGAAAACCTCGCGCGCCGATGGGACGGTGGGAGACGACCTTGGTGTAAATGATTTGACTGATGCTATCATCCTCTCTCGCGGCATGATCTCCCCGTATCTCGGCCGGCTCTAGCAAGTCGTGCCTCATGCGGCGTCAGACCACGAGAGGATCGTTACCGAATGGCGGAAACCGCCAGGCGGTTTCGGGGAGCAAAGCGAGTAGAGGCGTGCGGCGAAGCGTCTCGCCCGAGTATTCGGCTTGGCACCATATCATCACATTAATGAATCGATGGGTGTGCACCGATTCAAAACTCTTGTTGGACGAGGAAGGCAGGATCGGCGAATCTGTCCATATGATTTACCAGCCCTACCATATCTATACGGAACGAACGGACCCGACGAAGAACATGGCCCGGTTCTATGCCATGGAAATCTCCCGGACCTTGTTCGGAGAGTCCTGCCTCATCCGACGCTGGGGCCGCATTGGAGCGTCCGGGCAAAGCATGGTCCATCATTTCGAAAACGAGCACGATGCTGTGGTGCTCTTTCTTCAACTTACACGGCACAAAAAAGCGCGTGGCTACCGGCCAAGATCAGTGTACCCTGCGCATTAGGAGCTGACCTGATCATTATAGTACTACCGAGGTGACCCGCGCGCAGGCGCTCCAACCGCTGCGTCCTTAAACTCCGCGCATTATCCTGACAGTCAACTGCGGACGCACTCCTGAAACGAATATACTAAGTTTCGCGACACGTTTCACCTTTGAGCGCCGAGGTTGTCAAATCTCCAAGGATGCGGAATCTCGCCAACGATGTGAACCGCACCGGGTTTG
>UCJU01000054.1 GCA_900472925.1 Hyphomicrobiales bacterium
AGGACAGAGGGGGGTAAGCCGCAGGCGATCACGGCCAATAGTTGCGGCAGCAACATCCCAATTTCCGGAGAGACCATGACCTATGCCACTCTGACCCCGCCGCAGGCGGAGGCGTTGACGCTTGCCGATGTGAAGGCGCATTTGCGGCTGGATGGCGGCGATGAGGATGCGCTGCTGGCAGCGCTGATTATCACCGCGCGTGAGTATCTGGAACGCCAGACGGGCTTGTGCCTGATGCGCCAGAGCTTCCGGCTGTACCTCGATGACTGGCCACTGAACGGTGTGATTCAGATTACGAAGGGACCGGTGCAAGCCATCGAAACGATTCTGGTTTTTGACGATGCGGGTGACCCCAAGGATTTGACCGGGATCGACAAGCTGATGGATGGCCAGGCGCGACCGGCGCGGCTGTGGCTGCGCCAACCGCCTGCGCCGGGGCAGCCGCTGAACGGCATCGAGATCGATTTTATCGCTGGTTTTGGTGAGAGCGGTGCGGATGTGCCCGATACGCTGAAGCGGGCGATGCTGATTCATATTGCGCATATGTTTGCGTTTCGCGGCGCGGTTTCGCCTGCCGATCAGCCCGCGGGCGTGCCAGCGGGTTACGAGCGGCTGATTGCGCCATTTCGCCGTGTGGGGCTGTGAGCGATGAACCTGACCTTTCTCGACCCCGGCCAACTGACGGCACGGCTGGAGCTGGAAGCACCGGAAGACCTGCCGGACGGGCAGGGTGGTGTGACGGCGGGCTGGCGACCGCTGCGCTCGCTCTGGGCGGCCATCGAGCCGGTTTCGCAAGGCGCTTATGAGCGGGCTTCTGCCGATGGCGTGGCGATCACGCACCGCATCTGGGCCGGGTTTCGCAACGATATCGAGGCGGGCATGCGATTGCGTAAGGGCGTGCGGGTGTTTGCGGTGAAATCGATCATCGACCCGGACGAGACGGGTCGCTTCATCGTCTGCCGCTGCGAGGAGGAAAGCCGATGAGGGCAGCCAATGCGCTGTTGAAGGCCGTTCATGCGCGTCTTGTCGGCGACGCCGAACTGGTGGGGATGGTGGGGCGCGGCGGCATTATCGACCGGCTGCTGCCGAGGCCGGTTTTGCCCTGCGTCGCCTTTGGCGAAATCGACAGCCGCGATTATTCCACCGCTTCGGAGCGTGGTGAAGAGCACTTTCTGACCATCGAAGTGTGGAGTGAGGAGGGCGGGCGAAAGCTGGCGCAAGACATCGCCGTGCGCATTCTGGCCCTGCTCGACGACGCGCCGCTGGTACTGGGCGGCGGCATTGCGCTGGTGAGCTTGTTTTACCGCAACAGCCGCTCCGCGAGGCCAGCGAAGGGAAAGCAGTTTTTAACGGAGATCCGGTTTCGGGCGGTGACGGAGTGACGTCACGGCGAGGATGACGCCGCCTTGGCGGATGCCGTGAGAGCGTTGAATATCTTCTCCGCGACCTCCTTATCGGAAATCTTCAAATTGCGGGATTTGAAAGGTGATTGGCTGCCGATCACACCCGGAGCGCTATAGTGAATATCGTGGGCGAGGGTGTTGAGATAGGTGCGCCCTCTGGCTTCATACGCCGCCCGCTCTGCCTCGTTGAGCACAATAATGACGGAATAGTCGACGGCACTGTGGCTGCAGATGGCATGCAGATAAAGTATATCGCCGTTTTCCAGCAGATCCCAACGCCAAGGCTCACTGTCCAGGACCTTCATCGTTCCGCGCTCCTTTAAAACCATGCAGACCGTATTTCATACCAACGACACCGTCCACTCGGTGGGCTGTGTGTTGCCTCAACGATCGTGAAACTGAAAGGAAACACCATGGTGGCGCAGAAGGGCAAGGACCTGCTGCTGAAGATCGAGAATGGCGGGGCATTCGTGACCGTGGCTGGGCTGCGCACGAAGCGGCTGGCGTTCAATGCGGAAAGCGTTGATGTGACGGATGCCGAAAGTGCCGGGCGCTGGCGGGAATTGCTGGCGGGGGCGGGCATTCAGCGGGCAGGGTTGACGGCATCGGGCATCTTCAAGGACCAGCAGAGCGACGCGCTGGTGCGCGGGCAGTTCTTTGCCGGTGCCATTCCCGGCTGGCAGATCGTGATCCCGGATTTCGGCACGGTGTCAGGGCCGTTCCAGATCACCGCCTTGGAATATTCAGGCCGGCACGACGGCGAGGTGCAGTTCGAGATTGCGCTGGAATCGGCGGGCGCCATCAGCTTTGGAGCGCTGTGATGGGGGCGGGAAATTTTGGACGTGCGAACCGCAGGCGCGGTGAGGTGGAGGCGGTGCTGGATGGCGAGCGGCGCATTCTGTGCCTGACGCTCGGCGCACTTGCCGAACTGGAAACCGCCTTTGCTGCCGATGACCTGACGGGCCTGGCGAGCCGCTTTGCCAGCGGGCGGATGAAGTCCGCCGACATGATCCGCGTCATCGGTGCCGGGCTTCGCGGTGCGGGAAACGTCTTTTCCGATGACGATGTGGGCGCGATGAGCATCGAGGGTGGAATTGCCGGTTACGCAACGATCGTGGGAGACCTCCTGACCGCGACCTTTGCCGGAACCGGCGCAGAAGGGCAAGCCACGGCTTCCCCTTGAGTGCCGCAGCGGGTTCAAGCCCGGATCATGGTGTCCAGCCCTTTCCCTGGGAGCAGGTGATCCATACCGGTTTGAGCCTGCTGCGGCTTTCTCCAACAGTTTTCTGGGCGCTGACGCCCGTGGAATTTTTCGCAATGACGGGTGGGATGAGGCCTAGGCGTGATGGGCTGGATCGGGGTGGGCTGGAGGGTTTGATGCGGGCTTTTCCGGATGGGTGATCAGGGCTTGGCGGCTTTCTTCGGACGACCGCCCTTTGCGCCGTTTGCGCGGCTTGCTGCTGATTTAGCCAGGGACCTGCTTTTTCCACCCCGGCTCTGGGCTTCCATGAAGGTTTTGCTGCCGAAGATACCGCTCATCAAGCCGGTGACGGTGTAATCGAGGTCGAGGCTTTCCCAATGCAGTCCGGTTTCGCCCAGCAACTCCACCTCGGCAAGCTGGGCCGCTGTCGCCAATTCCAACCCCTCCAGAGCGCGGGCCGGGAACATAAAGGATGCACCGTTGGTGAAATCCACAATGACCCGTTCCGATGCGGAATCGAAGCGCACGGCGTTCGGCACTGGACGCTCTGCCCGTTCTTCACGCCAGCGCTTTTTTGCATGCGCAAGGTCCTGATCGCTGATCTCAACCATGATATTTTCTCCAGGTATCGATGAAGAGTTGTCGGTGTTCTTCGATCACGTCTACCGCTCGTCGCACATCCCGGTCTGACATGCCTCCCTGCGTGATGACATTGAGGCTGATGATGTCGATGCGGCTCTCTCCTTCTCCGTAGACATGGGCGTGAGGCGGTTCGTGATCCGCCGTGTAGATGACGAAACGCATTCCATGCTGGCGAAGAACTGTAACCATTTCATAAATAACCTAACTTCTTGGGTTTTTCAAGTCATGCAGCAATTGCGTTGAATTCCAATCCCCTAGCTTCCCCAATTGAATCAGAAAGGCAAGGCCGATGGCTGACGAGACGAACTTGGCAGATCAGCGTGACGAGGCGCAGGCTCTGGCGGATGTGATGGATGATCTGGAGCGGCGGTCGCAGCGGTTTGGGTCGGCGCTGACGTCTGCGCTTCAGGCCGCCACGATTGGTGGCAAGGGGCTGGACGGCGTTTTGCAGGGGCTTGGGATGCGGCTTTCCAACATTGCGCTGTCTGCAGGGTTGAAGCCGCTGGAGAATATGCTGTCATCGGCGGTCGGCAGCCTCACATCCGGGGCCGGATCGCTGTTTGCCTTTGCCGATGGCGGCGTGCCGGGGCGGGTGACGCCGTTTGCGGATGGTGGCGTGGTTTCGAGCCCGACGTTTTTTCCCATGGGTGGCGATATGGGGCTGATGGGCGAGGCGGGGAGTGAGGCGATTTTGCCGCTGAAGCGCGGGGCCGATGGATCGCTGGGCGTTGCCTCTGCCGGTGGCGGCGGCGGTACGCAGATCGTGTTCAATGTGACGGCGAGCGATGCGGCGAGTTTTCGGCGCAGCGAGGGACAGATTTCGGCGATGCTGGCGCGCAGTGTGGGGCGGGGGCAGCGGGGGTTGTGACGGCGGTTTGGCGTTGAGGTTGTGGCAGAAGCTTTTTGCGGTCGGCGTTGAGGGTGAGGCTTACCCCTCTCTGTCCTGCCGGACATCTCCC
>UCJU01000053.1 GCA_900472925.1 Hyphomicrobiales bacterium
GCACCGGGTTTGCCGGAGGCTTCAACTTCTGAGAAAGTGGAGTCATCATGAGCAAGACAACGAACAAGTTTTCACCTGAAGTCCGTCAACGTGCCATTCGTATGGTGCTGGATCATGAAGCCGAGCACCCTTCGCGGTGGGCTGCCGTTTCATCTATTGCTGCCAAGATCGGCTGCTCGCCAGCCACACTGCATGAATGGGTTAAGAAGACTGAGATCGACAGCTGCAAACGAGCAGGCCTGCCGAGCGATGCAGCCGAGAAGATGAAGGCTCTTGAGCGCGAGAACCGCGAGCTTCGTCAGGCCAACGAGATTTTGCGCAAGGCGTCTGCATATTTCGCGATGGCGGAGCTCGACCGCCCCTTCAAGCGATGATCTCGTTCATCGACGAACACCGTGGCGTGTTCGGGGTCGAGCCAATCTGCAGGCTACTGCCGATTGCCCCATCAACCTATTACGAGAACGTCGCCAAGCGCCTGGATGTGGACCGCCTGTCAGTCCGCGCTCGCAGCGATATCAGCTTGAAGATCGAGATACGGCGGGTCTTCGAGCAGAACTTTCGCGTCTATGGCGTTCGCAAGGTCTGGCGGCAATTGCAGCGGGAGGGCTTCGACGCCGCCCGTTGCACTGTCGCCCGGCTTATGAGGTCGATGAACCTGCAAGGTGTTATTCGGGGCAAGCCGATCCGCACGACGTTCTCGGACAAGATGGCCCCGAGCCAGCTTGACAGGGTGAACCGCCAGTTCAAAGCCCCTGCGCCGAACAGGCTGTGGGTTTCGGATTTCACATATGTCGCTACCTGGCAGGGGTTCGTCTACGTGGCCTTTGTCATCGACGTCTTCGCTCGTCGCATCATTGGCTGGCGGGCGAGCCGGACGGCACATGCAGGCTTTGTCCTGGATGCCCTTGACCAGGCGCTTCATGATCGGCGTCCTGCTCATGGCGGTGGCCTTGTGCATCACTCGGATCGCGGCGTTCAATACGTGTCCATTCGCTATTCCGAGCGGTTGGCAGAAGCAGGTATCGAGCCATCTGTCGGAAGTGTCGGCGACAGCTACGACAACGCCCTCGCAGAAACGATCAACGGTCTTTACAAGGCCGAGGTCATTCATCGCCGGGGACCGTGGCGAAGCTTCGAAGCGGTCGAGTTCGCTACCCTGGAATGGGTCGACTGGTTCAACCACCGACGCCTTCTGGAGCCCATCGGAAACATGCCGCCAGCCGAAGCTGAAGAGCGCTTTTACGCCATGCTGGACGAACCAGCCATGGCCGCATAACTTAACCGAAATGGCCTCCGGCAAACCCGGTGC
>UCJU01000051.1 GCA_900472925.1 Hyphomicrobiales bacterium
AGCGCCCAGAAGGGCCAGCCGAGAAAAATACTTTTCATGCCGTTTGACCTCCAGCCATACCACGCACCAGCACCATGCCAGCGAACATTGCAATGAATGCCAGGATGACAGAAGCGCTGGCGTAGAGGATGGCGGCGCTAGCCTCTCCCCTTTCCCAAAGCCCTACAGCATCCAGCGAAAACGTCGAGAAGGTCGTAAAACCGCCAAGAATGCCGGTTGTCAAAAACAACCGCAGTTCTTGCGGCAGCCCGATGTGCGCTACCGCGGCGCCAAGCCCAAACCTGTCAATCTTCCAACATGTCGTCTCCGGCGGCCGGGTCAGTATCCACGGCGGTACCCTGTTTACTCAAGAGACCAGCGTCTTCCAGCGCCTCGATGTTTGGCAGGTCCCGCAAGGTCTCCATGCCAAAGGCCGAGAGGAAATATGGCGTCGTGACATAGGTATATGGCGCGCCCGGCGTGGGGCTCCGTGGGCCGGAGCCGATAAAACCTGCACCACGCAAACCGCCGATCGTATCGCGGCTGACTTCCTTGCCAAATAACTTTGACAACTCACCGCGCGTGATCGGCTGGAAATATCCGACAGCTATCAGCACCATCGCCTCAAATTCAGACAACGCCGCCACACCGCCTCGCGTAGGCGCGAACGAAGCGCGGATCGTCTCGGCAAACCTTGGTCGGGTCCGGTGTTGCCACCCGCCTGCGACCGAGATCAGTTCATAAGGGCGATCTCGCAGCTCTCCGACCAAGTCGTCGATCAGCAGATCGACGCTGCAGTCTTTGCCGACCACCCGCGCCAGAGTCTCGCGGCTGACCGGCTCGGCGGACGCAAAAATGACCGCCTCGACGCGCATCATCCATTCCCGCCAGCGCATTTCCGACGGCAAGTCCAGTAGCTCGCGATCATACAGGAGCTCTTGCTTGCGTCCTCCGGCTTGACGGCGGGGTTTAGCTGCGCTCGCTCCTGCCATTGTCACAATCCAAATATTCGGAAGGAGGACCGGCCCGAGAGCTCGCGTATCGCCTCAAAGCCTTCGAGCCGCTCGAACAGCCGGTTTGCCGCCCATCGTGACAGGCTGGCCCCGGCTGCCGAAGCGGATACAGCGTCTTCGTTCAACAGCCGACGGATGACTGGTTCAGCTCCTCTGGTCCTGACTTTGGCTGCGATGGCCAACAAGCGGCTAGCGCGGCGATCGATCTCCGCAGCGGAACGCAGTGCCAGTTCGGCGCCATCGACAATCGCCATGCAGATTGCTTTCGAATAGGCTGACTCACCCGGCTTCACGCGACCCCGGCCACCGATGGTGCGGAAAGCTGGGCCAAAGCGCTCGGGTAGCAACAGGGGAACCGGTTGCGACCAGTTCAGCTTCTGAGCCAGCACCATCTCGCCAAGACCAAGTGCCAACACTTCTGTGTCCGGGCGAGCCGCAGAAATCGCCATTATAAGGTCCGCCACCGCGAAAGGTGCCGAACGTCCGGATTGGATGGCAGAATCGACAAGATCTGGGACCAAGGCAAGATCGTCGTCCCAACGGATCGATAGAAGCGTGGCCAATTCCTTAGTAAACGATGTGCCCGCCATGCCGATCCGGCGGGACAGCATTCGTGTGGCCAAAAACAGCTTCCCGGCAGGACCGGGATCACCGTCCACGGGCGTCAACAAAACGGCGTCCCGCAGCGCGGGCTCTTCCTCGTTGCGACCGAGCATCCTGGCCGCGACGGCGGCTGACTTGAGAGCAAGACGATCGCGCCAGCAGCCTATCCATGGTGTATCCGAACGGATTAAATCGTCGAGTGATTTCAGCGCGATACCTGCGGCAAAAGCAGCATCCCGCTCGTCAATGTCACGGCCACGCGCCAGCGCCCAGCTTGGGAGGTAGCCGGTCCATGTGGAGGTTGCAGAGAACGAAGATGTGATCGAATCCATACGCAGCAGCATAAATCAGATGTGCAGTTTGTGCTACTTTTTCGTTATAAACCGCACAGCCTATCGCGAAGATAAAACGTCCGATAATCTTGCATTATCGGACATATTGTTCTTTATATAGAGAATGACCCAAATCATCGAGCAGAACAGCGAAATTAACGTCGAGGAGACCTCAGCGCCGTCTCTCAGAACAGCCTCCGGCGGTGATGTTTCCGCGCGGGAGGTGTCTGGCGATAGCCCCCTCCCCTCTCTCGTCGGCGAGGACCAGACGCCCGCCCATCTTGCAAGCCTTGCTGATCGCGCCCGGGGTTATGTCGAAGCCGCGAGTTCCGCCAATACCCGCAAGGCTTACGCTTCGGACTGGAAGCATTTTGCCGCTTGGTGCCGGCGGTCCAATCTGGGCCCCCTCCCCCCGCATCCACAAACCGTCGGGCTCTATATCACCGCCTGCGCCTCCGGCACGGCTGAGCGGGGTACAAAAGCCAACTCTGTCTCAACCATCGAACGACGCCTCTCCTCCCTCAGCTGGAACTATGCCCAGCGTGGCATCTCGCTCGATCGCAAGGACCGGCATATCGCCACCGTGATGGCCGGCATCCGCAACAGCCACGCCAAGCCACCTATCCAGAAGGAAGCAGTCATGGCTGAGGATATCATCGCCATGGTCGAGACGCTCGATCGCGGCTCTCTGCGCGGCCTGCGGGATCGGGCCATGTTGCTCATCGGCTTTGCTGGAGGGCTTAGGCGCTCCGAGATCGTCGGCCTCGATCTGAAGGCCGACCAGACTGAGGACGGTCGCGGTTGGATCGAGATCCTCGACAAGGGTATGCTCCTCACCCTGCGCGGTAAAACCGGCTGGCGAGAGGTCGAGGTCGGTCGCGGCTCGGCCGATGCGACCTGCCCGGTCGCCGCAATCGAGACCTGGATCAAGTTCGCCAAGCTGGCTCATGGCCCTCTGTTTCGCCGGGTCACCGGGCAAGGGAAAGCAGTTGGGTCAGAACGGCTGAACGACAAGGAGGTCGCTCGGCTTGTGAAGCGGGCCGCGATGGCCGCAGGCGTCCGCGGCGATCTCAGCGAAATTGAACGCGCCTTCAAGTTCTCCGGCCATTCCCTTCGCGCGGGCTTGGCCTCTTCCGCTGAAGTCGATGAGCGTTACGTCCAGAAACAGCTTGGGCACGCATCAGCAGAGATGACACGTAGATATCAGCGCCGGCGGGATCGCTTCCGCGTGAATCTGACCAAGGCATCAGGGCTTTAGGTGGCCCCTCCCCCACTCCGGAGTGAAATCGTAAGAGGAGATTTCAATGTCGGATTTCTCACTTAGCGCTTCAATTGAAATCGGGAGCTAAAAGCCACAC
>UCJU01000050.1 GCA_900472925.1 Hyphomicrobiales bacterium
AAATAATAGAAAAAATATAAACCATTGAAATGTTTGATGGATTTTAGGTTGGAAAGGGAGTGAGTGGTGCGTCGCTGGTTTGTAGAGACCATGAAGCTTGGCCAATGCTGCTGCAGAATAAGGAACTGTCTCATATAGAGAGGTGCACGCCACGTTTTTGCCGCGAGCCGGACGTATCTCCAAATCTCAACGAATCCTTAAGACAAGAAGTTTGGGACTACGGCTCGTTAATCTCGGCCTGCGTTTGACTCAGTTGTCTGAAAGTTGCACACCTTCGGCGTGATGGTTTCTGGAGATTATATGAGCGATCGGTCCCGACAGGCATGACGACGAACAGAGACATGATCCGTTCGCTAGGAACCGAACCGCCTATTTTGGCGGAAGGTCGACGTGCACCTGACCGCCGGGAAATCTCGCTGCGGTGGCTTTGCGGCACGTTTCTGACAGGCATCACATCTTCTATCCTTATGGGCGTGGCTCTTTTCGCCGCTCTCGATGGCCGCCAGCAATTGGCCATTCCTGCTGAAGCCTTTGCACGTGCGGACATGGAGCAGGACGCATCTGAGATTGTGCGTCGCGGTGTCCGCCTTCTGGCACCCAATATCGCAGCACGACCCTCTGACCGTTCTGTCATGGATGTATCGACGGTCATTCACGATGGTGACAAGGAAGTGGTGCGTAAAGTGCCGTTTGCACATGTCAAGATCGCGCTTGCGGCCAACTATACCAATCAGGATGATTATCCGCCTTTCGACCCGCTAAACATCTTCGCGACGAACGAGGAAGCCTCTCCCGCGGCCAGCAAGACCGGCACGATCTATGGATCGGAGGTCGAGTCCGAGGTCAGCCTGAAAACCATTGCTTTTCCGACGAAAAACAGTCCTTTTGCCTATGCTGCTGCAATGAGCTTCGATGAGGTGGAAGAGGCGGTTCGCTCAAACGGTTCCATGCTGACTGATGGCAACAAGCAGCTATCGGCTCTCTACTACATCGATCCGCGCCGCTTTGAGGCGACTGAAGATGTGGATGTGACGGCAGGGCTTTCAGCCCGTGTCGTTGAGCAGAACATGTCCGTTTCCACGCCGCAGACGTCAAACGTCAAGGTTCAGGAATATGCCGACGACGTGATACCTGTGCGTCAGGCTCAGACGATGGAGGCAGCCCTCTTCGGCGCTGGTTATTCCAAGGATCAGGCCAAGCAGACGGCGGATGCCTTGAGCGCAGAGAACGGTTCGGCTGACGTTCAAGCTGGCGACGTGTTGCGCATCGGGATTTTGCAGAGCGACGAAAAAAGCGATGTCGTGCGCGCCAGTCTTTATCGCAAGGCTCGCCATGTCGTGACCGTCGCGACCAGCGACACCAAGACGTTCATCAAAGCCAGCGAGCCGCCACATCTGGATGCTGTCGCCACGGCCTTCGACAGCAGCAATGCACCCCTTACAGCAAACCGCGATTTGCCACGCGTCTATGACGGGGTTTACCGCGCCGCGCTGACATATGGCATGAACCAGTCGATGGTCGCTCAGCTGGTCAAGCTTCTGGCGAGCAGTGTCGACTTCCAGGCTCAGTTGAAACCGACAGATTCACTGGAAGCTTTCTTCTCGGTCGAGGGGCCGGATGGCAAAGCAACCGATCAATCGGAATTGCTCTATGTGAACGCCAAGTTCGGCGACAGCGAGACCCGCTTTTACCGTTTCCAGAACCCGGATGATGGCAGCGTCGATTACTTCGATGGCCAGGGCAAAAGCATCCGGCAGTTCCTGATCCGCAACCCCGTGCCCAACGGGCGCATGACATCCGGCTTCGGCATGCGCCGTCATCCTGTTCTTCGGTTCAGCCGCATGCATACCGGCACGGACTGGGCAGCGCCGCGCGGAACGCCGATCATTGCGACGGGCAACGGCGTGGTCGAAAAGGCCGGATGGGCATCCGGTTATGGCAACCAGACGCTGATCCGCCATGCCAATGGGTATGTCTCATCTTACAATCACCAGAATGCGATTGCCAAAGGTGTCACTGAAGGTGCCCGCGTCACCCAGGGCCAGGTGATCGGCTATGTCGGATCGACCGGTCTATCGACAGGCGCGCATCTGCATTACGAACTGATCGTCAATGGCACCAAAGTCGACGCGATGAAGGTGCGTCTGCCGGGCGGAAAATCGCTATCAGGCGATGCACTGGCGCGCTTCTCTGACGAGAGGAAGCGTATCGACACATTGCTGAATATCGAAGGAAAGCCGGATCAGGTCGCCAGCCGGTAAGATCGCATTTGAGAATAGTTGAAAAGGGCTCCATTTCTGGAGCCCTTTTTGTTTGGTCATGCAGCGTCGGCGGTTTCGACGTCGGGACGCAGCGGCTTGATCTTGAACAGCAACCGGTCGGAACCGGAGGTGACCTTGACACGCGAGCCGTCGGGGATTTCCCCGCCCAGGATCATCTCGGCAAGACGGTCCTGAACCGATTTCTGGATGACGCGCTTCAATGGACGCGCGCCATAGGCAGGGTCGTAACCCTTGTCGGCCAGCCAGATCCGCGCATCCTCGTCCAGTTCCAGCATGATCTTGCGATCCGTGAGGAGCGAAACGAGACGCTTGAGCTGGATATCGACGATGGCGCCCATCTCGTTGCGATGCAGGCGATGGAACAGGATGATGTCATCGATACGGTTGAGGAATTCCGGCCGGAAGTGAGACCGGACACGCTCCATCACCAGTTCGCGAACGGAATCGACCTGATCATTATCGCCCATCTGCGTCAGGAACTCCGAACCAAGGTTCGAGGTCATGATGATGATGGTGTTCTTGAAATCGACGGTGCGACCCTGACCATCAGTCAAGCGACCGTCGTCCAGCACCTGCAAGAGGACGTTGAAGACATCCGGATGCGCCTTTTCGATCTCATCGAACAGCACGACCTGATAGGGCCGACGACGAACCGATTCCGTCAGAGCGCCGCCTTCCTCGTAGCCGACATAGCCTGGAGGCGCACCGATGAGCCGGGCAACGGAGTGTTTCTCCATATATTCCGACATATCGAGGCGAACCATCGCAGTCTCGTCGTCAAACAGGAAGCGGGCCAGCGCCTTGGTCAACTCGGTCTTGCCGACCCCGGTTGGTCCGAGGAAGATGAAGGAGCCAATAGGACGATTGGGGTCCTGCAGGCCAGCGCGCGCGCGGCGAACCGCTTTCGACACGGCCTGCACGGCTTCGCCCTGTCCAACCACGGACTTGGCAAGCTCGTCTTCCATGCGCAGCAGCTTTTCCCGCTGGCCTTCGAGCATACGGTCGACCGGAATACCAGTCCAGCGAGAGATGACCTGCGCAATATTGTCCGCCGTCACCACTTCCTGAACCATCGAACCGGCCCCGCTGCTATCGCGCTCTTCGGCGGCAGCAAGTTCCTTTTCAAGGCCGGGAATGATGCTATAGGTCAACTCGCCAGCGCGCTGGAACTGCCCGCCACGCTGGGCGATAGCCAGTTCGTTGCGCGCATCTTCCAACTGCTTCTTCAGGTCTGCAGCATGGCCAAGCTTCTGCTTTTCAGACTGCCAACGGGCGGTCAGGGCATCGGCTTTCTCTTCTGTGTCGGTCAGCTCGTCCTCAAGCCGCTTCAACCGGTCTGCCGAAGACGCATCCGTCTCCTGCTTCAAGGCTTCACGCTCGATTTTCAGCTGCATGATGCGGCGGTCTAGTTCATCCAGCTCTTCCGGCTTGGAATCCACCTGCATGCGCAGACGCGATGCGGCTTCGTCCATCAGGTCGATGGCTTTGTCCGGCAGGAAGCGGTCGGTGATGTAGCGGTTGGACAGAGTTGCAGCGGCCACAAGAGCCGAATCCGCGATGCGGACCTTATGGTGCTGTTCGTATTTTTCCTTCAGACCGCGCAGGATCGAGATCGTATCTTCCACAGTCGGCTCGTCCACCAGCACCGGCTGGAAACGACGCGCCAACGCCGGATCTTTTTCCACATGCTTGCGGTATTCATCGAGCGTTGTTGCGCCAACGCAGTGCAACTCGCCACGGGCCAAAGCCGGTTTCAGCAGGTTGGACGCATCCATGGCGCCATCTGCCTTGCCCGCACCGACCAGCGTGTGCATCTCATCGATGAACAGAATGATCCCGCCAGCTTCGGCCTGAACTTCGTTCAGCACGGCCTTCAAACGTTCTTCGAACTCGCCACGATATTTCGCACCGGCAATCAGCGCACCCATATCGAGCGCCATCAGCTTCTTGTCTTTCAGGCTTTCCGGCACGTCACCATTGATGATGCGCAACGCCAGACCTTCGGCAATCGCCGTCTTACCGACGCCGGGTTCACCAATGAGAACGGGATTGTTCTTGGTACGGCGCGACAGAACCTGCATGGTGCGACGGATTTCGTCGTCGCGACCGATAACGGGGTCGAGCTTGCCATCACGCGCATCGGCGGTTAGATCGCGAGCAAATTTCTTCAGCGCGTCGAAACCCTGTTCGGCATTGGCACCGTCTGCCGTGCGGCCCTTGCGGATGTCATTGATGACCTGATTGAGGGCCTGCGCAGTGACGCCAGCCTTTTTCAGGGACGCGGATGTGCTGGCCGAGGTTTCGATGGCAAGCGCCTGCAACAGACGCTCGACGGTGACGAAGCTGTCACCGGCCTTCTTCGCCACGTCTTCAGCCGTCGAGAACACCTTGGCCAGCGGGGCCGTTAGCGAAAGGCCGCCATTGCCGCCGGATACTTTCGGCAATTTGCCGAGAGCGGCATCATTGGCAATGCGGGCTTCCTTGGCGTTACCGCCAGCGCGCTCGATGAGCGAAGCGGCCATGCCCTGGTCATCATCCAGCAACACTTTGAGAACGTGTTCGGCGGCGAATTGCTGGTGGTTTTCAGCCAGAGCATAGGTCTGGGCCGATTGCAGGAAACCACGAACCCGTTCGGAATATTTTTCAATGTTCATGTCGTAACTCCTTGTACCGTCCTGCCCGTCTTCGGCACAGTGCGGATTGTTAGGGTTGAGGCTCCCTGAAGCGGCAAGCCCCGTTGCGATAATGTTTGTATCGCCTGAAGCATCAGGGTTGGCCAGTGGCCGCGCATTCTGCTCCGTTGAGGTTGATATGGTACGGGATTTTGCTGGTTTAAAGAGGTGGGGAATGAGGGTGGGCTGATTTTTTGAGGTCGATGAGGTGGAGGTGTGTATCGCTGACGGTGGAGCAAGATCGCCCCCCTCTGGCCTGCCGGCCATCTCCCCCACAGGTGGGGAGATCGGCGAGTGGATACATCTCGGCCATATCAACGGTTGAGGATGGAGTGGGAGCAAACGCCCAGCAGATCTCCCTACTTGTGGGGGAGATG
>UCJU01000048.1 GCA_900472925.1 Hyphomicrobiales bacterium
GGTTCAAAGAAGGTTGCGGTGCTGGGCCCGGATGGCACGCCAATCCGCAATGATGCCGGCAAGATCGTCTATCAGCTATGGGCAGGTAGCACTGAGGACTTCAACGCGTTTCGCGACGGCTGGTTTGCCTGCCAGAACAGACATCTGGCGCTCGCCGGTCTCGATATCAGCATCGATGGCCGTTCCTTCGAAAAGCAGGGGATTGACCTCGAGCCAACCATCCACCTCGGCGTCGGCACCAAAGCCATCGAGCGCAAGGCCGAGCGGTCTGACCACACGTCGCAGACCTCAACTCCCAAGCTCGAGCGCATCGAGATCCAGGAGCAGCGTCGCAGCGAAAACGCCCGTCGTATCCAGCGCCGTCCGGAGATCGTGCTCGACCTGATCACACGCGAGAAGAGCGTTTTCGACGAACGCGATGTTGCTAAAGTTCTGCACCGCTATATCGACGATGCCGCGCTGTTCCAAAGTCTGATGGTCCGCATTCTGCAAAGCCCTGAAGCGCTCCGGCTGGAACGCGAGCGGATCAACTTTGCGACTGGCATTCGTTCTCCAGCAAAGTACACCACGCGCGAGATAATCCGGCTTGAAGCCGGGATGGCCCATCGTGCAACCTGGCTGTCCGGCAGCACCTCTCATGGCGTCCGTGAGGCTGTGCTGCAGGCGACCTTTGCGCGCCATTCCCGTCTGTCGGATGAGCAGCGAACGGCGATCAGCCATGTCGCTGCGCCCGCGCGGATTGCCGCCGTCATCGGTCGCGCTGGCGCTGGCAAGACGACGATGATGAAGGCGGCGCGTGAAGCCTGGGAAACGGCGGGCTATCGTGTGGTCGGCGGTGCCCTGGCTGGCAAAGCCGCCGAAGGTTTGGAGAAGGAAGCGGGTATCGTTTCCCGCACGCTGTCGTCGTGGGAGCTTCGCTGGAACCAGGGTCGCAACCAGCTCGATGACAGATGCGTCTTCGTGCTGGACGAGGCCAGCATGGTGTCGTCACGGCAAATGGCGCTGTTGGTCGAAACCGTCACCAAGGCCGGCGCCAAGCTCGTCCTTGTCGGCGATCCGCAACAGCTTCAACCGATCGAAGCGGGTGCCGCCTTCCGTGCGATCGCCGATCGCATCGGCTATGCCGAACTCGAGACGATCTATCGTCAGCGCCAGCAATGGATGCGCGACGCTTCGCTCGACCTGGCGCGCGGTAACGTCGGCCAGGCGGTCGATGCCTATGGCGCACATGGACATGTCAGGGGATCGGACCTCAAGGCAAAGGCGGTCGAGCGCCTGATCGCCGATTGGGATCGCGATTACGATCCTTCCAAAACCAGCCTGATCCTCGCACACCTTCGTCGTGACGTGCGAAAGCTCAACGATATGGCCCGCGCCAGACTGGTCGAGCGTGGCGTTCTCGAAGACGGTTTTGCCTTCAGGACAGAGGACGGATCTCGCATGTTCGCCACAGGCGACCAGATCGTGTTCCTCAAGAACGAGGGCAGCCTTGGCGTCAAGAACGGCATGCTCGCAAAAGTGCGTGAGGCTGCACCCGGCCGGATCGTTGCCGAGGTTGGAGACGGCGAGCATCGTCGCCAGGTCACGGTCGAGCAGCGCGTCTACAACACTCTCGATCATGGTTATGCGACGACGATCCACAAAGCCCAGGGCGCCACCGTCGACCGGGTTAAAGTCCTGGCATCCCTCTCGTTGGACCGGCATCTCACCTATGTGGCCATGACCCGCCACCGTGAGGATCTCGCCGTCTACTACGGAAGTCGCTCCTTTGCCAAGGCGGGCGGCCTCATTCCGATGCTGTCGCGCCGAAACGCCAAGGAGACGACCCTCGATTACGAGCAGGCGTCGTTCTACGGCCACGCCTTGCGATTTGCCGAGGCCCGCGGCCTGCATCTCATGAACGTCGCCCGCACGATCGCACAGGATCGTCTTCAATGGGCCGTCCGGCAGAAACACAAACTCGCCGACCTCGGCACCCGTCTTGCCGCCATCGGCACAGCGCTCGGATTGGTCCGCGGCAGCAACAAACACGCCATCACCGATACAATCAAGGAGGCCAGGCCCATGGTATCAGGCATCACCATCTTCCCGAAATCACTCGACCAGGCTGTCGAGGACAAGCTCGCCACTGACCCCGGCCTCAAGACGCAATGGGACGACGTCTCGACCCGCTTTCATTTCGTCTATGCGAACCCGCAAGCAGCTTTCAAGGCCATCGATGTCGATGCTATGATCAAGGACCAATCGATCGCGCAGTCCACCCTGGCAAAAATCGCGCACGAGCCAGAAAGCTTCGGCGCCCTCAAGGGAAGGACCGGTCTTTTCGCCAGCCGTGGCGACATACAGGACCGGGAAAAGGCCATCGCCAATGTGCCGGCGCTCGCCAGAAATCTTCAACGTTACCTTCGTGAGCGGGCCGAGGCCGAAATCAAACATGAGACCGAGGAGCGCGCGGCCCGGCTCAAGGTTTCTGTCGACATCCCGGCGCTCTCCCCATCTGCCAGGCAAACGCTTGAACGGGTCCGTGACGCGATCGATCGGAATGATTTGCCCGCAGTTCTCGAATATGCCCTTGCCGACAAAATGGTGAAGGCTGAACTCGAAGGTTTCGCCAGGGCTGTGTCCGAGCGTTTCGGGGAGCGGACCTTCCTGCCCTTGGCTGCGAAAGACACTGATGGCAAGACGTTTGAGACCGTCACAGCAGGCATGACGGTCGGCCAGAAGGCGGAGGTTCAGTCTGCCTGGAATTCCATGCGGACAGTCCAGCAGCTTGGCGCCCATGAACGAACGACCGAAGCGCTCAAACAGGCCGAGACGATGCGGCAGACCAAGAGCCAGGGGCTCTCGCTCAAATGACGGCGGGAGCGGGAGCGCGCCGGGCGATGACCGCGCAGCAACGACGTGCCATTGCGGCTCTGTCGATACCGGCCGTGGCCGCCGTCCTGCTGGTGGTGACTGCCGTCGCCGGCGGCTACCGCATCAATCTGACACCGAGCGAGCCACTCGGTCTGTGGCGCATCATCCCGCTTCATCGACCGGCAGCAGTCGACGATCTGCTGTTCATGTGCCCACCGGAAACTGCGGCGATGCGGGAAGCAAAAGCACGAGGCTATCTCCGTTCTGGTTTCTGCGCGGGCGGTGTCGCGCCGTTGATCAAAACGGTGATCGCCGTTGCGGGACAGCATGTCGAAATCGGCGCGAGCGTGAGCGTGGATGGAAGGAAAGTCCCCTCATCAGATCTCGCTTTGCGCGATGGAAAAGGCCTTCCGTTGACGCCCTTTCCGAGCGGCATCGTACCGCCAGGATATGTGTTCCTGCACTCATCATTCCCAGGCTCTTACGACTCCAGATACTTCGGTCCGGTGCCAGCTCCCGGCATCCTTGGCCTAGCGGAGGAAGTGTTCACCTATGTGCCGTTATGACCTTCGGACGAGTTTGCTTGTAATCGTTTCGACAATGATCGGCGTGGCCGGCTGGAGCGGCCATGTGTTGCTTCTACCCGTCGCGCTGGGGTTTCCGGTTCTTTGGTCGATCGCGCGAACGAGATTGGTGGTGGCACTTGTCTCTGCCGGATATTTCCTGGCCGCAACACGTGGTTTGCCGCAAGGTGTGGCAACGTTCTATTCTTCGGACATCGGGCCAGGCCTTCTGCTATGGCTGTGTGCCTCATTGAGCTTCGTTGCAGTGCATACGGTCCTCTGGACGGAGAACAGCGGAGCTCGTCCGTTTGGCTATCTTCTCGCGGCCATCATCATTTCGATCCCACCCTTCGGTATCACAGGGTGGGCCCATCCCGTAACCGCTGCGGGTGTTCTATTCCCAGGGTGGGGATGGTGGGGACTGGGCTTGATCACAGCTGGCCTCGCGGGCCTCGCAACCCGCATCTGGCCAGCTGTCGCCATTGCCTTGACGGTCTTATGGATCTGGTCCGCCGCGATCTGGACCTATCCGACACTACCTCAGGGATGGCGCGGCGTCGATATGGAAATGGGCGCTTCGCTCGGCCGGGAGGCCAGTCTTCAACGCCAGCGCGACCTGATAGCAACGCTTCGGAATGCCGCCAGCGATGGCGCACGCTACGTGGTGCTTCCCGAAAGTACGCTTGGATTCTGGACACCAACAGTGGAGCGGCTTTGGACAAGCGGTGCCCGTGATGCTGATGCCACGGTCATCGCTGGTGCCGCGCTGCTCGACGCCGGCGGCTATGATAATGTCCTCGTCGTGATAAACAGTGAAGGCGGCCAAATCTTTTATCGCGAACGTATGCCAGTGCCGGGCTCGATGTGGCAGCCCTGGCGATCCTGGTTCGGGGAGAGCGGTGGAGCGAGGGCAGACTTCTTTGCGAACCCGGTCGTCGTGATCGGTCCCGTCCGGGCAGCACCGCTGATCTGCTACGAGCAACTAATCGTTTGGCCGATCCTCCAGTCCATGCTGCATGATCCGGATTTTGTACTCGCCGTTGGAAACGGCTGGTGGACCGAAGGGACGTCGATCATCGCCATCCAGCGCGCCGCAGTGACATCGTGGGCAAAGCTGTTCGCAACACCGCTTGTTATTGCCTTTAACTCTTGAAAGCCGAGGAACACTCCATGCTCGACGCCGCTCTGATAAAGGAATGCGCAGACCCTTTTCTCAAACCCGCGACCATTGAGCAATTCGTAACCGCCGCTGGTGCCACGGATCCCCTCGCTGTCACCGTGAAATCCGGCGGCCGATTGATCCTCGTTCCGAAAACCGCATCGGCCGAGGAGGCTTTGGCGATCGTGCGGCAATATGCCGGTCACGCCGTCGTCCGTGTTGGGCTGACCCAATTCCCCGCGGGTGTGGGAGTAAAAGAAACGGCAGATCTGAAATCCGACCTCGTCGATGCCTGCCAAAACCTTCGCAAAGGCACGGCGATGTTCGCCAAGGTTCTTAGGATCGTCGCCAAATGGTATGGCAGTTCTACGAGCAACGAGGTGTTCCCGCAGATATTCGAGGACGCGCTCTACGCTTGGAAGACCGGTGAGTTCGAGGGTGTGAGTGTGTTTCAGGCGGAGGATCCGGGTGGGGCAATAACCAACCAAAGGGAACCGCAAGCCGATACATCGGAGACGGATACGATCGATGCCGAGGCTCCCATGCAGACTGGGGCGGAATCCTTGGACGAGAAGAAAATAGGCACTGCGGAGATGCGGGTGGACTTATCTCGCATCGGTGGTCAACCATAGCGTTGAGGTCTTCTTCCCGTGAGCGATGTTGATCGACCTACTTCGCAGCGTTCTTCCGAAAGCATCAAATTAGTGTGTTTCCAACGCACGAAATAGTGTGAGCCGGATATACAGCGTCGGCACACCGGGATTCGGATCGATCTGTCCAAATTAGCGGAGATTGTTCTTCACTCTGGTAGTGCATAGCGCGTCAGCAGAGCCTCGCCCCCGTCGATGGCAATTTCGATCACCTCGTTCACCAAGTCCGGAGAACCGGCGAGTTCCTGCAAAACGAGCGCGAACAATTCCCTCTGCTGCACTGGCAGGACCTGCGGCACGATGATCACCAGGCCAGCGTGCACATCCTCTCGCGCATGGAGTTTCCTGAAGTCACGGGCGTTGTTCGTCACGAAAGTAAAATCTTCCGCGACGATCCGAGGCATCAGATCCCAGTCGGTCTCGCCGCTCAGGCCCAGCCAATTGACGTGAAAGCAATCGTGGCCGTGCTCGTGAGCTACAGCGACGAGAGATGTGTGCAGGCATTCATCGACGAGAAACTTCACGAAGCCATGCCAGAGGGCTTTTCGACTTCAAGAGGCAAACGCTTCACCGACTTCACTTTCAGTCCCTGTTCCGACAACTTTCGTGGCCGCCCACGGGCAGGGTGAGCCGCTACCCAGATTTCGGCGAGGTCTACCATACGCGTAGTGAGAGCTGGATAGCCCTCGACGATCTCGTCCGTAGCGGCACCTTGCAATTTCATCGCAGCGATTGTCCGGACTGGAACGCGCGTGCCTTTGAAGACCGGCTCGCCGCCAACCACACCTTTCACGCTGTGTATGATCTTGTCCGCTTCCCTGAGCGCTTCGCCACGCGCGGCTAAATGCTCCCTCGCTCTCGCGACGTCAACGATCAGATAGTCGTCCGCTCTGACGGTGTCGGCTTCAGGATTTTCGTCGATGGCGGCAAACAGGCGCTTCCGGCGTTCGGCGGAAAGGATCGAACCGACGCCGAACCAGAGCTTCAGGCGCAACAGATCGTCGTCAGTGATTGCACGGCTGCGCGGATTGGGGGACAGACTTCCAATGATCCGTTTGTCGATTGCGTTGTGTACCGATTTAATGCCGATCTCACTCACGGCAGCCGCCTCAGTGGGCGTATATTCACGAAGTGCTGCAACCATAATCATTCTCCTTGAGGAGAATATATACGACGCTGCGCGTAATCTCAAGGCCGTCGACTCGCTCTACTCTCGCTCGTTTACTGGGCGAATTAACTCGACGTGGCTGACATCCAAGGCCTGAGCGAGTTCATAAAGCGTAATCACGGTTGGGTTGCGCCGCCCTCGTTCTAGACTACTCAGGTATTGTTGACTGAAACCAGAGAGAGCCTCAACCTCTTCCTGTGTCAGGCCTTTCTCCCGACGCAGGCGTGCAAAGTTCGAGCCGACCAGTTTGCGCATGTCCATGCGCAGAAGATCGCTGTTTACACACTTTGAGTTTATCAACTAAAGTATGTAAACGCTTGTTCGATGGGCGCTGATGGTTCGAGTTGAAAGAGGTTTCGCTGTCGACCCAAGATCCAAGGCTGTTCCTGGAACTCAGTGATTGTGGATGTAAAGGTTGGCTGTTTATATGGGTGAGCCCATCTGTGAAAGACGGTTGCGAAAATGACGTTAGAGGCGGCGTGATGAATGATACAGGCTCAGTCGATGGTGCCAACGAAGCAGAAAACAAAGAACCGCAATTCGGCTTTATGCAAAAGTCGGAGCTGGAGGCTCTGGCGATCGCTGCGATCAAAGAGCACCGCCGAATTATTGTAGCCGACGAAGCTGTTTACGAAGAATGGACCCGCGCGTCAGCTGATCCTGCGGTGTCGAGCGCTGTAGTCGAGACATTGCAGCGAGAATACTCCGTGCGCCAGCAGAAGTCGGAAGCCCAGCAAGAAGAACTTTCGGAAATCATTGATGCGCTCGGCTACGTCCCTGACGTTGCCCCTGATGTTTGACTCTATACCAGCCTGTGGTCCTTAGCGATCGCGACGAGGTGAGGAACGGTCGCCGCTTCAAGCTTTTCGCGCGCCTTATCCAGGTAATGCTGCACTGTTCTCGATTTGATTCCTGTCAACATTGCGGTTTCCGGTGCAGTTTTTCCTTTTGTCGCCCACATGAGGCACGTCGCCTCGCGTGATGAAAGCACTCTTTTTGGCGAAATAATTGTCGTCGCAGCGATGATCTTTAAGCGGTAATGGATCGCCAATACGGCCCGAATCGCCTCTTGCGACGCTTGCAATTTTGAATCGTCAGCCGTCAGAGCTGAGGATGCAAATGTTAGCATCATCGTCGACCCGAAACTCCCTTCAACGGGTATCGTCACTCCACTCCTGATGCCGTGATCGACCGCTTGGTCACGAAATCGTCTGAGTTCGGAACTCCCACGATCCGCCCAATTGTCAGCCGTCCAGGAGAACAATTCCATGCGACGCTTGCCTTCCGTAACCACGGGATCAATGCGGGAATATCTGCATTTGAGGTAAACGCGCTGCCAATCTTCTGGATAAGAATTGAATGTGCGCAGGTCCAACCCCTCGGTATGAAGATATGCGAAACGCTCAAACCCACATGCGTGCGCAAATATCTTCAGAGCACCTTTGATCATGCGCTCATCATGCGCGGCTTCAGTCATGTCGATGAGTGAGCGAATGCGACCTTCCACTGACTTTCTCCTATCCGGTGAATTGCGAGATCGCTGAACCAGGTGGCGGCGAAATTTTTAAAATATGAACTGTTCGGCCATAAGCCATTTGCGAACGCACGAAAGGATTTGGGTTCACGATAAGATCGCAAAAAATGTGCAATCACCATAATAATCATCTTTTGCGGGTATTTCTAGAGATATTTGACAGAAATATGACGCCTTTGACGTGGAATTCGCTAATATAAACAACCCGAAATTATATCATACTAATAACAAGCTACCTAAAGAGGTGTTTCGATGGAAAAATAATGTCTTGGTCGACGAGGATATTGAACTTGTAGCCCGGACGGATGTGGATCGTCGGCTGAACGTTCAGGTTTTTCGAGATAGTTTCTTCCGCAACGCGAACAAAGCTCTCGGCAAAATTTCGCCGTGCCGCGTCGGACGCTGTGTGCTGCGTCGCCAGCGTCGAACTCTGAGGCATCGACATATCGATCCCGGTTCCGATCAATGCCACCAGCGCTGCCGAACCAAAAGTCCTCAACAGATGGCGGTCGACCTTATCCCGGAAGCCGCCATATCCTTCGGCATCCGTGCCAGCCATGCCGCCAATCTGAAGGGTAGATCCACTCGGGAAAATAAGGTCCGTCCAGACAACGAGAACACGTTCCTGGCCGAATGACACCTTGGAGTCGTAGCGGCCGAAGAGCTTCGCACCCTGGGGGATGAGAAGCCGGTGGCCGGTAGCGCTGTCATAGACATTCTGGCTGACCTGAGCGGTAATGCGGCCTGGCAAGTCAGAATTGAGTCCGGTGATCAATGTGGCAGGAATGACCGAGCCGCGCTTCAATTCATTGGGTGACATCGGCGGCACAACCTGATCTGGCAGGTACCCGAGATCCTTGATGTCCTGATTGAAGAAATCCTCCTTCGATCCTTGACCATTCTGGTCGACGTTCTGTCCCATAAGGCCGGATTGTAGGGCCGAAGCATATAGATCGGAAGTGCTGTTCGACGCTATGGTGGCTGGCTGTCGGCCGGCGCCATTTTTGATATTCGCACCAGTATCAATATCCGAGACGTCAACCTTCAGAGGCGAATCGAGCGCCGTGGCACGAGCCTGAAGGCGGGCCATGCGTTGGCGCTGCGCCTCGCGCATATATTGTTCATCCTGCTCTCGCTTCAGGCGAGCCTTCCACTCCTCTTCCGATTCCAGCCTTTGACGGCGGTCTTGTCGCTCAACCGACTGGCGCTCGACGATGGGTTCCTGCTTCTCAGACCTTTCAACCACCACAGGTGTAGGTTGGAACACCTCCTGTTTCTCGGGCTCGCCGATAATGCCATCGGAAATCCCCCGCTTGAGTTGATCCCCGAAACTCTTCGCGGGGCTGCTCGAAGCGTCGTCCATGTTTCCACTATTGAAGGACAGTCCCCGCAGTGACAGACCAATTACAACAACGCCGATAAAAACGACGGTGACAATGATCGCTATAATGATCGGCAAGCGGTTGAGCCGCCGCATGCCATTCTGTTCATCTGCTTGGCTGGACGTGCCAAGCTGAAGAGATTGGGCCATCTTGAACTCCGTCAGTTGCGCTGCATGATTGAAAGCGGACTGGCTGGTGTCGCGCCGGCCGCAGTCGGCGTATAAGCGCGGCCGAGAGCGACCGATGGCGTCGAGAGCCGCGCCAATACCTGTCCGTCGAAACCCCCGATCGAATAGGAAAGCTCGATCGGCTTGACGTCTTTGGTGATTTTGCGGTCTGTGACCACCGTGTAACCCCACCCCTTTAGTGCGGCATCGAGGGCGGTCGCAAACTCCGACGTGTCGCTATCCATTCTGATCGTTGTCTTAGCGCCAGCCGGGCCGATCTGTTCAGCCAAGCGGCTTGCCATGTCGCCGGCGATTGCGCTCGCGGCGGGTCCGGTGACGGCCACAGGCGTGGAACTTGCGGTCAGGGCGTGGTCGGTCGTCTGGCAACCGGAGAGCGACGCGACCACGATGAGATATGCGAGAAGCTTGCGCATTGTCAGCCTCCCCGCCGGATGGTGATTTTCTGTTGCCGCCAACCGACACCAGACACGAGGATGGCCTTGTCGATCGCATAGTCGACAGTCATCATATCGTTCTTCATCCGATAATTGACGACGCGATTTTGACCGCCGGAGACGACAAAGAGCACTGGTGCATCCTGACCGGAGATCGACTTCGGAAACTGGATGTAGGTCTTCACCCCGTCCGAATAGACCCGCTTCGGTTTCCATGATGCGCCGCCGCTCACCGAGTAGGAGAAGTTCAGTTTCTCCGGCGCAGTGCCCGGAATACCGCCAGTTTCGAGACGAGAATTGATGTCGGCCAGTTTGGTGGAAACATCTTCCGGGTACTCGAACCCGACGCGCGCCATGTACTGGCTTGGATGAGACTTGAGCTGAATATGATAGGTGCGACGGGAGGTCGTGACGACCATCGAGGTGAGAAGGCCTGGTTCCGACGGTTTGACGATGAGATGGATCGCCTGTCCGCTTGTCGCCCCTGAAGTGGCAGGTTCCACCTTCCACCGCACCGTGTCGCCGACAAGTACGTCGCGAACGATCTCCCCACCCTGAAGTTCGATGTCGCAGACCTGCAGTGGAGAGCAGATAACGGACGGCTGGGTCTCGCCGAACAGAAAGATGACCTTGCCGTCCGGACCTGTCGTGACCAGCCCCGGTGTGCCGCGCCATTTCCGTGAAAGATTCGTACCTTTGAGTTCGTTGGTAGTCATGCTCTGAGCATATGCGCCCCCCGCAAGGGCGGCCATGCAGACAGCGGCTGCCAATCCTAGTCGTGTTCTGTGCATTGAAAATCCCCTGCCCTTAAAGCTGTGCTGTCCAATCGAAATCCCGGACGTAAAGGCCGATTGGATTGAGGCGGATCGTCGCCTCATCCTGAGGCGCGGTGATCGTTACAGTCGCGATCCCCCGAAACCGCCGCGTGCCGGTTTCTTTCCCCTTGCGGTCCCGTTCATATTCGGTCCAGTCGATCTGATAGGTGTGGTTGGAGAGCGCAACGATGTTGTTGACCTCGATTGCAACCGTCGAAGCTTTTGCCTTCTCGAATGGAGAATTGCCTCGGAACCAGGTGTTTACCTTCTCGGTTGACGGGTCGGAGGTGCGGAGAAGCGCGTAGGTGCGGTCGATATATTGTTTCTGCACCACTGCGTCCGGGGTGATCGAGCGAAAGCTCGTGACAAAGTTGCCGAGCGTGGCACGCACTACGCGCACATCGGCATACTCAATCTGCTGCGGAAAGCCTGCTGTGACGGCGGTCCCAAGCTTGTCCACCTCGACGATGTACGGCACCAGCCGGACTTGCGTGCTCAGATACATCGCATAGCCAAAGCCGATCACCGCCATGGCCAGCCCAAGGGCCCCGACGATGCGCCATGCGGCAGCCGCCTTCACATAGGAGCCATAGCGTTCCGTCCATTCCTGGCGAGCGGCAAGATACGGGTTTTCCGGGGCGCGATTTGCGGCCATTTCTTCTTCCCCTGTTTCGATTACGGTTTGTCGTTGCGTTCGGGGAGGGGTTTGGGTCCGCCGTGACCGCCACGCTGTTCATCGAGCTTCGCGTTGGCCAATCCAAGAATTGACCCCGCATAGGCGCCGGGAGAACCGATCGCTTTTTCCTTCGCGGCTGATCCCGCAGCCTGTGCGCCGGAAGTGAAGGTCGCGCCCATGCCGCGCAGAGCAGCACCAGCGACCGAGGAGCCACCAGCGCGTGCGGCTTGTGCCGCTACAAACCCCGCGCCGGCAGCGCCGGCGGCGAGGAAGCCAGCACCAGCGGCGAAAGACGCCGCTTGCCCACCGTGTCGGATTGCCTCCATACCACCGGAGACGGATGCGCCCTGCACAACGCCCTGCATGATGTTCGGGACATACATCGCGATAATGAAGACAACGACGGCAATTCCGGCGATGGCGAGAGCGGTTTGAAACTGGTCACCGATATCGGGCTGATTGGCGAGGCCGATCAGCACTTCGGAGCCGATGCGGGAGATCATGACGAGCGCCATGAGCTTCATACCGACGGAGAAGGCATAGACAAAATAGCGGATTGCAAAATCCTTGGTATAGGACGACCCGCCCAAGCCAAGCATGATCATGCCGGCAAGCAGGCCGATATACATCTCGACCATGACCGACACAAAAATCGCGGCGACAAGGGAAAACGCGATGACGGTCACGACCATTGCGAATGCGGCTGAGATTGCCAAGGCATTGTCCTCGAAGAGTCCGAACTGAACCTTCTCAGACATCTTCGTTGCAACTGCGAGACCGGCGTTGAATACGTCAGCTGGCGACGCCGTCCCTCCCCCTGCGCCGATCTGGAAGAGACTATCCACGACCGCCTTGGCGAAGGTCGGTCCTTGCGCGAGCACGAACGCAAAGAACCCAACGAACAAGATCCGCCGCACCAGTTCGGCGAACCAGCTATCCAGAGAGGCGGACTGGATTGCCAGCCAAACCGCCGCAATGCCGATCTCGATCGTTGCGAGAATCCAGAACAGCGATCTCGCAGCGTCCATGACGGTAGTCTCCCACCCCTTCGCAGCGGCCGTGATCTGGCTCTGGAGCGATGTCAATACTGACCCCTCTTGCGCCAGCGCCGGCTGGGCCGCGACCGCTGTGAAGGCGGCCAGGAGCATGGCGGCCCGTAGCTGTCGGAGTTTCGTAGTAGCGGTCATCCTGTCACCATTCGACTTTCATCTTCTCGCCGCCTGAAGTGGAAGGAGCCGTCGCACTGAAGAATTTTTCGCGCCTAGCCTGTGCCAGATCCTTGTCCGTTTGTTCGGTCTGCAGCCAGGTTCCCATCATCGTCATCTGCTGCGAAACGAGCCCGCGCAGCTTCTGCATTTGTGCAACTTGCTGGGCGGCGATCTCGTGGCCGACCTGCAGGGCCTTCATCTGTCCGTCTGCCGACTCGGACATCGAACGAAGCGACGACATCGTATCTTCCTCGCTATCGAACTGCTCGGCCGTCAGGCTCGCAGCCTTCAGTGAGCTGCCGATCGTGTCGCGGTTGGTGTCCGACCAGGACTGGTAGGTCGAGGAGAACGTTGCGTTATCAGGCAAATTTGTCTTCAGGTCAGCGTAGCTTTGGAATCGCTGCTGAAGAACATCGTCGGCGTTGCCCATGGAAAATGAGATGCTTTGACCTTGCTCAACGATACTGCGCAACTGGTTGAGATCGCTTTCGACCTCTCCCCAGACATGCTCAGGAAGCTGCGCCGTGTTCTGCAGCATGTTCTTGTAGATGTTCAGCTGGTTCTGGATCTGCTCTGCCAGCTGGCTGATCTGGGTCAGCTGATTGTCGACCTGGATGCCTGAGCTTTTCATGAGGTCCACGAGCTGCGCGTTGTTGGCGAGCTGTGTCCATTCCGTCGCGACGCCGGTGGCTGAACCGGCTTGTACCGAACCTTGATTGACGACCGTGAGGGCGGCGGCCGCCGCGAGGATAGCGAACCATTTATTCACACTTGAGTAGCGATGCGGCATCGTAAACTCCTCTCGTTTCGAGCCAGTGGATCGGCCATTCACGGCCATGTTCGGATTTAAGGGCGCGGATTCGTTTGAGATCCTCTTTGCCCGCCGCGCCGACAAAACTCAGGGCGACTGGCCCAAGCGACATGTCGAAGAGCCGTCGGCCCTCTGGCGTGGCGACGTAGTATTCGCGCTTTGGTGTCGCCGTTGCGACGATCTCGATCTGTCTCTCATTGAAGCCGATGCGCTCGTAGAATTCGCGCGTCCCGGACTCGCGAGCGGCGCCGTTCGGTAGGCAAATCTTGGTCGGGCAGGATTCCTTCAACACGTCGACGATACCGGACCGTTCGGCGTCCGAGATCGACTGGGTCGCAAGGACGACAGCGCAATTGGCCTTGCGTAACACCTTGAGCCATTCCCGGATTTTGTCGCGGAAGACCGGGTGACCGAGCATGAGCCAGGCTTCGTCGAGTAAGATCAGGCTTGGCGAACCATCCAGGCGCTTCTCGATCCGCTGGAACAGGTAGGTCAGCACCGGCACAAGATTACGCTCGCCCATGTTCATTAGCTGCTCAATCTCGAACGTTTGAAATGCACCGAGCGTGAGGCCATCCTCTTCTGCATCAAGGAGCTGGCCCATCGGGCCATCGACTGTATAATGGTGCAACGCATCCTTGATCTCGCGCAGCTGAACGCCGCTGACGAAATCTGAGAGTGAGCGACCGGATGCACTAGCCATCAGGCCGATTTGCCGAGAGATGGCGTTGCGATGATCCGGAGTGATCGTAACGCCCTGCAGACCGACCAGCATCTCGATCCATTCCGTCGCCCAGGCGCGGTCGGCATCAGTCTTGAGTTCGGACAATGGGCAGAAAGCTAGCCCCCTCCCCTCCTCCGCGTCGTCGCCACCGATCTTGTAGTGATCGCCGCCGACGGCGAGCGTGAGGGGAAGGAGCGAGTTGCCTTTGTCAAAAGCGAAGATATGCGCATTCTCGTAGCGGCGAAACTGCGCGGCGATCAGAGCCAGAAGCGTTGACTTGCCCGACCCGGTCGGACCGAAGATCAGTGTGTGGCCGACATCATCGACATGCAGATTGAGACGAAACGCCGTCGATCCGCTCGCAACCTGCATCAAGGGCGGGGAATTCGGCGGGTAAAACGGACATGGGGAGATCGGGCTTCCGGACCAAACCGTGTTCAGCGGGATCAAGTCGGCGAGATTGCTGGTGTTGATCAGCGGCTCACGGATGTTGCAATACCAGTTGCCGGGAAGACTACCGAGATAGGCGTCTGTGGCGTTGAGCGTTTCGATCCGTGCCCCAAAACCTTCGGCCTGGATCAGTCGCCGGATCGCTTCAGCCCTCTCCTGCAGTGCTTCGCGATCGCTGTCGAACAACACGACGACGGGCGTGTAATAGCCATAGGCAACAAGCTTCGATGAAGCCTGTGCGATCGCATCCTCGGTTTCAGCGACCATGGTCATTGCGTCTTGATCGACTGAGCGGCTTTGTGTCTGGAAGATCTGGTCGAAGAACGGCCGGACCTTCTGCTGCCATTTCTTGCGGGTGCGTTCGAGCTTCTGTTTAGCCTCCTCGGCATCGAGAAAGATGAAGCGTGATGACCACCGATAGGTCAACGGCATCAGATCGAGGCTGTTCAGGATACCCGGCCAGCTTTCGGCAGGGAGGCCGTCGATCGCAACGACGCCGAGGAAACGGTTCTCAACTTTTGGCGTCAGCCCGTGCTCTAGCTCGGCGGTCGCGATCCAGTCGAGGTACATCGGGACGTCGGGAAGCCGGACCGGATGGCTTTCGCCAGTGATGCAGAACCGGGCAAACTGAAGGAGCTCGTCGTAGCGAGCAATCCTCTCCCCTCCCCTCTCGATCGTTTCACGGGTTTCCATTCGCCGGATTGAAAGGGTGTTAGCGAAATACTGCTCAACCTCTCGTATCGCGCTCTTGAACACAAAGAGCACCGTGTCCGCGTAAGACTTCTTCCGGCTCTCTTCATCTGAATAGATATATTTGCTGAGAGAGGTTCTCTTGGACTCGAGCGGTCGGTAGGTCAGGACGATCGCGTGCTTGCTCTCGAAGTGTCCCTGCTCACGCTCGAAATGTGCCCGTCGCTCGGTATCAATCGCGCGGGTCACCGGGTCTGGAAAATGGCAGCGGTCTTCTGACGGATAGTCGACTGTTGGAATACGGATGGCCTCGACCTGGATCATCCATCCGCTTCCAAGTCGCGACAGGACGGTATTGATCTGCCGCGAGAGTTCGTTGCGCTCCAAATCGGTAGCGCTTTCGGAATCTGGCCCTGCGAAGTACCATCCGGCCATCAGGCTCCCATCCTTCAGGAGCAGGACTCCATTGTCGACGAGGCCAGCATAGGGAACGAGATCGGCAAAGGAGGGCCCGGTTACCCGGAAGCGGTTGAGAGCTACCATGGCCGCCTCCTCAATACCGGCGCCAGGGCGAAGTTGTCGCCTTGTAGGTAGGCTTGTAAGAAACGTGTCTGATATAAACTTGGCGCATGAACGGATCGGACTTGGCCATCATCCTTAGCGCGCCAACGATCACGACCCAGACAGCAACACCGAAAAGCGCCGAATAAACCGTCAGCACCACGAAGATCAGGATCACGGCTGCAAGGCCGGTGATCAGCACCAGTTCCCGGTCGGCGCCCATCAGCAGATTTGGGCGAGACAACGCGCGATGGATGCGGTTACGCCGCAGGCCGGACAGGGACTCAGCCATCGTCTCCCTCCCCTCCTCTGTCCACACCAGTGGATGCGACCGGGTCGTCGGATAGCCCGATCGACGCACCGGTCGCGCCAAACAAGCCGACAATGTTGGTGGCGCCGAGCAGGATGCCGGCGACAAGAACGACGTACACAAGCCGCCGCGCGAAATCGTTGAGCTCGCCTCCGAAGATGAGCATGCCGCCGGCGATGGCCACGGCTGCAAGCGCAATTGCACCCGCGACAGGGCCGGTGATCGACTCCTGGATCTGCTGCAAAGGACCTTCCCATGGAAGGCCGCCGCCGGAACTGGCGAGCGCCGGCGCGACAGAGGCAAGAACGACGGGTGCCGCCACGAGCGCGGCGGTGATGAGGGTTTGGTTACGCGACATCGCGCGCCTCCTGTTCTTCGGTGAGCTGATCGGATTCGATTTCGTACTGTCCGTTGATGAAGCGCTCGACCTGGATGATATCGCGTACGATTCGTCCGCGCGGCGTTCGCTCGATGGAGATTATCAGGTCGACCGCTTCTCCGATGACCTCGTGCATAGGCTGCTGGCTAGCTTCGGCCGTCAGTTGTTCAAGCCGACGCAGCGCCGACATGGCGGTGTTCGAGTGAATCGTCGCTACGCCGCCCGGGTGGCCGGTGTTCCAGGCTTTGAGCAATGTCAGGGCCGCGCCGTCGCGAACTTCGCCAACGACAATCCGGTCGGGGCGCAAGCGCATGGTGCTCTTTAAGAGCCGTGCCATGTCGATCGAGTCGCTGGTATGGAGGAGGACGGCGTTGTCGGCAGCGCACTGGATTTCCGCGGTATCTTCGAGAATAACCAGACGATCCTCTGGGGCGAATTTGACGATTTCGTCGATCACCGCGTTCGCCAGCGTCGTCTTACCCGACCCCGTCCCGCCGGAAATGATGATGTTCAGCCTCGCTGAAATGGCACTACGGATCGTGGCGGCCTGGTATTCTGTCATCACACCGGTGCGAACGTAGTCTCCGAGGGGAATGAGGCGTGACGCTCGGCGACGGATCGTGAAGGCAGGCTTCGCAACAACCGGAGGCAATAAGCCCTCAAAGCGGTGGCCGCCGATCGGCAATTCGCCCGAGACGATCGGCTGTTCCATGTCGACTTCCGACTGAAGCGCATGCGCCACAGTCCCGATGACCATTTCTGCAGCGGCGGACGACATCTCGCCAGCCGGCGCAACGCCGTGGCCGAGTCTTTCGATGAATAGCTTTCCATCCGGATTGAGCATGATCTCGACGACAGTTGCGTCGTCCAGCGCGATGCAAACCTGGTCGCCGAGTGCCTCCTGAAGTTTGCGGACAAGCCGGGGATGAGAGCGAAGCTGGTTCACGGATATCTCCTAAACTACCTGGCTGAGAGGGGTGAGTTCAGAACGGTATTGGGAAGGACGGAGCCTTAGGAAGGTGTCAGCGTCGGCGGGAAGTGTGCCAGCGACCGCCATCGTCACGCCGATCTTCTTAGGCTCACCCAACCGCCGCAAAGGCCATCCGACGCGAGCGAGGATTCGCTCAAATCGAAGATCGGTTACTGTTGCGATCTCGTTATAGCCATTCGCCATGCACCATTCGACGATGCCCGCGAACATGGTAAGCGTGGCCTCATGGATGGAACCATCGCCCCTCCCCTCCGCCAGGGCAGTGTCGACGCAGAAGCGAGAACTCTCGATCATTGCGGCATGACCGTTAAGTTGACCGTCGGGGAGAAGCGACGGAAAAACGTCGGCCACCATTGTTGGACCAAGCGTAGGAAGAAGCCTCGCGCACCCCGCCAGTTGGCCGGTCTCAGCGATGGCGAGAACGTAGGTGGGCCGGAGCGCGTCGAAACCATCCGACTCGCACCCCGCCGATACATCGACTTCCCAGCCCAGCCGATCGGAAAAAACACGAGCACGAAGCTGGTAGTGGAGGTGAAGGAGGTGAGCTTCTTGACTCGACCGGGGAGCTGAAAACGCGAGAATCTGCATGAATTTTTCTCCGTCGCTGTTAGACGGAGGGGAAAACAGCACAGATTCGAAGGGCTCGGCAGTTGTATAATCCTACAAGTCGAAGCGTGAGTCGCCTGCCTCTCACATAGGTTGTCGCGTCCTGTCTTTCTTCGAGGGCCCTTTACACAGGAGATTATGTAGGATTCACGGTAAAACGGAGAGTGAACGAATTCATGCGAACTTGGGTTTAAAATGCTGATTCTGTTAGCTATTTGACAAAAACGGATCAAAACCGATTTCTGGGTCTTAACTGTCTGTTAACTTTAAATGCCTTGCGGCATTATGGGAATCGCGAGATAGTTTCCCAAATGGTGGCTTTGCGACCATTTTTTCGAAAGTGAAGCCGTAGTGGAAATAGTTCGCAAAATGAGCACCTCGCTGCCCAACCGATTTGATATTGAGATTGCCCAGCAAGGCGCGAAGATCTCAAACGCGTTGCATATGCTGCGCAGCCAGCAGTATCCTCCTGATGCGCGCAAAGGTCTGCGCAAATTCCAACTTGCAGAAGTCGCGGATTTTATGGGGGTTACTCAAACCCACCTCCGACAGCTTCATTCTGACGGCAAGGGCCCGGAGATAGAATCGGTCAGCGGACGCCGCTACTATACGGCTGATCAAATGTTGGAACTCCGGGACTATCTTGAGGCCAATAAAAAATCTGACAAAAGGTATTATGTTCCCAGGCGGCGTGAGGGCGAACCAATGCAGGTTGTCTCGGTCGTAAATTTTAAAGGTGGCAGCGGCAAGACCACCACCGCAGCACACCTTGCCCAATACCTTGCTCTTACCGGCCATCGGGTGTTGGCGATCGACCTTGATCCTCAGGCGTCCCTTACCTCCCTTTTCGGAATTCAACCCGAACTCGATGATACGGCGTCCCTCTACGAGGCCCTTCGGTTTGATGAGGAGCGGAAATCAATTTCGGATGTTATCCAGCCCACCAATATTCCCGGTCTTGACGTAGTGCCTGCAAATCTGGTCCTGCAGGAGTACGAGTATGATGTCCCCCTGGCAATATCATCGAAGAAGGGTGAGGACGGCCGGCTGTTTTATATGCGCATTTTCAATGCGCTGAAGCAGGTCGATGACAGGTACGATGTTGTAGTCATAGATTGCCCGCCACAACTCGGATACCTGACGATCACGGCGCTCATGGCCTCGACAGGCATTTTGATTACGATCCACCCTCAGATGCTGGACATCATGTCCATGAGCCAATTCTTGATGATGTTAGGCGGCATCATGGGTCCAGTCGCAGAGGCGGGCGCTGAGATGCGTGTCGAGTGGTTCCGCTATGTCGTGACGCGCTTCGAACCTACGGACATTCCGCAGGCACAGATGGTCGGGTTCATGCAATCCATGTTCGCTCAACAGATGTTGCGAAATCATGTGCTCAAATCGACGGCCATTTCAGACGCTTCGATAAAAAAGCAGACACTGTACGAGGTAGAGCGGGGGGATTTCGTCCGGTCTACCTATGACCGGGCAATGGAGAGCCTGAACGCAGCCAATGGTGAGATACAGGACTTAATCCACGGCGCATGGGGGCGGAAATGACGTACTTGTCAGCCGTTTTTTCAGAGGGAATTGTGAACGATATCAATTCCCTGTCGACGATGAAAGCGAGTTCGGAGGCTGGCTATGGCGCGTGAAAATCCTTTTGCAAAACTGGACATGGCGTCAATCGCGTCAAACCAGACGCCGACAAAACCTGGATACGGCATGACAGGGGCCGCTAAGACCGTCGTTCGGTCGATCGAGGATATGGCGGAGAACAGCAAGAAATTGATGCAGGGCGAGGTGATCGTCGATCTGGACCCGCAGTTAATTGACGGTTCCTTTGTCGCCGATCGCCTTTCCGACGATGGCGAGGAATACCAGGAGCTCAAGCAGGCGATAAAGGAATCCGGCCAGATAACGCCGATTCTGGTTCGCCCCAGCTCATCAGACGGCCAACGCTTCATGGTCGTCTTCGGTCATCGCCGTCTCAAAGTCGCCAGAGAGCTTGGAATTTCGGTCAAGGCAGTCGTCAAGAAACTGGACGACGTTACTTCCGCTATTGCACAGGGACAGGAGAATTCTGCTCGCTCCAACCTGTCGTTCATAGAGCGTGCGTATTTCGCACAGAACCTGATTGCGTCTGGAATGACGAAGGACGTGGTGCGGTCGTCGCTCGCGATCGATGAGGCGATGCTTTCGAAAATGCTTGGGGTTGTGGAAGCTGTCCCGGCCTCGATCCTCAAGGTGCTCGGAGCGTCTAAGAAAATAGGACGCGATAGGTGGCTGAGCCTCCGTCAATTGCTTCTAGCCCCTGCTCTTTCGAAGGTAGCCACAGAGCATACGGAAACCGCCGACTTCATGGAACTGACCGAGGATGAGCGGTTCGATGAACTACATGATTTTTTAAAGCGCTACAAAGTCAAATCAGCTGCCAAGAAGCCAAAAACTAGTTCGTCCGTAAAGGATTGGACGTCGGCTGATTCGTCGCTGAAATTCGTGATGAACGCCAAGTCGAAGAAAGTTGCGATCGAACTCTCGAATGTCGAAGCGAAGCCTTTCAGCGAGTGGCTTTCAGCCCACATGGATCGTTTGTACGTCGAGTACAGAGGGTCGAAGCAGGAAAACAACGGAGACTGAACAGCAAAAGAAAAAGGCCCCCAAACGGTAAACCGTGGAAGCCTCTCTCGTATCTCTCGCAGGATTGAGAATCGCATTTCCCGGAATCACAGTCAAGAGTCTTGGCACCGATTTGGTGAGCGAATTTCCTTTGCCTGAAGAAAGGTGAAAGAAAAATGCAGACGGGACATATAACGACGCCCTTTGGGCGGCGGCCAGCGAAGCTTGCCTTGGTGAAAGAGCAGTTCGCGATCGCGGCATCAACACCAAGCACGCGTGTCGAAAAGTGGAAGATCTTTCGCGATGTGTGCGAAACAAGGGAGCGCTTCGGCCTCCAGGACCGAGCAATTGCCGTTCTCGATGCCCTTTTGACATTCTACCCTGATACAAAGCTCGACGCCTCGAATGGGCTTGTTGTATTTCCATCCAATGCGCAGCTGTCGGTCCGCGCTCATGGGATCACGGAAAGTACACTGCGCCGCCAACTCGGCGCGCTCGTCGATGCTGGACTTATCCAGCGTCGTGATAGTCCGAATGGGAAACGTTACGCACATCGCAGCCGCGATGGTGAAATCGAAAAGGCCTACGGCTTCGATCTGAGCCCGCTGCTCACGCGGTCCACCGAGCTCGCCTTACTGGCCCAGGACGTCGCAGCGGAGCGGATGCGGTTTCGCCGGGCAAAAGAAACGCTTACGATATGCCGTCGAGATGTCCGTAAACTGATTACAGCTGCAATCGAAGAGGGCGCTCCTGGCAATTGGGGGCATGTTGAAACAGTGTACATTGGAATTCTTGGCCGCCATCCTCGCTACCCAGACAGAAGCCAGGTCGAGACGACCCTTGGCGAGATGGAACTTTTGCGTGAAGAAGTCATCAACATGTTGGAGATGCAGGAAGAAACTAAAAATATGCATGGCAATGCCGGTCCAAATGAGCGGCACATACAGAATTCAAAACCAGAATCTATAAATGAACTTGAACCTAGCTCCGAAGAAGAGCAGGGCGGAAACGTGGCGGAAGAGCCGAAAGCAAAGAGTGTGGCGGGAAGGCAGACAAAGGCAAAGCTCGAAAAGATCAAAGCTTTCCCGTTGGGCATGGTTCTTCGAGCTTGCCCACAGATTGTTGACTACGGCCCCGGGGGGGGCATTGCACATTGGCGAGAGCTCATGACTGCTGCCGTGGTGGTCCGCTCGATGTTGGGCGTCAGCCCGTCAGCCTATGAGGAGGCCTGCAGTGCAATGGGCCCAGAAAATGCTGCAGTGGCGATGGCGTGCATTCTCGAACGATCGAATTTCATAAACTCGCCTGGTGGCTATCTGCGAGACTTGACGAAGAGATCGGAGCAGGGAGAATTTTCACTCGGGCCAATGCTGATGTCGCTCTTGAGGTCCACTGGTGAAGGGAGTGCTGTTGCGTGACCGATGATTTTACGCAGAACCGTTCGGATAAACTTGCTGCAGTATATCAACGCTTTCGAGACACGATTGATGCAACGGCACATGGAGGCAAATCAATGTCATATTATTGGTGGACCCTGCCGAATCCACTGGGTGTGCCATTTGGATGCCTTACAGGTCCATGCTTGGCGAATTCGCGACCGAGTTGGCAAACATCATAAATGATCTTACTAACCACGTGGACCGGCTGCGTGCGTTGGATAAGATCATTTCCGAGCTCGACAATGACGAAAAGTTTGCTGTGAGTCACGAGTTCGTGAACACATTAGGAACGGTCGCGCTTGCCCAACCCTATGCGATCAAGTCACGCTTTGCCTTCGCCTCCGCGCATCTGTGCCATCACGCAAACCGGGCAAAGCAATCGAAGGTCTGGGTGGACGACCTTCCCGAAGAGAACCTCAACCTTATGGCGCTGGTTGGAGGAAGTTCAGCGCTTTCAAGGTTCGAGTGGAAGCAATCGGGGCTACTCCTTCAAGGCTGCGTGTCGTATCTTTCGAAACGCGTGTAATCATGGCTTCGCGTCGATTTATGGTTGGTGTTATGAGGACCGTCCCGACGCAGCGTCAAGGATGGCGATGCCAGATATGAATTTGGTGGAAATTGGCCTCTCAAAACTTTCAAAGTTCCTGAACCGTCGATTTTGAAAGAAATCTTTGCTACAGGGCGTTTAATGCGTTTAATGCGTTTAAAAAATTAGTCGCAGAGCAAGCCACTGCGATCACATTGTTTGATGAACGACAATAGTAAGCGCGGACTCGCGTGCGAATGACGGGTATCGGCTTCTTTCATCTGTGCAGAGCAGCCGCATCGCCATGTAACTGTCAATCAGCACCGAAAATTCATGCTTAAAAACAAATAAACTCTTTCCCTTAGGTAGGCAGAGCGAGCCGCATCAGATGAACTTGTCAGCCGTCTTTTCTCGTAAATATCTTAGCGATTACGGGGACTTATCCGGTTTGAGATGCGAAAAATTCAAAGGCGGACGGGAGCCACTATGACCATCTGTTTCACGGCCCAAAGAAGAACGACTTCCAGGCAAGGGCAGGGGAGCGACAAGGCTCACAAGGCGTGACAAATTGCCTCCGCAAGCCTTCTCTTTTTGTCAATTAAAAGCGATCGACCGTCGAAAGCCACATAGCGGTCCGATAGCCGGTGGACGTAATTAGCTTGGATGACTTCCCGGTACAGTTCACCCAGCGGCAATGCCATTCCAAAATTTCGGGCTAGTCCGGATCATCCTCCGGTATCCCTATTCCCAATCGATCCAGAACCCAGCCGGCATTTTGTTCGAGCTGGAGATATAAACTCAATTCCGACATGGTTCGCTCCAAACCGAACTTGTCTATCAGATACTGCAGTTTTTCAGGTGCATCAGGGCGCTCATGCGCACTTTGAAGAATCTTCCAACCCACGACGTGCAAGTTTGAACCGTCCTCCGCTTTAACCAATTCCGACAATAGATCGTCTTTGAATTCGATAATTTCATTACCCACGTCCCGATTGGTCGGACTGCCGCAATAATAGGTCAGGGGCTGCCTAACCTCCGCAGAGGCAGATCGGCATGATTGAATGGATGTGAATCGGCAGGGGGGTCCCTATGCCGATACGCACGATAACGCCTTGTTATTTTTCACGTTGACGGGGTCATTTCTGTACGCTTAATCACATACGCGCGCTGTCATAGGCAAAGCGCTCCGTGCCGGATGCGGCTTCAGCGTCCGTCAACTGGCCGTTGTCGTCATAGGTGAATTGCCGCTTACCCCAGATTCCATCATCAATGCTGACGGGTGCAAATGCACGGTCGTATTCATAGGTGCGTTGAATGTGGTCGGGTATGGCACCAGCAGGCTTTGGTCCGGCACCGCGATCGAACCGCCAGCCCAGGCGCGAGACATCGAGGCCGTTTGACATGGCGGGGCCTGCTACCTGCGCAACAAGCTGCCCCGCCGGGTCGAAGCGCTGGAGAAGATTGAAGCCGCCCATGCGCCGGGCTTTTTCCTGCCCGAATATATCTCGCTCGAAACTGATTTCAGTGTCGTCGGCAACGAGTTTTTCGACCGCCCCGAGTGGATCTCGAACATAGTCGGTTATGGACCCGCCAAGACCGAGAATTTCACGGCGAATCCTCTGCCCTATTCCGTCATGTTTGGAGCGAATGCGTTTACCGTTCAATGCCTCGCTGATGATACGACCATTGCGATCGCGTGCGAATTCGACGAGCGCCGCATTGTTTTCAGCCCGGGTCAGCAATCCGCGACCGTCATACCAGAGGCGGGTGACATCGTCCGGCTCGCCTTTTGCCGTGATGGATTCTATGCGTTTGACCAGCCCCGTTTTGTCATAGGAATAGACAAGCCTGGCACCATCCGGTTTCGTCGTTTGCGTGATCCGGCCGGCAGGGTCGCGATGGTATTTCCAGAGACGGCCGTCAAAGTCTTCTTCAGTGACAACACGCCCGGCAACATCCCGATCAAAACTGTAAATGCGACCCGCCGCGTTGGTAACGGAAATCAGCCTTCCCTCAATATCAGTGGCAAGGCGAAGTTCACCTCCCTTAGGGTCAATGATCGCTTCGAGGACCCCGAACGCCCCATAGCGATAGCGCCACACACGGCCCTCACCATCTGTGACAGAGGCGAGTTGACCAGCACCATCGAAACTTCGGTTGACTGCCACGCCGTCAGCACGGGTAATTCGGCTCACCGTGTCGAAGCCACCGGCACCCGCGGAATAGTATCGTTGCGTCCGTCCGCCGTTCGGGCCAATAGTTACCGCCAGACGGTTGAATTCGTCCTCAATACGGAATTAGCCGCCACCTACCTAAATGCAAACTATGACACGAAATACTCTGGAAAGTGTATTTCTGCTTCTCCAAAAAACATGTCTTGCAGTTGACCAGTTAATTCTTCGCCATCTAACTTGATTGTAAACATGCTACCAACTGTATTGCTATCATTGTTATCAATGATGTTTAATACAGTAGAAACAGTATCTATCATTGTTACAGTTATCATCCACCTCAATTTTTCTATCTTATCTGGAGGTAAACTTGCTACGAAAGAGGAAACGACATCAGATGGAACGTCTAATGCGGCCTCTTGAGAAAAGTAGTTCTTATCATATTCTTTTATGATATCCAAAACCGACAGCTGAAAGAGCGTTTTTGACAATTTTTCGTGATCCATTTTGTCTCTCCTCAATCAAAGTGGCCTGGGTACATAGATTTATTCATATCTATCAGTTTTTGAAGCTGCGTCTCTGGAATATTTGGGTAAACACGACGCAATTCATTGATATCTCTGTCGAGAACCTCTTTGGGGCTGCCAACTCCTTTAGTGGTCCGTCTTACAACACCTACGCCGGGAATTCGTCTGGTATGCCCCTGCTTTGGAACAAGAATAGTAGGCGCGGTTTGGTGATCGTAGTCGGGAATGAATTTTTTCATTATAGCCGATTGTCCGACGTGATGGGCGTCGTGATCCGCAAGGGTCTGCTGCATTTTGTTATATGGGCCGACACCATATGGAACACCTGGCTCAGCCATCATGGTGAACCGCACCGGGTTTGC
>UCJU01000057.1 GCA_900472925.1 Hyphomicrobiales bacterium
TCTAAGGTCGCTTGCTGACCTTGCATGCCCAGGAGGAGTGGCCATGAAGTCCCTGTCTACAAATACTATCGACGAATCCATCTTTTCAGAGCCAGCCACCATGCGCGCAGCCCGTCTCCACGTCATCGGTGAGCCCATGCGGGTGGATGAGATCCCTGTTCCCCAGATTGGTCCTGACGATGTGCGCGTCGAGGTCAAGGCCTGCAACCTCGTCCCAAACCTCGGTAACATTCTAGCAAACTGGAAGGCCTGGAACCCTGGCTTGCCTCTGCCCGAATTGCCAGCAGTGTTCGGTCTCGACACCACCGGTGTCGTGGCGGCGGTCGGCAAGAATGTCGCGCGCACCAAGATCGGCCAGAGGGTTTACGTCAATCCAGGCGTTTCATGCGGAACCTGTCTTGCCTGCTCACGCAAGGATACCATGAACTGCAAGAACTACACGTTCATGGGCTACTTCGGCTTCGGTCCCGAATGCCAGCCGATTTACGACAGATATCCGTTGGGCGGTCTGGCTGAAAACATTATCGCGCCAGTGGCAAATATAGTCCCTATCCCGGACAATATCACTTTCGAACAAGGTGCCCGTTTCGGTTATCTCGGCACTTCGTTCTCTGCGTTGAAAAAAGGTGCCGTCAGAGCCGACTCGACTTTGCTCGTGCTCGGGATCACCGGAACGCTTGGGGTCGGTTGCGTTTTGAATGCCCTGGCACTGGGCGTGGGGCGGATCTACGGGACCGGACGCAACAGCGAGTTGCTCGAAAAGGTGAAGGCGATCGCACCCGATCGCATTGAGGTGATCAATCTCGATCACGGTCCTGTTGCTCCTCGCCTTTGGGAGCTTACCGGTGGGGACGGTATCGAAGTTGCCGTCAACTGCCTTGGGCCCGGTGCGCCTGCGGCCTATGTCGTCGATGCCTTCGCTGCAATGGCGCGTGGAGGACGCTTCGTAAATGTGAGCGGCGTTCAGGAGCGCCCTGCATTGGATATCTTCGATCTCATGTGCCGACAGGTCAGCCTGATCAGCAGCAACTGGTTCAGTGTTCAAGAAGGCCTCGAAATGGCTGAGCTGGCACGTATCGGTCTGCTGGATCTGTCGCGTTTCGAGCAGAGCTCTTGGAAACTTGCCGATGTAAACACGGCGATCAACAGCCTGCCAAACCGACATGGAGGCTTCTCAAACTACACCGTCGTACCGTGAATTAACTACAGCATTGGGAGGATGTCATGTCTGT
>UCJU01000047.1 GCA_900472925.1 Hyphomicrobiales bacterium
AGACGAACCGAGCCACCTCTTAATCCGAATCTTCTCCAGAACCAATGTGAGAAAATTCTACTTTTAGAGCCAATTCGTCTGCGGGGGGATTACCGAGCATGGTAGCGAAGCGGCGTATCAGCCGTGTTTGGACGGCCGGCCCATACCAAACGTCAGTTTCGATATAAAAGAAAGCATTCCGCACGCGGTAAAGATTCCAAACCCTAATTCCTATCACAACTTTTTGGAGCGGATAAAATCAGTCATGGGGCCAGTGTAGTGTCTTACGAAATCCCAATCTGTAGGCTTCGTTGTGTTGTTCCAATTCGCTCCCAATATAAAAAGCTTCGACTTGAATTCTTCTCTTCGAAGTAGATTGATTACGTGACCATTGTCGCCACCAGCGCGCGCCTGATCTTGCTCCGGGATTTTATGTTCTCGTTCTTCCAGAAGCGTCTTCAGGAACAGCACTGATGTCTTTGCCATACCCCTGAGCAGAATTACGCCTGCGTTAGGCCGAAAAGAATGACCGAAAGCGAAGAACAGATCATAAGGTTGGTTCGAATTCAGTAATTCGTGAAATGGTGGGCAGGTCTCAAGTATTTCCGCATCCGAGTCGATGATCATCAGCCCGTCGCACTTGTCAACGTTATCTAGCGCCGCTACATGTTTTGACCAAGTTGGCAATGCGCTAAGCAAAAGATTTTTAGTGATTTGAATATATTGGTAATCAAATCGCGCGCAGTACTGGCGGTGGGTGTCTGTGTAGTCTGTCAGGTCGTTGCTCTCATAATCAATGTGGACATTGATTACCACAAATCGCTTCCGGCCATTTTTTATATATTCATTCTTGCCAAATCTAGACGAAATGAAGCGATAGAGATCTGTTGCCTTACAAATTAAAATTTTCACGACCGCTCCTAACTGCCGAAAGTTCTATATTATGTGCCAACGCCAAACCCGAACTGCGATCGCAACTCTATATCGTAAAGTTGGATAGCGTTGAAATCTCGAATTTAGCTTAAGTACCGCACTGCCATTACGGGGAATATCAGTGATGATCGTCATAAGTTAATTAATAGTCATTCGAACCCGTCGCCAACCTTAGCCCCTCGTATATATGTTCGCGACATTGACGAAAATATCTCTCCCGGTTAATAGGCCCTTACAATAATCGCTTCAAAGACGGTAAACATTAATAGCCGTATCCTCCTACAAGTTCCTGAGCGGTTTGACGCGAACTTGGCCACGAGACCACTGGAGTTATACCTGACATGAAATTGTGGAACACGGAAAACAGAAAAACAAATGCATTCCTTGAAATCATAAGAGCTAGCGATGCCTTCGATGCAAAGTGGTACCTGACGAGTTATCCAGACGTGGCGGAAGCTGGCATGGACCCCGCATTGCACTACTACATGTATGGTGCAAAAGAACGTCGCGATCCGAGTGGCACATTTTCAACCTCTGGTTATTTAAAACACCATCCTCTTCTTTTAGTTTCGGATGAGAACCCAATATTGCACAGAGAAAAAACTCGCAAACTGGGCAAACGGGCCGTGCACCCAGGAGAGATTCGCAGTGATAGGATGGTCGAGAAAATACCGAGGCTATTTCACACTGTCTGGCTGAGTAGAGATGAGGTTCCTCCACCACTTGCTCTAGGAGAAAGAAGCTTTTCCGCGCAAAATCCAAGCTTCGAGATCAAGAGGTGGACTATCGACGATCTTGACGGGGACGAGACGAGGTTTTTTAGGCAGTCTTTGTCAGAAAAAAAATGGGCGTTTGCAACCGACTACATAAGGCTGAAAGCGCTTTATGAGCACGGCGGCATCTATGCCGATGGTGACGTGGCATTTTATCGTTCAGTAGAAAAATATCTTGGGTACGACGCAGTCCTAACGTGGGAAAACTTTTTTGCCGTCGGACCTCACTTCCTTATGTCTGCCCCCCGAAACCCTCTCATTGGACGCTTACTTGATATCTATAAAAATCGTGACCTTTATAGGGGCGACGATCTCGACCTAACGCCAATGCCAGTAATCGTGACGTGGGCTCTGGTGACAGAGTATAACCTACGTCTAGACGGGAGCCGTCAAGTAATCGGAGAAAATAACCTCGTTGAGTCGGAGAACGTATTTACGACTAACTTTAACGACAACGAATGTGTTGCTGAGCACATGTACTACGGTGGATGGGTAGCCGATCACAGCGTTTCCTACAAGGATGGCCTCGTCGATATAGCCGCTCGCTGGGCCAGGGAAAACGAAGCCATAATACGTCAACGAGATCAGCAACGTAACGGCTTAGAGGATGACTGGGCGTTCTATTTCCTGAAAAATGCCGAAACTGCTTTCCCAGTGATAAGCGAGCTCCCCAATATGGAGCGATTTGAAGAACTTAAGAAAAGTATCATGGCTGGAGAGACAGTTTCAAAGCGTCATGTTCAAGATGCAGTAGCAGCGGCAAACCCGCTCGCATCAGTTTCAAAATGGCACCTGAAGTCTAAAACGAAATTGGTGAAAGTTGCAGACACCGTAGAGAGAAGACCAGACACCAATTTTAATTTCAGTCGTATAATAAGTAAAGGCGCGCTTAAAGTCAGCATCGTTGTACCAATATACAATGTTGAAAAATATTTACCAAAGTGCCTACTTTCGATACAATCTCAAGACCATAAGCATATTGAGGTGTTATTAGTAGACGACGGCTCCACTGACAACAGTGGTGCCGTTGCAGAGGCAATGGCCAAATCGGATGTACGTTTTAAGTACTTGAAGAAAAAAAATGGGGGGCTCGGCGACGCTAGAAATTTTGCGATTCCCCACCTAGACTCCGACCTTGTGACGTTTGTCGACAGCGACGACTATCTCGATGTATGCCACGTGTCTAAGTTGGAGGCGCAATTTCGGTACGGACACGATCTAGCAATCTGTGACTTTAAACTTACAACACCAGACGGGCGTTTGATCGAAACCCGTGAGCTTGGAAAATTTTGGAACGAGTCGGATTCAGTAAAACACGCGCTGGTATCTAATTACGAATGTTATGCTTGGAATAAAATGTATGCGACAGAGTCTTTTACAAAAAACGACTTGGCACGTTATTCCTTAGGATGGTTCGAAGATTTTTCTCTCACACCCGCTCTAATTGCAGCTTCAAAGAATATTGGTTTTGTTAGCGAACCAACGTATAATTACGTACAAAGGCCAGACTCTATATTGTCTACGGCTCGAAAGAACATCGGGAGAAATCTTGAGGTGTTCTCTGCATTCGAACACCTTTGCCGTCACCGATCTGCCTTTCCAGACCAGTATTGGGATATATACTACAATTGGATGGCGCCAAAACATTATTTCTACTGGCGAATAATGGCACTACTAGGTGAGAGATCGCACGGCGCTAGGGTCGCCTTCTGTGGGGAGTTTGCGCGGAGCCTTAATGAAAAAATAGTGGGATGGGAAGAAACAGACTTCATCAAACATTTCATCACTGACAGTCCAACACCGCACATTTCTGGGAGGAGACGCGAGTTGGTCGATGCCCTTATCGCAAATGACCTTGCGTTCTACGGTCTAGCATCAGATGTCTCTGAATTTGCACTGTGAGCACCTTAAATGACTCGTATACTTAATCTGCACAGGAGAAATACCAGTAACGTAGGCGATATCAAGACATCGCCATTCGACTACTTCAGTAATAAGGGTTGGACTGTCTGGAAACACGATCTGTTAGATTGCCAGGATGAGAGCTCAAGAGAGTCTTGGGAGAGAAGTTTTAATGATGCTGAGTGTATTGTAATTGGTGGTGGTGGTCTATTAGACATCGATTTCTTCGAGGGAGCCCTTGCTGAGACGTATGCTAGGCGTCGTGCGAGTCAGCGTCTAGTTCTCTGGGGCGCGGGTCACAATCATTACTGGGTGGGAGGCTGGTCACAGATGCGTCGCCATGTCGATCTTCTGCCTTACAATTATGACCTTGTTGGCTTGCGGGATGTGAGTGATACTTACAAATGGGCGCCGTGCGTCTCGTGCATGGATCCTATTTTTGATAATTCCTTCGATATAAAGCGCAACGTTGTGTTATATAAACATGTTGAGATGGTTTTGGGAGAGTTCGAAATGAGCATTCTCCCCCCCGATATTAAGATAATTGACAATTATACTCCATTTGAAGAGGTCATAGAGACACTTGGCTCAAGTAGATTAGTATTGACAAGTAGCTTTCACGGAGCATACTGGGCTACTCTACTAAAACGAAAAGTCGTGGCATTTCCGTTTTCGTCGAAATTCTATGGTCTGAAACATTCTGTCCCACTGTGCGATGTCCGCGACTGGCGGAGATATAGCAAACTTGCTCGTGTATATCCGGATGCACTATCTGAATGCAGGAGCGCATCAGTAGATTTTCACGAAGAATTCAAATCCTTGCTAAGCGCGGGTTGAAGGTATGCTTACCAAGGCCACTTTCTTTCGCAATAATGGGCCGAAAAATGGTACACTTTGACTGACTTTGCCACCTTGGTTCATCCGGATTCCCCTCTTGTGAAGGCCCATAAATATTCCAACAGGATCTCCCGCTTTACAGGCGTGCAAGCTTTGCCCTTTGGGACAGTCACAATCCAAAGATAGAAAGCAGAGCTGGCTCGGGAAATCT
>UCJU01000060.1 GCA_900472925.1 Hyphomicrobiales bacterium
CACTCGACGTTATCCTCGGGACCAACCCGAGGATAACGTCGAGTGTTGAGACTTATTCTGGCAAAATGCGAACAGCGCCTTTATCCGCACTCGAAGCAAACGCCGCATAAGCCTTCAGTGCCGTCGTGACATTGCGCTTGCGCTGCTCTGCTGGCTTCCAGCCTAACTGGTCCTGCTCTGCGCGGCGTGCTGCGAGTTCCGCATCTGAAACCTTGAGGTTGATCGTCCGGTTCGGAATGTCGATCTCGATGGTGTCACCCTGACGCACGAGGCCGATGGCACCGCCTTGGGCGGCTTCCGGGGAAGCGTGGCCAATGGAGAGGCCGGAGGTGCCGCCGGAGAAGCGACCATCGGTAATCAGCGCGCAGGCTTTGCCGAGACCCTTGGATTTCAGATAGCTGGTCGGATACAGCATTTCCTGCATGCCGGGGCCGCCCTTAGGGCCTTCATATCTGATGACGACGACATCGCCAGCCTTGACGTCGTTGGACAGAATACCCTTCACGGCTGCGTCCTGGCTTTCGTAGACAACGGCGGTGCCGTTGAATTTCAGAATGGATTCGTCCACACCTGCAGTCTTCACGATGCAACCGTCCAGCGCGATGTTGCCGTAAAGAACGGCCAGACCGCCATCCTTTGAGAACGGCTTTTCAACCGAGCGGATAACGCCGTTTTCACTGTCCGTATCCAGCTCGTCCCACCGCGAGGACTGGCTGAAGGCAACCTGCGTCGGTACGCCGCCAGGGGCAGCCTTGAAGAACTGACGCACGCTTTCGCTGTTGGTGCGGGTGATGTCCCAACGGTTGATGGCGTCGCCGAGGGTCGCTTCGTGGACGGTGTAGCAATCCGTATTGATCAATCCGCCGCGTTCCAGTTCGCCCAAAATACGCATGATGCCGCCTGCGCGGTGAACGTCTTCCATGTGCACGTCACTCTTGGCAGGCGCGACCTTGGAGAGGCATGGCACGCGGCGCGACATCCGGTCGATGTCTTCCATCGTAAAATCGACATCGCCTTCGTGCGCGGCCGCCAGAATATGCAGCACGGTGTTGGTGGAACCACCCATGGCGATATCGAGTGCAATCGCGTTTTCGAACGCGGCCTTTGTGGCAATAGAACGTGGCAGGATGGTGTAATCATCCTGCTCGTAATGGCGCCGCGCCAGATCGACGATCAGATGGCCGGCCTCAACGAACAGGCGCTTGCGATCCGAGTGGGTGGCAAGCGTGGAACCGTTGCCGGGCAAGGCCAGACCCAGAGCTTCCGTCAAACAGTTCATCGAATTGGCCGTGAACATGCCGGAGCACGATCCGCAGGTCGGACATGCGGCACGCTCGATGGTGTCCACTTCCTCATCGGTCATCTTGTCATCGGCAGCCGCAACCATCGCGTCCACGAGATCGAGCGCAACGGTTTTGCCGTGCAGCACAACTTTGCCCGCTTCCATCGGACCGCCCGACACGAAAACGGCAGGGATGTTGAGGCGCATGGCGGCACTCAGCATGCCGGGGGTGATCTTGTCGCAGTTGGAAATGCACACCATCGCATCTGCACAGTGCGCATTGACCATGTATTCGACAGAGTCGGAAATGATCTCACGCGATGGCAGCGAGTAGAGCATGCCATCGTGACCCATGGCGATGCCGTCATCGACTGCGATGGTGTTGAATTCCTTGGCAACGCCGCCAGCGGCTTCGATTTCGCGCGCCACCAACTGACCGAGATCCTTCAGATGGACGTGGCCCGGGACGAACTGTGTGAAAGAGTTGACGACTGCGATGATCGGCTTGCCAAAATCGCCGTCTTTCATGCCGGTCGCGCGCCAAAGGCCACGCGCACCGGCCATGTTGCGGCCGTGGGTTGTCGTTCTAGAGCGATAAACTGGCATGGGCTTATTCCTCGATGTTTTCCATATGAAGGCGCGTGCGCGATGCAGTCTGCTCACACCTTCGCTTTTGAAAGCTTTCTACGCGAAAGCCAGCTGCCTGTCACTGTCACCTTGCAGCAAAACAGTACGGTTCGGTACGGTACGGATTTTATAGAGATCAGAGTGTTATCGTCTTACTCTGCTGCATCCCGTAGCACTGCATCATGGCCCGGTTCGAAATCCGCCAGGAAATTCTTGTGGTTCGGGCACTGCGACAGGCATTGATGGAACGCATCGATCAACCACTGCGCCGCTGGGCCCGCTGGTGTGTCGGACTTGCGCAGGGCGTAGAGCCCATACTCTCCGCCTTCATATGCATCCAGTTTTAGCGCCTTCAACACGCCGTTGATAATGTCGTTGCGAACGACCGATGCCGGAAGACCACCCCAGCCCAGCCCGCCCCTGATGAGCTGATATTTGGTCGTGATGTCACTCACGCGCCATTTTTTGTACGATAAAACATTGAAATCCCGGCCTTTGGTCAACCCGGATGCGTCTGTCACGACTAGCTGCACCTCTTCGCGGACATCCGCGAGTGTCAAAGGTCGATCCAGCAAAGCAAGCGGATGGTCGGCGGCAGCGACGGGCACCATGAAGGAATGGCCAACCTTGTCGATGATCAAACCATCATCCTGATGGAACATCGCGCCGCCAATACCGATGCCTGCCTTACGGTTCAGCACCATATCCATGACCATGCCAAGCTCCCCCACATTCAGATTGAGGGAGACGGTGGGAAAATGGTCCCTGAAATTACGCAAAACGAAAACCACGGCCTCGGCAGGTACCATGGTGCTGATGGCGAGATTGACCTCCGCTTCCAGCCCCTGCTTCAATCCCTTTGCCCGGGCGCGCATATCCTGAAGCCCGGCGACGATGCGCCGGGCATGTTCCAGCATCGCAGCACCTTCTGCCGTCAGTTTCGGCTGGCGCACGCCATTTCTCTCGAACAGCGTTACTTCAAGCTGTGCTTCGAGATTGGCAATCGTGTAACTGACGACCGATTGCGCCCGGTTCAAAGCTCTTGAAGCAGCAGAGAAGCTGCCGGTTTCGGCAACACTCAAAAACACCTGCAACTGGTCCAGGGTAGGATTAGCTTCCATCGTCCATCCACTTCATCGATAGGTCACTTCAAGATTATCACAGTTTTCTAGATGACAACATTGAATGATATAAACGGCAACCATCGGGCCGCTCTGCCCGTCTGAACGCCTAGAGTTGAAAAAAAGGATATTTCAAATGTCGAAGATTCTCCTGATTACCTCGAGCCCACGCGCTGAAGAATCATTGTCGAACAAGTTCGCTGGCGAGCTTGCCGCCAAGCTTCAGGCACAGACGAACGGCACGATCACGCATCTCGATCTCGGCCAGAACCCGATCCCGCATCTCGACACCGTCACCACATCCGCCATCCGCAAGGCACCGGCTGACCGCAACGCTGAAGAAGCTGCAGCGGCCAAGAATTCTGACGAGCGTGTAGCAGAACTGCTTGCAGCCGACACCATCGTGATCGGCACGGGCCTCATCAACTTCAACATCTACTCCGGCCTCAAGTCCTGGATCGACGTGGTCGCCCGCGCTGGCCTGACCTTCACCTACACCGAATCCGGTCCTGTTGGCCTTGCAACCGGCAAGAAGGTCTACATCGTTCTGTCGTCTGCCGGCGTTTACTCGGAAGGCCCAGCAGCGCCTCTGGAACACGCTGTTCCCTACCTGAAGAGCGTTCTTGGCTTCATGGGCATGACCGACGTTGAAGTCGTTCGCATCGAAGGCCTGGCCTTTGGTCCGGAAGCTGCCGAAAAGGCCATTGCGTCTGCAAATGCCAAGGTCGAAGAGCTGGCCAAGGCTGCCTAATGAAAAAAGCGGCGCTTTCAAAGCGCCGCCTTCATCCTTCTCTTAACGGCTGCGAGGTTCTCGCGGCCGTTATTTTTTGTCGCTGAACAGCGAAGCCCCGCTCTGGTCGATGATCAGTTTCGCTTTGCGAACTGTGCATTCGACGGCGTCGTCCATGTTGGTAAACACGTCGGCCCGCACGAATTCATGCGCAAGCGTTTCCTCGCCCACCTTTTTTTCGATGCGCCCGGCCAGACGGAATTGGCTTCCCTCTTTCAACGGCGTCGCAAAGATCACGAAATCCTTGTAGGGATGCGCTTCCGACGTTTCTGCTTTTTTAGGAGCGTCATCGGATGCGGAGCCGAAGCCGGAAAAGAGTTTCGAGAAGAATGAAGCCATTGTTTTACCGTCCTGTTGTCTTGTCCGAAATCAGATGATCAGATTGGCGAGGATGTCGTTTTCGGTGATGTCCTCGTAACCCAGACCGGCGGCTTCGAACCGCTCGAACAACCCCTGGAAATTTTGAGGTTCCGTGGTTTCGATACCGATCAGAATCGAGCCGAAGTTGCGTGCGGACTTCTTCAGATACTCAAAACGCGCAACGTCATCATCGGGTCCAAGAAGATTGAGGAAATCGCGCAAGGCACCTGGACGCTGCGGCAGGCGCAGAATGAAATATTTCTTCACGCCAGCATAACGCATGGCACGCTCTTTCACATCCGGCAGTCGGTCGAAGTCGAAATTACCACCGGAGACGACGCAAACCACGCGCTTGCCTTCCAGCCGTTCACGACCCAACTCCTCAAGCGCTGCAATTGACAGCGCACCGGCAGGCTCGAGCACCACGCCTTCCAGATTGAGCATATCGATGATCGTCACGCAGATCGCATTTTCAGCAATGAGCTGAACCTGCTCCGGCGGAAAATGCTTCAACGCCTCGAAATTCAGATCTCCGATACGCGCCACTGCGGCACCATCGACGAAATTATCGATCTTGGAGAGCGTGACGGCCCTGCCCTCCGTAAGGCTCGTCTTCAAACTTGGCGCACCCGACGGCTCGCAAAAAATGAAGTTGCCACTCGCAACCTTGTCCGCAAAAAAGCCTGTGAGCCCGGCAGACAGTCCACCGCCGCCAACCGGCATGATCACCAGATCGGGGGCCTTATCATCCGGCAACTGGTCAATGATTTCGGCAGCAACAGTCGCCTGCCCCTCAATGATGTCCTTGTGGTCGAAAGGCGGCACCAAATAGGCGTCGGTTTCTTCCACGTAAGCGCGGGCAGCCGCATAGCACTGGTCGAAAATATCGCCCACCAGTTTGATCTTGATGAACTCACCGCCAAAGATGCGGGTCTTGTCGATCTTCTGCTGCGGGGTCGTCACCGGCATGAACACGACGCCATGCACACCGAAGTGGCGGCAGGCGAAGGCAAAGCCCTGGGCGTGATTGCCAGCGGATGCGCAGACGAAAATCTTCTCCTTGCCAGTGGTGGAAACGGCCTTGCGCAGAAAGTTAAACGCGCCTCTAATCTTGTAGGAACGAACCGGCGTGAGGTCTTCACGCTTCAGCCAAATCTCGGCTCCATACCGGCGGCTCAGATGTTCATTCAACTGCAACGGCGTTTCGGGAAACAATTCCCGAACTTCCCGCCGTGCGGCTTCTACAAGCAATTTATCCACGATTTTCAATCCATTGAATTTCAAGATGGCACCCGCTATGCCATAGGAAAAGGCCCGACACAAAGACTCTTTGCGCAACTGCGGTACGCTTCACTCGATCAAGGTTCCATTTATTGAACAGCAACCTTCTGCGCGCGGTCCTCTATATCGCTTCGATATTCGGGCTCTACATGGCGACGGCGATGTTCATTCCCGCCATGACAGATCTCTATTATGGCAATAGTGACTGGGCGGTGTTTGCCATATCCGGCTTCATGTGCGGTGGGCTGGCGCTGGCGTGCGCCTTCGCCACGCGCGCACCGATGCCCACCTTCAATAGACGGTTCGGCTTCCTCCTGGTCAATGTGCTGTGGCTGGTCTTCTCGCTGATCGGCGCCGTGCCGCTCTATCTCTCGGAACTCAACCTGAGTTTCGGGCAAGCCATGTTCGAATCCGTATCCGCCATCACGACCACCGGCTCCACCGCGATTTCCGGGCTGGATAAGGCACCGCAGGGCATTCTCATCTGGCGGTCGCTGCTCTGCTGGCTCGGCGGCATCGGTATCGTTGCGCTCGGTCTCTTCATTCTGCCGCTGCTGCGCGTCGGCGGCATGACATTCTTCCGCATGGAATCGTCAGATACCGCCAATGACCGGCCTTTCGCGCGGCTGGCCAGTTTCACCAAGGCATTCGTCGGGATTTACGTGGTCATGACGCTCGCCTGCACCATTGCGTTCGATTTCGCAGGTATGACGCATTTCGATGCGCTGAATCATGCCATGTCAGCCGTCGCAACCGGCGGCTTTTCCACCCACGACGCATCCTTTGCCTTCTTCGGTGATAATGCCGCGCTGCTGTGGATCGCGACATTCTTCCTCATTCTCGGCAGCCTGCCCTTCTCCGTCATGATCCTGCTGGCTTTGCGCGGGCGCATGGACATTCTGCACGACCAGCAGATACGCGTGTTCATCGGTTATCTCTGCGCGATCTCGCTTGCCGTCGGCATC
>UCJU01000021.1 GCA_900472925.1 Hyphomicrobiales bacterium
CAACCAAAATCAACAAGCCACAACGATCCCAAACCCTCCAGCACAGAGGGCGTTTGCGTTTAACCTGATGCTCGATGGGACAGCGCGAAACTTCTCGAGATAATCGTGCCGCTTTAGCGCCTCGAACGGCTTCTCCATGATTGTCGCCACCTCCATCGCAGCCAGGATACGGGCGATGCGGCCGTAAACTTCGAGTGATGCCGACTGGTGGCCTGGAGTCTTGCCGATCACACCTTCTGGATGACTGATGCACGATGTTGATGAACGGCTGCTTTCTTTTCCGTGTCGGCGTGCTCACGCATGTAGTAAAAAGCGGAACTGATGACCAGCTCGACGGCTTTTGGGTTCACTGCCGCCTTAAGCTTCGCCGAGGATGTCGTTGACGCCGTGCCTGCTGAATATCAACTGGGCAGCCGCCACCTCTACATCCAGGCCTTCAAGAACGCGAAGGAAATGTATTCTGTCGATGGTTTGGTCATAAACAAAGGAAAGCTACGTTTCGATCGTGCTTGTTTCGAAGATGCTACATCCAAGGCTGACGAATGCCGACTTTCCCTTTAAAAAGAACTTCGCTCCGACATTCGTGATGGCAGCGAAAATCTGATTGCCGCGGACTGGTCATCAGGTCGGCATTCGGCAGAATGATTGAGCGTGTTTTTCCTATCGCTTCAATGAAGCGGGCCGATTGTTGACTCCACGACATCTAGGACTTTACCCTCGCTCACCATGGCAAGGGCGGGCTTTATCTGCTTTTGCATATAGCCGTCGCCGTCCTGCAACGGAATAACGGCAACCAGGGCGTCGTAAAGCGCTTGTGTTCCGCGTCCCAGCTTGAAGTTACCCAAGGCATGTCGGGTGAGGAAAATCGCTTTGGTGGCCAGCAGGCACTCGACGCCGATTATCTTGGGCAGGTTATCCAGCACCTGCTGGGCCTTGCGGCAGGACCAGGCCGCCATGGAGACGTGGTCTTCCTGACTGCTTTTGGTGGGAATGGTATCGGCAACCGCCGGGAAGGCAAGTGTCTTGTTTTCTGACGCCACGGCGGCGGCCGCCGTCGAGATGATACCGTAACCGTAGTTAAGCCCGATTGGCTTTCCGGCAAGGTTTGGCGGCAGGCCATAATTTAGCGTCGTATCGCACAGCGCAAACAGGCGACGCTCGGAAATATTGCCCATTTCAATCAGGGCGATGGCCAGAATATCCATGGCAAAGCCGATCGGTTCGCAATGAAAATTGCCGCCCGAGAGAAATTCCAGAGCGCCGTTTTCATTCCAGAACACCAGCGGATTGTCGGTTGCAGCATTCAATTCACGTGTCAAAATTGTCTTTGCATGGTCAAGCTGATCGCGGCAGCTGCCATGCACCTGTGGCAGGCAGCGGAAGGAATATTGGTCCTGGACGCGCGGATGATAGGTCGGGTGCAGAATATCGTCTTCAAGATGAACGGCGCGGGCCGATTCCGATGCCCGGCGTGAGCCTTCCACCATGCGGCGGACGTTTGCAGCCGTTGCGATCTGCCCCGGCTGTTTGCGCACCTCGTGAATACGAGCGTCGTAGGCGGCCTGCTCACCGCGAATGGCTTCGAGACTGAGCGCCCCGATGGCGTCTGCGGTTTTCATCAGGGCTTCGGCATCGTAGAGCGTCAAGGCGCCCATGCCCGCGCACAGGCTGTTACCGTTGATCAAAGCAAGGCAATCCTTGGCTTTCAGTTCGAAGGACACCGGACTGATGCCCGCCAGTTCAAGGGCCTTTGGCGCCGGCATGCGCTCACCCTTGTAGAAAGCTTCCGCCTCCTCATAGCCGATTAGCACGGAGACCATGTGGGCGAGCGGCGCCAGATCGCCTGACGCTCCGACGGAGCCCTGGATGGGCACCACCGGATGAACGCCGCTGTTGAGCATCTTAACGAGGCGATCGACCACTTCGATGCGAAGGCCGGACACGCCAACGCAAAACGCATTGATCCGCACGGCCATCATGGCGCGAACGATGTCCTCGGACGCAGGCTCACCGATACCGGAGCAATGGGAGAGCACGATATTGAGCTGAAACTGCTCGTTGTCGGCCTGATTGATCTTGTAATCCTTGAGCTTGCCCACACCGGTATTGAAGCCATAGGTTGGCGGGGCATTTTCCGTCAGCCAGTTTTCTTCGATATAGGCGCGTTTCTTGACAATTTCTGCCCGCGCTGCGCCGGCAATTTCCACCTGTGCATTTTTTCGGGCAATCTGCACCGTTTGTTCGATGGTCAGGCTGTCGCCGTCTAGAATAATCGTGGTCATTAGTCAGTCCTTCATTCAGAATTGCTTGGGTTATCCGGCACCGCGGCATCGGAGGTTAGGGCGTCGTGCTGTCCAGGTGGACAAGGGCGCGAAGAAGCACATCGGCGGCAAGGGCAATCGCTTCGTTGTCGGTCCACTCATCTGGGGTGTGGCTTTTGCCATCGCGCGACGGCACAAAGATCATTGCTGATTTGGTAATCTCCGCCATGAAGGCCGCATCATGGCCAGCACCGGAGGCAAGCGACAGGGTTGGCAGGTTGAGGTCGCGGGCGGCCGCGTCCAGCACATCCCGGAGCGATGGATCGCAGGCGACCGCGCGGGTTTTGCTCACGCGCTCGAACCGGACAACCCGGCATTTCTCATCATCAGCGGCCTGCTGTGCCAGGGCTTCAAGTGTGTCGATAAACCCGTCCATCAGGCCATCATCCTCGGCGCGGATATCCACAATGGCTTCCGAGGCTCCCGGAATGACATTGGCACCACCCGGCTCTATGGTCAGAACGCCGATTGTGGCGGTGAAATGGCCAGTTCCTTGTGCTGCACAGGCGGCATCGCGTACGGCAAGGGCAAACCGGGCCATGGCAAGGGCGGCATCGGCGCGCATGTCCATGGGCGAAGTCCCGGCATGGCCCGCAATGCCCTCAAGACGCACTCTCACACGACCAATACCGGCGATGGCAGTGACAATGCCAATCGGGATTTGCCGTGCCTCGAGCACGGGGCCCTGCTCAATATGGATTTCCAGATAGCCGGCAATGTCAGTGCGCCGCGCGCTGGAAAGCTCAGCGACATCGCCGCCAATCCGGTTTACGGCCGACTTCAAGCGCTCCCCATCCGGCCCCGTCAAGGCGAGGTGCTGCGGCGTCAATGCCCCCGCCATGCCCCGGCTGCCGATGCAGGACAGGCCCCACTCGCTCGGTTCCTCGGCCAGAAAGTCCACCAATTCAAGGGCATGTTGCGGTCTGTAACCGGCCATCCGCAAGGCCCGGAGGGCGGCAAGGCCGGACACGATCCCGGCAATGCCGTCGAACCGCCCGCCACTCGGTACAGTGTCGCTGTGAGAGCCGGTCATCAAGACGGGTGCATGCGGGTTTTCGACCCCCCAACGACCGATGAGATTCCCGGCGGCATCGATGCGCACATGCAACCCTTCCTCCTCAAAGCGACCCTTTAGATAGGCTCTACCTTCTAGAAACAGGGGCGTAAAGGAACGGCGCGTCCAGGGACGGCCCGGCTCCGTGAGGTCTGCCAGCGCATTGAAATCGGCTTGCAGACGCGCGCGGTCGACGGTGGGAATGGATTGCATATTGGCCATCGGATCACGCGGCCCTTGCAGTGGTGCGGGTTGGCTTGACAAAGCGGCCCGTTCCGGGAGCGGCCAGAACATCCTTGCCGTCATAAATCATCTCGCCGCGCAGGAAGGTGGCAACCGCCGCATGGCGGATGCGTTTGCCCTCATAGGGGCTCCAGCCCACCACATTGTGGCCGCTGGCGGCGGCATCGTAGAGGCGTGGCCGCTCTGCAAAGACGGCAAGATCGGCGTCCAGCCCGATGGCGAGGGCACCCTTTTGCGCCGTCAGGCGAAACAGCCTGGCCGGATTGCCGCAGAGCAGTTTTGCCGCATGGGTCAAGGGAAGGCCGCGATCCGTCAGCCCATCCAGAAGCAGGCTTGCCAGCACCTCGAGACCCGGCATGCCGGAGGCGTTTTCCAGCATCACTTTCGAGGATTTTGCCGCAAGGCTCCATGAGACATGGTCGGTCGAGACGATGGTGACATGGCCTGCCGCCAGATGCTGCCAGAGCTTTTCACGCTCCTGGCTCGAGCGGATGGGCGGGTTGCATTTGGCGCGGCCAAGCAGTCGGGAAACATCTTCCTCTTCGCTGCAAACGAGGTAATGGATGCAGGCCTCTATGGTCGCGTCCACCCCTTGAGCGCGGTAGGCCTGTGCAAGTTCATAACCGCGCCCCACCGAGCAGTGGACGATATGGGCCGGACATCCGGTGGCAGCGGCAATCTCGTAGACTTCGGCAATGGCCAGCGTCTCGGCAATGGGCGGACGGGATTGTCCATGGGTCAGATAGTCGGTGCGACCTGTCGCTTTTACCGCCTCGCTCCAGACCTTGACGCATTCATCATTCTCGTTGTGAATACCGGCAATCAACCCGGTCTTTGCCACTTCGGCAAAGGCGGCATAGAGCAGCGGTGTGGGAATGCGTGGAAAGCGGTTCGGATCTGTCTCGAAGGTTGAGAATTTGAAGCCTGCCGCGCCTGCATCCGCTATTTGCGCGATATGCTTCGGGCCGTCGGAGGGGCGAATTGTTCCGTAGAGAGCAAAATCCACACGCGCCTGCTCGGCGGCACTTTCCGCCTTTTCTTTCAGAAGCTCTGCCGTGCAGATCAGCTTGCCGCCAGCATCATAGGGCATGTCGACAATGGTGGTGACGCCGCCTGCGGCGGCCGAGCGCGTGGACCAGATGAAGTCCTCTTGGTCCTTTTGCGAGCGGGAATGCACCTGCCCATCGATGATGCCGGGCAGGATGAGGGCCGTGCCGAAATCATCGGTCTGTCTGGCCGCAGGCGCCGCGCCGCTGCCTAGGGCGGCAATGACACCGTCGCGAATGGCCACAAAGCCGTTTTCGGTGATCCCGTCCTCGGTCACGAGGGTTCCGCATACCACTCTGTCGAAATCAGGCATATCCGTTAGGTCCTTCATCATGATCTTGAAAATGAGGGTCGTCGGCGGTGGCGTTTAAGACTGCCAGTGCTGTTTCGCACGCATCCGCTGGGACGCGGCAATTGTGCAGGTAAGCGGCACTCATACCGCTCGCCGCCATCGGTTTCGCATGTGCCATGAAACTGCGGGCGAGGCGTGAGACATGGATTTGTTCGGCTTTGAGCTCCAATGCCTTAACTGCGTCACGGAGATCAATCTCGTCCTGCTCCGCATAGCGGCCCTTCATGGAATGACGTATGGTTCGCAGCGGTTTGACAGCATCTTCACGCCATGCATGAGCATTCGCCAGAAATTTAGTGAAATCATCGGTGACTACTCCCATTCTGTTTTGCTCGGCATGAAGCAGAAACAGAAGCAATGGCACATCGACGCTGTATGTCTCCTGCAAGCCGACGCAGAGCTGCGAGACGTCTGGCCTGCGATAGAGATCGCCCATGGCGGTCCAGGCACGCGTTGCAAATTCATCTGCCGTCTGCATCGTCACCTCCTTGCGCCGATGCCGCAAAAGGACCGGATATCGGCTTGTCATGCGGGTGGTGACAGGCGACCATCTGGCCGCCCGAGGCTAGGCGCAGCACCGGCTCGTGGCTTGCACAGATGTCGGCGGCTCTTGGGCATCGGGTTCTGAAAGCGCAGCCGCTCAGGGGCTGGTTTCTCGATGGCACGTCGATCCTGTTGCGGTCCGGCACCACTTTGCGGCTGGCATCGACAACCGGCACGGCCTCCAGCAAGGTGCGCGTATAGGGATGGGCGGGCAGTGCATAAAGCGCCTCGCCTGCGCCGATCTCGACTGTTTTTCCGCGATAAAGCACAGCCACGCGGTCGCTGACGTTTTTCACCACGGCCAGGTCGTGGGAGATGAAAATCAGGGAAAGTTTGCGGGTTTCTCGAATATCCTGCAACAGGTTGATCACCTGCGCCTGAACGGACACGTCCAGGGATGCTACCGGCTCGTCGCACACGATCAGTTCCGGCTCGACGGCAAGTGCGCGGGCAATGGCAATGCGCTGGCACTGGCCGCCCGAAAACTGGTGCGGGGTGCGGCCTGCAACGGCGTCGAGATCGAACCCGACATCATTCAGGGCGGCCCGGACCCGCTTTTCGCGCTCCGGTTTTGGGACGCCCTGAATGACCAATCCCTCGGCGACAATGTCTTCGAGGCGGCGACGCGGGTTGAAGGAGGAGAGTGGATCCTGGAAAATCATTTGCAGCTTGCTGCGCATACGCCGCATCTCGCCTCTGGAAAGTTTTGCAAGGTCTGTGCCCTGATACAACATCGTGCCGGACCATTTCGTGTCGGTCTGCGGCAATAGTCTGAGCAGCGCCCTACCGATCGTGGTTTTGCCACTGCCGCTCTCGCCGACAAGACCGAGCACTTCACCCGGTGCCAGGGAGAAGGAAACGTCATCGACGGCCCTCATGATCTTGCCGCCCCGCGAGAAATCGACGGACAGGCCCGAGACGGCCAAGAGGGGATTAGCCATGAGAAACCTCCTTTGACACAGAGGTCTCGGTCAGCGGAAAATGACAGGCAAAGCGATGGTCACCTTCTCTGCTCATCAGAGGCATGTCGTTATGGCAAAGCCCTTGCGCAGATGGACAACGGGGCGCAAACGGGCAGCCCCTGGGCTGATTGGACAGGCTGGGTGGTTGGCCGGGTATCGTTTCGAGACGTGCATGGGCGGGTTGGTCCATCCGCGGCATCGCCGAAAGAAGTGCGCCGGTATAGGGATGGCGCGGGTTGCGGAACACCTCTGCCGTTGGGCCTGTCTCCACGATGTGCCCACCGTAGAGTACCAGAATATGATCGGTGCGCCCGGCCATCACGCCGAGATTGTGGGAGACCAGGATCATCGACATCTGCCGTTCTTCCTGAAGGATTTGCAGAAGGTCGAGCACCTCCTTCTGCACGGTCACATCCAGCGCCGTGGTGGCTTCATCGGCAATCAAAAGATCGGGGCGGCACATCAGGGCCGTGGCAATCATGATGCGCTGCTTCATGCCACCGGAGAACTGATGCGGAAAATAATCGTAGCAGTCCTTGGCGTCGGCAATGCCGACAACACGAAGAAGCTCTGTTGCCCTTTCGCGCGCCTGCGTCCTGGTGAGGTCAAGATGGAAACGGCCCGCCTCTTCGATCTGCCGTCCGACACTGGCGAAGGGGTTGAGCGACGTCATCGGGTTTTGAAAGACGATGCCGACCTTGCGACCGATCAACTGGCTCCGGGCCTTGGGCTTCAGTGTCGAAAGATCGATACCATCGAGAAGGATGCGTCCTTCAACCCGTACCGGTGTCGGAGCAATGCCCATGATCGACTTGATCAACATGGATTTCCCAGCACCGGATTCACCGACAATGCCGAGTGTCTTGCGCCGGGAAACCGAGAAATTAATATCGTGCAGCACCTGTAAAGGGGCAGGTCTCGCCGCAATCGTGCAGGACATTCCCTCGCAGGAAAGGATGGGGAACTGGGTGGTCTCCTCGGTCATGTCAGTTCTCCCGCTCGCGACTGTTGAGTCGTTGGGCGAAATAGTCGCCCACGGTATTGAGCGCATAAACGGTCAGCACGATGGCCATGACCGGCCCAAGGATCAGCAGCGGAAAACGGCTGAGCAGATCGGTGGAGCTGGCGATCATGCCGCCCCAACTGGGGGCCGGGGCCGGAATGCCGTAGCCGAGAAAGCTCAAAGAGCCCTCGGTGATGATCAGTCCTGCCATCAGGGTCGGCATGACGGCGGTGAGTGCCGGGATGAGATTGGGCAGAATTTCCTTCAACAGAATACGACCATCCCTTGCCCCCATGGCGCGGGCGGCCAGAACATAATCGCGATTGCTCTGCGAAATCACGCCAGCCTTGGCAACGCGGGCATAGGTGCCGATGTCGAGAATACCAAGCGTCAGCATGATGGTCAGGACCGATGGGCCGGTGGCCGTGACGAAGGCGAGAACCACCAGAATAGACGGTAGGGCGGACATGGTATTGGCATAGAGATCGACTATGCGCTCGAAAATGCCGCGATAGTAACCGGCCAGCATGCCGAGCAGCAGTCCGGCGGACACCGAAATACAGGTGGCGACACCAACGATCATCAGGGAGGCCCGCGCGCCGTAAAGCACGCGTGAGAGGATGCTGCGACCGATATCATCGGTTCCCAAAAGACCGTTCAACGACCATTCCGGCGGTTGGGAAAAATCACCATAGGGAAATCTTGGACTGGCAAGTCCTGGAATGACATCGACAAAAATCGCGGTCAACACAAGGGCGGTGAGAAAACCGAGTGCGACCATTTCGAAAAGGCTTACGCCCGGCAGCCGCAACCGCGCCGACCACGGCATATTGGCGCGAACGATCGTCCCCAGATCGCTGCCATTGTCTTTAATAGATGTCGAAGGGGTCATTGGCGTGTTCATGTGACATTGACCCGTGGATCGATGATGGCATAGCCAATATCCACCAGCATGAAGATCACCACGAACACCAAGACGGTGAGCGACAGAATGGCCTGCACCAAGGGAATATCGTGGCTTTTGACGGCGCTCAGTACGGTCCAGCCGATGCCCGGAACCGCGAAATAGCTCTCCACCACAAAAGAGCCTGCCAGCATATAGGTCAACGACAGGCCCATGACGGTGAGAATTTGCGGCATGGAGGGGCGCAGCACGTGTTTGAACAGAATATATCCAAGCGGCAGGCCTTTGGCGCGTGCCACCTGAATGAAATCCTCCTGAAGCGTGGCCACGAACTCATTGCGGGCGACACGGTAGAGATAGGCGGTCTGGTGAAGGCTGAGGCACAGGACCGGAAGCGCCACATACCAGAGATTGGCGAGCGGATTTTCAGAGAAATTCACCCAGCCCGTGGCCGGTAGCCAGCGCAGCACAATGGCAAACAGATAGCTTAGCAGCACCACGATCACAAAGGTCGGAACTGCCAGAACCACCGAGGCGATGGAGCGCAAGGCGCGGTCGGTAAGTTTGCCCTGATGGCTTGCTGTGAACATGGCAAGCGGTATGCCAATCATCGACAGCAGCATGGCAAGGGCTGCGATTTCGAACGTCACGATGGCACGTTCCATCACCACCTGGAGCACGGGCTGCTGGGAAAACAGAGTCTGCCCGAGATCGCCCCGCAACAGGTCGCCAAGCCATTTGAGATAACGCTCCCAGACCGGCAGGTCGTAGCCATAGGTCTGGTTCAGAGCCATGACCTGTTCGGCCGTGGCATTGTCGCCCAAGATCAGCTGGGCGGGTGAACCGGGAGCAAGGCTTGAGAGCGCCGTCGCGCCAAAGGTGACGAGGATAAAGACGGGAATCCCGGCCAAAAGCCGTGTTGCGATTGCCTTTAGATAGGGCATGGCTGTCATGTTCACGTCGTCACCTCCTTTCAGCGACTGTTCTGAAATAATCCGTCAAAGTCCGTCCAAGATTGTCGCTGGCATGCCCGCCAGGACCGATGATGGGACGGACTTTCAGATTTTCTTCCATTCTTCTTCCGCATCCATCCAGCCAATGTCACGTTCCAGCATGGCGCGCTGTTCTTCCTTGGAGTAGCCGCCCATCGTGTGTTCGTCGGAATAGCGGGTGCTGCGATCGGCAAAGACGCGGCGACCGAAATCCATCATGCCGAACATCGAGCCTTTCTCGAGATAGTGCATGGTAACCATATTGAAGCCGAGGGCTGCGATATCGTCCAGCTCGACAAAGGCCTTGCCGTCGACGGTTGCCACATCGCCGAACATCTTCCAGCCGGGCAGGGCCTTGGCGACCTTCTGGCATTCCTCCAGCGTGCGCAGGCCATGCACATAGGTCATTTCAGCACCCAGTTCTTGCGCTCGCACACAGCGCTCAATGGCATCATCCAGACCTTTCTCCAGCTTGGATTCGGTCCGGGCAATCACGACGCAGTCGGTGTCCTCGCAGGCATCGATGGCCGCCTTGATCTTGGCCAGCCACAGCTCCTGCGACACGACGGGGTGATCGACGTTGCCGTCCACCTTCCCCGCCAGTGTGGCTGCTTCCATAGCCCGGCCAAAGCGGGCATAGCCGCGCTCATTGGGCGTATCTTCCAGTAAAATTGCCGCAGCACCGGCTTTTGCCAGTCTTCGGCAGGTGCGATAGGCCTGTGCAACATCGCCAAAACAATCGTCAGCATCGATGATCAGCGGCAGCGGAGAATAATCGGCAATGCGATCGGTGGCCCAAATCAGTTCTTCCTGATTGTGGAGGCCCATATCGGGCACACCGGACATGCTGAAGCCCAGCGATGCGCCGCTGAGCAGGAGGGCTTTGAACCCTGCCATTTCCGCCGCCTTGGCCGAATAGCAATCCCACACGCAAGGCGTGAAAACCTGCTCTTTGGAGAAAAGCTCGCGAAAAGTCGTTCTGGGCCGTTTATCAAACATGGATCAACACCTTGAGGGGATTGAGTGGCGAACCGAGCATTTGGTTCGCCCATCGATGGATTGCGTTATTTCGAGGACTTTGACGCGCAGGCATCCTTGCAGACATAGAGATACTGCTTTTGCAGAATGCCGCCATTGGAAGGCACGATGCCGCCCGTTGTATCGCGCAGCAGCAGGTAGCGGGTTTCCGCACCGAAAATGTAAAGCGGCAAGTCCGTAGCAATGCGCTTTTGCACCTTGGCATAGGCTGCCTTAACCGCTGCCGGATCCATGGTGGCATTGGCTTCCGCCAGCTCTTTGTCCATGTCGGCACTGTTATATTTGCCCCAGTTGTCATTGCCATTCGAACTTAGGAGATTGGAGATGATCGGCTCGGCACCATTGGCAACCAGCACGCCACCATCGACGCAGAAGTCGAAATTCATCTGTCCCTTGCAGGTTGGGCTAAGCATGGCCTGATCGACCAGTTGCACCTCGACCTTCACGTTCTCATAGGCACTGAGCGACTGCTGGATGTAGGAGGCGAGCCGCTTTAAATCCGAGTTCGAATAGGTCACCAGCTTAATGTCGAAGGGCTTCCCATCGTTGGCCAGTGCGTCGAACAGTTCCTGTGCATGCTCGGGATTGTAGGTCGGCAATTTATCGGCCGGATCATAGAACGGCGACGACTTGGTGAAGTAATTCGTGGGAATGTCATAACCGCTGACCTGGGTGTAGGCCTGCATAAGCTTTGATGGATTGATGGCCTCGTAGAAAGCCTGCCTAGCCCTATGATCGGTAAAGGCGCCGCTTTTCTGGTTGAAGTAGGCGCGATAGAGACCGGGAATGGGAATTTCACGGGTGGCGATGCCAGCAGCTTTTGCGTTGGAACCGAACTGGTACGGATAGCCCGCCATCATCGTGGCACCGCCCTGAACCACGGTGGCAATCCGGCTGTTGGTCTCGGGAATGATGGCGAATTTCAACGTGTCGAGATAGGGGCGCGGTTGATCAAAATATTTCGGGTTACGCTTCATGGTCATTGAAACGCCCTGGTTCCAGCTGTCCAGCAGAAAGGGACCGGCACCCACCGGCTTGATATCGGTTTTGGTCTTGGCGGCTTTGAGTGCCTGTGGCGAGGCGATGAAGGGCGCTAGCTGCGCCAGCGACGAGCCGAAATTGCGATCCGGTTTCGGCAGCGTGATCTCGATTGTCAAGGGATCGACAATCTTCACCCCGCCGATCCAGGAGGCGACAAAGCCTTGCGAGGGAGACAGCGTATCGGGACTTGCCTGACGCTCCCAGTTGAATTTTATGGCTTCCGCGTCATAGGCGGTCCCATCGGTGAATGTCACGCCGTCGCGCAATGTGAGCGTCCAGACCTTGGCATCGCTGCTGGTCAGGCTTTTGGCCATGCCGCCCTGCACCTTGCCATCGACGTCCACGTAGACAAGAAAGCCATAGACGGCGTCCAGCATATCCATCGGACCGCCCGGATAGGTGCCGCCGATAATGGCGGGATCCCAACTCTTGATGTCCGAGCCGTTGATGATGGTCATCTCGCCGCCCTTGACGGGTTCTTCTTGCGCATGGGCAGATGGTATGGCGTTGGGGAAGGTCACACCCAAGCTTAGCAACGCCAGCGTCATCGTGACGGTGCGGGCCGATCTGGATGCGATATGTCCGCAATGTTTCAATATGGTAGCCATGGTTTTCTCCGTTTTACGGTCGCTCCAACGAGCCACCGCGTTCCCCTTGTTTTATGAACGGCGAATAAAATCAGCCCCGGTGGTGGAGGGACCAATGTGTCGATGGGTCAAGCAGCGCCCTCCTGCTTCCAGCGGCGCACGGACGGGTGATCGATGTCAAACAGATCAAGCGCGCGTCCAACGGTCTGGCTGACAAGATCGGCCACAGTCTTTGGTTGCGTGTAAAAGCCCGGAACTGGCGGCATGATGATTGCGCCGTTGCGTGTGGCCTGATCCATCAACGTAATATGCCCGGCATGCAAAGGCGTTTCCCGCACCATCAGCACGACGCGGCGCCGTTCCTTCAGGCACACATCGGCCGCACGGGTGATCAGATCATCGCTGTAGCAGTGGGCGATGCTGCTGAGCGTCTTGATCGAGCAGGGTGCGACAAGCATGCCGTGGCTACGAAACGAGCCGGAAGCGATCGATGCGCCGATATCCTTGTGGCTGTGAACGACATCGGCCAGTTGCCGGATTTCATCGGCGCTTTCGGCGACCTCTTCTTCCACGGCGGTGCGCAGGCCAGCGGGGGAAACGATCAAATGGCTCTCGACGCCGTCGATATCGCGCAGCATCTGAAGAGCGCGCACCCCATAACATGCCCCGGATGCGCCGGTGATGGCAACGATCAGGCGCTTCAAACGATGCCCTCCGGATGGATCGCGGCGATGACCCGGCGCATGCGTTCATAGGAGGCTTCCGGCGGACGCGCCTTGTCAAAGCCTTCCTTGCGGTCTCCGGCCTTGCAGGTGGCGTCATAGCCGATCTTGGCCACCATGCCGCCGTCTTCCTGCGGTTCGGAGCGATCGGCAGGCATACCGGGAATGATCAGAATATCCCGATCCACCCGCATGCGGGTCGATTTCGCCAGTTCCACGGCCTTGATGTCCCATGGATCGACGTCGCTGTCGACGACCGTCACGGACTTGACGATGGAGACGGCCCCCCAGCAGATGGCCATGGCCCGGCGGGCCTGTCCTGGGCGCGGCTTGTCGATCTGAATGACCACATTGGTCCGGCCGCAGCCCGACGCTGTCACGGCGACTTCGCCGACATTGAGGATCGCGCGGGCGAGCTGGGCCTTGAGGCTGGCGGCAATCGGAACGGCGGCAAGATAGATATGCTCGGCATGATATCCAGGCAAGATCACCTGAAACATCGCATCCTTGCGGGCCGACATGCTCTCGAAGGTGGCCAGCACGCCGCTGCCGTAATCCTCATACATGCCGTGATATTCCGAGACCAGACCCTCGACAATTGGCGTGTTGGCATGGATATGCCCTTCAATGACGATCTCGGCTTCGGCGGGCACGAGGATATCGCTGTTGCGACAGCGGGCCATGCGCACAGGCTCGCCCAAAAGCGCACCGGCACAATGCATCTCGTCGTCGCCCAAGCCCAGATAAAGGCACGCAGCAAGCTGGATGGCCGGATGGGCTCCCAGAACGACGGCAAAGGGCAGGGCTTCGCCCTTATCGGCTGCTTTGCGCGCCATGATCGCCAGATGATGGTTTGGAGCAATGCCGATCAAAGCCTCGGTCGGGCTGAGAATTTTCAGCCGCGCATAGGATGCATTGCCAAGACCGGTTTCCGGGTCACGCGCAACCATCATCCCTGCGCTGATATAGGGCCCGGTTTCCTTGTCGAAAAATGTGGGCACCGGTAAGCGCGCCAGTACGCCCTGTTCAAAATAGTGCGCCTGAACCGGCGCGGGGTCAACGATCACGGGGGCAAGCGGTCTTTGCACCGATGCCAGCAGTGACGACTGTATGGCGGCGCGTGGCACATCTAGGACAAGCGCAATACGATCCAGGCTGGACAAAAGATTGCCAAACACCGGAAACGCCGACCCCTTGACCTTGTTCATACGAACCGCATGGGTCTCGTGCGTCAGGGACAGAACCGCCGAAAGATCAAAAACCGGATCGATGTCCTCATCGATAATCAGCAGCTCGCCCTGTCGATGCAAGGCCGACATTATTGCCCGGCATGACTGGTCTTTGGAACCTTGATTCGGGCGATCGTCTGGCTGGTCGGTGTCTAAGCGCGTCTTGAGTACCACAGGAGCCCACTTTCGAAGAACAGTGACATGCAGGCAAACTATGGAATTCGAGATATGCCTTGTATACCCGTACTCTTGCTAACTGGCCCATCGGAAAAATAGAACGGCAGAAGTTGGGGAGTCGCATAGAAATGGATGACTCAGCTTGAGAGCCCAGGATTGTAGCCTTATGATTTGAGTATGGATCACGACGGAATTGAACTTAAGCCGCTGGCGAAATTTGTTCTGGCTTGCCAGAATCCAACTCTATCGGCCTCTTCGCAAGCGCTTGGAGTTGCTCCCTCCGTCCTGAGTACGGCGCTGCACGGTCTTGAGGACCGTTTGCATATGAAGCTTTTCGAGCGCAAGGGACGGTATCTCGGCCTGTTACCGTCTGGCTTCTGGTTGTACCGAAATGCAGTGTCGCTGCTGCATCTGGAGGAGTTTGCGAGAGGAAGTCTGGCTGTTCCTGCAAGCTTTATCGAAAAGCTTTCCGTCAGGATCGATCTGAGTTTCTCGATTGGCAGAATGAGCAAGGCCGTCAGCCGCACCATCCAGCAGATGGCTACTCTTCACCCGCATACCTTCATCTCCTGCCAATTTATGGACATAGCCAGTGTCGCCAGTCCCTTCATTCCCGAGGCAATGCATCATATCGCACGCGAGAACTGCGCGACGATTGCGATTGGTTGCGAGAGCGAACAATCCTCTCAGCGCGCGTCGGGGACCGAAGTGCTTTACCGCGATCCATGGATCGCCGTCAGCGCGACCAATCCCGCGAAAGATATCAAAACCGATACGGATATTCTGGCCGTGGTCAGAATGAGCGCCCACCAGATGCAGATCGTTGCGCAGCATGCGAAACAGCATGGCATGTCCGCGCGGTTGAAATTCGTGGATGCGGAGCCGTCCGAGCTTGGCAGTCTGTTGTCGGATTTCCCCCATATGCGGTTTTTATTGCCAGCCAGCATGGTCGCCAGTCGGCTTGGGATCAAAGGCATGTCGTGCGAAGTCTTGGAGCCGCCACTGGTCTCGACCGTGCTTGCCCGAACCGGTTCTGGTCCACTCCAGGCAAAGACACGGCGTTTCATCGCGCTTCTGCGAGAGAATATGGGGGCTGGGGAAGAAAATATTGTCTTCGAGCCACAATTGACGGCGCGCCAGATGCATTATTTCAATCTCGTGCATCGCTGTGGAAGCATTTCAGCGGCGGCACGCGTGGCCAATCTGTCGCAGTCCTCCATGTCTGCTCAGCTCCATGCCATGGAGACGGTCTTGACGGAGCGTCTGTTTGAACGGGGAAAGGATGGCGCCACACCAACGAAAGCCGGTAGCAGTCTTTTGCCCTTGATGGCGGAGGCAGAAAAACGGCAGGATTTGCTGTTGCGGCAATCCAGTGGCATCGCAGCGCATACCCAGCACAGGGTGTCGATCGGCATGTTGCCGAGCTCCGGACATGACAGCGCCTTGACCGAAAAGATTGCCGAGGCACTGACATCGATCAGCATCCAGAATCCGTCGCTGAAAATGGAAATCATCGAGGCGTCCAACACGGCCCTCCATGACAAGGTCCGCCATGGCGAGTTGAACTTGGCCGTTGTCGGCGTGGTTCAACCGCAATTTGCGCGCGTCCTGCTCGGCGCCAGCGAGCCTTTGTCGGTCGTTGCCAATCCGAGGTTTGATCTTGGCGCGCGCAGCGAGATCGATCTGGCGGACGTCTGCGAGCTGCCGCTGGTGTTGGGTGCGCGTCATCTCAGCATTCACCAGACATTTGCCGCTGCCGCTCACGCGCGTAATCTGGTGGCGCATTCCAAGATCGAAGTCGGTTCCCTGGCCCTCGCCATCGCCTTGGTACGCCGCGCCAGTCTCTGCACGATCCTGCCTGCATCGTCGGTGCAAAAAGACCTGGAGACCGGACGCCTGATTGCGGTAAAGATCAATCAAGCGGAAATTTCCGGCACGCTTTCGATCATTTTCTCCGCAGATCGTGAGCTGTCGGCGGCGGAGCGGACCGTCATGAAATCGCTGGTGGATGTCTTTGGCAAGGTCTCGTTCGACATGACGTCTTGGGCATGACCCCGTCTAACTGTCCCAGTCATCGACGGTGTGACCTCAGCGTTGATGCTGAAGAATGGTCGAAAACAGGGGTCCGCAGACCAAGGGCTGCTTTACGAGAAGCCGCTGGCCGTTTACCGATAGTACGGACATCCGCCCTTTTTGCAAAAGGAGACTTTCATGGCCCATGAACTGAAGTCAGTCGGCACAGCATCGGCTGTTCTGCGTTATCCGTCGCTCGAGAGCTCCGCCATACATGAAGCTCGCGTCGATCTCGCAGCGTCCTTTCGCATGGCGGCGAAACTCGGATTGCAGGAGGGTATCTGCAACCATTTTTCCGCGCTTGTGCCGGGCCATGACGATCTGTTTCTGGTAAACCCCTATGGCTGGGCCTTTGCCGAAATCACCGCATCGCAGCTTCTCGTGTGCGATTTCAACGGAAATGTCGTTGCCGGCAGCGGCAAGCCCGAGGCAACCGCGTTTTATATTCACGCACAACTGCACAAGACGCTACCGCGCGCCGTCGCTGCCTTTCACACGCACATGCCTTACGCGACGGCGCTTTCGATGCTGGAAGGCGATCCGCTGGTGTGGGCAGGGCAGACAGCGCTTAAATTTTATGGTCGCACGGCGATCGATGAAAACTACAATGGGCTTGCGCTCGATGATAATGAGGGGCTGCGCATTGCTCGTGCCATGGGTGATGCGGATGTCGTCTTCCTCAAGAACCACGGCGTTATGGTTATCGGGCCCACTATCGCTGAAGCCTATGACGACCTCTATTATCTGGAACGGGCAGCCGAGGTTCAGCTTCTGGCCATGTCCACTGGTCGCAAGCTCAAGGCCGTGCCGCCCGAGATTGCAAGGAAAACCTATCTGGAAATGCGCGAGGGCGATCCGGAAAGCGCACGCCTGCATATGGAAAGCATCCGCCGCCAGTTGATGCGGAGCGAGCCGGAATTCGCCGATTGATCAGGACTGCCCGACAGTGGGAAGCCTTGATAAGCCGCCTGATGCCGTTAATCGGTTCATGCGCAAGGCAAAGTCCGCAGGGATCAGAGCCGATTGCGGGCTGAGATCGCTACGTTGCATCAGAGCGCTTTCAGGAACAGATGCGGAGCCAGTGCCCCTAGTATGAATTCGGCAAGCCCTCCTGAATAAACCCTGTCACCTACGGGCGCTTGCCGAATTCGGCTTCGCCCTTGACCCAGCGGAACGCCTGTTCAGACAGGGTGATGCCGAGGCCCGGACGCTGGGGAACCAGCATGCGACCGTTGCGGATCTCCAACCTTTCGTTGAAGAGCGGGTCGAGCCAGTCAAAATGCTCGACCCATGGCTCTAGCTCATAAGCTGCCGACAGATGCAGGTGGATTTCCATCGCGAAATGCGGTGCGAGCTGCAGCTTTTTGGCTTCCGCCAGCGCGCAAATCTTTAGGAACGGCGTGATGCCGCCAACCCGCGGCGCATCCGGCTGGATGAAATCGACGGAATTGTTGTTGATCAGGGCCACGTGTTCCAGCACGCTGGTCAGCATTTCGCCGGTGGCGATGGGCGTATCGAGATGGGCGGCAAGCGCTGCATGCCCCTCGACATCATAGGCATCGAGCGGTTCTTCGATCCATGTCAGATGATAGGGCTCCATCAGCCGACCGAACCGCATGGCGCTTGGCCGGTCCCATTGCTGATTGGCGTCGACCATCATGGCTGCACGTCCGGCTATGTGTTCATGAACGGCCTGCACACGGCTGAGATCCGTTGCCATATCGGGTTGGCCGACCTTGATCTTGATGCCGCCAATGCCGCCCGCGATGGCGTGATCAACATTTTCAAGAACCTCTTCAATCGGCGACGACAGGAAGCCGCCCGAGGTGTTGTAGCATTGCACGGAGTCGCGGTGCGCGCCAAGCAGCTTGGCCAGCGAAAGTCCGGCGCGCTTGGCCTTGAGGTCCCACAGTGCGACGTCGAAGGCGGCGATGGCCTGGACGGCCAGACCGCTGCGACCAACGGAAGCGCCTGCCCAGCAGAGTTTGAGCCAGATTTTGCCGATATCGCTTGGGTCTTCACCAATCAGAACATCGGCGATTTCCCTGGCATGCTCGAACTGGCCGGGGCCACCGGCGCGCTTGGAATAGCTGAAGCCGAGGCCGCTATGGCCGGAGGTGGTTTCGATTTCCACGAAGAGGAACGCGACCTCCGTCAACGGCTTCTGGCGACCGGTCAGAACCTTGGCATCGCTGATGGGTGTTTTGAGCGGCAGGGAGATGGAGGATAGCTTGATCCAGGCGATCTTGTCGCCGCCCGCGCTGTGCGGCACGATCTGGGATTTGTCGAGATGCGTGTTCATTATGGTAGACCTTATTTCGAAGTGTCGATGTTATTCGGTGAATGCTTCTTCGCGTTTACGGCTGATGGACGGTGACAGCACCAGTGCCAGCACGAGTACGGCGACGATCAACAGTGCCAGGCTGAGCGGGCTGCGCACGAAAATCGTCGGATCGCCCTGACCGATGAGCATGGCGCGGCGCAGGTTTTCTTCCAGCATCGGGCCGAGGATGAAGCCGAGCAGCAAAGGTGCCGGTTCGAAACGCAGCTTGCTGAGCGCAAAGCCGACAATGGCAAATCCGGTCATGACGAAGACGTCGAAAACGCTGTTGTTGATGCTGTAGGCACCGATGCAGCAAAAGGCGATGATGCCGGGAAACAGCACATGATAGGGAATGGTCAGCATGCGCACCCAAAGGCCGATCAGCGGCAGGTTTAGGATGACGAGCATGAGATTGCCCACCCACATGGACACGATCATGCCCCAGAACATGGCCGGTTCGTCCGATATGACGTTGGGGCCGGGCGTGATGCCCTGAATGATCATGGCACCGACCATCAAGGCCATGACCGGGTTGCCGGGGATGCCGAGCGTCAGCATGGGAATGAAGGAGGTCTGCGCACCCGCATTGTTGGCGGATTCCGGCGCTGCCACGCCTTCGATGGCACCCTTTCCGAATTCCGAGCGATTGGGCGACATTCGTTTTTCAACCGCATAGGACGCAAACGACGCCAGCATCGCACCGCCGCCGGGCAGCACGCCCAGAACCGAACCGAGGGCCGTGCCGCGCAGGACCGGCGCGATAATGCGTTTGAAATCCGCCTTGGTCAGCATCAAGCCGGTGACGCGTTTCACCCCCACGGAACGCTCATGTTCGTCTTCGAGATTGCGCATGATTTCGCAAATACCGAAAATGCCCATACTGACAGCAACAAAATTAAGGCCATCGTAGAGTTCGGGAATGCCGAACACATAACGCGGGCTGCCGCTTTCCACATCCGTTCCGATGCATCCCAGGAGCAGGCCCAAAAGAATCATCGCGACCGCCTTGAGCAGCGAACCGCTGGCCAGTGCGACGGAGGCGACGAGGCCGAGGATCATCAGAGAGAAATATTCAGCGGGACCGAATTTTAGCGCGATGGCCGCAAGGGGAGGTGCGGCGACTGCCAGAAGCACGGTGGCGACAGAGCCTGCGAAGAAGGAACCGAGAGCGGCGGTGGACAAGGCTGCCCCCGCCCGTCCGTTACGCGCCATCTGGTAGCCATCAATTGCGGTGACGACCGAGGAGCTTTCACCGGGCAGGTTGATCAGAATGGCGGTGGTGGAGCCGCCATATTGCGCGCCGTAAAAGATGCCGGCCAGCATGATGAGCGACGATTCCGGCGGAAGCCCGAAGGTGATGGGCAAAAGCATCGCGATGGTGGCCGTTGGCCCAAGCCCCGGAAGCACACCGATGGCCGTTCCGAGCAGGCAGCCTATGAAGCAATAGGCTAAATTCATGGGCACAAACGCGGTATTGGCGCCGAGCCAGAGGTCTGAGAATAAATCCATGATCAATCCCGATCCGATTGTGTCGGTAGATGAGCGATATCAGGACAGGTCGCCGATAAACGGCACCCATGGTCCGAAGGCACTGACGGGAAGCGACAGAAGCCGGGTGAACAGAATGACGGAGCAGACTGCCATGAACAGGGCCAGAAGAATGGAGTGCCGCCAGTTGGCGTAGGCGCTGGCGGTGGCGACCGCGATGATCATGAAGAAAATCGTCGGCGCCAGACCAAGCCCTGCAAGCGCCAGACCGAAGAAGATCGGTCCGAAGATGATCAGCGCATAGGCTTTCCAGTTGGGCGAGGCGTTGTCTTCCGTCTCATCGGCAACCACGAAGGATTGCACGATCATCAGCGCGCCGATGATGCCCAGAAGAAGGCTCAGCATCATGGGGAAGTAACCTGCTCCCATCTGGAAGGCGTTGCCGACCTGGAGATCCTGCCCGAACCAGACGAAGAGAAGGCTGATGAAAATCATGGTCACGCCGCCGATGAAATCGCGGCCGTTCTTAAGTTTCAGCATGGCTCAATACTCTTGGATAGGAATATCCCGACCGGTGTTGCCATCGGTCGGGAGCGGATTCACTGCAGAGGCACGTTGGCGGCCTTGATGACGTCGGCCCATTTGGCGGTTTCCGTGCCGATGAAAGCCTTGAACTCTTCCGGCGTGTTGCCGACAGGTGTGGCACCCATGGCCTCGAGCTTGGCCTTCATTGCAGGCTCATGCAAAATGGCCTGCACTTCCTTGCTCAGCTTCTCAACGATTTCCGGCGGCGTGCCAGGAGGGGCAAAGAGGCCGTGCCAGGACGTGGCTTCAAAGCCCGGAATGACGCTTGCCATGGTCGGGACATCCTGCAGGAGCGCTGCCGGTTCAAGGCTGGTGACGGCGAGCGCCTTGACCTTGCCTGCCTTGACCTGCTGGGCCGCCGTCGGAATGTTGTCGAACATCATATCCACGTGACCGGCCACGACGTCGAGAATCGCCTGGCTGCTTCCCTTGTAGGGGATGTGGGTCATCTTAACGCCCGCCTTGGTCGCCAGAAGCTCACCCGCCAAATGAATGGACGTGCCGACGCCCGACGATGCGTAGGTATGCTTGCCCGGCTCTTTCTTCAGAATCTCGATAAGCTCCTGAACATTGTTGGCCTTGATCTTCTCCGGATTGACCACCAGAACGTTGGGCAGGGTGGCGATCAGCGAAATCGGTGCGAAGCCCTTCTCCTTGTCGTAAGGCAGGCTCTTGTAAAGCGTCTGGTTGATGGCGTTGGAACTGACCGTTCCCATGCCGATCGTATATCCGTCCGGCTTGGAGCGCGAAAGGTCGGCCAGACCGACATTGCCACCGGCACCGGGCTTGTTTTCCACGATGAAACGTTGGCCGAGACGCTTGTCCAGCCCTTCGGCCACAAGGCGACCGAATGTATCGGTGTTGCCACCGGCTGCGAACGGAACAACGACGGTAACCGTTTTGGTCGGATAATCGGCGGCATGCACGATCTGCGCGCCAAAAACAGCAACAGATGCCGCCAAAACCGCAGACGTCATGAGACGGGTGAAATTCATAAATTCTCCTCCACTTAAGGGCCGGCCCAACACCGGCGTCGAACGCCATTCCCCTCTGGTCTCCTCCCTGAGTAGAAATGGAAGCGCTTTCATTTTATCTTCAAAACCTGGAAGCGCAAGTACCAGTCTTCAACTGTCAATCTTATGGGGCAGGGATGTTGGTAACATTTTTGAAAAAAGAGTTGCCTGCTTGCAAAATGAAAGCGTAAATCATTTTGAAAAAGGAGTAATGATGTCAAGGCACGCAGACACGCGCCCTATGGCGCCCATTTCCGGGCCCGTAACGCTGGCGGACATCGCCAAACTGGCGGGCGTCTCGCCGGTGACGGTATCTCGCGCCATCAACATGCCGCATCTGGTCAAGCCGCGCACGCTGGAGGCAATAGAGCACGTCATTGCGCGCACCGGATATGTCCCAAATCTGTTGGCGGGTGGTTTGGCATCACGTCGGACACGGCTGATTGCCGCCATCGTGCCATCGGTTTCCAGCACGATATTTGCCGAGACCATCGAAGGATTGAATGCCGAGCTGGTGCCTTCCGGTTATCAGTTGTTGCTCGGGCTTTCCGGCTACGACCCCAAGCGCGAACTGGAATTGACGCGCGCCATTCTCGCGCGCCGCCCCGACGGTATCATCCTAACCGGTATTACGCATTTGAAGGAAACGCGGGCGATGCTGACGGGGGCCGGCCTGCCGATCATCGAAATCTGGGATTCGACACCGTCACCGCTCGATACCGCGGTTGGATTCTCGCATTTCGACGCGGGCGCGTTGGTGGCCGATTACCTGATGGTCAAGACATATGACCGCTATGCCCAGATCGGCGCAAACGACCCGCGCGCCATCCAGCGCCGAAGCGGCTTCGTCACCCGCTTCTCCTCCAAGACCACCGTGGAAATGCCGAGCATCGAGATGAGTTCTCCCTCCACCTTCAGGGATGGGCGCGAGGCCATGGCAGAATTGCTGGACCGCAAAAGCGGATCGCTGGCGGTGTTCTGCTCATCTGATGTCGTTGCCCATGGGGCGCTGACGGAGGCCAATTCGCGCGGCTGCAGCATACCGAAGGACGTGGCAATCGTCGGCTTCGGTGATTTTGACTTTGCGCGCCACACGTTTCCGCCGCTAACCACCGTGCGGATCGACCGACACGGCATCGGCATCCGCGCCGCTCAGGCCATGCTGAAAAAGCTGAATGGCGAGGAAGAGCCCGAGCCGATGATTGATATGCATTTTGAGATCATCGAGCGTGCATCGGCCTAGGTCTTTGTCAGAACATGTGAACGCTAGGGGTTTTGCGGCATGCGCTGATGATCCACGTCTTCCGGTTGCTGGACGCACGCTCTGATTGTCGCAATCTCCGTCTGTTCTTCTACGCGACGCGGACCCAAAGAATATTTTCACGTGCCCTCACAAAGTCGTGAAACCTTTTCGATGGTTGATCGTTCAGCGCCCATGAAAAACAGTGAAATAGAGCCTAAACCGGTTGTTGGTGCCGACGAAACTGACACCGAAGCTGCTACCCCCAAAGATGCTCATGACAATGCTGACGAGCTTCCCCCGGAGGAGGAAACTGCTGCTGGCTTGACGCCGGAAGAGGCTGAGGAAGCGCGTCGAAAATATTTGCTGAAACGCTTCTGGATCAGCGCGCGCGGTTTCTGGAGCCGCCGTGGTGATAAGCTGGCATGGCTATTCACGCTTGGCCTGCTGACCATGATCGGCATCAATGTCGGCTTCCAATATGGGATCAACATCTGGAATCGTGGGATTTTCGACGCGATCGAAAAACGTGATGCGTCAACGGTGTATTCCCTGGCCTCCATCTTCCCGCTTCTGGTTCTGGGAAGTGTCTTCATCGTCACGTTCCAGGTTTATGTCAGGATGCGCATACAGCGGCGCTGGCGTTCTTGGCTGACCAAGTTGCTGGTTGGCAGATGGATTGCAAACGGTCGTTACTACCAGCTCAATCTGATCGATGGCGACCACAAAAATCCCGAGGCAAGACTGTCGGAGGATATGCGTATTGCGACCGAAGCGCCGGTCGATTTCGTCTCCGGTGTGATTGCCGCCTTTGTATCGGCCTCGACCTTCATCGTCGTCCTGTGGACAATTGGTGGAGCGCTAACGCTTTCCATCGGCGGTGTCTGGGTCACCATTCCCGGCTTCCTCGTGATCGCCGCCATCATATACGCGGCCATTACCTCCACCTCGATCGCCTTTATTGCCCGAAACTTCGTCAAGGTTTCCGAAGTTAAGAACCAGGTCGAAGCGGAATTCCGCTATACGCTGACCCGCGTGAGGGAAAATGGCGAGAGCATTGCCCTGCTTGGCGGGGAAGAGGAGGAGCGGAACGATCTCGACCAGAGGTTTGGCACTGTCCGAAGGCAATGGCGGCTTATGGCGCAGCAATATATGCGCACCACCGTCGTCTCCAATGGTTCAATGCTGATCGCACCCGTCGTGCCGCTTCTGCTCTGCGCACCGAAGTTTCTGGATGGCAGCATGTCGCTGGGCGAGGTCATGCAGGCAGCGTCCGCATTCACCATCGTGCAGTCTGCATTTGGCTGGCTGGTCGACAACTATCCGCGCCTAGCGGATTGGAACGCCTGCGCACGACGTGTCGCCTCACTGATGATGTCGCTTGATGGCCTTGAACGGGCCGAAAAAAGCGAAACGTTCGGCCGTATCGTTCGCGGTGAGACCGAAGGCGACACGATGCTGAGCCTGAAGGATGTGTCCGTGTCTCTGGGAGATGGAACCGCGGTCGTAAAAGAGACCGATGTGGAGATTGGTCCGGGTGAGAGAGTGCTTGTGTCGGGAGAGTCCGGCTCGGGCAAAAGTACGCTGGTTCGCGCCATTTCAGGCCTCTGGCCGTGGGGCGGCGGCAGCGTGAATTTCCGTGCAGGCAGCCAGTTGTTCATGTTGCCTCAGCGACCATACATTCCAGCAGGGACGCTTCGCCGCGCGGTGTCTTATCCGCAACCCGCGGAAAGCTGGACGGAGGAGGAGATCGGCATCGCTCTGGAGAAGGTCGGTCTGGGCCAACTCAAGGACAAGATCGAAGAAGACGCGCCTTGGGACCAGACGTTGTCAGGTGGTGAAAAGCAACGGCTTACCTTTGCACGCCTGCTGCTCAACGCGCCCGATATCATTGTCATGGACGAAGCGACCGCAGCGCTGGACGAAAAAAGTCAAGACAAGATGATGCAGATTGTTATCGATGAGCTGCCCGACGCCACCATTATCAGCGTGGCGCATCGTGCCGAACTGGAGGCGTTTCACAGCCGCAAGATTACACTCGAGCGCCGGGAAGGTGGCGCCAAGCTGGTGAGTGATATCGAGCTTATCCCACGAAAATCGAGGAAAAAATCTATGCTCCGCAGGATGGTGAAGAGGAAGTAATTAGCTGCTTACGTCAGCGGGCCTTAACGCCTTGGTTTCCGCCGAGAGTATCCTGCAGGGCAGGATCGATGGGCAGCTGTGCAGTCGTTTCCCGGTCTGCATACGCACCCAATGGCCAAGGCGGCAAAGGATTCTGACTTTGCACTTGCGGACCAACTAACCGGACGTGTCGTATTGTGATCGGTGAAAAAGGACGGCATGCGGAGGGCACTACTACTGCGCTTCGCACATGGGTAGAGGTTTGGGCGGCGCCGCGGGATGGTCGTCTTTGTACTTTGAGATCATCGGCTCGAGGGTTTGTTTCGGCCAAAATTTGGGTTGGCCAATGTCTTTCAGGCAGGATGGGTTCCAATAAAGACCAGCCTTTTCCAAAGGTTCCCCGCGTGAGACGGCTTGCGAGACCGCACTGATATCGCTCGATTCCGGGTAGATGTAGAGCGTCGTCGGATTTTGGCTGACCATTTGAAGAATTTGCGGCGTGTCCGCCATCGACCAACTGGTACATCCGTCACTGCGTCCACCAGCATAATCGACCAGCTTTCCAATGGGAACGTATCCGTCATGGTTCGCGTATGGGCTTTTGGGATCTTTCTGCAGGCACATTCCTGATACCAGCGCAGCGGCATGGCCACCAATGGCCCGCTCCCTGGCATTAGCCGTCTCACCTTCGCCGTTGAACTGGACGAACGATCGGGTCAGGACTGCATTTTGGTTGGGTGAAAGTCGATAATATCCTTTGAAAGACGTTTTCGTCTCGGCCGTCGAGTAGGAGCCGCCTGCCGTCAGATTGGAATCGAGCGCGTTGCCGAAGTTTTTTGCGCATTGTCTTCCGTTCTGGAAATCAACGACGCCCTTTAGATTGCGCCCGCCGCCATGCCCCGCCGATATCACCCGGAAAGTCTGATCGTGTTCGCAGATGACATAGAAACGACCGCCAGATGCGCCGTTACTGGAGTCGTTCGGCCGCGTTGCGTCCATTGCGAAATAGCAGGCATTCTGGATTTTGCCCTCGGCGACTTTTTTCAGGTAAAGCGTTCGCGCTCTTTGCAGGACAACAGGCGCGATCTGCCCATTATCGCCCCCAACATGCGCGCTGAGCCAATCTGGAATGTTTTTGGAATGTCCAGCCGCAGAAGAGCATGAAACGGAAGCCAATACGGTGGCGCATGCGAGCGCCGTGGCTTGTACATAAACGCTCAACCTCATTCCCGTATTTCTCCTGATGACGAAGGTCCGATCGATAACAACATGATGTTCCAGACTGTTGCTTTTAGCACCGGACTTCAAGCCGGGTTGCGACAAGTTGCGAGTAACTCGTTCCGCTTGGATCGTTGAAAAACAGGCTCGTCAGCATGGCCTGGTTTTCAGCGAGGATTTCTTTCGAGTCAGGGCGGACAACTTTGCGCTTGCAACGCCCAAATCCTTCGCCCGAGGTCTTGAGGTCGCTGTCTTTGGCAAAGTCCAAAGCGGTGTAAAGCGTGGGATCATAAACGCCGAAAACGACGAGACCTTTCAGAGCTGTTTTCTGCGCCGGTCTTTGCGAAAACGACAAAATGAGCGAGCCGTCTTCGTAGGCGGCGTGAAACACCTCTGGTTTAGCCAGAGCCACCGGTTTTCCATTTATCGTTATGTTCGTATAATAGTTGTATTGGGCAAGTGAGCCGCGTACGGTTTTTGCTACCGCGTCAAGCTCCGCAGGCTCAAGTTTGAGGTTGGCATTCTTGTCGAAGTCTAGCAAAACTGAGGACGAGAAAACCTCATCGAAGTGCCAGACGTCGCGTACTTCGACCAGATTGCCATCGGCGTCCGCGACTGCCTCGAACTTTGCATCAACGAAGATATGCGGATGCGCGGCCGCCGGCGAAGGTACCGCCGCGACATATCCAGCAAGGCCGAAAATCAAAAGTAAATTCGCCTTGGATGTGCACGTTCTAAGAAAGATCATACTCGCCAAACTGACCGGAAATACGCCTGATTTAAGATGCTTTGGCCTCCGCGATCTCAAAATCGTTCTCATTGGGAAAAACGGCTGGCAAAGTTTCGCTGATGGTCTCTTTCAGTATTCTGGCGGCGGTCATCTAGGTTACGCACTTATTTGACATCCGCTGAGTTCAATGAAGCGTTCATCGATATGTCTTGTAGCTGTTTTAATGTGGCGAAGCCGTAGGAAGATGGCTCATTTCCCAGCCAGAGTCGGCCAGACGGCAATTGGAGGATAAGCCATGTTTGACACGATCAATACGTCACGCCGTCAGGCGCTCAAGTTCCTCGCCGGCGTTCCCATGCTGCCACTCGGCGCCTCGGCGGCCACTTCGCTTCTGGCGCTCGGCCACGACGCCGTTGCCGCGCCGGTTGGCTTTGCTTCGGCTGCGTTCAGCTCAATGGCCGCGCCTTCGCTGGCAGACCCTGCAGCCATGGCCACGACAACGGTGGGTTCGGAGCTGACAGTCACTCTCGCCGACGGAAGCACGCAGGCATTCAAGCTGTCCTACCAACAGTTCTTCATGACCGGCGACATGGTGCCGGATGGGAAGGGCGGGAAGATCCTTGCCGGCGGCTATTACGACATCAACAACAAACCGATCATCGATGTTTCCGTGCCTGGCAAGGAACGTCAGTTCTTCTCCGACTGTCCCGACGGCACCTCGCTGCTCGCGCCCATCGCCGGTGCCAAGGTCGATGGCGTCAAGGGTGACACTGTGTTCGCCGTCGTGCAGTTTGAATACATGTCACGCGACCAGAAAGGGGACGACACCTATGGTCGCATGCCCTCACCAATCGCTGTGCTGACTCTCGATCAGGATTCGGCGACCGGTAGGCTTACTTTGGTGAAATACCACAATGTCGATACTGCCCAGGCGCATGGTTTATGGATCACATGCGGCGCAAGCCTTTCTCCGTGGAACACCCATCTGTCTAGTGAGGAATACGAACCAGACGCATTTGCGGCATCCTCCAACAAGCAGCTCCTGGCTTTCAGCAAGAACTTGTTCGGCAACGAGAAGATTGCAAATCCCTACCATTACGGTCACCTCCCGGAAGTGAAGGTCAGTGTCGACGGCACAGGCTCCTTGACCAAGCATTACTGCATTGGCCGGATCTCGCACGAATTGGTCCAGGTCATGCCAGACCAGCGGACGTTGCTAATGGGCGACGACGCGACCAACGGTGGTCTGTTCATGTTCGTGGCCGACAAGGAAGCTGACCTTTCTGCAGGGACGCTCTACGTCGCCAAGCTCGGCGGCAACCTCTCCACAGACACTGCGGCGCCGTCCGACAACGTTACCTGGGTGAAACTCGGCCATGCCACCAGCGACGAGATTGAGAAACTCGCCGACACCGTGAAGCCCGATGACATCATGGAAATCGCCAAGGAGGACCCTAAGGACAAGACCTTTACGCGGATCGCGATGAGTGGTGCTTTCCACTGGGTAAAGTTGAAGCCCGGGATGGAAAAGGCCGCTGCCTTCCTCGAAACCCATCGCTACGCTGCGCTGATGGGCGGTAGTATGGCTTTTACCAAGATGGAAGGGACGACCGTTAACGCAAAGGATAAGGTCGCCTATTCGGCTATCTCCTACATCAAGGACTCGATGGTGAAGGGTGGAAAGGGCTGGTACGAAGCGTCGGGCATCGGTTTCGACAAGCCGCTTGAGGCAGGCGGCATCCTCATGCACAGTATGCGTGGCAATCAGAAGGACAGCACCGGCGAGGCGATCGCAAGCGAATGGGTCCCGTTCGAAAGCCGCTTTGTGCTCACTGGCGAAGACATTCCTCCCGACGCGCTCGGCAACACCGCAAATCCCGAAAAGATCGGCAATCCGGACAATATAAAATTCTCCGAGCGCCTGCGTACGCTGTTTATCGGCGAGGACAGCGGTATGCATGTCAATAACTTTCTCTGGGCCTACAATGTGGATAGCAAGCAACTGTCACGCATCATGTCGGTGCCATCAGGTGCCGAATCGACGGGCCTCCACGCGATCGATGAACTCAACGGTTGGACCTATGTGATGAGCAATTTCCAACATCCGGGTGATTGGGAGAAGTTTCATGCCAAGGTCAAGGATACGCTCGACCCCCTTGTGCGTGCCAACTACAAGGACCGCTTCGGCGCGGCAGTCGGTTACCTGACTGCCGATGCGACCAGCATCAAGCTCGACAAGGCGTAATTGGGAGAGACGCCTCTCTTGCTTTGATATCCAGCCGTCGCCGGCGGGAAGATGACCACAGCTTAGGCGACGGCATTACAAGAGATCGACAGGGCACTGGTTAGGAACCGCGGGATAGACCGTGCCTGCTGTCGGCAGCGTTGGCGTCAGTCCAGCTCGTCAAGGTATTCGGCTGGAAACTTATGGCTTCCCAATCATTCCAACAAGGTGGTGGAGAGCAGCATTTGAGCCCCCCAGACCGCGTGGCAAAGGCTGAGAATAAAACTGTCCAGTCTCTTTTGAATGTTTGGAGCTAACCCGTACACAGCTGGCGCGAGTTAGCAACCGCACAGTTACCATGGCGCTTGGCTTCTTTCGAAGTAGAATCCACCCGTTGGTCCTGACGCATCTTGGCCAGCTAGCCAGACAATTGTATCCGCAGCCTGCTCGACTGTCCGATAGCCAGTGTGGTGGTTGAAATCCGTCTTGGTGTAGCCTGGATCGGCTGCATTGACCTTTATACCGTCCTTCGCGAAATCCTTGGCCAGAGATACGGTGATCGCATTCAGCGCCGTCTTGGAGCTGTTGTATGCCAAAATGTTTACGGCATGGTAGGGGTGTGCGGGGTCGGAAAGCCATGTCAGCGATCCCAGACCGCTGCTGATCATGACGACATTGGCCTGGCCGGACGCACGAAGCAAAGGCAAAAATGCCTGCGTCGTTCGGATCGGCCCGAAAACGTTGGTCTGGTATACAGTTTCGATTTCGCTCAATTCCTGTGCGCCCGGAGCGGTATAACTCCCTGGAATACCTGCATTGTTGATGAGCACGTCGAGCTTTCCATTGGCGGCTGACACGGTTGCCGCTGCGTTCTTGACGCTTTCATCATCCGCCACATCAATAGCGATCACCCGCACATCGATGCCTTCTGCGGAGAGCTTTTGGGCTGCAATTGCACCCCGCTCGGCATCTCGGCTTCCGAGCCAGATGCGATAGCCGAGTAGCCCCAGTTGCCGAGCCGTCTCATAGCCGATGCTCTTGTTAGCGCCTGTGATCAAAACAGACTTATTTGTCACGTGATGTCTCCTGGTTGGAATATGGTTCAAGGTTTCGGTTTTCCGACAATCCGTCCTGAGCCGGTGCAGGCAAATCTAGCAGCGGTCGACTGTTTGATAAGCCGCCTGAAACCGGCTAGTCTGATCGCTATGGCGAACAGCGACCATCTTCCCATGGACGATTTGTCCATCTTTCTTTCAGTGTGCGAGACTGGTGGTTTTCGTAAAACCGCCAAACGTCTTGGGTTGTCGCCATCGACGGTCAGCGAAAAGATTGCCTTGCTGGAGACGAGGCTGGGTGCTCCTCTCCTTATAAGGACCACGCGAAGCGTCAGCCTGACGGATGTAGGGCGGTCGCTGGCGGAGCGTTTGTTGCCGCTAATGCGTGAGACACGTGCAGCATTGCAGGACGCGATGAGCTCTCAGGACAGGGTGAGGGGTCAACTCAAGCTGAATGTCACAGGTGCCGTTATGGTCGATATACTGCCCCCACTCATCGATCGTTATCTGGTCCGTTTTCCAGAGGTACGAATTGAAGTTGTCGTCGAGGACAGACTTGTCGACATCACGGCGGCAGGATGCGACGCTGGCATCCGTTACGGTGAGCATCTGGCTCAGGATATGATTGCTGTTCCCATCGGCCCGAAGTTTCAGCGTCTGGCCGTCGCAGCATCGCCTGGTTACCTTGATGCGCGGGGCATCCCGAAGCATCCGGGCGATCTTCTGGCTCACGACTGCATACGGCTCCGGTTCTCGAGCGGCGCGCTTACGGCTTGGGATATGGAGTGCGATGAGCAGTCCTTGACAGTCGATCCTCCAGCTCGTGTCATTATCGGTGTTGATGCGGCACCGGCTGCAATCGAGCTGGCGCGCGGTGGACATGGAATCATCTGTACTTTTGAAAATTGGCTTGATCCTCTGCTGAAGACCGGGGATCTCAAGCCAGTCTTGCCACAATGGTGGATCACTTTCGATGGGCCGAGGCTCTATTTCTCGAGCAGGCTCATGTCGGCACCCCTCAGAGCGTTTGTAGATTTGGTCGGGCAAGAGAGACACAAGGGTAGCTTATGATCCTGACCATCGCCATTTCGGGTTATAGGTCCCTTCGTAACCTCATCCTGCCGCTTGAAAAGCTCACGGTCGTGACCGGTGGGAACGGAGCAGGGAAGTCGAGTTTCTATCGTGCGCTCAGACTTCTGGCAGATGTTGCGCAGGGACGGGCTATCGCATCATTGGCAGCAGAGGGTGGTCTGCAATCGACCATATGGGCTGGACCAGAGGCTTTTTCGCGCAGCATGAAAGACGGCACAGTGCCCGTACAGGGAACGGTGCGGAAACATCCAGTCGCACTCAAGCTCGGATTTGCATCAGATGATTACGGTTATGCGATTGATCTGGGATTGCCTGTGGCTCCACCCCAGCCGAGCTATTTTGCGCTTGATCCCGTAATCAAGGCGGAAGCCGTGTGGGCGGGTGAAGCATTGAGCCGCCGAAATGTGTTTGCAGAACGTACGGGACCAGTTGTGACCGCTCTTTCCGAAAGCGGTCAACGTCAGGTGTTGCTGCACGATCTCGCATCATTCGAAAGCATGATGACGCAGTCCGCCGACCCCAAGAATCTCCCTGAACTTCTGTATTTGCGTGCCCAAATGAACGGCTGGCGCTTCTACGATCACTTTCGAACCGATCCCTCTTCGCCTGTGCGACAGATGCAGATTGGTACCCGAACATCGGCCCTGTCATCCGATGGCGCCGATCTGGCAGCCGCCATCGCAACGATCCGGGAAATTGGCGATGCGGCGGGCTTTGATGCCGCTATCGAAGATGCTTTCCCTGGTAGCACAATCGAGATCAAGACGGAGCGAGGGCGCTTCGAACTGCTGATGCAACAGAAGGGTTTGCTGCGGCCGCTTTCGACCGCAGAACTCTCCGATGGCACATTGCGCTATCTGCTGCTGGTGGCCGCTCTGACTACGCCGCGCCCTCCCTCACTGATGGTGCTAAACGAGCCCGAAACCAGTCTGCATCCCAATCTTCTTGCGCCCCTGGCTCGCTTGATCCTCCGAGCGTGTGACCGGTCTCAACTGCTCGTCGTATCCCATGCGGAAGAGTTGGTCTCGCAACTCGGAACCGAGGGAAAGGCTTTGATGGTGAGGCTTTCCAAGGTGCTTGGCGAAACGGTGGCTGAAGGCATCGATGCACCTGCATGGAATTGGCCTGCACGTTGAGCGTTTCCCAACATCTATTTGGTGACCATTCGACAGCAATCCAAAACCCAAGGGCTAAAACGGTGCGACGAGGTACACTGAGGCTGAAGGTCGAAAGCCAGCTTGGTCACAAGCAGGCAAGATACTTCATTCGCAGCGAGGCAGTCGCACAGCGCGGTTATGAATGGTACGCTGGCGTCTGCTGCTCAGCGATCTGGTTCAACAGGCCGGCAAGATTCGCGGCCTATTGGGAAAGCCGGCGGATATTCGACCCGCATCTGCCGGTGGTTTGAAATGACAGGGTTCTGAAAGGAATAAGATATGCTATCCATTTCCAAGATTGTTTCCAGAACCGGCACATCGGTCATCGCAGGCACCTTGCTGGCCATGTCTGCGGGCTTCGCCGCGCAGGCCGCCGATCAGGTCCGCGTTCGCGGCACGGTCGAAAGCCTCGAAGGCAAGACCGTGTCGGTCAAGACGCGCGAAGGCGCGGACGCCAAGATCACGCTCAAGGACGGCTGGAAAGTTTCGAGCGTCGCCAAAGCCTCGGTCGATGACATCAAGCCGGGCGATTTTGTCGGCATCGCCTCTTTGCCAACCGCAAGTGGTGGTGACGGCGCGCTCGAAGTTCTGATTTTCCGGGCCGCCATGAAAGGCACGGGAGAAGGAAGTTACGCCTGGGATCTGAAACCCAACAGCTCCATGACCAATGCCACCGTTGCTGATGCGGTCAAATCGGTCGATGGCCATACCGTAACCGTCACGTATCAGGGCAAAGAAAAGAAGATTTCGATCCCTGAAGGTACACCGGTCGTGACGTTCGCGCCTGCCGTGGAAGCCGATCTCAAGGCAGGTGCTACCGTGTTCGTGCCATCGGAAAAGGCAGCTGACGGATCGATGTCGAGCGGTCGTGTCGTCGTCGGCACCAATGGCGTCGTGCCGCCAATGTAAAAACTAGCTACGATTAAAGACGGGTGGCGGAAAGTCTGTGCCGCCAAGCGCGTGGCGCGCAACGTCATTGCACGCTCGCCCTTGCTCGCACGGAGATCAACACTTTGTCCTAGTCGCAATGGTCGGAGTTGTACGGCTCCTCGCTCGCGGTCACTCTTCTGTCTTTTGAGAAATGGCACGATGGCTTTCCCAAGGCGGTGGCTTTAGCGACTGTCGAAGCATCGTCAAGAAGGCCGCAGTGCGTGCGCTGCGGCCATGCCGTGAGCCAAGCATAGCGACAATATCGGCCGACGGCAGCCTCCACTCGGGAATGATCTGCAGCAGCCTCCCGTCGGCCAAGTCTTGCGCCACGTGCCATGCAGACCGTATCATAATACCTTGATGTGCAAGCGCCCATTCCCGCACAACGGCACCGTCGTTGCTCGACATGACAGGATCGACACGCACCGTCACATTCTCCTGTTCCGGCCCGGTAAAACGCCACAGCGTGACGTCCTCTTCGTTCTCCCGAATAGCAAGACAGCGATGGCGGACAAGATCGGCAGGTGAAGTCACTGGCGGTGCCGAGCTGATATATTCGGGGCTGGCGCAGAGCACTCTGGGGTTTGGCGCCAACGTCGTTCTGACTTGGTCCAGATGCGCTGCCCCGCCGATGTGAACGACGACATCGCAGCTTTCAACGACCATGGCCGTTGGATGGTCGGATAGCTCCAACGTCGCGGTCGCGCCTTTATGTTGTCGTGCGAACGCTTCCACGACCGGGGCGACGTACAGCCGTCCAAATCCGTGCGGCGCCGCCACCCGTAAATGTCCGTGAACGACGCCTTTACGGTCGTGCAACGCCTCGGTCAGGCCGTCGATAGCTTCCCTGACGGTAATGCCGTGGGAGGCGACCAACGAGCCCTCCTCGGTCAGGAGCAACTGCCGACCTGAGCGGTCGATCAGCCTGAAACCGACTTTTTCCTCGAGTGCGCGCAGGCGCTGTGTTACCGCAGGAGGCGTGACGTTCAGCTTTCTAGCTGCTTCAGCGAGAGATTTTGAGCCCGTTAAGACGGAAAAGAACGCGAGATCGTCGGATGTCAGCATTAATCTCAGCCTGAATTCAACATTCACTTAGCATTAATTGTCATCTTTAAGGTTGAGCGGCAAGAATGAATCCAAATCGGAGATGGACACATGAAATCTGCAATGGTCGACCCACCCACCACTCTGGCTGCCGGACATTCTCTTGAAACACTGGAAACACCGTGCCTGGTGCTGGATGCGGACCGTATGGACCGGAATGTCAGTCGGCTAAGACGACGGCTGGATGATCTCGGGGTGTCACTACGGCCACATCTGAAGACGACAAAGTCGATCGATGTCGCCCGGGCGGTCATGAACTCGCCCCAGGGGCCTGCGACCGTATCGACGCTGAAGGAAGCCGAGGAGTTTGCGGGCGCAGGCGTCAAAGACATGATCTATGCGGTTGGTATCGCCCCTGCCAAGATCGCACGGGTCGTTGAACTGCGGGATAAGGGTGTCGATCTCGTCGTTGTCCTCGATACAGTTGAGCAGGCGCAGGCTGTCGCGCAGGCATCTCGCAGCGCCAAAACGCGTATTCCAGCTATGATCGAGATTGATTGCGATGGTCATCGCTCCGGCGTTGCTGCTTCCAATCGATCGCTTCTGCTTGAAATCGGGCAGGTGCTTGCGGAAGATGCTGAACTGCGTGGTGTTCTAACGCATGCCGGCGACAGCTACAAAGGTGGAGGCACTGTGGCACAGCGGCATTATGCGGAAACGGAGCGTCTGGCCGTCGTCGAGGCCTCTGAGCTTCTTCGCGCGGCCGGCTTGCCATGCGCTGTTGTCAGCGTAGGCTCGACACCGACAGCCCATAACGCTGAGAACCTTGCCGGAGTGACAGAAGTCCGTGCAGGCGTATTTGTATTCTTCGATCTGGTGATGGCGGGCATCGGAATCTGCCAGGTTGATGACATCGCAATCAGCGTTCTTGCGACGGTCATCGGCCACCAGCGAGAGAAGGGCTGGATCATTACCGATGGCGGGTGGATGTCCCTCTCTCGGGATCGCGGCACCAGCAAGCAGGCCGTCGATCAAGGTTATGGGCTCATTTGTGACATTGAAGGCAACGCGTACGGAGACATCATCGTTGCCGACGCGAACCAGGAGCATGGGATTATTGCTGTGCGGCCCGGTTCTGGCGCTCAACTGCCGGACCTTGCGGTCGGGGACCGCATCCGTATTCTACCGAACCATGCGTGTGCAACGGCCGCTCAGCACTCAGCCTATCATGTGGTGCGTGGACCTTCGCATGTAGTTGAGGCCAACTGGCCGCGTTTTGGAGGCTGGTAATGGTCGGATCGGTAACCGTAAATACAGATGATGCACCCAGCCCAGCGGGACATTATGTTCAGGCCAAAGGGGCGGGTGGGCATCTTTATATCTCCGGTCAGCTCCCAATTCGCCCCGATGCTGAGCCGCTTCGTGACACCAGTTTTGAAACGCAGGCGGGACAGGCCATCGATAACATGCTTGCGGTGCTGAAAGCCGCAGGCGGTACTCCGGCTGATCTTGTCAAAGTAACTGCCTACATCGTCGGCGTCTCCAACTGGCTCAGCTTCAATCAGGTTTATGCGGAACGGCTGGGCAACGCCCGCCCTGCTCGTACCATCGTTCCCGTGTCAGAACTCCATTTCGGCTACCTCGTGGAAGTCGATGCAATCGCTGTACTTGATCTAAATGAACACGCCACATGAGTGTCCCTTGCGCTTGAGCTGATCGCTGCGGATCGCCCACACAGTGACCTAGGAATTTGGCTCTCCAACTATCTTACAGAGGGATCAGGCTCTGGTTTGACGATGGCGAGAACCGTCTGAATATTGAATGCGAGGCGCCGTTCCAGCGCGGGCTTGCTCATCATCCGTTCGCTGTAGACAATCGAGCTGGTCGCCTGGTTGGTGAAATAGTAGTAGCAGATGGACGTGATGGTCAGGCTCAGCTGTGTCGGGTCGATGCCAGCGCGAAAAATGCCCTCGGCCTCACCACGCTGCAGGATTTCGTCGACTAGAGGGCGGGAGTTGGCCGCGCCCTCGCGCAGCACGCGTGATTTGCGAAAATAGGCGGCCTTCAGCTGGTTTTCCGTATTCAGCATGGTGATGAATTCCGGATGTTCGAGGTAGTAGGTCCAGACGAAGGTGACCAGCGCGATCAGCGCTTCGTGCGGCGGTAGCTCTTCCAGACTCAGAGCCGCCTCTGCCTCCCATATGTCCCGATAGACCTTCTCTATGACGGCCTGGTAAAGCGCTTCCTTGTTGCCGAAATACTGGTAGATCATCCGCTTGTTGATCTCGGCGCGGTCGGCGATCGCATCGACGCGTGCGCCGGACAGGCCGTTAGCTGCAAATTCCATTACCGCTGCGTCAAGAATGCGGATCTGGGACAGATCCGGCCGACGCGGATGCCGTCTGCGGGCGCCACTTGCCGGCTTGGTCTCCACTTGTTTCCCGTCTGTCACCCCGTCTCCGATCAGCCTTTGATTCCACCCGTTAATTTGCCGAATTCCGGAGTTGGATAGCGGGCCTCAAAGGTCGGCGTCAACTCCCAATACGGTAATTTATAAGTAACTCATGAGTTATTTGTGATCGTTAGTGGGATGCAATCATTACAAAAAATAAAAAGATAAATCTGATTTCGTCATCGCTCTGTTAAAATAGACGCCTAGAGGAGAGCCATCATCTTATCGATTGCAGGCATGAACAGCCTGCCTCGAAGCACCGAGATTTAGCCGTCCGTCCCAGCCTTGCGAGAGGCAATGTCGAACGAGAATGGTAGAACAGATGTCAGGCCAATCCATCGAGATCATTGATCTGAAGAAGAAATTCGACCGCACGCCAGTGCTTCGCCGGATCAATCTTGAGGTCCGGGAGGGTGAATTCCTGACCTTGCTCGGCCCCTCCGGCTGTGGAAAGTCGACACTTTTGCGCCTACTTGCCGGTTTTGAGCCAGCCAATGCAGGCAGTATTCGAATCGGTGGGCGCGATGTCTCGCCGCTGCCTCCGAAGGCGCGCAACATCGCCATGGTCTTCCAGTCCTATGCGCTCTATCCGCATATGACCGTCCGCGCCAATATCGGCGTCCCTCTCGAAATGTCGCGCCTGTCCTTCTGGCAGCGCCAACCGGGCGTCGCCCTGTTGTCGCCGGGGGTGCGCCAGATCCGCAAGACCATGGAAGCGGATATCGACAGCGTCGCAAGGCAGCTCGGCCTCGAGGCACTGCTTGATCGCAAGCCTGCGCAGCTTTCCGGCGGGCAGCGGCAGCGGGTTGCCGTTGGCCGCGCCATGGTTCGGCATCCGGCGGTCTTTCTCATGGACGAGCCCCTGTCCAACCTCGACGCCAAACTGCGCCAGCAGCTGCGCGAGGAAATCGTCGACCTGCATCGCAGGACCGGCATCACATTCATTTACGTCACCCATGACCAGACGGAAGCGATGGCGATGTCCGACCGCATCGCTGTCATGGAGGGCGGCGAGATCCGCCAGTGCGACACGCCGGAAAAAGTTTACGACGCGCCCGACTATCTTTCGGTTGCCCGCTTCGTCGGCACCACGGCAATCAACGAGATGCCCGTCGAAATCCGCAGCGGCGCAGTTCTTGTGAATGGCTCGCCGTTGCAATTGAGGCTGTCAGGCATCCCCGATGGCGCTTATAGACTGGCGATCCGGCCGGAGAGGCTTCAGCCTGCCATCAAGGGAATGGGAGATTTCTCTTTGCCGGTCGAGCAGGTGGAATTCACCGGCAACGAGGTCGGCATCCGGTGCAATGGGGCCGAAATCGGCGCTGGAGTGGTGCGCGTGCAGCTTCGCCCCGAAAGTTTTGCTCGGCTGCCGCAAGGGCGTCGGGTCGGCGAGCGCCTCGCGCTGCAGATCGCGGCGGAGGCCGCCTTGCTGTTCGATCAGGATGGCTGGCGCGTCATCAGCAGTACTGCACCCGGCGCTGATCGCCATGCCGTGAGGGAGGTTGCGCGTGAGCACTTCGCCTGATCTTGAGCGGCAGTCCGGCCATGTTGCCGTCGGTGGCTTCAGCCATGCGGCTATCGCCCGCGCCTTTTCCGCCCCTGCCTTTCTGCTGCTGGTCGCGACCGTCCTTGCGCCGCTCGTTGTCGTCTTCCTAGTCAGCCTGACGGATTACCGCCTTGGCCGGATCACGCTGAATTTCGTCGGTGCCGGCAATTACCTGCGAATGATCAACGATCCTTTCTTCTGGGCGGCCTTGCGCAACAGCGCGGTCTACACGGCTATCGTCGTGCCGGTGTCGGTGCTTGGCGCGCTTTGCGTTGCCATATTGCTCGACGGTCGCAGGCGTTCGCGGCGCTTCTACGAGATCGTCTACTTCCTTCCGGTCACCTCGACGCTGACTGCCATGTCGATCGTCTGGAGCTATCTGCTCAACGGTCATATTGGGCCGCTGGCCGGTCTTCTCAATGCGCTCGGCCTGCCGTCGCTCGATTTCTTCGCCGACGGCACGCTGGCGCTGATTGGCCTTGCGATCATCGGCATCTGGCATCTTCTCGGCTTCAACATGATCCTCTTTCTGGCCGGTCTGACGATGATTTCGAAGGATCTGCGCGAGGCAGCGTCGCTCGACGGTATTGACGGGTTATGGGATCGGCTGCGCTATCTGATATGGCCGCTTCTCGCCCCTACGACGATCGTGGTTATCGTGCTGAGCTGCATCCAGTCCTTTCAGGTTTTCGACACGGTCGCTGTCCTGACCAATGGCGGACCCTATGGCGCGACGGAAATGCTGCTGCACAAGATTAACACCGATACGTTTGCCGGTCTGAAGGCAGGCTATGGCAGCGCACTGACCGTCGTCTACATCGTCCTGATCGGTGGATTCTCGGTGCTGCACGTGGCGCTTGGCAACAGGAAGGCGCATTTCTGATGGGCCGCTTCTCGATAAGACCAATCCTTGCCCATGCTGTCCTGATGGCCGGTGCCTTCCTGATGATCTATCCCTTCTACTGGATGTGGCACGCCTCGACGCAGGCGCCGGGCGCGATTTTTGGTACGCTACGCGATGCCCCGCCGATGCTGACCTCGATGTCGCAGAATTACGCCCGCGCGCTGTTCGACACGCCCCTTCCACGTTTCCTGCTGAACGGTTTTCTGATGACGGGTGGCATCCTGATGTTCCAGATTTTAACCACGGTCACCTGCGCCTATGCGCTGGCGAAATTCGATTTCCGCGGTCGACGGCTGGTCTTTGCCATCGTGCTGATCAGCCTGTCTGTGCCGACCCAGGCGACGGCCCTGCCGATCTTCATCGTGCTCGCCAGGCTCAACATGCTGGACACCTATACCGCCGTCGTGTTGCCCTATCTGACCTCGGGCTTTGCGATCTTCCTCTTCCACCAGTTCATTCGCTCCTTCCCCGACGAGATTCTGCTTGCGGCACGTCTGGACGGCATGAGCGAAGTCGAGATCGTCCTGCGCATTATCCTGCCGGCGATGACGCCCGCCATCGCCGCTTTCGCGATCTTCTCGATCACCTTTCACTGGAACGATCTCTACTGGCCGATGATCGTCATCAAATCCATCGATCTGTCGCCTCCGACCCTCGGCCTCCTGTTTTTCCGAAGCCAGGAAGGTGGGGATAGTTTCGGGCCGTTGATGGCCTGCGCCACCCTCATCACTGCTCCACTCATTCTGTTGTTCCTCGCCGCACAGCGCAGGTTCGTTCAGGGCGTGACGATGACGGGGGTAAAATAAACGGGTCTGCCCGGCGGCCACCGGGCAGACCCGAAAGTCAAGACCCGCTCACTCAGAAGGAATCACCATGGAAATGAAGCACATCTTCGCGGCTGCGGCCTTAACCCTGGTTGGTACCGCGCCGGCCCATTCTGCCGATCCGGTCACGCTGACCTTCTATCACACCCGTCTGGCCTTTATGGAGCCTATCCTCAAGGGTTTTGAAAAAGCCCATCCAGAGATCGCCATTAAAGAGCAGGCACCGGCAGAAACGTACAGCGCCGGCGACCAGAGTGTCATCCGTGGCATGATGACCAATTCCGCTCCCGACGTTTATCTGGCATCCTATTCGTCTTTGACGACGATTGCAGGCGTGATGAAGGATCGCGGCGATGCGGCGACGCTCGATCCCCTGATCGCCAAGGAGGGCGCACAGTGGCAGAAGGACAATTACGCTCCGGCCATTCTCGACCTTGCCAAGGTTGACGGCAAGCAGGTGGCGATGCCCTTCACCGCCTCGCTGCCGCTGCTCTACGTCAACAAGGAACTTGTCGAAAAGGCTGGCGGCAATGTCGATGCCTTTCACACGACCTGGGATGGCGTGATCGATCTTGCAGCCAAGATCAGCAAGCTCGGTGGTGGCGTTTCCGGCATCGGCTTCTCGGTCGGTGGCTTGAGCGACGACTGGTACTGGCAGATGATGGTGATGGGCGCCGGCGACCAAATGCTGAACGACAAGGGCGACAGCATCGGCTACGACAATGCCGCCGGTCTTGAGGCACTGCACGTCACCCAGGATCTGTCGACCAAGACCGGCATGTCCGTCTATGCCGATCCGAAGCCTGCCCAGCAGCAGTTCTTCGCCGGCAAGATCGGCATGGTCGTCGAATCGCCTTCCGATCTTGTTGCCTATCAGACGGCCATCGGTGACCGTTTCACGATGCGCACCGAGCAGTTTCCTTTGATCGACGCGAAGAAGGGCGGCCTACCGGCGGGCGGTAATGCGCTGATGATCCTAACCTCGGATGCCGCCAAGCGCGCCGCCGCCTGGGAATTCGTCAAGTACATGACCAGCCCCGAAGTTCAGGCGGAGATCTCCAAGGCCAGTGGCTACATGCCGACGAACGTCCAGACCGCCAAGGCGCTGGAAGGCTTCTACGCCTCGCATCCGAACTTCCAGACTGTCTTCAAGTCGATGGATGCGGCAATGGCCTGGTTCGCCTATCCGAACAATACCGCCGACGACGTCTGGAAGGGTGTCGCGCCGATCCTCGACCAGCTGCAGCGCGGCAAGATCACGCCCGAGGCAGCCATGCCGAAACTCCGCGAGCATGTCGCCGGGGTGATGGCGGCGCAGTAAGCCGTCGCCCTGCAGCAGGATTATCCCAAGCTTGAAAAGACCGGCGGGTTTTGGCCCGCTGGTCGATCGAATGCCGTCTCTATCCGATGCGCGGTTTCCCTGACCATCTGGCCTGAAAGACATACTGCCATGAAAATCGCCGTACTCGCCGATCCCCATATCGGATCGACCAATCCCGTCTTCGTGCCAAACTGGGAAAAGGTCGTCGCTGATGTCAACGCCCGCAGTGATATCGATCTTGTCGTTGTTCTCGGTGACCTGACGCTTCTCGGCTCAGAAGAACCTCAGGATCTGCTGTTCGGCAGGACGGCGCTCGATGCCCTCACGCCGCCCCGGCTCGTCCTTCCAGGCAATCATGACGTTGGCGATATCGCGCGCACCAGCCATCAACCCTGCAACGGCGAAAGGCTGGCGCGCTGGCAGGAGCATTACGGCGCCAGCCATTGGCACTCCGATCGCCTGTCGGGTTGGCGCCTGATTGGCCTCAACAGCCAGCTGATCGGTACGGGTCTGGCGGAGGAAGATGCCCAGTGGCAGGCTCTAGAAGACGCGCTGGCAACGTGTGGATCGCGCCGACCGGTGCTTTTCACCCATATGCCGCTGTTTCTTAACGACTGGGACGAGACGGACCGTCCCGCCTGGGCGCTGATGACAGCAGGCCGCAACCGCCTGCGCCAGCTGATCCGTGACTACAATATTGTCGCCGTGGTGACCGGCCATATGCATCGTACGGTGCAGCTCGACATTCCCGAGACTCGGCTGATCTGGTGCGCGGCGTCGAGCTTTCTCACATATGATCAATCCATGCCCGAGCAGCCCGGCGCAGCCCTTCTCGGCCTGACGATCCTGACCCTGACGGACACCGAAATCGGTGTGGAATTCGTGGAACTCGCCGACCTGATGGTCAGCCGTATCGAGGATTTTAACGGCACGATCTACCGGTCGCCGCCGAAGGACTGAAGGTCCGCGCCCACATCGAAGGCATCATACCCAACGCAGATATCCGGACTTTTTGAGGACACACAACGGTCATCGCAACGTGATCATTTGAATGATGCCGGTTCATTTTTCCGGCAAGCAAGGAAAAGCAACATGGTCTGGTTCAGCTACCATGGCGGCCATAGCGGCGAGTTTTGCGCCCACGCCAAGTCGGCGCTCGACGAGGTCGTCGATGCCGCCATCCAACGCGGCTTCACCCATTACGGTCTCAGCGAGCATTGTCCGCGCTACCGGGCTGAGGACCTGTATCCCGGCGAGGAAAATCTCGGCGTCGACGGTCTGGCAGCTGCCTTCGACGCCTATGCCACCCGCGCCTTTGCGCTGCGCGACGCCCGCGCCGGACAGATCGAACTGCTGGTCGGCTTCGAAACCGAAACGCTGCCGCCGGACGGTTGGCTGGAGAGAATGACGGGGCTGCGCGCAGCCTATCCCTTCGACTACATCGTCGGCAGCGTGCACGACATCTGCGGCCGCTGGATCGATTATTCGCCGGCCGATACGACAGGTCTGGCGGCTGATCTCGGCGGGCCCGAAGCATTGCAGTTGGCCTATTTTTCGGCGGTCACAACCATGGTGGCGACGCTCCAGCCTGACGTCATCGCGCATCTCGATCTGATCCGCAAATATGAGCCAGCCGACTTCGGCTTTTCCGCGCGCGTCGAACGTGTAATTGAGACAACGCTGGAGGCGATCCATGCCTCCGGCGGCGTCATCGAGGTAAACTGTGCGGCATTCCGCAATGGTTATGGGCCGGTTTATCCTCTGCCGCAGGTTCTGGAGCGGGCACAGGCCATGGGTATCCGCGTCACGCTCGGCGACGACAGTCATGGAGTGGAGACGGTGGGGGTGGGTTTGGAACAATCGCTCGCAGCCATTTCAGCGGCAGGTTACAAAAGCGCCGTCTATCTGACCCGCGCCGACGGGTGGCGCGAGGCGCCGCTCGAGACGATCGCACCGCGGCGGTTGTGAGCATGGACGCACAGCACATGACGGGTTCGAATACCAGACCATCTGTCACGATTGAACGAGCCCGCGTCGGCGATATTCCGCAGATCATGGCGCTGGAGCGCAGCCCAGGCTATCCAAGGCTGGTTGGCAGCTATGACGCTGTCGAGCACCGGCGACGGCTGGAGGCCGCCAACTCGACCTATCTGCTGGGCCGGATCGAAAGCCGGCTAATCGGCTTTGCAGCGATCCGTTTCGACGATGACGGCATGGCAACCGCGCAGTTGCACCGGATCGTGGTATCGCCGCCGGGGAGGGGCTACGGCACGTCGTTTATGCAGGCGATCTGTGAATGGGTTTTTGCCGAATGCGACGTCGAGCGGTTCTGGCTAGATCTGTTGCCTTCCAATGTTCGCGCTGTTCGTGTCTACGAGAAAATCGGCTTTGAGCGCGAAGGCGTCATGCGCTCGGCGCTTCGGACCCCTGGAGGACGGCAGGATCTTTTATTGATGTCATTGCTTCGCGCCGACTGGCAGCCGCCCGTCAAAGAAGAGCGTGAGTTGCTGCTGCAAGCGAAGGCGCGGGATTGATGTCGCTCACAGGTCTCAGGTTCATATCCCGTCAAGGCTTAAGATCGCCACAAAGTCACAGCGATTCTCGAATTTTCCAGACAAGCGCAGCCTTCATTCGGTGCTGTGTGACTGACGCCGTTCGCCGTAGAGAACAGGGCCGAACCATCTTGCAAGGGAAGGCGAATGTGATGCGGTTTGTTAGGGTGCTTAATCCCAGTCCCAGGGCACAAACTAATGGGAGCGCGGGATGACATTAAAGGCGCGGTCGGCAATTGGTTTGAAGAGTGTGGCGATTTCATTCGGCCACATGAAAAACAGCCCCTACGAAGCCGTAGCACCAACCAATCTCGATGTCGGAGAGCATGAATTCCTGGCTATCGTCGGACCGACGGGATGCGGCAAGTCCACGCTGCTCAACGCCGTCGCGGGTCTTCTCACACCCGCCTCAGGATTGGTGAAGATATTTGGAAAACCATTGAAGGGCCTGAACCGCGAAGCAGGCTATCTCTTCCAGCAAGACGCCCTGATGCCATGGAAGACGGTTCTCGAAAACGTCTCAATCGGGCTGGAGGTGGCAGGGGCTACCTCGAGCGACGCCCGGCGGACGGCGCTCGAATGGCTTGAGCGCGTTGGGCTTGGCGCTTTCGCCGACCGCTTTCCGGCAACGCTTTCCGGTGGCCAGCGTAAGCGCACGGGCCTGGCGCAGGTCCTCATCCGCAACCCGAAGATCCTGCTGATGGACGAGCCATTCGGTCCGCTCGATGCCCAGACACGCCAGATCATGGGCGATCTGCTGTTGACCCTGTGGTCGCAGTATCGCAAGGCTGTGCTATTTGTCACCCACGATCTTGATGAAGCGATTTCCCTTGCCGACAGGGTGTTGATCATGTCGGCCGGTCCACGGTCGCGGATCATCGGTGATTTCCGCGTGCCGCTCGCCCGCCCGCGCGACATTGCCGATATCCGCCATGACGCGACGTTCAACGCTTTGCACCGGGAGATCTGGGAGGCGTTGCGCGACGAGGTCATGACCGCCTACCGGCAGACGAGCGGGGCTGGCCGATGAACCGCGTGCTTCTATTTTTTCTGCAATTGCTGGTCGCCGCTGTCATCCTGGTGATTTGGCACGTGGCAACCAGCACAGAGCTGTTCGGAAACCCGAAAACAATGGCGTTTTTCTTCGCCAATCCGTGGAAGGTGTTCCTGCGCATAATCGACTGGTTCGCGAGCGGCTCGATCTGGTACCATCTCTGGATCACCCTTTCGGAAGCCACGCTCGCCTTCCTGCTCGGATCTTTCGGCGGTGTTTTTCTGGGCTTTTGGTTTGCCCGGCAACCGTTGCTGGCTGCCGTCTTCGATCCCTATGTCAAGGCTGCAAACGCCTTGCCCCGGGTGGTGCTGGCGCCGATTTTCGCATTGTGGTTCGGTCTCGGCATCTGGTCCAAGGTAGCGCTCGGCTTCACGCTGGTCTTCTTCATCGTGTTTTTCAACGTTTACCAGGGCGTGAAGGAAGTGAGCCAGCCTATCCTCGCCAATGCCCGCATGCTCGGCATGAGCGAACGGCAATTGCTTCGCCACGTCTATCTGCCCTCCGCCCTGTCATGGATGTTCTCAAGCCTGCACACCTCGGTTGGCTTCGCGGTGGTTGGCGCGGTTGTCGGTGAATATCTCGGTTCATCCGCAGGTCTTGGATATCTGATCCAACAGGCCGAGGGGGTGTTCGACGTGACCGGCGTCTTTGCCGGCATGTTCGTGCTGATGGCGTTCGTCTTGATCGTCGACGGTCTGGTGACTGTCGTCGAACGCCGACTTCTGGCTTGGCGATCCCAATAAGTTCAACTGTCGCTGTACCAAAACCGAAACCAAGGAGCAGACATGAAACGCAGGACATTTCTGATAGGAACGACCGGTGTGATATTCGGTGCATCCCTCGACGGCATCCCCTTAGCGATGGCGCAGGACGCCAAGCCTGAAAAGACCGACGTGTCTATCGGGGTGGGGGGCAAACCGCTGTTGTATTACCTTCCGCTGACGATCGCGGAACGTAAGGGCTTTTTCAAGGACGAGGGTCTGAACGTCACGATCAACGATTTTTCGGGCGGTTCGAAATCGCTCGAGGGCCTTGTCGGCGGCTCGCTCGATATCGTCGCCGGTGCCTACGAACACACGATCCGCATGCAGAACAAGGGACAGGATATCGTCGGGATATGCAATCTCGGCCGCTTCCCCGGCATCGTCATCGCCGTGCGCAAGGATCTCGCTGGCGAGATCAAGTCGATGGCCGATATGAAGGGACGCAAGGTTGGCATCACCGCTCCCGGCTCCTCGACGGCGCTGATGTTCCAGTACGCAATGCTGAAGAGCGGATTGAAGGCCGACGATGCCTCGCTGATCGGGATTGGTGGAGGTGCAGCCGCACTTGCAGCCTTCAAAAGCGGTGAGATCGATGCCATCTCTCATGTCGATCCCGTCATCGCGCAGCTGCAATATGACGACGACATCGCCATTCTCCTCGACACCCGGACGGAAGCTGGCACCCGGTCGCTTTTCGGCGGCCCTAACCCGGCCGCGACGGTCTACCTCAAAAAGGAGTTCGCCGTCGCCAATCCCGTGACCACGCAACGCACCGTCAACGCGTTCATGAAAGCGTTGAAATGGATTGCTCAGGCGAGCCCGCAGGATGTCGCAAGCTTGGTGCCCGAGGAATACCAGTTGGGTAATCGCGATCTGTACATGCAGGCCTTCAAGAACTCGAAGGAGATGTACTCGCCGGATGGCCTTGTCACCCAGGAAGGTTACGACTCGATGATGGGGGTTCTGAAAACGCTCGACCCGGGACTTGCCAACGCCGATGTCTCCTTCAGCAAAACCTTCGATCCGACATTCGTCAAAGCAGCAAAAACGTGATGGCTCGGTAGCCGTAGGCCTCAGATGGTGCGCGTGTCAATTTTCAGTTGGGCATGTATTGCGCTTTTAGCGCACCTCATACGGCCGTCGGCTGGTAGCGATAGCACGCGGAGGGTCATCGAAATGACCCTCCGCGTCAGGTGAACTGCAGTTAGCCATTGGGACGGATGACCACCTTGACGCAACCATCTGCCTTGTCGCGAAATGTCTTGTAGGCTTCCGGGCCCTCATCAAGACTAATCCGGTGCGTAATGAGGAAGGAAGGATCGATCTTGCCCTCCACAATAAGGTTCATCAGCGGTTCTAGGTAGCGCTGCACATGCGTTTGTCCGGTCTTGAGCGTCAGCCCTTTGCCGACGAATGCGCCGAGAGGCGCGGGCACAGCGGGACCGATAAACACGCCGGGAAGAGAAACGATGCCGCCTGGCCGGCATGCCAGGATAGCTTGGCTCAAAGCGTACGGGCGTTCGGTGGACGTCAGCTTTGCCTGCATGGTTTCCATCAGACCGCCAGCACCGTGGCTTTCCATGCCCACGGCTTCGATGACGGCGTCCGGACCCTTGCCGCCGGTCATTTCGATAATCCGCTCTTGCAAGTCCTCATCGGTGTAGTCGAGTGTTTCGGCCCCGCAATTTCGAGCAAGGGCAAGCCGCTCCGGCACGTTATCGATTGCGATGACCCTTTCGGCGCCAAGCAGAAATGCCGACTTGATGGCAAACAAACCTACTGGCCCGCAACCGAACACTGCAACCGTTTGGCCCGGCTGAATGTCGCAGTTTTCCGCCGCCATATAACCGGTCGGGAAAATGTCCGAAAGGAACAGAACCTGCTCGTCGCTGAGACCATCCGGTACCTTGATCGGACCGACATCGGCGTAGGGCACGCGAAGGTACTGCGCCTGGCCACCTGGAAAACGGCCATAGAGTTCCGAATATCCAAACAGGCCCGCTGTCGGGTAGCCGATTTGCTTGGCTTGCTCCGCACCATTGGGGTTCGAGCGCTCGCACAGAGAGAACTGGCCCCATTTACATTGCCGGCATTCGCCACAGGATATGGTGAACGGCACAACAACGCGGTCACCGACCTTGAGTTTCGAGTTTCCGCGTCCAACCTCTACAACTTCTCCCATGGTCTCATGACCCATGACGTCGCCATGGTGCATGCGCGGCACGAAGCCGCCATACAGATGCAGATCGGAACCGCAGATCGCACAGCTGGTCACCTTGATGATCGCGTCTCGTTCGTGCTGAATGATCGGATCAGCTACTTCCTCGCAACGAATGTCTCCGCTGCCATGCCACGTCAACGCTTTCATGTGATTTTCCCTTTTAGATAGTGTGTCCAGAATTGATTATTGCTGGTCAACTGACCGCGTGAGGTTGACCAGCCGAACGGGCCGAGCCTTGGTTACGGTCGCCATTTTTTGTGAGAAGGCGTGGCCCCACGTCGTGACGGCAGTCCCGGCAAGCGCACTCAGCCAGTATGTTCGACGATGGAGCATCATATGAAACCTCGAGCTTGGAAGCAGCCAAACCTTGGATGTCGCTGATAGTTCCCAATCGGATAAAGGTTGAAGGCAGCGCCAGCGATAAGAGAGCTGGCAGGTCCTCCGGCGACCAACATTATGGGGGATTCAGAACGACAAGTAGCTGCGTGTCGTATTCCGACCGGCATGGCATGCACCAGCGCTGCTGATGACTGGCCATGATGTCGTAGGGTGCGATATCTGGTGCTCAGTGAGAGTGGAATTGCCTAGCCAATTTCACGATCCGCGGCGATCTGACGGCGGGCAGGTTCGTGAGGTGCCCGACGAGTATAATCCTAGAGAACCGGGAGGAGTTTCATGCCTCCGTATCGGGCAGGTCGGCCACTGCCCTCGAGAGTGCGCTCTTTTTTCGTGTCGCCTCCTGATGTTCGGGACGACATCGATGTCCAACAGAATTCAGGACGAAGCGGGTGCACCCAGGCCGAACGAGACCATCGCCGCTTCACACGCACGCGTAAACCGCATCGATGGGCCTTCTTTGCCGACCGCAAGTTTACTGACGCGCGCTCCCTCCAAAAGCATTGATAGTGTATCAGCCAAAAGTTCCGGATCGCTGACACCTGTCGAACGACAAAGATCGGCGAGCCGGGAATGCTGTTCCATCTTCAACGTTTCTATTATGGCATGCGCCGGATGGCCGTGCTCCTTCAGTTCAACCGCAGCATTGGCCAAATCGCATCCATAAGGCTCGCTGGAAAGACATTGCGCACGCGCTTTCACCCAAGCCTTAAGCTGAGCCCTAGGGTCGCCCGGGTTTTCTGTTTCGAGATCTTTCCAGGTTTTTTCTAGCGTCTGAGAACTGTGCTTCAGAGCTTCGCAAACGAGATCGTCTTTGGAGCCGAAATGTCGATACAACGTCATCTTGTTTGTGGAGGCGGCCTCTGCGATAGCATCAACACCTATGCCGCGGATTCCATGTTCGCGAAACAATTGACAGGCCGTCGATACGATCCGGTCACGAGGTGCGATTTTCTGTTCGGGAGCGCGATCAGATTTCTGGTTTTCCATGAGTTTTAATTTTTATCCTGAAGCGGTGTTGACATAGGTGTGACCGGTCGGTAACTATTCAAATGTTACTTACTGGTAACACCTCAACTTAGGGCCTGTCAAGTAATCGCCCACTTCAAGGCTGGGAGCTTGTCGAAAGGAGACTGCGATGAACCACACGAAAAACGAGATGACGCTTGCTGAAATCTTCGGCGATCCGCTGATCCTCGCAGTCATGCGAGCCGATGGCGTTACTTTGAGCGATTTTAAGGAGTTAATGTACTCGGCGTCTCGGTCATTGAAGACGCAAGATGGCTCAGCACTCGTTGGCAAGCTCAAAACAGCCGACCCTAAGGCTTCGTCCAAACGTGGACTTGTTGCAACCATGCAGCCTCTATTCGCAGGCTTCCTTGAGCCGTGCCGCGCCCATATGTAGCTTTGAATGTGGTCGGTATAGGCATCCCTTAGGGAAGGAATACCGGAGGTGGCCGCGTTCTGAACTGTGTCCTCGGTCGCCGAGTGGCAGTTTCATGCAAGCGATATTGCTCGCGAAGACTCTTCTAGGAATGAATATATATAGGGCAGCAGGTGGGTAGTCTGTTCATGTCCTACATTTTGGCGAGCCATTTGACCCATGTAGACCTCGCCCTTGATAGACGCCAAATTCGAGTATGGACCTTAGGGGGTACCCCCTAAGTGGCTTTTGGCCGTCCTGTCCCACCCGACAAAATCAGGAGGCTCCGTCTGCCGGATTTGCTCTCGATCTGGCCTGGGTTAGATGCCTTGGAAAGGTCAATAGCAGCCCCAAGGTCCGCAACGATAGTAATGGTGGTGATTGTTCAGTGCTGCGCCCAGGACGGCCCCGCCGACGACACCGATCGCTGCGCCCGCAACGGCATTATTTTCTGCCTGTTGAGACTGTTGGCGATTGCTTTGATAGGTTGCGCCGACGCACTTGCTATACCGTTTTGTACCGGCTCTCAGCCCCTGTGCCTTACATGTCATTTCTGCACTTGTCGCAGATTCCTGCGCAGTTTGGCATCCAGACAGACCGGCAACGATGACAAGAGACATAACCCCCACCGTAATTCTATGAATCATTTTCCCTCGCACAAGTTGAAAAATTTCTGTTGTCCCAGCCGGTAACTGGCCAAGTAAGACAACTTTCTTTTGCACGGATATGAGCGGATGCACATTAGTACAGATGTCCTATAGGCACATTGAAAGCAATTTTTGCTTGGCATCGTGTTAAGTCGGTTGCGCTACCTTGAGTATAATTTTAATTCATTTTTTGATACGATTGCGGCATTTGATTAATTTGATTGCGAAGAGAGTTCCGTATTTTGAAGAGCAAAAATGTCCAGGCGGATGAAGAGTTCGATACCGAGAGGTCGCAGGCGCTTGTCCGCATCATCATCGTCACAGTAGCAATCAGCTATGTCGTACCACTGACATTGTTCGGTGCAGGAGAGTTCAAAGATCGTGTGATCATGCTCTTCATCTGCCTGTATTTTTTCCCGTTCTCGCTCGCTGTATACGGATGGATCGTCAAACAACCGGGGGTAAATCGGTGGCGCCGCACGATTACGATTAGTCACGACCTTGGAGCATTGACCTACACGATAGCCGCCGGTGGGCCGGCCCTCACGCCGCTTTTCGCTATCATGCTGTGGGTCACAGTTGGCAACGGCTTGCGCTTTGGTCCAACATATCTAAAGAGTTCGACGGCGGCCACGCTTGGAGGCGTTGTGGCGATCACTTACGTCAATCCCTACTGGCACCAGAACCCGTACATGGTTTTGACCTTCGCCCTAACCACCCTGCTTGTTCCAGCCTATATCTACGTGTTGCTTGGCCGCTTGCGCAAAGCCTACGAGGCTGCGCAGGAGGCAAGCTTGTCGAAGTCCCGGTTCCTGGCTCAGGCGAGCCATGACCTGCGCCAGCCGATCCATGCAATCAGTCTTTTCACGGCTTGCCTGCGCGAAGCAGAGCTTCAGCCCAGGGAGTTGCAGATGGTCGAGAACATCGACCGTTCGCTGCAAAGCGTATCGCGCTTGTTCAAGTCGCTCTTGGACATTTCCACACTCGACAGCGGACGGGTCACACCAAAAGTCGAGAAGATCGCAATCGCGGAGATAATCGAAGATGTGGTTCGCCAAAACTACGAAATGGCGCAATTAAGCGGCGTCGTACTGCGTGTCCCTGCCTGTAGCGCCATAGTTGCAGTCGACCGGGCTCTGTTTACCACCATGCTCCAGAATGTCGTCAACAACGCAGTGAAGTACGCAGCCCATGAGGTGATCGTCATTGGATGCCGACGGAGTTCCGCGCAGCGTCTGGCTGTGCAGGTCTATGATCGTGGCCTTGGTATTCCTTTGGAGCATCAGGAGAAAGTATTTGAGGAGTTCTACCAGGTTCGCGAACGCGGCGATAAAGACGTCGAAGGAGTGGGTCTTGGCTTGCCTATCGTAAAGCGGCTCTCCCGTCTCCTGGATGTGGACGTCACGCTTCGATCGGTGCCGGGCAAGGGAACGTGCGTAACCTTGGGAAACTTGCAAATCGTTCAAAAAACCTCTCCCGCAAATGCGAAATTCCAAAAAGACCAACCGGCATTGGTTGGCGGGCTGCGGGTCCTGCTGGTAGAGGACGATGAGGCGGTCTTGGCTGCAACTGCCAGCCTGCTGCGAAAATGGGGATGTGAAGTTCAGGCCGAACTGGCGATACCCGAGGAGGTGGGAGACTGCGACCTCCTGATAACAGACTTTGACCTCGGCGGCGGTGTAACCGGGACCGATTGTATTCGGTCGATCCGAAGGCGGACCGGCAAACAGGTTCCGGCTGTGGTTATGAGCGGTCACGATGAAAGCCGTGTCAGGGAAGATTTGGGATCGGCTGACATTCCCATTTTATCGAAGCCTGTCAGACCAGCTGAACTGCGTTCAATTATTGTCGTAAAAGGCATCGATGTTCGCAAAATGGCCAGTGTCGATTGATCCATATTTCTGAAGGTTCTTCCAATCTGTTCTGCGCATTACGTTCCGCTGGCTCGGCGGCTAGTACATGTGTTCTAGTTCCTCTTAACCGCAGTCCCAGCTAAAAGGATGATAGAATACCTGCATTAACGGTATTTGCTCGTCCAGCCAGACCAGAAGCAGCACCATGAGACCGCCCTCGGTTTTAATTTGGAGACGTTGCAATGAAGGGCCTGGTAATGATTGGTGGCATGGCAAAGCTGGCCGGGTTTGTGGCGAAAAACGTTAAAAGAGGGGCGGCTTTGCGCGGAAATATGTGATGACCGACAAAGGCCGAAACCCTATTTGAACCTGTATCTGTTTACATGACATCTACGAGGGGTATGCAGACAGGCAATATTGAGTTGCATATTTTATTATTTTGACATCATGCCCGAAAGGACGAACTCCTTGGGAACTGAGTGCATTATTATCGCCGACGATCACCCCGTGTTTCGTGAAGCCTTGCGCTCTTTAGTCGCCTGCCTTGTGCCGGAAGCGATTGTGTTGGACGCAGATACTTACGAGGCGGCCCTTGCGCTTGCCAGAGGGCAGCCCCATCAGCCCAGCATGTTCATTCTCGATCTGTTTTTCTCGCGCAAAAATATTCGTGCAGAGCTTGAAGCTCTTCGTCACGAGTTTGATCGCTCTGCAATTGTTGTCGTTACAATGGCAGAGGATCGCGCGACGATGCAAAGTATTCTGGACTATGGGATCAACGGATTTATCAACAAATCCATCTCTCCGAGCGAACTGATCGAAGCGCTCAAGGAAGTACGTCAAGGCGAAATTGTCGTTCGGTTGCCTGAAAAGGCTACCGAGATCAAAAGGAAAGAGATCCATCTCAGTGATCGTCAGAAAGAGGTCTTAAAGCTCGTCGCAGACGGAAAGACAAATAAAGAGATTGCCGCGATCTTGGCTATCTCGCCATTCACTGTGCGCATTCACGTGTCGGCTATGATGCGTGCCCTTGGCGTTTCTTCACGCTTGGAAGCAACGACGATGGGCCTCATTGAAGGTTTGATCAATGTGGAAGACAAGCGCCCAGAGTGATCTCTTTTATCTACGGCAACATGTCGTAGCTGATCAGGTCGAGTTGTGGTGCACCCGTTTTGAGGATCGTGTCGCGCGCGACGAACGCGTAACGTTTACCTTCCTCCAAGGGCACCGGCATGAGCGTTGGCACGGCGTCGTTGACATAGAGCACGACGTCTTTGCCGTCGGGCGTCCGCACCTGCATCGCGTGGCCGACGAAGCGCGAGCGCGGTTCATTGAACGCCAGCTTACGGTCGCTCATATCCGGGGACTTGGAGACAATCGTTGCGTCGAAGCGCAGAAGCTGCTGAAACACCGGGTCCTTGACCGGATCAAATGGTATCTTGCCGCTCGCACGGTCGTTCTGGTTTTTCAGTTTCGCGGCATCATAGTCTGCAAACGTCGGATACCGCACAGACCACTCGAATGATTTTGATTGGTTCATCACGCGATAGGCCGCGCCCGCAAGTGTCGAACTTATTCTTCGCGTAGATACTCTTTCAGATATCTGGTTCACAAAGCTTTGCAACCGTTGCCTCGGCGAGTCGTCGTTTTCGAACAGAACCTGGAGGCCTGGCCCCATGGCCACGCCAACCTGTTTCGTGTCTGGAGCGACGACGAGGACGGCGCCATTGCCCACATCCAGCTTGCCAACCCGCATCTGGCGCATAAAGTCCAGCGCGTACCGGTCGGGATCGCGACCTTGCAGATCCTTGACCGCAAGCGTGACCACCTCGACATTGGTGGCTGCCGCGAACTGGAAGGCGATCGTTTGGAGTTTTTCGCGCACAACCGGGTCGAAAACCCCGGCCTCGTCATAGACAAAACGATCGAATTTGGATGGCGTTGCTTCGGCAGAAAGCTTCGGCAGATAGTCGATAACAGCGGGACCGATGGGCTTGGAGCCGCCATTGGGGTTCAGTGAAGGCATGTCATCGAAAGGCCCCGGAATGTCTGGCATCCGCGCCATATCGGTCTGATCGGACGTCATCGTCGGAGCTTCCGAAACCGTTGTTGCTGCCTGCGGCACGCTTTGTTCGCCATGTCGTGCAGAAGGCTCCGCTGAAGCGACGGTTTGATCATCGCCGCAACTTTCTCGCTGCTGTTCGCAGGACTGTGCCCAACCTGCCTTGACGGCATCGAGCCTTTTCTTCCGTCCGGGATGGGTGGGCCCATCAGCCTGCGGTATCAGCGTAGCAATCGCCTTCTCCGCCTGTGGCAAAGAGGCCCCCATTTTGAAGAGAACAAAGCCGGAGAACTTATCGGCTTCCAGTTCTATCGGCGGCTTGCTGCCGCCTGGCAGAAGCGTGTGGCCAGACAGATGGTGGCCGATTTCGTGAGCGAGGATCGAGGTTCCACTCCAATCCTGGTCTCCTGTTGCACGCGCCACCTCCTGCATGAAGTGTCGGTTGTATGCAATGACCCGCTTGGGAACGCCGTCTTGCCCCATGACGATCAGCGCAGCAGCATTTGGGACCGCGCTCTCGGTGATTGTGAAGTTCTGTGGCAGGCCGGTATAGCGCATGATCCGGGACACAGCAGCGGTCCCATCTGCCTCGGTGGCTGGCTTCAAGGTGCTCGCATCGACTTTTAATGCCTTGCCATCATAGGAACAGGCTTGCAGCATCTCGGAAAGCTGCGTGGTCAATTCACTTTCGTCGACTTTGCTCGCGTCCGCCTTATCCTTCGTCGCCTCTGCACTGCCTGCGGAAGCAGGTGGCTCGGCCTGCGCAACAAGTGTTCCTCGTTCAGCTTGATCCAGTTTCGAGAAGATGGGGTCGCATATGGCTCTGTCGTCCTGCGTTGGCCGAATGCTGGCAGCAGATGCGCCTTGGGCCATTACACATGCCGCCGCCACGCTCGCGTACAGAAATAAGGCTCTCATGGTGTCTTCCTCATGTCTTTGCTTCAGTCAGGAAAGTTGCGCCAAAACGATATGGATGACGGCGCGTGCATAGAGATAGAAAAGCCCCTCCTTCGACAAGTAAAACAGGCCTGCCCCGATTGCGGGCCACCACCATTGTTGTCGCCAATCAATGGCGAAAAACTGTCCGAAAGCGAAAAATACAATCCCGATTTCGACAAATGGCATGTAATAGGCAGCGTAGAAGCGGTGAGACTTGACCATATCTACTGTGGAATTGAGCAGTAACGGGGATAGATTGATGACGTTGGCAACGATGATGACGAAGTGCGTATAGGTCGCCAGCACCAGATGTTCGATAAAGTTGAACCCCTGCCGCGTCCAGAAAACGATGTTCGATGCAATCAATATCGCCAGGATGCCGAGCGAGAACGACCATTTCGACCAGGATTGAACCAAGACCACCGCTCTGCTGAGCCGCGCGTCCTGGGTTCCGAGATAGTCAACCTGCGCAATTAACAACAGCAGCACGACAATTGCTGCAAGGAGCAGTTTGAGAGGATGTGTGTGGCTTTTTCTCTGCCCAAGAACATATTCTCGGGCAACGGTGCCAGGCTTCAGGACGACGCGAAAGGCAGATTTCGCCATATCGGTCTCAAACCAGCGAAGTTTCTCCCAAACCTCGTCACGCAGGTGCGAGGAACCAAGCCGCTTGGCTTTCTTCTGTCCGCAAACATGGCAATATTTATCGCGGAGAGATTGACCGCAGTTGCGGCAGATCGCCTCCTCAAAAAAACGATTGGATACGCGGGGAATGTCGCTCGCCTCAGGTTTCTTAGCCAGAGTTGATCCGATTTCCGGCGATTGTTCCATAAAGACTACCCCGCGCCTTACTTAAGCATTTCACCCCGACACGCGGATCGTACACTAATCCATGCAGCGCGCGATTGGTATCGGATCGCTGTAGAGCTTAAAGAGAGGGCCCAATTTGGGTGCCGATCTCCCCGGCAGGGGGTCAAAATCGACGCCTTCGGCGGCCTCAAATATATATTAGTAATTTTGATACGGACCTTGTGCTTCTGGGTAAGAGTGACCCTAAACGCTTGCTTCTGAGCCAGTTGGTCTCAGCCCCCATACAGACCTTCTTTGGCGAAACACATTATCATCTCCATAACTTCCAGTTATGCGCGAGCGTATTTTTTTTATTCTGCTAACCGTCCGGCTGGGTGCTAACATTCTGTAAAACAATAATGGGAACCTTGGCCGTACGGATTATCCGACGACCAATTCATAGCAAGTCTTTCAAGCGACGTGACTAAGCAGTCACCGCGCCAAGTCTTAGCTGTAGCATGGGAGTTAAAATGATTAGGACAGAGCCATCCTTTATTTCGGGGATCCCGACCGTAGATACGGTCGCAGCGGAGCGTTCCCTGCGATGACGCCTGCCTCAGACAACGTCCTCATTCGCCTCGCATCGCTGAGCAAACATTACGGCTCTCACACCGTTCTGGACGGTATCGATCTGGAAGTGCGCTCCGGAGAGGTCCTTGCCATTATCGGGCCGAGCGGATCGGGAAAAAGCACGCTCTTGCGCTGTATCAACTATCTTGAGCCCCCTGACGGAGGCACGATCACCATCGGTTCCGCGACCATCGATGCATCACGACCTGCTACGCCCGAGGAACTCTCCAAGCTGCGACGCCGGGTCGGGATGGTCTTCCAATCTTTCAATCTGTTTCCTCACATGTCTGTGCTGCGCAACATCAGTCTTGCACAGGAACGTGTGTTGGGCCGGAGCCGAAAGGATGCCGACGAGCGTTCGATGCAGCTTCTGAAGCGAGTTGGCCTCGCCGATAAGGCCTCGCAATATCCCGTTCGATGTTCAGGTGGCCAGCAACAGCGTATCGCGATTGCCCGCTCGCTTGCGCTTGATCCGGAGATCATGCTGTTCGACGAACCCACCTCGGCACTCGATCCGGAACTCGGCCTCGAGGTTCTTACAGTCATGCGCGAACTCGCCGAAAGCGGCATGACAATGATCGTCGTGACCCATGAGATGGGATTTGCCGAGAATGTCTCAGACAACGTCATGATCATGGCGGATGGTCATATCGTTGAAAAAGGATCGTCCAAGGAGATCATGCGAAATCCGCAACAGGAACGTACGAAGCGATTTCTTCGTGCGGTGCATGACCGATGAGCGCGGCGGACCTGCTTCCACTTCTGCGGGGATTGGTATGGACGATCGCCTTGACGGCAGGCGCGTTCATGATCGGCGCTGTTCTCGGCATTCCGTTGCTGGTGGCACGGCGCAGCCGCTTTTGGCTGGTGCGCTTTCTCGCCATGGTCATCATTCAGATCGTACGTTCTATTCCACCGATCTTGTGGCTATTTCTGATCTTTTTCGGTCTCGGCATGGGCTTTATGCCTATTAGTCCTTTCCATGCAGCACTTCTTGGACTGGGGATGATTGCAGCAGCCAACATGGCGGAGATTTACCGGGGTGCGGTTGCTTCCATTCATCACGGCCAATGGGAAGCGGCTAGAGCCCTCGACCTCAATCGCTGGTCGATCTTTCGCGATATCGTCGCGCCGCAGGCCTTCCGCGTCGCCTTGCCGTCTGCGGCAAGCTACCTCATCGGTCTCATGAAAGAGACGGCAGTCGCCTCAACGATAGGAGTGTCGGAGCTTGCCTATCAAGGCAATCAACTCTCACAGTTGACCTATCGCGGCTTGGAAGTGTTTGCGCTGGTCGGTCTGTTTTATGTGCTCATAAGCCTTCCGATCGCTTGGCTCTCTCGCCTTGCAGACAGCTATCTTCTGGCAAAGGTGGCACGCTGATGTTTCCAACATATGATGAAATCCTGACTTGGCTCCCAGACCTCCTGGGTGGACTGTGGACTAGCGTGCAGGTCGCAGCCCTGAGCCTGCTGATAGGAATTCCCTTCGGCCTGGTCTTGGCACTTGGTGTTTTGTCCAAGCGCCGTGCGGTAAAGGGTCTCAGCCTTTTGGTCGTCGAGATCGGTCGCGGCGCACCTGCACTTGTCCTGCTGCAATTCATATATTTTGGCCTGCCGACAACAGGGCTGATGCTGGGCTCCTTCACGGCGGCGGTTATTGCGTTGGCCTGGAATACTGGCGCCTACACCAGCGAGATCATTCGCGCGAGCCTGCAGTCTGTCGCCCATGGTCAACGCGAGGCCGCGGTTTCACTTGGCCTCAACCGCGCGGATGAACTTCGTTACGTGATCCTGCCGCAGGGCCTTCGTGTCGCTCTCCCGGCACTCCTTGGATTCTCCATTTTGATTTTCCAGGGCACTTCACTCTGCTTCACCATTGCGCTGCCTGAACTGGTGAGCCGATCCTACGAGATCGGATCGACCACTTTCCGTTATATGCCTGCTCTCCTTTGCGCCGGTGCACTCTACGCCAGCATCTCCATCCCTGCTGCCTTGCTCGTCAATCACGTCGAGAAGCGCGCCGGGCTTTACGTCGAACGTTAAACCTCAGTTGAAAGGATGCCTGCATGACCAGAATGACCACGACCACGCAGTTTCTTCTTGCCGGCATCGCCGGTCTGCTAATCTGCGCGCCGATCGCCAATGCACAGGATTGTACGCCCAAGCATAAATTCGACACGGTCGAGGCCGGCACGCTGACGGTTGCGGTCACGACCTATGCCCCACATTCCTTTGTGGACGACAAGGGTGAGATGAAAGGGATTGATGGCGACATCGCTGCGGAATTTGCCAAGCGTGAATGCCTGAAGGTGAAGGCAGTCGCTGTCGATCCGGCTGCGGCCATTCAATATGTGCTTTCGGGCCAGGCCGACATCACGACTGGCGATTGGTATCGTACGGCTGAGCGCGCTAAGGTCATGAACCTTTCTGCCCCGCTCTACACGGACCAGATGGGTATTTACTCGAAGCAAGACTTCAAGAAGGTTTCCGATCTGGAAGGCAAGAAAGTCGGTACCGTGCAAGGTTATCTCTGGGTTTCAGACCTGAAGACCGTACTCGGCGCCTCTCTCAAGCTCTATCCAAACTCGGTCAATATGCAGCAGGACCTGAAGTCTGGCCGCATCGATGTCGCGGTAGACGGCTATTCCACAGGTGTCGTTGCCGCCCAGAAGGGTGCGCTGGGCGATATCAAGGTCAGTGTTGCAGCCGTCGATCCGCGCGTTAAGGCGACGAAGGAAGCCGCACAGGCAGCCTTTCCTTATTCCCTCAAGGCCAAGGAGCTGGGCGTGGCGCTTGATGCCGGGATTACTGACATGCACAAGGACGGGACGATTGTCACCATTCTCAAGTCCTACGGCTTGGACGGAACTGCCGCGAACACAGGCGCACCACGCCTCGTAGAGTAAAAGACATCGCGGGGGATGGTGATCCCCCGCAAAAACTCACATCGAAGTCGGAGAAGATCATGACTGTCTACACGGTCACGCGCAAAACACAGTCATGGTACGGCGAACAGATCGGTATCCTCATCCTTGATGCAGCATACCCCTGTGTTCCCGGCAATGTCGGCAATGCGACGACCTATGATTATCCTGTTCGGTTTCAGGAAGTGCACGGCGCATCCATCGATCGGCTCCTCAATCAGCGCGATCCGGCATTGAAGGAGGCCTTTGTCGAAGCGGCTGTCGAGTTGCAAAACCGGGGCGTAAAGGCGATCACCGGTGCTTGCGGTTTCATGGCCTATTTTCAGCAAGAGGTCGCAGCCGCCGTCGATATTCCCGTTTTCCTTTCCAGCTTGATGCAAATTCCCTTCATGCACTCCGCTTGTGGCGGTCGTGTCGGTGTCATCACCGCAAATGCATCACGACTGACACCGCGCCACTTTGCGGCATGCAATGTCAGCGACAGTGTTCCCTTGGCGGTAGCAGGCATGGAAGGGCAGACAGAATTTCGTGAAGCCATTCTTGAAGAACGGGGCACGCTCGATTCCGCTGCCATTGAACGGGAAGTGACTGATGTCGCGCGCAAACTAGTCGAGGACAATCCCGACGTCAAATCGATCCTGCTCGAATGCAGCGATCTGCCGCCCTATGCGCATGCTGTGCAGGCAGCGACTGGGCGTCCAGTCTTCGATTTTATAACGATGATCAATTACGTCCAGCAGAGCGTGATGCGCCGCCCGTATACCGGCAGCATGTAGGCGGAAACCGGGCGCTGCATCTCTGATAGGATTGTCTCATGTCGCTTGACCACTATTTTCTGCTGGGTCGATCCGGGCTTCGGGTCAGTCGCCTGTCGCTGGGCACAATGACCTTTGGCAATGGCGGTATCCGTGGAATAGGCGGAACCTGGGGCAGCAGCGAAGAAGCGGCACGCGAAATCTTTCGCCGATATGTGGAAGCGGGTGGAAATTTCATTGATACCGCCGATTCCTACGCCGCCGGATTGAGCGAGAGCCTTGTCGGTAAATTTGTTGGCGAAATGGGTATTCGCGAGCAGTTGGTCATTGCCACGAAGTTTTCCAACAACAGTGCATCAGGCAATCCGAATGCAGGGGGCAACGGGCGCAAGAATATCATGCGCGCCGTTGATGCTTCGCTGAGGCGACTGAAAACCGACTACATCGACCTCTACTGGCTCCATACCTGGGACCGAATGACGCCGGTGGAGGAGGTTGTCCGCACCTTGGACGACCTTGTGCGGGCAGGTAAGATTCTTCACGTCGGGTTTTCTGATGTTCCCGGCTGGTACGCCGCTCGTGCGCAGACCTGGGCCGAGGTCCATGGTCTATCTCAACCGATCGCCCTTCAGCTTCCCTATTCACTGGTCGAGCGCAGCATCGAGCATGAATTTGTCCCACTGGCACAGACGTCCGGTTTGGGTGTCGTTGCCTGGAGCCCGCTGGCCATGGGCTTGCTGTCAGGAAAATACCGCTCCGGAGATACCGCATCCGGGAGGCTTTCCCTCGATGCCTCAGGAAGCGGTCTTGGCTTGTTTTCAGACCGCAATATCCGCATTGTATCAGCTCTCGAAAAGGTTGCACTCGAGGTTGGCCGAAGCATGGCCCAGGTGGCTCTCAACTGGGTCACCGACCGACCGGGCGTTGCCGCCGCAATTATCGGGGCAAGCCGTCTGGAGCAGCTGGACGAAAATCTAGCAGCCCTCGATTTTGCGTTGTCAGCCGAGCACAAGACTTTTCTGAATGCAGCGAGCGCCATCGAAGCGCCTTATCCGTATAGACTTTTCGCCGATGATTATCAGGCTGGCATACTGAACACCGGCAGCACCGTTGGCGATAAGCCAGAGCATTATTATTCCCGGACCTTTTTACCGAAAGTCTCTGATTATGTGTTTGGGCAGCCGAAGGATCAGAAATGATAGCGCCGTAGCGGGCGCAACAGCGTTCAAAAGAATCTGCGCTTACACGGGCTGCGGAAGAAGACCGCGCCGATGGCCCTGCCGCGGTCTCATTGCAAAGAAATGTATTGTTGTCGATGCCGTCAGGCGTGCCGTACCGAACGAGTTCAAACCCGGGTTGGAGTATCGTCGTCAACCGCGATCTCGGCCTGCTGCTCAATCAGCCAGTCGCGGAAAAGCTCGGCACCGGGCTTCGATGGCCGCTGTGATGGCATGATGAGATAGACCGACTGGCCGGACTGGTAGACATCATCAAGCGGCGCGACAAGACGCCCGGCCTGCAAGTGGCCGTTGACAAGGTGTTTCCAGCCAAGCGCAATGCCCTGGCCTCGGACCGCCGCCTCGATGGAGCCGAGGGCGTCCGTGAAGACGAAATCTTGCTTGAGCCGTGCTACGGGAACTGAATGACGCTCCAGCCATTCGCGCCATCCAAGACGGGTGCGGTGCCGCTCTTCAAAATTCAACAGAGTGTGCTGGAGCAGGTCGACCGGTTCGTTGATCGGTCCAAATTCCTTGAGATAATCCGGACTGCACACGGGCAGGACCTCTTCCTTTGCGAGGTGCCATGAATGAATGCCGGGCCATTTGCCGTTTCCAAGCCGAGCCGAGATGTCGATATCCTCTTCGACGAGATCCTGGTCGTCCCGGCTGCTCTCCTCGATCCGCAACGACACGTCGGGATGCGTCGCTTTGAAATCCTTCAACCTCGGTAGCAACCAGAGCTGCACGAAGGAGGACGAAAAGGAGACCCGCACCACATCCTTGGAATGCTTTTTCTGTAGTGAGGATATGACCATGTGAAGATGATCAAATGCCTCCTGCGTTTCCTTGTAAAGCCGCAGGCCATCGGCTGTCAGTTCCAACCGGGTGTGATCGCGCCGAAACAGCTTCAGACCTGTCGCTTCCTCAAGCAGCCGGATCGTCTTGCTGACGGCCGGTTGGCTCACATTCAGCTCCTGCGCAGCCGCGGTAAAGCTGCGCCTGCGGGCCGCAGCCTCGAAGCAGAAAAGATAGTTGGCGGATGGGATCAAGGATCGGAGCCGGTGCATAATCTGAAGTTATGCTTCAAGACATTTTTTTGCAAGATTACAGTTCAGTTTTGCCTTTGTACGGTAACCAAAACCAATTCAAGGGAACTCTCCATGCAAACTCATGCTCGAGCCGTTGTCATCGGCGGCGGTTGTGTCGGCGCTGCCATTCTTTACGGCCTTACCAAGCGCGGCTGGACGGATGTCGCTCTTCTGGAGCGCACCCAGCTTACGGCGGGATCGACATGGCATGCCGCAGGGCTTATTCCTTCCTATGCGCGCAGCATCAACATTGGTCGTATGATTGCAAAGACGATCGAGATCTATGAAGGTCTCGAGGAAGAAACCGGCCAGCATGTCGGTTGGCACAAATGCGGGCAGCTCCGTATCGCCAACACGCGGGACCGTCTCGACGAATACAAAAGCTACATGAGCGTCGCCGCCGTACAAGGCATCCGCGCTGAGTTGGTAACACCGCAGGAAGCCCGCGAGCTTTGGCCTCTTCTCGAGAATAACAAGGAGATGTTGGCTGCCCTCTACCATCCCGACGATGGTCACATCGCGCCGGCCGACGTCACCCAGGCAATGGCAAAAGGTGCACGCGATCGCGGCGCTAAAATTTATCTGAACACTGAAGTAAAGGGCTTTGAGCGCCTGCCAGGCGGCGAGTGGAAGATCATCACCAACAATGGTGATATCATCTGCGAGCATATCATTTCCGCGACTGGAAACTACGCACGCCAGACCGGTGCAATGCTCGGCCTTGAAATTCCGGCTATCCCCATCCTTCACCAATACTGGATCACCGACGCTGTCCCTGAAATCGTTGAACGCAAGCGCCAGGGACTGCCTGAAATGCCGATCCTGCGAGACGAAGGGTTCGAGGGATATCTTCGCGAAGAAGGCGATGGCCTCATGTTCGGACCCTATGAAAAAACCGAGCATTTGAAGCTGTTTGCGGAAAACGGTGTTCCGGAATGGTTCGGTGCGGACCTCGTGGAAGAGGACTTCGATGCCGTGGCCTGGAACTGGGAAACGGCAATGGAAATGGTCCCGGCACTGGGGCGTGTCGGCATCAAAGCGAATGTGCGCGGCCCGTTTCAGATGACTGCGGACGAATTGCCACTCGTGGGACCGGCATGGGGACTGGAAAATGTCTGGATCGCTGAAGGTGTTCCGGGCGGCATTCTCTGGGGTGGAGCCATCGGTTACTACCTTTCCGAGCGCATCGTTGAAGGCGCAAACAGCCTCGATACGTCGGAACTCGACCCTCGCCGTTTCGGTGACTACGCCAACAAGGAGTGGACGCGCCAAAAGGTCAAGGAAAGCTGGGGTACCCATGCCGAATTGCATTACCCCGGTCAGGACATGCCCGCTGCCCGACCGCAAAAAACGGCACCTTCCTATGACCTGCTCTCCAAGCACGGCGCGGTTTGGGGCGTACTGGATGGGTGGGAAATTCCGAACTGGTTCGCTCCCGAAGGCGTAGAGGCCAAGAACCAGAATAGCTGGCGTTGGACCCAGAAGGGCAACTACGTCGCTGAGGAGGTGAATGCAGTCCGTACCGCAGTTGGCCTCGTGGAAATGACTCCGATGACAAAGTTCGAAGTTTCGGGCTCCGGCGCGGAAGCCTGGCTGGATGGCATTCTGGCAAACCGTCTCCCGAAGGTCGGCCGCGTGAACCTTAGTCACCATCTCACGAAGAACGGCGGCGTTCAGGCTGAATACGTGGTTGCCCGGCTCGAAGATGGCACTTTCTACATGATCTCGACGCCTCGCGCCGAACGTTGGAACTTCGATGATCTTTCAAAGCTCCTCCCGGCCGATGGCAGCGTACAGTTGCGCAACGTCAGCAATGAGCGTGGATGCTTTACCGTGGTGGGACCAAAAGCCCGTGAGGTTTTACAAAGCATTACCGAGTTGGACCTCTCCAACGAAGCGTTCCCATGGTTCAGCGTAAAATCGGGAACGGTGGGACTGGCCACGGACGTGCGGTTGCTTCGCGTAAACTATGAGGGCGAACTTGGCTGGGAACTGTACCATCCCCTTCCATATCAGCGTCACCTACTGGAGGCCATCATGGCTGCCGGTGAGCCACATGGTCTGCGACTGATTGGATATCATGCACTGGAGCCACTCCGCCTGGAGAAATCGTATCGGGCTATGTACCGTGACATGAACCCTGAACTCACCGCCTGGGAAAGCAGTCTCGATCGCTTTATTCGGCTCGACAAAGGCGATTTCATTGGCAAAGCAGCGCTGGTGCGCCAGAAGGAAGACGGCGTGAAACAGCGTTCCGTCACCATTGCCATCGATACGGATGGCGCAAGTTCCCTGATCCATGAAGGTGTCTACCACGAAGGTAAGCTGGTGGGGCGCATCACCTCCGGAAGCTACGCCTATACACTTGGCCATGATGTCGCTTTCGCGCTTCTTCCGGTGGAACTCGGAACACCCGGGACCGAACTGGAGGTGCCGGTTCTCGGTGAGACGCGAAAGGCAAGGGTGATCCCGGAATCTCCCTACGATCCGGAAGCTCTGCGCGGTCGCATGTGACTAACGACGACATAAGAAAGAACATTGCTATGAACGTTTTGGTCACAGTTAAGCGCGTCGTTGATTACAATGTGAAGATCCGCGTCAGATCGGATGGGTCGGGTGTCGAGCTTTCCAATGTGAAGATGTCGATGAACCCATTCGACGAGATTTCGGTCGAGGAGGCATTGCGGCTTAAGGAAGCCGGTACGGCTTCTGAGGTCGTTGTGGTTTCAATCGGGCCTGCAAAAGCCGAGGAAACGCTGCGCACGGCGCTTGCCATGGGTGCCGACCGCGCCATCCTTGTTGAGACCGAAGATGCGGTCGAGCCGCTGGCCGTTGCCAAAATCGTCAAAGCCGTTGTCGAGGCCGAACAGCCGGGTCTCGTCATCGTCGGCAAGCAAGCAATCGACGATGACAGTAACCAGACTGGCCAGATGTTATCCGCCTTGCTCGGATGGTCGCAGGGTACATTTGCCTCGAAACTCGAGATCGGGGACGGCGCAGCCAGTGTGACACGCGAAGTCGATGGTGGCCTGCAGACCGTCAAGCTGAAGCTTCCCGCCGTTGTGACGACCGACCTGCGCCTCAACGAGCCGCGCTACGCATCACTGCCCAACATCATGAAAGCCAAGAAGAGACCGCTGGATAAGAAGACTCCTGCCGATTTCGGTATCGATATCACCCCGCGCCTGAAAGTTCTCAACACCGAAGAACCAAGTGGTCGCAAGGCAGGCATCAAGGTGAAGTCGGTCGCCGAACTCGTCGAAAAGTTGAGAAACGAAGCCGGCGTTCTGTAAGCCTCAGGAAAGAGATAAGCGACCATGACCATTCTTCTTCTTGCGGACCACGACACCGCAACCCTTTCGGACCAAACCGCCAAGGCGCTGACAGCTGCGCAGAAAATCGGAAGCGACATCCACGTGCTGGTCGCTGGCAACTGCGCTCAGGCAGCCGCTGATCAGGCCGCGAAGCTTTCCGGCGTCAGTAAGGTTCTTCTGGCCGATAGCGACGATCTGGCCAACAACCTTGCAGAGCCACTTTCGGCACTGATCGTCTCGCTGGCTCCAGCTTATGACACAATCATCACGGCTGCGACGTCGGTCGGCAAGAACGTCTTACCGCGCGTGGCAGCCCTGCTCGACGTGGCGCAGATTTCGGAAATCATCGAGGTGGTCTCAGCCGATACGTTCAAGCGTCCGATCTATGCCGGGAATGCCATCCAGACCGTACAATCCACCGACGCTAAGAAGGTGATCACCGTTCGCACAGCCGGCTTCGCTTCGGCTGAAGGGGGAGGATCTGCAACGGTCGAGACAATTTCTGCCGCTGCCAATCCAGGTCTGTCGACCTTCGTCAGAGATGCATTATCCTCGTCAGATCGCCCTGAACTGACATCTGCAAAGATCATCATTTCCGGTGGGCGCGCCCTTGGCTCGTCGGAGAAATTCCGGGAGGTCATCCTTCCGGTGGCAGACAAGCTGGGTGCAGCCGTCGGCGCTTCCCGTGCCGCCGTGGATGCCGGTTATGCGCCGAACGATTGGCAGGTCGGCCAGACGGGCAAGGTCGTTGCCCCGCAGCTTTACATCGCGGTCGGCATCTCTGGTGCCATCCAGCATCTCGCCGGGATGAAGGACTCGAAGGTCATCGTCGCCATAAACAAGGACGACGAAGCGCCAATCTTCCAGGTTGCCGATTACGGCCTTGTTGGCGATCTCTTCGAATTGCTTCCAGAGTTGCAGACCGCTTTGTAATCCATCGCCTACTCACCTCCAACACTGAACCGCCGAAAAAATATTCGAGCGGTCACCGTTTTCTGCTGCATGAGGGAAGACCCGAATGAAAAGCTACGTACTCACTGTCACCTGTCAGTCGACACGCGGTATCGTCGCCGCCATCACGGCCTATCTCTGCGAAAAAGGCTGCAATATCACGGATAGCTCGCAGTTTGACGATCAGGAGACGGGCCTCTTTTTCATGCGGCTGACCTTTGTCAGCGAACAGGGCGTCGATCGGCACCAACTTGAAACAGGGCTTGAACCCATTGCCGTCGCCTTCGGCATGAAGGCAACGATCAACGACGGTGACTATCGAATGAAAGTGCTGCTGATGGTCTCGCGCTTCGGCCATTGCCTGAACGACCTTCTCTACCGATGGAAGATAGGTGCGCTGCCGATCGAGATCGTCGGCGTCGTCTCAAACCACTTCGATTATCAGAAGGTGACCGTAAATCACGATATTCCGTTCCACCACATAAACGTCAGTAAGGAAAACAAGGCCCAGGCAGAGGCCGCGCTGATGGATGTCGTCGATCAGTCGGGTGCAGAACTCATCGTATTGGCGCGCTACATGCAGGTTCTGTCAGACGCCGTTTGTAAAAAAATGTCCGGTCGTATCATTAACATTCACCACTCCTTCCTGCCCAGTTTCAAGGGCGCCAACCCCTACAAGCAGGCCTATCAACGCGGCGTCAAATTGATCGGCGCAACGGCTCATTACGTGACCGCAGACCTTGATGAGGGGCCGATCATCGAGCAGGACGTTGCCCGTGTTACCCATGCCCAGTCGCCGGACGACTACGTTTCCATTGGTCGTGACGTCGAAAGTCAGGTTCTCGCCCGTGCTGTGCACGCTCATATCCATCACCGCGTGTTCATGAATGGCAACAAGACCATCGTCTTTCCGCCAAGCCCAGGCTCGTACAAGTCTGAACGCATGGGCTGATCAGCGCCAGACTGTTCGATGCTGAGAGGTTAGGTTTACTGTTCGTACAATCGACCGGTGCCACTCCCAGAAGCTTGCAGCGTTACTGAGCGAACCGGTCTATATATTGCGCGACTTGTGAAGGATCTTCCCAGTGGGGATTGTGGCCAAACCCGTCTAAAAGAACTGAATGCGGTTCAGCCAGCGCTTCTTGAAGGGCACGCTGATGGTGCGCGTCGAAAAGTGTATCCGCGCTGCCAGCAATGCAGAGGATCGGTGCGGAAATACGTTCGGCGATAACAGTCAGGTCAAGTCTGGAAAGTTCATGGAGGATGCCTTGCCAGATGGCCGCGGGCATCGCCGCCGCCTCCTCGCTCGCAAACGTCAAAAATGTATCGTCGACAGGATGCGGACAGGCGTGCCAGAGAGTGAAAAAAGGATCGGCGGGATCGATCGGATCGCTCAATTCCATGATCTCCTTCGTCACGACATCCCCCTCAGGAAAGGCAGGGCGCAGGGTGCCGGAAATCAATACGAGCGCTTCGATCTTTTTGGGCAGAAGGTCGCAAATTACCATGCCGATCATGGCCCCCATGGAATGACCGACGACAATGCAGCGTTCGATGCCGAGGGCTACAAGCAAGGCCGAGACATCATCGGCAAAATCGGCGACTGCCAGACCGCCGCCTGCCGCAGAAACGCCATGGCCGGGCAGGTCCGGGATGACAAGGCGATAGCCCGAAAGCCAGGGCTCCAGCAGAGAGAAGCTTCGGCTGGAATCCGAATAGCCGTGTAGGAGCAGAAGCACTTTACCCGGCCCACCACTATCGACAAAAGCCATCGGGCGGCCATCAGACAGGATCAGTCGGCGCTTGCGGTTCGTCCAGCCGCGCTGATCGACGCTTGTCACGGGAACAGCTTCGCCTTGACGAGATCGCGCCCAGGCTTGCCGTCGAAACTCGTCACACCGTCCAGCCATGTATCGAGCCGCTGCGGTTCGCTGACCAGCGCCTTCATAGCGGCATCCTCCGGCGAAAGGCCGTCCGTCATGAGATAGCCCATACCCTTGTTCTCGAAATCGATGTCAAAGGTGAGGTTGGTCAGCAATTTCGCGACATTCGGGCATTCCTGGAGATAGCCTTTGCGGACCTGTGTTGAAACGGTGGCCGCGCCGAAATCCGGGCCATAAAATTTATCTCCACCCGTGAGGTACTTTATGTCGAAGGCCGTGTTCATCGGATGCGGCGCCCAGCCTTGAAAGACAATAAAGGACTGTTTTTTAATGTTGCGCTGGACTTCGGCCAGCATACCCTGCTCGCTCGATTCCACCACATCCCAGTCAGAGAGGCCCAGTGCGGGGTCTTTGGCCGCGTCGAGCATCAGCTGGTTCGAGCCGGGTTCGATGCCATACATCTTCTTGTTGAACTTATCGGAGAATTTCTGCAGATCGGAAAAATCCTTAACCCCGGCTTCCCAGACGTAGGTCGGCACGGCAAAGGTGTATTTTGCGCCTTTAAGATTGGTCACGACATCCTCGACCGATCCATCCTCCTTATACGGCTTGTAATAGCTCACCATGGCCGGGTTCCAGTAGCCGAGGAAGACGTCGAGATCCTTGTTCTTCAGGCTCAGGTAGATGACATCGATACCAAGCAGCGAGCTTTGAGGTTCATACCCAAGCGCTTTCAGCAGCGTAGATGCGACACCGGTGGTGAAGGCAAGATCGTTCCAGCCCGGTTCGGCCATGCGAACCACTTTGCATGTCTGTGGGTCGGCCGCGATGGCCGGTAATGCCAGCGTGCCGAAGAGGATGGAAAGTATGCCTGCTTTCAAATGCTGCATTGTCGTGCCTCTCGGTTTTGACCATTCAGATTTTTAATTGTCCCATGGGTCAACATTTGATCTTTCCGGAAGAATTGTCAATGGTGGCGCGACACGAACGGATTTAGACATGAAACTCACGAAAATCAGTGCGATCCGCCGCCGCGAACTTCGGCAGGCAGCTTTCGAGGTTCTGCAGCAAGAAGGCATGGCGGGCGCAACGCTGGAGAAAGTTGCAAGCCACGCTGGTGCCTCAAAAGGCATCGTGCTGCACTACTTCCGGAACAAACAAGAGCTTTTCGAACATGCCATGCGCGAGGCCAACGCTTCGCTGAGCCAAGCCGTTATCACACGGCTAAAACGGGCGACGACACCCTATGATCGACTGGAGGCTATCATCGAGGGCAATTTCGAGGAGCGCTTTTTTCAGCCATCGATCTGCCATGCATGGCTTTCACTTTGCGCCGAGGTGCCACGCGAGCCGCAACTCGCCCGCATTCAGACGGTAATCCACGCTCGCATGCGCTCCAATCTGATGTCGGCGCTCGTTCATCTCCTGCCGCGCAGCGAGTGCGAAACGGTGGCCCTGGCGATCGCGTCGCTGATCGACGGATTGTGGCTGCGCGCCGGACTGCAATCTGAAGGCCTGGCGCGCGACACGGCCATTGGGCAGGTGAGAGACTATCTCGAACATCGCATTCCGCGACACTCAAAGCCTAAACAGTGAAAACACGGCGGGTATTCATGCTTCAGGTCTTGAAGGGGGGGTGGCAAGTAGGCGTCCCCAGAAGCGTTGTTGAAAGGGCACTGTGACTTGGACGCGTGCTGGGGCATTCCTGGCTTGATAATCTGGACGGGCGACACTCGGGTAGGGGCATTTCGTTATCCCGCGGAATATCGTAAACGAACATATCGATATGGTTGTGTGGATGTGCGGGATGATTGAAAATCAAAAGCTGGATGACAGGGAAAAGCAGACCCACCGCAGGGGATTTGGCGTCTCGACAGTCTATGAGACGTTACGCAACGAGATCATCGAGCTCAAGCTGGCGCCGGGTAGCCCGATTGATGAAGTTCAGCTTTCGGACCGTTTCGAGCTTTCCAGAACGCCCATCCGTGAAGCTCTCGTCAAACTCTCTGCCGACGGGCTGATCACCACGCTGACGAACCGCGCAACCATCGTTTCGCAAATTGATTTTCTCGGGCTTCCGGAGTTTTTCGACGCGCTGACCTTGATGTATCGCGTAACGACGCGGCTTGCTGCTGCAAACCACACCGAAGATGATGTCGTGACCATCAGGGTCTTTCAAAAGTCGTTTGAGAAGGCTGTGAACGAGCGCGACGTCCTGGCCATGATCTCCACAAACCGTGATTTTCACCTTGCAATCGCCTGGGCTGGTCGCAACAGGCACTATACCGAGCTTTTCACCCGTCTGCTCGATGAAGGACGGCGTATCCTGCGGCTCTATTATTCGTCGTTCAATGATGTTTTGCCGCGTCAATACGTGACGGAGCACGAAGATATGATCCACGCCATCATCGAGCGGGATGTCGCCAAGTCGGACCGGCTCGCTGTCGCGCATGCAGATCAGATCGTACAGCAAATTCGGGCCTATATCGCGGCCGACAGCCGTCAGAACCTGGATCTAGTCCTTTAACTTCTGCGCAGTCATCCTGACGTCTCATGGCGGAACCCCAAATCTGCTTTTAAAATATTCTTGTATTTTATTTGTCGACAAAAAATCATCGTCGTGTTAGTGGGGTGGTAACTGTTGAGACGGGCCGTTACGCCCCTATGGAAAAACGAGGTTTAGACATGGCAGATTCGATTTTCACCGGCTGCATTCCCGCCCTTATGACGCCATGCAATGCTGACCGTACCCCGGATTTTGATGGTCTCGTCAAAAAGGGCAAGGACCTCATCGCAGCTGGCATGTCGGCCGTCGTCTATTGCGGATCGATGGGTGACTGGCCTTTGTTGACGGATGAAGAGCGCCAGGAAGGCGTCAAGCGTCTGGCGGAAGCGGGCATTCCCGTCATCGTTGGAACCGGTGCCATCAACACGAAGTCTGCCGTCAGCCACGCCGCGCATGCCGCTAGCGTTGGTGCCAAGGGCCTGATGGTTATCCCCCGCGTGTTGTCGCGTGGCTCGTCGTCTTCGGCTCAGAAAGCGCATTTTTCTGCTATTCTTGAGGCCGCCAATGGCCTGCCAGCTGTGATCTACAACAGCCCCTATTATGGGTTTGCGACACGCGCCGAGCTGTTCTTCGATCTTCGTTCGCGCTTCACAAACCTGATCGGTTTTAAGGAATTCGGCGGCAAGGCCGATATGACTTACGCTGCAGAGAACATCACCTCTGGTGATGACGATCTGACGTTGATGGTCGGCGTCGATACCGGTGTCTATCATGGCTTCGTCAATTGTGGCGCAGGTGGTGCCATTACAGGCATCGGTAACGCGCTGCCAAAGGAAGTTCTGCACCTCGTTTCCCTGTGTGAGAAGGCGGCAAAGGGTGACGCGGCGGCACGCCGTGAAGCGCTGGAACTGGAAGAGGCACTCACCGTATTGTCTGCCTACGACGAAGGCCCGGACCTCGTGCTGCATTACAAGTATCTGATGGTTCTGAACGGCGACACCGAATATGGTTTGCACTTCAACGAAACCGATGAACTCAGCGCGTCCCAGCGCCGCCAGCTTGAAAACCAGTTTGCCTTGTTCAAGGCATGGTACGCATCGCGTTATCCAAACTGAAACCCGTTGCCGTTTTGGTAGCTATTCCAAAGAAAATGCGCCCGGTCCGGGCGCATTTGCGTTTCTGGTATCTGACTGAGACGAGATTGGGCTCTGTGATCTCCCGGGCTTCAACGTTAACGCCAAAGCACGATATTTACGCAGCTCTGTTCTTCGTGCGGCCCCAGTCGGAGTTCGTCTGCTGGGTTCGCGCACTAGAGTAAGTATTTTTGTCCAGCTTGAACCTGGAAACGAGACGCGCGAGCGTGGTGACCTCGTCATCCAGCCTGTTGGTACCTGCTGTCGATTCCTCGACCATGGCAGCGTTCTGCTGGGTCATCTGGTCCATCTGGTTGACGGCAGTGTTGACCTCGGCCAGACCGGTGGATTGCTCGCGAGAGGTTGTCGCAATCGAATGGACGAGATCGTTGATCTTGACCACATGGCTCTCAATCAGCATCAAGGCGTCCCCGGTGGCCGTTACCAGCTTGACGCCGGACTGCACTTCTTCGCCCGAACGGTGGATCAAGTTTTTGATGTCCTTGGCGGCGCCAGCCGAGCGCTGAGCCAGTTCGCGGACTTCCTGAGCCACGACAGCGAAGCCTTTCCCCGCCTCGCCAGCACGAGCCGCTTCGACACCCGCGTTAAGTGCCAGAAGGTTGGTCTGGAACGCGATTTCGTCGATCACATTTATGATCTGGCTGATCTCGGCCGATGCATTTTCAATTTTGCTCATGGCGGACACGGCATCTCTGACGACCGAGCTGGACTGTTCGGTGCTGCGGCGTGCCTCGTCCACCATGCGGCTTGCTTCATGGGACCTGTCGGTCGAGTTTTTGACGGCGGAGGTTATTTCTTCAAGTGCTGCGGATGTTTCTTCCAGAGAGGCTGCCTGTCGCTCGGTCCGCTTTGACAGATCGTCAGATGCTGTGCGTAGCTCGCCGGTTCCGGCGCTGATCGTGTCGATCGCGAACTTTACCTCGCCAAGGACGGCTTTCAGACTGGACATCGTTGCATTCACGTTTTGCTGCAACTCGTGAAACGCACCCTGGAATTCTCCACGCATTTCCTCTGTAAGGTCGCCCTCGGCAAGGGCTGCAACCACGCGTCGGGTTTCTGCCACGCCCTTGTCTACAGAGGCAACCAATTCATTGACGCTTTGGGCAAAACGGTTGAGATCGGGGTTGGCGTAATCCTTGTCGATGCGGCGCGTAAAATCGCCAGCGACTGCTGCCGCAACAACAACGCCAATGCTGGACTGGAGATCGGCGCTTTTTGATTGGAGCATTGCTTCCTGGGCGTTGAGATCGCGAACTTTGATGCCGTTTTGCTTGAACACCTCGACCGCGCGCGCCATTTCGCCAATCTCGTCTTCTCTATTTGCAAGCGGAATTTCGCTTTCCAAATCTCCATCTGCAAGTCTCGCCATGCTGTGCGTTAAACGGCCAATCGGCCGGGCGATCGCCTTTGCACCGAATATGGCGGAGCCGATGAGCGTGAGAACGACGAGAGATGCGATGCCCATACCAAGATTGAGTGCAAGATTTTGAGCGGCGACCATTTCGACCATGGCGTCGTCGGCACGTTGTTTTGTAGCCGTTACGCTTTCGTCGAGAAGGGCGCTCATGTCATCTGTCATCTTGTTCATCACCGCGGCGTCTTGCCGCTCGGATGCCAAGCCATCGCTATCGATTGCCGACGACGCAAGTCTCGCATCGATTTTCTTGGAGAGATCAGCGAACTTCGCAATCCAAAGCTTGTTCGTTTCAATATTTTTCTTGGTTCGCTCGATGTTGGCAGGCAGCGTCATCGCCGCCAGCGCGCTTTCCAAATATTTGTTGGCCGAGGCATTCCGCTTGAGGGTATAGTCCTTCATGGCGGCGGCTTCTTCTGGGGTTTGCGCAAGACGCAATTCGGCGATGCCGGCGATCATGCCGCGTATGGATGCCTTTGCGTCCACGAGATCTCGGGAAATGACCAATTGGAGACGCCCGAAGTTTGAGCTTCGGCTGACCGATTGATTACCGATCCACCCCGATATCAGCATTCCGATGACCATGGTGATGCCGACTACCGACATCAAAGTAAGTTTTGAACCGATGCGTTTAGGCGTGAGCGCCATGACATTTTCCCGCAATTGAAGCCAGCAGCGATCATGCTTCCGGGATTCAGGGCTGCAAAATAGAGTTCATTCTATTTACGGGGATGATTGGATCTATGAGAAGTAAACGGTGATAATTTACTAGTATGTTATTAAATCACTAAATAATTATTACAGTTTTATGACAAAGAAATAGACGCGAAAATAATATGTTAGCTTGCGATATGGTCTTGCTGCGTGTGGTAGCTAGAGTCCGTCGGTAGGCACCGGGAATGTTGCGGCCTGTCCATGCCTCAAACCATCGCGGCCTGTCAGTTGCCAAACGCAGCCTTCGTCGATCCAAAAACGGCGACCAGATTTCGCTATACGAGCACCTCGGTAACCGGATGCATATCCGTCCCGTTCGACTTTCTCCAAAAGCAGTTGCCGCTCGGCACGATTGGGAGCTTCAGCGGACAGGCGCGACGGCAAAGATGTGAATTCTTCCCAATTATATTCAAAACAGCGCTGAGCTGCCATATTGGCGTACACGAAGATCGGATCGGGGTCGGTGTTGTGGGCGACCACGGCGAAGGGAGCGCTGTGATAGAGCCAGTTTGCATCTCGGTCGCCGGGCAGAAGCGGCTTTCCCAACAACCGTTTATAACTGTCGGTCAACAGATGGAAAAAGGCGTCGTCATGCTGGCGTTCAGGGCCTGTTTTCTCCGGCATTGACATCAAACCTACTCCGTCATCGGGATGGAATTGCGGGGAGTTTGACCCAACAGTGTGTCGTTTCTATTGCAGATCGTGGGCTGGCATCAGAGCTTCTGGCGGATGACATCCTGCAACGTCACGCGCCCCCGTCAAACGCGCACCGTCTGTGTTTCCAAGAGTTCGCTGCGACAGGCCTCCATGAGCAACGAAGCGAAAAGCCGTGCCATGGGTGACGCATTTTGTTCATCAGCATAAACAAGCATCAAGCGGACCTGATGCTTGATGGCCGTGGCCAGTTGAAGCGGCACGAGACGTCCCGCTTTCAGATCATCTTCAATCAAATATATTGGCAGCCGCCCGAAACACAGCCCGTGACGAACCGCTGCCAATGCCGCATCGAACGTGTTGACGCGCCATTTTGGCGCATTTGCAGCCGTTGGTCGGTCCTCGTCATCGAGATGGCCGACGATCTGTAGCCTCGGATACAGTGACAGGGCGTCCCGTGTCAAAGGCTGTTTCAGGTCCAGGATCGGATGGTTTGGGCACGCCACCATCAACGTGTTGATCACCGTCAAGGGATGGGCAAAATCCGTGACCGCGTTGGAAATCGGGATGGCGAGATCGTAGTTTTCGGGCTCGATCGGCTCTGCGCCCCTGACCAGCTCGTACTGTATCACCTCCATTTGCGGATAGGTTTTCTTGGTCGTTGCAAATGCATCAAGCAGCACAGGTCTCGGAAATACAGGATCGACCACCACGCGCAATCTCGCATGCCCTAGGGTATCTTCCGCCTTTCCGCGTAGCTCAAGACGCTCGAGGGATGAGATCAGCGGTATAGCTTCGGCCAACAGCGTTCGACCTATTTCCGTCAGATGCGCTTTTCGTCCCGTGACGGCCACGAGCTGGACGCCGAGGCGTTCCTGCAATCTTGAAACGGCATAGCTAACCGAGGACTGACTTCGATTGAGTTTTGAAGCTGCTTTGGCAAAACTGCCCGTGTCGATCACCGTACGCAGGACGGCCCACTGCTCAAGCGTGGTCTGGGGAATGGCTGACATATCGGATTATTCGATCAATTTGTCGCAAAAATCAAGTTTTTATCGATGGAACGCGTGCGTTACTAGCAAAGCGAGGAGTGGTTGGAGCGCACTTAACCGCCACTTTTATTGAGGGAGAGATCAAATGAAAAAACTGTCCATATATCTGCTTGCCACATCCGCAGTCTTCAGCGCCGCGTGGACCACAGCAGACGCACAATCCACTCGCACGCGCACCGATCCCAAAAGTTTCGTTGTCCGCGACCTGACGAAGGAATTGCGCAACAAGATGACCGGGAATTACACCCTGGCGCTTGCTGGCGACGTGCTGATGCAGGAGCCGATGGGCAAGCGTATGAGCCCGGAGCTGAAATCAGTTCTGCGTAATGCAGATACGACAATCGGAAACGCCGAAGTATTCATCGTGGATCGACGTTTCTGGGCCGGTCCCAATGGCTACGGTAATAACTGGGCGCCCAAGGAGCTTGCAACGGACTGGGCCGATCTCGGCTTCGACCTCATGGGCGCTGGAGAGGCAGCAGGCGGCGAGGCCGGGATGATCTCGACGCTGAAAATTATGGACGAGGCTGGCATCAAGATCGCGGGCTATGGCCCGAACCTGACTGTCGCGCGCCAGCCCGTTTTTCAGGAACTGGAGCAGGGCCGCGTCGCCATGGTCTACGCGCTTCCCGTTGGACCCGTCGCATCGCCGTCGGAGACGGCACGCGACAAGAAGGGAAATGAGGGTGCCGAGCAATGGGGTCTGAACACGCTCAAACTGAACCAGAGTATGACGGTGACCGCAGAGCAGCTCTCACAGTTGAAATCGATCCGCGATTCCGTCGTTGCACGCCGGGGCGAACCGGATGTGGCACGACCGATCGACATTCCCAAGGACAAGCCGGACTCAGTCGAACTGCAAGGCAAGACCTACGTGCTGGGAGACAAGCCCGGCAACTATCTCTACACAATGGATCCGAAGGATGAGCAGGCTCAGGTGCTGGCGGTTCGCGGCGCCAAGGAATATTCCGACTTTGCTATTTTCTCGATGCACATGCACGAGAACCGCTACGCCTTTCAGGCCTATTCGCAGGATCATTATCCAACCGACTATGCGGTTCGCCTTGCCCATGAGCTGGTCGACAATGGCCTCGACGTGTTTCACGGCCAGGGCAATCACACCATGCAGGGCATCGAGATCCACAAGGGTCGACCGATTTTCTATAATCTCGGCAACCTCTCGGTTCATCGTTTCGGCGCCGACGGCACACCGGATGGTGGCGATGGCAAAACCTACATCGAAGATGGAGAAGTCGGTGAACAGTGGCTTCAGCAGGACATCAACCTGATGGCCTATATCGCCGAGGTCGACTACAAGGACGGCCGCCTGACCCAGATCCGCATTCACCCCGCCGATCTCGGATTGGGGAAAGATCGCCCCTGGTCGCGCATGAACATTCCGATGAAACCATCGCCAGAAAATGCGGAGCGTATCCTGCGGCTCATCCAGGAATACTCGAAACCGTTTGGAACCGAGATTACCATCAAGGACGGCGTCGGTTACATCGATGTGGCTGATTCCGCGACCGTTCCTGTTGGTGCCGACATCCGGGACAGCTTCGGTAAATAGCGCGTCGACATCTTGCGGGGCGGATTACATGCCGTCCCGCAAGTGCAATTTGCACTATTGACGAACAGGTCAAACTGAGCGTTTAACGGAAATCCCATACTTCAAAGCTCCGTTCAGAAAGTCGCGACTGAGAGCCATCTGCATCCGCCTGATGAAAACCTCTCATAATCGTCGCTGAACCGGGCCGATTATCCATTTCCTCGGGAGAGATTATGAGTGCGTCTGATATTCAGCTTCTTTTGACTGCGTTTGGCGGTGTCGTTTTCCTGGTGATTTTGATCGTCTCCCGCATCAGGCTGCATCCGCTGCTTGCGCTGATCATCACCTCCATCGCAGTCGGCCTGTTGACGGGCATGCCGACAGACAAGCTGATCAAGTCGATCGAAAGCGGCGCGGGCAACACATTGGGTGCGGTTGGGCTGGTTGTGGCTCTGGGTGCCATGCTGGGGAAAATTCTGGCTGATTCCGGTGTGACGGAAAGCATTTCCGACATCATCATCAGCAAGACATCGACGCGGATGCTGCCTTGGGCGATGGCGGGTGCTGCCTTCGTCATCGGTATCCCGATGTTTTTCGAAGTGGGCCTTGTCGTGCTGTTACCGCTGATCTTCAGCGTTGCGCGCAAGCTGGAGGGCTCATCGGCCATACGTGGCTCAGCCTACGTCTATGTCGGTGTTCCCGTCATCGCCGCGCTGGCCGCCATGCACGGCATGGTCCCACCACATCCCGGTCCCCTCACAGCAATCGCATCGCTCAACACCAACATAGGCGCGACGATGTTGTACGGCTTTATCGCAGCCATCCCGGCGATCGTGCTCGGCGGCCCGATTTACGGTGCCTTCATCGCGCCAAGGCTGACGGTGAAACCGGACGACGCGCTGATCAATCAGTATTCCCCTACAGCTGTTGAAGGCCAAGTCTCCAAGTCTCCTCCCGGTCTGGGCATTAGCCTTCTGACGGCCTTGCTGCCTGCGTTGTTGATGCTGGTCAACGCAATCGTTGAACTGGTCTTCGCAAAGGATGCAGCTATTGCCAGGGTCACGGGCTTTTTGGGTGATCCCGTGATTGCGATGCTGATCGGTGTTCTGTTTGCTGCTTGGGTTCTGATCTACGCGCGCGGCGGTGTTTCCGAAGAACTCCGCAGCTCGATGTCCGCCAGCGTCAAGCCCATTGCCAATGTGCTGCTGATCATCGCTGGCGGCGGCGCTTTCCAGCATGTGTTGACCGACGCAAAGGTAGGCGATGCGATCGTTCACCTCAGCCAGCAATTTGAGCTTTCGCCGCTGATCCTCGGCTGGATCATTTCGATGCTGCTATCCGTCTCCACGGGTTCGGCAACTGTCGGCATCGTTGGAGCATCCGGCCTGCTGGCACCACTTGCCGGGGCCGAAGCGCTGAATGTGCCTTTGCTTGCTTTGTCGATCGGCTGCGGCTCGCTCTTCTTCAATTACGCCAACCATGCCGGATTCTGGCTGGTGAAGGAATCGTTCGGGATGTCGATGGGTGAGGCCACCGCGACGATTTCGGTCATTCAATCGATCGTCTCGGTGGTTGGTCTGGTCATGGTGCTGCTGATGAACCTGCTGCCGCCGTTGATGTAATCAAAGTCAGACGGATGCGAGGGGGTCGGCAGCGTATTGATGTTGTCTGGAAGATGTTGGGGCGGAGCGTCTTATGAAGATATTGCTCATCGAAGACGACACCGAGCTTGCCGAATGGCTGATGAGAGCGCTCGCCCGCTACAACTTCATGACGGAGTGGTCCGAGGACGGCGCCGTTGCAAACCAGCGCCTTCAGACAGAGGAATTCGACGCGGTCATTCTTGATTTGGGCCTCCCGGAAATGGACGGCCGGTCATTGCTCTCCACCATGCGAGCGCGCGGAGATACAACGCCCACCCTTATTCTGACTGCCAGGGATTCGCTTGCAGAGCGGATCGAAAGCCTCCATCAAGGGGCAGACGATTTTCTTGCCAAGCCCTTCGCCATAGAGGAGCTCGAGGCACGGCTGGTTGCGTTGGTTCGCCGAGCGCATGGGAAGAACACGGGAACCTTTTCGTCCGGTCCGTTGAGCTATCATTCCTCAGAGCAACGTTTCTCACTGCATGGCGAGCCGATCGAACTGACGCCACGGGAGCATTCGATGCTCCGCATTCTCCTGCAGCATGCGGGGGAGCCTATGTCGAAGCAGAAAATCATCGACCGCATGTTTTCCTATGACGTCGATATCCAGTTGGATGCGGTTGAGGTCATCGCCCACCGTTTGCGCAAGAAACTTGGAGATGCTGTTCATATCCGCACGTTGAGGGGATTGGGATATGTGCTGGAAGTCGATGTTGCATGAGTGAAAACCGTCTGCCGGACCCGCCCGGTCGTCGATTGGCCGCCACACTGGCACTTTGGACCTTGCCAGCACTGATCGTTGGAATGATGTCGACGCTCTGGTTCAGCGCAACGACCATAAACGAGTTGGCCGACAGCGCCTATGACCGATCTCTTGCAGGCGCCATTCGGGCGATCGATTCCAATATCTCGACGGAAAGCGGCGGCGTGGGTGTCGAGCAGCCCTATCAGCTTTTCAAGTTCTTCGAGCTGACAGCCCAGGGTGCTGTCTATTTCAACGTCTATACCGATGATGGCCTTGTTCAAATCGGAGATGTCTTGCTACCGCCCGCTCCCGATATCGATAGTGGAGAGTTGCGGTTTCAGGATGCGACCTATCTTGGACGCGCGATCCGCCTGGGTTCGCTGAAGCGGCCGCTTTCATCCACGACCCCCGACGGCGCTCAAATCATCATTCAGGTGGCCGAAACCAAGGGGTCCCGCCTGGCCTTTCAAAACGAACTGATCACCCGTGCGATCCTCCGCGACATTCTCGTCATTGCGGCGCTGTCGCTTCTCCTCGCAGCTGGTGTCTACGCCTCGGTAAAGCCGCTCAATCGTTTGCGCGACGCGATCGACAAGAGACAATCAGACGATCTGACCTCGATAGAAGTCGCCTCGCTGCCGCTGGAAGTCCGTCCGCTGGTGGAGGCGGTCAATCGCTTGATGCAACGCAACGTCGAGCAGGCGGATCAGCAAAGACGGTTCCTCGATGACGCCTCCCACCAACTCAGGACGCCGATGGCGATCCTGAGAACGCAGATCGACGTTGCCCTTCATCAGGACAATCTGGACGATGTGCGCAAAACGCTGGCATCGTCACGCGATGTGCTCGATCGCTCCGTGCGTACGACGAACCAGCTTCTGGCTCTCGCAAGAGCACGGACCTCGCAAGGATATGAAGCCTACCCGCTGGACCGGCTCTCTCTTGAAGAGACCATTGCTGACACGGTGAGAATGTTATGGTCGCGTATTCGCAGCCGACAGATGGACTGTGTCTTCGAACCTCCAGGATACAACGTGACGGTGCGCGCAAATGAAGGGCTTTTGCAGGAAGCCCTCGTCAACATCATCGATAACGCAATTGTCTACGCTCCGTCGGGATCGGTCATATCCATTCGGCTTTTCATTGAAGGCGACCGCGCTGTCATCGAAGTCATGGATGAGGGGCCTGGCATGACGGAAGAAGAGATTTCGCATGCGGGGTCGCGCTTCCGGCGCGGTTCGACAAAGCGGTCCGTCGATGGCAGCGGCCTTGGTCTGGCGATTGCGCTGACGGTTTCCCGCGCTTCAGGCGGCATGATGGAAGTGCGCAACCGTTCCGACAGAAGTGGTCTTGCCGTTCGCATCCTATTGCCGGTCATTAAAGCAACTTCGGATTGAAAGCTGTTTGAAAGCTTCGGTCGGATATACCGGAATCAGTGCAGATGGAGGTCTGCATTCGAAATTCTTGGAGGAGATTTCTATGAAAATCAGCGTTTCCGCTGCGTCTGCGGCCGTTTTCCTATGTGCGGTTTACGGGACACCTGTGACCGCTCTCGCAGAGCCCGCAAAACCCGAATGTATTGCACCAGCCCAGCCGGGTGGTGGCTTCGACATCACCTGCAAGCTCGCTCAGGCATCCCTGCAGAAGTCGGGTGCACTCAAGGCCCAGTTGCGCGTTTCCTATATGCCGGGTGGCATTGGCGCCGTGGCTTACAATTCCATCGTCGGCCAGCGCCGTGCAGAGCCCGGCACCATCGTTGCCTTCTCTGCCGGATCGCTTTTGAATATTGCCCAAGGCAAGTTCGGTGCTTACTCCGAAAAGGATGTCCGTTGGGTCGCCAATATCGGCACGGATTACGGCGCCGTTGTTGTGCAGCAGGATAGTCCTCACAAATCCCTGACCGAGTTGATGGCTGCAATCAAGGCTGATCCGGCTTCGGTCATCATCGGTGCAGGTGGAACCATCGGCAGCCAAGACTGGATGAAGGCAGCGATGGCGGCACGGGCTGCTGGCGTCGACTACAAGGCGATGCGGTTTGTCGCATTCGAAGGCGGCGGCGATTGCGCAACGGCTCTGCAGGGCGGCCATGTCCACGTCTGCATGAATGACGTTGGCGATAGCCAGGCGGCAATCGATGGCGGTGCGCCGCTGAAGCTGCTTGCCATATTCTCCGAGCAACGCCTTCCCGGAAAACTGGCGAATGTGCCGACTGCTGTCGAGCAGGGTTTCGACATCAAATGGCCGATTGCGCGTGGGTTCTATGTCGGACCGGACGTTAGCGATGCGGACTACAAATGGTGGGGCGAGGCTTTTGCAACAACAATGAAGTCGCCGGAATACGCCAAGATGCTTCAGGAACGCAATCTGTTTCCAATGCCGATGACGGCCGAGGAAACAACGGCATTCGTGAACAAGCAGGTCGCAGCCTACAAGACACTTGCAGCCGACTTTGGCCTGACGACAAAGTAGGATTGCAGTCATGACACAAGATCGCTTCCTCGGCGTCGCAGCACTTGCTTTGGCCGCCGTTATGATAACCTTCGGTTATAATCTACAAGCGCCATTTGCCTATGAGCCGGTGGGACCGAGGGCGTTCCCGCTGATGGCCGCAGGTGCGATCGCGATTTGCGGATTGCTCCTCGTGCTGAAACCCGGGCAAGCGAATACGACAGAAGGATCGGGCATCACGCGCCCGATCCTCATCCTCGCTGTTTGCCTTCTGGCATACGCTCTTCTGTTCCAACCCGTCGGCTTCGTCATATCGACGACGCTGATGATGGTCCCGATTGCCATGGTGTTTGGCGCGCTGTGGTGGCAGGGCGCTATCACAGGTGTGGTGCTCGCCGTTTCATCCTACCTGCTCTTCGACAAGGTCCTTGATGTCGTTTTGCCTGTTGGACCACTTGGGGGAATGATCTGATGGAAACCTTGTCTTATCTGGGCCACGGCTTTGGCATTGCACTCCAGCCCACCAATCTTTTCCTGGCCGCCATTGGCGCCGTTGTCGGCACCATGGTCGGCGTATTGCCCGGACTTGGTCCGATCAACGCGGTTGCCATGTTGGTACCTGTCGTCTTCGCACTGGGTCTCACCCCGGAATCCTCGCTGATCCTGATGGCGGCGATCTATATCGGTTCGGAATATGGCGGACGGATCAGCGCCATTCTTTTGAACGTTCCCGGAGAAGCTTCGGCTGTCATGACCGCCATCGAAGGCTATCCACTGGCGCGGCAGGGCAAGGCGGGTATCGCGCTGTCGCTCTCGGCCTGGACGTCCTTCGTCGGTTCGGCCATTGCGACCGTTGGCATCGTACTGGCAGCTCCGGTGCTGGCGAGTTGGGCACTTGCGTTTGGTCCTATCGAGTATGTCTCGCTGATGGTCTTTGCCTTCGCCTGTCTCACCGGATTGCTGACGGACCAGCCGGTCAAGGCTCTGCTTGCCATTATGCTCGGCCTTGCAATTTCAACAGTGGGGATCGATGCCAATTCAGGCGTCTATCGCTACACATTCGGTTCGCCCAATCTCGTGGATGGCGTCCAGTTTGCCACCGTCGTCATCGGTCTCTTTGCCATCAGCGAATTGCTGATCATGCTGGAAAGCATGAAAGGTGGCGCTGCGCCGCGCATCGAGCAGCTTGGACGCCCCCTTTTCAACCGCGCTGAAATGAAGTTTACCAATGCTGCGACCATGCGTGGATCTCTGATCGGGTTTTTCGTCGGCATTCTTCCCGGTGCCGGAGGTACTGTCGCCTCCGCACTCTCCTACACCACCGAAAAGCGCGTCGTTGAGCGGAGCGATCCTGAAGGCAGTCGTTTTGGCCAAGGCGACATGCGTGGCCTGGCATCCGTCGAAGCTGCAAACAACAGCGCTTCGAACAGCAATTTCATTCCCATGCTAACGCTCGGCATTCCCAGTTCGGGAACGACGGCCATCATGCTGGGCGTGTTGACGCTCTATAATATCACGCCGGGTCCTGCGCTTTTCCGCACGCAGCCGGACCTCGTCTGGGGGCTGATTGCATCCTTGTTCATCGGCAACATCATTCTTCTCGCCATAAACATTCCCCTCGTTGGTCTGTTTGCCAAGATGCTGTCCGTTCCGGGCTGGGTCCTCGTGCCATTCATCGTGGTCGTCAGCGCCATCGGTGTCTATTCCGGCAAATCGACCACGTTCGATCTGGTCCTCATGGTGGTGCTTGGCGTGGGAGCCTATTTCCTGCGGCGGTTCGGGGTTCCCATGGCACCTCTCATTCTTGGGCTCGTGCTTGGAAAAATACTGGAACAAAGCTTGAGGCGTGCGCTTTCTCTGTCGGCTGGCGACGTAACCATCCTCTGGTCGAGCCCGATCTCAATCGTCCTGTGGGTCATGGCTGTCGCTGTCCTTGTCACACCGCTGCTCCTGCCACGGTTCAGAAAGTGGCGAGAAAAGACTGTTGTAGAAACTGACTGAGAACGCTCATGCCCTATCTGGTCGAACCTGACGCGCAACGTCCCTCTACCGGAGAACAGTTGCGGGACATGCTGAAAAGCCCGGGCATCGTACAGATGCCCGGCGCACATAATGGACTGGCCGCCCTGCAAGCCAAGGCGGCTGGGTTCAAGGCGCTCTATCTTTCGGGTGCCGCCATGAGCGCGTCCATGGGGTTGCCGGATCTGGGAATTCTCACTCTCGAAGACGTTCTTTTTTTCACCAGGCAGATCGTCCGTGCCAGCGGACTCCCTGTGCTGGTCGATGCCGATACGGGTTTCGGTGAGGCCCTGAACGTGATGCATACGGTTCGCAGCCTTGAAGAGGCGGGTGCAGCGGCAGTGCAGATCGAAGATCAGGTTCTGCCGAAGAAATGCGGACACCTGAATGATAAAAAGCTGGCCACCGCCGATGACATGGCCGCCAAAATTGCGGCGGCAAGAAAGGCACGTCGATCCCTCGTTATCGTGGCGCGGACCGACGCCGTGGAAAGTGAGGGTATGGAGAAGGCGATCGACAGAGCGAAGCTCTACGTCAGGGCAGGCGCGGACGCTGTGTTCCCGGAAGCGCTGACAACGGAAGCGATGTTCCGCGAGTTTGCTGCCGCAATGGGGTCAACGCCGCTTCTGGCCAACATGACCGAGTTTGGCAGATCGCCTGCCATGACTGCAGATGAGCTTCAGGCGCTGAACTACAAGATGGTCATATGGCCAGTGTCTTCCCTGCGGATCGCCAATCGATCGCAGGAGATTTTGTACCGCGAGCTTTCCGAACACGGAACAACCTCTGGCCTTGTCGAGCAGATGCAGACGCGCTCTCAACTCTACGACCTGATCGATCTCAAAGGATATGAAGCTCTGGATTCCAGCATAATCACCAGCCGCCTGCCATCCTAGGTGAAGCGCCGAGGCAGATGCCGCTCTCAAGCCGAGACCGCAATCCCTGCGCGCTCGGGAACGGACAAGCGCCCGGTCCCGATTTCCTCATGTTTTTCTTCCCCCTGGGAGAAAGTTTATTGGGACGCCAGCTTTGCAAAATCCTCATCAAGCTTTGCGAGTGATGTCGTAATCTTCAGCTTCCGCTCTGCAATCCATCCGTCTTGAGCTTGAAGTTTCTGCTTGGCCACACCGACCATCCGCGTCATTTCACTCGGCTGTGGCCCGCCGACCGTGGCGCGATTGTTGATGATCGCCACGGGATCGAGTGTCGAACGAAATTCGGCTTCGTTCATTGGCAAGTCGCCCGGGACGTTGGCGTCCTTGACGGACTCCTTGTAGATGCGCTGCGCCTCCGCATAGGGAAAATCGAGCGGCTTTATGTTGTTAGCCTTGGCATAGGTCACCACTTCGGAAGCAAAATGATGTCCCTCACGGAACGGGATCTTGTACTTGCGCATCATCACGTCGGCAACTTCCTGGGATGCGGTCCAGTCGCTATTGAGCTCCTCCAGCGCGCGTGCCGGGTCGATATTCAACGAGCCTAGAATCTTTTCGAAGTTGGCAAGGACCTTGACGGCGCTTTCAACCATCGCAGCACTGGCGCGTCCATCCTTGGGGTCGTTCATTCCCGGTGTCAGGTTGTGAGCCTGGATCATCGGACCGAGCGCAAGCGTGATTGCTGTGGATGCGTCCTGACGTGTGGCGTTCAAAATACCCGGGTTGCGCTTCTGAGGCATGGCACTTGAAACATAGGTGTTGCCGCCGCCTTCTTGCAGCAGGATCCAAGGCCTGGGCTGAGCGTACTGGGTCATCACATCCTGAATGAAACTCCCGGTGTGGAGCGCGATGCTGGTGACGATCGCACCGACTTCGACCGGTTGCTCGGTCGATGAAATCTGACCGGCATCATAGGCATTGTCCACAATGGCGGCAAAGCCGAGATAGTCTGCCATGCGTGTGCGATTGAGCGGCCAGCTCGTTCCGTTGAGAACGGTTGTGCCCATAGCTGAGCGGTCGATGCGTTCATAGGCTTGGCGGATACGCTGCGCATCGCGATCGAAACCCGCAGCATGGCCGAGGAGATAATGACCATAGCTGTTTGGCTGCGCGGCGACCCCGTTGGTGTAGTTTGGCACGATGGTCCCGATATTTTGCTCGGCAAGCGTAACGAGAGCCTTTGAGGTGCGATTGAGCTGCGCCGCCAGATCGAGCAGCTCATCCTTCAGCATCGCTGCACGATATGTGGCGATCATATCCTGGCTCGATCGGCCGGCATGCAACATCGTCACGCTGATACCGGCGGCCTCTATGAGCAGGGGCTCGAAGGTGATCACCAGCTTGGGACGTTTGCCACCTGGCTTGTTGCCGTCTTCGAGGACCTTGGTGATGCCTGCAGCGGTCGATGGCACCAATGACTTGTCGAGTAGCCCCTCTTGGGAGTTGATCACTGCGGTTGCCTTGTTGATCTCGCCCAGCCAAAAAAACTCATCCCGGACCTGTGCCTGCTGGCCTGAAACCGATGTGGCGCCGAGACACGCTGCAATCGCGATACCGAAAGACGAGATTTTCATTTTTGCACTCCCTGTATATGTAACCAGTCTGTGCAACTATTCGTATCGGGTCTTCGGCTGTCAACAACCTGTTCTCGTGGGCTTCATTTGTGGTGACTGGTTTCACACCCTGTTAAAGTGCCGAGCGTGACTCCTTCGGTCTGCTGACTGAGATCAAGCGGCGGTATTCGGCTCTGCGCGGCAAAATCGCGCCATAGTGGGTCGGGAAGATATTGTCTTCTCCGCCGGACGGGGCTTCAAAATTTCCCTTATTCCAAACCGAAAGCGACGACTTTGTCTGATTTTCGAGCGTCGTATCGACCAAAACTCCCGCCTCGAGACATATCCCATTACGAGTCTAAGAAAATACGTGATTTCTTGCAGTACAGTCCGCGTGCTGAAACGTGGTACTCAGAGAATCTGTCTTAACCCGAATAACCTATTTTTCTATACATAAAAATCCCAAGTTGTGAACGCTTTGGTTGAATAAAAATATCATGCTTCATGGACCTTGCGAGGTATTTTTACTTAATTCTGGCTCAGATTACCGGTCTAATAGTAACGCACAGGCATGAATAAATGCGTCCAGGGATTGTGTTGCCATTTCGGACGCGGCGGCTCACTCCCGTGAAAACGGCAACGAAACGTTGGTTAAAAGATTTTTTCCTGTTGATCATCTCCCTGGATAGGTTTCCCAACATGATGCACAAACTCATACGCCGCCTGACCACGCACAAAATGAACAAGTCGATCAAACTTTTGAACCGTGGGCAGGCGCATGTGAAAGGGTCAGTCTCCGGTCCTGGAGAGATTTGGTTGGGCCAATCGTGGATAGGGCTCACCCCCGAGCCAACCCACCTCGCCATCCAGCAGGGTGGTCAACTCAATCTCAATGGCCGTTTTGACGTTTTCAGTGGTGGCACAATCGGTATCCAAAGTGGCGCAACGCTCACCCTTGGAAGCGGGTTTGCCAATCGGAACAGCTGGATTTCCTGCGCGTGTGAAATAACGATTGGTGAGCAGGTTTTTATTGCAGATCAAGTCATCATTCGCGATTGGGACGGCCACACAATCGTTGGTCGCGATAACAAAGCACCGATTAGAATCGGCAATCATGTCTGGATAGGCATGCGTTCGATCATTCTCAAAGGCGTCACGATTGGCGATGGAGCGGTCGTCGCAGCCGGTGCGGTCGTGACAAAAGACGTTCCGGCTGGAGTCGTCGTTGCCGGCAACCCCGCCAGAATCGTTAAGGAGGGTATAGAATGGGTCCCTTGAGAGTGAGCGTCGCCTGACATGGGTTTTGCGCAGGTCGTTGTTGGATCTCATCAGACCATGATCCAAACTCCCATCTCGTAGTAATCGAATAAATTTTTATTGACTTAGATCAAGTCAAAATCTGCAAAAATTTTAAAATTAATTAAATCTGCGTTGAGTTTCGAATGTACTAATAATCGCTCACGAAATCTTAACTGATAAATCACACGATTGTGACGAGTTAACACAATATTGGCTAATAACGATCAACTTGCCGCCAAGTCGCACTTGAAAGGCAAGTCATGTTTTCTCAGCAAGGCAAGAGCCCCGCTTTCGGTGGTGAAAGATTCACGCATCGGATCGTTGTTCCGATGGCGGGTATTCTTATCATCGCTATTGTGGTCGTCATCGGTTTTCTTTTCGTTGCCGCAGACCGACAAAACGGTCTTGAGGTCGAATCTTCGACCAAGCTTGCCCAGACAGCGCTTGCCGTAAAAACGCGCGAAGTCGCCCGCAACCTCAAGGACTACGCTGTCTGGGAGGATGTTTATAACAATCTCTATCTCAAAACAGACACGCAATGGGCCGCGACCGACGGCAATATTGGCGCAAACATTTTCGAGGGTCTGGGATACGAAGCGGCTTTTGCCATCAACGCAGCTGGCGAGACCGTCTATGCCGTCATTGACGGCGTTCCTGAAAAGGTCGACGCTTTCACGCTCGTTCCTGATGGCCTGCGCGATCTGGTCAAAAGCTCGCACAGTCAGGTGGAGCCTGTTACAGGCTTGCTGCGATCAGGCACGGATGTCCTCATCGTTGCCGCCACTTCCATTCTCCCGCCATCGGTCGACCGCGCATCTGTTGATGTGGCGACCCTTACATCCATCGTCTTTGCCAAAAAACTGAACCATTCTTTCCTTGAAAAGATGGGCCAGGACTATCTCCTCTCGGGCTTGACCCACGACGACGTTGCACCTGCCAGTGCCGAAGCCTCGCTCCACCTGACATCGTATGATGGCAAGTCTCTAGGCGCTATCACCTGGGCTCCCGCCAAGCCGGGTTACAAGCTGCTCCCTGTTCTGGCACCGCCGCTGGCGATTTGCGTGATCATTCTGAGCGCTTTTTCTCTTCTCGTCGTCCGTAATATCCGCAGATCGACGAAGGCGCTTGAAGAGTCTGCCAGAACAGTCGAGGCCTATGCTCAGACGCTCCAGGAAAGCGAAGCACGCTTTAAGGATGTCGCGGAAGCGTCATCGGACTGGATATGGGAGTGCGATCCCCAGCTCCAGATGATGTTTCTGTCGAGCCGCTTTTCCGATGTTACCGGTATTTCGGCGGCCAGTGTTCTCGGGCGAACGCTGCAGCAGTTCTTCCAGAGCGACAGCGACAATGACGGCTGGACAAGACTTATACAGGAAACTTCGGAGCGGCACGCTTTCCGCGATCTACGCTGCATTTACAAGGATGCCTCCGGCACGACACGCGTCTGCCGCCTTGCCGGTCGGCCCAGTTACAATGCGGCAGGACACTTCGTCGGATTTCGAGGCACGGCAACTGACATTACCGAAGAAGTCGAAGCACAGGCACGCGCAAGCCATCTCGCCCTCCATGATGCCTTGACCGGACTGCCCAATCGCGTGCTGTTCCGCGAGCGCCTCAACGCCGCACTCGCTACCAGCAGCGCCAAAGCCTCACGGGTTTCCGTCATTTGCCTCGATCTCGACCACTTCAAGGAAGTCAATGACACGCTGGGCCACGGTGCCGGTGACATCCTGCTCCGACAGCTTTCCCAGCGCCTTCTGGCCTGCGTCCGGTCCACCGATACCGTTGCCCGACTCGGTGGGGACGAGTTCGCCATCATCCAGACCGGCGTCAGCCAACCGGCCAAGTCGGAACAGCTTTGCCGAAGGCTGATCGAAGTGGTGAAAGCGCCGTTCGAGATCGACGGAAACGAACTGCATGTCGGTGTGAGCCTTGGGATCGCATTGTGCAAGGAATCTGGCAAGGACCCTGAGCGCATCCTGAAGAATGCGGACATAGCGCTTTACCGGGCAAAACAGGCAGGACGAGCGACCTATCGCATTTTCGAAGCCCACATGGATCTGGAATTGCAGGAACGTAAATCACTGGAGCATGATTTGCGCCAGGCGATGCTCAAAAACCAGTTGGAACTGCATTATCAGCCGCTGATCGACATCAGCTCGAAAAAAGTTGTCACCGTCGAAGCCCTGATCCGCTGGCACCATCCCGTTCGCGGTATCGTTCCTCCAATCGAATTCATTCCCATGGCGGAGGAGACGAACCTGATCGTTGCCATTGGCGAATGGGTTCTGGAAACGGCTTGCAAACAGGCCTTGAGCTGGCCTGACCTGCGCGTCGCAGTGAACCTTTCACCCGTTCAATTCCGAAACCGCGAGCTGGTGGAGGTTGTGAAGGATGTTCTTAAACGCACAGGCCTCGACCCGTCTCGCCTCGAGCTGGAAATCACCGAAAGCGTACTCATCAACGACGTCAGCTCAGCGCTTGCCACGTTGAATGCCCTCAAGGATTTGGGCGTGAAAATCGCCATGGACGATTTTGGGACCGGCTATTCCTCGCTGGGCTATCTGAATTCCTTCCCGTTCGACAAAATCAAGATCGACAAATCCTTCATCGGCGACATGAGCGACAAGGACAAGTCCGGGGCTATCGTGAAATCGGTCATCAGCCTGGGTCAAAGCCTCAACATGGTGACGACGGCCGAAGGCGTGGAAACCGCCGAGCAGGCAACCTTCTTGACGAAAGAGGGCTGTGATCAATTGCAGGGATATTTCTTCAGTCGGCCTATCACGGCAACGGAACTCACAAGTTTCATGAGCGACTGGAACGAGCGCGAAAGCACTCAAGAGCTGGACGTCAGCGTCGCCGCCTAAAACACAACAATAAAACAACACCATAACAGGGACAGACTATGAACGCGCAGAGCTTACGCCTCCTCGACATCGAGCAGGCCAATACGACAGAGACGCTCACACACACCATTGCAGAAGCCTTGCCGCAGTTTGAGCGCGGGCGTCGTTCGGGCGCGCCACTGGACATCTACGAAAGTGTGGATGCGATCATAGCCGACCTTCGCCCGACGGAGCCCGTCTTTTGCCTGGAGCCTGCGAAAATCAGGCAGGCTGCCAAGCGTTTCAGTGTCTTTCCCGGTCGCCCCCTCTATGCCGTAAAATGCAACCCTCATCCATTCGTTCTGGAAACGCTGTTCAAGTCTGGCATCACCGATTTCGACGTCGCCTCGCTGGAGGAAGTTCGCCTTATCGACAGGCTGTTTGGCAGCTCTGCCGGACAGTTCTTCAACAATCCCGCCAAGTCGCGCCCAGCGATCCGCACCGCGTCCTTCAATCACGGAATCCGGTTCTATACCGCCGACTGCGAAGAGGAGATCGAAAAGATCTTCCAGGAGGCCGATATCAACAGTGACCTCATGGTCGCCGTTCGCTTGGCCACCAAACCGGCTGATGCGCGCTATGTTTTGTCGACAAAATTCGGCGCGCAGCCGGATGACGCGGCTCGTCTGCTCAAGATCATCCAACGACGCGGGGCAAAAGCCGGTATTTCCTTTCATGTCGGGTCGCAATGCCTTGCACCTGAAGCATTTTCGGCAGCCGTCACTCTTGCCGCAAAAGTTTCATCTGCTGCAGGCGTGCCATTGAGCGTGCTCAATGTCGGCGGAGGTTTTCCGGCGGCGTATCCAGGAGACCGCGTGCAAGGACTGGAACACTACTTCGCCCAGATCGTCCACGCCCGCCGGGGCATCGACCTTCCCCACGGCTGTATCGTGCTGTGCGAGCCGGGACGGTCACTGGTCGCGGAAGCGGGAACGACCATCGCTCAGGTGGTGGTGCGCCGCGACCGAGCGATCTACATCAATGACGGCGTGTTCGGGACCTTGCAGGAACTGACGCACCCCAAGGAAACGCGACCTGTGAGATTGATCCGCCATCACGCACGGCCCGCGGCCCCCATGGCAAGCTTCAAGGTCTATGGCCCTACGTGCGATTCCAACGACGTACTGGGTGCGCCACTGACGCTTCCCGACGATGTCCAGGAAGGTGACTGGATCGAGATCGGGATGATGGGCGCTTACAGTCTGTCGATGCGGACTCAGTTCAACGGGTTCTATACGGACAAAATCGTTTCGCTGGGCGAATAAGGCTCACGACGGAATGTCCACCTCACAAAAAGGCGTCAGTCGTGTGACTGCATCGTTGATCGGTGCCGTTGGCGTGGTCCTGTGGGCCACGGAAACGATGCTTGTCACATTGACAACATCGATACCGCCTCTGCAAACAGTCGCCTTGGCGTTTATGTTTTCAGCGGCCATGTCGCCTGCGGTCTGGTTCTTGACGGGAAGCCATCCGCTTGAGGCCTTTCGACAGCCGCTGCGGGTCTGGGTGTTAACCGTAGGTTCGCTGGTCGGCTACCACAGTTGCATCTACTACGCTACGCAGCAGGCACCGCCCGCTGCCGCTGCCTTGCTCCAGTCAACCACGCCACTGATGATTGTTATTGGCTCGGCATTTCTGCCGGGTGAACGGCTTCGTTGGTGGCACGTCGTCGGAGCATTGTTGGGGTTCGTGGGCGTTACGCTTCTGGTTGAAACCGGCGGGGAGGGTGCCTCTGCCGGTTCCTCGATTTTCTATCTTGCCCTCATTGGCGTGGCGGCTGGCCTATGGGGTCTTTATTCCGTGGTCGCGCGTACCTTGCCCGATGTTCCGTCATCGGCGCTGGGCGTGTTTTACGCTGCTTGCGCCGTCGTTACATTTGCTGCGCATCTCACCCTTGAGACGTGGGTTCCGCCTCAACCAACGGAGTGGCTTGCGGTTGCGGGTCTCGGCATTTTCCCGATGGGCCTTGCCATCTACTTTTGGGATTTTGGCCTCAAGCGGGGAGACATTCAGGCGCTCGGCGCATTTTCCTATGTCGAGCCCTTCATTGGCGCTGTCTTGGTCGCACTCTTCACCGGCGCGGCATTGAGTTTGTCTTTGGTCTGGTCGGGACTTCTGGTCGTGACAGGCGCGGTGATTGCGAGCGCTGGGCTGTGGAGAAAAACGCGGGCGACACACGCGATTGCCAAGCCGTCATCTCTTTCCCATGGCTGGCTTCAGTCCGTGAACGACATCGGTTCCCAGGCCGAACTTCATCATGTCACGAACCTCGTCATCGAGAGACTAATGTCCATTGGTCGCGATTATGATGACCCGCGCGCCTATGATCGAGAAATGAAGGAGCTTCTTCTCGCGCTCGAATCCATCGTCCGGATTTGGGATGAGTTACAGGCCGCGTCGGGCGATGACGCCGACCCAAAACCGGCATGCCAGCTGGTAGCATGACATGACCACGCCAAAGGTGACGACAAGAGAGAGTATCGCTCTCAAGATGGACACAAACGAGGTCATGACTAAACGCCTGTGATTTGGATCGGAGGCGCCGGTGAACAGATTTATCTCCTGCCTGATGATGGCCATTGCCATTCTCGCTATGCCATGGTTCGCATCGGCGGAAATCATCTCACCATTTCCAGAGCGTCACCCGAGTGAAACCGCGACGTCAACGGAGTGCGCCGCGCCGCCGGAGGCGGTCGTCAGCCTTTCAATCACCTCCAAATATGGTGCGGACGGGCCAAAGCGGGATACGATCGATCCAGAGGCCGACAGCGCCTTTAAAAAGCAGATGAAGCCGATCAGGACATTTGCCCAGCAGGTCGTCAAAATGGCGAATCGCTACACTTTGCGGGGAGGGGTTTCGGATGCACAGTGCACATTATCGTGGCTTTATGCCTGGGCACAAAAGCAAGCGCTCTCTCAGATGGACAATCCCAACGCGCAGTTCGAACGGGGACAAACGCTGGCAGGGCTCAGCATCGCCCTGTTGCAAGTCGCACCCGCTGTGAGGGCAGATGCCCGCTTTGAGACCGTGGTCAAGTGGATGACCGGCCTCGCGCCATCGACCAACGGATATTTCGATGCAACGCGTGATAAGCTCAAGGGTTCGCGGAATAACCACGCATATTGGGCAGCCTTGGCCTCGGCTGGCGTTGCTGCGGTGGCTGATGACAAAACTTTACTGGACTGGTCTGTGCGTATTTATCAGAGTGGCGTCTGCGGCGCGACACCGCAGGGAGGATTGCCGCTGGAGCTGGAGCGCGGAAAGAAGGCTCTCGACTACCACCTCTTCGCACTCAATGCGCTGGTACCCGTTGCGGCTTTTGCCGAGGCCAACGGTGTTCCAGCCTACGCCATGTGCGATGGCGCGCTTCACAAAATCGTCAATTTCACTTTGCAATCGATCCGCAATCCAGCCGCAATCGCCGCTGCGGCTAAGGAAGAGCAGGAGCCTTTTGTCAAGGGAATGCCCTCTGCCCGAGATTTGGCCTTCCTGGAAATCTACCAGCAAGCATTTCCAGGCAAAGCTCCCATGGAGAGCGAGTTGCTAAAATTACGCCCTTTCATCGCCACCCCTATGGGCGGTAACCAGACGTTACTGTACCGGCACTAAGGCCGCGCGCATAAGCCGGATTTACAAATCGGCCTGATTACCGAGCTTCACCAATTGCCGGAGCGGGATCCTTGATGTCGTCCAGGGGGCCTTCCAGGGCTGTGCGTGGAGGAACCAGTTGTGGGTCGATGATCGTCACCGTCGGGTGCGCCGGGGCTTCTTCCAACAGGTCAAATCCTCGCTCGAGCATCTTGGAGATATCGGGTTTGATCATATAGACCGGGAAGGGGAGAAACGACGCGAAGGGGTCATAGTCGAAACAGCCGACGACGATATCGCCGAACGTCGTTCCGTCATGGCGCCCCATGAAGCGAAGCAGGCCTTCGAAATTGATGGAAGAGTTGACGAAAAAGCAACGGGGCAGGCGACCTTTGCGATCAAAGAAACGCTCGAAGGCAAGCTCCGTCATGCGAGGCGAATAGCCCGTAACCTCGATATCGTCACTGCTTTCAATTCCGAAATACCTGTCTTTTACTGCGTGGAAACCGGCGATGCGGTCACGGCTGGCATGGTCGTCGTGGCCGCCGAAAAGAATAACGTCTTCGGGACTCAAAGTCTCGTTGCGTGCGGCATGGGCGATGATGGCAGATGTCAGAACTTCCGCGCCATGCCTGTTGTCTGAAATGACCGACGACGCAAGTTTGCCTGGCAAGTCGATGTTGACATGGGGTAACGCGGCCCGGACACAGATGTTATGAACCCCATCGGGGTCGGTAGCGCCCGCTATGAACAAGGCGTCGATGGAGTAGGAGATCAGCGTCTCCACCGTCCGGCGTTCCTCTTCGGGGTCGCGCCGACCGGAAACGACCATGGGGGAGAGACCGCGCAAACGCGCCTGCGCCTCGAAAGTCTGCGCCATCGAGGAAAAGAACCTGTTGTCATAGATCGGCAGCAGCAAGCCGACAAGGCCGGATTTGGAGCTTCTCAAGCCGCGCGCCTGAAGGTTGGTGGTGTAGCGATGCGCCTTGGCCAGCGACAATATCTTGTCCGCAGTTTCTTCCGAAATCCGCCGTTTGCGCCACGAGCCGTTCAACACTGCACTCACCGTCGATGCCGATGCGCCTGATAGAACAGACAGGTCATAGATGGTGGCTTTCTTGGAGATTGGCTGCGTCATTCTTAGTCCCCCTTACTGATTCCGATTATAGAAGCAGTTGTCCTCTTGACGAAAGAGCACATCGTGTTATGTTTGTTGCACCATCGATTGTGCATAAGCGCAATATCGATTGTGCTACGGTGGTTGCTATGGGAGTGGCAAAGGAACGTCTCGAATGGGCGAGATGAAAGATTTTGCGCGCGGACACGAAAAGCCGCTGCGACAGAACCGATTGCCGAGTGTTTGGAGGAGCAATATCCATGAATAAAATAATCGCAGCCCTGGGTCTGTCGCTCGCACTGCTTTCATCCACGGCGTTTGCCGAGGGGCCGAAGGTCGGTGTTGTCGTCAAGGTCGGTGGCATTCCCTGGTTCAACGCCATGGAAGCAGGGATCAAGGAACAAAGCACCAAGCTCGGTGTCAACGGCTTCATGGTCGGTCCGACCAGTGCCGATCCTGCTTTGCAGGTGCGTGCTATCGAAGATCTGATCGCGCAGAAAGTCGATTTCATCGGTGTCGTGCCGAACGATGCCAAAGTGCTTGAGCCGGTTCTGAAGAAGGCGCAAGCCGCTGGTATCAAGGTTATCACCCATGAATCGCCCAAGCAGCTTGGCGCAGACTGGGATTTTGAACTAGCGTCCGCGAAAGGCTTCGGTGAAGCCCACGGAAAACTGCTGGCCGAAAAGATGGGCGGCAAGGGCTCCTATGCCGTGTTTGTCGGCTCCCTGACCGTTCCGCTTCACAACGCCTGGGCCGATGCGGCCATCGCTTATATCAAGGCGAATTACCCGGATATGAAACTCGTCGGCGACCGCTACGGCGTTGCCGAAGACCTCGACAAGAGCCGCTCCACGGCGCTCGACCTCATGTCGGCAAACCCTGACCTGAAGGGCGTTTTAGCTTTCGGTTCGCAGGGGCCAATCGGCGCTGGACGCGCGGTCGAGGAACGTCGCAAGGATGGCAAGGTCTTCGTCATTGGCCCGTTCTCGCCGGGTCAGGGTGCAAAGCTGATCAAATCCGGCGCGCTCACAGGCGGGTTCATGTGGAACCCGAAGCTTGCGGGTGAGGTCTTCATCACGCTTGCGGACCACATCGCCAAGGGTCAGGTTCCCAAAGCCGGAGATAATATCGAAGGCCTCGGTACCATCGCGCCTGAAGGCAACACGATTGTCGTCGATCAGCTCCTGAAAATCGACAAGGAAAGCATCGACAACCTCGTCTCCATGGGCCTCTAATCCTCCCCAAGGCCACGGCGTCGCGTGAACGCGAATGTCACGCGACGCCGGTTCCCAACTGAAATGCAGATTTATGGCGTCCGTACTATAAGTGCGGCGACCGGAGAGATACGAGATTATGAGCGAAAAACCGCTCCTGTCCCTTAAGAACATCAAGGTCACGTTCGGCGGCGTGCGCGCCCTGAAAGGCGTGTCCTTCGAGGTCAATCCCGGAGAAGTGCATTGCCTTGCCGGAGAAAACGGATGTGGCAAAAGCACGCTGATCAAGGTGATAACCGGTGTCTACAAGCCTGAAGCCGGTGCTGAACTCTCCTTTGCAGGCGAGCCGATTGCCGCGATGACACCGGCGCTTGCCCAATCGCTTGGCATTCAGGTGATCTGGCAGGATCTGGCCCTGTTCGACGAAATGTCGGTTGCCGAAAACATCGGCTTCCAGCATGCCGTGAAGGGCAAATACGGACTGGTCGACAAGCGCGCCATCGAAAAATCCGCAGAGGCCGCACTGGCGCGGCTCGGTGTCGAGATCGATATTCACAGACCGCTCAAGGAATTGCCCATCGCCCAACGCCAGATCGTGGCCATTGCCCGCGCTCTCGTAGGCGATGCCCGCATCGTGTTCATGGACGAACCGACTGCTTCCCTGACGCAGTCGGAAGCGGATTACCTGATCGACATCGTTCGCAACCTCTCCGCCTCCGGCATCGCCGTGGTTTTCGTGTCGCATCGACTGGCGGAAGTGCTGGAAATTTCACACCGGATTACGGTCCTGCGCGACGGCGCGCTGGTCGGTGTTTTTCCCGTCGAGGGAATGACCCAGTCGCGCGTGACCGAACTGATGACCGGCCGTAATTTCGATAGCGCCGTCATCGCGGGCGATCACGACGATCAGCCTGTCGTGCTGTCCGTCCGTGGGCTGACCCGCGAGGGTGAGTTTCAGGATGTCTCGTTCGATCTGCGTCGCGGCGAGACACTTGGTATAACCGGACTTTTGGGCGCTGGCCGAACGGAACTGGCGCTTACGCTGTTCGGCATGCTCCAGCCGCAGTCGGGTGAAATTCGCATCCAAGGTGAAAAGAGGCATTTCCGCTCGAACCGGGACGCGATCCGTGCGGGTGTGGCCTATCTTTCCGAAGACCGTTTGTCGCTCGGTTTGAATCAGCCGCAATCCATTGCCGATAATCTTGTCATGGCATCGCTCGACCGGTTGCTGAACGGGGGCCTGATTTCGCCATCGAAAAAAGAGAGCGTCGTCTCAAACTGGATTTCCGCGCTCGGCGTCAAGATCGGTCTGCCGGAAGACCCGATCCGTACGCTATCAGGCGGAAACCAGCAGCGCATCGCCATTGCCAAGTGGCTGGCGATTGGCCCGAAGATCCTCATCCTCGATGCGCCCACCGTGGGGGTCGATGTCGGTGCCCGCGCCGGTATCTTCGAGATCGTTCGAAAACTTGCAGCAGATGGCCTTTCCATCATCGTGATCTCCGATGAGCCGCCGGAAGTCTATTTCAACACCGACCGGGTCATCCACATGGTGGATGGCCGGTTCCACGCGACCTACGATCCGCGTGAGGTGTCGCTGACCAAACTGGAGTCTGCCATCTATGCGTAGGCTAATTCTTCGAAATACCACCGAGTTCACACTTCTCATCGTGATGATCCTTCTGTGCGCCGCGCTTTCGCTCGGCACGGACCGGTTCTTTACAGTCTCGAACGCGTTCGACGTATTGAACGTCTCGTCTGTCAACATCATCTTCGCCGTCGGGCTGCTGGTCGTGCTCATATCAGGCGGTATCGACATTTCCTTTGCGGTGGCGGCTTCCGTTGTGCAGTATGTTACGGTTCTGGCGCTCGCTGCGCTGGGCGGTGGCAACTGGGCGGAGGGTTTCATCATCGCCGGTGCCGTTGGCATCGGGCTCGGACTGATCAACGCTCTCCTGGTCTGGCGTCTCCGTATTATTTCGATCGTCGCTACCATATCGACCTTCAACATCTTCTTCGGCCTGTTGATGTTCTTCACCAAGGGCGTGTCGATCTACAATCTGCCGGACTGGCTTTCCAACCGTGTCGTTTTCTATGAACGTGAAATGTCAGATGGCTCCTGGCTGGAACTTACCTTGCCGGTCGTGGTGATGATCCTGTGCTGCGTTGCCACCTGGTTCATGATTTCGCGCACCACCATCGGACGGCAACTCTACGCCTTCGGCGATAATCCGGAGGGTGCGCGCCGCTTCGGCATCAATATTGGCGCCATGCATTACATTTCCTTCGGCTGGTTGGGCCTGATGGCGGGAATTGGCGGGCTGATGCAGGCGCATTACGCGCAGGAAGTGGTGCCCAACGCCCTTTACGGACGTGAACTCGATGTGCTGGCCGCAACCGTTCTCGGTGGCGCGCGGCTGGGCGGTGGCAAGGGCTCTGTTTTGGGCTGTGTTCTCGGTGTGCTCATGGTCTCGATCACGCAAAACGGCCTCAACCTGATGGGTGTGTCGCCCTTCGCTTTCAAGATGATCGTCGGCGCGATCATCCTCGTTGCAATCACGCTCTCTTCCACCCGGTTGGACAAGCTTTTACCGGCCGGACTGAAGGGTTCTTCCAGAAAAGGGAGCAAGCGTTGATGAAGTCTTTCGTTCGAAAATTCAACGCCACTTTCGGGGCCGATATGGCCGGCCCCTGCATTGCATTCGTTGCGGTCATGCTCATCTTCGGGCTGATGGCAGATAACTTCCTGTCACTAGGCACGTTCGGTTCGGTCGCCTTCCAGCTTCCCGAGCTTGGCCTCCTGACACTGGCTATGCTGTTGCCGCTTTTGACGGGAGGCATCAACCTGTCCGTCACCTTTGCCGCCAATCTTTCCGGCCTTGCCGCCGCATGGGTGTTGCAGGCCTATGGCGGCGTCGATGCTCCCCCAGCAACGTTCTTTCTGGCCTGCGTGGCAGCCCTTGCCACCGGTGGCGCTGCGGGTGCGTTGACAGGTGCGGCGATTGCCTACACACGCGCCCATCCCATTCTGATCACGCTGTCGATGATGATTTTTCTGCGTGGCCTCGGTGAATTTCTCACGCGCGGCGGCGATGTTTCGGGCTTTCCAGGCTACGTGGCACCGATCGGCCATGGCTCCGTTTTCGGCCTGCCGATACCGCTTCTGATCTTCATCGTCTGCGTCGCTCTCTGGCACGTGCTGCTGACCCGCACCAAGCTTGGGTTCGGTCTGCTGATGATCGGCTCGAACATAGAATCAGCCCGATATTCCGGCCTCAACACACGTAAGATCCTTGTTCTCGTCTACACGCTTTCGGGGCTTATGTGCGCGGTTGCCAGCATCATCATGCTGGCGCGTTTCAACTCGGTGCGCGTCGGCCATGGCGAATCCTATCTCTTGATCACGGTGCTTGCGGCGTTTCTGGGTGGCATCAACCCGTTCGGTGGTTTTGGCCGGGTCCTGCCGGTGTTCGTCGCGCTGATCGTGCTGCAGCTTCTGTCTTCCGGCCTTAACCTGATGGGTGCCAATCAGCACCTCGCTACAGCGCTCTGGGGTGTGCTAATGATCGTCGTCATGGCGGCGCGCACGCTGGTTTCCAATTATTTCGCATCGCGCAGAAAGAGAGCATAACGTGCAAGGTTTTGGTGTTCACGCAATGATGTGGTCCACGGTGTGGGACCACGAAGGTGCAGAGCGGGCGATCGCTGGCGCTGCACACTATGGCCAGGATTTCATCGAGATACCGCTGATCGACATTGCCTCGGTCGATACGCAACACAGCCGGGCCTTGCTGGAAAAGCATGAGCTGCAAGCCACCTGCTCGTTGGTGCTGCCGGAACCCGCCTGGGCATCCGTCCGTCCCGATGCTGCGGTTGAGTATCTCAAATCGGCGCTCGACAAGGCCTCTGAAATGGGGGCTGTGGCCCTGACCGGCGTCACCTTCGGCGGCACGAACGAACGTACCGGCGTCCTACCGACGCAGGGTGAATATGACAATATCACCCGCGCTTTGGGTGCCGTTGCGAAACATGCCAAAACGCTGGGCCTGCAATTCGGTATTGAAGCGGTGAACCGCTATGAGAGCCATCTGATCAATTCCGCAGAGCAGGCCGTCGCTCTGGTCGAGCGCATTGGAATGGACAACGTCTTTGTTCATCTCGACACGTTTCACATGAATATAGAAGAAAAGGGCATGGCCAACGGCATCATCGCTGCCCGTGATCACCTGAAATATATGCACATGTCAGAGAGCGATCGAGGCACGCCGGGCTTTGGCAACGTCGCCTGGAATGAACTCTTCGCAGCGCTTTCCGCGATCGGTTTCAAAGGTTTGCTGGTGCTTGAAAGCTTTGCGGGTATGCCGGTCGAAATGGCGGGCGCAATTTCCACATGGCGACCCGTTGCCCGCAGCGCCGAAGAGGCATTGGAAAAAGGCCTGCCGTTCCTGCGCGACAAGGCAGATCAGTACCGGCTGTTTTGAACTTCCTTCACTGTGTCCGGACGTCCGCGTCATCATTCATGCAACGAGATCGACCTTGAATACAATCGATGACAATGCGCAGCAGATCGCTGCACTGACCCTGCAGCGTTTCCAGCAGCAAAACGGGCGGCGACTGATTGTCGCGATCGCCGGAGCGCCCGGTTCCGGCAAATCGGCCATCGCCGAGCGTGTGGTGGAGGTGCTGAACGGCGAAGCCGATATGCGTGCGGCGCTTTTCCCCATGGATGGATACCATTATGACGATGCAGTTCTGGAACAGATGCAGCGCCGCGAATTCAAAGGCGCGATCGACACCTTCGATGTCCATGGCCTGCGACACATGCTGGAACGCTTGAAACGTAACGAGGACGATGTCGTTGCCGTGCCGGTCTTTGACCGCGCCATCGAAATCTCCCGCGCAGGCGGGCGCCTGATCCCGCAATCCGTCAACATCATTGTCTGCGAGGGAAACTACCTCCTGGCAAGCCAGTCGCCCTGGAACCGTCTGAAGCCGATCTTCGATGTCACTGTTTTCGTCGATGTCGACGAGGAAGACCTGCGCCATCGGCTCCGCGAGCGCTGGCAGAATTTCAACCTGGATGACGCCGAAATTACCCGCAAGGTCGAGGAAAACGATCTTCCGAACGGGCTTCTGGTGGCCTCAACGAGCCTGGAACCCGATCTTCGCGTCCAAAATCCCGGCAGATCCGCAACCGTCACGAAAACGCATATCGATTGAGAGAGGCACAGATGAAACACGGTATTTATTATTCGTACTGGGAACATGAGTGGAGCGCCAAATTCGGCCCTTACATCGAGAAGGTGGCCAAGCTTGGTTTCGATGTCATCGAAGTCGCCGCCCATCACATCAACGATTACAGCGACGCCGAACTTGCCGCGATCAAGCAGAGCGCAAAGGACAATGGCATCATCCTGACGGCCGGAATTGGTCCCTCCAAGACGAAGAACCTGTCCTCGCCTGATGCCGCCGTGCGTGAGGCGGGCAAGGCATTTTTCGAGAAGACGCTGACGAATGTCTCAAAGCTCGACATCAAGACCATTGGCGGTGCGCTGCACTCCTACTGGCCGGTCGATTATTCGCAGCCCGTGGATAAGGAAGGTGATCGTGCGCGTGGCGTGGAAGGTATTCACGGCATCGCCGATTTTGCCAATAATCTCGGCATCAATCTGTGCATCGAAGTTCTCAACCGCTTCGAAAACCACGTGCTGAACACGGCAGCCGAGGGCGTCGCCTTCGTGACCGAGGTTGGCAAGCCGAATGTGAAGGTCATGCTCGACACGTTCCACATGAACATCGAGGAAGACAGCTTCGGTGACGCGATCCGCACTGCGGGCCCGCTGCTTGGCCATTTCCACACGGGCGAAAGCAATCGTCGCGTACCGGGAAAAGGCAGAATGCCGTGGCACGAGATCGGCGCAGCGCTGCGCGAGATCAACTACAACGGTGTCATCGTCATGGAACCCTTCGTAAAGACCGGTGGAACTATCGGTTCTGATATCAGGGTCTGGAGAGACCTGAGCGACGGCGCAGACGTGGCGAAAATGGACGAGGATGCGCGAAAATCCCTCGAATTCTCCCGCTTTGTTCTGGGTTGATACGCCCAGTGTCCTTGGTGCTCGCAACGAATAAGGTTGCGAGCACATAAGCAACTTCGCTGCGGCGCAGGATCATCATGCTCATCCGCGCGCCATTCTTCGTTTCACGCGCCGATGCCGTGATCCAGTTGATCGACTGCGGCTATGACGCCGCGAAGTTCTGCCAGACCTTTCAGCCTGCCAATGCAGGAGTAACCCGGATTGACGATCTTGGTCTGGTCATCGATCAGCAGATGGCCATGGTCAGGACGAAACGGGATGACACTGTCGGCTCGCCCTTCAGCCTCGCGTCGCTTTTCCTCCCTGCGGAGTGCCAATATCAGTGAAACCATGTTGACGTCACCGTCGAGGTGATCGGACTCGATGAAGGAGCCGTCGGCTTCTTTCTTGACGTTGCGAAGATGAGCAAAGTGAACGCGGCTTGCAAACCGTGTTGCCATCTCCGTCAGATCATTATCGGCGCGAGACCCGTAGGACCCGGCACACAGCGTGATGCCGTTGGCCTCATGATCGACGGCGTCAAGGATTGTTGCGATGTCCTCCGATTTGGAAACGACGCGTGGCAGACCGAACAGGGAGAAAGGCGGATCGTCGGGATGAATGCCGAGCCGAACGCCGTATTCTACCGCAACCGGTACGATTTCCTTGAGAAACTCGACAAGATTGGCACGCATATCGTCAGAGGATATCTCATCGAAACTGGCGATCTGGTCGCGGATGGTTTCGCGTGTGTGGGTATCCTCTTTTCCGGGAAGACCGGCGATAATGTTCGTTTCCAGCGTCAGAATCTCGTCCTCGGACATCGCTTCAAAGCGCGGGCGCGCCGTCTCGATCAGTTCGGCAGGGTAGTTTTCTTCAGCGGCACGACGCTTGAGAACGAACAGGTCATAGGCTGCAAAATCGGCCATATCGAACCGAAGTGCCAAGCCACCTGCTTCCGTGGGGTAGCGCAGGTTCGTGCGTGTCCAGTCCACCACCGGCATGAAATTATAACAGACGACGGGAACGCCCGAGCGGCCGAGATTGGCCAGACTGTCTTTCCAGTTGTCGATATATTGGCGCCATTTCGCATTGCGCAGCTTGATCGCCGAATTGACAGGAATGGACTCGCAAACCGACCACACCATGCCTGCGCGCTCTATCGTTGCCTTGTGGGCAAGAATATCGTCCACAGTCCACGTGCGTCCGTCATAGATGTGGTGCAGCGCCGTGACGATACCGCGAGCACCTGCCTGGCGCGCATGTGACAAGGTGACCGGATCTGTGTTTCCGAACCACCGCCAACTCTCCAACATTGATATCTCCATCCCTTAATGTTGGACAATAAAGGCATTTGAAAAGAAATTTGACAAGACAGAAATGGATTTGCAATAATAAGGCCAACATATTATGCATTTTGAAGTCACGTAGGGGATTGTTGGTGAAAGTGCCTGATCAAGACAGCAAACCCTCAGCGGTCGATGAAGTCGTGGGTCAGATCAGAACCTTGATACGCGAGCGCGGCCTTGGGGTGGGCGATGTTTTGCCCAGTGAGGTGGAACTAGCGGAAATGTTTGCATCCAGCCGCAACACCGTTCGCGAAGCGTTTCGCACGCTGAAGGCTTATGGCATTGCCGAGTCCCGCCAGAAGCTGGGCGCTGTCCTGACCGACCAGCACCACAACGCAATGCGCGACCTGTTTGCGTTTGCAATGGATGTGTCGGCCGACGCGTTTCAGGACATTCAGGGCTATCGTCGTCTGACGGAAATGAATCTTTTCGATCTCCTGACCGAACAACTGACGCCCGAAAAGCTGAGCGACATCGAGACCGTGAATGCGGCGATCCTGATGGCTGGTAGTGCCGAGGAGGCCTCCGAACTCGACTTTAAATTTCATATGCTGCTGGTGACGGCAGCCGGAAACCGGACGCTGACGGAAACCTACGGCATGCTGAAGCCGGTGATCCAGCGGGTGATGATGGCCGGCAAGTCGAAGCGGTCCACTTTAAAAAGCGTCTTCGGTGAACATCAGGCAATCATCGACGCCCTGCGCAGCAAGGACAAGATCGCTTTTTCCTATCACATGGACCGACATTTGAGTGCGGGTCTGGTGTTCATTCCAAACGCCGCCGTTTCACGGGATTCAAAGAGCACATAGGGGGCTGATATCGTGGGTGAATTCACAGACAAGATCGCTGTCGTGACAGGCACGACGGGCATCGGCCGTGCCGTCACGCTCCATTTGGCCCGCAGCGGTGCACGTGTCGTGGCGCTTGGGATCGACGTCGCGGCCAACAACGAGCTGGCAGGGCTTGCGGCAGCAGAAGACCTTGACGTTCTGGTCCTCGAAACCGATGTATCCGATCCCGAGGCCGTCCGCGTTGCTTTCGAACACGCCGCTGCATCGGGGGACGGTATCGATGTGATTGTGAATTCGGCGGCAGTGCATCCCTATGGTGATGCGACAGAAACTCCGTTCGATACGTTCATGCGCTGCATGGCAGTCAATGTCGGCTCGATCCATCTGACCGCGCAGTTCGGCGTTCCCGAGATGCGCAAGCGCGGGAAGGGGGTCATCGTCAATATGTCGAGCGTTCAGGGGCATGCCTGCCAGAGCGGTGTGTCGGCCTATGTCGCGTCGAAAGGCGCGATCCACTCCATGACCCGTGCCATGGCGCTCGATTTTGCGAAAGACAAGATCAGGGTCGTTTCGGTAAGTCCGGGCTCTGTACGTACGCCGATCCTGGAACTGGCGGCACGAACATTCGAGGGGCCGGATGCGGATATCGAGGCAGTGTTCCAGCGCTTCGGAGATGCACATCCGCTCGGACGTATCGGGGAGCCGGAAGAGGTCGCCAATCTCGTCGCATTTCTGGCTTCCGACAAGGCCGCTTTCATCACGGGGACCGATCATCGCATAGATGGTGGCCTGACGGCTGGCATTGGTGTGCGTTGAGAAAGCATATATCGCTATCCCGAAATAGATGATCTCAATTGCCAGCAAGCTCGAATTGTTATCGTATGACGGAATAAACCGGCAATGCAGATATTGCCGTCCTCAGCTGATGGCTGATCAAAAGGAAGCCAGAGATGACCAAGCGTATCGTTTTCACAGGTGGAACAGGCAAGGCTGGGCGCCATGCCGTGCCCAAACTGCTGGAAAAGGGCTATTCCGTCCTGAATGTCGACCTGAAGCCTTTGGATTTGCCAGGCGTCAACACGCTGATTGCAGATATCACCGATAGCGGCCAGGTGTTCAATGCGCTGACAACGCATTTCGGCTTCGACGGTTTCGAAGATGGTGCTCCGCCGTCTGCTCCTGATGCGGTCGTGCATTTTGCCGCAATTCCCCGCGTGTTGATCGAGCCTGACAACAAGACCTTCGAAGCGAATGTGGTCGGCACATACAACGTCATTGAAGCCGCCATGAAGCTGGGTGTCCGCAAGGTCATTATCGCCTCGAGCGAGACGACCTATGGCGTGTGTTTCGCCGAGGGGGACAAGGATTTTCACGCATTCCCGTTGGATGAGAGTTACGATTCCGACCCGATGGACAGCTACGGCCTGTCGAAGCTTGTGAATGAAAAGACGGCGCGCGCCTTTGCCATGCGCTACAAGGCAGACATCTACGCCTTGCGCATCGCCAACGTCATAGAACCACACGAATATTCCAAGTTTCCCGCCTTTCTTGACGACCCCATGTCCCGAAAACGCAATGCCTGGAGCTATGTAGACGCGCGCGATCTCGGCAATCTCGTCCACCTTTGCATCGAAAAGGACGGATTGGGATTTCAGGTTTTCAACGCGGTCAACGACACGATCACTGCCGATCTTCCGACCGCCGAATTTCTCGCCAAATACTGCCCGGATACGCCGGTTCTGCGGGAAATGGGCAAAGATGAAGCACCGCTTTCCAATCGCAAGGCGCGCGATGTCCTCGGCTTCAAGGAAGAGCATCCCTGGAAACGTTATGTCACGAGATAGCGCATAGATCCTTGCGCCAGAAGCGCAGGCCGGAAAACGGCCTGCGCTTCTAGTAAAGCCGAGCTCAAACTGTCGACGTCAGACCAGGCTTCACGCTGCTATGGCCCGCGGTCCACCATTCGTCGCAGGTCGGGTCGCAAACTGCCCCACCATTTGGGCGAGCATTTCAGTTTCATGCACGAGGGTTTGAGATGCCGCGGTCGTCTCCTCCACCATCGCTGCATTCTGCTGGGTGACCTTGTCCATTTCGTCGCCAGCCGAAGAAACTTCCCGCAGACTGATGGCCTGTTCTCTCGCCGCCATCGCAATCTTGTCGATGATGACACTGATGCCACCGACCTGCTCGCAGATATCCTTGAGTGAGATGCCCGTTTCGTCAACGAGCTTGACGCCTGCAGTCACCTGGGCGGTCGACGTTGAAATCAACCCCTTGATTTCACGAGCAGCACTTGCAGATCGTTGGGCCAGTTCGCGCACTTCTTGCGCAACCACGGCAAAGCCTTTGCCAGCTTCCCCGGCACGAGCAGCCTCGACGCCAGCATTGAGCGCCAGCAAATTCGTCTGGAATGCGATTTCGTCGATGACGCCGATGATGTTGCCGATCTTGGTGGACGAATCCTGAATTTCGCTCATCGCGTTGATGGCGCGTTCCACCACCACTCCGCCGCTCTCGGCGTTCGTCTTGGCCAGCGCCACGGTCCTTTGGGCGTGGCCTGCACCGTCGGCAGTGCTGTTGATGCCGTTGGCAACCTCGCCAAGGGCGGCAACCGTTTCTTCGAGAGAAGCAGCCTGCTGTTCAGTTCGGCGCGCAAGATCGTTGGATGCGCTCGAGATTTCGGACAGGCCAGACCGTATCGTCCCCACGCTGAGGATGACGGCGCCGATCGCTTCTTCCAACGTGGAAACGGCACTGTTGAAGTGATCTCTGATACGCTCGTATCGGGAATCGACTGCTCCGATGCGCGCTGTCAGATCACCCTTCGACAGGGCGTCCAGACCACCGGAAATCTGCCGGAACGCGTGCTCCATCGCTTGCGCTTCCGTCATGCGCTCGGCTTCACGCTCAAGCCGCAGATTTTCCGCTTGCTGTCTTTCGCGGCCTGCATCGGCCTCGGCATTGATGCGGGCGCGGTCGTTTTCCTGAAATACCTGCAGCGCGCCGATCATCTCACCGATTTCATTGTCGGTTTTCGCCAGCTTCAGATGCGTATCCGTTTCACCCTTTGCCAGACGCGCCATTGCCTGCGCAACCTGCATCATCGGTCGCGCGACGGAGCGGACCATGAAGAGCGCAATGGCCATTGCCAGGACGAGGCTGAATGAACCGGCGCCCCACATCCAGGACGTACCCTGGTTGCCCTGGAGCTCCGATTTCGAGGCGATTTCGCCTGCGATATCGACAATACCGTCGGTAACGCTCTGCGATGTCGACACGACCAGCGAAGCCTGCTGGTCAAACGATGCCAAATTCGTCTTCATGGCGCCGAACGTCTGGCCGAGCTGGCCGAGACTGGCGGTCATGTCATTTCCGGAAATCTTCGCCAGCATCGCACCCAAGCCCTCGGCCTTCTTCAGGCCTGCGGTGACGATGGCGTCAGCTTCATCAGACGGCTGGAGATGATAGCGCTCGACTTGAACCAGAATGTCTTTCAGGACATTGCTGAAGTTGCGTGCAGTGCCTGAAATGATACGCGCCTTGGAGCGCGCCATGTCCTTCTCGCTTTTGGAAGCCAGTTCCGTTTCTGCGGATTTGCGTAGCACCTCTTCCAGCTTCTGGGAGTCGGTTGAAATTTTCGTGAAAAGGGTGGATTCCTGTGTCGAGGACAAAGCCGCGCCGTTGTCTTGCGAGATAGCGGTCTGAATGTCCGCAAACGTCTTCTCCAAGCTGCTGACGATTGGCTGAACGTTGGGGTTTCCTCCCAGTTTGACGACTTCAGCCAAGCTGGCCTGGGCGCGCGCCATTGGCTCTGCGATCTGGTCTGCCGATATCTGTCCAGCCTGCGCAGAGGCTTTTACAAGCGCCAGCTCGACGGCATTGATGCTTTCTCTGAAGTTGCCAGCATTCTGTATGAGCATGCGGATGGTGTTGAGGCTGATCAGCGCATTGTTCGAATTGGTCTCGGCCTGGTTGGCGACATCCTGCGCGCTCTTTTCAGCCTGATCGGCCAAGGCAACCATGCTTCCGGTGGCCTCACGCAGAGAAATGCCTGCTTTCTGAACGGCGTCCTGAGAGGTCGCGAGAGCCTTGACCGCGGTTGACATCATCGAGATACCCTCCGAGAGGTGCGTACTTTCCTCTTTTGACAAGGTCAGGGAGTTGAGTGTCGATTGCGCCGTCTCCAGCGCTTTGACGGCCTGGTCAATCCGCTCGGGTTCCTTGCTGACAAGATACTGGATAATGGCACCTTCAGCCTTGTTGGCGCCAATCAGGACCTTTGACGTATCCACCGTTTGAGACACGGCACCCGTCAGGTTTCCAATGCCACGAATACCGACAATCGCGACCAGCACGACCGATATGAGCAATAAAGCCATCCCGCTCGATGTTCTGAAACCAATGGATTTCACCTTCTGGGATAATTTCATCGTCCAACCTCTTCCCTACGGCACAGGGCCGCCCCACGCATTCGCCGAAAGCTAAGCGAAATAAATAAAAAACTGCTTAAGTCCGGCAAAGACGATCTGCTTGCTCGGGGCGGCTGAATCTGCGCTGAAAAGGACGATCACCAAAATGCCCGAAACGCGGCCTTGGGATGTTCCGACTACGCGAGCCCGTTGTGACAGAACCGATATTCCTCTCATCGCATGAAATTTGGAAAGCTTGCGGATTACAAACCCTGCCGATTTGCCAGAAGCTAAGCGCCTAATCTGGAGATCGAGACATGAGATCATTGATTGTGTCGGCGTTGGGTGCGCTGGCGGGGCTTTTGGCTCTGGGACAGGCGCATGCCGCCGATATTTCCGAAATCCGCATCGATTGGGCGACCTATAATCCGGTCAGCCTTCTTCTCAAGAGTGACGGTCTGCTAGAAAAGGAATTCGAAAAAGACGGCATCAAGATCACCTGGGTCCAGTCTGCCGGTTCCAACAAAGCGCTTGAGTTTCTCAATGCAAGCTCGCTCGATTTCGGCTCGACGGCAGGTGCCGCAGCGCTGATTGGCCGTATCAACGGCAACCCAATCAAATCCATCTATGTCTACTCCAAACCGGAATGGGTGGCACTGGTTACCCGCAAAGATACCGGCATCACCAAGGTCGAGGATTTGAAGGGCAAGTCGGTTGCCGCGACACGCGGAACCGATGCTCATATTTTCCTGGTGCGCGCACTGGCCGAAAAGGGCTTGACCGAGAAGGACATCAAGCTGGTGCTGCTGCAGCATGCCGATGGGCGTCTTGCCTTGCAGCGCGGTGATGTGGATGCCTGGGCCGGTCTTGACCCTATTATGGCATCGGCCGAAATCGAGGATGGCGATACCCTGTTTCATCGCAATGCCGCCAACAACTCCTGGGGCGTGCTGAATGTGCGCGAAGAGTTTGCCAAGGAACACCCCGAGATCGTCAAGCGCGTTCTGGCAACCTACGAACGTGCCCGAGAAGAGGCACGCAAGGACCCGGCCAAATTGAAGGCAGCGCTCGTGGCTGCAACGAAACTGCCGGATGCCGTGATTGCGCGTCAGCTGGAACGTACCGATATCAGCCAATCTAAAATCGGCGACGAGCAGGCTGAGACAATCGAGGCCTCTGGTCTGGCACTGCAAAAGGCCGGTGTCATCAAGGCGGATGTGGACGTCAAGGCGACCGTTCAGGGCCTGATCGACACATCCTACGCCCCCGCAGCAGGACAGTAAGTTATCACCATGACGTTGCTGGATACGATACCGCTTAAGCGGCATAAGCAAATCGACAAACATGAAAACCGGCTTGGCCGGTTTTCCCTGCTTGACCATCCCGTTATTGGCATCCTGTTTCCGATCACGGTCATTTTGGGTTGGGAGCTGGCGGTGCGGGCAGGATCGACGGAAGCAG
>UCJU01000020.1:0-149046 GCA_900472925.1 Hyphomicrobiales bacterium
GTCGAAGCGGCCCGTGCCGGTGAAGCAGGCAAGGGCTTTGCGGTCGTGGCGCAGGAAGTGCGTGAACTGGCGCAGCGTTCCGCCAATGCCGCCAAGGACATCAAGGGTCTGATCACGACATCGAATACGCAGGTTCAGCAGGGCGTTCAGCTGGTCGGCGAGACCGGCCGTGCGTTGGAAACCATCGTGACCGAAGTGCAGGAAATCAACCGTCATGTCGTCGCCATCGTTGATGCGGCGCAGGAACAGTCTTCCGGCCTGCAGCAGATCAACACGGCTGTGAACCAGATGGATCAGGACACGCAGAAGAACGCGGCGATGGTGGAAGAGCAGACAGCGGCCAGCCATGGTCTTGCGCGTGAAGCAGCATCGCTGACCCATCTGCTTGGCCAGTTCAAGCTGGGTGGCGGTTACGAAGCTCCTGTGCACCAGGCCACGCAGGCCGAGCGTCCGGTTCAGTCTCCAGCCCGTGCGCTGGGCCGCAAGGTGGCCTCTGCATTCAACGGCAACGCCGCCGTCAAGGCTGACTGGGAGGAGTTTTGAGCCGTCTCACACGACGATAACCGCGTGAATCGCTGACCGAATACAAACCGCCTGCGCTCGTCGCGGGCGGTTTTCTGTTGACCCTTGAGTTCCTTGCGCCGCATTTATGCTGCACTGCGGTAGTATCTTGGTTGCAGGGCCGTTTCCAACACTATGACGATGTTGTAAAGGGTTGAAAAATAGAACGCTTCTGGGTGGAGAGCGTAGAATGAAAAAATGGGTCTACACGTTTGGTGACGGAGCCGCTGAGGGGCATGCCAGCGATATCGCCATATTGGGCGGCAAGGGTGCACATCTTGCCGAAATGGCAAGCCTTGGCTTGCCCGTTCCTCCCGGGTTGACCATCATCAGCGAGGCCTGTGGGCGCTACCATCAGACTGGACGGAAGCTCCCGGAAGACCTCAAGTTGCAAGTTACCGGCGGTATTTCCGGGATGGAGGCCATCACCGGCTGTCACTTCGGCTGCGGCTCTCAACCCCTTCTCTTGTCGATCCGCTCTGGCGCGCGCGCCTCCATGCCCGGCATGATGGATACCGTTCTCAACCTTGGCCTCAACGACGACACTGTGCAGGCCCTGGCACAAAATTCCGGCGACGCCCGTTTTGCATGGGATAGCTACCGTCGTTTCATCCAGATGTATGCCGATGTGGTCATGGGGCTGGACCATGAAATCTTCGAAGAGATTCTCGAGGACGAAAAGGGACGTCTAGGCCACGAATACGATACCGAGATTTCCGCCAGCGAGTGGCAGCACATCGTCTCGCTCTACAAAAGCCTGATCGAGGAAGAACTTGGCGAACCCTTTCCGCAGGACACCCAGGTGCAATTGTGGGGCGCGATCGGTGCCGTCTTCGCCAGCTGGATGAACCCGCGCGCTGTCACCTATCGTCACCTGCACAATATTCCCGGAGAATGGGGCACGGCCGTCAACGTGCAGGCCATGGTCTTCGGCAATCTGGGTTCCTCCTCGGCAACCGGCGTCGCCTTTACCCGCAATCCTTCCACCGGCGAAAAGGAGCTCTACGGCGAGTTTCTTGTGAACGCACAGGGCGAAGATGTTGTCGCTGGCATCCGCACGCCACAATCCATCACGGAAGAGGCGCGCATCGCCTCCGGTTCGGACAAGCCGTCGATGGAAAAACTGATGCCAGAAGCATTTTCGGAATTCATCAGCATTTGCGACCGGTTGGAAACCCATTACCGCGATATGCAGGACATGGAGTTCACCATAGAGCGCGGCAAGCTGTGGATGCTGCAGACCCGTTCTGGCAAGCGAACCACCCGCGCCGCCATGAAAATTGCTGTCGATCTGGTCGAGGAAGGCCTCATCACCACCGATGAGGCAATCTGCCGGATCGAGCCATCATCGCTCGATCAACTTCTCCATCCGACCATCGATCCGTCGGTGGAGCGCCCCATCATCGGCTCTGGCCTTCCGGCCTCACCGGGTGCCGCGTCCGGCGAGATCGTCTTTACCTCCGAGGAGGCGGTGTCAGCAGCTGCCGAAGGTCGGCGTGTCATTCTCGTGCGCATGGAAACCAGCCCCGAGGATATTCACGGCATGCACGCCGCCGAAGGCATTCTGACGACACGCGGCGGCATGACCAGCCATGCGGCTGTCGTTGCGCGGGGCATGGGCATTCCCTGTGTATCGGGCGCAGGCTCCATGCGGGTGGATATCCGCAGCGGTGTTCTGGTTGGCATGGGCTGCATGCTGAAAAAGGGCGATGTTATCACCATCGATGGCTCCTCCGGGCGTGTGATGCGCGGCGAGGTGGCCATGACGCAACCCGCGCTCTCAGGGGACTTCGGCAAGCTGATGGAATGGGCCGACAGTACACGGCGCATGAAGGTACGGACCAACGCCGATACCCCGGCCGATGCCCGTGCCGCCCGCTCGTTCGGCGCTGAGGGCATAGGCCTTTGCCGCACCGAACATATGTTCTTCGAAGGTGATCGCATTCAGGTCATGCGTGAAATGATCCTCGCCGAGCATGAGGCCGGCAGGCGGGCGGCGCTCGATCAGTTGCTGCCCATGCAGCGGCAGGACTTCACCGAGCTGTTTTCCATCATGCATGGTCTGCCGGTCACGATTCGTCTCCTCGACCCGCCCTTGCACGAATTCTTGCCCAAGACAGACGGCGAGATCGTCGAAGTCGCAGCCGCCATGGGCATGTCGCAGACACTGTTCCGGCATCGGCTGGATGCTCTGCACGAGTTTAACCCCATGCTCGGCCATCGCGGTTGCCGCCTGGCGATTTCCTATCCAGAGATCGCAGAGATGCAGGCCCGCGCCATTTTCGAGGCAGCGGTGGAGGCTGCCCGCCAGACGGGCTCTCCCGTGGTGCCTGAGATCATGGTGCCGCTGGTCGGTCTGCGCTCGGAACTGGACTATGTGCGCGCCGTCATCGACAGGGTTGCTGCGGCAGTGGCAGAAGAAACCGGCTTTACTCTCGAATATCTCACCGGCACCATGATCGAGTTGCCGCGCGCGGCTCTGCGCGCCCATGTCATTGCCGAGGCTGCGGAGTTCTTCTCCTTCGGCACCAACGACCTGACGCAGACGACTTTCGGCATTTCCCGTGATGATGCGGCGCGTTTCATCGAGACCTATCAGCGCAAGGGTATCATTGAGCGCGACCCGTTCATCTCACTGGATTTCGACGGCGTCGGAGAACTGATCCGCATTGCCGCAGATCGCGGCCGCCAGACGCGCCCGGAACTCAAGCTTGGTATTTGCGGAGAACATGGCGGCGATCCTGCTTCGATCCATTTCTGTGAAGATGCGGGGCTGGATTACGTCTCCTGCTCGCCATTCCGCGTGCCGATCGCCAGATTGTCTGCGGCGCAGGCCACACTTGCAAAAGCGGATCAGACCGACACGATTGCCACTTCGAAGGTCGTGCCGCTGCGGGTTCTTCCCGCGAAGGTCTAGCGGTTCTGGACGATGATGCGACGTTCCACCACGACAGGGCGATAGAACATGTCGCGGCTGGTTTGCGCCTGCCATGCACGGGCATCGGCCCGGCGGTCGAGATCGAGATCAAGCAGGCAGCCGGCCATCTGGTCGGTGTTGGGGCGGAAACCATAGCCACGGCAGGTCGTTTCATCGCGCGCGCGCCGCTCTTCTGGAGACAGCGTCTGGCAGGACGAAAGCGCCAGCATCGTCGCAGCGGCGCCAAGAACGATTGAAATACGCATGATGTTAACTCCCTGTGATGCCAGCTTGCGCTGATCTTGCTGTCTTGTGATTACGCCGGTTTGACTGCGTGGAAAAGCCTGCTCTGCGGCAAAGGGGTGCAATTTCTCTTGAACAGATTCCCTTCGCCGCTGAAACCCATTATGACACAGTAGATGAGCGATTCCCGCTTGTCGTGAACCTATCGGCGGAACGTCTTCGTTGCAAAAACTACAGCATTCGGGTGCCGCTTCATGACTGTGCGCTTCGTTCGGCCCGTATCCCATACGGCCTATCTGTCCCGATATCTCGGGGTGGCCGCCTTGGCCCTGTTTCTCATCGCAGCGCCTTTGCACCGCTTTGGCCCACTGACGACGCCCGACTTCATTTCGCTGGTGCTTATCTCCGCTGCCATCGCAAGCGTTTCGCTTCTGCTTGCCATTATCGGCTTGCAACGCCTGTGGTCCGTGGGTGCCAAAGGCGGCCTATGGTCGCTCTCGGCCTTGCTTCTGTGCGCCGTTCCGCTTGGGACTGTCGCGTTCGGTGCGTTTCTTTACTGGCAAAATCCGCAGCTTTACGATGTTTCCACCGATGTCGCCGATGCGCCCGCGTGGTTGTCCATCCCCACGGCTAACCAGCAGTGGCTGCCGCGTCCCTTGATCGTTTCCAAAGCTGAACGCGACGCACAGGCCGCAGCCTATCCAAGCCTTGCCGGTCATCGCTATGAGGGCGCTATCGACCGTGTTTACACGGCGGCGCGCAAGGTGGCGAAGGCACAGCGCATCCGCATCGCCCATACGCAAGGTCTCATTGGCTCGCTGCCGGATGTACAGCCCGGCATGCCGCGTCAGGACCAGACCCAAGAGACGACCGACACGCCGATCGAAGAGCTGCCCACCAACGTACCTGTGCCATTGGCCCGACCAGCCGACGCGCCCGCACCGACATTTTTTGACGGCAGCGGCGTGGTCATGATGCAGGGTGAGACGCGCACCCTCATCTGGGGTCTGCGTTTCGACGTGCTTATTCGGTTGCGCGAAGATACCGAAACCACCCTAGTCGACGTGCGCGTCGCCTCCCGCTTTGGCTCGCATGATCTGGGTATGGGTGCAGACATCGCCCAGGCCTATCTTGATGCGCTGGATGCGGAAATGCAGGGTCTCAACGACAATTGAGCACTAGGCGATAAAACGCCCGCGCTCCTCTGGAGTCGGCACACGGCACGCCTGACGCCGTCCTGCTATCTTCATGCGGTTGCGTGCCACGAGATTGTAAACGCTGTCCCGTAGACTACGCGGTACGAAGCGTAGAAGTGACGCAATGCTTGTCATGCCACCCAAGAGCTGAAGCACGCGCAAAACCCCATCTGAACGAGGATGGGCCACGCCGTTTTCGATCAACAGGCTGGTTTCATAATGATCGGTTCGGAAGCCGTAGTGCCGCATCAGCGCCGTTCCAAGCTCAGATTGCGCGGGTGTAAAACGGAAGAGGTTTTTCTTATCGTATCGCAAAACGAAATCGATATCGCGAGAACAGAAACCGCATTCGCCATCAAATATGATGAGCGGCTTGTCGTCTGGAAAACCGGGAACAGACGAGTCGTTTCGATAGCTGTATGCAAGAGGCATCGACGCAGTTCCTATGTCGGAAAATACAGCCCAGTCAGGGAAGGCGGGCCGTCCGTCTGCACATCGCCCTTTTCGATCAGATCTTCAATATGGGCGAGAACGGACAGAGCCGCTGCGCCGTGCAGCCGTGGATCGGTGCGCCGGTAAATGACTTTCACCATATCAGGGATCGTCCGGTCACCTGCCTTGATCCGAGCCAGCACCGCCTTTTCCCGCATGCGACGATGCGCGCGAAGCCCCCGCATGAAGGCGGTCGGATCGTTCACAGGACCGCCATGGCCGGGAAGAAACAATCGGTCCCTGCGTTGCAGAAGCTTTTCCAGTGACGCCATGTAATCCCTCATCGAACCGTCCGGTGGCGCAACGATGGTTGTCGCCCAAGCCATGACGTGATCAGCAGAAAACACGATCCCGCTCTCATCGAGAGCGAAGGCTGAATGATTGGCGGTATGGCCGGGCGTGTGAAGGGCGGTGAGCGCCCAGCCATCGCCAGACAGGCTTTCTCCATCGCCAATCACGATGTCTGGCACAAACTCGGTGTCCGAGCTTTCCGCAAAGGGATTTTGCTCACCTTCGTGCAAAGGCCGGGCGGCACGATGCGGCCCTTCGGCCACGGTCAGCGCTCCGGTTGCCTGCTTCAGGCGTTCCGCCAGCGGTGAGTGATCGCGATGCGTGTGGCTGACGAAGATATGCGTCACTTCACGGCCTTGCAGCGCCGCCATCAGCGCCCGAAGATGCTGATCGTCGTCTGGGCCGGGATCGATCACGGCAACGGACCTGTCGCCCACGATGTAGCTGTTGGTACCATGAAAGGTGAAGGCTGACGGGTTGTTGACGGTGATGCGCTGCACGTTTTGCGCCACCGGCACGGCAATGCCATAGGCCGGCTGGAAATCGCGATTGAATTCCGGATCCGTCATCGTGTCAGTCAACGCTCATTTATATTCGATTTCGATGAAGGACATGGGTTCACTGCCGCCATTGATCACATTGTGTGAAACGCCAGCCTCACGCCGGTAGGGCATGCCACGCGCGGTTTCCACCCTGCGGCTGCCGTTTTCGTCTTCGATCAGAAAATGACAGTCGGTCATTGGCACCACGACGTAGCCCAGCCCGTGCGTATGGTGGCCCGTATCGGCTCCAGGCTCGAAGTCCCAGCGAATGATCCGCACAACATCGTCATCCAGCAATGTCGTTGGTATGGCAGGAGGGCGGGCACTATATTGGCTCATGTCGTTCCACCGGGAAAAGATCTGAATATCCGTCTGTTTCCTGACGTAACATGAAGCATTGGCCGGACACACAATAAATATTGCAAGTCCGCCAACTTAATCATTGCCGCTGCCGTTCCGCTTTGATAATCAGGCGCCGTTCAGGCAGTGGCGGTTTCGCCAATCTGCCCTGTTGGGGCGTCGCCAAGCGGTAAGGCACCGGTTTTTGGTACCGGCATTCCCAGGTTCGAATCCTGGCGCCCCAGCCACATATTTTTCAAGTCAATTCGTAGAGCTGAGCGACCATCGCGGCGTTACATCACCTATTTCAGCGTCAGGCGCCCGTTCTCTTCGCCGTCCCAATATTCGATTGCCGCCGCAGAGACCTTGATGAGGACGATGCCGGGCGTGTCGATACCCTCTGGAAACCAGCGGTCGAGATCGCTGACCCAGTGCGCTTCGAACTGCGACTTGTCGCGGATCAGCACGGCTTTGCCTTCCACCGAGATAAAGATACCCGGCTTGCCCAGAATACTGGGTGGTGCGGTGAAAGTCAGCGTGACGCCGTCGTCGTGATTGATCTCTTTGATCTTGCGGGTGTCTTCGTATGTGAAGAACCAAGAGTCGCCATCATATTCGACATCGCCGTTGTTGCTCATCGGCCGGCTGGAAATCCGCGCAGCTTCGCTTTTGGTGCACAGCATGCAGAAGTCGATCTTCCTGAGCTGTTTGGACAGGTCTTCCAACGTCATCGATGTCATGAGAATCTCCGGGTTTTGATGCTGTCAGCTAACCGGCGACATGGTCATTTGTTCCGGCCCTTGGCACGGTCGAGAGCCACGAGATGACCCTAAATCATGGTGATGTCGCACCGAACCGTCTAAAGGTGATGGCGAACTCAGTGATTCCCCGGTCAGATCGTCAATACCCATGGAAACGTCCCTCTATCTGCCTGTAAAGGCCTTTCTGGAAGCCGCCGGTTATTCGGTCAAAGGGGAGATCGGCGGATGCGATCTTGTCGGCATCACCGCCGACGATCCGCCGGTCGTGGTCGTTTGCGAGCTGAAACTGACCTTCAATCTTGAGCTGATCCTTCAAGCTGTCGACAGGGCTGCCATATCCGACGAAGTCTGGATCGCCGCAAAGGTCTCTGCCAAGGGCAGGGGGCGGGAATCGGACAAGCGTTACCGCGATCTTTGCCGCCGGATGGGTATCGGCATGCTCGGTATTTCGGATCGTGGCGACGTCAGCGTGATCGTGGCGTCCGTGTCACCCATGCCGCGCACCAATCCCAAACGGCGCTCGAGGCTGGTGCGTGAACATCAGAAACGACGCGGCGACCCTGTGCCCGGCGGCAGTACACGCACACCGATGATGACGGCCTATCGCCAGCAGGCGCTGGGTTGTGCGGCACGTCTCGCCGCTGGCCCATTGCGCGTCCGCGACGTCAGGGAAGGGGTGCCCGACGCTGGAAAAATCCTCTTGTCCAACGTCTATGGCTGGTTCGAGCGATTGGAAAAAGGCGTGTACGTTCTTACCGATGCTGGCCGCGAGGCGCTCATCCGCTGGCCCCAACAATAGCCGTGGTCTTTAAGATGCGACTGCGGGCGTCGCTATTTGCAGTCGCGGACGACCGATCTTTCGGGCCACGACCACCAGCTCCCGTGGCGTGGTTTGTGTCAGCGCCATTTTGACAGTCTCGGTCAATGACGTCGTTATGAAGTCGGCGCTGATATCCGCTGCGTCGATCTGCGCGTAGTTCTGCCCGTTCGCGGTGGGAATGAGTATTCCAACCCGCAGGGAAGGCTTTAGGCGCTTCATCCGGCGCACGATCTGCCGCGCATGCGATTTGGAGTTTCCGTTGAGGAACGACACCACCGCCGTATCGATCCCATCCAGGCTGAGTTTTCGCGAGGCACGGCCTGCCAGATCACCAAAACTTGCTGACGCAACCGTCGCGCCCTGGATCTCGATGATCTGCGCCAGCATGGCAGAGGCGGCGTCATCGATGGCACCACGGCCACCCACACACAACACCGATTGGCCACGTCCGTCGGGCAGCTCGATCTCGTCGGCCGATGCGACAAACGCTTCCGTTGCCTCCGGTTCTTCCTCGTTTTCCTCCTCATCGGCGATATCGGAGAGATTATCGACGAGTGTCATCGAGCTGAAGGAAAACAGCTCGATCTGTTTTTCCGACATGACGCCGCGCTGCCTGTCCATTTCACCCAGCATAAGAGCGGGAAGACCTACCTTGTCGTAGTAATCAACGAGGTATTCCTGTTTCAGATATTCCTCGGCATTGTCGGTTGCCTCGTTCGGATCTCCAGCCAGCAGCCGTTGATAGAGCTTTTCATGCAACTCCAGAACCGGCTCGTTGCCCAGGAGGACATCAAGGAAGCCGAATTGCGGCACATGGCGACCCAGAACAACCAGACAAACGGTGAGAGGCGTGGACAGCATGAGGCCGATTGGTCCCCAAAGCCAGGACCAGAAAATGGCCGAAACGATGATCGCCAGTGGCGACAATCCGGTGTGGGATCCGTATAGCCAGGGCTCGATCACATTGTTGCTGATGAGTTCGATGGTTATGAAAAGCGCTGCCACCCAGGCAACCAGCGACCATCCCGGTGCAATGGCAAGCGCCAGAAACAGCGGCAGGATCATTCCAATGACAGGGCCGATATAGGGCACGAATCTCAGGACAAGCGTCAGCAGACCCCACAGAATGGCATTGGGTATGCCAAGCACCCACAGGCCAATGGTGATTGGCAGGGCATACAGGGTATTCACGACCAGTTGCATCAGAAGGTATTTTCCGACGCGCTTGCCAGCGTCCTGAAGGGCGGCGGTGGTACGATGCAGGTCACTGAGACCGACGAGGCGGATGAACCTGTCGCGCAAATCCTCGCGCTCCAGCAGCATGAAAACGACAAGAACGATCACGAGACCAGCTGTCGCAAACGGGCTGATCAGCGGCAGGATCAGGTTGCCGAGTGTTTGTAGCGGATTGCTTCGTGAGATAATTTCGACAGGCATCGGCTCCCGCTCGGGGACCTCAGGCGCTGCCGCCTCCTGGCTTTCGGTCGCCCTCGTTTGTATCTCGGCGCCCATCTTCTCCACCACCTTGCTCAGATGGTCCAGCACGCCATTGCCGGAGCCTGCCTGGGCCAGAACCTGGACTTTGCTGACGATGTTGCGCTGATAGGTGGGTATGTTTTCGGCAAGGTTTGCAACCTGCGTTGCGACGATGAAGCTGAAGACCGCAATCGCGCAGAACGCGGATATGACAGTAAGGATGACCGCCAGAATCTTCGGCACCGACCGTTTGCGAAGGAAGGACACGATGGGCGCAAGGGTAAAGGACAGCAGCAGCGAAAGAGCAAGCGGAACGAATATCTCCTGGCCGACCCGCAGCAGAAATGCGACACCGATCAGAATGAGGAGAGTTCGGCCAGACAGCATGTTGCTCGAACTGACATCCGGCCTGGGGTAGTTCGCCCGTGCTGCTACAGAGCTTATTGCCTTTGGAAGTTCCATGTCGTTCCCGCCTTATGCCCTTCAGGTTCACTCGGTGGACCAAGGCGTCAAAGGGCACCAGCGGATATGCTATGGCTTTGGCGGGCAGGTCGACCGGGTGACGTGCAGCCAGCGTGTGATCGCCGCATGCGAGGCGGTGAACGCGTTTATTGATGTCCGGTTCCTTATATAAGCTGAAGGATGAAAATAAGAGGCGGACAGCGAGATCGCCATTTCCACATGTGGTCAGCCCTGACCGGCCTTTCGCATCGGCATACGGTCGATCAGGTCGAATATATCGGCATCACTGACGATCTCCTTGCTTCGGAATTTCACGCCACCGTCCTTGCCCACGAGGAGGACTTGGAAATCGTCGTTTCCGACTTTCGCGTCTGCCCGAAGCTTGTCGCCACTCATCGCCACCGATGTCCCGTAAACCACGCGCGCCTCATCGTCGCTAATGCGGATGATGACCAATGCCCGGTCGGCCAGTTCTGCCTGCTTTTGCTTGAGGACGTCGATCTGCTTCTCGACCTTGGGGTCGCTCGCCTTCCCGAAAACCAGAACGATGCGGTTTTTCCATTCGTAATGTGAAAGACTATCCATTGCAAAACCCTGATTGATGGATGCTAACGCGATGGCTGCCGCGAGGATCAGCGCTCTCATCTCTTTCTCCTCTTCGATAGACCCTAAACGAAGGAGGACGACATCCGTTCGGCGCTGCGCTCAAACAAGTTCGTGACCTCAGAGCTGCCTCTCGATTTCTGCCTTGTCGAGGATCGACCATACCGTGCGAATTTTTGACTGTTCGAACTGGTAGATCGCATGTTCGCAGAAAGAGACGGCACGACCGTTGACCGGCAGGCCGAGAAACGTGCCTTGCGGGGAGCATTGGAACGTCAGCCGTGCCGAGATCAAAGGCGGTTCACTGACGATGATCTGAGCGTTGAAACTTAAGTCGGGAATGGTCCTGAAGTCGTTGATCAGCATTGCCCGATAACCCGACAGGCCAAACGGCCGTCCGTTGTGTTGGGCATTGTCAGCGACGAAGTTTCCCAGTTCATCCCATGCCTGCCGGTTCAGGCAGTCCAGATAAGCAAGATAGATGTTGCGCAGATCATGTGCGTTCATGTCGCCCCTTCCAACAGTCTCGATGGATCATATTATCGTGTTCTCTGGTCTTGAACGGCAAACAGCCTTTTTCGACCTCAGACTTGCCAAGGTCCTCGCTTAGCAGACGCTTGTGTCCGCAAGGCGTCTTATGTCAGAGGATACTATTGCTTGGAGACTGACACATGATGAAAACGATATTGGCCAGCCGGCTAGCGAAGACCGTGATATTGGCCGCGTCTCTTTCGGCGCCTGCCAACGCCACGCCCGTGCTGGTTGTCGATACCGCAAATCATCAGGTTCTCTATCAGGAAGATGCCGGTGTGCCGTGGTATCCCGCGTCCACGACAAAGCTCATGACGGCGCTGGTCGTGTTCGAAGCGCTTCGTGCGGGCGAAGTGACACTGACCACGCCTGTCATGATGACGCGCAACGCAACCAAACAGGCTTTCCTCGAGTCGGGTCTGACGTTCGGGCGAACGATGACCTTGGAGGATGCGCTGTTTGCGGCTCTCACCGCTTCGGCCAACGATGTCGCCGTCGCACTTGCAGAAACGGTGACATCGGATGAAGCCGTTTTCGTGCAGCGAATGAATGCGGAAGCCACCCGCCTCGGGATGACGGGAACGCATTTTGCCAGCCCCAACGGCCTGTTCAACAAAAGCAATTATTCCACGGCCCGCGATCTGGCGATCCTTGGAATGGAAATCGACCGGACTTTCCCAGACTATCAACGCTTTTTCCAGGGATCTGCCGTCATCATCGACGGGAAGGAAATCAAATCCAACAATACGCTGCTGACCCGCTTCAGCGGCACGGTTGGAATGAAGACCGGCTTCCTGTGTGCATCGGGACGCAATTACGTCGGCCTGGCCACGCGGAATGGCAAGCGCGTGATGGTCGTGATGCTGGGCGCAACGACGGAGCGTGAGCGCAATGAGCGGGCTGCGCAATATTTGACGCAGGCGTTTGCGGGGCAACTGAGCCCGTCAGGGCCTGTCGAAAATGTGCAAAACCGCACCGATGTCGCGCCGCAGGATATGCGCATTCGGCTGTGTACCGACAAGAGCGTTCCCTATGAAGCCGAACGTGAAGCGATGTATCCCATGGGCTTACCCGGCCATGAGACGTTCCTGAAAGACGATATTCCTGGCCAGGTCCATGCCATAACCACCTGGCCCAGCGACAATGCGATCGATGTGCCGGTGCCCGCCAACCGCCCCGCAGCGTCACACCCGCAACCCGGCTCTGCCGGATGAGATGGGTGTTGGTAGCGCCCCACAAAAAAGGCACGCCGTAAAGCGTGCCTTTTTGTTTGCGTTTGCGTCGATCAAGTCGCCTTAAGGCGCGAGGTCACCTACTGGCTTGGCAGGAGCATTGTCTGCTGTCGTTGCCGTTGCAGAAGGGGCGGCCGCAGCTGCGCTCGATAGGGACGCCATGTCGATCTGTGGCGGGGTCGGAAGCTGTAACAATTCGCTGGTATAGGCCCACTCTTCATGGGTCTTCTGCGGATCCGCGTTCAGCTTGGTGCCATAGCTTGGAACGATCTGGCGAATTTTGGCTTGCCATTCCGGGCTCGCCACTTTTTCACCAAAGACCTTTTCCAGCACCTGCAGCATGATCGGCGCGGCTGTCGACGCACCCGGCGAAGCGCCGAGCAAGGCTGCAATGCTGCCATCCTTGGCGCTGACGATTTCCGTGCCGAGTTTCAGAACGCCACCCTTTTCGGCATCGCGCTTGATGATCTGCACGCGCTGACCTGCCTGCCACAGACGCCATTCACCCTGTTTGGCGCCGGGGAAATATTCCTGCAGGGCCGCGAAGCGGTCGTCATCCGACAGCATCAACTGACCGGCCAGATATTCGACCAGCGGATATTCATCCATGCCGACGCTCATCATCGGCCATGCGTTGCTCATCGTGGTCGAGGTCAGCAGGTCGAAGTAGGAGCCTTCCTTGAGGAACTTGGTGGAGAAGGTCGCAAAGGGGCCGAACAGCACCACCCGCTTGCCGCCGATCACGCGTGTGTCCAGATGCGGAACGGACATGGGTGGAGAACCGACCGATGCCTTGCCGTAGGCTTTGGCCAGATGCAGCATGGTCACATCAGGGTTTTCGTTGACGAGGAAGGAGCCGCCGACGGGGAAGCCCGCATAATCGTCACCTTCCGGAATTCCGGACATTTGCAACAGGTGGATGGCACCGCCGCCAGCACCCACGAAGACGAACTTCGCGTCGACCGTATACTCGGAATCGTCCTTGAGGTTGCTGTAAGTCACGCGCCAGGTGCCGTCGGAGTTGCGCTCGATGGCGGTCACTTCACTGGAAACCTGAAGGTTGAAATTCTCTTGGCTCTTCAGATGGGCAACGAACTGGCGGGTGATTTCACCAAATTCCATGTCGGTGCCGAGCGGAGACCACGTCGCACCGATCTTCTGGCCGGGGTCACGGCCTTCCATCATCAACGGGACCCATTTCTTGATCTGCTCCGCATCACTGGAATATTCCATGCCGGCAAACAGTGGGCTGGCTTTGAGGGCCTCGTAGCGCTTTTCCAGATAGGACATGTTCTCATCGCCCCAGACGAAGCTCATATGCGGCGTGTGGTTGATAAAGGAGCGCGGGTTCTTCAAGACGCCATTGCGTACCTGCCACGCCCAGAACTGGCGGGAAATCTGGAAGGCTTCGTTGATTTCGACAGCTTTGGAAATGTCGATTCCGCCATTGGCGGTCTCAGGCGTGTAGTTGAGTTCCGCCAGTGCCGAGTGGCCGGTGCCGGCATTGTTCCAGCCATTGGAGCTCTCAAGCGCCACGGCATCCAGACGCTCCAGCATCTCGATCGACCATGTCGGTTCCAGCTCATGCAGCCAGACGCCGAGCGTCGCACTCATGATGCCACCGCCGATCAGAAGGACATCGACTTTTTTGTCAGCACTCTGGGCAAGCGCAGGTGCGCCCGGCAGCGTTGCAGCGGCAAGACCGGCAAGAGCCGTTCCAAGCACTTGACGTCGGTTCATGGTAAAGGTGTCGTGCGAAAATCCGTCGGTCGGGCCAGTGCCCTTGTCGTTTTTAATCACGTCTTTTCCTAAATTCTGATGATCTTCAATTTGTGCGGCGCAATAACGCATGCAAAGCTGTAAGACAACTCTTGCGCTACACGGTCGATCATGTCGAAAAAGAGTTCAGACGGTGGACAGTGGACTGAAACGTCCCGCCCGATCCAGACAAAGAAAAACGGGAACGGCACGATTTTGCCTTAGTTTTCCGCGCGATACGCTGTGACCCATCTGGAAACGGCGACTGGTTATGAAGCTGATCTAATGGCTTATATCCACGGCTATGCGCCTTGCGCATAACAGATGTGCGGGTCGGAATTGAGCCATGCGTCAGAGTGTTGCCAGCCGATTGATGACCCGCAATAAACAAAAAAGCCCACCGAGAGAATCCCGGCGGGCTTTCGTAACTTATGCGATTTAAAACTTATTCGCCGCCCAGAAACTCGGCGCAATAGCTTGGGCCATTGACGCCTGGACGGTCCGAGACGGTCCGGATCGAGCGGATTTTGTAGTCGCTGCCAACGGTGAGCTGGACCGTGCAGGAGAGATAGACCTTGCGGGCAGATGACGTCTGGCGACCACGCTTGCCATCCTTGGCCTCATCATACTTTGCCGGGATCGTCGTGGTTTTGTAGCCACCGCGCCAGTTGTACGTCGTCGTGCCACCGGAATCGACATCGCTCAATGGTGGTCCGTATTTGGCAAAGAATACGCCAGCAGACTGACCGACCCAACGGGTCTCCACGGCGCTCTTGGGAGCAAGCGACGGGGTCGTGGTGGTGCAAGCGGAAAGGGCAATCGCCAGCCCTGCCAATGTTACGCTGCGAAATCGCATATCGAGATATCCTTGTTGTGCCGTTTCCGGTGTTTTCGCGGGAGATAATGTCTCCCTAGCAGATTTGTGGCAAAGCGGCAGAGGCAGAGGAGGCTGGAATGCATATTTTTTGCCACAATTGCTTTTTTGTAACGATAAGGCTGTTGTGCCCAGGCCAACATTTGGGAGCCAAGGGAGCCGTGGTTCGACGTATCAACTATTTTTGACGGCGGACACTGCTTCATTCTCGCATTGAAACGCATATTCTTGCAGGAAAACGCAGTTTGCGAGGCCAATCGGCGAGACTTTTTTTGGGATTTAGAGAAAATCCATCACTTTTGAAGCGAAAGTTGGTGTGTGACGTTACTTATGGGCTATAGTTTATTAGCAAAATCGATATCATATACGGTATCTGGTTACCTTTGAAAATCGAACTCTGTAACGTTGTAGTCTATCTTTCCACGCGCTTGACAAGCTAAGGTATAGGATGCCGAACACACGAAGACGGAAAGCGATCGTAAAGGTAACCCTGCAGGATGTTGCAAGGGAGGCGGGAGTGAGCGCGATTACCGTGTCCCGCGCCCTGCGAGAGCCGGAAAAGGTTTCCGTCGCCTTAAGAGATCAGATTTTGAGTGTCGTGGATAAAATGGGTTATGTCCCCGATCTGAATGCAAGAGCTTTGGCCAGCGGTACCAGCACATTCATCGGCGTTCTCCTTCCATCCCTGTCGCATCCAGCGCTGAGTGCGGTGCTGAGCGGGATCGAAGCGCGGATCAGAGGGACCGATTACCGCATTCAATACTCAAACACCCATTACGACCCCGAGGAAGAGTTGAGGCAATTACGAGCCTTCGCGGCGCACAGTCCTGCCGGCGTCATCGTCGCCGGTACGGAACGACTGGAAAATCTGGAGGCGATCGCCAATGAAGCCGGTTGTCCCATCGTCCAGACCGTCGACGCATCCCTGAAAATGAGCGGCATCGCTGTCGGCATCGATCATAAAAAAGCAGCCATGGCCGCCACGCGGCACATGCTGTCTCAGGGGTATCGCCGAATAGCCATCCTCGGCTGCGGGCATGACATCCGGGTCCGCCGTCGTCAGGAGGGTTATTGTGAGGTGATGCAACAGGCGGGTTTGTTGGATGAGAGCATGATCATCTGGCAGGACGCGCCACCCAGCATCCATCTGGGTTCTCGCCTGATCCGTCGCTTTATAGAGAAAAGACCGGATGTGGATGGCGTGCTCTGCCACAGCGACGATTTGGCCCTTGGCGTCATATTCGAGTGCCAGAGATTGGGCATCCGCGTCCCGGAAGATTTTGGCATCTGCGGTTTCAACGACCTGGAATATGCGGTGACAACCGAACCACCCTTGACCACCATCCACGTCCCACGTTTCGATATCGGTTATACCGCTGCAGATATTCTGATCACCTTGAGCCGGGGAGGGCAGATCAAGGAGCGGACGCTTGATCTGGGGTTCGAGCTGGTCGTACGTCAGACGACAAGGCGGTCAAAAGCCGCAGCAATAGCCTGAGACCCATTGGCACTCATCGTCTGTCCCTAATAAAACCCAAGCACGAAATTTTTCTCAAGGAACCTTTGATTGCAGATGGCGTTAGGTCAACAAGGTGAAAAGGAGAAAATTATGCTAAAAGGAATGGTTTTGTGGGCAATGGGTGTGCCGCTCGTGGTCGTTGTTCTGCTCTGGATGTTCGTATTCTGATCGTAGATCCGACATGAGAATATAACTCAAGGCGCTGGTCTGAGACCGGCGCTTTTCTCATTTGTCCAAGCCGTTTCGCCATAAGCTTCGCGAAAGCCGGATGTTCTAATCTACAAGTGATAATGCTCCGCCGTCCGCACGGGATGCAGACGCAGGTGGTACGTCAGAAAACATATAATCCGCGTCCGTCTCTGGGCTTGCAAATTGCTGACTGATAGGTGTGTAACCTAATGAACTGACGTCTGCGAATTCACCCTTTGATTGATATCAAATCTTTAAGTTGCAGGCGATCACGGCATGTCCAATTCAGAAATACTTCTTTCAATTTGCGTTCCTACATATAACCGGCGGTTCCTGCTTGAGAGAAATGTCTCTTTCCATCTGGAATGGTTTCGGAGGCTGGGCATCTCCTTTGAAATGGTGATCGTCGACGATTGCTCCACGGATGATACGGCGAATTACATCAACAGCCTTTCCGCCGTGCCGGAAATCAATGCCTATCGCCGCACGAAAAATTCCGGCTTCGTCAGCAACTACGCTTTCGCCATGCGACGTGCGCGCGGTCGTTACGCCGTATTCCTGGGCGACGATGACCTGCTTATTCCTGAAAAGGTGAAAGAGTATGTCGAGATCATGGAGCGTGAGCCTGGCATTGGCATGGTGCAGGCGCCGTGGATGCTGGTCGATGCCCGTGGCGGTCAGCGCGATATCGCGCCGTTCTACAAGATTCCCGGCCCGACGCGCCATTCAAAGGCAGACTTCTCGTCCTTCCTCAACTTCATCTTCAACCACCATGTATTCCCAGAGTTTCTGATCGTTCGTCGGGATGTGCTGGCAAAGTCCATATCCAGCGCGACCCCGTTCATTTTCTGGGCTTACCTCTATACAGTTCGTGCGCTCGACAAGGCCGATGTCCTGTTCATGCCCGAACCCTTTGCACGCGTCACCGCCGTTTCCGATGATCCCAGAATGCAGCAGGGCAACAACGAGTGCATGTTCCAGTGGGACACCTATCGCGGCGGCATCGAGTTTTTGGCGGCGCAGATGTGGAGGAACAAGATACCTTCTACTTACGAACGCGATGAGTTCGTCCGCCGTCTTACCGAGTTCATGATGCAGCGACAGGGCGTCGCTTTGCGGCTGCATATCGAAGCGCGCAACTGGCCTGAAGCCTACATCCTCTACAACCGCATGGCGGCTTACCAGAACGTGCCTCTGGCTGGCACCTCGATCGATACGTTACAGAAACTCGCGGGCCTTGTCGTCGCGGCCAAGGAAGCAGCCGCCTTCAGCGATCAGCTCATCATCATCGACCCGACCGTCGGCAACGACATCGTTGATCTCTTGCCGCCTACCGTAAAAGACCGCATGACCCGCGAACTGCCATCCCACGATGATGGCCCGCGTGCATGGCTCCGTCTTGATCCCCGCTTCGGTGAGCCTCTCAAGCGTAACGATGCGGCGTTCGATCTGCCCGCCTATATCGATCAGTTCATCTAATAAGCAAACAAATCCTCCATCCCTACGGATCGGAGGGTTTGTTTTTCAAGTCTGATTGAGCGCCGGCGCGTCAGCGCTGCTTATTTCGCAATCGCAGACACAAAAATATCGGGCTTGAAAGCGAGATCATCGCCTTCAAGCCCGATGCACTTGATATGGGAATTTTTTTAAGCCCCTAAAGGCTCATGCCACCGGCGATGGCGTTGAGCACGATTTCGGTCGAAGGGCGCTCGTTCGGCAGCAGCTTTTCCAGAAGGCGTTCACGCGCCTCGGCATAGCCCCAAGGCTTGCCATTGGCATAGGCTGTTACCGTCGCTTCGATTTGCTCCATGGTCGTCGCATGGTCGGCGCAGGCGGATGCAAGTTCGCCCAGAGCGTTGAAGGGAACGCGGCGCTGAGAATCGATGAAGACCAAGGGTTTGTTGAACAGCTGGTATTCGGTCAGGAATGAGATGCCGTCCGTCAACATCAGGTCGGAGGCGTCGAAGAGTTCGCCATACTGGCCTTCTACAATCGTACAGTTGGGCAGGCTTTCCCATTGCAGTTTGAAGTCGTCGATGGAGGCCTGAGAGAGCAATCCCATTTTCACGACAAGCGCGAACAGTGCCGGATGGGGTTTGAGCGCAAATTCGATATGGGGTGAGCGTTGCGCCCATCTCAGCATATCGCGGTACATGCGATGGAACACGCCAAAGGCTAGCCAGTCGTCACCGACGGAATGATGCGGCGCCCATATGACGCGATAGGCCTTCGTACCGGCATTCTCTATGGGCCATGAACCCTTGCCGATGAAGCTCGCTAATCTCTCATGCTTGGGATAGCCCGACAGGACGAATTTGCTCGGATCGGAGTGCTGGAAGCTGCGAAAATAAGACTGTGTCTGCTCGGTTTCGCAAAAGACGCGCCATGCGGACCGGTGATACGGCTGGTCAAATGCCATCGGTGATATTTCCGCGACGTTTTGCTCCGAATGGCTGAACTTTGCAACGATGGAGGTGCCATAGGTGATGGCGCACAGCCGCGCGAAACCCAATTCAGCCGTCCGGAAGGCAGGCGGATAGTCCCTGTCCCAATGCGATTGGCGAAAGATGACATCGGGCGCAAGGGCGCGAAGAACATCGAGGCCTTCAAAGGAGTTGGGCATTCCCAATCTCAGGTGAGCAACCCCCAGTTCCGTCAAAGCCTGACTGATGGAGCTTTCACCGCCACAGGCATTATCACCGGGAAAAACCCTGTCGATGCTGATCACGATGGGATCAAACCGGTCATCATTTGCCATCGCGTGGAAAATATCGATTTGGGCATCCCAGGCCTCGATCATATGAACGAGAAACACACAGCGGATTTTACCCGACGTGTTGGGCATTTTGCGAATGCCCGTGTGCATGATCTGGCGCAACTGAGTAAAATTGTTGTTGGCGGTATTCTCGTTCGCCAAGGCCAGGTTCTTGAGGCTCTCGACAAGGTTGTTTGCGAAGGACGCATTCGACTGGGTAAGATCCTTGACGTTTTGCGCAATCCCTTGCGAGGCCTCGTGGAGCTTTTGCGAGTTCGCACTCTGAATGCCGATTGCATCTTCTCTGAACCGCGCAAGAAAATTGACCAGCTCCAGCATGATCTCGTCCTGAACCTGCTGTCTTTGCGTCAGCGCAGAAAGGTCTGCAATGACCTTATCGAGCTTGTCGTTGACAGTGCTGGAAGATGCGCTGTTTGTGGTCATGTCCATAGCAAAACTCTCACCCTATTTCGGAGCAATGTTTCAGTACTTGCTTGCGCCGACCTGACTGTGTCACCTGGTCGCGATCTTGCTGCTCTGGATGTTCATCTTCTCGTCGCACGACCGCCTCATGAAATATCCGAAAAAGTGCCGGCTCCGACCGGCGCTTTTCGTTTGTCGGTTGCATGGTCAGGCTGAGGAAAGGTTATCTTTCTAACGGTTGAGCGACATCTGTTTGGATGCTCTGAGGCATATCAGTCAAACCACGCGAGCCGAGTGTGCCGTGGTTTCGCGAAAGATGCCTCGCAGCTTTCGGGCGGGCGGCATTCATACATAAAGGTTGTTATATGTATCGCCAAGCGACACACGCGCAGACGTTGACGTTTCAACGCAGCCCGGCCCTTCTCAAGGGTGAGGAGCTTCAAACGGCTTTTGCATTTGATCTGGACGGCACCATTACACGCGCTGAACTTCTTCCGATGATTGCCTCGGAGTTGGGTCTGGAGGCTGAGATGCGGCTTCTGACGGAGCTGACGATGGCCGGAGCAATCCCCTTCGAAGACTCGTTTCGTCTACGCTTCGCCATTTTGCGCAGCGCGGGGCTTGATCGTATCAGATCCATCGTCTCCCAGGTCGAGTTCGATCCCGACATTGAGGCCTTTATCCGCGAAAACGCGGAGCGCTGCTTTGTCGTCACGGGCAATCTGGACCTTTGGATACAGCCGTTGATGGAGCGCCTTGAATGCAAATTCTACACGTCGACAGCGATAACGGATGCCGATGGCCAGATCACCGGTCTGGATACGGTCATGCGCAAAAACGTTGCTGGCCTTGAGTTGAAAGAGCGTTTCGACAGGCTTGTGTCGATTGGTGACGGCTTCAACGATATTCCAATTTTCGACGTCGCCGATATCGGTATCGCATTTGCTGGTCTTCACAGCGCGCCCGATGCGCTGGTTTCGGTTTCAAACTATGTCGCGCTCGATGGGAAATCCTTATGTCGCCTGTTAAACACGCTGTAATCGCCGCAGCCGGTCTCGGCTCGCGGTTGGGTCACGGCAAGCCAAAGTGTCTGGTGGAAGTCGAAGGCGTCAAAATCCTTCGCCACCTCTTGCATCTTCTCAGCGATGTCGAAGACGTTCGCGTCGTCGTCGGCTTTGAAGAGAAAGAGGTCATCAACGAAATCCGGAAAATCCGCCCGGATGTCATGGTCGTTCGCAACCCTGGTTTCCGCGCAACGACAACGCTTCACAGCTACGAGCTGGGCGCTCGCCACATCAAGGGCGATTGCCTCTTCATGGATGGCGACATGCTGATCGAGGAAGCAAGCTTCAAGGCTTTCCTCGAATCATGCACGCCCAGCACACCCCGTTTGGCCATTACCAAGACGAAGACACGGGACGCCGTTTTCACCACGGTCGAAAATGGGATCGCCACCAGTTTCCGGCGCGATGATCCCACCGAATATGAGTGGGCTAACATTTCCTGGCTACCCAATGCCTTCTTCTCGGAAATCGGCAACACGGCCGTTTACGAGCAGCTTCGCCAATTCTTGCCGATGGCGACGCAGGAACTGATCGCTTATGAAATCGACAGCGAGCAGGATCTGTTGCTTGCCAAGGAAAACATCCACCTTTTCAGCCTCCACGCCCTGGCGGGCTAGTGGGGGAGGGTTATAGTCGAGCACGAGAGCGGGATCGCATGAGCAGAATTTACGACACGAAAGAAATGATTGACGGCAAGCAGGTCCAGACCTTCTTCAATGCGCGTGCGAAGAAGGAGCCGAATGCTATCGATGCCGTCATGCTGCAATCTGCTGGCTCGACGCTTGCGACGGATCGCGACAAGTTCGAGCGTGAAAACCTTCTGCCGCAGCTCGCTACGCCCGGAAAAGTGGTCGAGCTCGGTTGCGGTGCTGGCAGACTGGCGTCATTTTACAGCAATGCAGGCCATCAATATCTCGGCCTTGATTTCTCCGACGAGTTGATCGCACGTGCCAATGCGGACGCTGCCGGCAACGAGTCCGTCCACTTTCAGGTTGCCGAAGTCCCTTATGTGAAGGTGGAAGACCTGAAACTCGAACCGCCTTTCGACATGCTCGTCGTGACCGGTCTGATGATTTATCTCAATGATGAAGCGGTGCTGGATTCATTCAAGCTGCTTGCGAAACTGGCAGCACCGAAGGCCAAAATCTACGTTCGTGAATCCCTGTCCGACATGGATATCCGCCTGACGCTGAAAGAGCATTTCTCGGACGAGCTGGATGACGTTTATAACGCCATCTACAGAACCACCGCAGAGTTGAAGGCCGTTATCGATGAGACGCTGATCGCGGGCGGCTTTCGCTATGATGTCTGTGGCGAATATGCGTTTCCGTCTGCCCTGCGCAACCGCACGGAAACCACCCAGCGTTATTTCACGATGACACGCGATTAGACGCTATCTGAAATTTTCCACATCATGAAAAAGGCGCCGATGTCGATCGGCGCCTTTTATCGTTGAATGACATGTGTTTCTTCAATCCAGTTCGCCCAGCAATCTCGTTGCCGTGGCGGCGTTCGTGCGGCGGATTTCGATTTCGTCTCTTCGGCTGGAAACCTGTTCGCTAGCCAGAAGCGCTTCTGCCAGATCCGCAGGCAGTGAGATCAGCACGCGTTCGCCACTGGAAATCTTGCCCGTATCGTGGCGTTTGCCAAGGATCATGCCACCGGCAACGGTGTTGTTGGTATCCGGGTCGATCAGAATGAAGGAGCCGGTGGAGCGGTTCTGATCATACGGGTCAAAGATCGCAAGTTCGTCGAAGGAGAGGCGGACCTTGCCGATGGCGTTCATGGCCAGCGTGTCCGTATGGGCAAGCCACTGACCGTTTTTGAGGTCCAACTGGGTTGTCGGCTGAACGGTGACGCGCTGGCGGCGGCTGCCACTTTTCAGCCAGTAGCGTTTGCCCGGCTCGATGCCGCCCGGTTGCAGCGCGACAAGCTGCGCATCGAAGGCGTGACCCGTCTGCGGTTGCGCCTCGATGGAGACGATCATGTCGCCGCGTGACACATCCACCTGACGGTCGAGAACCAGTGTGATGGCATCACCGGAAACGGCTGCGTTGCGGACCAGATCGAAGGTGACGATCTGCTTGACGTTGGCAACCATGCCCGATGGCAGGACAACGACGCTGTCGCCAGGCTTGACGGCACCACCTGCTACCGTGCCCTGATAACCACGGAAGCTTTCACCGGGCCGCGACACGCGCTGCACCGGAAGACGGAAACCGCCGGTCTGGGTGGAGCGTGCGGTTGCCAGCTCCAGCGTTTCAGCCAGCGTCGGGCCTTCATACCAGGGCATGGAAGGCTTGCCGGAGAGAACGACGTTCTCACCCTTGAGCGCTGACATCGGGATGGACGTGATCTGCTTGATGCCGAGCGACAGGGCAAATTCGCGGAAGTCGTGCGCGATCAGCTCGAACCCGGCCTTGTCATAATCGGTCAGGTCGATCTTGTTGACGGCCAGCACGAACTGGCGAATGCCCATCAGCGCGGCAATCGTCGCGTGGCGGCGCGTCTGTTCGAGAATACCGGTGCGGGCATCGACCAGCAGCACGGCCAGATCGGCAGTCGATGCACCGGTTGCCATGTTGCGGGTGTACTGCTCATGGCCGGGCGTGTCGGCAACGATGAACGCGCGCTTGTCCGTGGCGAAATAGCGATAGGCGACATCGATCGTGATGCCCTGCTCACGCTCGGCCTGGAGGCCATCCAGCAGCAGCGCGAAGTCGGGAAGGCCGAGATCGTTCTGCTTGCCGCTGTCCCGGTGCAGCGTGGCTGCCTGATCTTCCTTCACCGCCTTGGTGTCCCAAAGCAGGCGGCCGATCAAAGTGGATTTGCCGTCATCCACGCTGCCGCATGTGATCAGCCGCAGCGGGCGAGTGTCGCGAACGAATTTTGCCGGTTCGACAAATGGCAGAATGGTGGCGGAGTGCGCTGTTGTGTTCTGGGTCATCAGAAATAGCCCTCGCGCTTTTTCTTTTCCATGGAGCCAGACTGGTCGCGGTCGATGGCGCGGCCCTGACGTTCGGAAACGGTCGCGATCTCAAGCTCGGCAATCACCTCGTCCAGAGTCGTTGCCTGCGAGTTGATAGCACCCGTCAGCGGGAAGCAGCCGAGTGTGCGGAAGCGGATCATGCCATGCCGGATTTCTTCGCCGGGCAGAAGCTCAAGTCGCTCGTCTTCAGCCAGGATCATCATGCCATCGCGTTCGACGTAAGGGCGTTCCGCAGCGTAGTAGAGCGGCACCAGTGGAATGTTTTCCGCCTGAATGTAGCGCCAGACGTCGACCTCGGTCCAGTTGGACATCGGGAAGGCGCGTACGCTCTCGCCCTGACGAACCATGCCATTATAGATGTTCCACAGCTCCGGGCGCTGGTTGCGCGGGTCCCATTTGTGGTCTGGCGTGCGGAAGGAATAGATGCGCTCCTTGGCGCGGCTGGCCTCCTCGTCGCGACGCGCACCACCGAAGGCGGCGTCGAACTTGCCAGCGTCCAGTGCCTGGCGCAGCGCCTCCGTCTTCATGATGTCGGTATAGAGCGCCGAACCATGCGTGAATGGCGTCACGTTTTCGCTCGCGCCACGCGGGTTGGTGTAGGAGATGAGGTCGAGATCGTATTCCTTGACGATATTGTCGCGGAACGCGATCATTTCCTTGAACTTCCACCCGGTATTGACGTGCAGCAGCGGGAAGGGAATGCCGCCCGGAAAGAATGCCTTGCGCGCCAGATGCAACAGCACCGACGAATCCTTGCCGATGGAATAGAGCATCACCGGGTTTTCGAATTCCGCCGCAACTTCGCGGAAGATATGGATGGCTTCGTTTTCGAGTGCTTTCAGATGCGGATCAAGCGGCTGTTTCGTGCTGCTGACGCTGGTGCCTTCCGTTTCCGGAACTGCGTTGGACATTTTAAACTCCGGCAATCTACTGATTTCAATTATCTTTGTGAGGCAGCTGCTACAGGGGAGGCTTGGGTCGCCTCGGCCACGTGCAGGCCGCATTCGCGCTTCTCGTCATTTTCCCACCACCATCGACCGGCGCGTTCTGGCTCGCCGGGCTTGATGGCGCGGGTACACGGCTCGCAGCCGATCGAGGGGTAGCCGCGGGCGTGGAGGGGATTGACGGGAATGTTTTCCGCAAGAACATGCGCCTTGATCACATCAATATCCCAATCCGCGAGCGGATTGATCTTGATCAGATTGCGCTCGGCATCGAATTCGGCAAAGGGGGTCGTTGCCCGGTTGCCGGACTGGCCCCGCCGAAGCCCGGTGATCCAGAAGCTTGCACCATCCAGCGCTTTTGCCAGCGGTACCAGCTTGCGCACATGACAGCACGCATGACGGGCCTCGACGCTGTCATAAAATCCGTTGAGACCGAACTTTTCGGCATAGGCATCGATATCGTCCTGAGCGGGGTAGAACCGCTTGATAGCGATGTCGTAGCGCTCTTCCGTCTCGCTGATGAGATTGACCGTCTCGGCAAACAGACGACCCGTCTCCAGCGTGGCGACTTCGACAGGCAGGCGATTTGTTCCTATCGCAGCCGTGATGACCTGATCTTCGATACCCAGGCTCGTTGTAAAGACCGCTCGTCCGCCCAGTCCTGCAACAAAGGCAAGACGCCCCGCCAGATCGAGACTGGCAAGGCTGTCGTCTAGCGATGAGACATCGTGGCTGGAAAGAACATGCGATGCAGTATTGAGGGTCATTCCATGGGTTCCGAATTCTATGTTCGGAATATCATCGAAATCGGCGACTTTTTACAGGAATGGCTATGCTTTCGTGGATCGCAAGAGAGCAAATATCTCTCTTTGGCGCACAATATGCGCAAAAGACACCCAAGGGCACAGTATTGGCGCATGTCAGCCAAGGCATAAAATCGGATTGGTATCAAAAAGCAAGATCAATTCTCGATATATTCTCTAATTTTTATAGATTTCTATCATGCCCCTGTGCGGCGATGAGATTGAGGGATGTCGTCATTCGGAAAAAACATTCCGATCATGTTAAAAATTTCGTGCCCATGACGGAATTATGGTAAAAATGCGAACTGATTTTGCGTTGCCGACTTGTTTTCCACGCGCGCCGTTGCGTCGTTTGAGCGGCTGACGGCGTGTTTGTTGCTGTTCAAACAGCTGCAACAGAAACACTTTTGCGATTGTATCGCGCCTGATTGACCCACGGTCCTTTACAAGTAGTGTTAGGCGCACTGCATCTAGGAGGGATACCATGTCGAAACTTCTTTCCAGCCTCAGCGCTGTTGCGCTTAGCCTGTCTGTCACTCTGGGTGCTGTCGGAACGGCCACGGCAGATACGAAACTGCTGAACGTGTCCTATGATCCGACGCGCGAGCTGTACAAGGACTTCAACGAAGCCTTCGCGAAAAAATGGAAAGCCGATACGGGCGAGGATGTCACCATCCAGCAGTCCCATGGTGGGTCGGGCAAGCAGGCCCGCTCCGTTATCGATGGTCTCGAGGCCGATGTCGTCACGCTGGCGCTTCAGAGCGATATAGACGCCATCGTTAAAAACAGCGGCAAGATCAACGCCGATTGGCGCACCCGCCTGCCGCACAACTCCTCGCCCTACACATCCACCATTGTCTTCCTTGTCCGCAAGGGCAACCCGAAGGGCATCCATAACTGGGGTGATCTCGTAAAGGGCGATATCCAGATCGTCACACCAAACCCCAAGACCTCGGGTGGTGCACGTTGGAACTATCTGGCCGCCTGGGCCTGGGCCAATGAGGAGTACAAGGGCGATCAGGCAAAGATCAAAGCCTATGTCGGCGAGCTCTACAAACGCGCTCCGGTGCTTGATACGGGTGCGCGTGGCTCGACCGTCACATTCGCACAGCGCCAGATCGGTGACGTCCTGCTGGCCTGGGAAAACGAGGCCTATCTGGCCGGTGAGGAGTTCGGCAAGGACGAATTCGAAATCGTCGTTCCGCCGATCTCCATTCTCGCAGAGCCACCGGTCGCCGTTGTCGACAAGAATGTCGATGAAAAGGGCACACGCAAGGCCGCGGAAGCGTACCTGCAATATCTCTATTCCGACGAGGGGCAGAATATTGCAGCCAAGCACTTTTATCGCCCTTCCAACCCTTCCGTTGTTTCCAAGGATCTGCTGAAGCAACTACCGGATATCAAGCTCGTCACTATCGACGATCCGCAGTTCGGTGGCTGGGAAAAGGCACAGCCTGAGCATTTTGGCGATGGCGGCATTTTCGATCAGATTTACAAGCCCGCCAAGTAAGCGGATGATGTAAAACACCGAACAGGCCGAGAGATCGCGTCGTGTTTGGATTGGAGACAAGATCGACCGGCCGCAAGCCGGTCGATGGCGCATAAGAGGGCGGCTGACGATGGCCCCCGTTTTACCCGGAGCCTTGATGAGCAATACCGCATCGCCCGCTAAGTGGAAGTGGCGTCAATCCAGTGTCCTGCCGGGATTTGGTCTGACACTCGGATACACCATCACCTACCTGTTTCTGATCATACTCATCCCGCTCGCTGGCCTTGTCTGGTCCACGGCACGGCTTGGCCCCGGTGAATTCTTCGCAATCGCGACCGACAGCAGAACGCTCAACGCGCTGCGCGTCAGCTTCGGCACCGCCTTTATCGCCGCCTTGGTCAACGCCGTCTTCGGCGTTCTCATTGCCTGGGTGCTGGTGCGTTACCGCTTCCCCGGCCGCCGCTTCGTGGATGCCATCGTGGATCTGCCGTTTGCGCTGCCGACAGCCGTCGCCGGCATCGCGCTCACCGCGCTCTATTCCAACCGTGGCTGGGTCGGGCAACTGTTCGAGCCCTTCGGCATCAAGATCGCTTTCACGCCGTCGGGCATCGTCATCGCGCTGATCTTCATTGGTCTGCCCTTTGTCGTGCGCACGGTTCAGCCGGTCATGGAAGAGATCGACCGTCAGGTCGAGGAAGTGGCCGCGACGCTAGGCGCAAACCGCTTCCAGACCATCACCCGAATTCTGCTGCCCGGCTTGCTGCCTGCCATCCTCACCGGTTTCGCACTGGCCTTTGCCCGTGGTGTGGGGGAATACGGCTCGGTCATCTTCATCGCCGGTAATATTCCCTACGTCTCTGAAATCGCACCGCTTTTGATCGTCATCCGGCTGGAGGAATTCAACTATCCCGCAGCCACCGGCATCGCCACGATCATGCTGATCATCTCCTTTGCCATGCTCTTCATCATCAATCTCATTCAGGCCTGGAGCCGCAAGAGGTACGGTTATGCCTGATAACGCGCGCACCCCCTCACACACACCGTTTCGGGATCCGGCAAGCGAAACGCTGCCAGCCAAGATCGTGCTGATCGGCCTGGCACTTCTGTTTCTCGCCCTTTTTCTGGTCCTGCCGCTGGTTTCTGTCTTCGTGGAAGCTTTCCGCAAGGGTGCCGAGTCCTTCTGGGAAGCGATCGTCGAGCCGGATGCACTGTCGGCCATCCGCCTCACGCTGCTCGTTGCTGCCATCTCGGTGCCGCTGAATGTCATCTTCGGCGTTGCCGCCGCCTGGGCCATCGCGAAATTCGAGTTCAAGGGCAAGGCGTTCCTCATCACGCTGATCGATCTGCCGTTTTCCATTTCGCCGGTCATTTCCGGCTTGGTTTATGTCATCCTGTTTTCCTCTCACAGCGTGCTCGGGCCGTTTCTCAAAAGCTACGGCATCGAAATCCTCTTCGCCGTGCCTGGCATCGTCCTCGCTACCATTTTCGTGACATTTCCCTTTGTCGCGCGCGAGCTTATCCCGCTGATGCAGGATCAGGGTACAGGCGATGAGGAGGCGGCGATTTCGCTTGGCGCATCCGGCTGGCAGACGTTCTGGTTCGTGACCTTGCCCAACATCAAATGGGGCCTGCTTTACGGGGTGCTGCTGTGCAACGCCCGCGCCATGGGCGAGTTCGGCGCCGTTTCGGTGGTCTCGGGCCATATCAGAGGGGAAACCAACACCATGCCGCTGCATGTCGAAATCCTCTACAACGAGTACAATATCGGCGCCGCCTTTGCCGTGGCGACCTTGCTTGCGGGTCTGGCACTCGTCACGCTCGTTCTCAAAACCATTCTTGAAATACGCTTTGGCGCGGGCAACGCCGCCGGCAAGCATTGAAGGGCATGTCCATGGACGTCAAAGTTTCCAACATTACCAAGCAGTTCGACCGTTTTCCTGCGCTGGACAATGTCTCCCTCGATATACGCTCCGGGGAGTTGATCGCGCTGCTCGGCCCGTCCGGCTCAGGTAAGACCACTCTCTTGCGTTTGATCGCAGGCTTGGAGCAGCCCACGGCTGGCCAGATATTCTTTGGCGATGAAGATGCCTCGCACCGCTCCGTTCAGGAACGCAATGTCGGCTTCGTGTTCCAGCACTACGCCCTGTTCCGCCACATGACGGTTGCCGACAATATCGGCTTCGGCCTGAAAGTCCGCCCATCCTCGAAACGTCCGGCGAAATCCGAAATCCGCAAGCGGGTTTCCGACCTCCTGGATATGGTGCATCTCTCAGGGCTTGAAAGCCGTTATCCCAACCAGCTCTCCGGCGGTCAGCGCCAGCGTGTGGCTCTCGCCCGCGCCGTTGCCATCGAGCCAAGAGTTCTGCTGCTGGATGAGCCATTCGGTGCGCTGGATGCCAAGGTACGCAAGGAACTGCGCCGCTGGCTGCGTGAGTTCCATGACCGCACCGGCCACACCACGGTCTTCGTGACCCACGATCAGGAGGAAGCACTGGAACTGGCCGACCGCGTGGTCGTCATGAGCCAGGGCAAGATCGAACAGGTCGGCACCGCCGACGATGTTTACGATACGCCCAACTCGCCCTTCGTCTTTTCCTTTATCGGAGAATCGTCAAACCTGCCGGTCACGATCCGGGACGGTCATATGCTGTTTCAGGGAGAAAATATCGGTATTCGCGATGCCTGCGAAGGCGACGGTGACCTGTTCTTCCGACCGGAAGACGTCGTGCTGACCGATGAGCGTGATGCGCTCTACGGCAAGATCACCATCTGCCGCCGTCTGGCAGGAACACGCATTGCCGAGATCGACATCGCCAATAATGGCCACGAACCTCACCAGCTGGAAATCGAAGTTCCACTGGATGCGACGGTTGCTGTCGGCAACGAAGTGCGCTTTCGCCCGACCCGCTGGAAAGTCTTCCGGAAGTAAAATCCGGATAGGAAAAGGGCCGCTTGTGGCGGCCCTTCCATGAGTTTGGTCCTGTCTCAGACCTGGAAACGTTTAGCAACGTCCCGCTGGAAGGCGGATCAAGCCGAGGGCTGCCTCGTCAAAATCAAATCCTTTCCATTGCCTGCTACAAAGACCGAAATCTCACTAGACATTGGATCACCTTCCTTTCGTTACGTTGAACATGAGAAGAAGGTAATACGATTCGGCGAGATTGCAAGGGTCTGGCATCGTGTAACGCGTATTTACATGAAAGCGTAAATTACGTATTTTGCGTAAAATTATGAGTTCCATTCGAGGAGGCCTGATTATGGTCCGTGCACTTCAGGTACCTGCAACCGCTTTTTCGCGCAGCTTCGGAAAGTATAGGGACGAGGTCCACAATGTAGGCGTTATTGAAGTGACCTCCCATGACCGCGTCGTGGGGGCTTACATTAGTGCGAAAGAACTAGAGCATTTCAACGAGCTAAAAAAGCGCGAAAGACATGTCATCCGGGTAGAGGATGCCGACGATGAATTGGTGGAAGCAATCAAAAATGCTCGATGGGGCGAGATGTCAGAGTGATCTATCCCGTTCCGCTTCAAGGTCTCGTCGTTCGATATAATTATCTATGGCATAAGGATTACATTCGGGGCTTGGGCGACAGCGGCAAAGACAGGCCTTGCGCGCTTGTCCTTTACTCCTCAAAGAAGGGGCAGGTCGCCGTCGTACCCATCACGCATTCTCCACCCGAACTGGGTGAGGAGGATATGTCGATCGAGATTCCATCCGATATCTGCAAAGCCATAGGTTTAGACGAGGACGTGAACTGGGTACGTGTCAACGAGCTAAACACGTTCGATTGGCCGGGAAATCATCTTCGGCTCCGTCCAGATGACCAATCGCGGATTGACTATGGCATCATGCCAAAGGACTTTTTTGAACAGGTGCGAGACCGGCTGGTAGATTTAATGACGAAGCGGCGTGTCGTGCAGACGAAACGATGAAATAACGCACACAAGAAACCACACGCCGCATACATCGGTCTATTGAGCGACCCGCATCACGATCTTGCCGATATGGCTGCTCGATTCCATCAACCTGTGACCCTGTGCGACATGGTCGAAATCGATCACATCGTGAATGACCGGCGCGATCTCACCTGCCTCCAGCAGCGGCCAGACTTCCGCCACCAGCTCATCGCGAATGGCACGTTTTTCGTCGGCGGTGCGCGGGCGCATGGTGGAGCCTGTTACTGTCAGACGCTTGACCATGATCGGACGCAGATCGACCTTGTCGGCGATGTTGCCGCCCAGGAACGCGATGATCGACAGACACCCGTCCTTGGCGAGTGAGGAAAGGTTCTTTTCGAAATAGGAGGCCCCGATCATGTCGAGAATGACATCGACACCCTTGCCGCCGGTTTCAGACTTGATGACCTCGACAAAGTCCTCTTCTCGGTAATTGATCGCCCGTTTTGCGCCAATCTTTTCGCAGGCCTCGCATTTTTCCCTGGAGCCTGCGGTGGTGTAGACCTCAGCGCCGAAGGCTTTGGCAAGCTGAATGGCCGTCGTGCCGATCCCGCTGCTGCCGCCATGGATCAGCACGCTTTCGCCTTCCGTCAGGCCTGCCATCTGGAACAGATTTGCCCAGACGGTGAAGAAGGTCTCCGGCAATGCCGCTGCTCTGACCGCATCATATCCGTTTGGAAAGGGCAGGGCCTGTCCCGCGGGAACAACGCAATATTGCGCGTAGCCGCCGCCATTCGCCAGAGCGCAGATATGGTCTCCGAGCCTGAATTCGCTGACCCCTTCACCCAGCGCCACGACTTCGCCGGCAATCTCCAGGCCAAGCACGGGGCTCGCATCTTTTGGCGCCGGATAGCTGCCCTGGCGTTGCGCCACGTCTGGACGGTTGATGCCCGCAGCCTGTACCCTGACGAGAATTTCGCCTGCCTTGGGGGTAGGGAGCGGCCCGGTGGCAAAGGTCATGACATCGGGGCCGCCGAAGGTTGGCAGGTCAACAAATTTCATCGTTTCGGGCAAAGTCATGGGGGTCCTCCGTCAGGTTTTCATTGCCCTGAACTTAGGTCACATCTGCCGCACTTAAAAGAAGGCGCATTGTCGCTGATATCAAATAGTGTCGCCATAGGTTCGCACGACGAGGCCGAAGTCGCTCTCCTTGGCCACCTTTTTGATCATCGCAATTTCGCCGCCAATCCGCTCGGGATCGCCGATGATCATGCCGTTGGAGAGCTGCAGAACGCCGATGGAGCATCGCAGCAGGGCAAAATCCCGCTCGTTGCCAAAGCGATCATGGCCTTTGATCTGCCCTGCGGCACGGTCCTCTTCGGAGTAAAGCCCCACGACATCGTCATGGAAGTCGCTGAGCAGTCTTTCGAGAATTTCCGTCACCTCATCCTTCGTCCAGTCGCGCACGCCGATGAAGAAATCATCGCCGCCGATATGGCCGAGGAAGCAATCGCCGGAGAAGAAATAGCGCTTCATCAGCGCGGAAAACAGCGTGATTGCGTGGTCGCCGACATGGAAGCCGTATTTGTCGTTGAAGGGCTTGAAGTTGTCGAAATCGCAGTAGCAGAAGAAGCGGTTGTCATCGCTGTCGCCGCAACTGTCTTCAATGAAGCTGCTGATGGCGCGGTTGCCCGGCAAAGCCGTCAGCGGGTTCTGTTCCTGCGCCAGCTTCAGCTGCTTTTCGTTGATGACCTTAATGAGCGATGCCGCGGACACGACGCCGATGTAGCGCATGTTTTCCGTCAGGATAACGCAGGCACTGCCGCCGGTATTGGCAAAGACATTCATCAACTGGTCTGCATCTGCATCCAGCCCAACGATGGGCGCACCATCGACGAAGTGTGAAATGGTCCGCTCGTAAACCTTGTTCTTCAGCAGGTCACGACCAAACGGCTGATAGATATATTCCTTCAGGTGGTGTTCGTTGATGACCCCGCGCGGCTCGCCATTGGCATTGAGAACGGGAAAGAAGGCCTGCGCCGGGTTGCGCCGAAACAATTCGAATACGCTGTCGATCGTGTCGTTTTCAAACACGGTCGGCAGACGCTCGATCTGGCGACGAATGAGGATTTCGTCCAGTGTCTGGCTGCTGCGACGTGTCTCGCCCAGATGTTGGAGATGCGGAAAGCCGCTCTGCAATTCGCTGACAAAGGTGGTGGGCCGGGAGATGAACCAGCCCTGCACCAGATCGACGCCATGTTCACGGCAGGCCAGAAACTCAGCCTCGGTCTCGATGCCCTCGGCAATGACCCGCACGCCCAGCACATGGGCAATGTTGACGATGTTCTTCACCAGGTGGCGCTTGCGCGGATTGCGGTCCACGCCTGAAATAAAGTAGCGATCGATCTTCAGGTAATCGACCGGGAAATCACACAGAAGTTTCATCTCGCCGTGGCCGACGCCGAAGTCGTCAATAGCCAGCTTGAAGCCTTCCTTGCGCATGCGGGCAATCAGCGCGCTGAACTCAGGCACGCTGGTATTGTCAAAGCGTTCGGAAAGCTCGAAGCAGATGGAGGAGGGGGGAATAGACGCCTTTGCCAGATGTTCCAGCAGCTTGTCGAGAATGGTATCGCCGTATGGGATAAGCCTGACGTCGAGGTTGAGGAACAGGGTTGCCGAGGAAAATTCCGGCAGTGTGGAGAACTTTGCGAGTGCCCGCCCGGCCAGCATCTGCTCCACCGTCAGCAATTGCCCGTCGGCTTCGATCTGATCCAGAAGGTCGAGAGGATTGGAAAAACCGATCCGGTCGAAGCCTCGCATGAGCGATTCGTAACCGAAAACTGTTCCGGTCGTCGCCTCGACGATGGGCTGAAATGCGGTTTCCAGTACGAGCTTTGACATGGAAGCGATCTGCCCGCTGGCAAACCGCCGTATGACGTCCGGGTCGATCGCGGTCGACATCGTGATTTTCTCCACCAATGCGCCCAATTTTGTCATCTGACAGGCGCTTTTGCGCGGGACAATGGTGGAAAGTGATCAACAAAAACTTTATCGTTCGTGAAGCTTTGTTGAAATTTTTATGACACTGCAGCGACTGACTAAAACAGCACGTACGCAAGCAACACGCAGTCTCAGCCGTGACGTCTTCTTGAACTGTGGGCCGCGTAAAGCTCCGCGACATTCACATGTTCGCCCATCGATGACGCATAGCCCTGGCGTTTTGTCGTTTCGCTTTTGGTCGCCGTTTCGACCCAAAGGCGAAGTGCGGCGCGAACAACTTCGCTTCCTGAGGCGTAATCCCCGCTATCGACAGCGTCGCGCATCTTTGCTGCCTGCTCCGGGGAAATGGATACAGTTACCATCGGCATCGTGTTTCTCCCTGTTTGACCGTTCTCCCCAGCAATCATCTCCAGGGTAGAGCCGTCATGGCCGTTTTATATATCCGTCACTGGCCAGTCGTGGGCGGACTTGATTGTCTTGAATGTTAGCACGCATGTGAGGTGCACATGAAGGAACGCCCATCTCCGTTTAATGTTCCAGATGAAAGTTCGTTTTGCGAATTCGAAAAACGTGGCAAAAACCGATGCGTGACGAAGCGGCTTGCGCCAGTGTCATCGAATATGAAGCGAATGCCGCCGGTCATGCTTGCGACCTCTCATTTGCCAGTAACAACAGCCTACCACATTTGCTGTATGCGGCAAGTTTTAGAGGCCCACTTGAATGACGCAAAGAACACGTTTCCGTGTCGCATTTATTATTGATTGATCAGTCAATCAATAATAACTTGCCGGGCAAGGAGATGCTAATGCCAAAACTTGGAATGGAGCCGTTGCGCAAGAAAGCGCTGATGGATGCCGCATTGCGCACCATTGGCCAGCAGGGTTCGTTGAATGTGACGATGTCGGATATCGCCCGCGAGGCGGGTGTATCGGCGGCACTGGCACATCATTATTTCGGCAGCAAGCAACAGCTTCTGCTCGAAACCATCCGCAGCCTGCTGCGTGCCCTTCGTCATGACGCGGCTGTTGCGCTGGGGCAGGCCTCAGGGCCACGCGCGCGGTTGAGCGCCATTGTGCGTGTCTCGTTTCAAAGCAACCAGTTCACCAATGAAACGGTCGCGGCATGGCTGGCCTTTTACGTAGAGGCGCAACGCTCCGACCAGATGCGCCGTCTGCTTGTCATCTACAACAGGCGTTTGCGGTCCAACATCGTCGACAGTCTCAACCGCCTTTGCCCGCCCGATGACGCAGCGCGTATCGCGGAGGGAGCGGCAGCGCTGATCGACGGGCTGTATATCAGACACAGCCTACAAGCTGCACCACTCGGTATCTCCGCCGCACCGGCGCTGGTGGAGAATTATTTCGATACGCAGCTCAAGCCTTTCCTTGACGCCAAACCGTCCATTCGCATTTTGTAAGGATACCATCATGACATTGAGAGCCCAGCCGAAAGCGTCGCATTTCATCGATGGAGACTACGTCGAAGACGCTGATGGTGCAGTTTTCGAGAGCATCTATCCCGCAACGGGAGAGGTCGTCGCAAGACTCCACGCCGCCACGCCCGCCATTGTGGAACGCGCCATCGCTTCCGCCAAGAAGGCCCAAAAGGCATGGGCCGCGATGAGCCCCACGGCGCGCGGACGCATCCTGCGTCGCGCAGCCGATATCATTCGCGAGCGCAACCGCGAACTGTCGGAACTGGAAACGCTCGATACAGGCAAACCCATTCAGGAAACCATCGTTGCGGATTCGACCTCCGGTGCCGACAGCCTCGAATTCTTCGGCGGCATCGCACCGTCTGCACTTAACGGCGATCATATTCCGCTTGGGAGCGATTTTGCCTATACCAAGCGTGTTCCACTCGGCGTCTGCGTCGGCATTGGTGCTTGGAACTACCCGCAGCAGATCGCCTGCTGGAAGGCAGCGCCCGCGCTTGTCGCTGGCAACGCCATGGTGTTCAAGCCTTCGGAAAACACACCGCTCGGCGCCTTGAAGATCGCTGAAATTCTGGTCGAGGCCGGTTTGCCCAAGGGTCTGTTCAACGTCATTCAGGGCGATCGGGACACCGGTCCTCTGCTGGTCAACCACCCGGATGCCGCCAAGGTCTCGCTCACCGGCTCTGTGCCGACCGGCCGCAAGGTCGCCGCCGCCGCCGCCGGTCATCTCAAACACGTCACCATGGAATTGGGCGGCAAGTCTCCGCTGATCGTATTCGATGATGCCGATATCGAAAGCGCTGTCGGCGGCGCGATGCTCGGCAACTTCTATTCCTCCGGCCAGGTTTGCTCCAACGGCACCCGCGTCTTTGTGCAGCGTGGCGCAAAGCAGCGCTTCCTCGAAAACCTCAAAAGCCGCACCGATGCGATGATCATCGGCGAGCCCATGGACGAGGCAACCCAGATCGGCCCGCTGGTATCGAAGGCACAACAGGAAAAGGTGTTGGCCTACATCGAAAAGGGCAAGGCCGAGGGCGCCACGCTTGTCACCGGCGGGGGTATTCCCAACCATGTTTCGGGCGAGGGCGCTTACGTGCAGCCGACCGTGTTTGCCGATGTGACGGACGAGATGACAATCGCTCGCGAAGAAATCTTCGGGCCTGTGATGTGCGTGCTGGATTTCGACGATGAAGACGAGGTCATCGCCCGCGCCAACGCCACCGAATTCGGATTGGCGGGCGGGGTGTTCACGGCAGATATAAACCGCGCGCATCGTGTGGTGGATCAACTGGAGGCGGGAACACTTTGGATCAACACCTATAATCTTTGCCCGGTCGAAATGCCGTTTGGTGGGTCGAAACAATCAGGGTTCGGGCGCGAGAATTCTGCGGCGGCGCTTAGTCATTATAGTGAGTTGAAGACGGTTTATGTGGCGATGGGCAAGGTCGAAGCGCCTTACTAGGAGTATTTCGTATGACTGCTGACGTTAGAGTGTATGTTTTCTCCTCGAAATCTATAACAAATATTTGGGCCGGATATGGTGCCGAAACATGGGCTGTTGCGATCGGTTCTGAGAGCACAAACAAGGGTAAAATTACTAAGGCTTCTAAAATGCCAGTCGGATCATTTGGTATTTTATACTGTGAGCCGTGGAAATCTTTTACTGTTCCATTTGTCACCTGCTCCGCTCCTGAGGCTTCAAGCAAGGAAGCCGAGATATGGTCAGATGAGTGGATGCTACCATTTAGGTTTAAAGCACTAGCGAATCCACGGAACAGGATCGCGGGAAGTGAGATTCTCGCGCTGCCGGGAGCCAGAGAACGAGGACGCACTAATTACGCGAATTACCTTACGGTCCAAGGAAACTTCGCTTTCCAGGCGTCAACGATTGATGTCCGTGACTGGCAACAAATTGTCACGAGGCTAGCCGGTTGATGCAAAACGCAGATTTCGTCATAGTCGGTTCCGGTTCCGCAGGCTCTGCCATGGCTTACCGCCTTTCGGAAGACGGCAAATATTCCGTCATCGTCATCGAGGCCGGTGGGTCGGATTTCGGCCCCTTCATCCAGATGCCCGCTGCGCTCGCCTGGCCGATGAGCATGAAGCGCTACAATTGGGGCTATCATTCCGAGCCGGAGCCTAACCTCAACAACCGCCGTATTACCGCGCCGCGCGGCAAGGTCATCGGCGGGTCGTCCTCCATAAATGGTCTGGTGTATGTTCGCGGCCACGCGGAGGATTTCAACCGCTGGGAAGAACTTGGTGCACAGGGTTGGGCGTACGCGGATGTGCTGCCCTACTTCAAACGCATGGAAACCAGCCATGGCGGCGAGGAGGGCTGGCGCGGCACCGATGGGCCGCTGCATGTGCAGCGCGGACCAGTCAAAAACCCGCTGTTCCACGCCTTTGTCAAAGCCGGTTCGCAGGCCGGTTTCGAACTGACCGACGACTACAATGGCTCCAAGCAGGAAGGTTTCGGCCTGATGGAGCAGACCATCCACAATGGTCGCCGCTGGTCCGCTGCCAACGCCTATCTACGGCCTGCGCTGAAGCGTAGCAACGTCACGCTCGTTCATGGTTTTGCACGCAAGATCGTCATCGAGAATGGGCGTGCGACGGGTGTCGAGATCGAGCGCCGGGGCGGCGTGGAAACGATCAGGGCCAATCGCGAAGTGATCGTCTCGGCGTCATCTTTCAACTCGCCCAAGCTGCTGATGCTGTCAGGCATCGGTCCCGCCCAACACCTGCAGGCCATGGGTATCGAGGTGAAGGCGGATCGACCGGGCGTCGGGGCCAATCTTCAGGACCACATGGAATTCTATTTCCAGCAGGTCTCCACCAAACCCGTGTCCCTCTATTCATGGCTGCCATGGTTCTGGCAGGGCGTGGCGGGTGCGCAATGGCTGGTAACGAAGGGTGGGCTGGGTGCCTCCAACCAGTTCGAGGCCTGCGCCTTCCTGCGGTCCGAACCGGGGCTGAAACAGCCGGATATCCAGTTCCACTTCCTGCCCGTCGCCATTTCCTATGATGGCAAGGCGGCGGCGAAAAGCCATGGTTTTCAGGTGCATGTTGGCTTCAACCTGTCGAAATCACGGGGCAATGTGACACTGCGCTCATCCGATCCGAAGGACGATCCGGTCATTCGCTTCAACTATATGAGCCACGCCGAAGACTGGGAAAAATTCCGCCATTGCGTTCGCCTGACACGGGATATCTTCAGCCAGAAAGCATTCGATGACTATCGTGGACCGGAGATCCAGCCGGGCGAGGCCGTTCAGTCTGACGAAGCCATCGACGCCTTTCTGCGCGAACATCTGGAAAGCGCCTACCACCCCTGCGGCACCTGCAGGATGGGCGACCGCAACGACCCGATGGCAGTGGTCGATCCCGAATGCCGGGTCATCGGCGTCGAAGGCCTGCGCGTGGCAGACAGTTCCATCTTCCCGCACGTCACCTACGGCAATCTCAATGGTCCCTCGATCATGACGGGCGAGAAGGCGGCAGATCATATTCTGGGACGGCAACCCCTGCCGCGTTCCAATCAGGAACCGTGGGTCAATCCGCGTGCTGCGGTGAGTGACCGATAAGGATAGGTCACAGTCGTCTTCGCCTCGATCCCGGGCAGCATGACGTTGGCGATCTCAGCGCCTGCGATTTTCAGGGAGGGGCTTCTTGTCCGCCTCCTGCATTGCCAATGCGCTGCGCTTGTCTCAATAAATGTCGAAGACACGGTTGTAATCACCGGCGGCTGGGCGGATAACGAGCCATTCCTGACCCGCCGAATGAACCAAAATAAATATGTCTGGACCTCCATGCCTGCCAATTACAGAAAACTGAAAATGCTTCGTCGTACCCGGGTCGTCTGGGGATCGTGGCGGATCTGGAAGCCGCGTGCTGTTTTCTGGCTGGGTGCATTGGCCGTCGGGTTCGTCAGCGTTGTCTTCGCGATTTTGGCAGATCACGCTCAGCATCTGTTTTCCGCGGCCGTCTCGTCAGGGCAATATACCTATCTGCTGCCGCTGGTCATAAGTCCGATTGGCTTCATGCTGTGCGCATGGCTTGCGTTTTCATTCTTTCCCAATGCGCAAGGCAGCGGCATCCCGCAGGCTATTGCGGCGCGTCACTTTCATGATGATGAGGATCGCTCCCGCCTGCTGTCGCTGAAGCTGGCCTTCGGCAAGATCGTGTTGACGGTGGCAGGCCTGCTCTCCGGCGCCTCGATAGGCCGTGAAGGCCCAACCGTGCAGGTCGGAGCCTCGATTATGCTCCAGGCCGCACGCTGGGGCGGCATGGCGCAGGCCAAGGGCCTTATTCTTGCCGGTTCGGCGGCAGGTATCGCGGCGGCTTTCAATACCCCCTTGGCGGGGATCGTCTTTGCCATCGAGGAGATGGGCAAGATCTATGAGTCCCGCACCAACGGCATCGTGCTCACGGCTGTCATACTTGCGGGCCTGTCCTCCATTGGTATGCTGGGCAGCTACAATTACTTCGGAACCAGTACCCTTTTGCCGACCGCCGCTGTGGATTGGGCGCTGGTGCCGATCTGTGGCATTGGTGGTGGTGTGCTCGGCGCGCTGTTCAGCGCGATGGCGCTGAGGATCATGGCGCGAATCCGCCGCTGGAGCCACGTTGTGCCGCTCAAACGACTGCTGATCGTTGCCGCCGTTTGCGGTCTTTTGTCGGCCATCGTCGGTATCGTCTCGGGCGGCACGACATATGGAACGGGATATGAGCAGGCCCGCGCCGCCATCGAAGGGCATGCCGCTCCTGCTTACTATTTCATCGAAAAACTGCTGGCCACATTCCTCGCCATGCTCTCCGGCATCCCGGGCGGCTTTTTCGCGCCGTCGCTGTCTGTGGGTGGCGCGTTCGGCAGCACGATTGCCGAGGTCACCGGTGCAAGCATCGGCCTTGGCGCCATTCTCGGAATGGCGGGTTATTTCTCGGGCGTTACCCAGGCTCCGATGACGACATTTGTCATCATTCTGGAAATGACGGGCAATCACCGCTGCATATTCCCAATCATGGCGGCGTCCATGCTGGGTTATCTGGCCTCGCGCATCATCATGCCGGAGCAGTTCTATCATGGAATGGCACGTATCTTTGTTGCCAACGTCATCCGCACCAGACGCGCTGGCCACGTACCGGAGCACTGAGGTATCCGCGCCTCATGCGCTGTCTGGTTGCCGCTGCGGTGCCGGTTCAAGGGAGTTCACACCGAAATAGCCCAGCCCCGGTATTTTGATGCCGGGGTTGACGATGTCGATGCCAGCGACAAGCCCCAGAAAATTGACCTCAAAGCCACTTCTGGCACCCGCTGACACGCCGAGAAAACCGCCAAGCGAGACACTGACATCCTTCCAGTCATCGGCGATGTGGACGATGTCTCCATTGGGAAGGTAGTCGCGCCCGACAGCATCGGGCGGCAGCACGACGCCCAGTTCCGGCACTTGGCGAAGCACATGTGCGACGAAGGTATTGGAGTTTGGCCCCGGATAAATGCGGTACCCACCCGCCTTGCCGTAGGGGTAATCCGCGATCGCCTGCTCGATTTTCGGGATCAGCCGTTCGGCCTCCTCACCGTGCATTTCCAGGACGCGGCGTGGCATGTTGGAATACCAATAGGCATCCGGCGCATAGGCGTTGCGGCGAATGGGCGTGCCCCAGCCAACCTTGTCGTAGCGCTCGTAGCTGGACGCCCCTTCTTTTTTCACCACGATCCAGGCATGGCTGGCGATGGAGCCCTTGAGGCCGCCGGTCATGGCCGAATAGACGTAGATCGCAGCGGGCTTGTCCGCTGACGCTTCCGGCAGAATGCCTGCCGATGACCAGCGCGCATTGCGGTAGCCTGTCGGATGTTCCTTCATCGCCCACAGTCCGGCAGAGGCGAGCGCGGGCAGAAGATAGATGACGAAAACGGCCAGTAAAAAGCGTTTGGCAAATTTCAATGAGACAACCTCGTGCATCGGTGCGGCTATTCATCTAAACAACGGTTTCAATTTCGTATTTTTTGAGGCTGAAACCATGCACAACCCCGTTACCGTCGAAGTGACCAGAGGAAATCTCGTGGAAAGCCGCCATCGCGGTATGGCTGTTGTGATGGATGGAGCAGGCGATGTCGTCTTCTCCGCAGGCGACGTGGATGGCGGCGTGTTCCCACGCTCTGCCTGCAAGGCCATGCAGGCGCTGCCTTTGGTCGAGAGCGGTGCAGCCGATGCCTATGGCTTCGGGGCGAAGGAGCTGGCCTTCGCCTGTGCGTCCCATTCAGGTGAAGATGCCCACGCGCAGCTTGCGGCCAATATGCTGGCAAAGGCGGGCAGGGACGTGGAGACGCTGGAGTGTGGCGCCCACTGGTCTTCTGATCAGGCAACCATCATCCATCAAGCCCGCACCTTGCAAAAACCCTCGGCACTTCACAACAATTGTTCCGGCAAGCATTCCGGCTTCGTCTGTGCGTGCGTGCATACGGGCATGGAAACGAAGGGCTACGTCGATTTTGACCACCCGTTGCAGGCCGAGATACGCGCGACGATGGAAAGCCTGACGGGTGCGGCTATCGGCCACGACAATTGCGGCGTCGACGGCTGCTCGATACCAACCTACGCCATTCCGCTGAAAGGTCTGGCGCACGGCTTTGCCAAGATGGTGACGGGGCAGGGGCTGGAACAGGGCCGCGCGAAAGCCGCACGCCGGTTGATCGAGGCCTGCATGGCGCAGCCATTTTACGTCGCTGGAACGGGTCGCACCTGCACAAGGCTGATGGAGATCGCGCCGGGTCAAATCTTCGCCAAAACCGGTGCCGAGGGCGTGTTCGTCGCTGCCCTGCCGCAACAGGGTATCGCGATGGCGGTCAAGTGCGAGGATGGCACGACGCGCGCAGCAGAAGCCATGATTGCCGCTCTGCTGGCGCGCTACTTCGAAAAGGACAGTGCCGAGCAGCAAACGCTGTTGAGCATGGCAAACCGCTCCATGAAAAACTGGAACGGCATCCATGTCGGAGACATCAGGGTCACCACCCGGCTATAGGCAGGCTCAGGCAGCTTCGGTGCTGCGGGCGTCCCACATGGCCTTGAAGGCAGGGCGGGACTGGCAACGATCCAGCCATGCCTTGACCGAAGGGTTTGCATCGAACAGACCAGCATGCGCCTGCGCATAACGCACGACCTCGGCGACATTGATGTCTGCGACGCTGAACCTGTTGCCGACAAGATAGTCATTGCCGGAGAGATGCTGTTCGAGAACCTTGAACGGTCGGCGCAACATGCGCGCCGCCACGTCCATGACGGCCTGCCCGGCATCGCTGTTTGCCAGCCCTTCGGCCACGGTAGAGGAAATCTTCAGGGCGTTCGTCTCGAGTTCGGTTGCGGCAAAGAATGACCACTGCATCATCTGCGCATCCTCGACCAGATCCGAAGGGGCAAGCGAGGTGCCGTGCTTGCGGGCCAGGTAAAGGTTGATCGCCATCGATTCGTAAAGAACCATACCGTCGTCGTCGATGCAGGGAATGGTGCCCATGGGATTGATGGAAAGATAGGACGGCGTCAGCGTGTTGACGGGCGCTTCTGCAGAGGTGGGGTCGCTCAGGCGCCTGGCCTGGATGACCGGCACGTGTTTGAAATCAAGCCCGAGCTCTCCAGCCAGCCACAGCGTGCGGGTGGCACGGGAACGATAAACCCCATAGATCGTCAGCATTCTCAATTCTCCTCGATTGCTCGCTCCAACCTATTGCCGCCGGGGCTGAAACGGAAGCCGGAATATGGGTTGCCTCTTCATTTCAATTGCATCTTTTGATTGCATTTTTACAAATTAAGTTTATCTGTAGTCATGTCGCGTAACTATTGTTCACGCGTAGATCAGTTTCACGATATCTACAGTGTTTCAGGTTATTTTAATTGAGCAGAAGTGATTTTGCGACATAGTCGCTCAGGCTTTGTCTATGCCCGTGAATTATGTTCCGCGCGATAAAGCAAAGGCTGATGACGAATGTTGCTGCAGGTAGGGATCGTTGCGTAATGCGAGAAGAAAATGGCGCTCGTTTTTTTGGTGCGCAAGCATTGGCTCCGGATTTTCTCAAGGTCGGTCTTTCCGATTCGAGAATGGCCTATCTTCTGGATCATATTCCCGAGATGGTTTTCCTCAAGGATATTGACGGATACTACAATTACATGAATGCTGCGGCGCTTGCTTGTCTCGGTCACGAGCCGGACTTCATCAAGGGCCGTCGTCTGACCATCTACGATATGGCGCCGCCTGATGTCGCGCGACGCATCGATGAGATGGACAGACGCATCATGTCCACGGGGGAAGGGCTTTACGAGGCCGAGGAGCGCGTTTCCAAGGACGGGAACGTTCGGTGGTATTCCGGCACCCGCATTCCCATCCGCAACGAGGATGGCGACGTCGTCGGTCTTGCCGGGATTTCCCGCGAGATTACATCCGCCAAATGGCAGGAAACGCTGCGGCGCAGCCATGCCGCACTTTTGGAAATGATCGTGCACGGTCAGCCGCTGCCCATCATACTCGACGCCATCGTGACGACGGTGGAAAGCCTGCTGGACAATCTCACCGGCTCCATCCTGCTGGTGGAGCACGACCGGCTGCGAACCGGTGCTGCCCCATCTCTTCCCGCAAGCTATACATCGCTGATCGACGGCGTAGAGATCGGCCCGATGGTCGGCTCATGCGGAACAGCCGCATGGCGCCGCGAGGCCGTCTATGTCAGCGATACGTTTCAGGATCCGCTTTGGAAGGATTTCGTCGAAATCGCCATGCGCCATGGGCTGCGGTCTTGCTGGTCGACGCCCATCATGGGCAATGGCTGCGTCTTGCTGGGCACATTCGCGCTCTATTCCGGCACGGTGCGCGAACCGTCCGCAATCGAAAAAGAAATCATCGACATGGCGACCAATATTGCCGGCATCGCAATAGACCGCCGCCGCGCCGAAGAACGCGTGCATTTCATGGCGCATCATGATCCGTTGACGGGCCTCTCCAACAGAAATCTATTCTGGAGCCAGTTCAGCCGCGCCATTCACGAGGCCAAACGTGAAGACCGGCTGGTGGCCATTACCTATATCGATCTCGATAATTTCAAGCATATCAACGACCACTACGGCCACGCCGCCGGAGACGAGGTTCTACGCAGTCTGGCCGCACGGATAACGAGTTGTATCAGGGCATCCGACATCGCTGTCAGGCTGGGTGGCGATGAATTCGCGATCATATTCAGCAATCCCAGACATAATGAGGAGGGCATCTTACGGCGTCTGGAAAGCATCCGTGAACGTGCAGCGGAGCCAATTGCGCTGGAAAATGGCTCCATCACCGTGACATGCTCGTCCGGCACGGCCTTTTACCCGAGCGATGGTGAGACGCCGGAAGCCTTGCTGGCAAAGGCAGATGCGGCCATGTACGAAGCCAAGAAGAATGGCCGCAACGGGGTGCGCGTTTTCGAGCCGTCATACGCTGCGGGCATCTGACCGGGCACTCGTCGAGCGCGCGATTACTCAACGTGCATCGTCAGGCTTTGCAGCGGCCATCAGGGCCATGGCATCGGGGGCGAGGCGCTTTTCGAATTTTTCGATAAAGCGATCGAACAATCGGGCGAACTCTGCCACGTCATCGCTTGGCCAGTCGCTGACCACTTCGCGAATAATATTGATTTTCGCGCTGCGCATCTCTTCCAGAATGCTGTGGCCAAGCGGCGTGATATCGATGACGCTGCGTCGCCCGTCTTCCTGCGACGCCTCTCTCTTGAGAAGGCCACGACCTACCATTTCCGCCACGACACGGCTGCCACGGGACGGGTCCAGCCGCATCGCCTCGGCAATGGCACCCACGGTCACGACAGCACCCGCGCGGTGAACGATATCCAGAACATCGATATGGGATAGTTCCAGCCCCGGAGCGAGCTTGGCAATGGCCATACGCCCAATGACGCGGCGACCGATCATCAGGCGCATGCGCCCCATGGTCTGGCTGATGCTCAGAACCTCGTCGTGGTCGGTCGGTTCCTGTTTCGAAAGCGATGTCAGCGCGTTCATGTCTGCGATTCCCCTGGATGGTATGGGAGAGAATATCACACATCCAGAAATATGCCATTGACATATATGTGCGAAAGGCACATAAATTTCTCATCAAGTGTGAGATCTTTCCATGAATATGTCCGTTACGCCCGTGGCGCCTCTGGTTCCCGATCGCCGCCGCAGGCTCGTCGTCTTTTCTTTCCTGATGCTGGCCATGTTCATGGCGACGCTCGATAACCAGATCGTGTCGACGGCGCTGCCAACGATCGTCGGTGAATTCGGCGCGCTGGAACGTTTCGGCTGGATCGGCTCCGCCTATCTTCTCGCCACCAGCGCTGTCATGCCGGTTTATGGAAAACTGGGAGACCTGTTCGGGCGCAAATACGTCATGATGTCGGCCATCGTCATTTTCACGCTGGGGTCACTGGTCTGTGGGCTGGCGTGGTCGATGGATTCGCTGATCGCTGCCCGCGTGCTGCAGGGTCTCGGCGGCGGCGGTATCATGGTCTCGATCTTTTCCGTCAACGCAGACCTGTTCGAAGCGCGCGAGAGGGCGCGTTACCAGAGCTATTCGAGCCTTGTCATCATGGCGTCGGGCAGCGTTGGACCGATCCTCGGTGGCACGATGAGCGACCTGTTCGGCTGGCGTTCGATATTCCTGATCAACCTGCCCATCGGCATCGCAGCCCTTATCGGGCTTGCGCTGATGTTGCCCTATCGTCGCCCGCAACGTCAGCCCAAGATCGATTATCTCGGCGCGCTTTTGCTGGCTTTGACGATTTCCAGCGTCGTGCTGTGGGCGGATAGTTCGCAGCTCTTCGGTTCGATCTTCGCCTGGAAAAGCCTCTGCATCGTCGCCTTTGCCGTCGTCACTGCCTATCTCTGGGTGCAGGTGGAGCGCCGTGCGCTCGAGCCCGTCGTGCCGCTGCGACTGTTCAAGGACAGCACCTTTCCATTGTTCATGGTGATCTCGCTGATCAGCGGCGGTCTTGGCATCGGCATGGTCAATTATTACGCGCTGTTCTTGCAGACGACGACCGGCCTTTCGCCATCGTCCGCCGGGCTGTTCTTCATCGCGGTCACCGGCGGCATCGTGATGGGCTCTCTGACGGCGGGACGCCTGATTTCGATCACTGGCAGCTACAAGATATTCTCCGTCATCAGTCTTTCCATGGCCGTTGTCGCGATGCTGTCTCTGTCACAGATGCACGCCGGCACGCCGCTCTACATCATCGCGATCATTCTATTTGCGCAGGGGCTTGGCGTGGGGCTTGGCCAGCAGGCGCCGATCATCGCGGTTCAGAATTCGGCGCCAAAAGCGGATATCGGTGCGGCAAGCGGGGCGGTGGCCCTGACCCGCATGGGCGGTGCTGCCATTGCGATCTCCGTCTATGGCGCGATTATTTCTTCCAACCTCAAGGGCGGTGGTGTGGATATTCCGGGCGTTGGCAAAATCCAGGAGTTGACGCCCAAGATGTTGGCAGAACTTCCCGCCGCGTCCCAAAGCGCCGTTGCCAATCTCTATGCGGGCGCCTTCACACCGCTGTTTTACGCCGCAGCAGCGACAGCGGCTATCGGCCTGATTGCAGCGTTGTGTTTGAAAAACATCAAACTGCCAGCCACGGCGGTCGAAAAACCTGCAGCGGCGGTTGAGTAAGGACGCGCTGAAAACATTGCGGTGCGAGGAACGTGTTGCTGCGGCACGCGTTTCCCCGTCACCAGCCGCAAATGATAGCGCATATGAAGCCAGAGAAACTGCTGAACCCCACGCCAAAGGGTCTCTATTGCCCGGTCGGTGACTTCTACGTCGACCCAGTCCGCCCTGTTCCACGGGCGCTGATAACCCACGGCCACTCCGACCACGCCCGCGCCGGTCATGAAAAGGTACTGGCAACGCGCCAAACCCTGGATATCATGCGCATCCGCTACGGTGAGGACTTTACCGGCAGTGAACAGGCCATCGGTTTCGGCGAGACTGTCGAGGTTAACGGTGTGACAGTCGGCTTTCATCCCGCCGGTCACGTTCTGGGTTCGGCGCAGATTTCCATCGAGCACGACGGCACGCGTATCGTCGCATCGGGTGATTACAAGCGCGGCGTAGACCCGACCTGCGCGCCCTTCGAGCCGGTGAAGTGCGACGTGTTCATCACCGAAGCGACATTCGGCCTCCCGGTTTTCCACCACCCCAAGCCCGGCCGCGAGATTGCCAAACTTCTGACATCGATCAAGCAGTTCCCTGAGCGCACTCACCTCGTCGGGGCTTATTCTCTGGGCAAGGCACAGCGTGTTCTGAGGCTGCTGCGTGACAACGGATATTCCGAGCCGGTTTACATCCATGGTGCACTGGCAAAGCTGTGTGACTACTATATTTCGCAAGGAATCGACCTTGGCGATCTGCGTCCCGCCACCCTGGAAAAGAGCAACCCGGCTCAGTTCAAGGGCGCCATCGTCGTCGGGCCACCCTCGGCTTTCCAGGAAAAATGGGCGCGCCGTTTCAACGAGCCGCTGATTTCCTTCGCCTCCGGCTGGATGATGGTGCGCCAGCGCGCCAAGCAGGGCGGGGTCGAACTGCCGCTTGTCATCTCCGACCATTGCGACTGGCCCGAATTGCTGGAGACCATCAAGGAAGTCGCACCATCAGAGGTTTGGGTCACGCATGGGCGCGAGGAAGCGCTGGTGCGCTGGTGCGAGTTGCAGGGCATTCCGGCACGGCCATTGCATCTGGTGGGTTATGAGGATGAGGGGGATTGATGGTGCGGAATTCGCGGCTTACCCCCCTCTGTCCTGCCGGACATCTCCCCCTCAAGGGGGGAGATCGGCAAGACGCACGCTTCCCACTCTATCCACCACGTCAAAGATGGGCGATAGGCCTCAACGAGTCGATCTCCCCCCTTGAGGGGGAGATGGTCGGCAGACCAGAGGGGGGTATCCCACCCGCAGTTTTCCACCACGGGGAGCATCCCCACCCATGAAGCCCTTCGCAACGCTGCTCGACCGCCTCGTCCTGACCCCTTCCCGAAACGGCAAACTCAAGTTGCTGGCGGATTACTTCCGCGATACGCCCGACCCTGACCGTGGCTACGGCCTTGCCGCCATCGCCGGTACGCTGGACTTGAAGAGCGTCAAGCCAGCCATGCTGCGTGAGTTGGTGCTGGAGCGCATGGACGACGTCCTGTTTCGTTATTCCTATGATTACGTCGGTGATCTGGCCGAAACCATCGCACTGGTCTGGGACACGAGCCAGAATGCGGACGTTCCGGACGCCAACGATCCCGGCCTTGGTGAGATCGTCGATCTGATGAATTCGCTGGGCCGCACCGAGGTTCGCTCCGCCGTGCGCGACCTCTTGGACAGGCTGGAAACCTCTTCACGGTTTGCATTTCTCAAACTCGTCACGGGTGGGCTGCGCATTGGCGTTTCCGCACGTCTTGCCCGCCAGGCGCTGGCCGATTTCGGGGGGAGGGACATCACTGAGATCGAGACCTTGTGGCATGGTCTCACCCCGCCCTACGAGCCGTTATTTGCGTGGCTGGAAGGCAAGGCCGAACGGCCGGTTCTGGCAACGCCTGCGATTTTTCACTCCGTCATGCTGTCCACCCCTGTCGGCGATAATGATCTGCAAAATCTCGATCCGCAGGACTTCGTTGCGGAATGGAAATGGGATGGCATTCGCGTTCAGCTTTCCCGTTCCGGCGAAACGAGAAAGCTCTATTCCCGCTCCGGCGACGACATCTCGGGCGCGTTTCCGGATGTATTGGAGCGCATCAATTTCGAAGGCGTGATGGACGGCGAATTGCTGATCGGCGGCACGGCCCGTTCCAACATCGCCACGCGCACCTTTTCCGATCTTCAGCAGCGGCTGAACAGAAAGACCGTGACGGGTCGCATGCTGGAGGAATATCCCGCCTTCATCCGCGCCTATGACCTGTTGTTCGAAGGCGAAGAAGACATTCGTGAGCAGACATTTCTGAAGCGTCGCCAAAAGCTAGAGCATATCATCGACAACGCCCCGCATGACCGGTTCGACCTGTCGCCGCTTGTGCCTTTTTCCAGCTGGGATGAGCTGGATACTTTGCGAAAAGCACCGCCTGATCCCGTCATCGAAGGCGTCATGATCAAGCGCAAGGACAGCATCTATCAGGCTGGCCGCGCCAAGGGGCCATGGTTCAAATGGAAGCGTGATCCGTTCAACATCGATGCTGTGATGATGTATGCGCAGCGCGGCCACGGCAAACGGTCCAGCTATTACTCGGATTTCACCTTCGGTGTCTGGGCAGACAATGATGGCAGTGAGCAACTGGTGCCTGTTGGCAAAGCCTATTTCGGCTTTACCGACGCGGAACTGGAAGTGCTGGACAAGTTCGTGCGCGACAACACCGTCGAACGCTTCGGCCCTGTTCGTGCCGTGCGCGCCACACCGGAGTTTGGCTTCGTTCTGGAGGTGGCTTTTGAAGGCATCAATCGCTCCAACCGCCACAAATCCGGGGTCGCCATGCGGTTTCCTCGCATAGCGAGGTTGAGGGCGGATAAATTACCCTCGGAGGCTGACAGGCTCGCCACACTTATGGCGATGATTGATGAGAAATCTGAATAGACCTCCTCTGTTTCCCGAAACAGTGAGTGGACAATTGAATGGGTCAATGGTGAAATTGAAATGTGCGCAACGCTGTTCCGGGTCATCGCATATGCCGAATAAATACTCTCCGTCGTCCGATACCGTTTCCAGCCCCATCACGCGCCGCGCCCTTCTGATGGGAGCGGCGGGATTTTCGGCAGCGGCATGTCTCGTTCCGCACGCCCACGCCAGCTTGACGATGCCTGGCACGATGCCCCTGGAAGATCTCGATTACGCAACCGCCCGCAGACGGTTCCGCACGCATCTGTTGCGCAAGATTTCGGCGCCGGAGAAATCCTCGCCGCTCGGCACGCCGCAGGATGGCAAGCGCGTGACCTACCCCGGAGGTCCGAACGGCTCCATCGAGCTTGTCGCCTGGCTATCGAACTACACACCGTCGGCAAAGCCCAAACCCGCCGTGCTTTTCCTTCATGGCGGAAACGCCACAGGCGATGGCCATTGGGCACTGATGAAGCCCTATTGGGAGGCGGGGTTTGTCGTGCTGCTGCCGTCTTTCCGGGGTGAAAACGGCCAAAAAGGCAATTATTCCGGCTTTTACGACGAGACATCCGATGCGCTGGCGGCGGCATCCTATCTCGAAAATCTTCCCGGTATCGACCAGAACCGTCTGTTTCTCGCAGGCCATTCCAACGGCGGCACCCTGGCGCTGCTGGCCTCGATGACGCGCAAGTTTCGCGCTGCCGTGCCCGTGTCTGCGGGCGTCAACTCCTGGCGCTATTTCAACCGTTACTCCGACGAGGTTTGCTTCGATGATGGCAACCCGCAAGAGTTCATCATGCGCTCTTCGGTATGTTTCGGACCCAGCCTGAAATGCCCGACCTTATTGTTGCGTGGCACCGAGGAACGTCCGTTCGATGCTGACCACAAGCTCTTGATGGAGCGCGTCCGCTCGGCCGGAATGCAGATCGACAACAAGCTTCTGCCGGGCAGTCACAATGGTGTTGTGCCGGGTGCGGTCGTCGAAAGCATTCGTTTCTTCAACCAGTTTGCCTGATAGCATCCCGAACTGACCATTCCTCCAGCCTCGCGCCAGCCGGGAGCGTCATTGTTGTGCCAACGATGACTCCCTGTGAAGCGGTTCAATGACAGTTCTATCCCTTAAAAACTGCCGTCGCCTTGTGTCCTATGCGGTGCTGGCGCTTCTTCCGCTTCTGGGCGGTTGCCTTTTCGTGACGGATACGAGCCGGATGAACCCGGATGTGTTCGTGCGAGAAACCGCGCCAGTGTTCAATTACAACAATGTCGGCTCCATTCCACGCCCACCCTTGCCGCCGACGCCCGGTTCGATCAATAGCCGCCCGCCGGACCTCTTTCGTTCGCAGTTCCAGCAGCTTTATGGCCCGCCATCGACGGCACGGCCAACGGGATCGGGTCTGTCTCCGGCCTATAGCAGCAACACTGTTGGCTATGGCCTGCCCGTATCCAATCCGTTGCACCGCGTGATGTACGATCAGCTCAGCGATGAAGGCCACACGCTGCCAGCCATTCCCTATGCCCGTGTCGACCCGCGCTTCCTGCGTCAGGACGTGGCCTATCAGACGGCTGAGGCGCCCGGCACGATCGTGGTCGATACCAAGCAGCATTTCCTTTATCTCGTACAATCAGGCGGCAAGGCCGTCCGCTATGGCGTCGGCCTTGGTCGGGATGGTTATGCCTGGGCCGGTCGCGGCAAGATACAATGGAAAGCCAAATGGCCGCGCTGGACGCCGCCAGACGAGATGGTGCAGCGACAACCGGAGCTGGCTTCGATTTCCGCTGCCAATGGCGGCATGATTCCCGGTCTCAACAATCCGCTCGGTGCCCGGGCGCTTTATATTTTTAAGGACGGCAAGGACACGCTATACCGCGTTCACGGCACCCCTGACTGGCAGTCCGTCGGCAAGGCAACATCATCCGGCTGCGTCCGCATGCTCAATCAGGATGTCATCGATCTCTATGATCGGGTGCCGCAGGGCGCGCCGATTGTGGTTATTTGATCACGCGCGAAAAGAATGCTTGGCGAATAGCCCTATGTTGAGGACGCGCATCTGGCCTTTAGGTATGTATTAACCACTATACCAATACCTGATTTGTCGTGGAACAAACGACGTACAGCGAAATTGATGGATGGTTCCCGCAAACCCGCGCAACATCTGCCCCAGTCGCTTCGATGTGAGAAAAACGGCCTTATGATGAGCACCGACACAGACCTTTCCAGACGTACCTTCCTTTCCCTTCTTGGCCTCTCCTCTGCATCGCTTCTGGCGGGCTGCGCCTCCTCCGGCGTCAGACCCTTCAACAGCGTTGAGCCGGGTAGCCTTGCCAGTAACTTCGCGGGCGATTTCCGTTCGATGTTTGCTGGCGGCATTTCCGATGCAGAGCTTGCCGTCATGTATGGCACCGTTGAGGATGGCGGCTTCGTCATCCCAGCTATTCCCTACCAGAAGATCGATCGCCGCTATTATCGCCAGCGCGTGGTCGACCCGACGGGCGAACCCGCAGGTACGATCGTCGTGGATACGCGCTCGCGCTTCCTCTATGTGGTCGAACCCGGTGGTTCCGCCATGCGCTACGGCGTTGGCATCGGCCGCGAAGGCTTCGCATGGTCGGGCGAGGGCGTCATCCAGTGGCGTCAGAAATGGCCAAAGTGGACACCGCCAGACGAAATGGTTGCCCGCCAGCCGGAACTGGTCAAGTTCTCCTCCAAGAACGGTGGCATGCCACCAGGCTTGAAAAACCCGCTCGGCGCCCGCGCGCTCTACATTTTCCAGAACGGCAGGGACACACTGTACCGCCTTCACGGCTCACCAGAATGGAATTCCATCGGCAAGGCCGTATCCTCAGGATGCGTCCGCCTGATGAACCAGGATATCATCGACCTCTACGACCGCGTGCCGAACAAGGCGCGGGTTGTGGTTTGGCAGTAAGGTGAACCATTGACCTTAGACAAAAACCCAGACGGCTTATCGGTCGTCTGGGTTTTTTGTTGTAGTGATTTTTTAAATTCAATTTTTGATTGATATTTTCGTCATCGACGCGATGATCCTCCTGCAAATACGTCTGGAGAATGCGTCATTGGTCAATGTGCCGAAGATTTCACGCAGCGCTGGTAACACTTCAACTCGTGCGCCGGACTTGACCAAGCTTCCCGATCGCAAGATCACATGGGTCGCCTATCTTCTTTTCTTCATGGGCGGCGGTGGCTGTCTTGGATTTCACCGCTTCTATCTCGGTTACAAGAGATCTGCACAAATCCAGCTCGCTTTGGGTGTGACCGTGCTGTTCCTGCCGTTTTTCATAGGCTGGAATCTGGTTTTTGAGTGCCTGTATTACGTCGCTATCATTTGGTATTTCGTGGGTGTGTTTCTGATACCGAAGATGGTGCGTGAGGCCAATGGGGCTCTGATCCCGGATAATCGCAGACGCCAGATTCGGCACACCTCGTCATCTCAACCGACAAATCTCCCCGGGGATTGACCGGTTACCCGCTTGAACGCGGTTCGGAACGCAGCGTCGGAACTGTGTCCCAAGGATAGAGCAATCGCCGATAGCGTCTCGCGTCTCGCAGTCAGACGGTCGCACGCCAGAAGCATCCGCCATCGAAGGAGGTAATCGATTGGCGATAACCCCGTTACGGTCTTGAAGCGCTGAGCGAATTTGGATCGTGACATTCCTGCCCGTTCTGCAAGTAACGGCAGCGTCCAGTGAGCGCCAGGGTTGTCGTGCATAGCAATGACGGCAGGCGCGAGGCGTGAATCCCCCAATGCGAACAACCAACCGCACACCCTACCGGTGCCATGAGCGAGATAAAGCCTGAGAGCCTCCACTAGAAGAAGCTGAGCAAGATTTTGCAGGATCAGTACGCTGCCTGGTCGTTTGTCCGTCAGTTCGCGCCGCATGCGGTCCAGCACCCATCGAAGTCCCTCCTTGTCCCCATCCTCCCGCAATCGGAAGATGGGCGGCATTGCGCCAAGCAGCATCGTTGTGTGTTCCCCTGAAAAGGCGAAGTGACCGCCAAGAACCAAAGTATCCCCGCCGCCATCAACGGTCGCAATGCCGCCGCGCCAGTCCATTTCTGAAAGCTCAGTGATATCGATCGACTTGAACGCTAGGTCCTTTGCCAACCTGAAACGGCGTCCACTCGGCAGCAGCACGCAATCCCCGACATGCAGCTGGATCGGCTCCAGGTGCCCATCGACCTCAAGCCAGCATTGACCTGCGACGACCGCAAAGCATTTGATGCCATCGTGCATGTCATACTGGATGGACCAATTGCCGCCGAAATCGTAGCCGCCTGCGACGTAGGTGCGTGCTTTGAGAGAAGAGAGGATTTCAGAGAGAGGATCGGTCAACATTGGGGACAATCGCAGATAAATTGGGGACGAACGCTTATAGATCGTCCCCATGTTTAGCTGCTACCGATCTTCCTGTCACTTTAGGAAGCCGAGGTTTGGAATGATAAAGATAGCAATTACGTTCAAGCGGAAACCAGGAATGAGCGTCGAAGAGTTTCAGGCATATCGCCGTGACGTCCACGCTCCGCTTCTCTTCGCCATACCCGAGGCAAAGCTCATCAAGCGGTTCGTCGTCTCTTTTCCCACGCAGGCACCCAACTGGCCGGAGCCGAGCTTCGACGCGTTGGTAGAGGCATGGTTCGAAAAACTTGAAGATGTCGACACGCTCTATTTCTGCGAAAATTTCCGAACCAAGGTCGACCCCGACCATGTCAACTTCATTGATCTGTCGACGGCACAACGGATCATTTGTGAAGAGTTGGTCGTTGTTTAATTCCCCATCCATGCGGGCTGCACTCGGCCCATTGTAGAAGTCTTAAGTCCGCAATTGGCCGGAGGCCGTCTTCCGTATCGCGCCAATTGCGGTCATTCAAGGGATGTTATGATTTCGGGGCTGTCGACAACATTGGCGAAATCCGATTTGAGATGGGCCATGGAGACATCAAAGATCACGCGAGCCGACAGATTTTCATCGGGAAGGTCGAAGCCCAAGACGGCATCACGGACCACGATCATATTGAACCCAAGATCCGAGCCAACTCTAACGGTCGTGTTAACACAGTAACCTGCAACGGCACCCGTGACGACAAGAGTGTCGATGCGATTGTCCCGGAGATAGTTTTCCATGTCGGTCGATGCGAAGGGCGATGATGTGCTTTTGACAAAAGCCGTTTCCCCACGAAGGGGTTCGAGTCCCGGTATCACCCGTTGTGCCGGTGCGCCTGGGTGCATAGGCGATGCCGGATTGGGGTCGCCATGATGAACATGGATGACGGTATCACCGTCCTTACGAAATTTCGCAGCCAACGCGGCGATCTTGACGGCAGCATCGCCATTGACATGATCCCGCCCTCCATCGAGGCGGTCTTGCGCGTACATCTGCATATCAATGACAACCAGAGCTTTTTTCAAAATGCTTGATCCTGTGGGGCTGCAAAGGCAATAATCTCGCCTATCATGTACTCAGATGTCGGCAAAGGGCCGGAGGCCGTCTTCCGCATCGCGCCAACAGCGGTCATGCCCAGCAGGCAGCCAGCGCCGCAAGATCATTCTTTAAGGGACGGCTTAGTTTGAACCGTTTATGCAAATGCATAACTTGGCCGCGATAAACCACCAATAGCCGACCAAGTGCGCCGAGGATCATATCGGCATCATATTCGCAATAAGAACTCTTAAGGGCTTGGCATATATCCGGGCTAGATCGTCGGTCAAATTTAGCTATTACCGTGGTTTCAGGCGTTCGGTCGTTAAGCCAATCGTCCGACTTCATTATGTGTTGACGCAGTTCATCCAGCAAAGTCTGTGAGTAAAAGAGTTCTCCGCGCTTGGCTCGCCTGTATGCCTCATGCGCTGCCGCTAGCCCCTTGCTTATGGAAAAATCGATGTCATCTGCTGTTACCGCAAAATTTAGATATTTGGAGTGATCAAGAAGGCCAGCGACAATCTTTTCAGGATCGTGGTGAATGATCACAGGCAGCCGATACCATGGTGAAGGCATGAGCGCCGCAGCATCCAGATAGAATATATCGACTTTGTTGAATAGGCGAAAATGCGAAACACAGTGACGAGCGCCCGGCATCCACTCATTGAACAGGAAGCCAGGCCATTGTTTCGGAAAGTCCTGACGATTCTCTACAAACCAGTTATGGCGTTCATGACGTACGACAACGCGAAGGTCTATATCGGAGTAGGCGTCTGAATTGCCCGCTGCAAGTGAGCCGGAAACGAACAGGCCCAGCACATTGGGATCAACACTAAAGTGTTCAATGGCTACCGAAAGCAATCGGTCTCTTGCCTCTGACAAAGCTGTTAGATCAAGGTTAGCCATACGCGATCCTACCAAAAGACATGATGACGGCAACGGGCCAAATCCGGACTTTACGTTCAGCGCATCTTTTCCCCTCCGCTGAGCGTAAAACTAAGACCATAAATTGCCCTTACGCCTTCACCAAATTCTCCTTCAGCGCATTCAAACGATCCCGCAACTGCCCCAACTCGTCCAGGCTGCACCCCGTCGCTTCACCAATGGAGCGCATGACGTAGGCGGCTTTTTTCTTCATGTCGGCACCTTCTGGTGTCAATGCGATCAGCACCTGACGTTCGTCCACCGTGCCACGCTTGCGGGTAATCATGCCCGCTTGTTCCAGACGCTTGAGAAGCGGCGAGAGCGTGCCGGAATCGAGGCCGAGCATTTCACCCAGTGTTTTGACGGTGGCCGTCTCCTTTTCCCACAGCGCCATCAGTACCAGATATTGCGGGTAGGTCAGGCCCAGCGGGTCGAGCAGGGGTTTGTAGGCGCGGTTGAAGGCATGCGCTGCGCCGTAAAGCGCAAAACATATTTGCAGGTCGAGCCTCAGAAGGCCTTCCATCGTTCCGTCATCCATTGTGTGGGCTCCAAATATGCGGCTGGAGAGGGAACAATTTATCCCGTCACTCGGTTCCTGCCACATGCAAAAGGCAACGCAATCTTCCAAATTCTTATGCCAGAGATAGAAAAATATCTCAATGTGCAAAATTATATTGCGCACAATTAAATTGTGAGCTATATGGGTGTCAACATCAACCGAAGGAAGTGAATGACATGGCTATTCTCTACACCACCCAGGCAAGTGCAACCGGCGGCCGTGCAGGCAACGCCAAGTCGGCAGACGGCGTTCTGGACGTCAAGCTGACAGTTCCGAAGGAACTGGGCGGCGACGGTGCAACTGGCACCAACCCCGAGCAGCTTTTTGCAGCTGGCTACTCTGCCTGCTTCCTCGGCGCACTGAAGAACGTCGCTGGCAAGGAAAAGGTCAAGATTCCTGAAGACACGACCGTGACGGCAAGCGTTGGCGTTGGCCCTCGGGATGACGGCACGGGCTTCGGCATCGACGTATCGCTGAAGGTCAACATCCCCGGCCTCGACAAGGCAACGGCTGAGGATCTGGTCAAGAAGGCGCATATCGTTTGCCCTTACTCCCACGCGCTGCGCACCTCCACCGAGGTTCCAGTTTCCGTCGCTTAATCTCGTCCCCCGTGATTTTCGACACAGAAGGGCTGGCCATCGCCGGCCCTTCTTGCTTTCAGAAGGAAATAGGCTATATTCTTTCCATGGAAAGGATACGTAGATGAATATCCAGATAAAACCCGTTTCTGATCACGCCGAGCAGGGCAGGGTCGTGACCAAGGCAGTTGTCTCGGCCGCAGAGCGGCTGGGCCTGAATGCGGCGCGCATTGCCGATATTCTCGGTGTCTCGGCGCCCACTGTATCGCGCATGAAGCGGCTTGATTTCATTCTTGAGCCGAATAGCAAAGCCTTCGAGCTTTCCGTCTTGTTGATACGCGTCTTCCGCTCGCTCGATGCTATCGTCGGTGGAGATGAAACAGCGGCGCGCGCATGGCTGCGCAATCACAACGATGCGCTCGCAGCTGTGCCTGCAGAAAAACTCACAACGATCACTGGATTGCTCGATGTCCTTGCCTATCTGGACGCCCGACGCGCTCCAATCTGAAAAGCGCGCCGTATCAGGTCCTTGGTGGCGGCTTGTGGAGGCGCAACATCAGGTCTCCACCATGAAGCTTGTAGATACCGTGGAGGAGCAATCCCTGCTGGAAGATATTCTGGAGGGAAGCAAACGTCGCTTTCCGCCGGAGTGCGCAGGTCTCGATTATTTGCTGGCCACACCCTTTCGTTATGACGCCGCCTATCCCTATGGTTCGCGCTTCCGCCGGGCAGGGTGGAGCAAGGGCGTCTACTATGCCGCCAAAAGTGTAGAGACGGCGCTGGCCGAAATGGCATTCTACCGCCTGCTGTTCTACGCGGAATCGCCAGCCACGCCGCTGCCCGGCAACGCGGCTGAGTACACTGCCTTTTCAGCCGAGATAGTGACGCCTTCCGCCATCGATCTCACGACGCCACCTCTATCCGCAGATAAAGCCATCTGGACCCATCCAACCGACTATGAGGCGTGTCAGGCGCTTGCCGACACGGCACGCGCGGCGGACGTCGAAGCTATCCTCTACCAATCCGTTCGCGATCCCGAGGGTGGGCTGAATATAGCGGTTCTCTTTCCACGTGCTTTTGCAAGAAAACAGCCCGTGGAGCGGATCAACTGGCGCATTCGGCTGGCCAAAACCGGTATTCAGGCGCTGTGCGAATTTCCCATGCGGCGCATCGGTTTTGCGGTGGAGGATTTTGCTGGAGACCCGCGCATTGCGGCGTTGTTGCGGGGGTAGGTTCGGGCCTTTACCCCAAATCCACAAGGTCCCGCCGCAGCCGGTCCGCATCTCCACTTTCGATCTGCGCCTCGACCTCGCCATGCGTGCGTGTCCAGATGGGAACGGCGGAGGCAAGCACGGCCATGCCTTCCGGCGTCAGTTTCAGCCGCTTGCCGCGCTTGTCTTTCGGGTCGGGTTCGACGCAGAGAAGGCCGCGCTTCTGCAATGGTTTCAACGCCGCCGTCAGTGTCGTGCGGTCCATGGCCAGAAGGTTCGCAACCGGCCCCATGTGCGGCGGCTCGGGGCGGTTGAGGGACATCAGCAGCGAAAATTGTCCATTCGTTAGACCCACCGGCTTCAATGCAATGTCGAAACGGCGCGCCAAGGCGCGCGCTGCCCGCTGTGCATGCAGGCACAGGCAGGTGTCGCGGACCAGAAGTGTGGTTGAAAAAGGAATCACCGCTGTATTTGACATAGGCAATATATGTTGATATCAACGTAATTAGTCAAGCAAATTCATTTTGATGGTAATGGGGTAGGGCGTCAGCCAACCCGCAACCCTGAAAGACGCTTTGCTTGTGCAGCTGTAAGATCGAGGAGGACTAGATCATGCCGCATGCTGTCGTTTCCAAAGAGGAGTGGCTGGAGGCCCGCAAGGCGCTTCTGGCGCAGGAAAAAGAACTCACCCGCGCCCGTGACCGCTTGAACGAAGCGCGCCGCGCATTGCCGTGGGAGCCGGTGACGAAGGACTATATCTTCGACACCGCTTCAGGCCCCCAATCGCTAGGCGAGCTGTTGGGCACGTGCAGCCAACTCATCGTCTACCACTTCATGCTCGCGCCGGATTGGGAAGAGGGCTGTGTCGGCTGCTCCTTCTTTGCCGACCATGTGGATGGGGCAATGGCGCATCTGAAAGCGGGCGATGTCGCCTTCGTCGCCGCATCCCGCGCGCCGCTGGACAAGATTGAGGCGTACAAGGCCCGAATGGGCTGGAAATTCCCCTGGGTGTCAGCGCAGGACAGCGATTTCAATTACGACTATCAGGCTTCGTTTCGCGATGAGGACGTCGCCTCCGGCACCATCCAGTACAATTACACAAACATGCCCGCCATGGGCGATCTGAAGGACCTGCACGGCACCAGCGTCTTTGTGAAAGACAGGGATGGCAAGGTCTTCCATACCTATTCCACCTATGCCCGCGGTGCGGAGCAAACGCTGACGACACTGATGCTGCTGGACCTCGTGCCCAAGGGCCGCAACGAGGAGGGCACCATGAACTGGGTGCGCCGCCACGACCAGTATGAGGACGCGCCGAAGGCCAGCACCTGCTGCCACTAAATTCCAAGGGAGGAGAGACCAATGGAAAGCGCAAAGCCGCAAAAGGAGCACGCATTTCTGGAGCGCCTCGTGGGCGACTGGGAGATGGTGTCCAGCACGGGCTATGAGGACTACGATCCAAACGAACCCCAGCAGCGGTTTACAGAAACCATCCGCTCCGTCGGCGGGCTCTGGATCGCCAGCGACGGCAAGGGCAAAATGCCGGATGGAACGCCGATGGAGGCGATCATCACGCTGGGTTTCGACCCCGCCAAAGGCCATTTTGTCGGTTCGTGGATCGGCTCGATGATGACGACGCTCTGGGTCTACAAGGGCTGGCTGGAACCGGATGGCAAGACGCTGGTGCTGGAAGCACAAGGCCCGAAATTCGATGGCAGCGGCGAAATCGCCACCTATCATGACATCATAACGTTGCACGACGATAACAATCGCACCTTCTCCGGCAGCGTGTTGCAGCCGGATGGAAGCTTCAAGCAATTCATGTCGTCGCAATTCCGCCGCGTCTAAAAAGGGAAAAAAGCAATGTCGGATACCCATGGAAAATTCATCTGGGCAGAATTGATGACGCCAAACAAGGACGCAGCAGGACGCTTTTACAGCCACGTCGTCGGCTGGGACGTCAAGGATTTCGGCTCACCGGAGATGGGCTACGAGATTTTCGAGGCCAATGGCATGGGCATCGGCGGTATGATGGAACTGACCGACGAGCACAAAGGCGAGGGCATTCCCCCGAACTGGACGCGTTATGTCACCGTCGATCACGTGGATGCCACGGCAAAACGCTTCGAAGAGAAAGGCGGCAAGATCATGCGCCCGCCCAGCGACATCCCGGAAGTTGGCCGCTTCGCCGTTGTAACGGACCCATCGGGCGCGGTGCTCTGCATCATGAAGCCGCTGCCGATGGACAGCAGCGGCTTTCCCGAGGACGTCCACACGCTGAACGGTCATGTCGGCTGGAATGAACTGTTCACCGATGATGTGGATAGCGCCATGGCATTCTACGGCGATGTCTTCGGCTGGACCATGGACCATGATTTCGACATGGGCGAAATGGGCCCGTATCGCATGTTCGCCCATAAGGGCAAAACCATCGGCGGCATGATGAAGCGCCCACCGCAGGTACCCGTCTGCCACTGGGCCTATTATTTCAACGTCGATGGTATCGACGATGCCATCACCCGCGTCAGCACCGGCGGCGGCAAGGTCGTCAACGGCCCGATGCCGGTTCCGGGTGATAGCTGGATCGTCAATTGCCAAGACCCGCAGGGTGCGTATTTCTCGCTGGTTTCGCAGCGGAAGTGAGACCCCTCGGCAATCTCACATGATCGATAAAGGCCCGCAACTTGGGGGCCAGATTGCGGCGGCTGGGATAGTAGAGGTAGAAGCCCGCAAAGCTTGGGCAATAGTCTTCCAGCATCGGCACCAGCTGCCTGCGCTCGATATAGGGGCGGAAGGTTTCTTCCATTCCGAAGGTGATGCCCGCGCCTGCGCAGGCGAGCTTGACCATCAGCTGCATGTCGTTGGTCGTGAATTCGGGTTGAACCGCAACGGCGAATTCGCGGTCGTTTTCTGTAAATTCCCAGCGATAGGGTGCCACGCCGGGGCGGGGACGCCAGCCGATGCAGCTGTGGTCGATCAATTCAGCCGGGTGTGATGGCACACCGTGCCTATCCCGATAGGCAGGCGAGCAGACAGGAAGCTGGCGCTGTTCGACGGAGACGGGAACCGCGATCATATCCTGCGCGATCAACTCGCCCAGCCGCACGCCAGCATCATATTGCTCGGCAACGATATCGAATTCCTCATCGGTGACGACAATATCCAGTTGGACCTCGGGATGAGCAGCCGCGAAACTGGCCAGCAGCGGGCCGGCGAGAAAGCGTTCGGCAATTGAGGAAACGGCCAACCGCAATTGGCCGCGCACGGCGCCGCCCAACGAGGACGTGGCCAGCGCCGCCTGCGCCAGATTGGCTATAGAAGGCGACACGTCAGCATAAAGCCTCTGTCCGGCTTCGGTGAGACTGACACTGCGCGTCGTGCGCTGCACCAGCGCGATGCCCATCATCTCCTCCAGCTTGCGTATGGTCTGGCTGACGGCGGAGCGGGTGACGCCCAGACGATCAGCCGCGGCGCGAAAATTCCGCTCCTCGGCCACCATACAGAAAATCGAGAGCGCATTGAGATCGATATTCATTGGTTAGAATTTCTATCCATTGACGTTAATATTGAGGCAGTTATCACGACAATGGCAGTGAATTATCTTCTCCGCAACAGCGCCGCCCGAGACAGGCGGGCTGAAAAACAGGAGAAACATCATGGCATTGAACAAAGTCGTTCTCATCACCGGTGCATCGAGCGGTATCGGCGAAGGCATCGCCCGTGAACTGGCCGCTGCGGGCGCCAAGCTGGTTCTCGGTGCTAGACGGTTAGACCGCCTCGAGACGTTGGCGAGCGAACTCCGTCAGACGGGTGCCGAGGTGATCGCCCATCCGCTCGATGTGATGGATCGTGATAGCGTTGCGGCTTTTGCGGAGGCTGGCCGCAAGGCGTTCGGGCCGATCGACGTCATCGTCAACAATGCGGGCATCATGCCGCTGTCGCTGATGTCGTCTCTCAAAGTCGATGAGTGGGACCGCATGATCGACGTCAACATCAAGGGCGTGCTGTACGGCGTGGCCGCCGTGTTGCCGGAGATGACCCGCCGCAAATCCGGGCAGATCATCAACATCGCCTCCATCGGCGCCCTTGCCGTTTCGCCCACAGCGGCGGTCTATTGCGCCACCAAATTTGCGGTGCGTGCCATTTCAGATGGTCTGCGTCAGGAAAACACGGATATCCGCGTGACCTGCATCCACCCCGGCGTGGTGGAAAGCGAGCTGGCCAGCACCATCACCGATCCCGCCGCTGCGGAACTGATGAAGGGGTATCGCTCCATCGCGCTGAAACCCAACGCGATCGGTCGCGCCGTGCGGTTTGCCATCGAGCAGCCCGACGGTGTCGACGTCAACGAAATCGTTGTCCGCCCGACAGCCTCATGAGGGGAGCAATCGATGAACATGGTCTCGACCTCGGTTGCCATCGCACTGGCAACCGCCACCATCGATGGCATTTCACCCGCAGTCAACTCCACCACAGAGGCACAGATGACAAACTCAACATCCCAAAATCAGACGCACCCTTATCTCGGCATGTGGGTGACAGGCGACGGCCATGTTCGCCAGGAACTGCTGCCGAATGGACGATATGACGAAGCGCGTGGCAATCGAAAAAGCGCCTATCAAGGGCGCTATGAGGTCAATGGCAATCACATCGACTATTGGGACGATACGGGTTTTACCGCAGACGGGGAGTTCGTGGATGATGTGCTGTATCACGGGGGAATGATTTTTCATCGGGAGAGATGATCTCTTCCTCATTCCTGTGACAAGCACAGGAATGAGGGGCACCACCACAGTCTTTTGACGAAGGCCGTGTCGTATCCTACCGTCGCAAACTCCCCAAGATACCACGCACAAGGGCCCGTCCAACCGAACTTGCCACGGTGCGGGCTGCGCTCTTCATTGCCGCCTCGATCACCGTTTCGCGCTGATAGCCGCCAGCCTTCCGTTTCGCGCCGGTGGTGGAGGCCTGTGTTGGCTCTTCGTCGCCAAAGCCGGGCAGCTTCCAGCGGCTGGCCGCAGTATCCGGTTGGCTGGCCTGTTCTTCGGCGGCACGTTTGGCGGCTTCTGCATCGGCGGCTTTCTGGGCGCGGGCGGCCAGAAGTTCGAAGGCGGATTCGCGGTCGAGGTCCGTGTCGTAGATACCGGCGACCGGGCTGGTGCTCATGATGCTGCGGCGCTCATCGTCGCTGACGGGGCCGACCCTCCCCGATGGTGGGCGAACCAGCGTGCGCTCCACGATAGACGGTGCGCCCTTGTCACCCAGCGTCGAAACCAGTGCTTCACCGGTGCCAAGCGTCGTGATGGCATCCGCTGTGCTGAAGGCCGGGTTCTGCCGGAACGTGTCGGCGGCGGTTTTCACGGCTTTCTGCTCGCGGGGTGTATAGGCGCGCAGCGCATGCTGCACGCGGTTGCCCAGCTGCGCCAGCACGGTTTCCGGCACGTCCAGCGGGTTCTGCGTCACGAAATAAACGCCAACGCCCTTGGAACGAATGAGACGCACGACCTGCTCGACGCGCTCCACCAGCACGCGCGGCGCATCGTTGAACAAGAGATGCGCCTCGTCGAAGAAGAAGACCAGCTTCGGCTTGGTGGGATCGCCCACTTCCGGCAGTTCCTCGAACAGTTCCGAAAGCATCCACAGCAGGAAGGTGCCATAAAGACGCGGGTTCATCATCAGCTTATCGGCAGCCAGAACCGAGATCGTGCCGCGACCATCGCTGGTGGTGCGCATGATATCGGAAATCTTCAGCGCCGGTTCGCCAAAGAAATGTTCGGCACCCTGTTGCTCCAAAACCAGCAGGCCACGCTGCAGCGAGCCGACGGAGGACTTGGAGATGAGGCCGAACTGGTTGGAAAGCTCCGACGCATGTTCACCCATATAGTTTAGCAGCGCCTGCAAATCCTTGAGATCGAGAAGAGGCAATCCGCCCTGATCGGCAATCTTGAAGGCGATGTTTAGCACGCCTTCCTGCGCTTCGGACGCATCCATGAGGCGCGCCAGCAAAAGCGGCCCCATTTCGGCGATGGTGGCGCGAACGCGGTGGCCTTTTTCGCCGTAGAGATCCCAGAAAATCACCGGAAACTGCTCGAAGGCGAGATCGGTGAAGCCAATCTGCTCGGCGCGTTTCGTCACCCAGTCCTTGGCCTCGCCCTTGGCGGCGATGCCGGAGAGGTCACCCTTCACGTCGGCGCAGAACACCGGCACACCCGCCTTGGCGAAGCCTTCCGCCAGCACCTGAAGCGACACGGTCTTGCCTGTGCCGGTCGCGCCGGTAATGAGGCCATGACGGTTGCCGAAGCGCAGGTCCAGATATTCGCCCTTGTTCAGGCTGTCGTCGGCATTGCGGCTCGTGCCGATATAGAGCTTTCCGTCCTGCAGCATGTGGCGGTTCCTCCGGTATAGCGGGCAGTGGCTGCCCTTTATCCAATCTTTGCAATATACTTATATGAACTGGCTGCGGGCTCAACAACTGTTTGATAAAGCTGCCGAAGCGCAATAGGCAAACTTGATCGCCGCGTCATTTCCCACCTTGTGTCCAAACTTCAGTTGTTTTACGTTGACGTTAACGTCATTTATGTGTTCGGAGGAAAAATATGAGCGATATCGTCACCCAGGTTGCCGACAAGGTCGGCATTGAACATGACAAGGCCGAAAAGGCTCTGGGCATGATGCTGGGTTTTCTTCAGCGCGAGGCCGATGACGCCCCGGTTGCCAAGATGATCGAATCCATTCCCGGCGGTGCCGATCTGGTCGCTCGCTTCAACGGCGAAGGTCAGGGCAGCGGCGGTCTGCTCGGTGGTCTGATGAGCGCCATCGGTGGCGGCGGCATCATGGGTCTTGGTCAGCAACTGATGAGCCAGGGTCTCGGCATGAGCGAAATCTCTGCACTGGCCAAGGAAACCATCGCCATTGCCCGCCAGCATGCAGGCGACGAGACGGTGGATCAGGTCATCGCATCTGTTCCGGGCCTCAGCCAGTTCGCCTGATACGTGATCAGACTGCCGGGCGCGGAGTGTGTTCGCTGAACGCTTTCCGCGCCTTTTCTATGTCCGCATGGTGGGTTTCAGCCCATATCCAGACGCCGCAAAAGGCGCTGCCGAGGCTTCTTCCCAGCCCGGTCAGGCTATAATCCACATGCGGCGGAATGACCGGGTGGATCACGCGTTTCACCAGTCCGTCGCATTCCATCTGCCGCAGCGTTTTCGTCAGCATTTTCTGGCTGATGCCGCTCACATGATGGCCGATTTGCGTGAAGCGCAGCGTGCCGTTTTCTTCCAGAACCTCCAGAATGAGCATCGTCCACTTGTCGGCCACCTTGGCGATGATGTCGCGCACCAGCGCTTCGATCACCGGGTCAGTCTCATCAGGCGGAGGCGACTTGCGCTTTTCTTCGATGAGATCATCGGCCAGATGCCTTTTCATGCAGACACTCTCCTTCAGGTAAGTATAAATCTTGTCGGTGCCTACTACCCATTGGAGAGCAATGTACCTAGGTTTTGCTCAGGCAACAAGGAAAGGCACTTCCATGCACGTTACAGGCAACACAATCCTCATCACCGGCGGCGGCACCGGCATTGGTCGGGCGCTGGCGGAAGCGTTCCACGCTCTCGGCAACAAGGTCATCATTTCCGGTCGCCGTGAGGCTGTCTTGAAGGGTGTCACGGCGGCGAATCCAGGCATGGCATGGGCCACCATGGACGCCACCGATGCTGCGGGCATTCGGACATTCGTCGATAAGCTCATCGCCGACCATCCTGATATCAACGCTGTCATCAACAATGCCGGCATCATGAAAAATGAGGATATCAAGGCCGCGCCTGATTACCTCGATGTGGCCGAAGAAACCATCACCACCAATCTTCTGGCGCCCATCCGCCTGACGGCGGCATTGCTGCCGCATTTCCTGACGAAGCCAAAGGCGGCGGTCCTCACCGTCTCGTCCGGTCTCGCCTTCGTGCCGATGGTGGCCACACCCACCTACAGCGCCACAAAATCTGCCATTCACGGATATTCCATGGCCATTCGCGAACAGTTGCGGGGTACCTCGGTCGACGTCATCGAGATCATCCCGCCCTACGTCCAAACCACTTTGCAGGGTGACCATCAGGCGACCGATGAACGTGCGATGCCGCTGGATGCCTATATCACTGAGGTGATGGACATTCTGACCAACCAGCCGGAAGCGACGGAAGTTGTGGTGGAACGTTGCAAGCCTTTACGGTTCGCGGCACAGAACGGCAATTTCGATCAGGTGTTTGGGATGGTGAATGGGCTGCATTCTTAAGATGTAGTCGGGGATTGAACACTTCACTCCCCTGTCTCAACGTCACCCTTGGGCCTAGCCCCAGGATGACGACAAGCAGGCGTTCCAAAGCACGATCATTCGTTGATCGTGCTTTGCTGTATTTCTGAACCTATTTATCCCATTCCGGCGCCAGATGACCGGGATTGACGATGCGGCCATCGGTCTTTGCCAGTGCGAAGATTGCCTGCATCTCATCGTTCGATAATTCGAAGTCGAAGATGTCGTAGTTTTCCTTCAGACGGCTTTCCGTTGCCGTTTTGGAAAGCGCGATGACATCCGGTTGCTGTACGGCCCAACGCAGGGCAACCTGCGCGGCGGTCTTGCCGTGTCTGGCCCCGATGTCTTTCAGCACCGCGTCGTGCGGCACCTTTCCATCCGCCATCAGATAGTAGGCCGTGATCGAGACGCCGTTTTTGCGGGCGGCTTCGATGACCTTCGTCTGGTCGAGATAGGGGTGGTATTCGATCTGGTTGTTGGCAATCGGCGCGTCGGATAGCTTCACGGCTTCGTCCGTCAGCGCGACGTTGAAGTTGGAAATGCCGATGTTTCGGACTTTACCAGCCTTGTGGACTTCGTTCAGCGCACCGATCCGTTCTGCCAGGGGCACATCGCTCTTTGGCCAGTGCAGAAGCAGAAGATCGACATAATCGGTTTTCAGCTTGGTCAGGCTCTCATCGACGGATTTGATGAAATCAGCGTGTTTGTACCTGTCTACCCAGACCTTCGTGGTCAGGAAGATGTCGCCACGCGCGATGCCGGATTTGGCGATGACATCACCAACGGACGCTTCGTTCTTGTAAATCTGCGCCGTATCGACATGGCGGAAGCCTAGCTTCAAGGCCTCCGGGAGGATGCGGTGAACATCGTCATCCGGCATCCGGAACGTGCCGAAGCCGAGAGCTGGAATATGTGCGCCATTGGCGTTCACTGTGTGCATGATGTTGCTCCGTTTTGGGAGTTGGCCCGCGTGGTCGCGGGGCGGGAATGTCACAGGGATAAGTGTGTCGGATGCGGTTTGGTTCAAGCCGCTGACACATGATTAGCCAAATGACAGGCCACAGCAACGCTCTCAGGCCTTGGGTTTTTGCCCGCACGACAGGGATAAACGCAAGATGCGGGCGCTCGGCCCGCATCAGCATTTTTATCCGTTGTCGCTCTCGAAGGAAGGCTAGCTCGTCAGGCGTGGTGACGTGATAACCCGTTTGAAAAGAGCGGCCATGGCATCGGTTATGCCTTCCGTCGGGCTGACTTCGAAGAACAGGCCGGGCGATGCGCATTCCTGCATTCTGGTGCCGATCTGCGACTGGAATGGCCTTATCCAGGTCTTGTACCAGTCGTTGGTCGGCAGCGGCAGATAGGTGGTGTAAAGCACCGCGATACGGTAACCCTTTTCTTTCAAGGCCGTGCAGAGTTTGGTGTCGATAGGCTCCTGACAGCGGCCACCGGTCAGCTTCTTGGTGCAGCCGGTGGGCTTGTAGCTATCGCCGACGCCGTCAGATACGAAGAACAAAACCTTGTCCGGGCTGGCGGAACTCGTGCCATTGCCGGGTTGTCCGATCTTGTCGCTGATCTGCGTCATCGCGCGGTCGAAATCGGTCATCTGGTCGTTGTTGTAGCTCTGATACGGAATCGACATAAGGTCGATGGCACTTGCCTTCTTCTTGGTGTTGGCAAGATCGGCGCTGAGGGGGGAAACTTCAAGAAGTTTTGTGTCCTCTCCCTTTTCTCCAAAAGTGTAGACGGCCATTCTGTACTGGTTGACGTTCTTTCTGGTGGCGACGGCCGTGTCCATCAGGCTCGCGGTTGCTGTTGCGACCACGTTGATGCGCGTCGTGACGCCCAGTTCTTTCGCCTTGGAATAATAGTCGTTCTGATCGGCCACGCCATCTTTGACGATATGGCAGGCAAAGGCGCATTGGTCGCTGGTATTGGCCACCATTTTGGCGACGTCCTTCGGCGTAGCGCCGACGCCCATCGAAGGCGTGTTGTCCAGCAGAAGATAGAAATCGCTGTACATTTCCGTTTCATACTTCGCCGTGGCCTTGCCGGACACGGTCACGAATTCCTTGCCAAGTATGCGCGTCAGCGAAGTGTTGACGGTTGCCTGATACGTGACGGCGGCCTGAACCACATTGCCGACCTTTTCGACTGTCAATTTGACGGCATCAACATCGAAATCGTCGCGGCCGACGGCCTCTTTATTGAAAAAGTCCAGTGCCTCGTCGTTGGGAAGCTCGATGGCGCCGTCGCCCGACATTTTTCGGGCCGCTTCGACATAGGCCGACATTTTCGCGACGGATGACAGCACGGCTGCATCTGCTTGCTGCTGCAGATCGGCCTTGACGGCCATGGCCTGGCTGATATCGAGCGCAACACCGGCGGTACCGAAAATAGGTACAACCATAAGTGCGGTAAGAATACCGAAGTTACCTGCTTTATCGTGCCAGAAATTTCGCACGGCTCGTCCTCTCGCGTTCATATGCCCGACAGCATAGACAAGCAGGATTGAGAACTCGTTTCTTGAGATAACTAACGTCTGATAAATATATTATATCAATATAAAGATATCAGAGTTAATCGAGCAGAGGCCAAGTAGAATCGTCCATCAGGAGAAGTCTTTGTCCCGCTCACAACGCCTGCTTGATCTCTTGCAGATACTGCGCAACCACCGCAGACCTGTCAGCGGCGCGGAACTGGCACGCGCTACGGCTGTCAGCCTGCGCACGCTGTACCGGGATATCGCGACATTACAGTCGCAGGGCGCCAATATAGAGGGCGAGGCGGGCGTGGGTTATGTCCTGCGGCCCGGCTATCTGCTGCCACCATTGATGTTCACCGAAGCGGAAATAGAGGCGCTGGTCTTGGGGTCTCGCTGGGTGGCGGGCAGGGCGGATGGCCCTATGGCGGATGCGGCGCTGGCAGCGCTGGCAAAGATATCCGCTGTCGTGCCGGATGAACTGGGCGAAGAACTGGAAAATTCCACCTTGCTGATCGGTCCCGGCAAGGTGCTTGACGTCACCCATATCGATCTCGATACCGTGCGGGCCACTATCCGCAGCCAGTCGAAGGCGCAGATCGACTATGGCGACGAGGCCGGGCGCGGTTCGACACGCACCATATGGCCATTCGCGCTGGCATTTTTCGATCAGGTAAGGGTCGTTGTCGCCTGGTGCGAGTTGCGACAGGATTTCCGCAGCTTCCGTGCCGACCGCATCACGGCCTTTCAGTCCCTTGCCACGAGATACCCGCGCAATCGGCAATCGCTGTTGAAGGAATGGCGTGAGCGGCAGAAAAAGACTGCTGACAAAAACTGACAGCAGCAGGGTCTAGGCTGCCTCCATTATCAAAAAGGAGACAAACCGATGACCCATCCCAACTTTACGATTTTGTTCGTGGACAACCCGGTCAACAGCACCGTGTTTTATCGAGACCTGTTCGGCACTGCCCCGGTCGAAGCATCGGAAACCTTTGCGCTGTTCATTCTGCAAAGCGGTTTGAAGTTCGGTCTCTGGTCACGCCATACGGCGCAGCCGCCGGTTACCGTTACCGGCGGTGGTGCGGAAGTCGTCTTTCAGGTGCCGCACAAGGATGATGTCGATATGTGGCACCGCGACTGGAAGGCAAAAGGTCTGTCCATTCCGCAAGAGCCGACCGCGATGGATTTCGGCTACACATTCCTCGCCACTGATCCCGATGGACACCGCTTGCGGGTTTACGCGCTCAACGACTAGGCTTTGACCGCAACGACGAACAGGCGAGGAAAACGCAGCAAACGCTGCCCGTCTGCGGTGGGTGGATAGGCAGCATCGATGCGCTGCAGATAATCCGCCAGAAAGGCGGCACGGTTTTCTTCGCCTGCCGCCTCCAGATAGGGGCGAACACCAGTGCCCTTCACCCACTCCACGATAGCCTCGGCATTTCGCATCGGGTGGTTATAGATCGTGTGCCAGACATCCACGCTTGCGGATTTTGGAGACAGCCGCTCGAAATAGGTGAGCGGGGAGGGCAACGGTGGCCTGCGCTTGCTGTTGCCCTCGAATGCCGCTTTCCAGGGTCCCGCAGCGGCAGTTTCCTGCATCGAGACATGCGTCGGCTCACCCATATTGTCCGGCATCTGCACGGCCAGCACGCCACCGGGCTTGAGGTGATCCATCAGCGAGACGAGAATGTCGAGGTGGTCAGGCAACCATTGAAACACGGCGTTGGCGTAAAACAGATCAGCCTTCTGCTTGGGTCTCCATGTGGCCAGATCGGCTTTTTGAAAGGCGGTATTGGGCATTCGCAGCCGTGCCTTTTCCAGCATATCCGCATCGCTATCGACGCCGGTTATGACATTGACGCCGTAGCGGTCCGCCAGCAATTCGGTCGAATTGCCTGGGCCGCATCCCAGATCATATCCCGTCGTCACCCGTTCCAGCGGCACTTGCGCCAAGAGGTCTCTGGCGGGGCGCGTGCGCTCTGTTTCAAACTTCAGATATTGCTGGGCTGACCATGCCATGCTGCACTCCTTTACAGAGACGGAACATCGCATGGCGTCACGAAACGGGCCATAGTTTCACTCATCAAAAAACGTGATGGGTCTATCGATCATGGTTTTGCAGTTGCGCAACAAAATCCATGATCTGAGCCGTTTTTCCGTAACTTTCCATCAATTTCCGATATCGTTGGAATTTGGTCTTGACGCAAAAGGTGCAGAGGCATTCATTCCCCCAAAATGTAGAAGGAGAATGCCATGTCCGTCGATACTGCACCCCGATCGCCCACCTGGACCTATGTCGATGGTCAATGGCTTCCCGGCAATCCGCCGCTGATCGGGCCGACGTCGCACGCCATGTGGCTGGCATCCACGGTGTTTGATGGTGCGCGCTGGTTCAACGGTCTGGCGCCGGATCTCGATCTGCACTGCCAGCGCGTCAATCGCTCCGCCATCAGCATGGGCATGAAGCCGACGATGACACCGGAGGAGATCGAGCAGCTAGCGCTTGATGGCGTGACCAAATTCGATGGCAATACGGCCATCTACATCAAGCCGATGTATTGGGCAGAACACGGCATGCCCGGCAGCGTCGTGGCGCCGGATGCCGCATCCACCCGTTTTGCGCTGTGCCTGTTCGAAGCGCCGATGGATGCGGGCGCACCCGTTACCCTCACGGTCTCATCCCTTCGCCGCCCATCGCCGGAAACGGCCATGACGGATGCCAAGGCCGGTAGCCTCTATCCCAACAGCGGCCGCGCCATTCTGGAAGCCCGTTCGCGCGGTTTCGGCGGTGCGCTGATGCTGGATATGAATGGCAATGTTGCCGAGACGTCTTCCGCAAACGTCTTCATGGTCAAGGACGGCGTCGTTTTCACGCCGGTTCCCAACCGCACCTTCCTCGCCGGTATCACCCGCTCCCGCGTCATGGGCCTCTTGCGTCAGGCCGGGTTCGACGTGCGCGAAGCGACGCTTTCCGTGCAGGATTTCCGCGAGGCCGACGAGATTTTCTGCTCGGGCAATTATTCCAAGGTGTCGCCGGTGACCAGACTGGATGACCGCGAATTGCAGGCCGGTCCGGTGGCGCGAAAGGCGCTGGACCTGTACATGGAATGGTCGGCTGATCTGGGCGCCAAGGTGGAATAAGACAAGCCATAGCCGCCGAGTTGAGGGTGGCGCAACCCCTCACATGCGATCTCGAACACTTAAGCTTCGCTCGAGATGTTCAATCGCTTTGTTGTCCAATAGAGGCGAGGGGTCTGCCCCTCGCTCCTGCGCCGACCTATTGCACCAAAACCCCACGCGCCACATCCACCACAGCCTGCGTCAAGGGTTTCAATCTTTCCGACGCCAGTCTGTTCACCTGCCAGTAGAGCGGAATATCCAGCGGCGTATCCGCCACCAGTTCCACCAGCTCACCCGATGCCAGATGATCCCGCACCAGCATGGCGGGGTTCATGCCCCATCCCATGCCCAAGAGGGCTGCATCGACGAAACTCTGGGTCGAGGGAAGCCAATGGGTTGGGTGAACGATGGGTGCGCCGAACACCTTCGATAGCCATTGATGTTGCAGCCGGTCTTTCTGGTTGAAGGTCAAGGCTGGCGCTTGCGACATGCGCGCCTCGGTGACGCCAGCTGTAAAATAGCGGGAGATGAAGTCGGGACTGGCAGTCGCGTGGTAGCGCAGCGAGCCAAGCGGCGTGACACGGCAGCCCTGCACCGGTTTTTCGAGGCTTGTAACCGCCGCCAGAACCCGACCGCGCTGCAGCCAGTCGGCTGTGTGGTCCTGATCGTCCACCGCAATATTCATCAGGTAATTCGAGCCGCTGGAGAAGCCGGATATGGCTTTCAGGAACCATGTTCCGAGGCTGTCTGCGTTGGTGGCGATGTGGAGCGTGACTTTGTCACCCGTTTGATCCGGCGCGAGGAGGGCTGGCAGCTGACCGAAAAGTTCTGTTTCCAGCATGCCGACATGCTCCATGTGGCGGCAGACCCACTCACCCTTTTCGGTTGCGGTGCAAGGGTTTCCCCGCAGGATCAGAACTGCGCCGAGCCGCTCCTCTAGCTGCTTGACCCGCTGCGAAATCGCAGATGGGGTGACATGTAAGGCGTGCGCTGCCCTCTCGAAGCTACCGGTTTGAACCACCATCATCACGGCGCGAAGCGCTGCATAATCCAACATGAAATTAGCCTGCCTTAATCCAAGTTAGAATCCTTAACTGGATTAACGTGGTGACACCACCTATTCAAAGCATGAAACGAAGGGCGGCTTCATGGATTTCTCGACCTATATGACGGGCTTGACGATGGGGCTGACGTTGATCGTCGCCATCGGCGCGCAGAACGCTTTCGTGCTGCGGCAGGGGCTGCGGGGCGAACACGTGCTTGCCGTCGTTATTGCCTGCGCCGTGTCGGATGCCATTTTGATCACGATAGGGGTGACCGCTTTCCGCCAAATTGCCGCCGTCATGCCCGCTCTGGAAGCGGCCATGCGCTATGCCGGTGCGGCCTTTTTGTTCTGGTATGGTGCCAAAAGCCTGCAATCGGCACTTGGCGCTTCCAGCGTTCTCACCGCCGCATCCGGCACTGCAACCTCGCTCGGATCGACACTCGTTACATGCCTTGCGCTGACATGGCTCAACCCGCATGTCTATCTCGATACGGTGGTTCTGCTCGGCACGATCTCGACGCAATTTCCGGGGTCGGAAAAAGCGTTCTGGGCAGGTGCGGTCACCTCGTCCTTCCTATTCTTCGTCTGCCTCGGATACGGCGCCCGCTGGCTCAGACCCATTTTCGCCAATCCGCAAAGCTGGCGCGTACTCGAAGGGGTCATCGCGCTCACCATGTGGTTGATTGCCGTCAAGTTGTTGACCGGTGGTTGAACGTGGAGTTTCGGTTTGAAATGAAGCCGCGACCATGCACATTGTTCTGGTGAACATTCAGGATATTGAAATGCATTTCCAGACAAAGCCAGCTGTTACCATTCGCGCCTGCGAAGAGGCCGATATTGCCGCAATTACAGACATCTACCGCCACGCCGTGTTGCACGGCACGGCCAGTTTTGAGATCGAGCCTCCGTCCACCGAGACAATGATCGAGCGCAGGCAGGCACTGATTGCCGGTGGGTTCCCCTATGTGGTGGCGGAGGTAGAAGGAGCGGTTGCGGGTTATGCCTATGCTGGCCCCCACCGGGCACGACCCGCCTATGGTGCGACAGTCGAGGATTCCATCTATGTCGATCCTGACCGCAAGGGCCTTGGCATTGGCAAGACCCTGCTGCTGTCGCTGATCGATGAAGCGACTGCGCGAGGTTTTCGCCAGATGGTCGCGGTCGTCGGAGATGCCGACAACGCGGCGTCGATCGGCGTTCACCGCGCCGCCGGGTTCGAAATGGTCGGCACACTGAAATCCGTCGGCTGGAAGCATGGGCGCTGGCTCGATATCGTGCTGATGCAGCGCCCGCTGGGAGAGGCGAATACGACGCCCCGTTTCAAGCCGGAAGCATAGGGATCAACGCGCCGCCGAGCTGGGAATGTCGATTTTCACCGCGTCATGCGCCAATTCGCCACCAATTTCGACAGTCTTGTTCTTCTTGTCGAAAACGCAGATTTGGCTGATCTCGGTTTTGGTGCCCTTGGCATTGCCGGTGATGATGGCAAGGCCGTAGCTCTGGCTGCCGAAGGGGTCCACGACGATCTTTGGTTTTTCGATATTGCCTTCGACCGCGCCGAGGCAGCGCGCCTGAACCTCGGCCGCAAACTCTTTCCACGCATCGCCGGAAGAGGCTGCGGCGGGCAGGGCAACAAGGCTTGCAAGGCAAGCGGCCAGAAACTGTCGTTTCACGGTAATATCCTTCCGGTATCGTCGCCGGTAAAAGCGAACGGATTTTCTTGAATCGGTACGCCAGCCTTGGCATGAAAAGTGTTTTTCCAAGGGCATCGGGAAGAATTTTCTCTTTTGCTGGAACATTTTAACATTTAGCAGGTTGCCTCTCAACACGTCCGCTCTTATGGTCCGGGCACAGGTTTCAAGGAGCGGTCCTGCCGCTGCAACAAGGAGTAAACACCATGGCCTTCGAACTTCCCGCACTGCCTTACGATTACGACGCGCTGGCACCTTACATGTCCCGCGAAACGCTTGAGCTGCACCACGACAAGCACCACAAGGCCTATGTGGACAACGGCAACAAGCTTGCTGCAGAAGCCGGTCTTGCTGAGCTTTCGCTGGAAGAAGTCGTGAAGAAGTCCTTCGGTACCCATGCTGGCCTGTTCAACAACGCAGCCCAGCACTACAACCACGTCCATTTCTGGAAGTGGATGAAGAAGGACGGCGGCGGCAACAAGCTTCCGGGCAAGCTGGAGCAGGCATTTGCGTCTGATCTCGGCGGCTACGACAAGTTCAAGACGGATTTCATCGCTGCTGGCACGACACAGTTCGGTTCCGGTTGGGCATGGCTGTCCGTCAAGAACGGCAAGCTGGAAATTTCCAAGACACCGAACGGTGAAAACCCGTTGGTTCACGGCGCAGAACCAATCCTCGGCGTCGACGTGTGGGAACACTCCTACTACGTCGATTACAAGAACCTGCGTCCGAAGTATCTCGAAGCTTTCGTCGATAATCTCATCAACTGGGATTACGTTCTGGAGCGCTACGAGGCTGCTGCCAAGTAAGATTTCGAACCTTAAAGCCTATCGACACCCGGCCCAAGTGCCGGGTGTTTTCGTTTTGTCATATGGCTGTCATTGCCCCGTCCTATGCGGAGCTATCATGACAGACAAAACTGCACCGCTCTTCTCCTTCGGCATTGTCGCCGATCCGCAATATGCCGATGTCGCGCCGCGCCCGGATATGGGGCGCCATTACGCGCAGAGCACACACAAGCTCGATGAGGCCATTGCCGTCTTCAACTTCAACGCCCATGATCTGGCCTTCGTCGTCACGCTTGGCGATGTCATCGATCACGGCTGGGAGAATTTCGATAACATTCTGCGGTGTTACGACACGCTGCGCCATCGCAGTGTTATGCTGCCGGGCAACCACGATTTCTCAGTCGCGCCGCAGCATCTCGACAAAGTCCATGCGCGTCTGTCGATGCCATCGCCCTGGCATGATTTCACCGTCGGGCAGGTGCGTTTCGTGGTGCTGGATGGCAGCGATGTCAGCCTGTTTGCTCCACCGCCGGGTGACCCGCGTCTTGAGCTGGCTGAGCAGCGGCTGGAGGTGTTGAAGCAGGCCGGTGCAATCAACGCTGAGAGATGGAACGGTTCTTTTAGCGAAAAGCAGGTAACGTGGCTTTCCGATACGCTCGATGCAGCGGACGCTGCTGGCGAAACCGTTATCATCTTTTGCCACTATCCGCTGTATCCAGAGAACGCCCACAATATGTGGGACGCGCCGCAAACTCTGGAATTGCTGAGTGCCCATGGCTGCGTCAAAGCGTGGTTCTGCGGTCATAATCACGTTGGCAATTACGGATTGGTGGGCAACACGCATCTCGTGAATTTCAAAGGCATGGTCGATACACTGGGCGAAAACACCTTCGCCATCGCAGATATCTTTGAAGATCGTATCGAAATCCGTGGGTTTGGTCGGGAAGAGAGCCGCTCGCTGCAGCTTTTGCCTGTAAAAGACCTGCGACATGCCGCGGTGGCGGGGCGATAAAAGCAGACTGCGGAAGGCGAGTTTATATGTATGATTTCGCTTTACAAATCACCGGAATGTGACTTCTTTTTGCCATGTGAAGCAGGCATCTTCTTTTCGCTCGTTCCAGCATGTCGAACGGGTGGGACCGCTGTTTTGCGACGACGACATGCGAGAACACAGAACAGACACCCCTCCGGCACGCCGGTTCAGGAGAGAGAAACGATGAAGCTTAGAACCATTGCCGCTTCCATAATGATTGGCTGTCTTTGCGCCGGTGCGGTGTCCGCAGCCGGCGAGGTTGAAAAGCGCGAAGGCTTGATGAAGGGCATCGGCGGTGCCATGGGTGCGCTCGGCGCCATCGCCAAGGGCGAAAAGCCTTACGATGCCGAGACCGTCAAGACTGCCGTCACCACCATCAGCGCGAATGCCAAGGCCTTCCCGGACCAGTTCCCGGCCGGTTCTGAAGGCGGCGCTGCGGCCCCTGCCATCTGGCAGAATTTCGCCGATTTCAAATCGAAGTCCCAGAAGCTCGGTTCTGACGCCGACGCGGTCCTGGCGCAACTGCCAACGGATCAGGCCAGCGTCGGTGCTGCCATGAAAACCCTCGGCGCAGATTGCAGCAGCTGCCACCAGACTTACCGTCTCAAGAAGTAATCCATATCAACCAAGGTCCGCCAGCACACCGGCGGGCCTTTTTGCATTGTGAATTCGGGCGAATCGGAGAAGTCGATGGCTTCCATCTGGGCGAAGCTGGCGGGCGGTGCTGTTATTGCGGGTGCCGTGGGCCTTGGCGTTTTCATGTGGGTCACCGCGCCTCAACGCCAGCCACCCAGCCATTGGGCCAATCTGGGTGAGCCGAACCTTGCCAATGGTGAAACGCTGTTTTGGGCTGGTGGCTGCGCAAGCTGTCACGCCGCGCCAGATGCCACGGGCGATGCAATGAAGACGCTGTCGGGCGGGCAGGCGCTGCCAAGTCCGTTCGGCACCTTTCATATGCCCAACATTTCTTCCGATCCGCAGCATGGTATTGGCGCGTGGACAGTCGCACAGTTCGGCGATGCGATGACGCGGGGTGTCGGCAAGGACGGCGAGCATCTCTACCCATCCTTCCCTTACAACTCCTATGCGCGGATGACGCCGCAGGATGTCAACGATCTCTTCGCCTACCTGAAGACGCTGCCTGCCAGCACCAATGATGCGCCGGGTCACGATCTGCCATTTCCCTTCAACATTCGCCTCGCGCTGGGTGGCTGGAAATTCCTGTATTTCGACAAGGGCCAGCCGCGCGTGCAGCTTGCCAATGCCGATGCTGACGTCGTTCGCGGTCAATATCTCGTGGAGGGTCTCGGCCATTGCGGCGAGTGTCACACACCACGCGATGCTCTCGGTGGTTTCCTGAAAGGGCAGTGGCTAGCCGGTGGACCGAACCCGGAAGGCGAGGGCAGGATACCCGATATCCGTCCTGAATCCGCCCCCACCCGCTCATGGACGCAAGCCGATATCGCCAACTATCTCGAAACCGGTTTCACGCCGGATTTCGATAGTGCCGGTGGCTCCATGGTCAAGGTGCAGCAGAACATGGCCCACCTTCCCGCCGAAGATCGCAACGCGATCGCCGCCTACCTCAAGGCACTGCCGTCTCCGTGACCGGACATTGACTCCTATAGATTTCCGCCGGATAACGGTGGTGTGATGGTCTTTCCGGGTTCGCCCGGAAAGTGAAAAGGGAACACGATAGAAGCTGACGCTTCGATTCGTGGCTGCCCCCGCAACTGTGAGCGGATAGCCTGAAAACGGAGTGCCACTGATCCGCGCCAATAGGATCGGGAAGGTGTTTTCAAGGTTACGACCCGCGAGCCAGGAGACCTGCCATCACATGAAGTGTCGTCAATACCGGCGGGGTGTCCGGAACAGCACGGTTGGCAGGTCGGTTTTCCGGCCTTCAGGACCCTGTGTCTCTTTCCCCGTGGTGAATGTTGAATGCGGTCGTGTGGCTTTTGATCAGCAAAGCGCCCACCCGCACAGGAAGGGATCACCATGTCTATCCAACAGAGTACGGCCACATCGGCCGTATCGACCAGAACGTCGAAAATTGCGCAATCGTTGACGGCAGCCGCACTGGGCCTGTTCATCGTCGGCTTCGTTGGCTTTTCGCATATCGAGGCGGTGCACAATGCCGCCCATGATACGCGCCACGCCAATGCCTTCCCTTGCCATTGAGGGGAGGCCGATCATGCCATTTTTCCGTAATATCGTGTTCACCGCCATTCTGGTGGGGCTGATTGCCGGTCTTGCCGTCAGCGTCCTGCAGGCCATTGGCACCACGCCGCTTATCCTTCAGGCGGAAACCTTTGAAAACGCCGGTGGCGAAGCAGCCCACGCCCATGATGCGGCAACTCCTGCCGACCACCACCATGATGCAGAAGCATGGGCACCTGCCGATGGCTTCGAGCGCAACGCCTACACCATCGCCGCCAATGTCCTGACCGCCATCGGTTATGCACTGGTCCTGACGGCGCTGATGTCATTGCGCGGCTCGGAGGGTGGCTGGCGCGAAGGCATCTTCTGGGGCCTTGCCGGTTTCGCCGCCGTCATGCTGGCTCCCATGATCGGCCTGCCGCCTGAACTGCCGGGAAGCCCTGCGGCTGCTCTTGGCGCGCGTCAGATGTGGTGGATCGCGACCGTTGCCGCGACGGCGGGCGGTCTTGCGCTCCTCGTCTTCAGGCGGGGTGAACCATGGGCTGCGGTTCTGGCCGTCGTGCTCATTGCAGCACCGCACGTCATCGGCGCGCCGCTGCCGCCGGAGGGCGAGCACGCCCTGGCGCCTTTGCCGCTGGAACGCCGGTTCATGGTTCTGGCGACCGTTACCAGCTTCGTCTTCTGGATCATCATCGGAAGCTTGAGCGGGCTGTTCCTCAAGCGTTTCGACGTTGCCCGATAAGATGAAAACCGCAGCCGAATGGAGCGATGAGCTTGATGCCCTGCGGTTTTCCGTCCCCGGTCATGGCGCATCCTGCGCCATGCATCGGCTGGCTTTCAAGGCGCTGCTGCGCCAGGAGCCTCAAAAAGCAGCCTGTCTTGCGTTTTTCGCGGATCATACGCAGGCATTTTTGAAAGCCGCTGCCGCAAAGATTGCACGTCTTGCATTGCCACCCGACCGCAGCCTGCATCTGAATAGCCGTGATATCAGGCGCGCAATGACGTCCGATGACGCGCACGGACCGGCGCGTGCCTGCCTTATTCTGGATCGAAGCTGAACCTATCGATGCTCTGCCGAAAACACCGTGAGTTCGGCTTCCGCTTCCGGTCCCCACAGGTCCAGCGCTTTCAACACCTCCGTCGCAAAGGTCACCGGCGCACTGCCGGGGGCTGTGATGATGCCCTTGTCGCTCACAGCTTGCGGGTGGCTGCGGTAGTGTTGCGCGCCTTGATAGCTCTCGTATTTGCGGTGTGAATCCACCGAATTGCCTGTGTGAGCCACATGGTTCAGCACGCCGGTCCCAGCCAGCGCGCTGGCTGCCGCGCAGATGCCCGCCACAACGCGGTGCTGGGTGCGAAACCGATGCACCAGATCGGTAAAATCCGGTGCCGTACCCTTTTCCCAGATCAGCCCGCCGGGAATCACCAGCGCATGGATCGTTTCCGGGTCGAGCGCATCATAGGCCATATCAGGCGTGACATTGAGGCCGCCCATGGATGTCACGGGCGCACCATCCGGCGAGGCCGTCACGATCTCTACGCCCAGATATCCGCGTGCTGCTGCGGTCAGCAATGCGGGTTCCCAATCAGCGAAATCTTCGGTCAGGGCCAGCGCTATACGAGGCATTCTCTTCTCCTGCAATCAACCACATTGAACCACGAAACCGAAACAAGACCTTGCAAGACGCTTGAAATGGCAGGGTCGGTTCCGTTGTGTGTAGCGCGTTAAGCTAACGCCTGCATGAACCGCATTCCGGTAACGGGACGTGAGATGAAATCCATGTTTTCGTAGAATTTGTGCGCGGCGAAATTGCCGGTGGCTGCACCGACCGACAGGAAGTCGCAGCCGCAGCGCTTGGCCACATCGCGGGCGCGCGCCACCAGATGCTGGCCGGTGCCGTGGCCACGGTGGCCATCCCGCACGAAAAGATGATGCAGTTCCATGCCGCGACGGCCTTCCTGCGCACGGTAGAGCGGCACGAGAATGGCATAACCGATCAACTCGCCATCGGCTTCGGCAACCAGCGCCGTAATCCACGGCACCTGGCCGAAGAGATCGCGCTCCAGCTTCTCAGGCGTAATAGCGGCCAGATCCCCATGATGGGCGGCCAGCAAGGTGATCATTTCGTTGAGCTCGGGCAGATCGGCCTTGCGTGCACCACGAATGGTGACGACAGGCGGTCTCGGCAGGGTCAGAAGGCTGTCTTCGGTCATAATCTCGTCCTTCGGGTTCTGGTTTAGCCGTCAGGACGTTTGAAAACAACAAAGCCGCCTGACGGCGGCTTGTTGACAAAGTGATCTGTCGAGCCGCCCTTAAAGGAAGGCCCAAAAATACGTGCAGGAAATGGGTGCGCGTGCGTTGATCATGGCGTGAGTTATTCGCTGGAAACGGCAGGTTGTCAAGTGGATTCAAAAATCACTGATTTGCGTGGCGACACTTAGGAAGCATCCAGCATCTTCTGAGGCCAACAGCACTTGTTGTACCAGGCTATCGATCATCCATGGCGTTTGCGAGAGGTGCCTGCAATATCCAACTGAGTCGCGATGATCGCGTTCTACTGGAAGAATATTGACAGAGCGGGAAGAGTCCCCGCTCCGAAATTCATGAAGACGACCAACCGGTTTCCAAAGGCCAGCCCCTTCAATAACGATGCGGACTGCTTCGATCCTGGACCGTTTCCGGCGATCGATGGATCACCGGAAACGCTCGATCTTTGTGTTTGTCCGCAATTCCGGGCGCGAAACCGGTTCCCAGTTTCGCTGCAATTGCCTTAGAACCAGTGGGATATCCAGCTGGTAAGCATGTTAAAGGTGTCTTTGATTGTTTTCCACGCCTGATCGAGCCATTCCGCAACTTTTTTCACTACACCGGATATGAAGTCTGCGAGTCTATCGAACAAATCCTGAAATAACTTGCTTACCACATCGAGAGTTGTAAGCAGATGAGGTTGAAGGTCAGGGTGTTCTTCACCAATTCGTGCCGCTTCGTCATAAATTCTGTTCACGTTATTGATGGCTTGTTCTTGCGCCTTCTTGCGCCTCTCCTCGAGCTGGGCGATAAAGTCATTCTGAGCGACCGGAGTGGCTCCAGCACTTTGGAGGTTCTCTGTCGATGTAGAGATCGCGGTGCGATTGTCATCGGATTCTTGTTGGCCAAGATCCTGCGCAAGCATCTGAAGTCCAACGATATCTTTGTTGTCGTTGATGGCGCTGGCGGCAACGCTGTTGGATGCGTAAAGTGTTCTGACATGATCAGATGCCAGAAAAGGTCTCCGTTTTCCTTCCTTGAGATTGGTGATGTGATGCGCCTTGAGTTCCTGCAATGCTGCGGCAAATTCGGCCATGTCGTCCTCCAATTTTAAATTGCATTTCATGACGACACAACCAAATCACATGGCCTGCATAAGCACAACTATAAATTATAATATGAGAATAATTAACGTATAGAGAGATATTGGATTTTTGGAATTGTTATGGATTTGAGCGGACGCGGGGTCTGTCAGAAAGGTCAAGCATGACAGTCGTTCGTCCAGGCAGCCCGTTTCAATGCTCGTGCTCACATAACGCATGGTTCGACAGCGCGCGGATCACATAGCAATCCTCAATCGAATGCCCGTCGCAGTGGGAGACGATGCGCTCCAGCTCGTGTTCCAGCTTTTTCAGCTTGGCGATCTTTTCGCGCACTGTCGTCAGGTGGTCGGCGGCGATGCGGTCGGCGTCGGTGCAGGGCATTTCGCGGTGCTGGCTGAGCGCGATCAGTTCCTTGATCGCATCGAGATTGAGGCCGAGGTCGCGGGCGTGGCGCACAAAGGCGAGGCGTTCGAGATCGGATTTCTCGTAGCGCCGCTGGTTGCCCTCGGACCGTTCCGCCGCACGCAGCAGGCCCATCTGCTCGTAATAGCGAATGGTCGGCACCTTGACGCCGGTGTTTCGGGAGAGATCACCGATAGAATACATAGCCGTTCCTCATACCTATAGCTTCTGGAGATATAGGTGAGGCGAGGGATCAGCGCAATACGATGGTCGTTGAATGGCGCGGCAAGTTAGGAGGTGTGCGCACCATCGGCCACGTCTGCCGATTTATCGATCTGATCGACGCCAAGCGAACGCATGATCGTCTCTTTAATTTTGTCTTCGATTGCAGCTCGCTCTTCAGGTGGAAGTGCTGCCAGGGCTTCCTCGGTGAGGTCCTTGTCCCCCAGAATTCTGGCGCGGATTTTTTCCGCCGGGGTCATTTTCGCAAATTTCAAAAACTCGTCCGCGAGTTCTCTGGATTTCACGTCGAGCGCGTTCTGCTTTTCCTCAGTGGTTACAGGTGCTGTCTTCTTGTCGAGTTCCCAGAGAACACTGGATACGGACGTGGTGCGTGTAAGCTCCAGGTCATACCTTGAAGAGGCCGAACTACCTTGCTCGTCGCCTTCAGCTGCCTGGTCCTCCAGCGCGAATTGAAAGCCAGCGCCGGATTCGTCGTCGGCACCTTGGCCCGCATACCCGGCATAATAAGGGTTGGATGAAGAGACGGGATAAATGGTCATGCAAACTCTCCCTTGATGTTTATGGGTTGAGTGATGCCATGGTTGCCTTGCGCAAAGGTTGTGTTGTGCACGCATTGCGTTTTTCTGATCATCATATACTATACCCCCCTATACTATAATGCCGGAGCCGACATGTCGCACACGATGGAAAACAAGGACAAGCTGCTGGCTCGCATCCGTCGCCTGAAAGGGCAGATGGAGGCGGTGGAGCGGGCGTTGGAAGGTGGCAAACCGTGCGGGGAGGTGTTGCAATTGCTGGCGTCCGTGCGTGGAGCGCTCTCCGGGCTGACGGGCGAGGTGATGCAGGACCATCTGCATGAACACGTGCTGCATGCCGAAAATGACGAGGAACGTGCCCGTGCCACGGAAGAGCTGGCGCAGGTCTTGAAAACATACATTCGATAGAGGCATGCCATGACGGTAGCAACTGACCATTTCCACCCGCATCCCCATCCGCAGGGCAGCCACGCCCATGTCTTTCTCGGCGATAACCATGAACGCAACGAGCGCCGCGTCTGGGCCGTCATCGGTCTGACAACGGCCATGATGGTGGCGGAAATCGCCGCCGGTAGTTGGTTCGGTTCCATGGCGCTGACGGCGGATGGCTGGCACATGGCGACCCATGCCGGCGCGATGCTGATTTCGGCGCTCGCTTATCTCTATGCCCGCAGGCAGGCCAACAATGCCCGTTTCACCTTCGGAACCGGAAAGTTTGGCGATCTGGCCGGTTTTGCCAGTGCTGTCGTGCTAGGCGTTGCGGCAGTCATGATCGCCTGGGAAAGCCTGCTGCGCTTCTTTGCGCCGGTCCAGATCGATTTCAATCAGGCCATTGCGGTGGCGATGATCGGCCTCGTCGTCAATCTCGTCAGTGCGTGGCTGCTGAAGGACGATCATCATCATGGGCATGACCACGGCCACTCACATGGAAGTCATGCTCATCACGGCGACCACGCGCACCATGGCGCACACGCCCATCATGGAAACCATGGCGGCAAGGACAACAATCTGCGCTCCGCCTATCTGCATGTTCTGGCGGATGCGCTCACATCGGTTCTCGCAATCATCGCGCTGCTGCTGGGCAAGTGGAACGGTTGGACATTTCTTGATCCGGCCATGGGGATCGTCGGCGGGCTTGTCATCGCGCGCTGGTCCTGGGGGCTGTTGCGCTCTGCCGGGGCCGTGCTTGTGGACGCCGTTCCGCAGGGCGATGCCCTCGCGGGAGAAATCCGTCATGCGGTGGAAACGAAGGACGAGCGCATCACCGATCTGCATGTCTGGCAGGTAGGGCCTGGGCATCACGCCGCCATTGTCGCGATCAGGTCGCCATCACCGCAGGCTCCGGCTTTTTATCGGGCCAAACTGGCTGCCATCCATGAGCTGTCGCATATCACGGTCGAAATCGACGCTGCGAAACCGGTCTGAGCAGGATGTGGTGAAAGCGTCTGCTCGTGCAGACTTTGAGACTGGAGAGCCGCCTTTGTGCGGCTTTTTCTGAAAATTAATCAGATATCAATCACAGATATGCTTGTTGTACGCATCGCGATTCACGCGAAGGCAGGCTGGTCAGTGTTCGGTGTATGCCTGGCGAAGCCACTCGGCTTCCAGCTGCGTGCCGGTTCCGATGGTCTGTGTCGTGGCGCTGTCTGCGGGCGCGTCGTTGTTGACGGTCCACAAAACATTGGCAAGCGACGTGGATTGCAGAGCGTTGACGAACGAAATCTTGCCGCCGCTCAGCGTCGTCTCTTGCTGTTCCGGAGTGACGGTTTCCGTTTGGCGCTTTTCGATATGCTGAGATCTGCTGTGGTGGGCAGAGCCGCCGATGTTGTTATCGATGTTCATCGCAAGCCCTTTCTCTGACCCGTTAATGAAGTATTAATGGTCGAAACTTGCGCGAAGCTTGCGTCATGACGTTCAGGCCGCGTTCTCCGCTTGACAGCGTCAGAAGTACTGCTTCGTTTTTGCATTTTAGGGGCTTGCAAAATATGAAAATGCCAGAAAATACCGATTCCCTAGCGTAAGATGCCCTCCGCAACGTAAAGTCGCGGAGGGATGGCGCCCGAATCAGGCGATTTTCTTTTCCGGCTGTGCTTCGACGGTCGCCGAGGGTTCGGGCTCTTCCGCATCATGCACGGCTGGCGTCACCATGGCCGCGACCAGCGACTCGATGCCGATGCTGCCCACCGGCTTGCCATCTTCATCCACTACGCGAGCGGTTGTCTCGTTGGCATCGGTCATGTCGCGGGCAATGTTTTCCAGCGTGTCCGTTTCCAGCACGGAGATGCTTTCCGGCGCCGGAATAACCGGCTCCATCACGGTGGTTGCCTGCAACACGCGACCGCGGTTCACGTCGCGCACGAAGTCGCTGACATATTCATCGGCGGGATGCTGGATGATGCTCTGTCCGTTGCCTTGCTGCACCATCTCGCCGTCTTTCAGGATCGCGATATGGTCGCCCAACCGCAAGGCCTCATCCAGATCGTGGGTGATGAAGACGACGGTCTTTTGCAGTTCCTGCTGGAGATCGAGCAGCATGGTCTGCATGTCGACGCGAATGAGAGGATCGAGCGCGGAATAGGCCTCGTCCATCAACAGAATATCGGCATCGTTGGTCAGCGCCCGGGCCAGACCCACACGCTGCTGCATGCCGCCTGACAGCTGGTTGGGGTAATTGTCCTCGTAACCATCAAGCCCGACGCGGTTCAGCCAGTAACGGCCTTTTTCGAGGCTGTCCTTGCGCGGTATGCCCTGAATATCGAGACCGTAAACGCTGTTTTCCAGAACCGTGCGGTGCGGCAGCAGGCCGAATTTCTGGAACACCATCGCGGTCTTGTGGCGACGGAAATCGCGCAGGCTGGACCCGTTCATCGAGCAGATGTCGGCACCGTCATACAGCACTTCACCCGCGCTCGGCTCGATCAGCCGGTTGATGTGGCGGATCAGCGTCGACTTGCCGGAGCCGGACAACCCCATGACCACGGTGATCTTGCCCCCGGGCATGGTGATGTTGATGTTGTTGAGACCGAGGACATGGTTGTGCTTGTCGTTCAGCTCGGCCTTGCTCAAGCCGTTTTTAACGGCTTCGAGATGTCTCTCAGGGTGCTTGCCGAAGATCTTGTAAAGATTCCGGATTTCGATGTCCTTAGCCATGTTGCACCTCGCGATATTTCTGCAAACGCTTGCCGAAGGCCTGGCTGGCACGGTCGAACATGATGGCGATAGCCACCAGCGCAAAGCCGTTCAGAAAGCCGATTGTGAAAAACTGGTTGTTGATGGCCTGAAGCACGTTCTTGCCCAGACCGCCAACACCCACCATGGATGCCACGACGACCATGGCCAGCGACATCATGATGGTCTGGTTGATGCCGGTCATGATGGTGGGCAGCGCCAAGGGTAGCTGCACATTGAACAGCTTCTGGGTGTTGGACGAACCGAAAGCGTCCGCTGCCTCCAGCGTTTCCCGGTCAACCATACGAATGCCGAGATTGGTCAGGCGGATCATCGGCGGTATCGCATAGATGACCACCGCGATCAGACCCGGCACCTTGCCGATGCCGAAGATGACGACGACGGGGATGAGATAGACGAAGCTCGGCATCGTCTGCATCACATCCAGACCCGGATTGATGAAGCGCTGAAGCCGCTCGGACCGCGCCATAAGAATGCCCAGCGGCAAGCCGATGGCAACCGCAATCAGCGTGGCAATCGCCACGATCGACAATGTCGTCATCGCGTCCCGCCACAGGCCGACCGCACCGATCAGACACAGCGAAACGGCGGTGCCGAGCGTGATGCGAAAGCTGCGCCCGGCCAGATGCACCATGGCCAACAGGCCGAGAAATATGATGATCCACGGCGTCTGCGTGAAAAAGCGTTCGGATGAATTTAAGAACAGTTGCAGCGGGTGCACAACCGTATCGATGACATCGCCGTAGCTGCGAACGATATCGCGAAACCCGTCATCGATAGATTGGCGCGCCACGCGCATGGTGCTGTTGCCAATGGCCGGAAACTTGCACAGCATATCCGGCAGGAGAGTACAGAGGGCCATTATTGTTTTTTTCCCTTAGTTTTGTTGGAGGGACTTATGGGTGCGGGAGACCCCCTCTGCCTACCGGCATCTCCCCCACAAGGGGGGAGAGCGCTTGCTGCACGAGCCTTCTTCAATCTCGACGGTGGAGATAGGCAAGACGTCGTGGCGAATTTTCTCCCCCCTTGTGGGGGAGATGCCGGCAGGCAGAGGGGGATTGGCGCGCATGACCTAACGGCGATGCGCGCCGATCACATCACATCGAAGCCTTGATTTTCTCGGCCACTTCGGGCGAAACCCACTTCGTCCATATATCCTCGTGGTTTTCGAGGAAGTACGCCGCACCGTCTTCATTGGTGCCCTGGTTTTGGTCCATCCAGGCCAGAACCTTGGCAAGCGTATCGTTGCCCCACTGGCGCTTCTTCACGTATTCGCTTGCTGGACCAGCCTTTTCGGCAAACTCCTTGGTCACCACGGTAAAGACGTCAGCGACGGGATAGGCGTTTGGCTTGGGGTCGGCGCAATCGGCCTTGGCGATGCAATTGTCGTAGGCTTCGCGGTCGAGCGGTACGCCGTCATCCAGCTTGACCATCTCGTATTTGCCCATGATCGCCGTTGGTGCCCAGTAGTAGCCGAGCCAGCCCTGCTTCTTCTCATAGGCGTTGGAAATGGAGCCATCGAGGCCTGCAGCCGAGCCGGTATCGACCAGCGTAAAGCCCTTTTCACTGGCCTTGCGCGCCTTGAACAGATTGGCGGTGGTTGGCTGGCAACCCCAACCTGGTGGGCAACCGAAGACCGCACCCTTGCTGGCATCTTCGGGGGCAGGGAACAGTTCGGGGTGCTTCAACGCATCTTCGACTGTCTTGATGTCAGGGTGCGCGTCAGCAATGTATTTCGGAATCCACCAGCCCTCGACGCCGCCGTCGCTCAGGATTTTGACGTCCTGAATGAGGTTGCCGGATTTAACGGCCTCTTCGTAAGGTGTGCCCAGCGTGTTCACCCACAGTTCGGGTGCCATATCCGGCTGGCCTTTTTCGTTCATGGAGGTGAAGGTCGGTGTGGTATCGCCGGTCACGATATCGACCGTGCAGTCATAGCCGTTTTCCATGATGAACTTGTCGACATAAGCCGCGACGCCCGCAGACGCCCAGTTCATTTCAGCTATCGAGATATTGCCGCAGGTCTCGGCGGCGTTGGCAGAGCTTGCGGCAGCAGCGGCAAGTGTGAAGCCCGTGACAAGAATGGTCGAGGCGAGGAGTTTCTTCATGTGATAAGACCCCCAAGTCTAATGCAGTGTTTATGTGAGGCATACCGGGGCACTGCAAAGCCCGGCCTGCCAAAGCGCCGGCGCGGAATCATTCCGCAGCCAGGACGCAAAGCTGAAGCCATGGAGCGTGGATTTCGCCAGCGTACAGCGAAAGCTCCATGTTGAATGACACGCGCGGGAAGACGAACGAAAAGCCGTCAAAGGAAAGCCGCTACGAGGCGACGAAAAGAGCCGCGGTCACAGCGGCGGAAAAGCGCATAAATATGTCAACGCTTTCTATAATACGGCGAGAAGATGATATTGCAACGCAAAATGCTGCATCGCAGCCATGCAAGGTGTCGCGGAACTATTTTTGATTTTGCGTAATACTTTGAAAATTTTCGTTTCTTACTGGAAATGTGAACGGCTTTACTGCATAAAAAATTAAAATGCGATTAAAGTGAAATATATATTCAACTAACTATTAATTATGATTTTTGTGGAAAAAATTATCAGAAAAATGACTTCGAGAAGTATTTTTCTCCAGAAAGTCCCAAATTCTTCATCCTCGGGCTTGTCCCGAGGATCTCATCACACTTCTGTGGATGCAACGTGGCAGATGCTCGGGACAAGCCCGAGCATGACGACGACGGGACGTTTGCCGACCCTCAAACGGCAGCCTTATCCGCGACCTTCAACGCAAACGCATACTCAAACGCGATCTCTTCCAGCCGCTGGAACCGCCCGGACTTGCCCCCATGTCCCGCCGCCATGTTGGTCTTCAACAGGATAGGCGCTTCACCCGTGGTATGTTCGCGCAACTTTGCCACCCACTTGGTTGGCTCCCAATAGGTCACGCGCGGGTCGGTCAGTCCTGATATGGCCAGAAGCGGCGGGTAGGGCTTTGCCGCCACGTTGTCGTATGGCGAATAGGCGGCGATCCACTGATATTCCTCCTCCGACTCCAGAGGGTTGCCCCATTCCGGCCATTCCGGCGGCGTCAGCGGCAAGGTGTCGTCCAGCATGGTCGTCAGCACGTCCACGAAGGGGACGGCGGCGATGATGCCAGCAAATTTCTCCGGTGCCATGTTGGCGACCGCACCCATCAGCATGCCACCGGCAGAACCGCCTTCGGCAATGATGCCGGAATAAGAGGTGAAGCCCTCCTTTACCAGATGGTCGGCAGCGGCGATGAAGTCCTTGAACGTGTTCTGCTTGTGCTCCATCTTGCCGGTTTCGTACCATTCGAAACCCTTGTCCTTGCCGCCGCGAATATGGGCCACGGCATAAACAAAGCCGCGATCGGCCAGCGACAGGTTGTTGGTGCTGAAGGATGCCGGAATAGAAATGCCGTACGCTCCGTAACCATAGAGCAGGCAGGGGGCCGAACCATCCAGTGGCGTGTCCTTTCGGTAGAGCAGGGATACCGGCACCTGTGCGCCATCATGCGATGTCGCCATGATGCGGCGCGTGACGTAGTCGTCAGGGTTATGGCCTGATGGTACCTCCTGCGTTTTCAGCAGCGTGCGCTCGCGCGTCACCATGTCGTAGTCGAACAACTGGCTCGGCGTCGTCATGGACGAATAGCTGAAGCGGATGACGTTGGTGTCATATTCCGCCGCACCATGCAGACCCAACGAATAGGCCTGCTCGTCGAAGGCGACGCTGTGCTCTTCGCCGCTGACACGGTCGCGGATGACGATGCGCGGCAGTCCGTCGCGACGCTCCAGCCAGATCAGGTGACGGGCATAGGCGTCGATATCCAGAATGAGACGTCCCGGCTCGTGCGGCACCACTTCCGTCCAGTTTTCCTTGCCCGGTGCCGTCACCGGCGTCTGGCAGATGCGGAAATCCTTGGCGTCGCCGTCATTGGTCAGGATGTAGAAGACATCGCCGCCCTCGCACAGCGAATATTCGATGCCTTCCTCACGCTCCGCCACGATCTGCGGCTCCGCAGTCAAATCCTTGGTGGAGAGAATCCGGTATTCACTGGTCTCGTGGTCGTGAATGTCGATGAAAATGAAGTCATCCAGCACCGAAGCGCCGACACCCATGAAGAAGCCGGGGTCTTTTTCTTCATAGACCAGACGGTCGGAGGATTGCGGCTCACCGATAATATGGTGAAAGACCTTGGAGGGGCGGTGGTTTTCATCCTGAAGCGAATAGAAGAAGCTCTTGCCATCCGGCGCCCAGGCACCACCACCGGCGGTGTTCTCGATTACGTCGGCCAGATCCTCGCCGCTCTCCAGCTCGCGAATGCGCAGCGTGTAATATTCAGAACCCTTGTCGTCATAACCCCAGATGCCGCGACTGTGATCGCTGGTCTGGTCGAGACCGGCAAGACGGAAATAATCCTTGCCTTCGGCTTCCTTGTCGCCGTTCAAGAGAAGGTGCTTCTCGCCGCCGCCGCGCGGTGTGCGGAAATAATGCGGCTGCTCGCCGCCCGTGACGAACAGCGTGCCGTAGGCATAGGGGCCATCATTGACTGGCACCGAGGAATCATCCTGCTTGATGCGGCCCTTCATCTCCTCGAACAGCTTTTCCTGAAGCGGCTTCGTATCGGCCATAGCCGCTTCCATATAGGCATTCTCAGCCTCCATATGGGTGCGGATGGCCGGGTCCAGCAGCGTCGGGTCCTTGAACATGGCCTGCCAGTTATCGGCGCGGAACCACGCATAATCATCCGTGCGCGTTATGCCGTGATGGGTATCAGTGGTCGGCTTTTTTTCGGCCACGGGTGCCGCTGGCAGGTTTTTGAAAATGGACAAGGGAAACTCGCTTTCATGGGAAATCAGTCTGCGTGTGCAGAAGATGTAGAGCGCCACCGTTGGTCGTTCAAGCTGGAAATGGTCACGTTCAAAAGAAGCCCCATGCACAATTTGGCCCGTTTTCGATCACAATTTGAGACTAGATCGCACATCTGACACATCCGTTCGGATGGTGGAAAAGCAATGGATTTGCGCTGCGAATCAAAAAAGAACAACAAGAAGCCCGACAGGAAACCATGCAAAACCTCACGCCCGTTGCCCTTCTCGCAGCCCTTATAATCCTGCCTGCGGCTATGCCTGCCATGGCGATAGATGCCAATGTGCTGCGTCAGTTGAACGTGCTGGCGCCTGAAGAGCGGCTGGAGCAGCGCTGCGATATCGAAGCCATGGAGCGCATTGCCAAGGAGCAGAAGGGCATGAAGCCCGACAAGGTCATCGCCTATGCCTTTGGCGACCCCGACGTGACCTCCGATAGCATCAAGGCAGGCGGTGCGGTTTTCAGAAGTTCCGGCGAATGGTACCGCCTGCGCTACAAATGTCAGATCGCGCCATCGACGCTCGGCATCAAGGATTTCGACTACAAGGTCGGAGAAAAGGTGCCTGAGGAGCAATGGGCCAAGCATTACCTGTACGATTGAGACGCAACCTCTCTCGTGGGACCATCCGTTGCCAATCCGCAACGATATCCAACTGATGTTATATTGATATTGCTGCCTGCTGAAATGCCGCTTAATCCTTCTTCCAGAGGGTTTTGGGGATAAGTCTATGGATGTGGGGTTTCACGGGCTTTCAGCGTTTCCGCTGACGCCGGCAGATGAAGAGGGCGTGGTCGATGCGGAAGCATTGTCGCGGCTGTTAGAGCGGCTGGATGCGGCTGCGGTCGATACGATCGGCTTGCTCGGCAGCACCGGAAGCTATGCCTATCTATCTCGAGCCGAGCGTCTGCGTGCCATCAAGGCCGCAGCGGAATGCGTGAAGGGCAAAAGGCCACTGATCGTCAGTGTCGGCGCGCTTCGCACCAGCGAATCCGTCGCGCTGGCAAAAGACGCGGAGGCCGCCGGTGCCGATGCGTTGCTGCTGGCGCCTGTGTCCTACACGCCGCTGACGCAGGAAGAGGCCTATCATCATTTCGCAGCCGTTGCCGGTTCAACAAGCCTGCCGCTTTGCATCTACAACAATCCATCGACCACGAAATTTTCCTTCGGTGACGAGCTTCTGGTTCGGCTTGCCTATATTCCCCATATCCGCGCCGTCAAAATGCCGTTTCTATCGGACATGGCGTTCAAGGATGAGCTGGAGCGCCTGCGGCCAAGATTGGGCGAGGGCTTCGCGATAGGCTATAGCGGAGACTGGGGTGCGTCGCAGGCCGTGCTGCAAGGCGCCGATTGCTGGTACAGCGTCATCGGCGGCCTGTTGCCTGTGCCAGCACTGCGTCTGCTGCGTGCCGCGCAGGCGGGAGATTCGGCTGAAGTGCAGCGGATCGAAGCCTATTTTCAACCGCTCTGGTCCCTGTTTCAGGAATTCGGCAGCTACCGCGTCGTCTATGCGGCGGCAAACCTGTTGTCGCTCACCCACCGCCAGCCGCCCTTGCCGATCATGCCGCTCAGCGTCAGCGATTGCGCGCGGGTCGAAGACGCACTGGAAAAACTCTCCGAACTGGACGGTCTGCCCGCCGCCACGCCATAATTCCGGCACTTTGCGGGCAGAATGGCCTTGGGGCTCCTGACCGAAGAAGGCATCCGACATGCTGAAGACCATTGCTTTTGCCGCATTGATGGCTGCCTCCGCAGCGCCCGCCTTCGCAGGCAATGGTCTGCTGGAACCGACGCTGAAAATGCAGCCGAGCAAGGCGCATGCGACACGCGTGGCCATCACGCTCGATGCCTGCATGGGCAAGACGGATTTCCGCATTCTCGATACGCTCGTCAATGAGAAAATCCCCGCCACCATCTTCGTCACGGCCCGCTGGCTGAAGCACAACCCGGAAGCACTCGCGGTCATGATGTCGCATCCTGACCTGTTCGAACTGGAAAATCACGGCGAAAACCACATTCCAGCGGTCGATAAACCAGTCTCGATTTATGGCATTGCAGCCGCAGGCTCGACTGCGGCGGTAGAGCAGGAAGTGGAAGGCGGCAGGCTTGCTGTCGCGAACGCCACCGGCCATCAGCCGCAATGGTTTCGAGGTGCTACGGCCAAATATACCAATTCTTCCATGGCCACCATCAACCACATGGGAGAGCGGGTTGCAGGCTTTTCTATCAACGGCGATGGCGGCTCGCTGCTGGGTGCTGGTATGACGGCCAAACACATTGCCTCTGCAAAAGACGGCGATGTCATCATCTCCCACATCAACCAGCCGACGCACGAAGCCGGCGAGGGCGTGGTGCGTGGATTGCTGGCGCTGAAAGCCCGTGGCGTGATTTTCGCACGCCTTGATGATCCGGCCTTCAACGCACCATCGAACTGATCAGGACGGCAGGTTCGGCACCACGCGGCGGGATGGGAAGAGCTCGCGGGCGATGGTCATCCCGATGAGCGAAAGCGGCAGAGCCAGCATTGCGCCTGCGGCCCCCCACATCCATGTCCAGAAAATGATAGCAACGAAGACGAGGAAGGGATTGATTTCCATGTTTTTTCCCACCACCGCCGGAAAGGCCAGATTTTCCATCAGCAGGTGAATGGTGAAAAAGACGATGGAGGGTAGAAGCGCAAAGACCATGCTGTCATGCGTCAGAATGCCTGCAACGGCGAGCGATAGCGTCATGGCCGTGATGCCCAAAAACGGCACGAAGCTGGACAGGAATGCGAACAATCCCCACAGAAACGGCATGGCGAGACCGCCCACATAGGCGATGACCACCATGGTTACCCCCAACCCAGCATACATTAGCGATGCAGTTGCAAAGTAGGAACTGAGCACCTGTTCGATTGAGGCGATGGTGCGGATGGTGCGCAGGCGCTGGTGGCGCTGCGGGAAGGCCATGATCATGGCTTTGCGCAGCCGGATACGGCTGTAGAGAAACAGAAGCAGGGCCGCAAAGAAGATCAGCCCCTGGACGATAGCCGGTGTGAGGTTTGACCCCACGACGGAAATGATGTCGCCGCTTCGAGAGATGATCGATTCGAGCGAAATGGAATTCAGGCTGAAGGTTGCCGCCGAAAAGTTCAACCACCGCAGGCTTTGCAAATAGGGCACGAAGCGATCGATGGCTTTCTCGATGATGCCAGGGCCTTCCGACGCCAGCGTCGAAAGCGGATCGATCAGCGAACTGATGACGAGGAACAGCACGAGGGCGACCGCCGATGACAGGATGAGCGCCACCGCAAAACCGGGAATGCCATAGGAGCTGAGCTTGCTTGCGGCGACGCCAAGGATCATGCCGACGACGATGGCCATCACAACTGGAATGAGAATGATCGATAGCGAATGTATCACGCCCATCAATATGATGAAAAAGATACCGACGATGGACCACGCCACCGCCACATCCAACGCCTCGCGGCCCAGCGGCTGCTGGCTTCTTTCATCGTCCTTCGCCGAGCCAATCGCACCGCGCATGATCACGTCATTCGCGATGATCTGCGCGCCGTTTTTTCGGTTCGTCACCGCTTGTTCATTCATCGAGCAGTCCCCCATTAGAACACATAACGCTCGACATATACTGCGGTTCCGAGGGGTGTAAGATTTAAGGGCGCGGCAGGCTACTTTGGTTCCTGCCCGCCCTTAAGCGGACAGCTTCAAGCCAATTCCCCAGGGGTCTTTCAATACCACGCCGTCGCTGTGACGTTCGGTCTTGATTTCCATTTTGTCGAGCGCGGCCAATGCCTTGTCAAATTCGGCTCTCTCGTTGAATGTCAGGGAATAGCCGGAGAGTCCGGTCATATTCTCGCTTCGTGCCTGCGCGCCACGGCTGTTCCATATGTTGGCCGCAACATGGTGATGGTAGTCACCGGAGCCGAAGAAGCTGGCACCAGGATACCGCGCCATGATCTTCAGGCCCAGCACGTCTCGGTAAAAGGCGTCGGCCTGTGGAATGTCGCCGACCTGCAAATGAATGTGGCCGATGGCTGTGCCATCCGCCGCTTTCGCAAATGTTGCCTTCGGTGCGCTGTCGTAAAGCGCCTGCAGGTCCAGCCGCTCTGTGGCCATCGCGACAGTGCCGTCCGGCTGGTAGCTCCACTCGTTTGGCGAGCGGTCGCGGTAGACCTCGATGCCGTTATTCTCGGGATCGGCCAGATAGATTGCTTCGCTGACCAAATGGTCGGAAGCGCCCTGAAGCTGCACATTGTTGTGCGCCACATGCGTCAGCCACAAGGCCAGATCATTGCGGCTCGGCATCAGGAAAGCGGTATGGAAAAGACCCGCAGCGCCACTGGGGGCACGCGCGGCATTCTGCGATGTCGTCAGCGTCAGAAGTGGCTGACAGTTCACGCCCAACACGTCGCCGCTTGCGGATTTCTCGATGACCGAAAGACCGATGATCTTCTGGTAGAAGTCCGATACCCGGTCCAGATCGCGCACCACAAGATGGGCCTGGCCCACATAGGCGGGCCGCGTCAGGGCGAACTGCTTGTCGTCGGTCATTCTCTCTACTCCGATTTCAGTGCCGCTTGGCGGCTATTGAGAGCTACTATGCGCGCGATCCATCGTTCAGGAAAGATATCGGTTCGGCGATTCAGTGTGCAATATTTGTTGACGATAAAGTCGCTTTTGCCCAGATGGGACGAATTCCCTCCGGGCACACTTCGTGCAAATATGAGCGGTATCAAAAGCAAGAACAGGGTGTGGGAGAGACGGATGTATAGCAAAATTCTCGTTCCGGTCGATTTGAGCGCCGTTGAGAAATCTCAAAAGATATTGAACAAAGCCGATGCGCTTCTGAATGATGGCGGCCAGATCGTGCTGTTGAACGTGGTCGAGGATTTGCCGGGTTATCTCGCCATCGACATGCCTGCAGACCTCATCAAAAATGCCATAGACGATGCAAGGCGGAAATTGGCGGCGTTGCAGCAGACATCGGCGCATATCGCTTCTTCCGAAATCCGCACCGGTGCACCGGCCCGTGAAATTCTGGCTGCGGCGGAAGACCTCGGCGTCGACCTCATCATCATCGCCTCGCACACGCCTGACATGACCAACTACTTCATCGGCGCAACTGCCGACAGGGTGGTGCGCCACGCGAAATGCTCGGTTCTGGTTGATCGCTAGCAAACGTCCGACATGAGAGTGACGCACGTTTGACTTTTGCAACACAAGCGAACGCAAAGTGATCGTCTTTGTTGCCGCTGGTCTTGTTCCCGTCTCATATTGTCTGCATGATCTGCGAACTATGACGCAGGAACAGACTATGAGCGAGCTTTGGCGCTTCGGACGCCGGTATGACCTTCATGAAATCGTGGCAGATGGCATCGTGCACGGTGTCGGAATCGTTTTTGCGCTGATTGGCGCGACGGCCCTCATCTTTTACGTCACGCTGTGGGACAGCATCAGTGCGATTGCAGCCGTCTGGATCTATGCGCTGGGGCTTGTCCTGTGCCTTTCCATTTCCTTTACCTATAATATCTGGCCGCATTCCAATGTGAAATGGTACCTGCGCAGGCTGGACCACTCGGGTATTTTCATCCTTATTGCCGCAACCTACACGCCTATTCTCCAGCGCGGCATCGAAGATCCCCTGATTGCCGTGACACTCGCAGGCATATGGTTGGCGGCGCTATCCGGCATCATGCTGAAATGCTTTTTCCCGGGCCGGTTCGATCGTTTGGCGATCCTGCTGTATCTGGGCATGGGCTGGAGCGGCGTCATGGTGGCGGATCGCCTGTCGTATCATCTGCCGCCCCTCAGCCTGTGGCTGATCGTCATCGGCGGTATCATTTACTCCATGGGTGTCATCTTCCATGTGTGGGAACGCCTGCGGTTCCAGAATGCCATCTGGCACGGCTTCGTCGTGGTTGCCGCTGCGGTGCATTATACCGCCGTCATGACCAGTTTCAGCATGGCGCCGGTCACCGCTTAAAATCGCTGCACAGTTTTGCGACATGCTTTATGGTCGCCAGACATTGATTTGCAGCGGACAGACAGCATGACGACAGAACTACGCGACGCCACCGCCGACGACCTTCCCGGCATCATGGACATCTATAACGATGCGGTGCTGAACACGACCGCGATCTGGAACGATATTCTGGTCGATCTCGAGAACCGCAAGGAGTGGTTCAAGCTTCGCCAGGATCGCGGTTTCCCTGTTATCGTCGCTGTGAAGGACGGCACTGTCGCAGGCTACGCGTCCTACGGCGACTGGCGCGCCTTCGATGGTTACCGCCACACGCGTGAACATTCCATCTATGTCCATAAGGACGCCCGCGGCTCCGGCATCGGCAAACGGCTGATGCAGGCGTTGATCGACCATGCCGCAAACAACGACGTTCACGTCCTCATCGGCGCGATCGAAGCCGAAAACACCGCCTCCATCCGCCTCCACGAAGCGCTGGGCTTCCGCGTCGCAGGCCGGTTTTCCGAAGTCGGCACCAAGTTCGGTCGCTGGCTGGACCTCACCTGCATGGAACTCAAGCTTCCCGTGGCGTGAGGGTTTTCGCACCGAAACGCCCGCGGTAGGCGGCGGGTGTGGTTGAAAACTGCTGACGAAAATGGTGTCGCAAATTGGCGGCACTCCCCAGACCGCATGTTTCGGCAATGGCTTCGATGCCCAACCGCGATGTTTCCAGTAAGTCCTTGGCCTTGGACAGGCGTTGAAGCAACAGCCATCTGGCAGGCGTTGTGCCGGTTGCGGCCTCGAATCGGCGCAGGAAAGTACGGCTGCTCATGCCTGCTATGCGTGCCAGCCGTGCGACCGTGTAGTCTTCGCCCAACGTCGCCTGCATCCTGTCCAATATAGGGCTAAGTCGCCCCTTTTCATGCGTTTCGGGAACAGCCTTGTCGATGAATTGCGCCTGCCCGCCATCGCGATGCGGGGGAACCACCAATCGACGAGCGACCACATTCGCTGCTTTGGTACCGAAGTCGCGGCGGATCAAGTGCAGGCAAAGGTCGATGCCTGCTGCACTTCCGGCGGACGTCAATACCGTGCCGCTATCCACATACAAAACATCAGGCAGCACCTCTATGTCACCGAAGCGAGTCTTGAGGGCATCGGTGTAGCGCCAGTGTGTGGTCGCTTGTCGTCCGTTCAGAAGGCCCGACGCCGCCAGTACGAAGACCCCTGAACAGATGGAAAGAAGCCGCGCACCGTTTTCATGAGCTTTGCGCAAGGCGATGCACAGATCCGGTGGCACAGGTTCGTCGATGCCGCGCCAGCCCGGTATGATGATGGTTCCGGCCCGTTCGACCAGATCCAGCCCGCCATCGGTAGTAAAACGCACGCCGCCGGTCGCTCGCATTTCGCCTTCATCGACAGCGGCGACCGCAAAGCGATACCAGTCCTCACCCATCTCCGGCCGCGCCAGCCCGAAAACTTCGACGGCGACGCCGAATTCGAAGGTGCACAGACCGTCATAGGCAAGCGCGACGACGAGGCGGTTGGATGAGGGTGGTGTATCCCGTTTTGGCATGATCTTTACGATATATGGCAATCATTCCATCTGCCAGTCTTTTCCCGTGCAGAGTAAGCTCTTGCAACACAGATCAGGAGATCCGCCATGAGCTACGTCACAGACATTCCCGCCGCGCCGGCATCGGTCGCCATCGATCATTTCTCGCAGCGGCTCTCGCTTGAAACGGACTGTGCGGACGTTTCCGCATCGATGAAAAACGGAGATCAGGATTTCGTTCTCCTCCACGTCGTTGGTTCCGCAGACATGTTTGCCGCCAAGCACATTCCAGATGCCGTTCACTTGCGGCATGCGGATATAACGCGTGAACGTATGGCGCAGTGGCCGGACGGTACGCTGTTTGTGGTCTACTGCGCTGGCCCTCATTGCAACGGTGCCGACCGCGCAGCGCTGAACCTTGCCCGCTTGGGCCGCCCGGTCAAAATCATGATCGGCGGTATAACTGGCTGGGAGGATGAAGGGTTTGAATTTGCGGTCAGCAGCGCGATGTGAGCAAAGGGCGAGCAAGGGGCGGCGTCAAGCCGCCTCTTGAATTTCAAGCCGCAGACGCGGAGGTGTGTTGCGGTTGCAGCGGACCGATTGCTGCCAGCAGTTCTGCATCCTCGCCAATCCCTGCATTGGGTGTGGTCAACAGCGTATCACCGTAGAAAATGGAGTTTGCGCCCGCCATCAGGCACAGGATTTGTGCCTCGCGGTTCAGGCTGGAGCGCCCGGCGGACAAGCGCACGGTGGCGTGCGGCATGACGATGCGGGCGGTTGCCACCATACGGACCAGTTCCAGCGGATCGATGCGCGGGCGCCTGGCGAGCGGCGTGCCTTCCACCGGCACAAGCGCATTGATCGGCACACTCTCCGGGTGCGGCGCAAAGCCCGCCAGCACGTGAAGCATGGCGGCGCGGTCGCGCACGCTTTCGCCCATGCCTATGATGCCGCCGCAGCAAAGCTCGATGCCTGCGGCCCGCACGGTGGAAAGCGTTTCCAGCCGGTCCTGATAGGTGCGGGTGGTGATGATACGACTGTAAAATTCCGGGCTGGTGTCGAGATTGTGGTTGTAGGCCGTCAATCCCGCCTGCGCCAGACGCTCGGCCTGATGGGGTTTGAGCATGCCAAGGGTGACGCAGGCTTCCATATCGAGACGGCGCACGCCTTCGACCATATCGATAACGGCATCGAATTCCTTGCCATCGCGCACCTGTCGCCATGCCGCTCCCATGCAGAACCGCTCGGCACCCGCCGCCTTGGCCGTGGCGGCCATGGCGATGACTGTTTGCGGATCCATCAGCATGTCGCGGGTCAGGTCCACCTCGCGGTGATGCGCCGACTGCGGGCAATAGGCGCAATTTTCTGGACAGCCGCCCGTCTTGATGGAGAGCAGACTTGCCTTTTGCACGTGGTTGGGGTCGTGAAACTGCCGGTGCACCGCATTGGCGCGCCCGACGAGTTCCAGCAATGGCAATTCATAGAGTGCCGCGATCTCACCGACGCTCCAGTCGTGGCGGATCATGCCGTCCTGCGTCGTCATGTGTTGCTGTCCAGACGCTTGTGCCTGGTCAGCAGCACAGAGCCGAGTGCGACGATGCCGATCTTGATGAGATCACCAAGGAGAAAGGGGAGGACGCCTGCGGCTAGCAGTTTGTCTGCTCGCACATAAAGCGCAAGCCATGCGATCCCAAACGCATAAACGACGACAAGACCCGCGAGCATTGCGAAAAAACGACCGATGAGGCCCTTGCCCGCCGCCAGCCATCCGGTCAGCCCGCAGGCGATGAGATATCCAGCAAGATAGCCACCTGTTGGCCCCACCATATAGGCCAGGCCGATTCCCCGCTCTGGCGTGCCCGAAAAGACCGGAAGCCCCGCCGCACCCGCTGCCAGATATCCAACAAAAATGGCTGTGGCCATACGTGGCCCCAGCACCACTGCAAAGCCCAAGGCCGCCAGAGAGTGCAGCGTCATTGGAACCGGCCAGAACGGTATCTGGATTTTTGCCGCAAGCGTCATCAAGGCGACGCCAGCAATGACCGTCAAGACTGCCTTCGACATAGCAAGCCCTTGAGAGCCGTTCTGCTTCGTTAGTGGGAAACTCATCTGTTATCCTTTAAATTATAGATAATTTATCGATGTGATGAGCTTATGAAAATCCACGACGCTGAGTCAAGGCGATGAAATCGATCAAAATACGAATTTTATCTATAAAATTTGAATCCGGTAGAGTTTTATAGATCGATTATTGGTTGGTTCTTGATGGCAGGCTTTGTCTTCCATGGCGGAAGGCCCACTGACCGCCCATAAAAAAGGCCACGCTACCCAGCGGGCAGCATGGCCTTTCAATGCGTGGCGAGGTCACTTAGTCCTGCGGTTCGAACACCATCGAGTGACCGTTGATGCAGTAGCGCAATCCCGTCGGCGGCGGGCCGTCCGGGAAGACGTGGCCGAGATGTCCATCGCAGTTGGCGCAGCGAATTTCCGTGCGAACCATGCCGTGAGTCGTGTCACGCAGTTCTATGACGGCATCCGGTTTGACCGGTTCGAAATAGCTTGGCCAGCCGCAACCGGCGTCGAATTTCGTGTCGGAGACGAAGAGCGGCTCATCGCAGGCGGCGCAACGGTAAAGGCCTTTTTCGGTGCTGTTCCAGTAGGGGCCGGTGAAGGGCCGCTCCGTACCGTGCTCGCGCAGGATGCGATACTGGTCCGGCGTCAGATCTTCGCGCCATTGTGCATCCGACTTGGTGATTTTGGGTGATTTGAGATCGCTCATGTCGAAATCCTTTCGTTTGTCTCCAAGATAGTGCTTCAGGTGCGCGGTTAAAAGAGGAGGGCGCTTTAGCGGGGGATAAAGAGGTTGTGACTCCCGATGCCGTCGAAAAGGGTTGAGGCGCATGTCGGCATGCCCTAATTGGGGAGACACAAAACGGAGCCGCTGAAAAGCGGCGGGGCTGGGAGACGAGATGATTGGAAATGTCACGCTGCTGACATTCGCCGTGCTGTTTTTGCCGTTTGTCGCCGCTTTATGCGCGCCATTGGCTGTCGGTCGGCTCGGCCATAATGCCGTCTGGTTGCTGGCGCTTGCGCCCGCATTGGCCTTCATCCACTTTCTTGGCTTCATACCGGAAATCGCAGCGGGCGAGGTCGTCACCGGCGGTTATGCCTGGGTGCCAAGCTTCAATCTCAGCTTTTCCTGGTTCATCGATGGCCTGTCGCTGACCTTTGCGCTTCTCATTACCGGGATCGGCGCGCTGGTCGTTCTTTATGCGGGCGCCTACATGAAAGGCCATGCGCAACAGGGACGTTTTCTGGCGTTTCTGCTGCTGTTCATGGGCGCGATGCTGGGCGTCGTGGTGTCGGATAGCCTGATGATGCTGTTCGTCTATTGGGAACTGACCTCGATCACTTCTTTCCTGCTGATCGGCTTCGACCACCGGAAAGAAGCCGCCCGTCGCGCCGCCCTTCAGGCGCTGGTGGTGACGGGTGGTGGCGGCCTGGCACTCTTGGCAGGCATCATCTTCATCTGGAATATCAGCGGCACCACGCAGCTTTCCATGCTCATTCACGGCGATGACGTGCTGCGTCAAAGCCCGTTCTACTTTGCAACGCTGCTTCTGGTTCTGGGGGCGGCCTTTACCAAATCGGCGCAGTTTCCGTTTCACTTCTGGCTGCCCAACGCCATGGAAGCTCCGACGCCGGTGTCGGCCTATCTCCACTCGGCCACGATGGTCAAGGCGGGTGTCTACCTGTTGATGCGGCTGAACCCTGTGATGGGCGATACGGCGGCATGGGAAATTCTGCTACCTTTCTTCGGCGGGCTGACGATGCTGACGGGCGCCTTTCTCGCCATTCGCCAGACCGATCTGAAACTGATGCTGGCCTATACCACTGTCTCCTCACTTGGCCTGCTGGTCATGCTGACAGGTTTTGGTACGGACCATGCCATCGAGGCGGCGGTGCTGTATCTGGTTGCGCATTCGCTGTTCAAGGGCGCGCTGTTCATGGTCGCAGGCATTATTGATCACGAGGCGGGAACGCGGGATGTGACGAAGCTTGGCGGTTTGCGCAAGGTAATGCCTGTTACCTTCGTGGTCGCGATGGCTGCGGCTCTCTCCATGGCGGGCTTGCCGCCCTTCCTCGGTTTTCTGGCGAAGGAAGAGATTTATTATGCGCTCGCTCACGCCAATCCCCGTGCCATTCTCTTCACCGCCATCGCCGTAACAGGCAACGCCCTGATGCTGGCAATCGCGTTTGCGGTGGCGCTGAAACCCTTCGTCGGCAAGGCGGTGAAGACACCGAAACACGCCCATGAAGGCCCGGTTCTGCTCTGGCTCGGTCCTGCTGTTTTGGCCTTGGGCGGGCTGCTGGCCGCCCTGTTTTCCGGCGGATTTCATGCCCGCATCTCGACGCCGATGGCCACGGCCATTGCCGGAGAAACCCGTCTCATTGATATGTCGCTTTTGCCCCATATCGGCGTGCCCCTGGCATTGTCGCTGTTCACAGTGGCAGTGGGTGTCCTCGTCTACACGAAGCTTGCCAAGGCACGCCACCTCACGACCCGCATGCTGGATTCTGCCGGGCTGGGGCCGGACAGGGCGTTTGATGCCATAATGTCGGCGCTCGTGAAGCTGTCATTTCACACCACCCGCATCATCCAGCCGGGCAGGCTGGAATTTTACGTGACGGTGACCTTCGCCATCATCGCGCTGGTTCTGCTGGTGCCGCTTTTCGCCTATGGCGAATTGCCCGCCATGCCCGTTTGGCCAACGGATATGCGGCTGCACGAACTCACCTTCATCCTCATCGCGATCATAGGCCTCGTCGCCGTGTTGACGGCGGCAAGCCGCCTGACCGCAATCGTCGCGCTTGGCATTCAGGGGTTTGCTGTCGCGGTGCTGTTCCTGCTGTTCGGTGCGCCGGACCTGTCATTCACACAGTTCATGGTCGAAACACTGTCGGTTGTCATCCTCACGCTGGTCATGACGCGGCTACGCCTCTCGCCATCCGATCACCGCAAGCGGGGTCAGAAGCTGCTGGATGGCACGATTGCTTTGTCCTGCGGCACGGGCTTTGCGCTGATGCTGCTGAAATCCACCGAGCAATCCTTCGATGCCAGCCTGACGCAGTTCTTCAGCACCTATTCCAAGCTCATCGCCCACGGAAACAACGTGGTCAATGTCATCATCGTGGATTTTCGTGGCACGGATACGCTGGGCGAAATCGCTGTGGTCATGATCACCGGCCTCGCCATTCTGGCACTGATCCGCATTCGCGGCGGTTCGAAAGCAAAGGATGAGGGCAGGGCATGAACACGTTGATCTTCCGCACCGTTGCGCCCGTCATCGTCAGCCTGATGGTGCTGTTTTCCATCTTCATCCTGCTGCGCGGTCACAATGAGCCTGGCGGTGGTTTTATCGGTGGGCTGATTGCGGTCTCGGCACTGGCGATTTTCGCCGCAGCCTACGGCGTTGCTGCCGTGCGCCGCGCCATCGTCTTTCATCCTCTGTCGATTGCGGGCTTCGGCCTGCTGCTCGCCACGCTGTCAGGCATGGTCTCGGTATTTGCAGGTGTGCCTTTCATGACCGGGCTCTGGGTCACACCAAGCCTGGCTGGCGTGGACGTGCCGCTTGCGACCGTCATGTCCTTTGACATCGGCGTCTATCTCGTCGTTGTCGGCGGCTTCTCGTCCATTGCTTTGGCGTTGGAAGAAAGGGACGGTTTCTGATGGAAGCTGTTTTCTCCGTGCTCGTCGGCATGTTCTTTTCCGTGGCGATCTATCTCATGCTGTCGCGCCACAGCGTGCGCGTTCTGCTCGGCATCGCCATTCTCGGCAATGCCGTCAATCTGCTGCTGTTCACGGCGGGCAGGCTCACGCGCGCCGTGCCGCCCATCATCGGCGCAAGCGAGGATGTGCTGGCGCCCGGTGCGGCCAACCCGCTGCCGCAGGCGCTCATTCTGACAGCCATCGTCATCTCGTTCTGCTTCTTCTGCTTTCTGCTGGTCCTTGTCTGGCGGGCATTTCGAGAGCTGAAAACGGATGACACCAATGAAATGCGCGCCGCAGAACCGCAGCGCGAGCCGCTTCCGCCGCTTGGATATTGAGAAACGGATAAGACACATATGGCCGCTTCCGGTTCTCCCGCAATTGATCTTTCAGCTGCACTCGTCATGCAACCCACGGCGCTTGCCGACTGGTTGATCATACTGCCCGTCGCGCTCTGTATCAGCGTCGGCGCCATCCTGATGATGGTCAGGCATTCCACCCGTGCCCACGCGGCAATCGCTATCTTCGGTCTGTTTGTGCTCGTTGTCATCGACGCGGCATTGTTGTGGAAGGTGGCCACCAGCGGCCCCTTCACCATGGTCATGGGCCGCTGGCTTCCGCCTTTCGGTATCGCTTTTACGGCGGATCTGACCGGTGTCGCCCTGGCGCTGGCCAGCGCCATCGCAGCCCTTGCCTGTGCCGTCTATGCCAGCCGTGATGTCGATGATGCCGCTCGGCGTTACGGCTTCTACCCGTTTTTGATGTTGATGATGGCAGGCGTCAGCGGCGCGTTCCTGACCGGCGATATCTTCAATCTCTATGTCTGGTTCGAGGTGTTGCTGATATCGTCCTTCGGCCTCATCGTGCTCGGCTCCACCAAAGAGCAGATCGATGGTGCGCTGAAATATGCCGTTCTCAACCTCATCGGCACGACGCTGTTTCTCATCACTGTCGGTTATCTCTATGCCATCTTCGGCACCCTCAATATGGCGGATATCACCAGGCGCGTGACGAGGGCGGAGAGCGCAGCGCCGCTGATGACACTGGCCGCTCTCTTCACCCTGGCCTTTGCCATGAAGGCGGCGGCGTTTCCGGTGAATTTCTGGCTGCCCGCATCCTATCACACGCCCAAAATCGTCGTGTCGGCCCTGTTCGGCGGTCTGTTGACCAAGGTCGGTGTTTACGCGCTGCTGCGCGTCATGATCATGCTGTTTCCGTTGCAGCGGGAGGAGCTGAGCTTTGCCATCGCCATCGTCGCAGCGCTGACCATGATCCTCGGTGCCATGGGTGCACTGGCGCAAAACGATATCAGGCGGATGATGGGCTACGTCGTCATTTCCGGCATCGGCACTCTGCTGGCGGGCGTGGCCATCGGTTCGCCATCGGCGGTCGGTGGCGTCATCTTCTATGCGCTGAATTCAATCGTGGTCATGACCGCGCTCTATCTCGTCATCGGTCACGCCGCGCGCCTTGGCGGTGCCTGGACATTGTCCGATCTCAGCGGTCTCTACGCCAGGGCACCGTGGTTCTCAGGCCTCGCTCTCGCTCTGTTTTTCGCGGGCTCCGGCCTGCCGCCCTTTTCCGGCTTCTGGCCGAAGGCCATGCTGACGAAATCCGCGATCGATATCGGCGCATGGTGGTTGGCGGCCTCCATCCTCATGTCCGGGTTTCTCTGCACCATCGCTTTTGCCCGGGTCTTTCTGCTGTGCTTCTGGCGCTCGTCTCCGGCAGGCATGAAGGAGATCGTAGCCGCTCCCAATCCGCCGTCCTTCCTGCCCGTCGCGACGTTGACGCTCATCATCATCGGCGTCGGCCTGTTTCCCGAACAGGTCATGAAGATCAGCCAGCAGGCGGCAGATGGTCTGTCCGATCCATCGGCCTACATCCGTTCGGTCTTCCCGCAAGGAGCATCCAGATGAGCCGCTATCTTCTGGGCCTGCCGTTCGTTTTCGTCTGGCTTGCCATTTCCGGCAGTTTTACGATCGCCAACACCCTGTTGGGCGTGGTGGTCGCGGCTCTGTCTCTGGGCCTCATCCGCGCTCAACTGGGAGACACCGAGACCTATTGGCGACGCGCTCCCGCTATTCTGTCTCTGGCCCTGCTGTTCCTGAAGGAGCTTGCCTTGTCCGCGTGGACGGTGGCGCTGCTTGTCGTGAGGCCGAAGATCGTTCTCAAGCCCGGAATATTCGCCTATCCGCTGCGACTGACCAGTGATTTCGAGATATCCCTGTTGGCCAACCTCATCACGCTGACGCCCGGCACACTCTCCGTGGATGTCTCGAAAGACCGTGCCGTTCTCTATGTCCATGCGCTGGACTGTAGCGATGTGGAAGCCACGAAGCGGTCGATTGCCGACGGTTTCGAGCGGAAGATCATGGAGGCGTTCCGCAAATGACACCAGAATCACTGGTCTCGATGGCGACCATCGTCGCCTCCCTAATTCTTTCGGCAGCCTTTCTGCTGACGGTCTACCGCGTCATCATCGGTCCAACCCTGCCGGACAGAGTTATTGCACTGGACATGCTGGTCGGTATTGCCACCGGCTTTATCGCCGTCATCGCGATCCGAAGCGGTTTTGATCTCTATGTCGATATTGCTCTATCTCTGTGCCTCGTGGGCTTTCTTGCAACGGTTGCATTCGCCCGGTTCATCCTTTCCCGCAAGGTGGAGAACGGGCCGCGTGGTGGCATGCTTCTGGATGGGACCGATATACCGCCCGCAACCGACAGATCGAGGCCCGTAAAGCGCCGCAAAACGCCAAACAGGAGACAGAGAAAATGAGCTGGTTCGTTGCTGTTCCCGTCGCTTTTCTATTGCTCGGCGGATCGTTGTTTTCACTGGCCGCATCCTTGGGAATAGACCGCTTTCCCGACCTTTATACTCGCATGCACGCTGCGTCTAAGGCCGGAACTGTCGGTTCGGGACTTCTACTTGTTGCAGTGGGCATCAATTCACTTGACGTTGCTATTTTGGCGCGTTCTCTGGCTGCGGTCTGCTTTGTTGTTCTGACTGCCCCAGTATCTGCACATTTGCTTGCCAAAGCTGCTTACCAGATGGGATATCGTCTGTCTGAAACCACTGTAATGGATGAGATTAAAGCAGACCGGAAGTTGAATTGATATGTTGCTATATCCTTAACTTCCCGGCGCGTCAGACATACATCCTGATTTTGTTACCTGTAATTTCTTATATATAGAATAACCCGTTTTTGCTCTGAAACGTTTTAAATAATAATTGGACTTTTTTTGGTTTGGTGCTATCCACGACAGGTAAAGAAGCTAACGTTGATTTGCGTCCTGCGTCATTGATAATCCGGTCAACCATTTTACTAATGGCTAAACTACCTCTTTTAGAGAATATCTGGATATCTTTTCCGTTTCACGCAGTTGCTGCAAGACTTCCGGTTGTCTCGTTGTAGATCATAACCGGGCGTTGTTTTTGCGGCTTGAGCAGATCAGTGGGTTTGGGGTTAACTTCAGTTTACTGGCAGACGGCCCGCGCCGATGCCGGGGAAGACATGAATAGGAGAGACTACATGACTGAAACTACATACGGCGGCGCTCAGGATTTGCTGGTCGAACTGACTGCGGATATCGTTGCTGCCTATGTTAGCCACCACGTCGTTCCGGTTACGGAGCTTCCCGGCCTTATCTCGGATGTTCACACAGCGCTCAGCGGCACCTCGACACCCGTCGTTGCCGCTGTAAATGTTGAAAAGCAAAAGCCTGCGGTGTCTGTTCGCAAGTCGGTTCAGGATGATCAGATCATCTGCCTGGAGTGCGGCGGTTCTTTCAAGTCGCTCAAGCGGCACCTAACGACGCATCACAGCATCACACCGGAAGAGTATCGCGAGAAGTGGGATCTGCCCGTGGATTACCCAATGGTCGCCCCAGCCTATGCAGAAGCGCGTTCGCGCCTCGCAAAGGAAATGGGCCTCGGCCAGCGTCGCAAATCTGCACGCTGAATTCCGCTCATTCGCAAATACCAAAAGCCGGTCCCTGTGGCCGGCTTTTTTCATGCGGCCAAGGCGCTTCACCCAACTTTACTCCCCAAAAAACTAGGAAATTAGTCCAATATTTGCCCGTAGATTTTTGCGTTACGGTGTGGATTGCGACGCGCTTTATCATGGTGTATGAATTAATTCCTATTTTGTGAGGAGTTATATTCATGGACCTCCAGCCATCCGAACCAAGATCGACTACCGGTCATCGTTACACTGCCTGCCACGCCGCTCCGTCATCATCGGTCTCGGCCGCCCATCGCCTGGCCTGCCAGCAGGTGCGTCAGATCACCTGTACTGTTTTTGCGGATATCGTCGATCGTGAAATGGTGCGGCGGGATCGACGCCATGCCATGTCGCACATCCGTCAGATTGCCCTTTATGTCAGCCATGTCGCGCTGTCCCTGCCTCTGTGGGAGGTGGCGATCTACTTCGGACGGGACCGGTCCACCGCCAGTATCACCTGTCAAAAAGTGGAGGATCGCCGCGACGATCCGGGCTTCGACGCTTTCGTGACCGCCGTCGAGCAGGCGGTACAGCCCGTTCTCGAAACGCTTCAGGCAGGTGCACAATGACGCAGAACAGAGACCGTGAGATTATTCGCCTGCTGCGCTTCATCGGCCATGGCCCTGCGCAGATCACGGGGATGGGCGATGACGTCGAGATCACCACGGATGGCGTCGCGGCGTCCCGAAAGGTCGGAAAGATCGTCATGGAGCAAGCGATTTCTGCCGGCTTGTTGCGCAGGGACGGTCGCGTGCTTTACGTTCTGGATACGGCACGGGCCTTTATCAAACGGGCGATGGTGAAGGAGCGTGACGAGATCTTTCAGGAGCAGCATCGCCTGTGCGATGTCGTTTCCGTGGATATCGAGGGTGAGCGCCACAATGCCAGGCGCAACGAACTCTCCTCACCAATCCATGCGCTTTCGCGCTTGAAGGACCGTGATGGTCAGGGCTTCTTTCCGGCAGATGCGCTCGAGGCTGGTGAAAGGCTGGCCAGCGACTTCCACCGTGGCCATTTGAGCCCGCGTATCACCGCATCCTGGGAGCCGCGTCTGGCAACGCGTGGCAAGGGGCAATCGAACGGCGCTCAGGATCTCAGCGACACCGCCATGTCCGCCCGCATGCGGTTTTCCAAGGCAGCGGATGCCATGGGTCCAGAACTGTCAGGCGTCGCCATCGATATCTGTTGTTTCGAAAAGGGTCTGGAACTGGTGGAGCGCGAGCGCCAATGGCCGGTGCGCTCGGCCAAACTCATGCTGCGCACCGCACTTCTGGCACTCGCCAGACACTACTCACCGCCGCCGCCCACCACGCGCAAACGCGAAACGCACCATTGGGGCGCCGACGGTTACCGGCCAATTGTGTAATCAGGCAGCCAACACCTGTGCTTCGCCCCTGATGCGGTTGACCATGGAACGCAGCCCGTTGGCGCGTTGGGAGGATAGATGTTCGACAAGGCCGATTTTGCTGAACACTTCGATCGCGTCGAGGGCAGCGATCTCGGAAGCCTTTTTGCCGGAATAGACGGCCAGAACGATGGCGACGAGGCCGCGCACGATATGTGCGTCTGAATCACCCTCGAAGGTCAGCACGGGATCGGCGGCATCATCACTGTGGCTGACGACCCAGACCTGGCTTGCGCAGCCTTGCACCTTGTTTTCCGCGGTCTTCTTCTCATCGGCGAGATCAGGCAGCTCTTTTCCCAACTCGATGACATAGCGATAGCGGTCCTCCCAATCGTCGAGAAAGGCGAAATCGTCCATGATCTTGTCGAGAGAAGCCATTTGTCCGTCATCCGTTCGTTTCACGCTTCAACCTCGCCGCTCCATTCCTGCGATCGTAACAGAGGAGGGAGGTCTATCGTCGCTCTAGGCCTGCATATAGGTCAAACCGTCCCCGAATTGAACCGCCATGCCGACGAAAAAAAGCCCTGCGGCGAACCTTGTTCGTGCAGGGCTTTGCAAGTTGGGCAGTCAGGCGGCTCAGCGATGAGCAGCAAGAGGTGAAGACGCGAATTCCTCAGAGGGCAGGGCGACGCTGCGGCAGGGGAACATAGGGCTGGGACTTGATGGTGCCGGTCTTGATGTCATCGCTTTCCTGCGCAACATCCACGGTGGCGGCGGGTATGGTGACTGCTGGCGTCGAGGCATCGGCAAGCTTTACCGGCTGTTCGCTGCCAGCCAGTTGCGCGTCGATCAGCTGGTAGGCGACCTTTGCACCGTCACGGGCCCGCTCACCCAGCGCATGAAATGTTTCTGCGCCCTTGACGCAGACGTCTGGTTTCTCAACGCAGATGGCGCTGACGTAGCGGTACGCCTCGCTGGCTGCCGAAACGGCGCCTGCGACGTTCATCTGCGACGTCTGCGAATGGCTGTCGCTGGAACCACCGAAGTAGGACAGCGCCACCAGAACCAGCGAAAAGAAGATCGATGACTTGATCAAAAACCACATTGCGAAACTACCCCGTTCAACCGCCGCCCTTTTCGGGTCATCCGTGTTTGCCCTGTTCCGTTTGCTTCGTTTCGGGCTTGATGTCACCCTAACCCCAACAGACCAACAGCCATTTGCAAAAACCGGCAGGATTTAATTCAAATTGTAGCTATTTGTTCCGTCGCAGGACCGATAATCGCATTTCGCTAGACTTTTAGCTGTCGATGTTAAGCATAATTGCGGCGGTCTCCAACGAATGCAGGGGATAGAGCTGGTAAGACCTGCCACAAAGATTAACGCAATCAGAAAAATATAACGAAATCCTTTGCTTACCCGTCATTAACCATGAAACACAAAGTCTGGCGCAAATGCTCCGAAATGAGACTCTGCCGGGTTTTAAGGGCTTTTGGTGCCTTTGCTTTTAGCCTTTCCTTAAGCCGCAGCCACCTATTGTCGGGCATGGTTAAGGGCTGTCCGGCCCATAGGAAGTCGGTGTTCAGGTATTGCGTAATATAACGGAAAAAGCGATTGCGTTGATCGATCATGCGACGGGCATGTGGCTGTCTCGCATGGAAGAAGACGAAAGCGTGAAAACCGCAACGGTTCAGGCCTTGCGTCGTCTCGTCGCCTTCGGCCTTGCTGCATTTCTGGTTGTTCCAGCCGTGTTCTGCCTGATCTTCCCGGTCTCCGTTGCGCTGCCTCTGGGCGTTGCCACCGTCTTTGCCGTGTTTCTTGCCGCCGCCGCCTCGCTGCTGGCCTTGCGCAAGCCGGTCAAGCCGGAAGCTGTCGTCGCAGGGCCGACACAGCATATGGTGCTGGCAACACAGGTGCCCGGCCTTCTGATGGTGTTCGATGAGCACGGCGTCGTCAAAAGCGTGTCCGGTCGTGACCTCAAGCAATTTCCGGTGCGGTTCCAGAATTGCGCGGGCCATTTCTTTGCGGAACTGGTGCATGTCTCGGATCGTATCGGGCTGATGCAGGCGTTCGACGCGCTGCGTCAGGGCGAGGACAATGCGATTGCCGATCTGCGTTTCGAGAACGGCACTGCGGCCCGCCAGACCCAGTTCATTCATGGTCGTATGGATATCACAGCCGAGCGCGACCGTTTCGGCAGGCTGACTGCCGTGGTTGGTCAACTGCGCGATATCACTGAAAAGGAAATCCTGCGCAAGGAGGTTGCCCGCAAGGTGGCTGAAGCCGAATCGGCAAACGATGCCAAGTCGCGCTTTCTGGCCGCCGTCAGCCATGAGCTGCGCACGCCGCTGAATGCCGTTCTCGGCTTTTCCGATATTCTAGCAGGCGAGTATTTCGGCAAGCTGGAAAACGACCGTCAACGTGAATATGTCTCGCTGATCCGCCAATCCGGCGCGCATCTCCTGTCTGTGGTCAACACCATGCTGGATATGAGCAAGCTAGAAGCGGGCCATTACGAGCTGATGATGGAGCCGTTCCGCATCTCGGATGCCATCAGCACTTGCGAAGGCATGTTGGGTCTTCAGGCCAAGCAGAAGGGCCTGACACTGACCAGCCGCATCCAGCGCGACATGGGGGAGATCGTTGCCGATCAACGCGCCATCCAGCAGGTTCTGATCAATCTTGCCGGCAACGCCATCAAGTTTACCGAATCGGGTGGTGTGGTCTCCATGGATGCATCGCTGGAAGGCGGCTTGCTGAAACTGACCGTCAGCGATACCGGCATCGGCATTGCCGCCGACAAGATCGAGCTTCTCGGCCAGCCTTTCATGCAGGTCCAGAACGAATATACCCGCCGCTACGAAGGCACCGGCCTTGGCCTTGCTTTGGTCAAGGGATTGGTGGAGTTGCATGGCGGCACCGTGACTATCACCAGCCGTCCCGGTGAGGGTACGATGGTAACGATCCTGATGCCAGCGGATGGCTCCGGCCATAAGACGGGCGCGGATCGGGAAAATGCAAAGGAGCCGGTGGAGTTTCCACCGCGTCTCAAGCCACAGACATCTGTCACGGACACGATGAAGGAGGATATTGCGGATGGCCGCGCCAAAGCGAAAATCGCCTAGGAAAACACCGGCCCGCAAGGAGCCGGGTTTCGTTTCCGTGGCCGCTCTCGCCATGGGACAGCAACTTCTGCGTCATCCTAAACTCGTCGGCGGCTGCACCGCCTTCATGGTCGTGTTCGGCTTCGTTGCCGCCAATGCGTTGTGGTATCAGCCCGGCCATCATCCATCGCCATTCCTGCGCACCCGCGATGAGGAAAATCCCAACGGCATTCCCGGATATCGCCTGGCCTCGGGGCTGGCAGAGCACGGCAACGTCACAACCTTCCGCATCGAACGCCAGACGGATACGCCGACGAACGCTCCGGCTGCGGTCCAGCCAGCGATGCAGCCTGCCGCACCGGCTGGGGCCACTGATCCAGCCGCGCACCAACCGTCCGAACTCGTTGCCGAAATCCAGCGAGAGCTTGCCCGCCGTGGCCTCTATGAAGGTGCCGCAGACGGTATGCCCGGACCCCGCACCACCGCTGCCGTGCTGTTTTTCGAGGAAACTGTCGGCATGGAACAGACTGGCGAGCCGACGAGCCGGATTCTTTCAGCCCTGAAAATAGACAGTGCCACCACGGTCGCAGCCATTCCCAAGGCTCTTCCGAAGGACCGTCCTGCCGCTGCCAATTCCGGCGGCGTGGCGATCGATCCCGTGGCGGCGGCCATTCGCAATGCCGAGAGCAATCCCCCCAAGGCGCAGCCCGTGTCGCTCGCATCTGGCCCGTCGGCCAAGCCTGCTGAGAAGGATCTCGTGTCCAAGATACAGCAGGGCCTCGTCAACATCGCCTATGCCTCCGTGAAGGTGGATGGCGTGCCGGGCGAACAGACGCGAACTGCGATCCGCAACTTCGAAAAGCATTACCGCCTGCCAGAAACCGGCGAACCCAACGAAGCGGTGCTGAAAAAGCTGAAATCCATCGGCGCCTTGTGATATCGGCAGAGCCTGACATGCGCCTCAAATCCGAGATTTTCGTTTCAGCCCTTATTCGCCGTGTGTTCTCCGCAGGCGAATTCGCCGCCATCGAGCGCAAGGGCGCGGATGCGGCGGGCGCGATTTTCATTCGTCAGCGCCTGCGCAACGGCCTGGAAAATCTCTATGGCCCGGCACCGCAAAGCTTTTCCGATGATGAAGAGGTAAGGGCGGAGCGCCGTTTCGAACTGCGTCTGAGGCAGGCTGGGGCGGGGGAGGCGGATGCGCTGCTGGAGAAAGAGCGCCGGTTCGACAGCGACCTGTGGGTCGTGGAATTGGAAACGGATACGGTAGACGGCTTGTTTACAGTCGTCTCGGATTGAGCCATCGCCGGATCGACCCGGTCAGACGCGCTGCCTATCGCCTGACCACCAGCTTTTCACGTTCGGCTTCCCGGGCAGAAGCAGCGTCCTGCGCTGGATCCACGGTATAGCGGTCGGCACGGCGCCAGCTTTCGATGCGGTCTTCGCATTGGCCGGGGTTCAGCGTGTCGAGCATGGTTTCGGCGCGCGTCATGTCGCCGTCGCGCACCTTGAGGTGCGGATAGAAACATTCCAGCACGAAGGCGGCATCGGAAAAGTCCATGCCGAGGCCAATCATGGTGGTCGCCAGTTGCTGGCCGGAAATATCCAGCATGATCCGTTCCGACAACCAATGACTTGCCGAGAGCGAGTCCGAAAGGGCAGTGGAAAATTGCCGCGCATTGCGTTCACGGGCAAAGCGCACCAGCAGCGCTTCCTGCACGTCCGTCAGGCGGCGTGCACCCAGAGTGTCGCTCACCGGGCGCTGGAGCTGGCGTGCCATGGTGCGAAGCTGACGGCGCAAGTCTTCCTCGCGCGCGGCAATCGTCTCCTCCATCACGCGTGCGACATTGGATGCCTTGGCGTGCCGCTCTTCGGTGGAAAGTTTGGGCGTCTGGTGCGAATGACGCAGGCCCACCAGGGCATCGATGACGGTCGGCGACAGGTCATCACGACGGACGATGGTGCGCGCATGCGCTCCGCCCTGGGTACGGGCAATCGCAATCAACGTATCGTCATCGAGGCATTTGGACGACACGAGGAATGGCGCCGATAGTCCGATGGGCTGGCTGGCAATGAAAAACGCGACCGCCGAGGGAATGTTGGGATTTTGCGACAGGGCCGCGACCGCTTCACGCTTGGCTTCTGCCGTGCATGCGGAAAACAGCGGCATGAACAGCTCTGCAAACTGACGAAGCTCGGATTTGGACGGATGAGATAGACCTTCGAAACTCGATACGGTGGCCATCAGCACAACGTCTTTCTTTCTATCGGCGCTTGGCCTTTCTAGTTCTCGAAACCGGTCGGTCAACGCAATACCCAATGTGACGCAAAACAAAACGATCCGTTCAAGTTATAACAAACGTGTTGACGCCCTGTTAACCAGCACAGGTGCAAAGCGTTTTTTTGCTGCTATGCACAGCAAATTTTAAGACATGCATTTGAAGAGCGGCGATCTATGAAAGAGGGTGGCCTTGGCGCAGTTGACACGCAACGGGGCGCCAGCGGGGACTCGTCCGCATTGCCGAAGACATGGAAAGACGAGCCCCTGACCGTCATCATGGCGGCTGTCTGCCTTAGACATCACGGAAACGACGCGCGTCAAACGCAGCTGCGTCAAAAAATAACCGGCAAATTCTTGGCCGCGCCCAATTGATTATAAATTACAACGGGTTTTCACGGCGTGCCGTTTTCCGGTTCACGGAAGTGTTATGGGAGGGTTTTTGAGGCCATTACGCAATCCCATAAATTTTAATGGGATATGTGTCGATGGAAGAATATTAGTATTAACCAATGATTAACCTCTACATGTTTGTAATGCGTCAAGGCAGTCTGCAGATTCGGTGCTGGATTTCGAATGTGAAATCGAGCGTATACTGCAGCAAGCGAGATGCTTGCAGCCGCTTCTTGCCTCCCATGCCAGTCTGTGGACTGGAAATGCACAATGTTGTGGTGAATGGCATTCCAGCGCGCGTCTAACGCATCCGCGCGATTATTCAACAAACAAGCGTCATGCCCCCTGAGAGGAGAAATAGATGACGGAAATTATTTCGTTTTATGCGGCGTCCCGTCGCCTCAACAGACCCACAGACACGCCAAGAGCGACAGGCGGCCCTGCGCAGCTGCTGTTTTTCACCGGCGTTCGCTACGAGCGCGCTGCGGTCGAAATTCAGATCGAAACGCAGAAAAAACCGCGCAAGCGCAAGGTTATTGCTACAGCGGATGCCGCCGTCGGTTCGTGATCTGATCGAGCAGGTTGGCGGTCAAGACCAGGGCGTTTGCTCGCATTTCGCCTCGCTCAGAAACCGCGCCGCTTCCTCGGAGAAGCTTGGCTGCGGCACCATGGTCCGCAAAACGGCATAGCCCTTGTTCTGTCCCGCTTCCACCAGAATGGACTTTGACAGCCCTTCCGGTTGCGCCTTGCGAAGGGCGGCAAGCTGCACCTGATTGGCGACCAGAATATCCATCTCGCCGCCGGCGGAGGTGCGATCGTTCATGCTGAAAATTTCATTGGACGCGCTGTCGAACACGGACACCGACCAGAACGGCACCACGCCGAACGCGGCCAGTCGTGTTGGCTTGTCAGTCACATCGAAAGTACAGACGGCAACCCGCATGAAGGGATCGCCGCTGCCCAGATCCGCCTTTTCGCGGTTCTCATCCAGAAGATGAAAAAGGTTGGGCGCGCCTTCCGCCAAAGAGCGGGTATAGGCATCGCGGTTGGAAAAGTGCGGGATCGACAACAAGATCACCAGATGCAGCACCGCTGCGCCGACAAGGCCGACGAATACCGCAAAAACGAGCTTAAGCATGTCCGCACCCCGTTTTCTGGATGTCCGGCATCTTGATGTCGATCAGTCCCGTGCTGCTTGCAACCGGCGTATCCAACAGCGTCAATACCAGCTTGAAGTTTGCGCCCGGTGGCACCGCCAGCCAGTTATAGGTCTGTGCCGCCGCAGCTACGCTGATGTCCATGCCGCCATCCGGCCCATGAAGAAGCGTGCGGGAATTCAGCGCGATGGGGCGACCGGAACCATCATCCAGAAGGTTTCCCTGCTGATCGGCAGCATAGAGGGTCCAGAAGCGGGAAGGTGGCACCGTGCCGGTCAATTTATATTGGCATTCACCCGTCAGGCGCTGGCCGCTGCTGTCGACAGCCGCGCTAAAGCTCAGTCCTTCGGCAGTTCCGTACAACAGCTTACCGGCATCCGCCCGGTGCGATTTTGCGTAAGGGTCGGCCTCGATGGTCTGCGCCTCGGGAAACGCGTCCCACGCGCCGATCTTGATCGAGCCGAAACCCTCGGTCGCCTCCAGAGCCGCAAGCGTGGACAATATGCCGCCGCCAAAAGCGATGATGAGCGAAATGGCAACAAGGAATGGAACTCGAAACACGCTGTTTTCCCGTTTTGAAACAGGTGAGCGTTAGCACTGATTCCGCTTCGGGGAAATGGGCAGAGCAAAGCCCAAGCAGGCTTTGCCGAGATCTCCACGACCTTTGCCGAGGATCGACTGAATTAACCCCTATATACCGCATGACCGCTTTGCCAGGCACAACTCAGTGGCTCAAAGGGGCAGTGGGGCGAGGGAGCCCCACCGTCACCCATTATTGCACAGGTTGCGTCGCCGCCGGTGCTACGGGCGCGGCGGGTGTTGCCGCAGCAACGCCGGACACGTCATCGGTCGCAACCGGCGCCGGTGTCATCTTGCCGTCCGCAGCCGCCACACGCCAGACGGTGTTTCCAGCATCGTCCGCTACTAACAGAGCGCCTGTGCCATCGATTCCAACGCCAACGGGGCGGCCTCTCGCCTTATCACCTTGAATGAACCCGGTGACCACATCCTGCGTCTTGCCGGATGGTTTGCCGTTTTCGAATGGTACATAGGTCACGCGATAGCCGTTGAAGGCCGTGCGGTTCCAGCTACCATGCTCCCCGATGAAAGCGCCGTTGGCATAGGCTGCGGGCATGGCCGAGTTCAGCGTGAACGTCAGGCCCAGTGCCGCGACATGGCTGGACAGCGCGTAATCGGGCTTGGTTGCCTTGGCGACCATATCCGGGCGCTGCGGGTGCACACGGGCATCGACGTGATTGCCGTAATAGCTCCAGGGCCAGCCATAAAATCCGTCTTCCTTGACGGAGGTCATGTAATCGGGAACGAGGTTTGGACCAAGCTCGTCACGCTCGTTGATGACGGCCCAAAGCTCCTTGCTTTCAGGGTTGAACGCCAGCCCGTTCGGATTTCGCAAACCGGATGCAAAAAGCTTGAACGCGCCTGTCTGCCTGTCGACCTGCAAGATGGCGGCGCGGTTCTTTTCCGCTTCCAGCCCATTCTCGACGATATTGGAGTTGGAACCGACCGAGGCGTACAGGAACTTGCCATCAGGGCTCAGCGCCAGATCCTTGGTCCAGTGGTGGTTGATCGGGCCACCGGGCAGCTGGGTCAGAACCCGCGGCGCTGCGGTAATTTCATTCTGGCCGAGTTGGTAGGGATAGGCGAGAATTTGGTTGGATGTGGCCACATAGAGCGTGTTGTCGGCAAAAGCGAGACCGAAGGGCGAATCGAGCTTCGTCAGCAGATCATGCCGCTCATCGACCGTTCCATCGCGGTTGGTATCGCGCAGCAGCGTTATGATGTTGCTTTCCTTGACCTCGCCGGTTTCACCATGGGAAATGGCCATGATCCACCCGCGAATGATATCTTTGGGACGTGTCGGTGCCTGTCCCTTCGGGCCGCGAGATTGCACGACCAGCACATCGCCGTTCGGCAATGTGTGCACGGTTCGGGGATTGACCAGATCTTTCTGATAGGCGGTAATTTTCAATCCCGCTGGGACGGTCGGTGTCTCTCCGTCCTTCCAGCCAACCACCTCAGCCACCTTCAGGTCGGGCACCAGACTGGTCGATGGTTCCGGAAGCACAGGGTCGGAGCCAATCTGCTGCAGAGGATCGAAATTATCGTTCTGATCGCTGCAGGCAGGCAGTACGATCGCAACGCTGCCCAGAAGAACGGCAGTACGGAAAAAGCGTGTCGCCACCATCATACTCTCCAAGCCAGTCTTGCATATTTGCGGGTAGAAGCGGCAACCGTCATCAGCGAAACGACGAAAGTCACTGCCGACAGCAGCAGGCCGTAAGGCACAACCGCGGTCCAGCCATCACCGGCATGGACTAGACTGTTGGCAAAGGCCAGCGCCAGCATCACCAGAAACAGAATGATCGCAAAGAACGAAGGCCGCATAGGCCGGGTGCGGACACGCAACAGATCGATCAATCCCGCCAGCACCCCCAGACCGCCAAACACCAGCCCTGCAAACAGCAACCAAGCCGAAAAATTCTGCCACATCACCTCCGCCGTTTGCCAAAAGGCGATGTCTGTCCCCAGCGCCAGCGAAAAGCACACGAACGGAAACGGCACAAAAAGGGATTGATAGGGATAGGCAGAGGCATCTCTGCGAGACTCGTCACTCATGGGTGGCTCCAACCGGGATCGAGAAACACGCCCAACTGCTTGTGAGGCTTAGACGTTTTGAATTTATCCAGAACGGTTTTAGGCGCGTTTGGTTGCACGCCATATTTCAGATGAACCGCCCCTAATTGTTCGATGCCGCCACAAATAAAACACGCTTGGGTTGATGATTTCTATTTTGGTGGAGGGGAATTGTCATGCCTATGACGATCTGCGTTATCTTACTCCTGCTCGTTTCTGCAATTTTCAACTCTGTGTCTGCCGCCCAATTGGCAGGCGCCGGTGCTTGGGGCGAGGCGTCAAGTATTCTCATTGCCAGCCCATTGCTCATTTTTTTCGGCATGCATGTGATCATTTATTATGGCCTGCGGTTGTTCGTTGAACCCTCGAAACTAAGCTCTTTCTCGAATACGAAACTGAACTACATCGCGTTTGCAGTTGCCCTGATGGGCATCTTAGGTGAGGTGGCCCAACGTGCAAATCCACCGCTGTAGAACGCCCCTGAAAAAGGAGTGCCGACCATGACACCTGAAGAATTTGCCGACGCTATCGAAAACGAGGGGGGTAAGCGGGCGACGGAAGACCAACTCCAGGCTTTCGAGAAAAAACTCGGCAGGAAACTGCCTGGGGATTACCGTGCATTTGTTACCACATCAGGCGGCGGTTTGGTGTTTGAACCGCCTGTTGTCTATCTCGATGCCGAAGAGCGGGATTTGCGGTTGCGGCATGTCAACTGTCTGGCGGAAGTGGAAAAAGACTTCGACAAGCCCAGTGCCTATCCTCTGCCTGAAGGGCTTTTGTGTATCGGCAATGATGCTGGCGGCAACTCCATCATGTTGTGCGTTGCAGAGGAAAGATTTGGTCAAATCTTCATGCTGGACCATGAGATGGTTGCGTATGAAGGCGAGCCAGAGCCTCTGGAGGAGGCGGAGGAATATGGTCTGGTCACGCAATATTCCCCAAGCTTCAGCCGGTTCGTCAGCAACTTGCATTTCGAAGAGGATTGACGCTCACAGCGTTCGAGAGGAGGGGCCATTGTAGAAATTTCTGGCAGCGCTTGTCAGCAATGTCATCATTCTTGGCCTTGCAATGATAGGCGTCGCCCATGCGTAAACAGGGCGAGACAGCTTGCCGTTAATTCGAGTTGGACCCGGTGTTTGCTCAAAAGGGTTTTCGTGCCTCCAGCGCTTTTTCTAACTGCAGATCTCGTCTGGGTATGAGGCGGGCGTTCTCAGCGGTTTCGATAAGCCATATCGGTTTGTCCGAAAACGCGGTGATCGTGTCACAAGGCGTTCTCAAGCCGGAGGCAAGCTCGACAAAACCGCGCGTGCAGAGAAATTTCTGGTCGCTAAGACTTGGCATCAAAAGATTACCGAAGAAACCGATAAACAGTGCGGTTAGAGCACCCGTTACGATCACGGGCGTGCCGATACTGCTGACCCATCTGATAACCAAAATGCCCATGACGATGCAAAGCACGGTAAGCGCCACGCTGAACAGAGCGTCGGTTCCCGCAGCCATCGCCAATGGAAGGGAGAAGATCGCAATTCCGACCACAGCCACGACATGCCGACGATCCATGTTTTTAATGCGCTCGCGAACCGTTGCGGCGGTGAAAGGCTTTTTTGAAAGTCCCTCTACCCACTGACCGATGACGTAGCCCATGCAGAAGAATAATCCAAACCGCAGTTCCGGAAAGGTGGAAAACACCAGCACCATGGAGCGCCAGTCGTGTATGAGCTGCGATAGCCTGGGTAGTTTGATCAGAAAGGCAAGTTGTGCACCGAACAAGACGGTGAGCATGAACATGACCAAAACGACAAGATAGGCGATCACCACCACTGATGCTTTGAGAGATTTCGGCAATCCTTGCACTCCATTCATGGTGTCGTGCCCCTAGCGTTCGGCGCTGCCGACCATATAACCGGCGATGTCCGACTTACCCACGAGGCGCGGTTCAGGTGGACCTTCCACCAGCCATAAAGACCCGTCCCGCAGAAGCGACAGACGCTTGCAGGCAAGTATCTCGCCTGAGCGCAGCTGCACGCTATCGGACGCACAGCTGAAAGCGTGCGGTGCATTATCGTTTACGGTAAGACCATTGATTACCCCAAGCATCAGTCCTGCCGCTGCACACAGCGGAAGACGAGGAACGCCGATCTGCTCAGCCGAAAGCACGATCATGCCGGAAAGAATGGTGGACAGGAAAAAGAGAACGAATCTGAGGAAGCCGTCACTGGAGGTGGTGAACAATAACAGGATCGGAATGGTCAGAACGGCGATGCCGATTGCGGCGTGAAGGCTTAACGACCCTGTGGCTCGAAACCGTTGAATGATTTCACGCGGATTAGAAAACGCGCTGGAGGGATTGCAGAGATAGAGGATGATGGGGACATGAAGGGGAAGAGGCCCGGCTGAAAACACGAGCCACCTTGACCTCCCTTCGCTAACAAGCGTTGAGAGTTCAGGATATTGAACGAAGAATGAAATCGCGTTCCCAAACATCGCAGCCGTCAATGCGATGAAAAGGATGATCGCTTCAAGAAAAATCGCTCTGGATCTGGCTGCTGATAACGTCAAATATTGTCCCGTTTGAATGACGGCGAGGGCTATTCGCTATCACAGGCACATAATATTTCAACCGAAAGAAAGGATACTCTGCGGATCGCAGCCATTGCGGTCATCGGCGCTATTGGAAGCGCTATTGATACGGGCCCAGACCCAATCCTCATTTTTGCAAACGCGTTGCATTATTTGAGGTTTTGAATCCTTACCGCTTCACCCCACCATCATTACCCACATCGGCCACCTTCTGCACCGTCAAAGACGGTGCGGACGCCTCGCGCAGCTTTTTCCCGATCGAACGGATAACCCGTGTTGCCTCTGCGGAAAGCGAGCGGGGGCGGGTGAGGGCTGGCATGGCGTTGGCATCGGCAGAGGCGACCAGCGCGCCGTTGGCGGGTTTGGGGTGGGTGCCATTGGGCAGCGGGTTCTGAATGCCGGGGATGGGGCGCAGTTCCATGCCCTGGTGGGCGTAGTCCATCAGGCGCTTGAACGTCATGGCGGGCAGGGCGCCGCCAGTCATGTTGTTCATGGAGGTGAAGTCGTCGTTGCCGAACCAGACCGCCGTCGTATAGTTGCCGGTAAAGCCCACATACCAGGCATCGCGATAGGCCTGCGAGGTGCCGGTCTTGCCGCCGGAAACGATGCCGTTATCCAGTGCGCCGCGCCGTGCTGTTCCCTCGACGGGAATGGTCACCAGCATACGGTTCATCTTGGAATTGGCTTCTTCGGACAGAACGCGTTGGGCGGGCGGCTCGTCGCGGTCGAAATCGTAGAGAACCTTGCCTTCGTAATCGAGCACCTGCGCAATGCCGTGGCGGCGCGATTGCATGCCATCTGCCGGGAATACGGCGTAACCGGTCGCCTGATCCAGCACGGTAACTTCGGACGTGCCGAGCGGAATGGTCTTGTCGCTGCGAAGCGGCGTCGCCACGCCCATGGCCTTTGCCGTATCCACGATAACCTGCGTGCCCAGCACGTCCTTGGCGAGGCGCACCGGCACGGTGTTGTAGGATTTGGCAAGCGCTGTCTGCAATGTCACCTTGCCCGCATAGGAGCGGCCATAGTTCTGCGGCGACCAGCCGCGCCATGTGACGGGGGCATCGGAAATCAGCGTCTCCGGCTTGTAACCCTTCTCCATGGCCGCGGAGTAGGTGTAGACCTTGAAGGACGAACCGGGCTGGCGCAGCGCTGCTGTCGCGCGGTTGAACTGGCTTTCGCCGTAGTCGCGGCCACCGACCATGGCGCGGATGCCGCCGCCATTTTCGATCATCACCATCGCGCCCTGCTTGACGCGGTAGCCCTCGCCAAATTCACGAAGGCTGCCTTCCATGGCCTGTTCGGCGGCCTGTTGAAGGCCGCTGTCGATGGTGGTGCGCACCACGACAGTGTGGTCCTTGATCTTGCCTTCCTTGGCCAGACGCTGCACCTCGTCGAATGCCCAGTCGAGGAAGTAATCCGGTGCCTGCTTTTCTTCGCGGTCGATGACGGTGGCGGGGTTGCGGCGTGCGCCGACAACCTGCCCCTCGGTCATCAAGCCACCCTGGACGAGGTTCGACAGAACCGTGTTGGCGCGCGCTCGCGCAGCGGGAAGATTGACGTGCGGCGCATATTTCGCCGGTGCCTTGAACAGACCGGCAAGGATGGCGGATTCGGCCAGCGTCACATCCGTGAGATTCTTGCCGAAGTAGAATTGTGCTGCCGCTGCTGCGCCAAATGTGCCGCCGCCCATATAGGCGCGGTCAAGATAAAGGCTGAGGATTTCCTTCTTGGACATGTTGGCTTCAAGCCACAGCGCCAGAAAGGCTTCCTTGATCTTGCGCTCCAGCGAGCGCTCATTGGTGAGAAACAGGTTCTTGGCCAGTTGCTGGGTCAGCGTCGAGCCGCCCTGCACGACGCCGCCGGCGCGGGCATTTTCGCTCATGGCACGGGCAAGGCCGATGAAATCGATGCCGAAATGCTCGAAGAAACGCCGGTCTTCGGTGGCAAGAACGGCTTTGATGAAATGATCCGGCATCTGGTCGATCGGCACGGAATCTTCGTGGATAATGCCGCGATGGCCGATGGTGTTGCCGTAGCGATCCAGGAAGGTGACGGCGAAATCTCCGCGATAATGCCAGTCTTTCTTGGTCTCTTCAAAGGCGGGAAGGGCAAGCGTCAGCATCAGTACGGTGCCTGCGGTGCCCACCGTCAGGGCATCATCGGCGACGTTGATCAGAAACTTCTTCCAGCCGCGCACATGCAGCTTGCGCGACGCGACGGTGACGTCTTCCCAGAAATCGAAAAAGCGGGATGCGGACGTCCACAGGCCGGAATCGATCCATGAATCGATGCGCAGCAGAATATGGCGTTTACGGCGCGCCTGTTTCTTGTTGTTATCTTCCTGCACGTAAACCGAATTCCTGTTCGATATGTCGAATGGATGCTTGACGCAGCAACCTTGCGTGGGTCATTCCCTCACCACTACTCCGCCGGATTTAAGAGTTATCTTATAATCCGACAGATTGCGATATGACAAAACGGGCTCAGCCATGTTGCCGCCCGTCGCCCCAAAATGAAACGGAAATGTTAACGATGAGTGACGCGCCGTTCTGGAAAACGAAATCGCTGGCGCAAATGAGTAACACCGAATGGGAAAGCCTGTGCGATGGCTGCGGCCTGTGTTGTCTCAACAAGCTGGAAGACTGGGACACTGGCGAGGTGGTGTTCACTTCCGTTGCCTGCCAGTTGCTGGATGGGGAGAGCTGTCAGTGCTCTGATTACCCCAACCGGTTCGACACCGTGCCGGATTGCATCCAACTGAACCTGAAGCTCGTCAATGAAATCGGCTGGCTGCCGCCGACCTGCGCCTATGCGCTGGTGCGTGATGGCGAAGACCTCTACTGGTGGCATCACCTCGTGTCCGGCGACCCCGAGACGGTGCATATCGCGGGCATTTCCGCGCGCGGCCGTACTGTGAACGAGTTGAAGGTGGATGTGGACGATTTCGAAAACTATGTCGTGGACTGGCCGCTGACGGTGGGAGAGCAGCCGGAGGCGCAGCAGCGGTGAGGGAGTGACCGAACGCCTCGTGCGCCGACCCTCAGTCCTGTGACACGAAGGGGACTTGGAGGCGAGGGCAGCGCTGTCCTATTCCTGCCCCATCTGCATCTTAAGAACGACCATTGCCTTCAAACACGCTCGCTACCGGTTGTAATGCCCGGATATACAAGGAAAATGCATGCTGCCCCGCTGCGCCGTTCGTGAAGCTCTGTGCCTAGCCGCTTTCAGCCTGTCGCCCGTTTGGGCTCATGCCGCAACACAGCCTTACGAATGCACCTTCGTGACATCGGTGGAGACAGGTGCCGTCATCACCCAGCAGGGCACCTGCGACAAGCGGGTCTCTCCGACTTCGACTTTCAAGGTGCCGCTGGCGCTGATCGGCTATGATTCCGGTATTCTGCTTGATGAGTTCAATCCCGTCTGGGAGTGGCAAAAGGGCATGGAGGCAACGCCGCAGGAGCGCAAGAAGGTCGATCCAACAACGTGGCAAAAGGAATCCATCCGCTGGTATTCGCGCGAAATCACCAGCCGTCTGGGCCGGGAAAAATTTGCAGCCTATGTGAAGCGTCTGGGCTTCGGCAACGCCGATGTGGCGGGCGAGGCTGGTAAGGATAATGGCCTGACGGACGCGTGGGTCGATACATCGCTTGCCATCTCACCGGTGGAACAGATCGGCTTCATGCGCCGTCTTCTGGCCAACAATCTACCCTTCTCGCGCGATGCGCAGAACAAGACCAAGGCGATCATTCCCGTTTATGATGGTGCCGAAGCGTGGAGCGCCCACGGCATCACAGGCACCGGAACGCTTAAAGGCGATGACGGGAAACCAGACCCGAGCCGCCCCTATGGCTGGTTCGTCGGTTGGGCCGAGCGCGAAGGCCAGCACATCGTTTTCGTGCGCTTCCGCGTGGCGGACAAGCCTTCGGATAAGCCCATGGGGCAGGTGGTTCGCGAGGAGTTCTTGAGGGACATACCGCGGTTTTCAGTGCATCGGTGAGCGTGTCGCCAAAGCTATCTGAAGAGTTCAGAATGCGTTCCGGCACGGGTAAAGATGACGAGATTTTCTTGCTCTTCTATATGGTAGATCAACAGAAAATCACCGCCGATGTGGCATTCCCGATGATCTCGCCACTCTCCCGTCAACTCGTGATCACGCAATTGCGTAGGCAGTGACGCATCGTTGGCGATGAGAAGGAGCATGACCTCTTTGAGTTTTACCATATCGTAACGGCCTGAAATATTCAGCCTTTTCCAGTCCTTCACGAATTGCTTCGTGAAGTCGCAGCTTCGCGGAAGGGTCGTCCGCTTAGACGCTGCTTTGCTCTCGTCGCCTTTGTGGCCTTTCACTGTTTGGCGCCATCGAGAGCGTCCAACAGTTCTTCGGCGGTGTTGAAACGCGTGCGTTTTTGAGCAGCAATGGCACGCGCTTCCTCTATTGCGGCCAACGTTTCCGCATTGGGCCGTGTCAACTCGATGGGGAGCGCCTTTTCGCGGGCAATACGGGTCAGCATCATGCGCATCACATCAGAAACCGTGAGCCCGAGGCTGTCGAGAACAGCCGTGGCGTCATCTTTCAAGTCTTGATCAATGCGTGCTCTGACATATGCGTTTGCTGTCATGATCTTCTTCCTGTTTGTTTTAATGTAGCTCAATTGAGCATCAAATTCAATGGCGCACGAAGATCGATGAAATGCCCTTGACCTTCCCATCATGGGAAGCATTACATGTGGTCTCGAAAGGGGAAATCCCATGAACGAGACCGTCAAGACCATCATCCCGGCAGAGCCTGTCACCGTATCAGTGGAAGGGATGACCTGTGCGTCCTGCGTGCGGCGCGTGGAGGTGGCGGCGGGCAAGGTGCCGGGGGTGGTGGCGAGTTCGGTGAACTTTGCGACGAAGAAGCTGACGGTCGAGCCTACGGATGGGTTTTCGGCCAGGACGCTGGCAGCGGCGGTGAAGAAGATCGGCTATGACGTTGCGCCTCAGACAATTGAGCTGAGGGCGGAAGGCCTGAAAAGTGCGGATGATGCCGCGCGGCTGAAAAATGTCCTGGAGGCGGTGGCAACGACTGTCGGTGCCGAGGTGAATGCAGAAAACGGTGCCGTCACCATCGAAAGCATGGGTGGTGCGCGCGAGCGCGACATGCTGGCTGAGACGGCTCGCATAGCGGGTTTTGCGTTGAAGGTTCCCGGCTACGCTGGCCATGAGCAGGCGGGGCATGAACATAAGCACCATGCGGGTGACGAGGCGACGCTGAAGCGGGATGTTATGCTTGCCGCTATCTTCACGGCGCCGCTCTTTGTGCTGGAGATGGGCGGGCATCTTTATGAGCCGATGCACCATTGGCTGATGGGCGTGATCGACACTCACACGCTGTATTACGTCTATTTCGCACTGGCGACGGTGGTGATTTTCGGGCCGGGATGGCGGTTCATGAAGTCGGGCTTTCCGGCGCTTGCGCATGGCGCGCCGGAGATGAATTCGCTGGTGGCACTTGGGGTGAGTGCCGCCTATCTCTATTCGCTGGTCACGACTTTTGCGCCCGGCCTGCTGCCGGAAAATGCCCGGCATGTCTATTACGAGGCGGCCACCGTCATCGTCACCTTGATCCTGATCGGGCGGTTGCTGGAGGCTCGCGCCAGCGGCAAGACGGGCGATGCCATTCGCAAACTGGCGAGCCTTCAGGCCAAGACGGCCCGGGTGGAACGGAATGACCAGACCCTGGATATTGGCACAGACGCGGTCGCCGTGGGTGATATCGTCATCATCCGTCCCGGAGAGCGCCTCCCTGTGGATGGTGAGGTGGTGGAAGGCGCATCCTATGTCGATGAATCGATGATATCAGGCGAAGCGGTGCCGGTGGAAAAGACGGTGGGGGCGCCTGTCACCGGCGGTACCATCAACGGCAATGGCACGCTGAAATTCCGCGCGACCAAAGTCGGTGCCGACACGATGTTGGCGCAGATCATTTCTCTTGTGGAGCAAGCGCAAGGCGCAAAACTGCCGATCCAATTGCTGGTGGATCGGGTCACGGCGCTGTTCGTGCCGGTCGTGATCGGCGTCGCCTTGCTGACCTTTACTATCTGGGCGTTGTTCGGGCCTGAGCCTGCTTATACCTACGCGCTGATCAACGCTGTCGCCGTCCTCATCATTGCCTGCCCCTGCGCCATGGGACTGGCCACGCCAACGTCGATCATGGTTGGCACGGGCAGGGCTGCAGAACTCGGTGTTCTCTTCCGCAAGGGCGCGGCCTTGCAGGCCCTGCGTTCGGCAGACATCGTCGTGGTCGACAAAACCGGAACGGTGACGAAGGGCAGGCCGGAACTGACCGACCTGGTGGTGACGGATGGGTTCGAACGTCAAGAGGTCTTGAGGCTTGTGGCGGCGTTGGAAAGACGGTCCGAACATCCGATTGCCGAGGCGATTGTGCGGGCGCAAGACATTGCGACCCCTGCTGGACTCGAACAGCTTGATATCACCAACTTCGAAAGCATTACCGGCTTCGGCATCTCTGCCACCGTCAATGGCCGGAAGGTGCATGTCGGCGCAGACCGCTTCATGGAAAAGATGGGCCTTTCCGTCGAGCCTTTCGCCGATACGGCACAAAAGCTGGGCGATGAAGGAAAGACGCCGCTTTACGCAGCCATCGATGGGCAACTAGCCGCAGTGATTGCCGTGTCTGACCCGCTGAAACCATCCAGCATCAAGGCCATCAAAGCCCTGCAAAAGCTGGGCATAGACGTTGCGATGGTTACGGGCGACAATGCCCGCACGGCCAAGGCCATCGCACGGCAAGTGGGTATCGAAAAGGTGGTCGCTGAGGTGCTGCCCGAGGGCAAGGTGCAGGCTATCCATGATCTGCGCCGAGGCGGCAAGAGGCTGGTCTTTGTGGGAGATGGCGTCAATGATGCACCTGCTTTGGCTGAGGCCGATATCGGCATCGCCATTGGCACTGGCACGGATGTCGCCATTGAAAGTGCCGATGTGGTTCTGGTGGGTGGTGACCTGATGGGGGTCGTTCACGCCATCGAAATGAGCCATGCCACCATGCGTAATATCCGCCAGAATCTCTTCTGGGCCTTCGGTTATAATGTGGCGCTCATTCCGGTCACAGCGGGCGCGCTTTACCCCGCCTTCGGCATCATGCTGTCGCCGATGATCGGCGCAGCTGCCATGGCATTGTCCTCCGTCTTCGTGCTGGGCAATGCGCTGAGACTGAAAACGGTTAGGGTGGCATGATGAATATCGGCGAAGCTTCTCAAGTCTCAGGCGTATCGGCCAAGATGATCCGCTATTACGAACAGATTGGCCTCATCACGCCTGCCGCCCGCACGGGCAACAACTACAGAACCTATGGCGAGCAGGACGTCCACAATCTGCGCTTCATCAAGCGCTCCCGCACGTTGGGATTTTCGCTGGAAGAGACGGAAACGCTGCTGAAACTGTGGCAGGATAAGAGCCGTGAAAGCTCAGCCGTGAAGGACATTGCGCTGGCGCACATCACCGATCTGGAGCGCAAGATCGCGGAGATGAAAGCCATGGTCAAAACCCTCTCCCATCTCGCCCACTGCTGCGGCGGCGATCACCGGCCCGATTGCCCTATCCTGGATGATCTGGCAGGCATCGATGCCTCAGTTTCGAAGACATAAGCCGTTGAAAGTAAAGGAAACCAGCATGACGACCACCTTCACAGTAACAGACATGACCTGCGCCCATTGCGAGAAAACCATACGTGGTGCGTTGGCGGATGCCCTTCCAGGTGCAGATGTGAAAGTTGACCTTTCCACCCACACAGTGGCAGTTGGCGGCGATGCATCACTGGCCGAAACGGCGATGCGAGATGCGGGCTATAGTCCGCAAAGAGCAAAGTGAAAAGGGGTGGTTCGAGACCACCCCTTTAGAAATATTAGACCTCGTCGAACGTTCCGCCTTCGCGAGACGGATTGCGGTTGAGAACCTTCTCTTCCAGATCACCCGGCAAGGCGTCGTCGCTTTCCTGATAGGGATCATCGTCGGTTTCGGCTTCTTCTTCTCGAAGCTCCTGCTCTACCTGCTGCGGCAACTCGCCTTCTTCCGGCAGGTTATCGACATCGAGGTCAACGAGGTCCTGATCGAGTGCATCTTCGTTTTCTGTGAGCGGCGTGCGCGGGTCCATGATGGTGTTCCTATCGGGTTTCGGGAGCGTTAAACGTTTATCGGCATCAAGACTGCGTGGTCATGAACACGACCATGGCCAGATAGATGACGAAGGCCATGATGCCGATGCCTGCGATGACGAGAATGATGCCGCGACCGGCACGGGTTTTTTCGCCCTTGTTTTCGTTGGCCTCAGATGGAAATAGAACGGGGTCGGTTTCCTGAATCTTGGTCACGAAATTCTCCTCTGGATATTTTCGTTACCCAGAGAACGGCACAGCGGGGCTAATGTTCCTGCGCGATTACTGTTTTAGCGCCCAGATCGTCGCATGCGCGATCGCCCCGTCCAAGCATTTCAGATGGGCGGCGCGCACCGGTTCGAAGCTGTCGATGCGCTTTGTGCCGACGTAACGGCCATGGTCCGCGAAGACTTCGATAGAGCCGTAATCCAGAAAAATGCGCAAGCGGAAGGGGCGTGCACCTTCTGAAATATAGCGCGGCGATGGACCTTCGCGACCATCTTCGTGACGTATCCACAGGCCCGTTTCATCGCAGACGACGCCGAGTTTGACGCCGGGATGGTCCAGTTCCAGCTCGAAGGGAAGGCCGGGTTTGGTCAGTTCGAACAGAAGTTCGACGGCGCCTGTCGGGAACTCCACCCGCTCTCCTGCAGCCAATTTCGTGCGGTCCAGAATGCGGTGGCGCAGGCTTTCCGTAGCCCCGATGGGTGGCGTCAGGAGTGCACCATTGGAGAAATGCAGGCGGCGCGGCAGGCTCATGGCGGTGGGGAAATCGATTTCCGGCGTGGCGTCTGCCCAGTTGGCCAGCCAGCCAATACCGACGATGGTATCGCCATCCAAAAAGGCCTGAAACGCATAATTATCCGTGCCGAAATCCAGCTCCTGGCCGAATTCCTTGACGAAGGTCTTGCCATCGAACCACCCGACATCGGCCATGGTCAGGTTCTTGCGGCCCGTGGCGGCATCTTCGGAATGCATGAGGCCATAGGTCAGCACCCAGCGGGTGGAGCGGGCATTGGCCGGGCCATCCAGCGGCAGCAGGCACGGGCATTCTATGGCCGTTGTCTTGTAGCGCGTTTCCACCCACAGCTTGCCGACATAGGTCCAGCCGGAGGCGGCCGTCGGGTCCTGCGTTTCATAGAGAAGAATGACGCCGCCGCCATCGCTCTGGCTGCCCAGCAGCATCTTCCACAGGCCATCCGGCCCACGCACCACATAGGGGTCACGGAAGTCAGGGGTCAGCCCCTGCCCATCCGGGCGGTGGCCGAGGATGACATCCGCCTGTCCCGCCATGATGAGATCCGACGATGTGGCGGTGAGCTGTATCTGCTGTTCCGGCACGCGGTCCTGCACCTGTTCGGTAAAGAACACGCGGATGCCTGTTCCTTCCACCAGCGGAATGGTGGAGCCGGAATAGGCCCCGCCGCGCTTGTCTGGCCGCGTCGTCAGGTCTTCGGATGGGAACAGGAAGATCGGCAGGTGCCGCCAGCGCAGGTAATCCGAAGATACCGCATGGCCCCAATGCATGGTGTTCCAACGCAGGCCGTGGGAATAATGCTGATAAAACAGATGCGGACGCCCCTCGAAACGGCCAAAGCCGTTGGGGTCGTTCATCCAGCCGAAGGGCGGGCGGAAATGGTAGCTGTCGGGCAGATCAGGCGCGGCATTATCTGGTTTGGTATGGACAACGGTGATGCCGGTTTCCAGCACGTCGGAGGCGATGAACCAGTACATGACGGAGACCGCAGTGGTCACCGTGTCATAGCTCAGCTCAACTCGCCCGCCGCCAAACACCTGATAAATACGGAAATTATACTCATCGACATTGGTCGTGGAGACCTCGCCGAACTTGCCATTGTGATTGGAAAACGAAACAGCCCCCGGCTCATCCGCCTTCTTCGCCTTCAGCCAGACGTGGAACGTGGCGTTGACCGGAAGATCGGTTTGTATGGTGCGAACGGCGCTCTCGATCTCTACGGGCAAAGCTGTGTCGTTCATTCCACTATCCTTTCATCAATATTGCGGCGATAGGATAGCAACGAAAGTGGCAGGTTAAAGTTCAAGGTCGCTGTATCCATTCCGTTAGGAGGGGACGTGAACGGGGCGATAACAACACCGCGAGTGTGTGGCGATGTGGAAAATCGGAATGCGTGTTTCGGCAAATGCGGTCAATGTTTGAAATGCCGCCTTTCGCGTTCATCGTGGCGACGCACATTTTAATTTTACCAATCTTTCTTTGAAATTACCTTCTACATTGACCTTTGGTTGTATTTGTTGATGTTTTAATTGTATTCTTCGTTCCGGTCTGCACAACTGCTGATATTTATAAGGGTCACTGATGGCCGAATATTTGGACCGTATCATTCGCGTGGCAACTGTTTTCACCGCTTCCGAATTTGCGGTAACGTCTTCTTATCTCGAAGCCTACGGCATCGTTGTTGTTGCGGCGCCGGTTCAGCTCATCAATAATTTCCCACACTACACAAGCGCCATTGGCGGCGCCGGTGTCTTTGTGCCTGAAAGACAGGCCCAGACGGCGATCAATCTCCTGATTGAAGCGGATAGGGGGGAGACCGAGATCAAAGACGGCGAGCCTAAACTCATGATGCCCAAGACTTTTTTCGAGATGGTGACGGAGCTGTTTCTCTACATTCATGTCAGCGGTGGAGAGGCCGCGCCACCCTATGCAAGCCGGATCGTGCACGGGCAATGGCAGGCCTTGGGAGAAGAGGAAATTTAGCTTTGAACACTGGGGAGCAAGGTCTGGAGATAGGCTGTATGTACGCGTATGCAAAATGATGGCCTTGTGGCGTCGGCTGGAATATTGGCCTAAACCTGCCCATATAGATGGAAACAGGGAGAGTACCCGTGATCCATTTTGACAATTCCTATGCGCGCCTGCCGGAGACATTTACGGCGGCGGCCTTGCCCACGCCGGTGGCGGCGCCGCTGCTGATTGCGTTCAACCGTCCGCTCGCCGATGAGCTTGGGCTCGATCTAGACGGCGTGGACGATGCGCGACTGGCGGCTATCTTTTCGGGCAATGTCGTGCCGCAGGGGGCGGAGCCGCTGGCCATGGCCTATGCGGGGCATCAGTTCGGTAATTTCGTGCCGCAGTTGGGCGATGGGCGTGCGATTCTGCTCGGTGAAGTCGTTGATATCAATGGCAAACGGCGCGATATTCAGCTGAAGGGTGCCGGGCCGACGAAGTTTTCGAGGCGGGGCGACGGGCGCGCGGCGCTGGGGCCGGTGCTGCGCGAATATATCGTGTCCGAGGCCATGCATGCGCTGGGTATTCCGGCCACGCGGGCGCTGGCGGCAGTGGCGACGGGCGAACGGGTGCAGCGGGAGACCGGCCTGCCGGGTGGCGTGGTGACGCGGGTGGCGGCGAGCCATATCAGGGTCGGGACGTTCCAGTATTTTGCAGCGCGCGAGGATAATGAGGCGATTAAGGTCTTAGCTGATTACGTGATCGACCGGCATTACCCTCATGTCAGGCAGGCGGGAAAGCCTTATTTTGCGTTGCTGCAAGCGATTGCCGAGCGGCAACGCGCGCTGGTGTGTCGCTGGCTGATGGTGGGGTTCATTCATGGTGTGATGAACACCGATAATGTGGCTATCTCGGGCGAAACAATCGATTTCGGGCCTTGTGCCTTCATGGATGAATATAATCCTAACAAGGTGTTCTCGTCTATCGATGCGCAGGGGCGCTACGCCTATAACAGCCAACCCGGCATTGCGCAGTGGAACATTGCGCGGCTGGCGGAATGCCTGCTGCCGTTGCTGGATGACGACGCTGAAAAGGCTGTGGAGCTTGCCAATGGCGTGCTGGCGGAATTTGCCAGTGATTTCCCAAAGCGCTGGCTTTCCGGCATGCGCGAGAAGCTGGGCCTGAGCACGCAGGACGACGCGGATGAACAACTGGTGCAGGATTTGCTGGCGCTGATGCAGCGCAACGAGGTGGATTTTACGCTGACGTTCCGCAGGCTATGCGATGCGGCGGATGGCAGCCCGGAAGCATTTCGCGGTATGTTCACAGATCTGGCCGGTGCCGACGAATGGCTGGCGCGCTGGCGGCAGCGGGCATGGCGCGAGAGTGCGACGGAAAACGACCGGGCGCAGGCGATGCGTGCGGTGAACCCGGCGGTCATTCCGCGCAACCACCGCATCGAAGAGGTGATTGCGGCAGCGGTGGAAGACGGTGATTTCGAGCCGTTTCATGCGATGGTTCAGGCGACTGCGCGGCCCTATGAGGAGGTGCCGGAGTTCGGGGTTTATATGCAGGCGCCGCTGGGGCACGAGCGGGTGTTCAGGACGTTTTGTGGGACGTGAGGATTCAGGTGTGGCGGCGGCGGGTGTGGCTTACCCCCCTCTGTCCTGCCGGACATCTCCCCCTCAGGTGGGGAAATCGACTCGTGGCAATGTCTTGGCCACCTTTAGCGGTGCGGATGGGGTGACGAGCGCGCGTCTAGCGGATCTCCCCCCTTGAGGGGGAGATGCCTGGCAAGGCAGAGGGGGGTGAGCCCGCGCACTGCCGCCAATTGCTTTAAGGGGAACTACCCCACCTTCGCCAACCCCTCCCGTGACGCATAATACTGCCCGAAGCGGTTGGCCAGGAAGTCCGCCAACGCGATATCCTCCTGTTTTACGAAGCCCTTCTGCGGCAGTTTACCCTCGCTCAGCAAGTCCAGAACCGTTGTGATACCGGCGGCGGTGGTGATCTGGATGGCGCTCATCATGCGGCCGGAGACGGGGCCGGCGTAGACTTTGTGGGCGTAGGTTTCCTGCATGAAGCGGCCGTTTCTGGTGCCGCAGACGGTGACGAAGACGATGACGACATCCTGCATGGTGGCGGGCAGGGCATTTTCGAAGAGGTCTTTCAGCACCTCGCGGCGGTTGCGCAGGTTGAGGTCGTTGAGCAGCGCCTTCATAATGGACACATGGCCGGGATAGCGGATGGTGCGGTAGTTCATGGTGCGCACCTTGCCCTCCAGCGTGGAGGCCAGCGTGCCGAGGCCGCCTGAGGTGTTGAAGGCTTCGTACGTCATGCCATCGAGAGAGAACTCCTCGCGCTCTTCCAGCGCAGGCACTGCGGTGAGGCGGCCCTCGACGATGGCTTCGCAGGGCTCGATATATTCATTGATGAGACCGTCCGTGCTCCAGGTGAGGTTATAGTTCAATGCGTTGGACGGATACTGCGGCAGCGCGCCGACGCGCATGCGTACGCTATCCAGCTTATCGAAACGAGAGGCGAGATCGGCAGCCACGATGGAGATGAAGCCGGGGGCGAGGCCGCATTGGGGGATGAGGGCGCTCTCGGACGTCTCCGCCAGTCTCTTGACCTTGCGGGTGGATTCGACGTCTTCGGTGAGGTCGAGATAATGGGTGCCGACGGCAACGGCGGCTTCTGCAATGCCGGCGGTGAGGTGGAAGGGGGCGGCGGAAAGGACCGCGAATTTGTCCTTTAACAGTGCTTGGAGGCCGAGGCGGTCGGTAATGTCGACAATCTCGGTATCGACGCGTTCATGGGTGGGGACATTTGCGAGCTGGTCTGCGGAACGGTCCGCGACGGTGACGCGGTAGTCGCCGGTTATGGCGAGCATCCATGCGATGGCGGAGCCGATATTGCCTGCGCCGATGATGACGATGTGTTTCATTCTGTTCCCCTTGAGACATGCTTTTGAGGTAACAGAATGCCGCATTTGATGAGCGATTCGTAGCTTCACAACGTGCAAAAGAGCGATTAGAATTCTGCATATCGCCGAGAGGAATAGGCATAATGCTAAGCGAGAAAGACCGGGCTTTGCTTTCGTTGCTGGGAGACAATGCGCGCATGCCGGTAGCAGAACTGGCGCGCAAGCTCGGCCTTTCCCGCACCACGGTGCAGGCGCGTATCGAGCGGCTGGAGGCGGACGGGGTGATCGCGGGTTATGGCATCAAGCTGTCCGACGCCTATCTTTCCGGGCTGGTGCGGGCGCATGTGCTGATTACCATCGCGCCCAAGGCGCTGGCGGGAGTGACGGCGGCACTGGCCGCGATCAAGGAGGTCACGACGCTGCATTCCGTCAGCGGCAGCTTCGATCTCATCGCCATTTTGACGGCGCCTTCGATTGCCGATCTGGACCGGTTGATCGACGGCATTGGCGCGCTGGATGGGGTGGAGCGGACGCTGTCTTCGGTGATTTTATCGACGCGGATTTCGCGGTGAGGGTGGGCTAGTCTTAGTAGTCGAAGTTATCTTCGATATCGATGGAGGGAGGCTTTTCGAGCTTCACGCCGCAGCGCCCTTTACGATGTCATCGATTTGGGCAATGACGTCGTCCAGATCGAAGCTCTCGCCATTTTCAATCTGCTGGCGTGCCTGGGCGATCTCGATGATTTCGCGGCCTTCGGCAGCCAGATATGTTTTCAAGGCACGGACGAAAACCCAACTGCGTGTCTTGTCGCAGACTGCTGCGATCTGCTCGATTTCAGCTAGAATATCCTGCGGCAGGCGCATGGTAATAGGTTGCGATAGGTTTCTTTGATCTGACATCGATTTTTCCTCGATTTGTAATACAAAGATAGCCGGAAATTTGCTTGTCGTCAAAGGCCACTTCTCTCACCGCGCAGGCGCGCAGTGGCTGGACCCCGGCTCAAGGCCGGGGTGGCCGAGGATAGCGCTCACACCGGGTCCGTACTGCCCCTTTTTGCCTTGAAGAACATCTTCAGCCGCTGGATTTCGGCGGGTGTCCAGCCCTGTGGTTGGGTGACTTCCAGCCAGGCGTCGATGTAGTGTTCGGGGGCGTAGACGTGGCCGTAGCCCATGGGGGCAGTGGTGGCGGCTGCGACGTCGAGGAGCAGTTGCAGTTCGGTGACGACGGGGAACCAGCGGAAGGAGGTCGACACGTCGCGACCGCGCGGTTGTTTCATCCATTCCGGGCGACGGTAGAGGGCGGCGGCCTCGAAGAAGGTGACGGGGTCGCTGGCATATTGCAGATAGACGATGCGCATAGGCCCCCAGGGCTTATCCGGCATATGGGCGTTGGTGTATTGGTCCGCAAAGCGGATGACCGAGGAATCGCGGAATTTCGGTAGCCAATAGGGCGAGCCGGAGGCACGGCCTGAGGTGGCCATGCGCCATGTGGGACTGGAAAAGGGCGGGCCGCTCCACAGCGCACCCTGGAAGGGATCGGCCAGCACATCGTAGAGATCGGAGGATTTCTGGCTGTTGAGCGCGCCGAGGCTGAGGCCATGCAAATAGAGCTTGGGGCGGGTGTCCTTGGGCAGCGTCGTCCAGTAGCCGTAGACGGCTTCGAACAGGGCGCGCGCGGTTTCCACGCCATAATCCGGCTCGGTCAAAAGCGAGATCCAGCTGGAGAGATAGGAATATTGGACGGCCACGGTGGCGACGTCGCCATTGTGCAAATATTCAAGCGTATCAATGGCTTCCGGGTCGATCCAACCGGTGCCGGTGGGGGCGACGACGACGAGCGTTTCACGCTTGAAACCGCCGGTGCGTTTGAGTTCTTCCAGCGCCAGTTTGGCGCGGTCCGCCGGTGTGGCCCCGGCATTCAGACCGGCGTAAACGCGGATGGGCTCCATGGCCGGGCGGTTGGTGAGGACTGAGATTTCGGCGCTGTGCGGGCCGGTGGCGACGAATTCGCGGCCCCGGCGTCCCAATGATTCCCACGACATGAGCGAGGCTTCGCTGCCGGTTTTCATGGGGTCGGAGGGGCGGGGCACATCGGGTTCGATGAGGCTATCGACCTGTTTCAGCGAGCTATCCATGAACCGCACGCCGACATCCACCACCAGCCCGTTGAGCAGCAGAACGGCGATGATAACGGCGGCGGCAATGCCGACGACATTGGCCAGCGGACGCGGCAAAAACCGGCGGCTGCGCAGGGCAAACAGCCGCCGCACGATTTGAAACAGGCGACCAATACCGATGAGCAGGGCCGAAACGCCAACGGCGATGGCCCCGGTTTTGATGCGGTGGGCGCTGTCCAGCGGATCGAGCTCCATCAACACGCGAATGGAGTTTTGCCAGGTTGCCGCCTGCCACAGAAACCCGACCGCCGCGACGATGGCCGCCAGCGAGACGACAAAGAGCACGCCGCGCTTATCATGCCGCGAGGGCTGCGGCAGGCCGAGATAGATGGCAATATCCTTCAGGAAAACGCCGATGAGATAACCGATGGCGAAGGAAAAACCGCACAGCACGCCCTGCATGACGAAGGTGCGGGGAAGCAGCGACGGCGTCAGCGAGACGCAGAGCAACACCGTGCCGACGACAATGCCGGTGCTCGACAACGGCATGACCAAACGACTGATCCATCTCAAGATTCTGCTTCCTCTGCGTTTGCTGGTGAAACACTTTAGTATGGCTGCAAGGTGCGTGGAAGAAAGGCGCGGAATAAATTTTGGATTTATTAGGAATTTAATCCTTGACGGCGTTACGGTTGTTTGGTAGTGTTTAGGTACAGTCGGAGAAGTGGGCGAAGCGGTGTAGACGCAGAAGCGGTGCGCTTTCTTTGTGACATCGTAGGCATTTGCGGGTGGGGCTTACCCCCCTCTGTCCTGCCGGACATCTCCCCCTCAAGGAGGGAGATCGAATCGTGGAGATCTCTCGGCCATCTTCAACGTTGCTTATGAAAGCGGGGAGCGGGCCTCTTTCCGATCTCCCCACTTGTGGGGGAGATGCCCGGCAGGGCAGAGGGGGCGAGCTTGCGCCAGCTTTTGATATTCTCACCAGCAGGCAAACCATGACACCGACAATCAATGACGACCTCTCGCTCTACCGCGCGTGGCCGTACAGCTGCGTCTACGCGCCTTTCATCATGCTCGAAATCAAGTCTCTGCCGCCTGACAACGCAGCTGGTACCATTCACGGGCCGGACGGGTTGTGGCGGTTGATGAACGAGATGACCGCTGAAATGCGCGAGCAGTTTCGGTTTTTTCGTGACTTGCGCGAAGGGGCAGGGGCTGCGATGGCGGGGGACGCCGATGAGGCGGCGGGCAAGGGCGCCCGGGCCGATGTAAAGGCTGCGACCGATGCCATGTCGCTGATCGTGCGGACTTTGGAAAAGATCGACACGCTTCAGCGACAATTGGCGCGTGACCGCGAGGTTGCCGACGAGAGCGAAGCGGAAACGCAAAATTACGAAGAGGCCGTCGCCTTCTTCCAGAGGCGGATGGATGAGCTCGTCGAGCAAAAACTGCGGGCAAGGCTTGTCGCAGCCGGTCTTTCGCAGGCAGGGCAACCGTCTCACGGGCGAGAATGATGCGGGGCGGGCTTTGCTACCGCGCATCGGTTCAGAGGTAGCAGATGTTCGCAGACAAGAGATTGCCAAGGGCATGACAGAGCCGCTCGCTGAACGTCATCAAAAACAATTCATCGCTCGGTTCAATCGAGATTGGCGTTTTCTGGGGAGTTCCCCGCAGCAACAGCCGGACGGCGACTGGCGCAACTGGCTGCTCATCGGCGGTCGCGGCTCGGGCAAGACCCGTGCCGGGGCCGAATGGGTACACCGCATCGCTTCCTACGGCGACCATTCCGACCTGCGCATCGCGCTGGTGGCGGAAACGCTGGGGGATGCGCGTGAGGTGATGATCGACGGCGTATCCGGCATCTGCCGGATCGCAAGACGCAAGAGGCCGGATTTCGAGGCATCGCGCCGCAGGCTGATATGGCCGAACGGCGCGATGGCGCAAATCTTCTCTTCCGAAGACCCCGAAAGCCTGCGCGGGCCGCAGTTTCATTTTGCCTGGTCCGACGAGCTGGCGAAGTGGCGTTATGCCCAGGAAACCTGGGATATGCTGCAATTCGGCCTGCGTCTGGGTGACAATCCGCAGCAACTGATTACCACGACGCCAAGGCCGATACCGTTGCTGAAGACGCTGATGGCCGACCCCGGTAGTCGCGTGGTACGAATGCGCACCCATGACAATGCGGCGAACCTGTCTCCCGGCTTCATCGATGCAATGATGAAACGCTATGGCGGCACGCGGCTGGGACGGCAGGAGCTGGACGGCGAGTTGATTGCGCAGCGTGACGATGCGCTTTGGAAACGGGCGGATATCGAGGCTATCTTCGATGACAGGCCGGATGCTCTCGCCCGCATCGTGGTGGCGGTGGACCCGCCAGCGGGAAGCGGCGAGGGCTCCTGCTGCGGCATCGTGGTGGCAGGCATCGGCATCGACGGGCGGCTCTGGGTTTTGGCAGATTGTTCTGCCGAGGGCGCCACACCGGCGGGCTGGGCGCGGGCGGTGGTTGCCGCGCATCACCGTTTCGAAGCCGACCGGGTGGTGGCCGAGGTGAACCAGGGCGGTGAGATGGTGAGCGCCATGCTGAAAAGCATCGACGCCAACCTGCCCATTACCATGGTGCGGGCCAGCCGGGGCAAGTTCACCCGCGCCGAGCCGGTGGCCGCACTGTATGAGCAGGGCCGGGTGCGGCATGCTGGCAGGTTCGAGAAGCTGGAGGATCAGATGACCGATTTCGGCCCGGACGGACTGTCTTCGAAACGCTCCCCCGACCGGCTGGATGCGCTGGTCTGGGCGCTGACGGCGCTGGCGATGGACACTGTGGCGGAGCCGCGGGTGCGGGGGATGTGAAACGCGGTGACGAATTTGGCTTGCCGACCACGTGTTTTAACCCGACAACGACACATTCAATTTTCAAAACTCGGAATGCTGGGATGAAATCCGTTCGAATAGCTGCTGCGCAGACGCCGGAATTCCCAGATGACATCGAAGCTGCGCTCGGCTTCGCAACGAGGCTTTCTCATGAAGCAGCGGCGGCGGGTGTGAGGTTGCTCTGCTTTCCTGAGGGATATCTGCAGGGATACTTCAAAGACGAGATGTCTGCCAGGCGGGTCGCGCTGAACACAGACTCAAGCGGCTTCCAGGTGTTACTGAAACGCTTCCCTCGGTCAGCCCCAATGATTGTCATGGGCTTCATCGAGGTATCAATGGGGAAGCTGTTCAACAGCGCGCTGGTCATAAAAGATGCGACTGCCATAGGCTGTTATCGTAAAAAGCACCTTCTGCCCTCAGAAAGAATTTTCACCCCCGGCAAAGACGACGCGATATTCGACGTGGATGGTTTAAAGTTCGGCGTCAACATTTGCTATGACACAAATTTTCCTGAGTGCGCTCGGCGCATAGCGGATCTTGGTGCCCAACTCATCGTGTGTCCCGCCAATAATATGATGCGCAGAGACAAAGCCGAATTCTTCAAACAACTCCACAACTCTGGCCGAGGCGATCGATGCAGGGAAACTGGCCTTTGGCTGATATCTGCCGATGTAACCGGTGAACGCGACGGACGTGTGTCTTGGGGGCCGACCGCAGTTTTGGATCAAGCCGGAGCCGTGGTGAGGCAGTTGCCGCTGGAGGAGCCCGGTCTCCTGATCGTAGATGTTCCACTGCGAGATGACTTGATTTCCAGGCACATGCAGAACTGAAAAAATCATCCCCGGCACTTGAGGCCGAGGATGATCAAATATCAGTAAAATGGATGGGGCGTGTAGGGCGTGCGCGGCACGCCTGCAGCCAATTACTTCTTTGGGGTCTGCGAAGGTTTCGTCTGCGCGCTAACTTCGCGCATCTGACGCCATTCATTTTCGAGACGGTCATAGGTCGTCTGAGGGATCGTCGCGGTCATGGCATTCCTCCTTCGGGTTGGCGCTGTTCATTGCGCGGTGTGAAACAGAGTAGGCGGCCAGTTGTTCCCTAATTCAAGGAAAATTTTACCCTTAAAACGGTTCGCATGAAATAAAATCGATTAGGATTTTCCTAAATCGATTTAGGTGCAGAATGTCGCATATTAAAATCTGTGGTTTTATAGAAGGCTTATTCGGAGAAGGATGACGATGTTCGACAGGCAACGTTTTTTTGCGACGATTCGCACGGCTCCCTTTTCGGGCCGAATGACTGCACAGCAGGTGCAGGGCACCGAATTGGTGCTTGATGAATTCGAAGACAGGGCGCCCGACGGCGACATGAGGCATCTGGCCTATATGCTGGCCACCGCCTTTCACGAAACGGCGGCAACCATGCAGCCGGTGCGCGAAACGCTGGCGGCCAGTGACGAGGCGGCGATCCGCATTCTGGACCGAGCCTATGCGGCTGGGCGGCTTGGGCAGGTGCGCACGCCCTATTGGCGGCGCGATGAAGACGGCAAAAGCTGGCTGGGGCGCGGGCTGGTGCAACTGACGCACAGGCGCAATTACGAGGCGATGTCTGCGGTGACGGGCATCGATCTGGTGGAACGACCGGAGCGGGCGATGGAGCCGCAGGTTTCCGCCGCCATTCTGGTGGAGGGCATGCTGCGCGGCAGTTTCACCGGCAGGCGGCTTTCGCAATATTTCGATGCAACCCGTGCCGACTGGGAGGGCGCGAGAGCCATCATCAATGGTAATGACCGCGCCGCTCTTATCGCAGGCTATGGACGAAGCTTTCATTCCGCCTTGATGGCCAGCCGGATTGAACAGCCCGCATTGGGATGATAGGCGATTTCCATCCAAGATTTTGCATGACAGGTGCTTTCATGATCCGCCACATCGTTTTCTTCACTGTGCCAGAAGCCAACCGCGACGCCGTGCGCAAAGGTCTTTCCGGCCTGACCGCCATTCGCCACGCGCAGACGCTGGAAATTGGCGAGAACGTGAAAAAGGACCAATGGGGCAATTCGGTGGACTTCATTGTCTACGGCGAATTCGAGAACGAAGCGGCGCTGGCGGCCTACAAGGCCGACCCTGCCTATGAGCTTTCGACCGCGACGGTCAAGCCGTTGCGGGATACGCGGGTGGCGGCTGATTTTGACAGTGATCGGGCGGTGAAAGAACCGATTGGGTAGGCTAGGCTTACATCTAGATGAATTGTAGGTTTGTATGTACAAAAATGTAGGTTTTTGCTATCGTGCGTTTTGAATGGGATGGAGTGAAGGCGCAGAAAAATCGGGTGAAGCACCAAGTTTCATTCGAACTGGCGAAAGCAGTCTGGAGCGACCCGCTGCATGTCATCATACCGGACCGGTTCGAAGATGGCGAGCAGCGTTGGCACGCATTGGGAATGGTGGGTGCCGTGGCGATCCTCGTTGTAGTACACAGCTATCCCGCCGGTGAAGAACACGCTGTCGTCCGCATTATCGGAGCCCGTAAGGCGACGTCCCATGAAAGGAGGCGCTATGAGCAACAGCAAATTTAATGAGCAGCAGCTTGAAGAGCTCTCTAAACTAGAAGCGATGTCGGATGACGAGATCGACACGGCTGATATTCCCGAAGCGCCCGCCGAAAACTGGATGCATGCAAAACGTGGCGCACTTTACCGCCCGCTCAAACAGCCCGTGACGATCCGGCTGGATGCAGATATCCTAGCTTGGTTCAAAGAACATGCCGAGAAAAGCGGGTACCAGACGGAAATAAACCGCGTGTTGCGGCAACATGTTGTCGACGCGGAAAAGAAGCGGGCGTAGTACGCCCGCAGCGCTCGGTTGCTTCTTGAAAATATGAGTTTTCCTTGCTCGCAACGCCTCCGTATTGCGGGCTTTTTGGCATTTCCGTGAAGGATCATTCTATGCGATTTTTTGGTCATCTGCCGTGGCGGCGCCCGGTGGGGCGTGAGGTTATGCGCGAAGAGAAGGCGGCCGGTGGGTTTCTGGTGCTGTCCGGTGAGGCCGGGCGGGCACATTGGTCTGGCCGGGGGTATGGCGCACTGTCTCGCGAAGGCTTCATGCGCAACCCGGTGGCGCACCGGGCGGCCCGGATGGTGGCGGAGGCTGCGGCTTCTGTCAGCTGGTTGTTGTATGAGGCCGACGATGAGATTGGCGAGCATGCGCTGCTGCGGCTGCTATCGCGCCCCAACGGGCAGATGAGCGGGCCGGATTTCTTCGAGGCGCTTTACGGGCATCTGCTGCTGTCCGGCAATGGCTATATCGAGCCGCTGATGGTGGGCGAGCAGTTGCGGGAGCTGCATCTGCTGCGACCCGACCGCGTCGGCATCATCGAGGGCGTGGATGGCTGGGTGACCGCCTATGATTACCGCGCCGAGGGCCGGGCTGCGCGGCGCATTGCTGCCGACCGCGACGGGTTGGGGCTGCTGCATCTGAAGCTGTTCAACCCGCTCGACGACCACGGCGGATTTTCACCACTGGCGGCGGCGGGTGCGGCGCTGGATCTGCACAATGCGGCTAGCATCTGGAACAAGCGGCTGCTGGACAATTCCGCCCGTCCTTCCGGCGCGCTGGTCTATCAGCCCAAGGAGGGCGGAAACCTTTCCGCCGACCAATATGAGCGACTGAAACGGGAGCTGGAGGAAGGCTATGCGGGTGCCGTGAATGCCGGACGTCCGCTGCTGCTGGAAGGCGGGCTGGACTGGAAGAGCATGGGGCTTTCACCGAGGGATATGGACTTCATGGAGGCCAAGAACGGTGCTGCGCGTGACATTGCGCTGGCGCTGGGCGTGCCGCCCATGCTGTTGGGCATTCCCGGCGACAATACCTATGCGAATTATCAGGAAGCCAACCGGGCGTTTTACCGGCTGACCGTGCTGCCGCTCATCAATCGCACGGCTGCGAGCCTGTCGGCTTGGCTCTCGCCTTTGTTCGAGGGCGCGTTGCGGCTCGAGCCGGATCTGGACAAGATTGCAGGCCTAGCTGGCGAGCGGGATTCATTATGGGCGCGTGTTGGGGCGGCTGGGTTTTTGAGTGATGAGGAGAAGCGGGAGGCGGTGGGGTATTGAAGGAGTGCTGCGTCATATCGGGCGGCAGCGTGTGTGGCTCACCCCCCTCNNGACAGAGGGGGGTAAGCCACGAACACGAGGCTATCGAATGTCTTCGCCTGTTGAACCACTTTCTCAACAACCGGAATCCGTCTGTGAAGGTCTGCCTTCAACCGATTCCGATGACTCAAGAAAAGCGCAAAAAGTACCGCGCGGGTGCAGGGCATCCGCTGTGCAACTTATCCTACTCTAAACCGGAATGGTTACTCATGTCTGAATTTGCCAATGAGGGCGGCATCTGGGCTGCCCGTTTTACCGGGGCAGTGGCGGGTGCCGGGGTGTCCCTGATCTATCTGTTGCCGCAGACACATCGTGAGGCCGCGAGCCGGTTTTTGACGGGCCTTGCCTGCGGCATGGTTTTCGGTGGGCCGGTGGGACTGTTGATCGTCCAGCGGCTGGGCGTCGCCGGTGGGCTTTCGAGCCAGGAGGTGATGCTGACCGGCTCTGCCGCTGCCAGTCTGTGCGCGTGGTGGGGGCTGGGTGTGATGGTTCGGATCGCCGAGCGGTACGGTGAGCGATTGAAGGGATGAGGTGTTGAAGAGGGTGCGGAAAGGCGGCCAGCGCCGAGATGTCTTTGACAGACACCGTCATCGCAGCGCTTGACAGACGAGATATCGAGGCGCAGTGTACTGATCGGTAAACTAATTACCAATTGGTACAAAACTCGCATCGAGAGGAAATTGATATGTCACGTCCACCACTCCCACCGTTTACTCATGAAAGCGCCATCGAAAAGGTTCGTCTGGCCGAAGATGGCTGGAACAGCCGCGATGCTGCCAAGGTTGCTCTGGCTTACACGCCCGACACACGCTGGCGTAACCGCGTGGAGTTCTGCAGCACGCGCGAGGATGCGCAGGTGTTTCTGACCCGCAAGTGGAACAGGGAGCATGAATACCGGCTCATCAAGGAACTCTGGGCGTTCACGGGCAACCGCATTGCGGTGCGCTATGCCTATGAGTATCGTGACGACAGCGGGCGCTGGTTTCGCGCTTATGGTAACGAAAACTGGGAATTCGCAGAGGATGGCCTGATGGCGCACAGACACGCCAGCATCAATGAAATGCCGATTACGGAAAGCGAGCGCCTGTTCCATTGGCCGCTTGGCGGCCGACCTGACGACCACCCGAGCCTGAGCGATCTGGGACTGTAATATGGCGCGTCTGGTGGCAGAACGATCCGACACCTTGGCCCCGCTGGCCGAGGTGTTTCGGGAATATGGTTATGAAGGCGCGAGCCTTGCCCTGATCGGCAAGGCGACGGGTCTGGGCAAGGGCAGCCTCTATCACTTCTTCCCGGAGGGGAAAGAGGAGATGGTGCGGGCCGTGCTTTCCGAAATCGGGCAATGGTTCGAAGACGCCATCTACGCGCCTTTGCGTGACGGAAATGATGCCGATGCCGCCATCGAAGCCATGCTCGATGCCGTCACGACGTATTTCCGGTCTGGACAGCGGGTCTGCCTTGTCGGTGCTCTGGCCGTCAGCAATACGCGAGAGCGCTTCGCCGACGCCATCCGGGGATATTTCGTGGACTGGGTGGAGGCGTTGCGGCTGGCGCTTGTGCGGCAAGGACGCGAGGAGGAACAGGCACGCTCCCTTGCGGAAGACGCCGTTCTTTCCATCCAGGGCGCTATCGTCCTGTCCCGCTCTCTCGACGATCCCGGCGTGTTCGAACGCGCCATCGGCCAGCTTCGGGGACGGCTGTCGGCTTAGCGCTGCAAGCGCGCCAAAGCGCGCTCCTATCAATTGATCCATCTCTGAAGGCGCGCTGTCGCCTTCACGATTGACCACCCAATGTCCCCATCACCTCGGTGATGAAGGGACCGTTTGCGCTGGCTCCAGATGGGCCGCGAAAGAAGCCCCCGACTTCACACTGCTCTTCAGCAGACCATGACGACCAATCCGTCTCTCTCAAAATCGCAGGAGAATTTCATGCACGCTTATCGCGGGCCGCGGCCCGCTACGCGCAAATTTGCCAGTCTGGAACTGCGCGGCATTGCTTTTGACGGGTCGTTTTCCGGTTATGCCAGCGTGTTTGGCGAGGTGGATCTGGGGCGCGATGTGATCGAGCGGGGTGCGTTTCGGCGCTCGCTCGAGGAGCGCGGCGCTTCCGGCATTCGCATGCTGTACCAGCACGACCCGGCCCAGCCAATCGGCACCTGGCGCACCATTCGCGAGGACGAGCGCGGGCTTTATGTCGAAGGTGTGCTGGCGCCGGATGTGGCGCGCGCGAAAGAGGTGCATTCGTTGATGAAGACGGGTGCGCTGGACGGGCTTTCCATCGGCTTCCAGACCGTGCGGGCGGGCAAGGCATCGCGCGGTGGCGTGCGACGCATTCTGGAGGCGGACCTCTGGGAAATTTCCGTAGTGACCTTTCCCATGCTGCCATCTGCCCGTGTTTCCAACGTCAAGCAGGCCAGGTTCTTTCGCGACCGGGAGACGGAGCTGGTGCGGACGATGCGGCGTGCCGCAAAAAGTTTGGCGGGGAGCACATTTCGGCGGTGACTCCTCACCGTCATACCGGCCCTGAGCCGGGATCCAGTTCGGCGCCTTCGCGCGCGGAAAAACAATCAACAGAGGAAAACCACATGACGGAACAGACTTCCATTCACACCGTGGCACCGCAAATCAAGGCCGTGCCGGATACGATGACGGCGGCGTTCGATGATTTCATGGAGGCGTTCGAGGCCTTCAGGGAAACCAATGATGAGCGGTTGGGCGATATAGAGCGCAAGATGGGCGCAGATGTGCTGACCCGGGAAAAGCTCGACCGCATCGACAAGGCTCTCGATGACAATAAAAAGGCGATGGACGAGCTTTCGTTGAAGAAGGCGCGGCCTGCCCTGGGGCGCAGAGGCGTGGCCAACGCGCAGACGGAAGAGCACAAGGCGGCATTCGAGGCCTATATTCGCCGGGGTGACGAAGGCGCGCTGCGCGATCTCGAGGCCAAGGCATTTTCGGCAAGCAGCGGCACGGATGGCGGCTATCTGCTGCCGAACGAGACCGACAGCGATATTGGCAAACGCATGGCGGTGGTTTCACCGATGAGGGCGCTGTCCACCGTGCGGCAGGTTTCCGGTGCGGTGCTGAAAAAGCCGTTTGCGCCGAGCGGCATGGCCGCTGGCTGGGTATCG
>UCJU01000020.1:149054-149783 GCA_900472925.1 Hyphomicrobiales bacterium
GCCAGCGGCCACGCAGGGTTTGCTGGATGATGCGGCGGTCGATATCGAGGCGTGGATTGCATCTGAAGTGGACGTGGCGTTTGCCGAGCAGGAGGGCACGGCGTTTATTTCCGGCGATGGGGTGAACAAGCCCAAGGGTCTGCTGTCCTACGAGGCTGTTGCCAATGCCGAGTGGAGCTGGGGCAAGATCGGCTACGTGGCGACGGGTGCTGCGGGCGCTTTCGCCTCCACCGGGCCGTTCGATGCGCTGATCGATACGGTCTATTCGCTCAAAGCCGGGCATCGCCAGAACGGCAGCTTCCTGATGAACCGCAAGACGCAGTCTGCATTGCGCCGCTTCAAGGACACGACCGGCAATTATCTGTGGCAACCCCCGGCATCGGCTGGCCAGGCGGCGCTGTTGATGGGCTTTCCGGTTGCCGAGGCCGAGGATATGCCGGATGTGGCGGCCGGTAGCACGTCCATTGCATTTGGTGACTTCCGCGCCGGTTATCTTGTGGTGGACCGCACCGGCATCCGCATTCTGCGCGACCCCTATTCCGCCAAGCCTTATGTGCTGTTTTATACGACCAAGCGTGTGGGCGGTGGGGTGCAGAATTTCGAGGCGGTGAAGCTGGTGAAGTTTGCTGCGAGTTGAGTGGTGATGGTGCTTCCACCATGCCGGGGTTTCGCCCGGTGTGGTGGAGGACGATAGTAAGCGTCATCGCCCGTGGCTTACCCCCCCCCCTC
>UCJU01000012.1 GCA_900472925.1 Hyphomicrobiales bacterium
GGCCGGGGCTGGCGGGTGCGGACCTTGCGGAGAACGGATCGATCCTTCCGCCGCTTGATGATCGGGGCGGGAGCAAATCGAAGGCAGGTGTGGCTGAACTGGCAGGGTGCTTTTCTCGCAAGGGAGAAGCGCCACCCGGATGGGAAGGGTCGGACCTTGGCTATGTCCGACCGGTTCTCCGGCAAGGTTTCCCCTTCGCCGTCCGGGTTCTGCCAGCCGTGGCAAGAGGATTGCTGTTTGGCCAAAAGAGCCGAACGGGGCGCTGAGAGGTGCCATTCTTAGACTACCCAACGAGGCAGCTTGCAGCGCCCCGTCCGACATACCATGGCCGCAAATGGCGATGGGCAGTGAGAATAGATCAAGCCACGGGCAGGTGCTGCCGCGTGAACGGCGAAGCGTGTCCAAGCGGTGGACGGTTTTTTGACAGCGATGGATTTGGTGTTGCTGCGCGGTGCGGTGTGCTCGTGTTGCTGGCTCAGCGGGTGTGGCTTACCCCCCTCTGGCCTGCCGGGCATCTCCCCCTAAAGGAGGGAGATTCCGCAAGAAGCAAACACGTCGCTTCACCCGTGACGTTCGAAATGGCCGAGGGCTTGTCCACTTGCCGATCTCCCCACCTGTGGGGGAGATGGCCGGCAGGCCAGAGGGGGGCGATCTTGCTCCGGCGTCAGCGATACATACCGCCATCTTCACCTCCGCCACACTGGTAATTCCGCACCATTTCCGCCATATAAGGTCGAAACATGCAGAACAGGTCGCACACCATGGAAAACACGGTCGAATTCGCGAAGATGAACGGGCTTGGCAACAAGATTCTCGTCGTCGATATGCGCGGCCGCAAGGATATGGTCACACCGCAGGCGGCAATTGCGCTGAATGCCGATCCGGAAACTGCGTTCGACCAGATCATGGCCATCCACGATCCGCGTGCGCAGGGAACGGACGCCTATATCGACATTCTCAATTGCGATGGCACGAAGGCGCAGGCCTGCGGAAACGGCACACGCTGCGTCGTGCAGGCGCTGGCCTCAGAGACCGGCAAGAAGACCTTCACCTTCCAAACCGTGGCGGGCATTTTAAACGCCAGCGAGCATGAAGACGGCATGATATCCGTCGATATGGGCATGCCGCGCTTTGCCTGGAACGATATTCCGCTCGCGGAAGAATTCCACGATACCAGCCGCATCGAGCTTCAGATCGGGCCGATCGACAACCCCGTGCTGCATTCGCCCGCCGTCATGTCGATGGGCAATCCCCATGCGGTTTTCTGGGTCAACAGCGATCCGATGGCGTTCGATCTCGATCGTTTCGGGCCGTTGCTCGAAAGCCACCCGATGTTTCCCGAAAAGGCCAATATCACGCTCGCGCAGGTCATCTCCGACACCGCCCTGCGCACCCGGACCTTCGAGCGTGGCGCCGGGCTGACATTGGCCTGCGGGTCGGCTGCCTGCGCCGCAGCCGTCTCCGCTGCCCGCACGGGCCGCACCGGTCGCACCGTCGATATCGATGTTGCCTCCAGCCCGGTTCGCATTCCACTCACCATCGAATGGCGCGAAGACAACCACGTCGTCATGACCGGCCCCGCCGAATGGGAGTGGGCTGGCAGCGTCGATCCCGTCATCGGCACGTGGACACGCGATGCCGCGCAAGAACAGGCGGCTTTATGAGTGGCGTCGAGGTCATAACCTTCGGCTGCCGCCTCAACACCTACGAATCGGAAGTGATGCGGGCTGAGGCCGAAAAGGCGGGGTTGAACAATGCCGTTCTGGTCAACACATGCGCCGTCACCGGCGAAGCTGTGCGTCAGGCACGTTCCGCCATCCGCCGTGCCCGCCGGGAAAATCCTCATGCGCGCATCATCGTCACCGGCTGTGCTGCGCAGACGGAAAAACAGACCTTTGCCGAGATGGCGGAGGTCGATGCCGTGCTGGGCAATGAGGAGAAGCTGAAAAGCGCCTCCTACCGCGCTTTGCCGGATTTCGGGGTATCGGCGGAAGAAAAGCTGCGCGTCAACGATATCATGAGCATCAAGGCCACCGCGCCGCAGATGATCAAGCATATCGACGGGCATGTGCGCGCCTTCATTCAGGTTCAAAACGGCTGCGACCATCGCTGCACCTTCTGCATCATTCCCTATGGTCGCGGCAATTCCCGCTCCGTCCCCATGGGTGCCGTGGTCGAACAGGCCCGCAAGCTGACCGAAAACGGCTATTGTGAAATCGTGCTGACGGGTGTGGACGCCACAAGCTACGGTGCAGATCTTCCCGGTGAACCGTCGCTCGGCTACCTCGCCAAGACGCTGTTGAAGCAGGTGCCGGAGATTTTGCGCCTTCGCCTCTCCTCGATCGACAGCATCGAGGCCGACACGCATCTCATGGACCTGATTGCGGATGAGCCGCGCTTCATGCCGCATCTGCATCTCTCGCTCCAGCATGGCGATGACATGATCCTCAAACGCATGAAGCGCCGCCACATGCGCGCCGATGCCATTGCCTTCTGTCATCAGGTCAGATCGTTGAGACCCGAAATCGCCTTCGGTGCGGATATGATCGCCGGTTTTCCCACCGAGACAGAAGAGATGTTCGAAAATGCCGCGACGCTGGCGGAAGAATGCGGCATCTCCAGCCTGCACGTATTCCCCTACAGCCCGCGCCCCGGCACACCGGCTGCGCGCATGCCGCAACTGGACCGTGGGCTGATCAAGCAGCGCGCCGCCCGGCTTCGTGAGCGCGGCAATATCTTGAGCCATGCGCATCTCGACCGAATGGTCGGCACCGAGCAGACCATTCTTGTCGAAAACCGGGGCTTTGCCCACACCAACAATTTCACGCTCGTTGCAGCACCCGATCTTGCCGCCCGCACACTTGCGCAGGTGCGGATTACCGGTCACAACGGGAAACACCTGAATATGCAATGTCTGGCTGCGCAGGCAGCCTGACGGAACGATACGGAACGATCATGGCCCTCGGCTTCATCAAAAAAGTCTTCTCCTTCGGCAAGGACAAGACCGAGACGGACAAGCCGGAAAGCGATGCAACCTTTGAAGAGGTTCTGATCGAAGCCGAGGCGCATACGCCTGTGGCGCAAGACCCCGTTTCCGACCTCGAAATGGAAACCGCAGGCGGCCCCGCGCCGGATACGGACAGCGATCCCGCGCCGCTGCAGGACGAAACAGAAGAAGACGCGTCCCTCCTTCCCGGCCCTGAACAGGCTGGCGATATGGGCCTGGTGCCGCTTTCGCTTCTGCAAGCGGAAGCCGAAGCGCAGGACCCCGTCGATATCGACGCGCCACTCGACACCGTGGCCATGGACGCACTTCTGGATGAGGCGGAAGCCGTGACCGCCAGCGAAGCCGACACGACCGAGGCTGTTTCCGCACCAGCGCCATCCGCTCTGCCAAAGGGCTTTTCCTTGCCAAGCGAGCGGGTTGTGCCGGTCGAAGCCGCACCCGAGCAGAAACTGAGCTGGTTCCAGCGCCTGCGCGCCGGTCTCTCACGCACCTCGACGCAACTGACCAGCCAGATTTCGGCACTGTTCACAAAGCGCAAGCTGGATGAAGACACGCTGGATGAGCTGGAGGATCTGCTGATCCAGTCGGATCTCGGCCTGGAAACTGCCATGCGCATCACCGGCGCCTTGTCGTCGGAACGTTACGGCAAGGATGTCAGCGGCGAAGATGTGGCGCGTATCATGGCCGGTGAAATCACCAAGGTTCTGACACCCGTCGCCAAACCGCTGGAACTCGATCTGTCGCACAAGCCGCACGTCATTCTCGTCGTCGGCGTCAACGGCACGGGCAAGACCACGACAATCGGCAAGCTTGCAGCAAAACTCTCCGGCTCCGGCCTCAAGGTCATGCTGGCGGCAGGCGATACGTTCCGCGCCGCCGCAATCGAGCAGCTGAAGATCTGGGCCGACCGTACCGGATCGGAATTCATCGGCACCAAGCTCGGTGCCGATGCCGCCGGTCTCGCCTATGATGCCTTCGAGCAGGCACGGACGAAAAAGTGTGACGTGCTCATCATCGATACGGCTGGCCGCTTGCAGAACAAGACCGAGCTGATGGACGAGCTTGAGAAGATCGTTCGCGTTCTGGGCAAACTCGATCCGGACGCGCCGCACACGGTGTTGCAGACGCTGGACGCGACGACGGGCCAGAATGCCCTCAACCAAGTGGAGATATTCCGCAATGTGGCGGGCGTGTCCGGCCTCATAATGACAAAATTGGATGGCACGGCCCGCGGCGGTATCCTCGTTGCCATCGCTGCCAAACACAAATTGCCGGTCTATTTCATCGGCGTCGGCGAAGGCGTGGAGGATCTGGAGCCATTCGAGGCGGAAGATTTCGCCAAAGCGATTGCGGGAGTATGAGTATGGACGTGGAAAGCAATCAGCGCGAAAGCGAAAAAATGGTCCGCGAGATCAGCCCGCTGCTGAAATTCGTGCTGGAGCTGGGGCCGCTGGTCGTGTTCTTCTTCGCCAATTCGCGTGGTGAATGGCTGGCAAAGACATTTCCCGTGCTGACGGAATTCGGCGGTCCGATCTTCATTGCCACGGGCCTCTTCATGATCGCCACGGCCTTAGCACTGACCGTTTCGTGGATTCTCACCCGCACCTGGCCGATGATGCCGTTGATCTCGGGTATCGTCGTCCTCGTCTTCGGCGCACTGACGCTGTATCTGCAAAACGATACCTTCATCAAGATGAAGCCGACGATCGTCAACACGCTGTTCGGCGTCATCCTGTTGGGCGGACTGCTGTTTGGCCATTCCTTGCTGGGTTATGTCTTCAATTCCGCCTTCAAGCTGAACGACGAAGGCTGGCGCAAGCTGACCTTTCGGTGGGGCTTCTTCTTCCTGTTTCTGGCCGTCCTGAACGAAGTCGTCTGGCGCGGCTTTTCCACCGATACATGGGTCGCCTTCAAGGTCTGGGGCACCATGCCCATCACCATCCTCTTCACCATGGCGCAGATGCCGCTCATCATGAAACACTCGACCGAGCCGTTGACGAAAGACAAGAAATGACCCCTGCGCAGATGCACGGCACCCGCCCCTCCTCCCACATCTGGTTTGGGGTGGCCGCAGGGATTCTGCTTTTTCAGATCGTCATTCTCTATGTCATGGGCCGCGTACCCATCTGCGAATGCGGCTATGTGAAGCTGTTCGAACCGGGGGTGAATACACCGGGCAATTCGCAGCATCTGGCCGATTGGTACACACCGTCGCACATCATCCACGGCTTCCTGTTCTACGGACTGGCATGGCTGCTGTTTCGCAGACAGTCGATCGGTTTCCGTCTGTCATTCGCCGTCCTGATCGAAGCGGCCTGGGAGCTACTTGAGAATTCGCCCATCATCATCGACCGCTATCGCACCGCCACCATGGCGCTGGGATACAGCGGCGACAGCATCATCAATTCGGCGATGGACACGGTGTTCATGGTGCTCGGCTTCTTCTTCGCCGCCCGCGTGCCGATCTGGCTGACCATCGTGATTGCGATCTTCTTCGAGATTTTTACCGGTTGGCTGATCCGCGATAACCTGACCTTGAATGTCGTGATGCTGGTCGCCCCCATCGACGCCATCAAGGAATGGCAGAATGCGCTTCCGACACCTTAGTCTCAGTCGGCAGCAGCGGCTTTCTCGATGGCTGGAATCATGTCGCGCTCGTAGGTCGCAGCATCGATAGGCCCGACCTTCTTATAGACGATGGTGCCGTCCCTGCCGACGAGATAGGTCTCGGGAATGCCATAGACGCCCCAGTCGATGGCAGCCCGACCATTCGGATCAATGCCGATCGCGGCATAGGGATTTCCCAGTTCGCCCAGGAACCGCAGCGCGTTGTCGGACTTGTCCTTGTAGTTGATGCCGACGATGTTCAAACGCTCATCCTTGGCCAGTTCCTTCAACATCGGATGCTCCTGCCGACACGGCACACACCACGACGCAAATACATTGACCAGCGTCAACCTGCCCTTGATGGCTGCGTCATTGAGCGCAGGAACCTGAGCGCCCTCAAGCGGCGGCAATGACAGCGACGGTGCCTTGGTATTGAGCAAAGCCGACGGAATGGCGCTGACATCAAGACCATTGATATCCTGCTCGTAGAGCATCTTCGCAGCGATGGCGGCGAAGCCGGCAAAAGCAAGCAGTGGCAACAGCGCCAGGATATAACGTGATTTCTTGCCCGAGGGCGCGGGAGGTATCTGCGTGTCTTTCATCATGATTTCGGTTGCTCCGCGGTCGCAGCGCGGCCCCTGCGACGAATACCGGAGGCTTCGAGCTCAGCCATTTCACGCTTGCGAGCACGCCCGTCGATCGTGATCCAGAAGATGAGTATGGCAACGATCAGCCCCGTCAAGCCATAGGACATGGCGATATAAAATGCGTGGCTCATGACGTGGCACTCTCCCGACTTGCCATGCGCGCAGCCAGTCGACGCTGGACGGAAACGCGCCTGCGCCAGATTTCATTGCGCATGGCAGCGATATGCAATGTGAAGAACAGCAATGTGAAGCCGATGGCCATGGTCAGCAGCGGCCATAGAAATTCAGAGGCTATGGCGGGACCACCGAGGCGAAGAACGCTGGCTGGCTGATGCAACGTGTTCCACCACTCGACCGAGAATTTGATGATCGGAATATTGACGAAGCCGACAAGGATCAACACGGCGCTGACACGCGCCGCCCTAGAGGGGTCGTCCATGGCCTTGTTGAAGGCTATAAGGCCGAGATACATCAGAAACAGAATGAAAACCGATGTCAGCCGCGCATCCCACACCCACCATGTTCCCCACATGGGCTTGCCCCACAGCGAGCCGGTCACGAGCGCAATCAGCGTAAAAGCAGCACCAATGGGCGTTGCGGATTTGTGGGCGACATCCGCCAGCGGATGCCGCCAGACCAGGGTGCCAATCGCCGCCACAGCCATGACCGTATAACACATCATCGAAAGCCAGGCGGCGGGCACATGCACATACATGATGCGCACCGTATTGCCCTGCTGGTAATCGCTATCGGTGGCGAAGGCCATATATAGGCCAGCCGCCAGACAAAGCGCGGATAGCGCTGCGAGCCACGGCAAAATGCGAGAGGCCAATGCCAGAAACCGCGTCGGGTTGGCAAGGTCGCTGAACTTGGTAATGGCAAGGCTCTTGTCGCTCATGGCGTCTTTCTACAGTGAGACCGGGATGACGGCAATTGATCCTCATCAATCCATCGAACTGCGCAATGCCAAAGCAGCGAAGAACGGCCCCACGACCGATGAAAAAAGTGTGATTGCGATCAGGATCAGGAAGGGTGGCATGAACGGTGCCGGGTCCTGAACCGCAGCATAGGAGGCGCTGACCCCGAAGATCAGTACCGGAATGCACAACGGCAGCACGAGGATGGATACGAGCAACCCACCGCGCGGCAGGGCCACAGCCACCGCCGCACCGACCGCACCGATGAAGGTCAGCGCCGGTGAGCCGACCAGCAAGGTCAACATGACGGCACCGATGGCAACCTCGCTCATATTCATGAACAGCCCCAAAAGCGGCGACGCGATGACAAGCGGCAGACTGGTCGCCGTCCAGTGCGCCAGGCATTTGACCAGCACGGTCAGGACGAGCGGATCTTCCTGCATGAGAATGAGATCGAGCGAACCATCGTCGCGTTCCGCCTGAAACAGACGGTCAAGACCCAGAAGTGCCGCCAAGAGCGCGCCAATCCAGACGATGGCGGGGCCGATGCGCGACAGCAGATTGAGATCCGGTCCGACGCCAAAGGGAATGACAGCGACCACGGTCATGAAGAAAAGAACGCCGATGAGCGCACCACCGCCCGCGCGGATGGAAAGTTTGAGGTCGCGGAGGAAGAGGGCGTTCATGAGGTGATTTTCCACATGGAGGACATGCCGCGCCGAGTGGATGACGGATGGGTTCGGTGGGTGTGGCTTTCCCCCTCTGCCTGCCGGCATCTCCCCCACAAGGGGGGAGAGGAGGATGCGCCGACATCAACCCATATGAGACGTTTAATAAGGCCGAGGGGTCGCAGCAGTTTGTCTCCCCCCTTGTGGGGGAGATGCCCGGCAGGGCAGAGGGGGCTCTTCGCAGCAATCTCGACGCCCATCACCAAACCTCCTTCACCTCAGCAAAGCCGTTCATCCGCAACTCCTGCGCACCCTCCAGCCCAAGCGGCTGATGGGTCGCGGCAATCACAATGCCACCTTTGGCCAGATGCGCCTTCACCAGCCCCGTGAACATCACATCCGCACTCGCATCCAACGCCGCCGTCGGCTCGTCCAATATCCAGATCGGTCGCCATGCGACCAGCAGTTTTGCCATCGCGAATCGGCGCTGCTGACCGGCGGAGAGATAGCCGAACGGTAGATGCGTGATGCCGGAAAGACCGACAGCATCCGCAGCCTCTTCTATCGATAGCGAGTTGCCGCGGTTGAAATCACCGAGAAATTCCTTCCAGAAACGGAGGTTCTCGAAAACCGTCAGTTCCTGCTTCATTGCATTCTTATGACCGAGATAATGACTGGCTTCACGGCCAAGCGTGTCTTTTTCAATTCCTTCGCCGGCTATCGTTACCAGACCCGCTTCCGGCTGCAAAAGCCCTGCAATAACGCGCAAAAGCGTGGACTTTCCCGACCCGTTTAGACCTGTCAAAACAAGAGCCTGCCCGCCTCTTAACTTGAAGGAAACATTCATGAATATCAAATCTTCGCCGCGACGGGCGGCGAGATTTTCTGCTGTCAGCAGCATGGGATCATCTCGTTTAAGATTTTAATCATCTCGATGGCAAAAAAATCGATTAAGGTCGCCATCCGGTCTGGCACGTTTCTGAGAAATTATCTATATGGGTGTCAACCACGCCAGCGGTCGGCGTGATCATCATACGGCGCCGGACCTGACGTTGCGAAAGCAGCGTCTCGTGCGGACAGCGGAAATGACCGTACCCGCATCCTGATGTGCATCCGTGCACAGGGGTCCGCACGCGCGTGTTGGCTATCAGAGGAAGCGGGGTTTCTATCCGTGGCTAAATCTCTAGACAGTTTCAATTGTCGCTCCATTCTTACCGTTGGCGGTAAGGACTATGTTTATTTCAGCTTGCCGAAGGCAGAAGCGAACGGCCTGACAGGCGTTTCCAAGCTTCCCTATTCGATGAAGGTTCTGCTCGAGAACCTGCTGCGTTTCGAAGACGGCCAGACGGTTACCAAGGACCACATCGCCGCCGTTGCCGACTGGCTGAACAACAAGGGCCGCGTCGAAAACGAAATCGCGTACCGCCCTGCCCGCGTTCTGATGCAGGACTTTACCGGCGTTCCAGCCGTTGTTGACCTTGCCGCCATGCGCGACGCAATGGTTGCACTTGGTGGTGATCCTGAAAAGATCAACCCTCTCGTTCCCGTCGATCTGGTCATCGACCACTCTGTTATCGTTGACGAATTCGGCACGCCGAACGCCTTTGCCCGTAACGTCGAGCTGGAATACCAGCGCAACGGCGAGCGCTACCGCTTCCTGAAATGGGGCCAGCAGGCCTTCAAGAACTTCCGCGTCGTTCCGCCCGGCACCGGCATCTGTCACCAGGTGAACCTCGAATATCTTGGCCAGACCGTCTGGACCAAGGAAGAAGACGGCGAAACCATCGCTTACCCCGACACATGCGTTGGCACCGACAGCCACACGACCATGATCAATGGTCTCGGCGTCCTGGGTTGGGGCGTGGGCGGTATCGAAGCCGAAGCAGCCATGCTCGGCCAGCCGGTTTCCATGCTTTTGCCTGAGGTTATCGGCTTCAAGCTGACGGGCAAGGTCAAGGAAGGCGTCACCGCCACCGACCTCGTGCTGACAGTCGTCCAGATGCTGCGCAAGAAGGGCGTCGTTTCCAAGTTCGTCGAATTCTTCGGCCCCGGCCTTGATTCGATGACGCTGGCCGACCGTGCCACCATCGGCAATATGGGCCCGGAATATGGTGCGACCTGCGGCTTCTTCCCGGTTGATAGCGAAACCATCAACTACCTCACCATGTCGGGCCGCACCAAGGACCGTATAGCGCTGGTCGAAGCCTACTCGAAGGCGCAGGACATGTGGCGCACCGGCGACGGTTCCGAACTCGTCTTCACCGACACGCTGGAACTCGACCTCGGCGACGTTGTGCCATCAATGGCTGGTCCAAAGCGTCCGGAAGGCCGCATTTCGCTGGAAGGCATCGCCTCCGGTTTTGCGACAGCTTTGGACGCCGACTACAAGAAGCCTGGCCAGCTCAACACCCGTTATGCGGTTGAAGGCGAAGACTTCGATCTCGGCCATGGCGACGTTGCCATTGCCGCCATCACATCCTGCACCAACACGTCCAACCCTTCCGTTCTGATTGCTGCTGGACTTCTGGCACGCAACGCGGTTGCCAAGGGTCTGACATCCAAGCCCTGGGTCAAGACATCGCTCGCACCGGGATCTCAGGTTGTTGGCGAGTATCTGGAAAAGTCCGGCCTGCAGAAGGATCTGGATGCCATCGGCTTCAACCTCGTCGGTTTCGGCTGCACGACCTGCATCGGCAACTCCGGCCCGCTGCCAGCACCAATCTCCAAGACCATCAACGACAAGGGTCTGATCACGGCTGGCGTTCTCTCGGGCAACCGTAACTTCGAAGGCCGTATCTCGCCGGACGTTCAAGCGAACTACCTCGCCTCCCCGCCGCTGGTCGTCGCTTACGCGCTGGCTGGCACGGTTCAAAAGGATTTGACCACGGAGCCGCTCGGTGAAGACCAGAACGGTAACCCCGTCTACCTCAAGGACATCTGGCCGACCTCTGCCGAAATTCAGGAATTCATCCTGAAATACGTGACGCGTGAACTCTACGAGTCCAAATACGCCGACGTGTTCAAGGGTGACGAGAACTGGCAGGCCGTTCAGGTTCCTCCGGGCCAGACCTATGCCTGGGACGACAAGTCGACCTACGTTCAGAACCCCCCATACTTCGTGGGCATGGGCAAGAGCGGCACAGGCCTGAAGAACATCAAGGGCGCCCGCGTTCTCGGTCTCTTCGGCGACAAGATCACCACCGACCACATTTCTCCGGCCGGTTCTATCAAGGCTGCGTCTCCTGCCGGTGCATACCTCACCGACAATGGCGTCGGCGTTGCCGACTTCAACCAGTACGGCACGCGCCGTGGCAACCATGAAGTGATGATGCGTGGCACGTTCGCCAACATCCGCATTCGCAACCACATGCTTGGGCCAAACGGCAAGGAAGGTGGCTACACCATCCACTATCCTTCCAAGGAAGAAATGTCGATTTACGATGCGGCTATGCAGTACAAGGCCGAGGGCATTCCGCTCGTCATCTTCGCTGGTGTCGAATACGGCAACGGCTCTTCCCGTGACTGGGCTGCCAAGGGTACCAACCTGCTCGGCGTCAAGGCCGTGATCGCGCAGTCGTTCGAGCGTATCCACCGTTCCAACCTTGTCGGCATGGGCGTCGTCCCCTTCGTCTTCGAGGAAGGCACGACATGGGCAAGCCTCAACCTGAAGGGCGATGAAACCGTGGAGATCGATGGTCTCGAAGGCGACATCAAGCCACGCGAGAAGAAGATTGCCAAGATCACCTACGGCGACGGCACCGTGAAGGAGGTTCCGCTCCTTTGCCGCATCGATACGCTGGATGAAGTGATCTACATGAACAATGGCGGCATTCTGCAAACCGTTCTTCGCGATCTGGCTGCATAAGCCCCACAACCGATTGAACGAAAACGCCGGGAGCAATCCCGGCGTTTTTGCGTGGAGCCATGGCGGAAAGGTACGAAGGTTTCGTGATCGGCCCTCACCCCATCGTGACTTTCTATTGAAGGGATATCAGCGCTATTTTCGCAGTGCATCCCGGCATATATTGATAGCATCAATCGTCTGGAAAGGCGTCCAGACAAGGGTTTCGCAATGTCTCTGAAATATGGGTTTCTGACATTTGGTCTTTCACTGTGTTTCAGCGCGCTGATGGCCGTTTCTGGGCAAGCGCAGGAACAACAGGTGAAAGGCGTTGTCGAGCTTTTCACGTCGCAAGGCTGCGCATCCTGCCCGCCTGCAGACGAGGCATTGCGCAAGCTGATCCAGAAAGGTGACGTGATCGGCCTGTCCTATCACGTGGATTACTGGAATTACCTCGGCTGGGCGGATTCATTGGCGTCCAAAGAAAACACAGAGCGGCAGTACGGCTATGCGCGGGCGCTGGGCCGCAACAACGTCTACACACCGCAGGCCGTCGTCAACGGGCGGGACCACGTCAAGGGCGCGGATGTACAGGCGATCTACAACAGGCTGGATACCTTCAAGAGCGAAGGCGAAGGCTTGAGCGTGCCAGTGAAGGCGCAGCGCATCGAAGACGAAATCGCCATCGATATTGGTGCAGGTCAAGGCAAGGCGGATGTGATCGTGGCCTATTTCACGCGCGAGCAGATTGTCGATGTCCAGAAGGGTGAGAACGAAGGAAAGAAGATTTCCTACTGGCACAGTGTCTATGACGTGCAGACCGTGGGCATGTGGGACGGGAAATCGATGGTCGTCAAGCTGCCTGCGAGCGTTATGAGCAAGGCCAAGAACGGCGGATGCGCGGTTCTGTTGCAGACGAAGGATGGACAAGGCAACCCTGCCGCAATCATCGGCGCGGGCGTTCTTTCACCATCTGAAAACTGAAATGACCCCGCCAGTTGGGTAGATCCGATCCGGGCATTGGGGGCTGGGGGTAAAGGGTCAATGCGCCGGACCGGGTCATCTTGGTGCCTAGGCATCAATTGACGATAGCTGTATCCCACCCAAATCGGGCCATGGTTTGACCGAAATAGGGCATTTGAAGTCCGTTCGCCTGCCCAAATCATCACCGTTTTCACCGCGCTTTTTGATGCGGCAGCTAGACTTGCAATTTTGCCGGAGCGCCGTCAGACTGTCATTCCTATGTCATATGCAGTTGAGCGAGGTTGCCTGATGACTGACCACCCGGATTTGCAGAGTGCAGGTTCATCTTCCAGAGATAGCTCATCCGTCATCGATCTCAGGGAGTACAGGCAGAGCAAGGACGCGCTGCCGGTCACCTTCCACCGCCGGGAACTGGAAGCGATCCTTCGTATCTATGGACGCATGGTGGGCGAGGGAGAGTGGCGCGATTACGCGATCGACCACCTGAAAGACAAGGCTGTCTTTTCCGTCTTCAAGCGATCCGGCGAGATGCCGCTTTTTCGGATCGAGAAAAACCCCAAGCTTGCTGCCAAGCAGGGCGCATTCAGCGTCGTCAACGTCGACGGTCGTATCCTGAAGCGTGGGCAGGAGCTGCCACAGGTTCTGAAGGTTTTCGACAAGGTCCTGAAATTGATAGAGTGACTGTCAAAAATGCAGACAACAAAAAAGGCGGCCCGGGAGCCGCCTTTTCCATGTTTTATCGACAAGCTCACTTGTCGCGGTTCCCGAGAAACTGCAGCAGGAACATGAACAGGTTGATGAAATCGAGGTAGAGCGTGAGCGCGCCCATGATGGCCTTGCGACCAGCCGTGGCAACGTCGTCACCGTCGAAATACATTTCCTTGATCTTCTGCGTATCGTAAGCCGTCAGGCCAGCGAAGATCAGCACGCCGATGGCGGAGATCGCAAAGCCCATGGCGGACGATTGCAGGAAGATGTTCACGACCGACGCGATGATGAGGCCGAACAGACCCATGATCAGGAACGAGCCCATGCCGGACAGGTCTTTCTTGGTCGTGTAGCCGTAAAGCGACAGCGCACCAAAGGAAGCAGCCGTGATGAAGAACGTCTGGACGATGCTCTGGCCAGTGTAAACCAGGAAGATCGACGAGAGCGACAGACCCATCAGCGCAGCATAGCCCCAGAAGGTGCCCTGAGCAGCCGACACACTCATTTTCTGAATGCGGAAGCTGAGGAAGAAAACCATGGCAAGGGGCGCGAGCATGACAACCCAGCGCAGCGGCGAGCCATAAAGGGCAACACCGAGGCCGGTCAGCATCTTGCCGTTAGGAAGTGTTGCGGCAGCAGCGGAAGGGTCGTTCGTGGTTGCCAGCATGATCGTTAGAAATGCAGCAACACCAGTGATCGCCAGACCCACAGCCATCAGGTTATAAACCTTCAGCATGTAGGTGCGCAGACCCTCATCGATCATGGCACCAGATTGTGCACGACCCTGGGCCATGCGGTTCTGGTAATTGTTGAAATCAGACATAGTTACCTCTTTTGAGCTCCGGAATTGCTACGGTGTCGGCATATCGTCGTCAGTGCGACCATATCCCAGGCGCCGCTGCGGAGCTACAGCAAGCCTGCCAAAGAATATGATGATATCGCTTTATAGATACAAGAGCTTTAAGAACCGAAAAAACACCGTATGCGTGAAAATCGATAACGTTTCAGCGATCTTGGACCCCAATTAATCGTTAAAGTTAAGTGGCGCACAACTTTTCGTATCACTCGCCAGCTTGTCGCAGAACCGGCGCTGCCTTTTGCCCCAGAATTCTCCATGTTCCGATCAGCCCGATCCCGACCGTCATAACCAACGCAACGACGATCGTGACGATGGCGACATCCGGCAAAAAGCTCGAAGGCAGCTTCATGATCCGTGCAATGACGAACCATGCCGACACGCCGCCAGCCAGAAGCGCGAAGATGGCCGTTGCCAATCCGAGTATCATATACTCATAGGAAAACGCGCGGATCAGCATGGCCCGCGTCCCGCCCAGCGTCTTGAGGATAACCGCATCATGGGTACGGGCGCGGTTGCCAGCAGCGAGCGCTCCAGCCAGAACCAGCACTGACGCAACCAGTGCCACGGCTGCGGCTGCGCGAATGGCGATGGCGAGCTGGTCGACGAGCCGGTTGACCACATCCAAAGCATCCTTCACACGAACGCTGGTAATGGTGGGATAGGCATTGGTGACGGCGCGCAGGATTTCACCTTCCTTTGCGGGCGTGGCTGAAGGGTCGGCAAGCGTTGCCAGCCAGGAATGCGGTGCGCCCCGGAATGTGTTGGGCGAAAACACCATGACGAAATTGAGCGACAGCGATTCCCACTGCACGTCGCGCAGGTTGGCGATCTTTGCCGTGATATTGCGCCCCAGCACGTTGACGGTGACGCTGTCGCCGAGCTTCAGGCCCAGTTCGCCAGCCTCTTGAGAGGCAAAGGAAACGAGCGGCTCGCCGCTGTAATCCTTATCCCACCACGCACCTTGAGACAGCTTGGCGTTTTCCGGCAGGTCTTGTGCGTAGGTGATGCCGCGATCTCCGCGCAGAACCCAACGTCCCGCCGGAGGGACCTCCATCTTGGTGACGTCCTGCCCGTTCAAAGCAAGAATACGACCCCGAAGCATCGGCACTTCCGTCAATATACCCTCGGGTGCTTCGCGCTGCACGAGGCTGCGGAACCCATCCCGGTCCGTTCCCTGAATATCGACGAAGAAGAAGTTTGGCGCCCTCTCCGGCAAACTTCCGGTCAGCTCACGCCGTAGGTTACCGTCGATCAGGGTCAGCGTTACCAGCAACGTCAGACCGAGGCCGAGCGACAGAACGACGGATGGGGTCAGAGCGCCGGGACGGTGGATATTGCCGATAGCGAGACGCAAAGCCGCCGAGTGAACCCGCGGACTGCGCTTGGCAATAGCCTTGATGCCCCAGGCTACCAGTCGCAAGACGACGAAGGCGAAGGCAACTGCTGCCAGAAAAACCGACGCGATATAGTGCTGCTCAGCCGAAAGGATGGCCAGCGTGGCGAGAGAAGCCAGAAGAAAGGCTGTGGCAAGAAGATAGGGCCATGACGGCAACCTGTTTTCCTCGAAACCCTGCTCGCGGAAGAGGGCCGTTGCCGGGACTTCCCGTGCCTGCCCCAGTGGCAGAATGGCAAAGGCCAGTGTTGTCAGCAGACCGAAGACAGCGGCCATGAACAGGGCGCCAGGGTAAATCGCCAGCTCATTGGGAACAGGGAGCACACCCTCCAGAAAACGCATGGCAATCAGCGGCGTGATAGCCCCGAGCGCCAGCCCGATGACGACGCCGATGATAGCGATAAAGGCGATCTGGAACAGGTAGGTCATGGTCACGACGCTAGCAGGTGCGCCAAGGCATTTCAGCGAAGCGATTGTCGTGCGCTTGGAATCGAGAAAGGCACGAACGGCGTTGGCGACACCAACGCCACCGACGATCAGTGCCGTCAGGCCAACCAGCGTCAGAAACTGCGAGAAGCGATTGACGTTCTCCGTCAGCGATGGCGCCGCGCGGTCACTGGTTCGGATGGACCAGCCTGCACTCGGAAATGCCGTGTTGGTGTCTTCGGTGATGGTTGCACGTTTCGACATGTCGTCCAGACGGATTTTATAGGCATGCTCCACAAGGCTTCCTGCCTGGATCAGACCGGATGCCGACAAAGCCTCGCGGCTGATGACGAGTCGCGGCGCAAAACCAAAGCCGTCCGAAAGAGCGTCGGGCTCGGTAACAACGGTGCCAGACAGTTTGAGGCGAACATTGCCCAGCAACAGCTCGTCGCCGATCTTGATGCCCAACCGTTCCAGCAACAGGGGAGCGGCGACTGCGCCATAAGCGTCCCCCTGTTTTGCCAGCAATTGCGGCAGCGGCACTTGAGGTTCGGCTTCAAAGGTGCCGTAGAGCGGGTAGGCATTATCGACCGCCTTCACCTCTGTGAGCGTCTGTTGCGAACCATCCGCCAGCCGCGCCATGGAGCGAAGCCCGCTCGACACCGCCACCTGACCAAGGCCATCCATATAGGCACGCTCGTCGGCTGAGGCTTCGCGGTTACGCAACTCAAAGCGGACATCGCCCGCCAGAATGGATTGACCTTGTGTCGCAATCGAACTGGTGACGGCCCGTGACACGGAATTGACGGCAGCAATGGCGCCGGTGCCAAGCGCGATGCAGGCCAAAAAAATGTAAAAGCCGCTGAAACCGCCGCGGATTTCACGGCGGGCGAGCCTTAGGGCATTGCGAATATTGAACAGCGACGGGATGAAACGGCTCATGCGGAAACCGCCTGAGCGGCGGCAGGGGTGGTGCTGTCGCCCTCGATCTGGCCAGACCGCACTTTGATCTGGCGGGAGCATCGGGCAGCCAGGGAAATGTCGTGGGTGACGAGAATCATCGTCATGCCCCGTTCGGCCTGCTTGGAAAACAGAAGGTCGGCAATCTGCTTGCCGGTATCCGTATCGAGATTACCGGTCGGCTCGTCTGCGATGAGCACGGCGGGCGAAGGCGCAAGAGCACGGGCAATTGCCACGCGCTGCTGCTCGCCACCCGAGAGCTGGCCGGGATAGTGGTTGAGCCTTTCACCCAGCCCTACAGCCACGAGTTCTTTCTTCGCGATATCGAAGGGATTGGCAACATTTGCCAGTTCCAGCGGCACCGCCACATTTTCCAGCGCCGTCATGTTGGCGATGAGGTGAAACGACTGGAACACGATGCCGACATTCCTGCCGCGAAATTCCGCGAGTGCGTCCTCTCCAAGCCTGTGGAGTTGCGTTCCCGCAATTGTGATCTCGCCGCTGTCAAGTCGTTCAAGCCCCGCCAAAACCATCAGCAATGTCGACTTACCAGAACCGGAAGGTCCAACGATGCCAACCGCTTCACCTTCGTTGATGCTCAGATCGATAGATTTCAGGACGTGAACGGAAGCAGCAGAATTTCCCAAGGTGAGATCGGCCTTATTCAGCTCAATGATGCTTTTCGTCACAATTCGCGTTCCTATATCTAGGGAAATGGCAGTCTCTGGGAAAATCTAAGTTTCGCACTGCCAGACAATTAGGAAGATCATCATGCGTTTTAAAGCTGTTGCCGCTCAATTCCTTGTCATCTGCTGCGCGCTTGTCCCTGGTCTTGCGCATGCGCAAGGCAAGCCCGTGCAACTCGTCGGTCTCGGCGACAGCCTGATGGCTGGATATCAATTGCCGCCGACCGACAGTTACACTGCCCAACTGGAGGCCGCGCTGAAAGCCAAGGGCGTCAATGTGACCATCACCAATGCAGGCGTGTCCGGCGATACGAGTTCCGGTGGATTGGCGCGGGCAGAATGGTCGGTGCCTGATGGAACCGACGGTGTCATTCTCGAACTCGGTGCCAATGATGCGTTGCGTGGCGTTTCGCCGGACGAGACGGAAAAGAACCTCGACACCATCATCTCCGGCCTTCAGAAACGCAATATTCCAGTCCTGCTGGTGGGCATCATGTCTCCGCCCAATATGGGTGATGATTATGCCAAGCGCTTCAATACCATCTATCAGCGCCTTGCAGACAAGCATGGCGTGCCGCTCTACCCGTTTTTTCTGGATGGTGTCGTGACAGACCAGACGTTGCAACTGGAAGATCGGATGCACCCCAACACCAAGGGCGTCGCCGTTATGGTGGAAAAATCGATGCCAACGGTTGAGGCCTTCATTAAGGCTATCGGTGAGCAAAAGAAATAAGCGCTTGCACCAGACGGCGTTGCATGATTCGCTGTGGTTGTTCTGCCAAAAGATTCGGGGAGCTCGCCATGCCGAGACTGTTTACCGCCCTCGAAATTCCGCGCAATGCGGCAATGAGCTTATCATTGTTGCGCGGTGGTCTACCGGGAGCCCGGTGGATCGACGTGGAGAATTACCACATCACCCTACGCTTTATCGGGGACATCGATGGCCGCACCGCCGATGAGGTGGTCAACCGGCTGGACCGGATCGACCGACCGGAATTTTCGGTCAATCTGACCGGGATAGGATCGTTCGGTTCGAAAAAGCCCCACTCGATCTGGGCCGGCGTTTCCCCGTCGGCGGAAATGACAGCGCTGCAAGGGGAGATAGAGCGGATCTGCCAGAGATTGGGCCTTCCGCCAGATCCGCGTAAATTCACCCCGCACGTCACGCTGGCACGGCTCAGAAGCTCAAGGCTTGACGATGTGGTTCACTATCTCTCGGGACGCGGTGATTTTCGCACATCTCCCTTCACGCTCGGCAGGTTCGTGCTGATGTCGTCGAAGGAGTCGGTGGGTGGTGGCCCCTACATTGTCGAGGAAGTCTTTCCTCTTCAGGAATCCTGGCCTGTTTCCAGCTTTTCCAACGCGGAGATGCAGCCATCCAAAAGCATGGTGTAGACGGTCTGAAATCCGTCTTCGCCCCCATAATAGGGATCAGGAACATTCTCTCTTCGGCCAGTCGCGTACTGAGTGAAGAGATGGATATTATGCTTGTACTGCATGGGACAACTTGCCCTCAGGCGGTCAAAATTGTCTTCGTCCATGGCAAGGATGACATCGAAGTTCACGAAATCGACCGCCCTGACCTGGCGTGCTTTCTGGTTTGAGATATCGATGCCATGCTGCCTGGCGACCGCGACGGAGCGTGGGTCTGGCGGGTGGCCCGCATGCCAACCTCCGGTTCCAGCCGAGTCGATCAGAAATCGATCCGCCATATGTTGCGCCTCGACCAAATGGGAGAGGATGCCCTCGGCCAGTGGCGAGCGACAAATGTTTCCCATGCAAACAAAAAGGACGGCTGTGCGTTTCATAGATCATATAAAGCAAAACTGTGAGGCAGTTGTGCGATAAGACTTGTCAGAAATGCCTCATCCACAGCAAACAAAGGGAATTCGCATGCAATATGCCAAACTCGACAGAGACGTCATCGAAAGGGAACTTGCCAAATTGGAAGGTTGGTCTCTCCGGGACGATGGTCTGGCGATCGTCAGAGCCTATAAATTCTCGAACTTTGCGGAAGCCTTCGGTTTCATGGCCGAATGCGCGCTGGCGGCTGAAAAGCTCAATCACCATCCCGAATGGTCGAATGTCTATTCCCGTGTGAAGATTTGCCTGACGACGCATGACAGCCAGGGGATTACAGAGCGAGATTTTCTTCTGGCAACTGCGATGCAAAAGGCAGCTGCCGGCAGGAGCGATTGAACGGAAGGGCTCTGCGCCTATATAGGGTTGATGACCAAAGGACGCACGACAATGGATGACGTGAAAATTGGTGAAATCCTCCTTCCCGGAGAGCCCGACACCCAGGAAGAGCGCGAGCAACAGGTGCGCGCCAAGTTCTGGCCGAAGATGAAGCGTGTCATGAGCAAGGTGCCTTTCGCGCGCGACGCGGCTGCCGCCTATTATTGCGCGATGGACCGGGAAACGCCGTTTCGGGCGAAGGGCATTCTGTTTGCAGCCCTTGGATACTTCATCATGCCGATGGATGTGGTGCCGGATGTTTTCGCCGTCATCGGCTTTACCGACGACATCGCCGTTTTGACCGCCGCGCTCGCCATGATCCGCGCCCATATCAAAATGGAACACTACGACGCCGCCGACGCGGCTCTCGAGAGACTGCGCCAAGAGTAACGGCTCTGTGATTGCTTGTTCGGAACTGCAGTAAAGCCCGACAAATTCTTGCCTGAATCTTTGTGTCAGTGCTGATCACGTGGCCACGTCATGTGTTTGCTTTTCGGTTATTGGACGTCGCTCATCTGTAACACAGCAGTGCAATTTTCGGATTTTAGCGTTGGTGTTGACGGTTTGGTAACCGATCTTTAGCCAATATCAACGTGACGGACCCACCTCGGCATCGGCCCGGCGCCAGCGTTCGGCCAACTGGAAGACAATAACCCGGCAGGAAATTCAATGTTTGTAAGAAGTGTAGCAACCGCAGTCGCCATTTTGTTGACCAGTGTCGGCATAGCCTCTGCACAGTCGCCCACGCGCATCCAGCAGTTCAATGCATGGGGTGCATATTCGTACAAATCGGGTAAAAGCACTGTTTGCTATGTTCTTTCCATTCCGACGACGAAAGAGCCCGCCAGCGTCGACCACGGCGATATTTTCTTCATCGTCTCGCAGCGCCCGGGCCAGAATATTTCCTACGAGCCACAGGCAATGGTCGGTTATTCCCTGCGCGAAAACTCGAAGGTCAACGTTACCATCGACAACAAGAATTTCGTGATGTTCACCAAGGACAAGGCAGCCTGGGTTGAAAACGCTGCCGAAGAGCCTGCGCTCGTGGCTGCCATGAAGGTTGGCAAGTCGATGACTGTCAAGGCGACGTCTGCCCGCGGCACAGGAACGTCCTACTCCTATTCGCTCTCCGGCATCTCGGCTGCTTTGAAGCAGATCGAAAGCTGCAAATAATCCTGTCTGATGCAGTATTGAATGGCCGGTCTGAGACCGGCCATTTGCGTTTGCGCCGTTTTGATGCTAAAGGCGCGGCAACACATACAGGCGGAAGCGCACACGTGCCCCGCCTCTGATTTTTCTCCACATGCAGACGATTTTCGCCTCACTCTCGGGCCTGCTTTCCGTTCTGCGATGGCTGATGGGATAAGATGATGTCCGTACTGGAAGCAACCGCCGATCCGGTGATCAAGACCCCGATGATTTCGAACGCAGACCTCATGTCTGAAAAGCCGACGCTGATCGGCATGACCCGTGAGGAAATGGCAGATGCGCTCATAGACATCGGCGTCACGCCAAAGCAGTCGAAGATGCGCGTCAGCCAGCTGTGGAACTGGCTTTATGTGCGCGGCATCTCCGATTTCGACCACATGACCAATGTGGCCAAGGAATTGCGCGAAAAGCTGAAACTCCACTTTACCATCGCCCGCCCGGAGATCGTCGAAGAACAGGTGTCCAAAGATGGCACCCGCAAGTGGCTGATGCGGTTTCCGCCACGCGGCGCGGGTCGTCCGGTCGAGATCGAGACCGTCTATATCCCTGAAGAAGGTCGCGGCACACTGTGCATTTCCAGCCAGGTCGGCTGCACCTTGACCTGCTCTTTCTGTCACACCGGAACGCAACGTCTGGTGCGCAACCTGACAGCGGAAGAGATTCTCGCTCAATTGCTGGTTGCCCGTGATCGTCTCGGCGACTTCCCTGACCGGGAAGCGCCACAAGGCACGATCATGCCGGCGGAGGGACGCAAGGTCTCCAACATCGTGATGATGGGCATGGGCGAACCGCTCTATAACTTCGAGCACGTCAAGACAGCACTGCTGATTGCGACCGATGGGGATGGCCTGTCGCTTTCCAAGCGCCGCGTAACACTCTCGACCTCAGGCGTTGTGCCGGAAATCTTCCGCACCGGCGAAGAAATCGGTGTGATGCTGGCGATCTCGCTGCACGCTGTGCGTGACGAGTTGCGCGACATGCTGGTGCCGATCAACAAGAAATACCCATTGAAAGAGCTGATCGACGCCTGCCGCAACTATCCCGGCGTGTCGAATGCACGGCGCATCACCTTCGAATATGTGATGCTGAAGGATGTCAATGACAGCCTGGAAGACGCCAAGATGCTGACGCAGCTTCTTAAAGGCGTTCCCGCCAAGATCAATCTCATTCCCTTCAATCCATGGCCGGGCACAAACTACCAGTGCTCCGACTGGGCGCAGATCGAGAAATTCGCCGACTTTATCAACCACGCAGGCTATGCCTCGCCGATCCGCACCCCGCGCGGGCGTGATATTCTGGCTGCCTGTGGTCAATTGAAGTCCGAATCCGAGCGCATGCGCAAGACCGAACGCATGGCGTTCGAGGCGATGATGATCGCCAATCACGGTGCCGACGACTGATAAGCAAAAGAATTGATGGGTGCGTTCAGCCTTGCGCGATTGATTTCGTTTTAACCCTTTCTTAAAGAGGGCCAAGAAAACGAAACAATCGGAGGAATACCCCATGCGCGCATTGATTCTGGCGCTCGCCGCTGCAACGGCCATTGCCCTGCCTGCAAAAGCGCAGGACGTAACCGTGGCCGTTACCGCCATCGTTGAACACCCTGCGCTGGACGCTGCCCGTGATGGTGTGAAGGCAGCTCTTGCCGACGCCGGTTACAAGGAAGGCGAAAACCTGAAATTCGTCTACCAGTCCGCACAGGGCAATCCCGGTACCGCCTCGCAGATCGCTCGCCAGTTTGTCGGCGATGCGCCTGATGTCATCGTTCCGATCTCCACACCGTCTGCTCAGGCCGTTGTTGCCGCCACCCGCGATATTCCGATCGTTTTCACAGCCGTGTCCGATCCAGTCGGTGCGCAGCTGATCAAGTCCATGGAAAAGCCCGGTCGCAACGTCACCGGTCTTTCAGACAAGCTACCAGTTGCCGAACATCTGGCACTGATCAAGGAAATCACACCCAACGCCAAGACCATTGGCTACATCTACAATTCTGCCGAGGCCAATTCCGTATCGACGCTGGAGCTTCTCAAAGCTGAAGCCGAAAAGGCTGGTCTGACGGTGGTGGAATCCGTAGCGACGAAATCGGCCGAGGTGCAGGGCGCGACCCGCGCTTTGGTGGGCAAGGCCGATGTGATCTACGTGCCCACGGATAACACGATCGTCTCGGCCTTCGAAGCCGCAGCCAGTGTTGCATCCGAAGCGAAGATTCCGTTGTTTGCTGCCGATACCGATTCCGTTGCCCGTGGTGCGATCGCCGCACTGGGCTTCAACTATTTAGACGTGGGCAAGCAGACCGGCGCTGTCGTCGTTCGCATCCTCAAGGGTGAAAAGCCCGGTGACATCCCTGCAACCGTTGCTGCCGGCACCGATCTGGTCTTGAACAAGAAGGCTGCTGAAAAGGCGGGCGTGACATTCCCCGAGAGCGTGACGAAACGCGCGACGAAGATCATCGAATAAGCTCTCTCTCTCTGTCATCTTCGGACTCGTCCCGAGGATGACGACAGAAACGTGAGCGGCAAGACGATGGCCTGATCGCTACTTCCCCTTCAGCCCACCCATCGCGGGCTGAAAAAAACCAAGGACTTATCTCGTGAGCCAAATCGCCTTCTGGGGTGCCGTTGAACTGGGGCTGGTTTTTGCCTTTGTCGCCATCGGCGTTTATCTCGCATTCCGCGTTCTCGATTTTCCTGATCTGACTGTGGACGGTTCGTTTCCGCTGGGCGCTGCCGTAGCGGCGGTGCTGGTCGTGGCGGGGTTCAATCCTTGGGCTGCGACAACTATCGCCATGGTCGCAGGGGCAGCTGCGGGTATGGTGACAGCGGTTTTGAACGTTCGCTTTAAAATCCTCAATCTTCTTGCCTCGATCCTGACCATGATTGCGCTGTTTTCCGTGAACCTGCGCGTCATGGGCAAACCCAACGTCGCACTGCTCAATCAAGACACGGTAATCGAACCCTTCTATGGCCTCGGTATTGCGGATTATCTGCTGCGTCCGCTCTTCGTCGGGGTCCTTGTGGTGATCGCGGTCATTCTTGTCTGGCGGTTTCTGGAAAGCGATGCTGGCCTTGCTATGCGGGCAACCGGAGCCAATGCCAGAATGGCGCGGGCGCAAGGCGTCAAAACCGGCAACCAGATCTATCTCGGCATGGCGCTGTCCAATGCGCTGGTGGCGCTGGGTGGCGCACTCTTTGCGCAAACCAATGGCTTTGCCGATGTGACTGCCGGTGTGGGTACCATCGTCGTTGGGCTTGCCGCCGTCATCATCGGTGAGACGCTGTTCGGTTCACGCGGCATTTTGATCGCACTCATCGGCTGCGTCCTCGGCTCCATCGCCTACCGTCTGGCGATCCAGTTGGCGCTATCCAGCGATGCGCTCGGCCTGAAGGCCTCCGACCTCAATTTCGTAACCGCCGTACTGGTCGCTGTTGCGCTCATCCTGCCGCGTCTGCGCCGTGGAGGAGCATCGTCATGATATCGCTGTCCGACATTCAAGTCGCCTTCGGACGCGGCACACCGCTGGAGAAGAAAGCGCTTGCCAAGATCGACATCACCATCGAGGACGGCTCTTTCGTGACCGTCATCGGCTCCAACGGTGCTGGAAAATCCACTCTGCTTGGCGTTCTCGCTGGCGATGTTCTGCCTACGGCAGGGAAAGTCACCATCGGTGGCGTGGATGTCACCCGCAAACCGACGGCCAACAGGGCAGGCCAGGTGGCCCGCATATTCCAGGACCCCCTGACGGGAAGCTGCGGTACTTTAACCATCGAAGAAAATCTTGCCCTGGCCGCCGCACGCGGCAAGACCCGCGGACTTATGCCAGCACTTGGCGGTGGACGCCGGGCATTTTTCCAGGAGCGGATCGCGTCCCTGAACCTTGGTTTGGAAAACCGGCTGAAAGACCGCATGGACCTCCTGTCCGGCGGACAACGCCAGGCGGTTTCTCTGGTCATGGCAACGCTTGCGGGTTCGGATGTTCTTCTGCTGGACGAACACACGGCCGCACTCGATCCGGGCATGGCGGAATTCGTGATGGGGTTGACGCAAAGGGTCGTGGAAGAGCGCAAGCTGACGACTTTGATGGTCACCCATTCGATGCGCCAGGCATTGGACTATGGTGACCGTACCATTATGCTGCACGCGGGTGAGATCGTTCTCGATGTATCCGGCGACAGCCGCAAGGGCCTACAGGTGGAAGATCTGATCGAGATGTTCCGCAAGATACGCGGACAGACCCTTGATGATGACGAATTGCTGATCGGCTAAGGGCAGCTCACGTTAAAAAGAAATGCCGTACATCGTGGGGGATGCACGGCATTTCGTTGCGCCGATAGAACTTACATTTTCGGCAGCAATACCTTGTCGATGACGTGAATGACGCCGTTCGACTGCTTGACGTCGGCAATCGTTACATGGGCCACGTCGCCATTCTCGTCGGTCAGCGTGATTTTCTTCATGTCGTATTTGGCCTTCAACACACAGCCACCGACCGTCTTCACATCATGGGTGCCGCCATCGTCCTTGATCATCTTCTCGATTGCCTTGGACATAGCATCGGCCGCAACAACGTGGCAGGTGAGGATTTTCGTGAGCTTAGCCTTGTTTTCAGGCTTCAAAAGCGTCTCGACAGTGCCTTTTGGCAAGGCTGCGAAGGCTTCGTTGGTCGGTGCGAAAACCGTGAATGGACCCTTGCCCTGGAGCGTTTCCACAAGACCGGCGGCCTTCACGGCGGCGACAAGCGTGGTGTGATCCTTGGAGTTCATCGCATTTTCGACGATGTTCTTGTTTTCGTACATCGCGGCACCGCCAACCATCGGGTTCTTGGCTTGAGCCGCAAATGCGACGGTCGAAAGGGCTGCGGCAAGCGCGATCATGCGCAGGCTGGACTTCATCATGGCGTTTTCTCCTCTGGTCCCGCCAATCGTCCCTGCGTTGTTGCAGGTGACGTATCCGGTACATGGGGAGTTACGGGAGGTGGTCAGGCAAAGTTTCAGCAGTGGTGAATTATTTTTTAAAGCTGCCGCGTCGTTCCGCTGGCGATGACCGGGCCGGTTGGTTTGCCCGTGGGCGATCCGCCATAGGGCTCGAGGCTAACGGCCAGTGTAATACCGTCGTGAAGCTGCTCACGCATGTCGAGCGGAATGGTCATTTCGGCGTTTTTCTGCGGGTCGACAAGGCCGAGCGAAATAGGCACGCCATCCGCCTTGACCAACCAGAGCTCGAGCGACTTCTGCGCCTTGTCACCCGCAGCCATCGGCGTCAGGGCCATTCGGCCTGAAGACGCGTCATAAGACACCATCAGAGCCATTGGATCGTTGGGCGACGACAACTCAGCCATATAGGACATCTGAAGCGACTGTTGCGAGGGTAAAGGCAGCACCACGAAGGCAATGGCTGCGATGGCAGCGCATGCGGTGGTCAAGGCGCTGAAGCCACGCCAGAAGGCGAGCGAACCCCAGAGCGATGGCAGGAAACCTGTCTTGGCATCAGATGCGAACAGACGCTTCTCGATCTCAGCGTAAGTCGACACATCGGGCGTAACAGGCTTGTACTCCTCGTTGAGACCAGAAAAATGCGCTTCCCACTGGCGTACACCTTGCGCAAACGCATCTTCCGAGCGCATACGCGTCTCCACCAGCCGCCGGTCGTCCGCAGACAACACGCCAAGCACATATTCGGCGGCGATCACATCGTCCCTTGGAATATCGCTGTCGTCAGGTTTCGTCATCGCTCCATGCACTCTTTCAGCTTGATGAGACTACGCCTCAACCACGTTCGCATCGTATTCAACGGCACGGCATAATGCTGCGCCAGATCCTGATAGCTCATACCGTCCAGATAGGCCTGCCGGACGGCGTTCGCCCTGTTTTCTTCCAGTTCGCCGAGACACAGGTCAATGCTTCGGCCAGAATCCTTTTGTAGCAATGCCCGTTCCGGATCCGGACCGGCGTCTGCCAGATCGGGAACGTCGTCCAGTTCGCTGGCGATGGGTTTGCGTGCTCGGATGATATCTATCGATTGGTTGCGGGCAATGGCTGCCAGCCAGACCTCGGCGGTCCCGGAGGTGGCAGAAAACAGCCGCGCGCGCTGCCATATCTTTACATAGACCTCCTGCAACGCCTCGTCCGCGTCAGTACGGTCCTTGAGTATACGCAGGCATATCGAAAAAAGTTTCGAGCTCGTGCGTTTATAAAGGGAGGCGAATGCATTTCTATCCGACAGGGCAACAAGGCCAATCAGCGTGCTCAGGTCGTCTTGCCGCATCACTCCATCCCGCCAGAAGGCCAGTTCCCCATTCCGTCGCAAGCTGGCAGGGTGCTGCCCAAAATGCAAGCACCGCTTTTCAGCAGCTTCAACGAACGATTACCGGGCTTGCGCGAAAAAAATCTTGGCGGCAAAAATGGAGAAAACGCCTGCAATCGTATAATCGAGACCGCGCAGAACTTTCGCGTTGCTTTGCAGCCAGCCAGACAGGCGGTCGGCAGCCAGAACGATACCGATGCCGATTGGCAAGGCGACGACGATCGACCACAGGCCCAGAAATATCAATTTACCCGTAACGTGCGGATCGGATGCGCTGACGAATTGCGGCAAGAAGGTCATGAAGAAAATGATGACCTTGGGATTGAGCAGATTGACCCACAGACCATTCAGCAACGCGGATTTTTTGGAAGCCTTCGCCTTCTGCTCTCTGGGGCGTTCCATAACGAAATTCGAACCCTTGCGGATGGCCTGAATGGCGAGCCACACCAGATAAGCAGCGCCACCGGTCTTGAGAACCAGAAAGGCGGTGGGTGAGGCGACGATGAGAGCAGCCACGCCAAAGGCAACAAGCATCGTATGCACTGTAATGCCCAAATTGGTGCCGACCAGCGTCATGAAACCGGACGTGCGGCCTTCGCGTAGGGAACGGCTGATCCACAGCGTCATATCCGGTCCAGGCGTTACCGACAGGAGCAGAATGGCGATTGTAAAGGCAATCAGGGTCGGCAGGCTGGGTAGGAAATCCACGGTGGCACCACACTCGAAAGGGTTTGATGCCTGTTCATAACGCCGTTTTGAGACGCTGCCAACCGCGCAAAAAGAATGCCGCGCCAGAGAGGCGCGGCAGCAAGATTAGCTATTGAGGAAGGATTTGAAGTCGTCGCTATAATCTTCGTGCCAGCGCGATAGAGGCGGACGATTTTCCACGAGATCGTTTGCCGCCCACAGAATGCGTTTCTCGTCCGTCTTGCGGTTCACTTCACCATCGGGGCACAGAATATAGAAATCACCGTTGCCGATGCTGTCGACCATGAAATCGACCGTCTGTTCCGGCGTCCATGCACCAGATGGCTTCTCCGTTCGACCATTGGCGGTCAGGCCGGTGAAGACGAAACCGGGGATGAGAAGGTGGGCGGAGATATTGCCGCTGGGCGCGTTTCTCAACTCATACTCCAACGCTTCGGTGAAGGCCTTCACGCCAGCCTTGGACACATTGTAAGCCGGATCGCCCGGTGGCGTGGTGATGCCCTGCTTGGAGCCGGTATTGATGATGAGGCCCGGCTCACCATGGGCCAGCATGCCTGAGCCGAACACACGGCTTCCCTTGACCACGCCCATCAGATTGACGCCGAACACCTTGTCCCAGTTGGCCTGTGGTCCAAAAATTGAGCTGCCCGGCTGCACACCCGCATTGTTCATCAGCACATGAACGCGCCCGAAGCGCTGGATAACGGCGCGCTCCAATGCTTCAAGCTCATCGAGTTTGGAGACATCCGTCGGAATGGAAACAATCCGCTCACTGCCGTCCTTGGCAAGCGCGGCAATCTCACTTTGTGCAGCGGCGAGCTTTTCTCCGTCGAGATCGACAAGCACCACGCTCATGCCGAAATTTGCGAATTTACGGGCGGCAGCAAGGCCGATGCCGGATGCCGCGCCGGTGACGACGGCAACATTATCTTCTGTGAATGCGTTGTGAAGGATCGTCATTGGTTTCTCCTTTTCGCCACCGCTTCAAATGTCCGGCAGCGACATCCCATGGAACCATGCGCTCTACTGACGCAGTGTCTAGTCTAGACGTATCGGCACTCTAAGTCACATGAAGATGCAAGCGTTCCATCGTCCCATCGCTTTGCATTTTTGTTGCACCCGCCGATAAACTCGCTAAAAGTGCCGAAATCCCAAGGAAATGGCGATATCCAGATGTCGCCGATACGCAAATGGATTTCACCGATGGCACTTCCAAAAGACGTAAAGAAAGTCGTTCTCGCCTATTCCGGCGGGCTTGATACTTCTATCATTCTCAAATGGCTCCAGACCGAACTCGGCGCTGAAGTGGTAACCTTCACCGCAGACCTCGGCCAGGGAGAAGAGCTTGCACCGGCACGTCAAAAAGCCGAGATGCTGGGCATCAAGGAAATCTTCGTGGAAGATGTGCGCGAGGAATTCGTGCGCGATTTCGTTTTCCCGATGTTCCGTGCCAATGCCGTTTATGAAGGCGTCTATCTGCTGGGTACTTCGATTGCCCGCCCGCTGATTTCCAAGCACCTGATCGACATCGCCAAGAAGACTGGTGCAGACGCCATCGCCCACGGCGCGACCGGCAAGGGCAACGACCAGGTTCGTTTTGAGCTGTCGGCCTACGCACTAAACCCGGACATCAAGATCATCGCCCCATGGCGTGACTGGACGTTCAAGAGCCGCACCGATCTCCTGAACTTCGCCGAACAGCACCAGATCCCCGTTGCCAAGGACAAGAAGGGTGAGGCTCCGTTCTCCGTCGACGCAAACCTTCTGCACTCATCGTCCGAAGGCAAGGTTCTGGAAGACCCGGCCGTCGAAGCACCGGAATATGTGCACATGCGCACCATTTCGCCCGAGGCAGCACCGGACAAGGCAACCACCATCAAGGTCGGTTTCCGCAAGGGTGACGCCTGCTCGATCAACGGTGTCGAGATGTCGCCCGCAACGCTTCTGGCGGCACTCAACGATTACGGTCGCGACAACGGCATCGGTCGTCTCGATCTGGTCGAAAACCGCTATGTCGGCATGAAGTCGCGCGGCGTTTACGAAACACCCGGCGGAACGATCCTGCTCACCGCCCACCGCGCCATCGAGAGCATCACGCTCGACCGCGGTGCGGCCCACCTCAAGGATGAGATCATGCCGCGCTATGCGGAACTGATCTATTACGGCTTCTGGTTCTCGCCGGAGCGTGAGATGTTGCAGGCGCTGATCGACAAGAGCCAGGAGCATGTGGAAGGCGAAGTGACGCTGAAGCTCTACAAGGGCAATGTCATGGTCACCGGTCGCGAATCCGCCAAGTCGCTCTATTCCGACAAGCTGGTGACTTTCGAGGACGACCAGGGTGCCTACGACCAGAAGGATGCAGCTGGCTTCATCAAGCTTAACGCCCTGCGTCTGCGCACATTGGCCAAGCGCAACCTCGGCAAGTAAGCCTCTGGTTCAGACATGACGATGAAAGCCCCGGTTCTCCGGGGCTTTTTCATGTCTGCCTGCGCGATATGATGACGAAACCGATATAACTCGCAGCCGCAGTCAGTTCCATCAGCGGGATGATCGTACCGAACCCCATCAAGGGTGAACCGAGCAGCGAGGCTGCGATACCGGCTGCAAAGCCCGCGCTCATCTGGATAAAGCCCATCATGGCCGATGCAGAGCCGGCAATATGTGGGAACTGCATCATTCCGGCCGTGATGATGTAGGGTGTCAGAAGCGCAAGTCCGAATGTCGCGACGCCGACGGGCGCCATGATCGACAGGAACGAAGGCGTGATGAGATGGACCGAGAGAAAAATAAGCAGGCCGCCCAGAGCCGATAGGCAAACACCGATAACCGATGCGCGCCGGTCTCCGATTTTCCGCGCCAGAAAGCGCAGAGCAATCGAGCCGAAGAAATAGGAGCCCGATTGCATCAGCATCCCCACACCGAATTCTGTCGGGGAAAGCCCGACTTCGTTGATGAGAACGAAAGGCAGCATGGTCGCTTGAGCGTAGAGTGCGCTGACCGACCCGCCAAGCACCAAAGCCGATAGCAAAAACCTTGGAGAAGTCAGAAGCTCTCCATAAGCCCTCAGCAGGCGTGGCGGACGAAGACCGCTCGGGTCCGGGACCGTTGTTTCGCGAAGGCAGAATACAATCGTGGTAATCGATATCAATCCGAAGGTAAGCATCAGGACGAAGACCGATTGCCAACCGAAGGCCAGCAACGACAAGCCCCCAATCGTCGGCCCCGCAGCCGGGCCAACTGCCAGCATGATGCCGATCAGGTTGAGAATGCCGGTTGCCTGTGGCCCGCTATACTGATCTCGCACCACCGCCCGGGCAACGGTCACGCCCACCGACGCTCCTATCCCCTGAATGAGGCGTGCAGCAAGCAGAGTATCGACATTGGGCGCAAAAGCGGCCAGTGCTCCACCCACAAGGTAGATCAGCAGAAACAGGATCGTTGCCTTGCGACGACCAAAGGCATCCGACATGGCCCCTGAAACAAGCTGGGCGATGGCGAAGCCGCCGAAATAGAGCGTCAGGCTCATCTTGATGGCCGATTCCGTCGTCCCAAACGCTCTGACGAGTTCCGGCATGGCAGGCGTATAAATCGCCATCGAGACCGGACCAAGTGCGGTCAGCATGGCACCGAGCATGGCGGTGCGGCGAACGGTCATGGCGGGAGTAATGCTGCTCATGCCGGGTGCTGAACGTTTTTGTCGCTGACGGCCATTTGCAGATTTTTCTGCACAATCGTCAGAAGCGCGTGAAATCTTTCGAAATCACCCTCACCAAAACCACTGGCAGCCTGATCTATCAGGAGGCGGACCTCTTCACGAACGGCAAGCAGCAGTTTCGAGGACGCTTGCGTCAGGTAGATGCACTTGGAACGGCGGTCATCCGGGTTCGGGCGTCTCTCCACCAGATCGAGTGATTCGAGCTTGTCGAGATAGGTGCACACCGTCATCGGCTCGAGCCCGATGCGCGCAGCAATATCCGCCTGCTTGCTGCCATCAATGGCGGCAACGGTCAAAAGCGCCCTCGCCTCACCCGGTGTCAGGCCAAGTCCCGCGTCGCTGATGCGACGCTCAAAAGCGCTGTTCAGAAACCGCACACTGCTGTTGAGCAGGAATGCCAGCGATTCTTTTTCAGTCGAAGTGGCCATGCATCACCTGTTTCATAAGCGTTCCTTACTAAAAACTATGCGGCGGTCTGGCAAGGGACCACGCATGTTCTTGCCCCGAAGATATTGAAACGCAGCTGCAGCCATGCCCATATGACGCATGAATCGCATCTGCATGAGGACAAACCGATGACATCGACAACAGCCCAGTATTCCGCCATCACGGACTGGAACGGGACGAATCGCTTGCCCCGGTTCGACGCTGTCAGGGACGAGGATTTTGCCGGTGCTTTCGAAATGGCGCTGGCAGCCCATGATGCAGAGATCGACGCGATCGCTGACAATGCCGAGGCACCGGGTTTTGCCAATACCATCGTCGCTCTCGAAGTTGCCGGTGATGGGCTGTCACGCGTGTCTGCCTTGTTCTGGAACAAGGCGGGCGCTCATACCAACCCCGACATTCAGGCATTGGAGCGCGATATCGCGCCTAAGATGTCCCGGCACTATTCGAAAATCGGGATGAATGAGGCTTTGTTCAAACGCATCGACACGCTGTGGGAAAAACGCGACGAGTTGAACCTGACTGGCGAGGAACTGCGCGTTCTCGAACGCCACTGGAAGGGTTTCGTGCGCGCCGGTGCCAAGCTTGTTAAAGATCGTCAGGAACGGCTGGCCGCCATCAACGAGGAGTTGGCCGGGCTCGGCGCGAAATTCGGCCAGAACGTTCTCGCCGACGAGAAGAGCTGGAAACTGCTTCTTAGCGACGAGGAACAGCTTGCGGGCGTTCCCGATTTCCTGAGAGATTCCATGGCGGGTGCTGCGCGCGAACACGGTGAGGACGGCAAATTCGCCGTGACCCTGTCACGCTCGATCATCGAACCCTTCCTGACATTCTCCGAACGCCGTGACCTGCGTGAGCAGGCCTTCAAGGCCTGGGTCGCCCGCGGTGAGAGCGGTGGAGAGACAGACAATCGCGAAACGGTGAAGCGCACGCTGGAACTGCGTGACGAAAAGGCAAAGCTGCTGGGTTACGCCAATTTCGCCGCCTACAAGCTGGATAACACCATGGCAAAAACGCCGGACGCCGTGAACGCGCTTTTGACCCAGGTGTGGGAAAAAGCCGTCGAACGCGCCGGTGAGGAAGAGGCCGAACTTGCGCAGGTCATCGCCGACGAAGGCAAGAACCACGATGTCATGCCGTGGGACTGGCGCCATTATGCCGAGAAACTTCGTGCGAAAAAATTCAATTTTTCCGAAGCCGAACTCAAGCCCTACCTGCAACTGGAAAAAATCATCGAGGCTTGCTTCGACGTGGCACAAAGACTGTTCGGCATCCGCGCTGTCGAGCTGAAAGGTGTCACCGCCTATCATCCAGATGTCCGCACTTTCGAAATTCGCAACGAACAGGGCGATCTTGTCGCAATGTTCCTGGGCGATTTCTTCGCCCGCCCATCGAAGCGCTCGGGCGCTTGGATGAGTTCATTCCAGTCGCAGCACAAGTTACCGCTGAAGAATGGTACGGTTGGAGAACTGCCGATCATCTACAACGTCTGCAATTTTGCGAAACCGTCGCAGGGCAAGCCAGCGCTGCTTTCGCTGGATGATGCCCGCACGCTGTTCCACGAATTCGGCCATGCTCTGCACGGTATGCTATCCAATGTGACCTACCCATCCGTTTCGGGGACAGGCGTCTCGCGCGACTTCGTTGAACTGCCTTCGCAACTGTACGAACACTGGCTGACCGTGCCTGAAATCCTGGAGAAATATGCTCTTCACTACGAGACCGGCGCTCCGATGCCAAAGGCGCTGCTGGACAAGGTCCTGGCCGCACAAACCTTCAACGCTGGCTTTAACACGGTGGAATTTACCTCGTCGGCACTGGTCGATATGGCCTTCCACACACGCGATGCTGTCGATGACCCGATGGCGGTCCAGACCGAGGTCCTGGCATCTCTGAACATGCCCAAATCCATCGTCATGCGCCACGCGACGCCGCACTTCCAGCACGTCTTTTCCGGCGATGGATACTCGGCGGGCTACTACTCCTATATGTGGTCGGAGGTTCTCGATGCAGATGCCTTCGCAGCTTTCGAAGAAACCGGCGATCCCTTCGATGCGGAAATGGCCCGCAAGTTGAAGGACAACATCTATGCCGTCGGCGGCTCGATCGACGCGGAAGAAACCTATCAGGCGTTTCGTGGCAAGATGCCCAGCCCCGATGCGATGTTGCAGAAGCGCGGGCTCGTAGCCGGTTGAGGTTATCAAGAGGCACCTGCAAACTGTCATAAAACTCTGATACGGCGTTTCTGCAAGGGGCTTATGTGACTGGCCCCCCTTTCGCATTTGCAAAAAAAAGGTTATAGGCCCGCCAGACTAAATTGGCGCATCCAAGATATGACGCCCCAACTTCAGAGATATTAAACAATGGCAATTCGCAACATCGCGATTATCGCGCACGTTGACCATGGCAAAACGACGCTCGTTGACGAGCTTCTGAAACAGTCCGGTTCGTTCCGCGAAAACCAGCGCGTTGCAGAGCGCGTCATGGACAGTAACGACCTCGAAAAAGAACGCGGCATCACCATTCTCGCCAAGGCGACGTCTGTGGAGTGGAAGGGTGTTCGCATCAACATCGTCGACACCCCGGGCCACGCCGACTTCGGTGGCGAAGTCGAGCGTATCCTGTCGATGGTGGACGGTGCAATCGTTCTGGTCGACTCGTCCGAAGGACCGATGCCACAGACGAAGTTCGTGGTTTCCAAGGCTCTCAAGGTCGGCCTCAAGCCAATCGTTGCGATCAACAAGATCGACCGTCCCGATGGCCGCCACGAAGAAGTCATCAATGAAGTCTTCGACCTGTTCGCGAACCTCGATGCCACAGACGAACAGCTCGACTTCCCGATACTTTACGGTTCCGGCCGCGATGGCTGGATGAACGTTAATCCGGAAGGCCCAAAGGATGAAGGTCTTGCACCTTTGCTCGATCTGGTTCTCAAGCACGTTCCAGAGCCTACGGTTGAAGAAGGCCCGTTCCGTCTGATCGGGACGATCCTCGAAGCAAACCCATTCCTCGGCCGCATCATCACCGGTCGTATCGCATCCGGTTCGATCAAGCCGAACCAGGCCGTCAAGGTTCTCGGCCAGGATGGTAAGCTCATCGAAACCGGCCGTATCTCGAAGATCCTCGCATTCCGCGGCATCGAGCGTACAGCCATCGATGAAGCCCATGCAGGCGACATCGTTGCGATCGCCGGTCTCTCCAAGGGTACCGTTGCCGACACGTTCTGTGACCCCTCGGTCACCGAAGCGATGACAGCACAGCCAATCGACCCGCCGACGGTGACGATGTCTTTCATCGTTAACGACAGCCCGCTGGCTGGCACCGAAGGCGACAAGGTCACATCGCGCGTTATCCGCGATCGTCTCTACAAGGAAGCCGAAGGCAACGTCGCGCTGAAGATCGAAGAAGCCGAAGGCAAGGACTCGTTCTTCGTGTCCGGCCGTGGCGAATTGCAGCTCGCTGTTCTGATCGAAACCATGCGTCGCGAAGGCTTTGAACTTGCCGTTTCGCGTCCACGCGTCGTCATGCAGAAGGACGAGAACGGCCAGACCATCGAGCCGATCGAAGAAGTCGTCATCGACGTTGATGAAGAACATTCCGGTATCGTCGTTCAGAAGATGTCCGAACGTAAGGCAGAAATGACCGAGCTTCGTCCATCCGGCGGCAACCGCGTTCGTCTGAAGTTCCTGGCGCCAACGCGTGGCCTCATCGGCTACCAGTCCGAGCTTTTGACAGACACACGCGGCACGGCGATCATGAACCGTTTGTTCCACGACTACCAGCCGTTCAAGGGCGCCATCGGCGGCCGCGTCAACGGTGTTCTTCTGTCGAACGGTGCCGGTGAAGCTGTTGCCTACGCCATGTTCAACCTTGAAGATCGCGGCCCGATGATGATCGATCCCGGCGAAAAGGTTTATGCCGGCATGATCATCGGCATTCACACACGCGACAACGACCTCGAAGTCAACGTTCTCAAGGGCAAGCAGCTCACCAACATCCGCGCCGCAGGCAAGGATGAAGCCGTGAAGCTGACGCCACCGATCCGCATGACGCTCGACCGTGCGCTATCGTGGATTCAGGACGATGAGCTGATGGAAGTGACGCCGAAGTCCATCCGTCTTCGCAAGATGTTCCTGGATGCCAACGACCGCAAGCGCTTCGACAAGGCAAAGCTTGCCGGCTGATAGCCGCAATCATCTCTGCTAATCTGGAAAACCCGACCATTGCGTCGGGTTTTTTGTTTTCCGGCCTGCATTAACCGTCCCGCCGTTTTATTTGGGGGTTGAGTCGCATGCGGCTTGCCTCAATGGTAAATATAGCGTTAATTTTCCAGCTTCATCCACATGAATAGGCTGTGGGTAAGCTTGACGCCGTTAACCTTTATGGCTGGTAAGTTTTCCCCGTCGGGATCAGAATCGCGTTATGAAAACGTTATCCATAGACATTCGCCGAGCAGAGCCGGACGATGCGCGCGCCATTTCGGACACGCATAGATCTTCCTGGCAGCAGGCCTATGAGGGTCTCATTCCCCATAAGCCGCTTCGGCAAATGCTGGACAGACGCGATGAGACCTGGTGGCGCAAGGCCACCCGAGGCTCTGCGACGATGTTGGTCGTGGAAATATCAGGCGTGATTGCCGGCTACACGACACTGGGCCTCAGCCGCGCCCGTGGACTGCCCTACGACGGTGAAATCTACGAGATTTATCTGCTTCCCGAATATCAGGGCATGGGCCTTGGCTCCGTGCTGTTTACCGAGGCGCGCCGTCTTCTGAAATCATTGGGATGCAAGGGCACCGTGGTCTGGTGCCTCGAGGATAGCGATGTCGCCAGCCGCTTTTTCCGCTCCCATGGTGGCAAGGACGTGGCGGAAGGCATGGAAGATTTTGCCGGAACGCAGCTTCGCAAATTAGGCTACGCCTGGCACTGAACTCTCAGTTCTTCACTGTTTAAAAAATAGCGCCCTTACATCCGCATGTTTCGACAGGTGTACCGAGTCGGCGTGGTTTGGCCTTCAAATACACGCGATTGTGCGCTATTGCAGCAGCACGCGTTTTTATGACGCTGCTATCAGCTGGATTTCGGAGTGAAAGATGGAAAAGTTCACCAAACTGACGGGTGTCGCTGCCCCCATGCCGGTCGTCAACATCGACACGGATATGATCATTCCGAAGGATTACCTCAAAACCATCAAGCGAACCGGCCTCGGTACCGGCCTTTTCGCGGAATCGCGGTATCTGGAAGATGGTTCCCCGAACCCAGACTTCATTTTGAACAAGCCAGCCTACCAGAATGCGCAAATTCTCGTCGCTGGCGATAATTTCGGCTGCGGCTCGTCTCGTGAACATGCGCCTTGGGCACTGCTGGATTTCGGCATTCGCTGCGTCATCTCCACGAGCTTTGCCGATATCTTCTACAACAACTGTTTCAAGAACGGCATACTGCCAATCGTCGTCAGCCCGGAAAATCTGGACAAGCTGATGGATGATGCATCGCGTGGTTCCAACGCCGTCGTCACCGTCGATCTGGAAAATCTGGAAATCAGCGGTCCCGATGGCGGCACCATCAAATTCGAACTGGATGAGTTCAAGCGCCACTGCATGCTGAACGGCCTGGACGACATTGGCCTGACGCTGGAACATGCCGGTGCTATCGAGGGTTTCGAAAAGACCAACGCATCTGCCCGCCCCTGGGCTTGATTTCTTCCGCGCACATTCGGGGCCAGTTTTGGTTTCTCCCCGTACCGAATCGTCGCTGACCTTCCTTGAAATGGACCATCTCCAAGGATAAGAAGCCCGCACCCCGCACAATTGATACTGCGGGGCCAAGGATTTTTGACGCGCCCGCCGTGTGAAACCGCCCAAGGTTCTGCGTCGTGGCCAAGGAGGTTTTCATGACAGTGCGCACGCTTTTCCTGCTGCCCGGTGACGGCATCGGCCCCGAAGCCATGGCAGAAGTCCGCAAGCTGATCGATTATCTGAACAGCGAGAAGGCCGCAGGCTTCAAGACCGAAGAAGGCCTCGTCGGTGGCAGCGCTTATGATGCCCACGGTGTGGCAATCTCCGATGCCGACATGGAAAAGGCGCTGGCCGCAGACGCCATTCTGTTCGGTGCAGTCGGCGGTCCCAAATGGGATAGCGTGCCTTACGAAGTGCGACCCGAATCCGGTCTCCTTCGCTTGCGCAAGGATCTCGAGCTGTTCGCCAATCTACGCCCAGCCATCTGCTACCCGGCGCTTGCTGCCGCATCCTCGCTGAAGCAGGAACTGGTCGAAGGCCTCGACATTCTCATCGTGCGTGAGTTGACGGGCGGTGTCTATTTCGGCGAGCCGAAGCAGATCATCGACCTCGGCAACGGCCAGAAGCGCGGTATCGATACGCAGATTTATGACACGTTCGAAATCGAGCGCATCGCAAGCGTTGCCTTCGAACTGGCCCGCACCCGTGATAACCGCGTCTGCTCCATGGAGAAGCGCAACGTCATGAAGTCAGGCGTGCTGTGGAACCAGGTGGTAACTGAAACACATGCCGCCAAGTACAAGGATGTGCAGCTTGAGCATATGTTGGCCGATGCCGGTGGCATGCAGCTGGTGCGCAAGCCCAAGCAGTTCGACGTCATCGTCACGGATAATCTGTTCGGCGACATGCTGTCCGACGTCGCTGCCATGCTGACCGGCTCACTCGGCATGCTGCCATCAGCTTCGCTCGGCGCACCGGATGCCAAGACCGGCAAGCGCAAGGCCATGTATGAGCCAGTACACGGCTCTGCGCCTGACATTGCTGGCAAGGGCATTGCAAACCCCATCGCCATGATCGCCTCCTTCGCAATGTGCCTGCGCTATTCCTTCAACATGGTGGATGAAGCCACCAAGCTGGAAACGGCCATCGCCAATGTACTGGACAAAGGCATCCGCACCGCAGACATCGTCGCGGACGGCAGCCGTCAGGTCAGCACATCCGAAATGGGCGACGCGGTTCTGGAAGAGTACAAGGCGCTTTTAGCGGCGTAAGAGACACCGGCTGGGCAGGGGGCGTTACACCCTGTCCGGCATTATTCTCCGGCAGGAGATGCTCATATCGCTTGTCAGTCAGCGTTTTCAAAAACGCGACAATGGCATCCACTCGCTTGTCATCAAGCGCAGGGGCTGCGGTTAGCTCCGTCATCGCGATATTGTCCGGCACCTCCGGCGCATCCCACGCCTGTCCCGTTTCCGGGTTGATCTGACGGCTCTGCTTCTTGCTCTTATATTTCACGTAAAACAGCACGACCGTGCGCAAATCTTTGAACACGCCATTGTGCATATAGGGGCCGGTCACCGCGATATTGCGCAGCGTCGGCACCTTGAACTTGCCGCGCTGGGCCGGATCGCCTGCAACGGCGGGATTCTGGGCAAGACCCAGATCGACAGCATCGGGCTTCGACCCATTCGCCGCCCTGACTGCCTTATTGGCGGGAACGCCGATGTTGAAATATTTGTGGTTGGTGAAGACACCATCGGAGAGGCCGTTCTGACCTCTGATCTCGTGACACGTATTGCAATTGGTAAACTGTGTTGAAGAGATCAGTACGCGGCCAAGTTCCTCCTGGTCCGTCAGCTTTTCTTCACCGCGCAGGAACCGGTCGTATTTCGAATCGAACGTCGAAAATTCATCCGAACGCTCGAAGGCGGCCAGTGCCTTTGTCATCGCGGCAAAGGCGGCGTCATCACTTTTGAAGACATCGCTGCCAAATTGCGTCCCGAAGGCTGCGGCATAATCCGGGTTTTCCTTTAGCCGCTTTGCGACAGTGGCCTTGTCAGGCATGCCCATTTCAATCGGATTCAGAGGCGGGCCTGCGGCCTGATCTTCCAGAGACGATGCGCGTCCGTCCCAGAATTGCCCGCCGACATACTCACCTGCTGCGGTCTTGCCGAAGGGCGGAGAGAATTTTGCGTAAGCCGCACTCGGCGCATTGCGATCGCCCAGCGAGCCGCCATCGTCGCCCAGGGAAACAGCATGACCGACCTTGTCGCTATCTCGGGCATCGGTGAAGCCCACCGCCTCCATGTGGCAGGTGGAGCACGACATGGTGCGGTTCATGGAAAGGTTGGGATCGTGGAAGAGGGCTGCTCCGAGCTTTTCCAGCGTGGCGTAATCTTCCCCGCTATGCGCAGGACCGAATGCCCCGATACCGGCAGGCAGCAGGAGACATGCACTTGCAGTGATAGCGCAGATGATATGCCTGATCATGGCAGACGCCGAAATCGATGAAACTGGCGTGTTCTATAGCACTTCAATTCAGCCAAGCACAGAAACTTTCTGTGCCCGCTCAACTTTAGATGCGGATGTTTCAGTCGATCTGAAAATAGTTCTCGAAGGATTCAGGAAAGTTCTGCCGTGCCACGCGTTCATCGATAACAAGCATGGACTGGTAGGACAGCGGATCGAAATCCTTGTCCGCAGGGATCACTTCACGACCAAACAACAGGCTGAGACGGGCCGCATCGAGATTACCGCGCTCAAAGGGTTCGTTGCCGAACTGGTGCCACAGCGCATGCATGAAGGCAGCGTCCACCTTGTGCTCCGCAGAGTCGTTACGCGCACGGCGCGGAATGTGCTTCACGGGTGTGACGCCGCGCGGATTTGCGCGGCGTATGGTGAACTGAATGCCCGTGCTCGGCATGCCGGATGGAAAGCCGCGGTGTTTCGTCATTTCAGGCAGCTTTGCCATCGTCTTTTCCTTATGCTTTGCCGATTTTGTCCTGTGTCTTCGTATCGAAGTCGGACGCATCGTGGCGTTCGTGCAATTGTTCCGAAGGATCGCCATTCATCTTGTTGACCATGCGACCCCGCTTGACCGCTGGACGTTCTGCAATCTCGTTTGCCCAGCGCTGAAGGTTCTTATAGCTCTTCACATCCAGAAAGACATCCGCCTTCGGATAGGACTGTCCACGCGCCAGATTGCCGTACCATGGCCAGACGGCGATATCCGCAATCGAATAGTCCGAACCGGCCAGATATTGGTTTTCTGCCAGATGGCGGTCCAGCACGTCAAGCTGTCGCTTTGCCTCCATGGCGAAACGATCAATGGCGTATTTGATGTGAAAAGGCGCGTAAGCGTAGAAATGGCCGAAACCGCCGCCAAGATACGGGCCGGATGCCATCTGCCAGAACAGCCAGTTGATTGCCTCGGTGCGACCCTTGTGATCCGCAGGCAGGAACGCGCCGAATTTTTCGGCGAGGTAGAGTAGAATGGAGCCACTTTCGAACACGCGCGTCGGCTCAGGGGTGGAATGGTCCACCAATGCCGGAATTTTCGAATTTGGATTGGCCTTGACGAAACCGGAGCCGAACTGGTCGCCATCGCCGATTTTGATCAGCCAGGCATCATATTCCGCGCCCGTATGACCTGCCGCCAGCAGCTCTTCCAGCATGATGCCGACCTTCTGCCCGTTGGGGGTGGCCAGCGAATAAAGCTGCAAGGGATGTTTGCCGACCGGCAATTCCTTATCATGCGTCGGACCGGCGATCGGGCGGTTGATATTGGCGAACTGGCCGCCATTGCCTTTTTCCCATTCCCAAACGTCTGCTGGTTCATAACCGGCAGGAAAGTTATTTTCGGGGGATTTCTCGGTCATGAAAATCTGTCCTTGTTGAATGGATCAAGCGCCAGCGTCAGCACCCGCACACCAATATAGGAAGATAGCGACATTCCTCCACCGCAATATCGATGAGAAAAACTTAACCTTTGGCAATCGCGTGAAAAAACGTGCCCGTAACCCTGTCTCGCCGCCCGCCCGATGGGCCGAGAGGCTTGCCTGGCCCATCAGTAATCTGTGCGAAGGGGTCGTCACGGCCTGGGTCGATCACGCGGGCGTAGTGGAACTCGTGCCCCCGCAAAACATCACCTGCCTGTCCCAACACACCATCGGCAGCAATCGTCGCCTGCCGATACCCCAGGTTCATCTTTCGCTTTGCAAAGCTCGTGGCGTGCGACAAAAGGCCTGTCATCGCATGGGTGACACCATCGGCATCTTCCAAGGCTTCGCCCAGGACCATGTAGCCACCACATTCGCCATGGACAGGCTTCGCTTGAGAAAAACGCACCACACCCGCCTTGAACGCGTCGGCAGCAGCAAGCCGTCCCGCATGAAGCTCGGGATAGCCGCCCGGTAACCAGCAGACATCGCAGGACGCATCCGGCGCTTCATCAGCCAGCGGAGAAAAGGGAACGATCTCCGCACCCGCCTCACGCCAGTGGCGGTGGAGATGCGGGTAGAGAAAGGTAAAGGCGGCATCCTGCGCCAGCGCAATACGCTGGCCGGGCGGCGCAATTGCCGCTTCCACGGACCCTTGCGGCACATCGACAGGACGAGCGAGTGCCAGAAGCGCGTCGAGATCGATGGCGTTCTCCATCGCATCAGCGAGGCGTTCGATATGCGCGTCGATTTCCACGTGCTCGCTGGCCTGTACCAAACCCAGATGTCGTTCCGGCAACACCAGCGAGGGATCGCGCATCACGCAGCCAGCAACGGGCAGGCCGATCTTTTCGATGGCTTCGGCACAGAGCGTGCGGTGCCTCTCGCTACCCGCGCGGTTGAGCACAACAGCAGACATTTTTACCGCCTGATCGTAATGGGCAAAACCATGGGCGACAGCCGCCGCCGTCTGCGACTGACCGGAGATATCGAGCACCAGCAGCACCGGTATACCAAACAGACGTGCCAGATCCGCCGCCGAGCCTGTGCGATTGTCCGGCACCACAATGCCGTCAAACAGGCCCATGGCGCTTTCGATCAGCAGCAGTTCCGCGTCTTCGGCCTGCTGTGCAAACAGGTGCCGCAGCAAATCCGGCTCCATTGCCCAGCTATCGAGATTGAGCCCCGGGCTTCCCGCTGCAAAGGCATGAAAACCCGGATCGATATAGTCAGGTCCGGTCTTGATACCGCGCACTTTGACACCCCGTCGCGCAAAGGCGCGCAACAGCCCTATGGTCACGCTGGTTTTGCCTGAACCGGAGCGCGGTGCACCGATGATGATTGCGCGTGCCGTCATGGCGTGATGTCTCTCAAAATAAGCGGTCCCGACATTCACACTGCCTGTTGTTTCCCCATGACGGACAAACCCGTAACCGCTATAGAAACACGATGGAAACGGATGGAAAAAATCTGCGTCGCGGCTGGACGACCGGCGCTTGCGCCACGGCGGCGACAAAAGCCGCCTGCACCGCATTGCTGACCGGTGATGTTCCATACCTTGTCGAGATCGAACTTCCAAGCGGCAAGCGCGTCGGCTTTTCGCTCGCAACGACCCATCGTGGCGATGGTTTCGCCAGAGCCGGCGTCATCAAGGATGCCGGCGATGACCCTGACGTCACCCACGGCGCGCTCGTGGAAAGCACGGTGCGCCCCGGAAAATCGGGCACGGGCATCACGTTCAAGGCGGGTAGTGGTGTCGGAACAGTCACCCGTCCGGGCCTGCCACTGGCAGTCGGTGAACCCGCCATCAACCCCGTCCCACGCAAGATGATCGAAACCGCAATCCACGAGGTCGCTGGTGAGAATGCCGATTTCGAAGTGGAGATTTCGGTCGAGAACGGTGAAAAGATCGCCGAGAAGACGCTGAATGGCAGGCTTGGCATTATCGGCGGCCTCTCTATTCTCGGCACCACCGGCATCGTCATCCCCTTTTCCTGCTCGGCCTGGATTCACTCCATCTGGCGCGGCATCGACGTGGCACGCGCCGAGCGGCTGACCCACATTCTCGGTGCGACCGGCAACGCCTCGGAAAAAGCCGGGCAAGCATTTCATAGCCTGCCGGACACCGCTCTGATCGACATGGGCGACTTCATCGGCGGCATGTTGAAGTATCTGCGAACGCACCCGGTCGAGAAACTCACCATTGCCGGTGGCGTCGCCAAGATGACCAAGCTCGCACAAGGCATGCTGGATGTTCATTCCAAACGAGGTCTGGCGGATCTGGATGCGCTGGCGAAGCTCTCAACGGAGGCGGGCGGGGACGAAACGCTCGCGGACGCCATCCGTCAGGCCAACACGGTGGCGCATGCTTTCACCATGGCAGGCAGCGCGGGTATAGACCTTGGCAATGTGGTCGCCCGGAAAGCCTGGCAGACGGCGGCAGACGCTCTCAATGTGCCGGAGACGGCGCTGGAAATTCTGGTCTTCGACCGGGATGGGGCTTTGAAGGGGCGCTTCGGTTTTGCGCCCTCTCATCACGTCTCGGCTTTTCCAGCAGATGAGCGGAACCGGCGTACATAATCCGTGCTGTAAAGTGCGCTTTCGCGAAAATCCTCCGATGCCAGGCCTTTTCCAACGAAAATAAGCGCGGTGCGCTCGACTGGCTCTTGCGCAAGCTTGGCTTCGATATCGCTCAGCGTGCCCATTATGATCCGTTCTTCCGGCCACGAAGCCCGCACCACGATGGCAACCGGGCAATCGGCCCCATAAAGCGGCGTCAGATCCTCCACCACCTTTGAAAGCGCGTGAATGGCCAGATGAATCGCCAGTGTGGCACCCGTCGCACCAAAGGCCTTCAGCGTTTCCGTCTCCGGCATTTTGGAGGCGCGGCCCGAGATGCGGGTCAGCACGAGACTTTGGGCAACTTCCGGCACAGTCAATTCGCGCTTCAACGTCGCCGCGGCAGCGGCAAAGGACGGCACGCCCGGTGTGACCGTATAATCCAATCCCAGTCGCTCCAGACGGCGGATCTGCTCGCCCATGGCGCTCCATACGGAGAGGTCACCGGAGTGTAGCCGCGCGACATCCTTGCCGTCACGCGCCGCAGCAGAATATTCAGCCTCGATGTCATCCAGCGAAAGCGACGCCGTATCGACGATACGGGCACCTTCGGGGCAATAATCCAACAAAGCCTTCGGCACGAGTGACCCGGCGTAAAGACAAACAGGGCATCTGGCGATCAGATCGCGCCCGCGCACTGTGATAAGGTCTGCAGCACCCGGACCCGCGCCAATAAAATGAACCGTCATTCGTCGTCTCCCAGAGTGGCAAGCGCCACCGTGATATCACCGATCACCATTCGCGGGGCGATCAGCCTTGATTTTGATCCCAGAGCCGCAAGCGCCGCCGCCTCGCTGAGGCTGGGGGAACCGGCGTGTTTGAGGCTGGTTGGGGATTGCGTGATGGTGCGAAGACCGGCTTCCTCGAAATCAGCCTGCGCGACAACGACAAAAGCCATACCAAGTCTTGTCGCGGCTTCCATCAATCCCGCTTCATCCGCTTTAATGGGTGCAGTTGCGATGAAATCGATCATCACATGATGACACCTCGAAGCGTCATCGAGAGCGGCGATGATGGTTTCTGCACTGGTTCCCTTGCGACATCCGACCCCTGCCACAATCACGATTTGACCCATGCCCACTGCGTGACCGGCATCGCCGGACGCCAACCGTGCATGGAGCCGACCGGCGAGGCACGCGCAACCTCAAGCCGGATCAGCGAACCGCCCAACCGTGCCTGTGCGGCCAGCAACATCGCCTCCATCTCCAGCGTCACCGCATTGGCCACCAGCCGCCCGCCGGTTTTCAACGCCTCGACCGCGCCGTCGAGCACCCTGTCCTCACTGCCACCGCCGCCGATGAAGATCGCATCAGGCGTCGGCAGGCCCTCAAAAGCATCCGGTGCTGCACCAATTACAATTTCCAGCCCCGGAACGCCGAAAGCTTCCGCATTGCGCATGGCCCGCTCGGCCCGTTCCGGATGCTGCTCGATACCGATAGCGCGCAAGGAGGGGTGCGCCAGCATCCACTCGATGCCGATGGAGCCGGAACCCGCGCCGATATCCCAAAGCAATTCGCCATACCGAGGCGCAAGCGACGACAGCGTCACAGCGCGAACTTCGCGCTTGGTCATCTGCCCATCATGCTCGAACAGCGCATCATCCAGGCCTTGCGAATAAGGGATGATACGCGCTTTTTCATCTGCAACGACATGGATTGCGAGGACATTCAACGGGTCGACATCGCTCATGGAAAACCTGGCGGCGGTGCCATGCCGGACATTTTCATGCGGCCCACCGAGAGCCTCCAGCAGACTAAAACTGGAAGTGCCAAATCCAGCCTCCGAAACAAGAGCTGCCAAAAGGGCAGGGGCCTTTTCATCCGATGTCAGGACGATGAGTTTTGCACCCGCATGCAGATAGGGGCGTATGAGATCGATGGAGCGACCGTGCAGCGATAGGCATTCCACATCCTGTAAAGCCCAGCCAAGTCGTGAAGCAGCCAACGAAAAGGCCGAAGAGGCGGGATAGGATACGGTTTCCTGCACAGAGACCTGACGCAACAGCGTGACCCCGACGCCGTAGAAAAAAGGATCACCAGACGCGAGTACACAAACCTTGCGTCCCCGCAGCGCTACAACGTCGGCCATGTCAACATCAAACGGCACCGGCCATGGCCGGGCTTCGCCCCGGATGGCATCCGCCGCCAGCGCCAGATGCCTTTTGCCCCCAAAAACGAACGCGGCGGCTTCAATCGCCCGACGCGCGTCCTCACTCAGGCCGACAAGACCGCTTTCACCAAGACCGACGATGGAAAGCCAGGGTGCAATTGCCTTTTCAGTGGATGTCCCATCGATTCCGGCATATTCAGAGGCCATGACACGCTCCATCCTCATTCTTGGCGGCACGGCAGATGCCCGTATTCTGGCCGGAAAACTGGCTGAAGACCCCGGCTACCGGCTGCTGCTTTCCATGGCTGGCCGCACGCGTGACCCCGTTGCGCAGCCCGTGCCGATGCGTACCGGCGGATTTGGCGGTGCTAGCGGATTGGCCAATTTCATTATGGAAAATCGCTTCGATCTTCTGGTGGACGCGACCCACCCTTACGCGGCCCGTATATCTGCAAACGCGGTTGAGGCGGCAAGATTGGCCAATATTGCGCTTGTCAGTCTGGAGCGCCCGGGGTGGGAGAAGCAGTCCGGCGACGACTGGCAAAGTGTGGCGGATGTGGAAAGCGCTGTTACTGCCCTTGGAAGCATATGCACCAATGCTTTCCTCGCACTCGGCCGTCAGGAATTGTTGCCATTCGAGGCAGCACCGCAACACCATTATCTCATCCGCAGCGTCGATCCGGTCGAGCCGCCCTTGATGGTGCCGCATGCCCGTTACATGACGGCGCGTGGGCCCTTCGCATTGGCTGATGAAATCAACCTGCTGCGTGACAATCACATTACGTTCATCGTCTGCAAGAACTCTGGCGGCACGGCCGCCTATGCGAAGATCGAGGCGGCGCGACAGCTTGGCATCAAGGTGCTGATGATTGAGCGCCCGGCGCGGGCAAACACCGCGACGGTCGCGAACATCGATGCTGCCTTGGCCGCCATCCGCCATCAGCTTTCCCTTGTGGACGAACGTGGTGAATAGACGATCGGAGGTTGGCCATCGCGGTCGATCAGCCTCGTTTCCACCGAGCCTACAATGATGCAGGTTGCCATATCGGCCATGTCGCTCGCCGCTTCAGACAGCGGCACGACCCGCATTCTTTCATCGGACCGACCGGCAGCCCGCCCGAAAATTACGGGCACGGAGCCTGGCAGATGCGCGCGCAGCACATCGAATGCCGTTGCCAGCTGGTGTGGGCGCGCTTTGCTGACGGGATTGTAAAAAGCCATGACAAAACCGGCATCCGCCGCCGCGATCAATCGTTTCTCGATCAGCGACCATGGCTTGAGATTATCCGACAGAGAAATGGCACAAAAATCGTGACCCAGCGGCGCACCGGCCCGTGCTGCAACAGCCAGCATGGCTGTGACGCCGGGAACGACCGACAAATCGATCTCCCGCCACTGTGCCGGACCCTTTTCGATGGCTTCGCACACGGCGGCAGCCATGGCAAAAACGCCGGGATCGCCGCCCGACACGACGCAAACCTTGCCGCCCGCAGCCGCAATCGTCAATGCTGCCTCGGCGCGGGACAGTTCCTCACGATTGTCAGAGGCGTGGCGGCGTTGATGCGGCGCAAGGGTTAGCCGATCGAGATAAGGAATGTAGCCAAAAAAATCTTCGGCTTCGCGCACGGCATCCATCGCTTCCGGCGTGATCTGCGCCAGATTGCCTGGACCCAGTCCAACGACCGTGAGGCGACCGCTCATACGGCGTCCCCCAAGGGTCTATCCTTCCAGCCCGGCACCAGAACCAGCGAGAAGTAAGGCGCGGGCGAACCATCATGCTCCACCAGCCGCATTGCATGCCCGTTTTCCATGGTGCCACGCTCGACGTAAAGCGCGCTTTGCAGCTTGCCTGCGCGCTCCAGCGCCCGGCGAATTTTCGGCAGGTTTCGACCGACCTTCATGATAACGGCGCCATCGGTGCCGGATAGTCGGTCGGTCAAGGTTTCCTCGCCAAGCGTACCCGGCAGGACACTCAGGATGTCATCGCCCTGCACCAGTGGCAGCCCCGCCATGGACCAGCAGCCGGACATGGCCGTGATACCGGCAACGACTTCTGCCGGATAGGACGGCGCGAGCCGTAAATGCAGATGCATGTAGGAGCCGTAAAACAAAGGATCGCCCTCCGAGAGCACCGCGACCGTGCGCCCGGCATCGAGATGAACGGCGATATCTCTTGCGGACTGATCGAAAAAGCCTGCAATGGCGCCGCGATAGTCGTCACCGTTCGTGTCGCTCTCGACCGTGACAGGATAGACCAGAGGCATTTCCAGCGTGCCGGGGCGTATGAAGCTTTCAACGATGCCACGCCCGTTGCCCTTGCTGCCCTTCTTGCAGAAGAAGGCGACGACATCGGCATTTTCGATGGCGCGCACCGCTTTCAGCGTCAAAAGCTCGGGATCACCAGGGCCTGTGCCGACGCCGATCAGCTTGCCCTTGAGCACCGTTTGTGCTGCTGGCTCGAACAAGGCCGCACTCATAGTCCGGGCCTCGCCACGGCATTGACCGCCGCTGCCGTCATTGCGGAACCGCCGAGGCGACCCTTGACGATGGCGTAGGGAATCCGCAGGCGGCTTTCCTCCAGCGCATCCTTTGATTCCATCGCGCCCACGAAACCAACCGGCATGCCGATGATGGCCGCGGGACGCGGCGCACCGCGCTCCAGCATTTCCAGCAAGTAAAACAAGGCCGTCGGCGCATTGCCGATTGCGACCACCGCGCCATCCAGTTTATCGCCCCAAAGATCAAGGGCTGCGGCGGAACGGGTATTGCCGATAGCCTTTGCCAGCTCCGGGGTCTGTGGATAGCGCAGCGTGCAAATCACTTCATTGCGGGCGGGCAAACGCGCCCGTGTCACGCCGTGCGCCACCATTTCAGCATCGCAAAGAACTGGCTTGCCCGCCTCCAGCGCACCGCGTGCAGCATCTACGAAATCCGCCGAAAACCGAAAATGCTGCGCGGCTTCTACCTGTCCGCAGGCATGGATCATGCGGATGGCGATTTCGGCCTGATCGGTCGTGAAGGCAGAGAGATCAGCCTCCTCACGCACCATCGCAAAGGAGCGCTCATAAATCGCGTTACCATCGCGAATATAGTCGTATTCAGTCATCTCTCATCCTGTCGGAGCGCCGCGATGATCCTCTCCTTGCCGAGACGGGCAAGCAGGGTGCGGGCATTTTCTCCGGGCTTATGTTCTTTTTCATATAATCGGGCAAGTCGTGAAAGTGCGGCCTTGTGCTCCGTAACGGGCAAAACCACGTCAGGAATGTCGGAAACGCGGCCGGAATAGGTAAACGCCAGCCCGTCGGACGAGCCCGCAAAGGCCAATGCAGCGGGCGACGGGTGCGCGCAGCCCTTGCCGCAGCCAGAAAGATGAAGGGTGATCGACCCATCCAGTAAGGCCCCACAGTCCGCCGCCGCGTGCTCGCCCAGTTCTTTTGTCGCGATGAAGGCGGAGGCGCAAGCCGGTTTGCCGGCGCACACGGCAATGGCGGAGCACGGATCCTGCGCAGTCGTGACATAGCCTGCTTCATGCGCGTGGACGAGAAGTGTCTGGCACGCCTCTTCATTTCCAAGCCAATGGATGGCATGAGCCGGGCCGGGTCTTATAATGCTGATGCCAAGCGTCGAGGCCACGCTGCAGAGGGCAGAGAGCGTTTCTGCCGGTATTTGTCCGTAGGCTGGCGCAAAGGCGGCAGTGCAGAGGTCTTGCGAGAGACGCATCAAGCCATAATGAAGCGTTCCCGTATCGGCTGCGCTGGTACCGGTTTCCGTCTTGTCATCGCCAAAGAGAAAGTCGCGGCAGCGGGATGCGGCGGTTTCGATCCATCTGTCTGCACAAACAGCCCTCACCTGTTCAATATTGAGGTCACGACCGCGCATCTCCGAACCCAGATCGGCAAGAAACGTCAGAAGATCGATGACCACATCGGCAGCATGTTCGGTTCGCAGCAAACCGGCACGCAATGCCTTGCCTTCCGCACCACCCAGCATAAGCTGCCACAGCACGCCGTCATGGACGCGAACAGCTTTCAGCCTGATATCCGCCAGCAGATCAGCCATGCTCACATGTCCGCCACCATCGATGATGACAGACATTTTCGCAGGCAGTCTCTCAGACAGGTGAAGCGCATCGGCACGCTCGCACACCCGGCTGACGATATCGCTGACATCGGCAATGGCCGTGTCATCCATGCCTGCCAGAGGCGACGTTTCCACCGCCAAGCCTTGCCGCAGCGGCAGGCGAAGAGCGAGAACGTCGCGTTCAAAGTCCATGGCACTGTCATGCGTCAGGCCACGAAATTGCAAACCGCCACGCGCGGTGATGTCAATCAACCCGTTTCCGTGCGTGATGGCGAGAGCGCACAGTTTCGCAAGATCATCGGGGGAAATCGTACCCGTGAAGGCGATGCGGGACAAAAGTCCATCTCCCGTCTGCATGGGCGCAGACAACGCAGGACATGTGCCGCGTCGCGCAAACGGCTGGATATCGGCAAGATAGGCGAAACTCATGCTTCGACCCTCGCCTGCTTCGGCGCGATCAGCATTTCCAGCTCTGCATCAACGGCATTGCGACGGCTGTGCCAGAGGCCACGGCGGCGGGCGGAAAGAAAGCGTTGCGCCATCACCTCTGCCGCCTGTGGATTTTCCCGCAGAATGAAATCGCGGACATCTTCATTGCCGAAATAGGCATCGTAAAGCGCCTCTATCAACGAAGACGATACGGCGTGGGTGGTTTCGGCGAAGCCGATCAACCTGTCCACCGTCTCGGTAAATTCCGCCGCACCTCGAGGCCCGTGCCGCATCTGCCCGGCAATGAAGCGCGGATTGATGGCGCGAGCGCGCACCACACGGGTAATGGCCTGCGCGATGGAGCGGGCGCGAGGACGGGCAGGATCGGTCGTATCGAGCGCCACGACATCGGCGGATTGCCCTAGGGCTGCCTTGGCTGCCGCAAAGCCGCCGATAAAGGCAACGTCGGAGGAACCGTCCAGCAGATCGCGCCCCGGATCGTCGCCGGTATGAACCAGCAGATCGGCCTTTTCGACCTGGCCTGCAAAGCTTGCATCGGCAAAAACGCCAAGCCCATCCGCTCCGCCGAAGGCGTGGCTTGCGGCGTCCAGATAGATCTGGCCCAGTTCTTCGCGCTCATCCCAGCGCCCGTTTGCCAGTTTTTCCTCGATGCCAGCACCATAGGTGCCGGGTGCGGAACCGAATATGCGCGCGGGGATATGCCCGAGGCTGACAGCCTCTTCGCCTAAGGGGTTATCACCCGGTGATTCTTCACGGCGCGCAATGGCTTTCGCCGCAGCATCCAGCAGGGCGATCAGCGCCGGAAACATATCGCGGAACAGGCCGGAAATACGGAATGTCACGTCCACGCGTGGCCTTCCCAAAGCCGCAGGTGGCAGCACGTCGATGCCCGTCACGCGGCCTGTGCCCTGATCATAGATCGGGCGAGCGCCCATCAGATGCAGCGCCTGACCGACATCTTCGCCGCCATTGCGTAGAGATGCCGAGCCCCAGAGATCGAACACGATATTCTTCGGCCAATCGCCGTGGCTTTGCAGGTGGTGCCGCAAGACCTCTTCGCCCGCCATGCCGCCCAGCTCGAAAGCCGTCGGTGTTGGCATGGTGCGCGGGTCGGCAGCGTAGAGATTGCGCCCGGTGGGCAAGACGTCGAGCCGTCCGCGTGCTGGAGCGCCCGATGGTCCGGGTGAAATATGAAGTCCATTGAGAGCAGCGAGCAGCGCCGACTTCTCAGCTTTCGCACTGTCGCGCCGGAGGACATCAGGCTCATCATCCGCGCAACGACCGAACACATGCTGACCGTCCTTGATCGCGAAATCCTTGAGATCACAAAGAAACGCATCGATGCGGGACAGCGCCGTATCGGCATCGTCTTGCGTGTCGATACCGGCGTCGTCAGCCAGTCCCGTTTCCTGCGCCTTTTCGACGATCAATTTGGCCAGCCTGTCGCGGCGGCGGCGGTCTAGTCCATCGGCCTGCGCATATTCATCGACCAATTGCTCCAACGCCATCTGCTCCGGCGACAGCCCGGCATCGACCAGGACGGGCGGAATATGCCCGATGCTCACAGCCGCGATGCGCCGTTTCGCGACCGCTCCTTCCCCCGGATTGGAGACAATGAAGGGATAGATCACGGGCAATGAGCCGGTGACGATCTCGGGGAAACAGCTTTGCGATAGCGCAACGGTCTTGCCGGGCAGCCATTCCAGCGTTCCATGGGCCCCGACGTGGATGATGGCATGTGCTTCAAAGCTCTGCCGCATCCATGCGCCGAAGGCGACCAGTGCATGCCGAGGCGGCAGGGCAGGGTCGTGATAATCCACTCGCCGGTCTTCATTGCGGCCACGATCTGGCGCAAGAGCGACTGTTACGGAGCCGAATCGAGCGGCGCGGAAGTGGAAGACGCCGCCTTCGACAGCATCATCCGCATCGGCATCGCCCCATGTCTCATCCAGGGCCAGATTGGAAGTTTGGGGCAGGGCGCTGCGGAACGCCGAATACTCGGCCAACCCGAAAGAACCCCTCTCGTTTTCGACGCGGTCAAGCAAGGCCCGAGGCGTTTCGGGGATATCGTCCACCGCGTAGCCTGCGTCGCGAAGATCGCGCAGCATCTCCAGCACGCTTTGGGGCACATCCAGACCCACCGCATAACCGGTGCGACCCGGCGCGGCACCCGGATAATCCGGCATCAGAATGACAATCCGCCGCTCGGATGGAGCCGCATTTTTCAGCCGCAAAAAAGCAGAGATGCGCTCAGCGACCTGTTCGACGCGATCGGGTTCCGGACGATGAACAAGCCCGCGCCCACCGTCTGGGTCGGGCTGCTTGAAGGAAATCGCCCCGGCCAGAATACGACCATCCAGTTCTGGTAACACCACATGCATGGCGAGATCGGACGGATTGAGGCCGCGCATATTGTCCGCCCAGCCATCCCGCCGGGTAGTCGCCATGATGACCTGAAACGTTGCGACACCCAACCTGTCGAACAGGCTTTTGCCGTCTTCGTCGGAGTGGCTGGCAAAGGCCGTGGCAGCGATCATCGCCGCTGGCTTCAAAGGGACAAGCGTGTCTTCCAGAAACTGGATCGCATCCGCGTCTTTCAGACCGCTAACGAATATCGGTAGCGGCGCGAGCCCACGTGAGTGCAGAGCTTCGTAAAGCGCATCGATGGGCGCAACATCAGCTGCCATCAGCATGGAGCGATAAAACAGGATGGGCAAAAGCGGCGCAGCGTTTCCAACCCCATTTAGCGCCGCCGAAAGATCGACCACACCCTCGCCGGGCCGGTAGAACCCGCATTTGGGCAAGGGTTCTGCTGAAAGATCTGGCCAGACCTCTTCCCGCGCAAATGCAGCAAGCAATCTCGCAACCCGATCCATATTTTCCGGCCCGCCTTCGCGGAAGAAGGATAGAATCCTTGATTGTGTCGGCAGATCGACCGTAGACGCAGCTTCGAGTTTTTCATCCCGCTCGCTGCATTCGCCCGGCAAAAGCACGAGCTTGATACCACGCCGACGCGCCATTCTCGACAGCTCGTCCACGCCATAACGCCAACGGTCTGCTCCCCCGAGAATCCGGATAAGGATCAGCTTGGCGTGTTCAGCCGTCTTTTCGATCCACAGATCGACGGACATGGGGTGTCGAAGTTCGGAGAGGTTGGCGGACACGAAGGATACCGAGCCATCCGTACTACGGTGCCATCCGCGCTCCAGCCCACCGAGATCGCTGGCCGAAAAAGAAAGCACCACCACATCCGCCCGACCCTGGTTGAGATCAACCGGCTCGATCAGGTCGTCCAGAGACGAGGATGTGGTGGCGAGGATGTGCATGGATCAGGCAGCCAGCATCCGCTCGATTTTCGAGCGGTCGAGACCCTTTTCACCGATCACGACCAGACGGCTGCGGCGCACCTCGCCCGCGGCCCACGGACGGTCGAAATAATGGTTGACGCGCGAACCCACGGCCTGCACCTGCAACCGCATCGGCTTGGCCGATATCTCGACGAAACCCTTGATGCGCAAGACGTTCTCAGACGCCGCCGTTTCCGAAATACGCGCGGCAAGCGCCTCGGCGTCATCAACGGCATCCAGTTCCACAACGAAGCTGTCGAATTCGTCGTGATCGTGGTCTTCTTCCTCATCGTGATGGGTGTGGCGGTTTTCGATATCGTCTTCAACCGCAAGACCGAGGCCGATCAGAACGGCAGGATCCACCGCGCCATTGGAGGCGACGACGATCTTCGCAGCTTTCGGCAGATGCGCATTGATATGCGCCTTGGCGCGTTCCAGACCCGCTGCATCCAGAAGATCGCCCTTGGTGAGAACGATGAGGTCGGCACAGGCAATCTGGTCTTCGAAGACCTCTTCGACAGGATCATCGTGATCGAGCGCTTCATCGTTCTGACGCTGCGCGGCCAGCGCTTCCATATCATGCGACACCATGCCTTCAGCCAGGGCTACGCCATCGGCCACCGCCACCACCGCATCCACCGTTACACGGCTTTTGATCGCGGGCCACTGGAAGGCCTGAACAAGTGGCTTGGGCAGAGCAAGGCCTGAGGTCTCGATCAGAATATGCTCGACGCGTGGCTCGCGGTTGAGAATCTGTTCGATGGCAGGCTGGAAGTCGTCGGCTACCGTGCAGCAGATGCAGCCATTGGCCAGTTCCACGATGTTTTCTTCCGGGCAGCTTTCGATGCCGCAGCCCTTGAGGATATCGCCATCGATGCCGACATCGCCGAACTCGTTGACGATGATCGCCAGCCGCTTGCCCTCGAGCTTTTCCAGAAGGCCACGCAGGAGCGTGGTTTTGCCCGCGCCCAAAAAGCCGGTGATGATGGTGCAGGGAACGCGGTTGAGCGTGGTCATGGTGTCTCCTCGGTAAAATTCAAAGGGGGAATGCGGGCAACGAGGCCACGCTTCAAAATGTCAGGCCGTCCGCGCCATGGCATCAGACCATCGGGTGCGGAGGACAAGAGGCGCGCGCCGACCAGCAAGTCGGGTGCGGCGTCTTCGCTGAGCGATCCGAAGATATAGGACCAGCCATCGGCGCTGCGCATCGCGGCACTCAAGCCGCGCTTGCAATTGGCAAGGCAATTGACGCTGCGAATATCGACGCCTTCCGCCTGACCAAGTGTAACGGCAGCCTGCGCAAGCGTTGCGCCGGGACGCGGGTCAGCATTGGGATTGGGATCGGCCTCGGACCGGCAACTGCGGCACACATAAACCACGATGCCGGGCGCGGTGTCACGGCTTCTTGTCTCATTCAGGCCTGGCGATGTCGTTGTAATATCCAAGTATATGTTTCCGCGCCTCTGCAATGGTCTCGGGGTGCGGATATCGAAAACGGCATGCGGGTCTACGCAAAGCCATCGCTCGAACAACCGACTGACCGGAGCACCCCGCCCGGCAGACGTTTTTCCTGAAACGGCAGGTCTCCTGGCTTGCGGCTTTAACACCCTTGCGCCGCCTTCCCGGACTGTGACGTCCAGTGGCTTTCGGCGCGGGCTCACCGCTTACAGTTGCGGGGGCAGCCACGGGTTGGTTCGCATGAGCGAATGGCACCGTGTTCCCTCTTAGCTTTTCCCGTTGCCGGAAAAAGACCGTCAGTCCTTAACCCTTATGCCCTGCGGTGCTTTTGTGTCAATGCCGCCGTGACATTGCCGTGGAACACGTTTTGGCTATAGTCGCCGCTTTGAAAAAGCATGAGACCCGGAAGGATCAGCCGCCATGACCCGTGACATCAGCGACAGCGAGGCCGAACGTCACCGCGCTAAGATGGTCAACCGCAAGGCGGTGCAGGATGCAGAAGTGTCGGAAAAGACCATCGAAAAAGGTCTGCTGATGATCAACACGGGCCCCGGCAAGGGCAAATCCACAGCCGCTTTCGGGCTTGCGCTCCGCATGCTGGGTACCGGCAGACGCGTCGGCATAGTGCAGTTCATCAAGGGCGCATGGACCACCGGCGAACAGGGGGCACTGGCCCTGTTCGGCGACCGTGTCGAGTGGCGCACCATGGGCGAAGGTTTCACGTGGGACACTCAGGATTTGAAACGCGACGTGGCTGCGGCGACCAAGGCGTGGGAAGAGGCAAAGACGCTGATGGCCGATGAAACCATCGGCCTCGTGGTGCTGGATGAACTCAACATCGCCCTGCGCTATGATTATCTGCCGCTGGAAGAGGTTGTCGAGACCCTGCAACACCGCCGCGATGGCTTGCACGTCATCGTCACCGGTCGCAACGCCAAGCAGCCACTGGTCGATGCCGCCGATATGGTGACCGAAATGACGCTGGTGAAGCACCACTTCAAGGCGGGCGTCAAAGCGCAGTCGGGCATCGAGTATTAATCCATGGCAGCGCGCGTTCTGATGTTTCAAGGCACCGGCTCGGATGTCGGCAAATCGCTGATGGTAGCGGGGCTCGCGCGCGCTTTCGTGCGACGTGGCCTCTCCGTCATGCCCTTCAAGCCGCAGAACATGTCCAACAATGCCGCCGTCACTGCCGATGGTGGAGAGATCGGCAGAGCGCAGGCGCTGCAGGCGCGGGCGGCGGGTGTGCTGCTTTCCGTGCATATGAACCCGGTGCTGCTCAAGCCCCAGAGCGAAACGGGCGCGCAGGTGGTGGTGCAGGGCAAGGTCATCGGCAATGCCAAGGCCGCTGATTACCAGCACATGAAAGCGGGGTTGATGCCACGCGTGCTGGAAAGCTTCGAGCTTCTCAAGACCAAGGCCGATCTGGTGCTGGTGGAAGGTGCGGGCAGTGCATCCGAAGTCAATCTTCGTGCCAATGACATCGCCAATATGGGCTTTGCACGCACAGCCAATGCACCGGTGATTCTCATCGGCGATATCGACCGGGGTGGCGTCATCGCCAGCCTCGTCGGCACGAAAACGGTGCTGGAAGCGGACGATGCGGCGATGATCGAAGGCTTCATCGTCAATCGTTTCAGGGGCGATCCCAGCCTGTTCGACGAGGGCATGCGGATCATCTCGGAAAAAACAGGCTGGAATTCGATTGGCCTCTTGCCGCATTTTGCCGATGCCAGCCGCCTGCCTGCGGAAGATGCGTTGGGATTGAGCGGAGCAGGAGAAACGAAACCCGACGCGAAAATTCGGATCGCCGTTCCCATCCTGCCGCATATCTCCAACTTCGATGACCTCGATCCGCTGGAGGCCGAGCCGGATGTCGAGCTTGTGCGCGTGCGCCAGGGAGATGTGATCCCGGCAGATTGCAAGCTTGTGCTGCTTTGCGGTTCCAAATCCACCATCGCTGATCTGACGGCGCTGAAACATGCCGGTCTGGACGTGGATATCAGAGCCCATGTGCGACGCGGCGGTTATGTGCTTGGACTATGCGGAGGCTATCAGATGCTCGGGAATACCGTGGCCGATCCAGAGGGCATCGAAGGCGCTCCCTCAAAGATTGAAGGGCTTGGCCTACTTGACGTCGATACTGTGCTGACAGGTGACAAACGGCTCGTCGCCGTGACCGGTCAGAGCTTCGATCAAATTTCCTTCTCCGGCTACGAAATGCATGTGGGCGTCACGGCTGGACCAGATGACAAGCACCCGTTTTCCACGATCGGCAACCACACAGAAGGCGCGATGTCCTTAAATGGCCGCGTGTTCGGCACCTATATTCATGGCCTGTTTGCCGATGACCGCCAACGTAGCGCGTGGTTAAAAAGGCTGGGTGGAGAGAGCTCGTCGCTCAATTATGAGGAAGAGGTGGATGCGGTTCTCGACCGTCTCGCCGAGCGTATGGAGCGTCATCTCGACCTCGACGCCCTCTTGGCTATAGCGCGATAGCCAAGGCCAATATCCCGAACAGCGATATCAACATCAAGTCTGCGATGCGGGCCAGTTTCAACGCACGGCGAATATCGGCAGCGGTCAAATCCCGCCGCCCGCCTTCGCCCATGAAGCGCGCTTCGATCATCTGCCCGCCATAGGAACGTGGACCTGCCAGTGCAAAGCCGAGCGCACCCGCCAGCGCCGCTTCCGGCCATCCCGCATTGGGCGAACGATGGTGACGCGCATCACGGAAAATGGATCGAAGACCATTGCGTGGCGAGGCACCTTTCACGAAAAATGCCGCAAGAACGAACAACAGGCCTGTGAGACGGGATGCCGGCAGGTTGACCAGATCATCCAGCCGCGCAGACGCCCAGCCGAATGCTTCATGTCGTGGCGAGCGGTGGCCGATCATGCTGTCTGCGGTGTTGATGGCCTTGTAACCGGCACCGCCGGGCAGTCCAAGAAGTCCAAGCCAGAGTGAAGGCGCAACGATGCCATCGGAAAAGTTTTCCGCCAGACTTTCAATCGCTGCCCGGCAGACAGCTGCTTCATCCAGCGTTTCGGGATCACGACCGACGATCATCGACACCGCCTTGCGTCCACCCTCGATGCCATCACACTCCAGCGCCAGTGCCACGGCCTCGACATGCTGCTCGAGACTTGTCTGCGCGGGTAGGGATGCGCCGATCAGCGCAACGAGGATGAGACCGAAAGGGAGCCAAAGCAGAGCCGACTGCAAAACCGAGGTGATCAGCACCGTCAGCCCCAGAAAAATAGCGAGAGCGGCCACCCCCATGCCCTTGCGACGCGAAAATGAGTCGCCGTCCCGGTTCCATTTTCTGTCGAGTAGCGCGATAAGCGAACCGATCCAGGTAACGGGGTGGCCGATGCGTTTGAACAGCCAGTCGGGATAGCCGACAAGGCGTTCGATCAGCAGGGACAGGAAAGCAAGGGCGAAGAACATGGGCGAGAGGGTACCAGAAAAAGCGCAGCCAGCGATCCGCCATGGGGGCAATCTGGGCCGCGCGCGCCAGCTTTATCCACGGGCGCCCGAACCATGGATCGATCTTTCCACCGGGATCAATCCGCACTCTTACCCCCATTCGCCCATTCCCGCCAGCGCCTTTGCCCGCCTGCCGGAACCGGACGCTGTCGAAATCCTCAAACAGACCGCCGCCACAGCGTTTGGCGCATCGTCCGCTGCCCACATCGTCGCGGCACCCGGCACGCAAATGCTGATGCCGTTGCTTGCCCAGATGGCGGTTCGGCGCGGTGCGACACGCTGCGGTGTCCTGTCGCCCGCCTATGCGGAACATACGCGCACGGCACGAATGGCGGGACTATCGGTGAGCGAAGTCGATGATTTCGCCGATCTCGTGGCCTTCGATTACGCTGTCGTGATCAACCCCAACAATCCCGATGGACGCGTGTTGGAGCGCTTCGACCTGCTGTCCCTGGCCGATGCCATGCGCAAAAAAGACGGACTGCTTGTGGTGGATGAGGCCTTTATCGAGACGGGCTATGCCGAGAGCATCGCTGACGCCGCGACCTCCGACAGCCTCGTCATTCTGCGCTCCTTCGGCAAGTTTTATGGTATGGCAGGCGTGCGCCTCGGCTTCGCCATCGCCCATCCAGACATCGCCGAAGACCTCGAATCAAGGCTGGGACCGTGGGCGGTCTCAGGTCCGGCGTTGCATATTGCAACCGAAGCGCTGGCAGATACGGCGTGGCGCAAATCGATGCGACTCCGGCTAAACGAGGAGTCGAAGCGGTTGAATGATAGCTTGGGTGCTGCTGGTCTTCCGGTTGTTGGGGGAACGTCACTGTTCACTTTGGTCAGGGATGAACGGGCACCGACTTTATTCATCCACCTGATGGAGAAGGGCATTCTCACACGCAGTTTTGATGAAAGACCAGCCGATCTCCGCTTTGGCCTGCCGGGCGACGAAGCGGGATGGGCGAGATTGGAAGCGGCGTTGGCCAGCTTTTAAACGCACGATTACAGTGACTTTCATCATCCACGGAGCGTGGTTACATCCTCGCCACAAGGGCGAGGATGACGTTGGTGAAGGGGTTATCCCCGAAACAAATAAGCCTCAATCGACTCCGGCTTCATCTCGATCGAGAATCCCGGCATTACCGGCGGCATGTAAGCCGCGTCCCTGATATCGCAGGGCTCGATGAAGTGTTCATGCAGGTGATCGACATATTCGATCACGCGACCTTCCTTGGTGCCGGAGACAACCAGATAGTCGATCATCGACAGGTGCTGGACATATTCGCAAAGCCCCACGCCACCGGCGTGCGGCCAGACCGGCAGATTGTATTTTGCAGCGATGAGCAGCACCGCCAGAACTTCGTTCAACCCGCCCATGCGGCAACTGTCGATCTGCACCACGTCAATGGCACCTTCGGCGATGAACTGTTTGAACATGATGCGGTTCTGGCACATTTCACCGGTGGCGACCTTGACCGAGCCGATGGCCTGACGGATTTTGCGATGGCCTGCAACATCGTCCGGGCTCGTCGGCTCCTCGATGAAGAAGGGCTTGGCAAAGGCCAGCTTATTAACCCACTCGATGGCCTGATCGACCTCCCAGACCTGATTGGCATCGATCATCAGATAGCGATCAGGACCGATGACCTCGCGGGCAATGGTCAGGCGGCGGATGTCGTCTTCCAGATCACGACCGACCTTCATCTTCACGTGATTGAAGCCTGCGTCGATGGCTTCCTGGCAGAGACGACGCAGCTTTTCGTCGCCGTAACCCAGCCAGCCAGCAGACGTCGTATAGCAGGCATAGCCTTCGTTTTTCAGGATTTCGATGCGCCCAGCCTTGCCGCTTTCGGCTTTCTTCAAAATGGCCAGCGCGTCATCTCGCGTCAGGACATCTGTCAGATAGCGGTAATCGACGATATCGGCGATCTGCTCCGGGCTCATGTCGGCCACCAGTTGCCAGACCGGCTTGCCTGCATGTTTCGCCAGCAAATCCCACACCGCATTGACGACGGCACCGGTTGCCAGATGCATGGCGCCCTTGTCGGGTCCGATCCAGCGTAGCTGGCTATCACCCGTCAGATGCCGCCAATATTTGCCGGGGTTTTCCAGAACGGTGGAAAGATCAGTACCGACCACGAGATGCCGCATGGCTTCGATGGCCATGCAGCAGATCTCGTTGCCACGACCGATGGTGAAGGTCAGACCGTGGCCTTTCAGGGCGGCATCATCGGTGTCGAGAATGACGTAAGCAGCGGAATAATCCGGATCGGGGTTCATCGCATCCGAGCCATCAAGGCTTTGCGAGGTGGGAAAGCGCAAATCGAAAACGCGCAGATCGATAATCTTGGTCATGGCCTCACTCGCAGTCAGGGGTCACAGAATTCATTTTTTGCAGGTCTCAGGCAACTTCCACCATAGCTTTGATGACACCGGCCTTCGGGTTGGTCAGGTCAGCAAAATGGGCGGGAACGTCGGCCAGCGTCATGCGGTGCGTAATCAGCGCTTCCGGGACTTTGCCAGCCCGTTGCGCTTCGAGCACCACTTCAAAGTCCTCAAGCGTCGCGTTGCGGCTACCCAGCAATGTGGTCTCCCGCTTGTGAAATTCGGGATCATTGAAGCTGATGTCGCTGGCGACGATAGACACCAGCACGTAGGAACCGCCATGACCGACGAAGGAAAAACCGCGTTCCATCGCTTTCGGATTACCAGTGGCATCGAAAACCGCATCGAAGAAATTGCCGTCGGTGATCTCTGAAAGGCGCTCCTTGTCCCCTTCGCCAAGGGTAACCACATTGGAGACGCCCAACTGGGCCTTGCAGAATGTCAACCGGTCGTCGCGGCTGTCGATCATCGTTACAGTGGCACCGTTCAACACCGCGAAAACAGCAACCGCCATACCGATGGGACCGGCGCCGACGATCAGCACGTTCTGACCCTTTTCCACCGCACCACGACGGACCGCGTGCGCGCCGATCGCCAGAAACTCCGTCATCGCCGCCTGATCGAGGCTGAGACCATTGGCCTTCAACACGAATTGTTGCGGCACACTCAGATATTCCACCATGCCGCCATCGCGGTGGACGCCCAACACACCGATGTTGCGGCAGCAGTTGCTTTTGCCCTTCAGGCACGCATTGCAATGCCCGCAGGACATGTAGGGAATGATGGTGACGATATCGCCAGCAGACAGCGCACTTCCATCCGGCGCTTCTTCCACCGTGCCGGACAATTCATGCCCCATGATGCGGGGATAGGAGAGGTAGGGTTGGTTGCCGGTGAAGATATGCAAATCCGTGCCGCACACGCCGATCCGGCGGATCCGTAGCAGAACCTCTCCTTCACCGCGATGCGGCTTGGGTAGTTCCTTGGCGGATAAAAGCCCGGGCTTGTCGCAAAAAATCGCCAGCATGTGTCACCTGTCAGAAAGAGAATAAAAACGCGCGGCATTGCCGCCAAATACCGCAGGGTGGTCAGCCTCGGGCACGATGTCACGGCTGAAATCCAACCATGCCTGATAATCACCCGCCAGCCGCAGCACGGGCCAGTCACTGCCAAACATCACCCGTTCAGCGCCGAACAGCTCGAGAATGGTTTCGGCATAGGGTCGCACCGCCTCCGGCTTTTGATCACCGCGTTCGGTCAGCAGACCTGATAACTTGCAGTGAACATGGCCAAGGGCCGCCAAAGCCGCCATATCCTTGCGCCATTGGGTATAATGGCCGGTTGCGATCAAGGGCTTTGCGCCATGATCGATGGCAACAGGAAGCCGACTATGCCGGGTGGCGAAAGCAAGCAGATGCGGCAGATGCTGAGGCAGAACCAGCGCGTCGAAAACAAGGCCGTGATCGATCAGAGCTTTGACAGCTGGATCAAGAGCCGGGTCTTCGATCCAGCTCGCATCGGCGATGCCCTGCAACATCGGCCGAACGCCCTTGAAAATTGGATGAGATGAGCGACCGGCGATTTGCTGAGGCGCATCCGGCGCTTTCATATCGACCCAGCCGACCACGCCTTTGATGAAAGAGTGCTTGCCGGCCAGGGTCAACATGAAATCCGTATCGGCAGCCGTTTCCATCGTCTGCACCAGCACGGTGCCGGTCACACCCGCTTGCTGCATCAAAGGCATCAGGTCTTCGGGAAGAAAATCCCGGTAGATGGCTTCCAGAGACGATGGCGGCCATTGGCCTGCATGGTCTTTCAGCAGCCAGAAATGCTGGTGGGCATCGATCAGCATGGTCAGACTCTGCCTCGCGGCACCGGCACACCCTCGGCAATCAAATCGCGTCTTTGAAGCTCGCTCCAGAATTCCGCTGGGATATCCTGTTCGAACCAATCGATGTTGGCCGACAGTTGCTGGGCATTGCGTGCGCCGGACACAACCGTGACCGCAGCGGCATGGGCCAGCGGAAACTGCAGAGCTGCCGCCTGTAAGGAAACGCCGAGCTCATCGCAGACCTCCTGGAGGGCATTGACCTTGGCCAGAATATCGGTTGGCGCATCTTCGTAATTGAACTTGCGATTGCCCGCCAGAATGCCGGAATTGAACGCCCCGGCCACAACGATGGCGACACCGCGTGAAGCACATATATCGAGGAAATCGAGGCTCTGCTGTTCCAGCAGCGTGTAGCGCCCGGCCAGCATCGCAACATCGATGTCGAACACCTCCATCGCGCTACGCACGACTTCCCATTCGTTGACGCCAAGACCCACAGCGCCGGTGGAGCCTTCATCACGCAGTCTGGCCAACGCCTTGAAACCGCCGCCTGATGTCAGCTGGTCCCAGTAATGCTGATGCTTATCGCCATGCGTGAAAGGGCCGATATCGTGAATATAGAGAATATCCGGCTTCAAAATGCCAAGCCGCTGCTGGCTGGCCTCGAAGGAGCGCAGGATACCATCATGGGAATAATCATAGACCGGGCGAAAGGGCAGGGGCGATATATAGGCATCCTCTTCCAGGCCGACCGTAGCGTCAGGCACCATGACACGCCCGACCTTGGTGCTCAGCGTATAATCGCCGCGCTCGTGCTCCGTCACCATGGTACCCAGCCGACGCTCGGAGCGGGTGTAGCCGTAGAAGGGTGCGGTATCGAAATAACGTATGCCACGTTGCCATGCCGTATCGAAAGTGCCCTTGGACTCCTCGTAGGGCGTGACGCGATAAAGATTGCCCATCTGTGCGCAACCAAGCCCCATCACGGTCACGTCGACCGAACAACGGGGTAACTTGCGTTTATCGGAAACTTTCATCGCGGATACTTTCAAAAACTTGGTTCGGGCATGAATGGCCGCGACAGATCGCGGCCATTCGTTACGAAGACAGTCAAGCCGTCATCATCAATAGAGAACGTTCTTCGCTTCCGGCTTGTCGATATTTTCCTTCGTCACCACCACAACGCCGGTGTCCACGAACTTTTCAACCTTCTCCTTGGCAATCAGCTTCGACACGGTCTGAACACCGAGTTCACCCATCTGGTAGGAGCCCTGAACCACGATACCTGCCAGCGTGCCGTCCTTCACAAAGCCCTGAAGGTCCTGGTTGCCGTCGAAGCCGATGGCGACGACCTTGCCCGCCTTGCCGGACTGCGCGAGCGCACGACCAACACCAATGGCAGTCGGTTCATTGGCACCGAAGATGCCCTTGAGATCGGAATTGGCGGCCAGAACGTCAGTCGTCTGGTTGAGCGCCGTCGCCATCTGCGACTGCGAATAATACGGGCCGACGATCTGAAGCTTGGAGTTGGCCTTGATATAATCCGTGAAACCGCCAACGCGGCCGATTTCCGAACCGGCACCGGCAACATAGGACATAACGGCAATCTTGCCCTCTTTACCGACCTTGTCGATCAGCGCCTGTGCCGCCAGTTCGCCAGCCTTCTTGTTATCGGTAGCGAGGAAGGACTGGTAGTATTGCTCGGCACCTTTGGCCAGCTGAGAGTCGACGATCACCACCGGAATACGGGCTTCCCATGCTTTCTTGACGGCGGGAACCAGCGCGTCCGGGTCGGAAGGCGCAAGAACGATGCCTGCGACCTTACGGTTGACGGCATTTTCGACCATATTGACCTGATCAGCGATGGCCGATTCCGAGGCCGGACCCTGGAACGTCATGGTGTTGCCCTCGGAGTCCTTAATCGCGGTATCCGCGCCTTTCTGGACGTTTTGCCAGAAGGTGGAGTTGACGGTCTTGACGATAACCGCGATCTCACCGGCCTGAACGGTAGAAACGCTCCACAGCGCGATCACGGATGTCAAAAGGGCAGTCGTTAGCTTCTTCATGTTTTCCTCCATTGTGCCGGCACAGCGATATCTCCTCGTCGCCATGTCGGTTTCCCGCGGAAAAGGTCCGCACCCCTATCGATCATCGGCGGTTGCGCAACTGGTCGATCCAAACCGTACCAAGAATAACCAGACCGATGATAATCTGCTGTGTGAAGGCTGAGACGCCGTTCATGTTGAGGCCATTGCGCAAAATGCCGATGACGAAGGCGCCGATGGCCGTCCCGGAAATCGTGCCGACACCACCGATCAGCGATGTGCCGCCAATGACGGCACTGGCGATGGCGTCCAGCTCGTACATCACGCCTTCGTTTGGCTGAGCGGTCACGAGGCGAGACATCAGCACGCAGCCGGTCAGACCCGCCAGTGTGCTTGACAGCACATAGGTAAAGTTGGTGACGCGAGCGACGTTGACACCGGACAAGCGCGCAGCTTCCGCGTTCGAACCCACCGCATAAATATGCCGTCCCAGTACAGAGCGGTTCAACATGAAGGCAACGGCAATCGCGATCACGATCATCAGAATGACCGGGTATGGAATGCCCGGGAACACCACATTCGGAAACCCGTCATCGCCGATGTTGACGATACGGAACAACGCACCGTTGCCGAGTTCGCCGAAAGACTCGCCAAGGCCGGAGACGGCCCGCGCGCCAGTGATTTGCAGGGCAACACCGCGGGCGATCAACATCATGCCAAGTGTTGCGATAAATGGTGGCAGCTTGAAACGCGTAACGAGCAAGCCATTGATAAGGCCGCAAAGAGAACCCGTCAGGATGCCAAAGAACATGCCGACCGGCACCGGCATGCCCAGCTCTTTTACTGCAAGCGCTGCCACCACACCCGCCAGCGCCAGCACCGAACCCACCGAAAGATCGATGCCACCGGTTATGATGACACAGGTCGCGCCGATGCCGAGCAGGGCAATCGAGGTCACCTGCAAGGCGATCGTCATGGCGTTGTTGACGGTGAAAAAGGCATTGCTGGTGGCTGAAAAAACGATCGTCAGAAGGACCAGACTGCCGAGCGCGGCAAATTTCTGAATGATGTCCTTCTGCCGATCGCTGAAGGAAAAACGCTTGGGTGTTTCTGGACTAACCGACATGTCTATCTCCGCTGCTATAGCCGGAGGCATAGCGCATGATTTCTTCCTGATTGGTCTTTGCCGTTTCCAGAATGCCGGTCATTCTGCCTTCATGGAAAACCGCAATCCTGTCCGTCAACCCAAGCACCTCGGGCAATTCGGAGCTGATGAGGATGACACCGATGCCTTTGGCAGCCAGCTCATCCATGATTTTGTAGATCGCAAATTTCGCCCCGACATCGATACCGCGCGTCGGCTCGTCGAAAAACAGCACGCGAGACTGACGAAACAGCCATTTGCCAATGATGATCTTCTGCTGGTTGCCGCCGGATAAAAGCCGCACCGTCTGCTTGATGGAGGGTGTGCGGATGTTCAAAAGATCGACGTAGCGCTTGGCGACATCGTCGTGTTTTTTGAAATCGATCAATCCGAAGCGGCTCGAGACCGCTTCCATATTGGCGAGCGACGTATTGGCCGCCACCGACATCTTGATGGCAAGACCATCGGTCTTGCGGTCCTCTGAGAGGTAGGCGATGCCGTTTTCAATCGCATCCTGCGGCGACTTAATCGACAAGGTACGGCCTTCAAAGGTGATGGTACCCGCGTCGAAGGCATCCGCCCCGAAGATCGCCCGTGCGACTTCCGTGCGACCGGCACCCATCAGGCCAGCAAAGCCTAGGATTTCGCCGCGTCGAAGCTGGAAGCTAACATCGTGAAAAACACCGGTCCTAGTGAGACCCTCAACCGCGAAAATCACCTCATCGGTCGGCGTGGATGTGCGCTCTGGAAACTTCTCCTCCAGCGACCGGCCCACCATGCGTGTCACGATATCGTCAACCGTAACAGCGCTGAAATCATCGGTCGAGATATGACGCCCGTCCCGCAAAACCGTCACGCGGTCGACAATCTCGGCCATCTCGTCCAGACGGTGAGAGATATATACGATCCCGACACCTGACGCCTTGAGATCACGGATGACCTTGAACAAAAGTCGCGTTTCCTGTTCCGTCAGAGACGATGTCGGCTCGTCCATGATCAGAACTTCCGCATCGAGCGACAGTGCCTTTGCAATTTCGACCATCTGGCACTGCGCGACGGAGAGGCCCCGCACCAACTGGTCAGGATTGAGATCGACACCGAGGCGGTCGAGACAGCGTTTGGCGTCTGCGCGCAATTTCTTGCGATCAACCAGAAACGCTTTTTTGGGTTCACGAGCCAGATAGATGTTCTCAGCGATGCTCAAATGTGGAACGAGGTTCAGTTCCTGATGGATGATCGCAATACCCGCCGCCTCCGATTCCAGCGGAGAGGCGTACTGAACCTTTTGCCCCTTGTGCAGAATCGTACCGTCCGTCGGTTGATAAACGCCGCTGACGATCTTCATAAGCGTCGATTTCCCTGCGCCATTCTCACCGCAGACGGCATGGACCTCGCCGGAACGCAGATCGAAATGGACGTCGCTCAGCGCTTTGACGCCAGGGAATTCCTTGCTGATATTATCCAGGCGAAGCAGGATGCGGCCATGCTCACGCACAGCGTTGTCGCCGACAATTCCATGCTCAGCAGTCGATGCGCTTTGCGACATCCAGATCCTCCCATCGCGCCCTGACTCCACCCAAGGCGTTGCGAACAGGCAGAATGGTTAGGCCGCATTTTTATCTTGGTCAAGCCAATTTTAAAATGCGACGAGATCACGGTGCTGCTCCCCATCAATAAGTGAAAAAGAATATTATTTTTTATGCTTAAAATTCAATGCAATAAACATTATCTTGCGTCTAGTAGCGGTTGACGGTACGGTAAGGCCAAATCAAAAAGACGTGCGGCGTCCGCGCGGCACTCACAGGAATGGTCAGGCCAAAATTATGGAGCCGCGCAGGCTTTATCAGCAGATTGCGGATCAGATTCGCGAATTGATCGAGAGCGGAGAGTTTCAGACGGGTTCACGACTCCCGCCGGAGCGCGAATTGGCACAACGGTTGGGAGTCTCGCGCCCATCTTTGCGCGAAGCGCTGATCGCACTGGAAATCGACGGTCGTGTTGAAATCCGCATGGGCTCCGGCGTCTATGTCCTGCCAGAACCGGTCCAGCCAACGCCTCGGACAAAGTCGCTTGGAGAAAGTCCGACCGAATTGATGCAGGCCCGGGCAGCGCTTGAGGGTTCCACTATCCTGCTTGCCGCCAGTCGTATCGATGCTGACGCGCTGCAAACATTGCGGTTGACGCTGGATGCGATGCGCAACGACATAGAAGCTGGACGCAAGCCACTGGATCAGGACCGCCAATTCCACGTGTTGATTGCCGAACAATCCGGCAACAGCGTCCTTGCCCGCCTTGTTGCTGATCTGTTTGACGAGCGTCACAGCCCCATGTCTGCGCAGTTTCGGGTCAAGTTCGAAGACAGGGAGACCTGGACTTTCGCCTTGCAGGAGCATGAAGCCATTCTGGCTGCTCTAGAGGCGAAAGATCCATTACTGGCACAGTCGACCATGCACAGTCATCTGGACAGCTCTAGACGCAGATGGGTCGAAAATTGAAGGCCCCGCTTGAACAGCAGACATTCACGAGGAGGAGACCACGTGACAGATAATTCCGAAGCCACCATTTTGCTCAATAGCCGGGATAACGTCGCCGTGGCACGCCGCTCTATCCGACCCGGCGAAGCAACCGGTCAGGGGGACCTTAACGCACTGGAACTGATCGGGCGTGGGCACAAAGTCGCTCTCTCGACCATTAAAACCGGTGAGGATGTCATCAAATATGGCCAGATCATCGGTATCGCGACGCAGGACATCGAGCCGGGCCGTCACGTTCACCTTCACAACCTCGCCATGGTGCCGTCCGAGCACGCCCATCAGTTCAGTGTCGATGTCGAAGAAAAAGGCATGCTGCCGCTGGATCAGCGCCGCACATTTATGGGCTTCGACCGCGGGGCAGGCGGTGTCGGGACGCGCAACTATATCGGCATCATCGCCTCTGTAAACTGTTCGGCCACGGTGTCGCGTTACATCGCCGACTATTTCAACCGCGATGGCGGGCTTGAGGGTTTCGACAATGTCGATGGCGTCGTGGCACTGACCCATGGCACCGGCTGTGCGCTCAACACCAAGTCGGAAGGCTACAGATTGTTGATCCGCACGATCCAGGGCTATGCCCGCCATCCCAATTTCGGCGGCATCCTCCTGATCGGGCTAGGTTGTGAAACCAACCAGATCGCACCGATCCTGGAACACTACAAGATGGAAGAGGGCGAGCGCCTTCGTACCATGACCATTCAGCAACATGGCGGCACGCGCAAAACCATCGAAGCAGCCATTGCCCAGATCAAAGACATGCTGCCCGTCGTCAACGCCGCCAAACGAACCGAGCAGCCGCTGTCGGCGCTCAAGGTTGCGCTCGAATGTGGTGGTTCGGATGGTTATTCCGGCATATCCGCCAATCCCGCCCTGGGTTATGCCTCCGACCTCATCGTGCGGAACGGCGGCACGACAGTGCTGGCGGAAACGCCTGAAATCTACGGCGCCGAACATCTTCTGACCCGCCGCGCCATGACACCCGCCGTTGCTGAAAAACTTCTGCAGCGCATTGAATGGTGGCGTGATTACACCGCGCGCAATGGCGACGAATTGAACAACAACCCGTCCCACGGCAACAAGCTGGGGGGTTTGACCACCATCCTTGAGAAATCATTGGGTGCCGTCGCAAAAGGTGGCTCGATGCCGCTGAAAGCCGTCTATGAATTTGCAGAGACTGTTACAGAGCCCGGCTTCGTCTTCATGGACACACCCGGCTACGATCCGGTTGCCGTCACGGGTCAGGTGGCTGGCGGCTGCAACGTCATCTGTTTTACCACGGGCCGAGGCTCTGTCTCGGGCTTCAAACCCTCGCCCTGCATCAAGATTGCCACCAACTCCGAAATGTATGAACACATGAAGGAGGATATGGACATCAACTGCGGTGAGATCGTCACGGGTCGTGAAACCATTGAAGAATCCGGCAAACGAATATTCGAGCACATCATCGCTGTTGCATCAGGCGATAAAACCGTGAGCGAGATTTACGACTACGGCGACAATGAATTCGTGCCGTGGCAGGTCGGTGCGGTCACCTGAGCGTGTGTCCCACGTGAAACATGCTGGCTTGTGGCAGGCCGGGGAGGGACCATAAAGTCTTCCCCGGCCTGTCTTGTTCAATGCTTGAAGTGACGCATGCCGGTAAACACCATCGCGACATTATGCGCGTTCGCAGCGTCGATGACATCCTGGTCGCGCATGGAGCCGCCCGGCTGAATAACCGCCGTCGCGCCAGCGGAGATAGCAGCGAGCAAGCCATCTGCAAACGGATAGAATGCCTCCGACGCGACCGCCGAACCCTTGGTCAAAGGTTCTGCAAGGCCCATGGCCTTGGCAGCGTCTTCCGCTTTCTGCGCAGCAATACGGGCTGAATCGATACGGCTCATCTGGCCGGCACCGATGCCTGCTGTCTGCCCGTCCTTGGCATAGATGACTGCATTGGATTTCACATGCTTGGCGATCTTGAAGGCGAACTTCATGTCTTCAAGCTCTTGCGCCGTCGGTGCGCGGTTGGTCACGACCTTGAGGTCCAGATCTTCGACCATGCCATTGTCGCGGCTTTGGACCAGAAGACCACCGGATACGGTTTTCGCCGTAATACCGGCTGCGCGTGCATCTGGAAGGCCGCCGGCCGACAGAAGACGCAGATTTGGCTTGCGAGCAACAATCAGCCTGGCTTCTTCGGTAACGTCAGGTGCAATGATGACTTCGGTGAAAAGCTGGATGATTTCTTCCGCGGTTTCGGCATCCAGCGTGCGGTTCATGGCAATCACGCCGCCAAAAGCAGACACAGGATCGCAGGCCAGCGCGCGCTTGTAGGCATCCAGCAAGGTCGCACCCGTTGCGACGCCGCATGGATTGGCATGCTTGATGATGGCGACTGCCGGTGCGTTCTCCGGCAGGAATTCGGCCACCAGCTCGTATGCGGCATCCGTGTCATTGATATTGTTGTAAGAGAGCTGCTTGCCCTGCAGGAGAGTAGCGGTTGCCACGCCGGGGCGCTTGTCACCCGTCAGGTAGAAACCAGCGCTCTGGTGCGGGTTTTCGCCGTAACGCATCTTTTCCTTCAGCACGCCACCAATTGCGCGGTAGTGCGGCGTCTCTATGGAGAGTGCTTCGGCAAACCAGTTGGAAATGACCGCGTCATAGGCAGCTGTGCGGGCATAGGCCTTTGCAGCAAAACGCTGGCGCAGCGCATAGCTCGTTTGGCCATCTTCTGCCTGCAGCGCTTCCAGCAGCTCTGGATAATCACTGGGATCGGTTACCACGGTCACATAGGCGTGGTTCTTGGCCGAAGCGCGGATCATGGCGGGACCACCAATATCGATATTTTCCACCGTCGTCGGGTAATCACCGCCCTTGGCGCGGACCTCTTCGAACGGATAGAGATTGATCACCGACAGATCGATGGCTTCGATGCCGTGGGCGCGCATAGCTTCCACATGCTCGGCATCATCCCGAATTGCCAAGAGACCGCCATGCACATTGGGGTGCAATGTCTTGACGCGGCCATCCATGATTTCAGGAAATTGCGTAATGTCGGACACATCCGTCACCGGCAGACCCGCATCGGCGATGGCCTTGGACGTGCCACCCGTCGACAGAAGCCTCACACCCATCTTGACCAGCGCACCCGCCAGCTCGACGATATCTGTTTTGTCAGACACAGAAAGCAACGCTGTGCGGATTTTGACTTTATCAGGAGCGGGGATTTTCTTGGAAACGACAGCCATCGGTACAACTCCGTAATGCGGAAAAGACAGGCCGGGGGGTGAGCCATCCGGCGGTTGCCGCCGCGTTAGCACAGCTTTGCCCATTAATAAACATGGGCCGACGCACAGCTGGATGAATCAGCGCCAGTTTCCGGGACGTAAGTGGCTTACGACGGCTTCTTTTCGATGAGCCAGCGCACGTCCATTGTCTCTGCCGGATTGAACGGGATTTCGATCTGTTGCGACGGGCGGATACCGGAAGCATCTGCCATAAACACGTCCTCTGCGATGTTGACGATCTGCCCTGGCGCGGAAAACACCCAGCCTGTACCGTCAGCCGCGCTCATCGAGACGGATTCCTCATCCAGCTGCGTCAGTTGGATGGACGGATGGATATGGAACCGCGATACGGCATCCAGGCCTCCTGCAATCGCTCTTTTTTTGCCATCCTGAGACGGCTGAAAGCTGTCGCGGCCCTTGATCTTGGTGCCGCTGGCATTCAGTTCCAATTCGCGTTCGTGAACATATCCGAACAGCTGGACGTAACCGTCGTGAGATGCGATCAGCACATCGGCACCCTTCTGATCGGTCAGGCGCTCGACATTGACCTCAGTCACACCCGGTATCACAATCGGTCCAAGAAGCCGTGAGCGGGAAAGACGCGAGGACGAGGTATCGTTGAGGGTCACCGTCGAATGTGCAGCAGTCGAACGGCTGGCACGTCTGAAATCGATGGCAGCATGGGCAGGAAAACCGGAATTGACGATAAACCGGTTTCGAACCGAAGACAGCTCGAAGGATAAACAGCCACAATGCGCGCCTTTCGAAAGCTCCAATGTCTGTGGGAGTCCCGTGTCCACGATAAGCACGGTCGTTCCGGCCGACAGCCGCTGATAGGCAATATCTGGTAGAGCGCGGGATGGACGACCCGATGTCTCGTCGTATCGCAGCACGGAAGCCAGTTCATTGGCGAGGGTAACCGTCGCCCCGTTGAATAGCGCCAGATCGCCATCTTGATGGCGGAAGAACCGAATGGCGGGAAACATGCGGTCGATCGCGGGCACCAGCCCGGGCGGGACGTCATGGCCGAGATTGATATAGCTCTGCCGCAGGGGCAACAGGTCAAGCAAAAGGTCCAGCATCACCCGCGGGTTGCGCGATACGTGCCCGCCATCGGGTAGCACCTGGCGCTCCAGTTCGCGATCGAGTTTCATGCCGTGACGCGCGATTCTTGCGGCTCTGTTCGGCAACGAAATCGACGCGACAGCGAGTGCAATGCGGATTTTCAGACGAATTTCACCATCGGGCGCATATTTGGCGATGAGGTTGAGATATCGCACATGGTATCCCAGGCTTTTCAGAAAGCGGCGATAGAACCCGGCATCAGCGTTCTGCAACACGACCGGCGAATGCGATAGCCAGGCAATCAGCCTCTGTGCGGCAATTTCCGGAGTCCAGGCGACGCCTTTGATCCGACGTCCATAAAGAGCGATCCAATCGGAAACAAGAAATCTGGAACGCGCGCAAGCCTCGTCCGATTTGCTGGCACGAACGTGGCGTAGCCAGCCAAAGGCATGGAGCCGTTCTTCGAAAGCTGCCGAGGGCATTTCAAGCATGAATGGCGATGCTCCGCCTGTGTCCAGAATACGCCCGGCAAGCGCAATGCGGCCATGAACAAGTTCCTGTGCGACGTAAGGATCAACAGCGCGCAGATCCGTGGGAGCAGCAACCAAGCCAGAGGGAACACGGTCTGCCACCCTCAAAAAACGCAGCCGTGATGGCGCGATGCCGATCATGGCCCGGTTTTTAAGAAGCCGTATAAAGAGCCCCGCGACATTGAAGCCGCTTTTCAGGGATGTGACCAAACTTGCGTTTCCCGCCCACTTTGGGACGTGTTCTGTTTCAGTGGCTAGGCCAGAACTCTTGTGATTGTCATGCCTGGCGGCCGATTGAAGGGATGAAAGCGACCTTTGTGCGTCCGAATTTCCGCACCGCCCTTTGGGAAAAGGACGTCATACTGCGATTGCAACATTGATCAATATTTCAGGAAAAACTTCATATTTTGTAAATGATCTGAAACTGGCATGACCTGCATCCGTCATGCCAGACCGAAAATCAGGCCCAATATCTTAACGCCCAGCGAAAAGGCTTACGATACACGCAGAACCGCAGCATAAAACCCGTCAACACCACCAAACATATCGGGCGTCGTGCGCAGATCACCTTCATCGTTGATAGCTGCTTCCAAACCGGGGAAGTCGCCTTTACGCGTTGGTACACGCTGCAGGGATGGCTCGCTGGCCAGAACCTTCGCCACCATCTCTTCCCCTTCGGACGGATCGAGAGAGCAATTGGAGAACACGATGATGCCACCGGGTTTGACCATGGTCATGGCATGGCGAAGCATCTGTTCTTGCAAGGCCGCAAGCTTGGCGATATCGCGTTCATCCTTGGTCCAGCAGACATCCGGATGCTTGCGCAGAGTGCCCGTGGAAGAACAGGGCGCATCGAGAAGCACAGCATCGAACAAAACATCCGGCTGAAATTTCAGCATGTTGCTTTCGATCGTCTCGGCTTTCAGCTTCAATCGATCAAGATTTTCTCGCAGCCTCTTCAAGCGGTTACCGGATTGATCGAGCGCAGTCACATCCGCACCGGCGAGAATAAGCTGTGCCGTCTTGCCGCCAGGTGCGGCACATAGATCGGCCACGCGTTTGCCGGTGAGGTCGCCCATCAGTCGCACCGGCAGGCTGGCAGAAAAGTCCTGCACCCACCATTCGCCATCAGAAAAGCCATCCAAGCCCGCCACTGACCCATCAAAAGAGCCAAGCCGGACACTGCCGTTTGGCATCACCGTGCCATTCAGCTTTTCAGCCCAGTGATCAGGATCAGACTTTACGGTCACATCAATGACCGAGGGAATAAGCTGCGCCTCGGCCATAGCCGCAGCCGCATCCTTGCCGTAAACGTCGACCAGCCGGCTGTAGAACCAACCAGGCAAAACCGGAACGGCACTTACCGCCTGCAAAACATCTTCTTTTTCGCGCCCCAGACGCCGCAAGACAGCGTTGACGAGTTTAACGAAACGACGGTTGCGTGGATCTCGATGCGCCTGTTCCACAGCCAGATCGACAGCTGAATGGTCGGGGATATCGAGATACAGCATCTGTGTGACACCGACGGCGAGCACGTGGTGTAATGATCGCGCTCCCTGTGGCAGCGGGCCATCCAGCAGCATCGCCAAAGCCGCCTCAATGCGCGGTAGGTGTCGCAGGGACGTGTTGACGATAGCACGCACAAGAGCTCGGTCAGGAAGGCTCAGTGCCCGGTAAGCAGGGTTTCCATTCTCAGCATCCAGCATGCCATCCAGCGATGTCTTTTTGTCCAGCACCGCGGATATGATCTTGACGGCGGCCACGCGAGCGGCAAGCCCGGGCTTCCAATCGTCCGCATAAGATGCTGCGTCGTTATGCCCACCAGACGGCTTGCGATTATGATGTTTTGCCGGTTTGGCGGGAGAGTTCGATGTCAAGACCAGGGACCTTTGCGCTCATTGCGATCGCCTTTCCCAAGACCAGTGTCGGGAACAGAGCGTGATTTGCGGACCGCCTTAGCACTTGTCGGGTGTGAGGTCGATGGCTGCGCGAAACCCTGCGACATCGCGTGAAGTGCAGCAATTCGGTTATCGGTGTTGGGGTGTGTGGAAAAAAGATTGTCCATCCGCTCACCGGAGAGCGGGTTGATGATGAACATATGCGCTGTCGCCGGGTTTCTCTCGGCGTCGTCATTGTGAATTTGCTTGGCGGCGCCAGCGATCTTTTGCAGTGCAGAGGCAAGCCAAAGCGGGTTTCCACAAATCTCGGCGCCGCGCCGGTCGGCTGAATATTCCCGGGTGCGGCTAATCGCCATCTGCACCAGCATGGCGGCAAGCGGTGCGACGATCATCGCCACCAGCACGCCGACGAAGCCAAGCGGATTGTTGTTCTCGCGGTTGCCACCGAAGAAAAACGCAAAATTTCCCAACATGGAAATCGCACCCGCCAGCGTGGCCGTGATGGTCATGGTCAAAGTGTCGCGATTCTGGATGTGCGCCAACTCGTGCGCCATGACCCCGGCCACCTCATGGGGTGTGAGGCTTTCCATGAGCCCGGTTGACGCAGCAACTGCTGCATTGTGAGGATTGCGGCCGGTTGCGAAGGCATTGGGTTGCGGGCTATCGTAAACGTAGACCTTCGGCATGGGCAAACCGGCATTATGCGACAAGTCGCGGATCATGGCGAAGAAATCTGGCGCATTGCGCTCATCGATTTCCTGCGCATGGTAGGCCTTCAGCACCATCTTGTCTGAATTCCAGTACGAAAACAGGTTCATACCCGCTGCCACCAGCAGGGCGATCATCATCCCGCCAGTACCGCCAATCAGGAAGCCAATCCCCATGAACAAAGCGGTCATGAACGCCAACAACATGGCTGTACGCATCACGTTCATCCAAAAATCTCCGTTTAACAGGTGAAATGACTTACCAAGCCACAGTGACTTATATAATCTGGTTACGAACAGACGTATTTCAATATTCTGTTATAAGGCCTTGAGATCTATGCAAGACGCAGACAACGACAATAGCGGCGACAATGAAAAGAGACTTTCGCCTGCGGCAGAGCGCGCACTGAAAGAAGCCGAAGAGCGTCGCAAAGCGGCAAAAGCGCTCAAGTTGCCACCGGAAACAGGTGGTCGAGGCGGTCCCGAGCCCGTGCGGTTTGGCGATTATGAAATCAAAGGTCGTGCAATCGACTTTTAAGCAAGGCCATCCTGGCCCTGCCTTTATCGAAAATTATATATAAAAATCAAATATTTGTGTTATTTTTGCTCGAGAAGACGACACACGGCTTCCAACTGCTCCAGTGTGCGGTAATTGATGCGGATGTGGCCACCGCTCCCCTTGTGATTGATCTTCACATCAAGTCCCAAAGCGTCAGAAAGCGTGCGCTCAAGCGCGACGGTATCGGAATCCTTTTCATGTTCTTCACGGCGTGGCAGCGACGGATTAAGCTGCGTGTGTATGTCGGCCTGCGCCAGACGTTCCGCCTCACGAACAGACAGACCTTTCGAGACGATAGAGCGGGCGAGGTGGGTCGGATCCGACGTCGAAACCAAGGCTCTGGCGTGGCCAGCGGACAGGGACCCTTGCGACAACATCTCTCGAACAGGTTCAGGAAGCTTCAACAGGCGCAGACTGTTGGCGACATGGCTGCGGCTTTTGCCGATAATCTCACCCAGATCATTTTGCGTATAGCCATGCTCGGCGATGAGCTGGTCGTAACCCATCGCTTCTTCCAGAGGATTAAGATCTGACCTCTGAACGTTTTCAACGATTGCCAACTCAAGTGCGGTGCGATCATCCACATCACGAACAATGACCGGAACTTCCGTAAAGCCTGCCAGTTGCGCCGCGCGCCAGCGACGCTCCCCGGCAATAATCTCATATCGGTCCTGGCTCGTGGTACGGACAACGACCGGCTGAACGATACCATGCTGGCGGATGGAGGACGCAAGATCCTGAAGCTCGCTTTCATCAAAATGACGGCGCGGGTTGCGCGCGCTGCGGGCGATGAACTCAATCGGGATCGTACGATCTGCATTCACTGCGCGTTGCGGCTCACCCACAGGAAGGGGTTGGTCCATCTCCCCGATCAACGCTGCAAGACCGCGTCCAAGGCGGCGTTTTGAAAGATCATCGCTCATAGTCAACTCCACAATCACGCGTCCGCAGTGGTCATCGCATTCCGCGTTTATACGTTTATACTCGTAGCCTAGGCGGCTTTCCGCAACCGCTCGCGCTGAATGACTTCAGATGCCAGCTGCAAGTAAGCCTGGCTGCCCGCGCATTTCAGATCGTACAGGATGGCAGGCTTTCCGTAAGAAGGTGCCTCGGACACGCGCACATTCCGAGGAATGAGCGTGTGATACACCTTTTCGCCCAGATGCGTCCGGACATCATTGACGACCTGCTGAGCGAGATTGTTGCGGGAATCGAACATTGTTAATACGATGCCCTGAATGTCCAACGTAGGATTGACCGTACCCCTGATCTGATTGACCGTGTCCAGCAACTGGCTCAAACCTTCGAGCGCGAAGAATTCGCATTGCAAGGGAACAAGCACGGAGTGTGCCGCAGCCATAGCGTTCATGGTCAAAAGGTTGAACGAGGGCGGGCAATCTACCAGAATGTAGGAATAGCGCGCGTCATCGGCCTGGAGTGCATTGCGCAGGAAAAAGACGCGATTGGCGGAATTTGCCACCTCCATCTCGAACCCGAGCAAATCCATTGTTGACGCAACAATATCGAGGTTTGGAACCGCCGTCGGAACCGCAACTTCTGCCACTGAATTCGTACCAACGAGCAAATCATAGGAGGACAGCTTACGGGTCCGCCGATCTATGCCTAGCCCGGTGCTCGCGTTTCCCTGGGGATCGAGATCAACCACCAGAACACGCTCGCCGATTGCCGCCAATGCAGTTGCAAGATTGATGGCTGTCGTCGTCTTACCAACGCCACCCTTCTGGTTTGCTATCGTAATGATCCGGTTTTTTTCGAACATGCTGGCGCACCTGACTTGGTAAATCAGCTTTTCGAGGCAAGATGAGTGATTTCAAGAACAACAGAACTCGCTTCGACGCTGCTCTGATGTCTTAACAGATCGAAATCCCAACGACCACGCGCTTTTTGCACTTCGGCCTCATAATCCCGGCCTTTATTGAAATAGCAACGCAGGTTCTCGTTTTTCTCCGTCCAAGGTTCGACATACTTGAATAACAAGTCGAGTTCGGCGAGCGCCCGTGCAGAGATCGCATCACATCTGCCGATCGCGGGTGGGGCGGCTTCAATGCGGACCGGGTGCACGGTTCCCCGCGCACCGGTTTCCCTCAGTGCCGAGCGGAGGAATCCTGCTTTTTTGTTATTGCTCTCAACGAGATGAACCCACCCGTCATCCAACTCGGCCATGAAAATCGCCGTAACAATGCCTGGAAATCCACCACCACTTCCGAGATCCACCCAGATTTTAGGAACCCGAGAGAGCTGAAATATTTGGGCACTATCCGCAATATGTCGGGACCACAGGTCACCGAGCGTGGAGGGTGCCACGAGGTTGGTCGTTGCATTCCATTTTTTGAAGATATTGACAAAGTGTTCAAGACGCTCTTGTGTTTCACGTGAAACACTCTCACCGTTTATCATCATATTGGGACTCGTTATGGCTGTACGTGCAACTTTGGAGTTTGCGTATGAGAGCCCTTTTTGACGAGGGCAAGAATGAGTGAAATGGCCGCGGGTGTCATCCCGTCGACGCGACCGGCTTGCGCAATGTTCGCAGGCCTAGCCTTTTGGAGCTTTTGCTTCAGCTCGTTGGACAGACCGGAAAGAATCGAGAAATCGAAGTCCTCGGGGATCACTCTGTCCTCGTCGCGTTTGATGTCAATAATGTCAGCACTTTGGCGCTGCATATACACCGCGTAGCTGGCTTCAATTTCCAGGACCTCACTCACTTTGGGAGATATGCCTTGGAATTCTGGCCATACCGATTTGAGAGTGTCGAAGGTAATATCGGGATAGGCCAGTAGCTCATAAGCAGATCTTCTCTGCCCATCATGATTCAGCTTCAATCCATGCTTTGCAGCCTCCGTAGGAGTGACAGAACTTTCTTTCAAAACCAACCTGCTACGTTCAAGCTCTTGAACGAATTCCACAAATCTTTGAGATCTCGCTGTGCCGATGATGCCCGCGTTTATTCCAAATGGCGTCAAACGGAGATCGGCATTATCAACTCGCAGCGAGAGTCTATATTCCGCCCTTGATGTGAACATACGATAGGGTTCTGTTACACCTTTTGACGTCAGGTCGTCGATCATGACACCGATATACGATTCTGTGCGGCTGAAATGGACGGGTTTGCCTCCACTAGCCAAAATTGAGGCATTCAGGCCGGCGACGAGACCCTGTGCTGCGGCTTCTTCATAGCCCGTCGTGCCATTGATTTGCCCGGCGAGGAATAATCCGGGTACCTTCTTGCATTCAAGCGAAGGTTTGAGTTCCCTTGGATCGACATAGTCGTACTCAATGGCATAGCCGGGCTGAAGGATCGTAACCTTTTCCAAGCCCGGGATTGTCTGGATGAACATCCCCTGAACATTGGCAGGCAGCGAAGTCGAGATACCGTTGGGGTATATGGTATCGTCATCCAAGCCTTCAGGCTCAAGAAAAATCTGGTGGCCATCACGCTCGCCGAAGCGAACGATCTTATCCTCGATTGAGGGGCAGTACCGTGGGCCGACGCCCTCAATCTGTCCCGAATACATCGCCGATAAATGGATGTTGTCCTGAATGATTTTATGGCCAGCCGATGTTGTGCGCGTCACACCACAATCAATCTGCGGATTGACGATCTTCTCTGTCATAAAGGAAAACGGTACCGGGTCAGCATCGGCGCCCTGACGCTCGACGGCGTCCCAATCGATGGTCTTGCCATCCAGTCGCGCAGGGGTTCCAGTCTTAAGACGACCCATCGCCAAGCCAGCACGCGCGAGAGTATCTGAAAGCCCGACTGAGGGCTTTTCACCAACACGCCCCGCTGGAATCTTTTCGGAACCGATATGAATGAGTCCACGCAGGAATGTACCGCTGGTCAAGACCACTGCGGCACATGGAATTCTAAAACCATCAGCCATGACAACAGCGGCGACGGCTCCATTGACCATGTCGATATCGTAGGCGTCGCCCTCTATCACTGTTAAATTGTCGATGCTGCCAATCTCAGTCTGCATCGCCTCGCGATAGAGACGGCGATCGGCCTGAGTCCTGGGTCCGCGAACAGCAGGCCCTTTTTTGCGGTTGAGCATACGAAATTGAATGCCACCTGCATCAGCGACCCTGCCCATCAGTCCATCAAGCGCATCAATTTCACGAACCAGATGGCCTTTTCCAAGACCTCCAATAGCAGGATTGCAGGACATGACACCAATGGTCTCTTTGTTGTGCGTCAGCAAAGCCGTTTTTGCGCCATGGCGCGCGGCAGCCGCCGCTGCTTCGCTTCCAGCGTGACCACCACCTATTACAACGACATCATATGTCATTATAAATCTCTTTGCTGTTGACGCACCTTATCAGAGTGCGAGTGTTTCACGTGAATCATTTACCGATACAAAACTCGGAAAATATGACGCCGAGTAGCTCTTCAACATCGACACGCCCGGTGATCCGGCCAAGAGAGGTTGCGGCTAGCCGAAGATACTCCGACCGGATCGCCAAATCCATGCCTTCAGATTTCAGCGCATCCCTAACATAGTTTAACGTCTCTTCAAGGCGTTTCTTGTGTCTTGCTCTGCCCGGCACGAGCGTCAGTGACGACCCAACCAGCCGCTCGAGCTCGCTAGCAATATGCTGACGCAAACGGTCCAGTCCAAATCCAGTCTTAACAGAAATAGAGAGGGCATCTTCGGAATCACCAGCGAAATGCGCGAGATCAGCCTTTGTCCTCACTCCCGTGAAAGGCAATTCGTCCAGTTCGCGTAGTTGTTGCGGGTCCGAATCGATATCCGAAAGCAACAGAACAAGGTCAGCCCGCCCTGCGGTTTGCTTTGTCCGCCTCACGCCTTCGAGTTCCACAACATCAGTTGTTTCTCGCAGACCCGCCGTGTCAAACACCGTGACTAGGTAACCGTTGATATTGAGATCGACGCTCAAGACGTCGCGCGTCGTGCCAGCGATATCGGTCACAATAGCGACATCTCGACCGCTGAGAGCGTTGAGGAGGCTGGACTTTCCGACATTCGGTGCGCCGACCAAAGCGACCTTGAAGCCATCGCGGACGATTTCCGAGGATGACCGCGCCCGGAGGTGAGCTGTCAGCTCTTCATGAAGAACGGAGACATCATGCCAGACCTGCTCGGCGACCGAATCGGGAACATCTTCCTCATCAGAAAAATCCAGCTCCGCCTCGATCAAAGCGCGAGACCGCGTCAGTCGCTTTGCCCAGCCATCATAAAGTTCGGACAGGCGCCCGCTGGTCTGCTCGACTGCAAGACGTCGCTGCATCTCTGTCTCGGCCTTCAGGAGATCAGCAAGGCCTTCGATCTCCAGCAGATCCATTTTGCCGTTGTCATAAGCACGTTTCGAAAATTCACCGGCTTCCGCAGGGCGCATGCCTGAAATGGAATCAAGCTCAGCGAAAACAGCTTCCGCAACCGCCCGGCTGCCATGAATGTGGATCTCTACGCAATCTTCACCCGTAAACGAGTGCGGAGCAGGAAACTGCAGAACAAGCGCCTGATCCAATTCCTCTTTGTTTCGGTTACGAATCGTTTTTAACGCAGCTCTGCGCGGTTGCGGCAGATCGCCGGCAATGACTAAGCTCAACGCCTCCAGCGCCTTGGTGCCGCTCAATCGCAGGACGGCGACACCAGCCGGTAGCGAGCCGCTAGATAAAGCATAGATCGTATCGTTGGACTGAGACATGGACCGTCATCTCACTAAAACAATTGGCCGCATCCGAATGACGGACGCGGCCTAAGGTCGGTTAGCATGATTGCTTGAAAGATCAGGTGTTCATGGAATCGAAGAAATCACCATTTGTCTTCGTCTGCTTAAGCTTGTCGATAAGGAACTCGATCGCATCCGTTGTACCCATCGGCGCCAGAATGCGGCGGAGCACGAAGATTTTCTGAAGATCCTGGCGTGGCACCAGCAGGTCTTCCTTACGCGTGCCGGACTTCAGAATATCCATCGACGGGAAGATGCGCTTATCGGCAACCTTACGATCAAGAACAATTTCAGAGTTACCGGTACCCTTGAATTCCTCGAAGATCACTTCGTCCATACGGCTGCCGGTATCGATCAGCGCGGTCGCGATAATCGTCAACGAACCGCCTTCTTCAATGTTACGGGCAGCACCGAAGAAGCGCTTAGGGCGCTGCAAGGCGTTGGCATCAACACCACCTGTCAGAACCTTACCCGAAGATGGGACAACCGTGTTGTAGGCACGACCAAGGCGCGTGATCGAATCGAGCAGAATAACAACGTCACGGCCATGTTCGACAAGACGCTTGGCTTTTTCGATAACCATTTCAGCGACCTGGACGTGACGAACAGCGGGTTCATCGAAGGTCGAGGAAACGACTTCGCCCTTCACGGAGCGCTGCATATCGGTGACTTCTTCCGGTCGTTCATCGATCAGGAGAACGATCAGGTAGCACTCCGGATGATTGGCGGTGATCGAGTGCGCAATGTTCTGCAACAGAACGGTTTTACCGGTACGCGGCGGCGCAACGATAAGGCCGCGCTGACCTTTACCAAGTGGTGCAACTAGATCCATGACGCGAGCGGAAAGATCCTTGGATGTCGGAACTTCCAGCTCGAGCTTGAAGCGCTCATTCGGATAGAGAGGCGTCAGATTGTCGAAATGCACCTTGTGACGGATTTTTTCCGGATCATCGAAATTGATCGTGTTGACCTTGAGCAGCGCGAAGTAGCGCTCACCCTCTTTCGGTCCACGGATCGGTCCCTCAACCGTATCGCCTGTTTTCAAAGAGAAACGGCGGATTTGCGAAGGGGAGATGTAGATATCGTCAGGGCCTGGCAAATAATTCGCATTGGCCGAACGCAGGAAGCCAAATCCATCCTGGAGAACTTCGACGACGCCTTCGCCGATGATCTCGATGTCCTGACTTGCGAGAACCTTGAGGATGGCAAACATGAGCTCCTGCTTGCGCATCGTGCTCGCATTTTCGACTTCCAGAGATTCCGCAAATGTCAGCAAATCGGTAGGGGATTTGCTTTTAAGTTCCTGAAGCTTCATTTCAGCCATGAAGAGAAAGACCGTCTTTAAAATATGTGTGTGGGGAAAGGCTTGATCGCGAATCAGGTACTGGGGGCGTCCCGCAGACGGCTGAGTAATTCACATGCCATTGAGATGGGTTACGGGAAAATAGCGATTCAACCGTAAAGCTGCAAGAGGAAAGCACCAATTCCGAGAAAATTATCGTGAACGCCTCTCAAGCGAAGGGTTTCACAACCACAAGTATGACTATGGCAATCATCAGAACCGTCGGAACCTCGTTCATCAACCGCCAGTGACGGGCAGTGTGTGTATTTTCATCGCGGGCAAAGCGTCTGACGCTGCGGCTGAAATAAATGTGGGCAGCCGTCATGAGCACCACGAGACCAATTTTTGCATGCAGCCACCCGCCGGAAAATCCATAAACAGACCAGGCGAGGTAGAGGCCAAGAACCCAGGAAATCATCATGGCCGGGTTCATAATCACCTTCAAAAGCCGCTGTTCCATGACTTTGAAGGTTTCAGAGGACTCCGATCCAGGCGCCGCATCCGTGTGGTAGATGAACAGCCGTGGCAGATAAAACAGGCCAGCCATCCAGGAAATCACAGCGATGATGTGCAACGCCTTGATCCAGAGATAGGCGTCGGCCGGATCCACGTGCAGAACGACAGCCATCAGCGCCACGAAGCCAACCAATGCCATACCGGCCCTCAGCCGCGTCTTGCGACCAGCCTTTGCCGAGGTCTGTTGATTGCCCGCTTGCTCGTTCTGGCTCATTTCGTCACCCCGTGAGAACGAACCCTCGCGACGAGCCCTGCGACGTTCTCGGGGTCTGCCTGGGGGGTGATACCGTGGCCGAGATTGAAGATCAGCGGTCCACCGCCGAGACTGTCAAGGATAACATCGATCCCGTCTTCGAGCGCCTTGCCGCCAGCAATCATCAGCATGGGGTCGAGGTTGCCCTGCACAGGGCCGTCTTTCTGCAGATCACGGGCGAAGGACAAAGGTACAGCCCAGTCGAGGCCGATCGCATCGGCTTTGGTTTTTTGGCGATAGTCCTTCAACAGAATGCCAGCACCTTTTGCAAAGGCGATGATCTTGGCATCCGGTTTACGGGCACGCACCGACTGGATGATCCTCGCGACCGGTTTGACGGCGTAATCCTCAAACTCCTTCTCACCCAGCACACCTGCCCAGGAATCGAAGATTTGAACAGCATCCGCGCCAGCATCGAGCTGTGCTACCAGATAATCGGCTGAGACCTCAGCCAGAAATGCGAGAAGCTTCTCCATGGCTTCAGGATGCTGGTAGCCGAAGAGGCGGGCAGGGGCCTGATCAGGCGTGCCGTGACCAGCAATCATATAGGTGGCCACTGTCCAGGGCGCGCCACAAAAGCCGAGAAGCGTGGTTTTCGACGGCAAATCATTCCGAAGCTTTTGAACCGCTTCGAATACCGGTTGGAGATGCGGCAGGATGTTGTCGGGCTTCAAAGCCAAAATACCGGCGGGGTCAATCGGGTCCATGGCGGGACCCTTACCCTCGGTGAACGTCACATTGCGTTTCAGGGCATCCGGGATCACCAGAATGTCCGAAAACAAAATCGCGGCATCCAGATCGAACCGCCGAATAGGCTGAAGCGTGACTTCAGTTGCGAGCTCTGGATTATAACACAAGTCCAGGAAACTTCCTGCGACTTTGCGCGTTTCTCGATATTCGGGAAGGTAGCGACCTGCCTGCCTCATAAGCCAGATCGGAGGAGGGCTGAGTGCCTCTCCATTCAAAACCTTCAAAACGCTACGTTCAGACATCGGCTCATCTTTTCTAAAAATAAAATAAAAGAGATTCTTAAGATTTTCTATTTCTTAGAGTCTGTGAGTAGCAAGGATTAAATCCTATCCGGCTGATATGCCGCATAGGGCGAAACCTCCAAATCCCCATGATATCAGCTGCATCAAGTCCAAAGGATATCGCGGATAAGATGAAATATCCGATAGAAAACAGAGAGTTGTGATGTTCGGATATTTGTTTTGCATGTGGATAAGAGCCTAAGGATTTTTAACGGCCTGTGATTGTCCTCACAATTCACAAGCGGGGCTTTGCTTGCTACACGAAAAGCCGATTGGGGATAAAGAGACGGTTTTGCGCCTTGCGAACCATTACGCCGGGCAAAGCCTCATCTTGTTCACCGTTATCAACAGGGAGACGAAAACAGCGTGGAGAACCAGAAAAGCTTCTTCCATCTTCATCTGATTTCTGACTCCACGGGTGAGACTCTGATGTCGGCGGGCAGGGCGGTGTCTGCGCAGTTCCATGCGGCCATGCCTCTGGAACATGTGTATCCCATGATCAGAAACCAGAAGCAGCTTCAGCAGGTGGTCGACAGTATCGATAAAGAACCTGGCATCGTGCTCTATACGATCGTCGACGAGAAGCTGGCGGAATTTCTCGATCTGCGATGCCATGCCATCGGCGTGCCCTGCGTCAATGTTCTGGAACCGGTCATCGGCATTTTCCAGACCTATCTTGGGACGGCATCAAGACGACGGGTCGGAGCCCAGCATGCGCTCAACGCAGATTATTTTGCACGCATCGAGGCGCTTGATTTCGCGATGGATCATGATGACGGGCAGATGCCTGAAAATTATGACGAGGCTGACGTCGTTCTAATCGGTATCAGTCGAACGTCCAAGACACCGACAAGTATCTATCTCGCCAATCGGGGTATCAAAACTGCCAACATTCCAGTCGTGCCAGGCGTTCCTCTGCCGCCAAGTCTCTATAAGGCAACCAAGCCGCTGATCGTCGGGCTTGTTGCGACATCGGATCGCATTTCTCAGGTCCGGGAACACCGAGAGTTGGGGACGACAAGCGGCTTTGATCGCGGGCAATATATCGACCGTGCTACAATTATGGAGGAGCTGAAATATGCTCGTGCACTGTGCGCCCGCAACAATTGGACTTTGATCGATGTGACACGGCGCTCCATTGAAGAGACGGCGGCTGCTATTCTTGCCCTTCGTCAACGGACACGTTAATCCCTTCGCCAAACCGTTCGGAGACCGTGGTTGATGAAAACAGACCTTATTCTCGCCTCTTCCAGTGCGTCACGCCAGACACTGATGCGCAATGCCGGCTTGCGCTTTTCCGCTCAGCCAGCCGATATCGATGAGCGTGCCGTCGATGCAGAGCTTGAAAGGCAAGGCGCGACACCGGACAGAATTGCAGTGGAGCTTGCGAGGGCAAAAGCCATCGCGGTCAGCGTGTTGAACCCGCAAGCAATTGTTCTGGGGTGTGACCAGACGATGTCACTCGGTACAAGAATTTATCACAAGTCAAAGGATATGACGGAGGCACATGCCAACTTGATGTCGCTATCGGGTAAAACGCATCGTCTCAATTGCGGGGCTGCTTTGGCTTTAAACGGCGAAATCATCTGGGACATCGTCACTATTGCAGACATGACGGTGCGGGAATTGAATGACGCTTTTGTAGCTCGCCATCTCGGACGGGTGGGACCGGACGTGCTTTCGAGTGTTGGCGCCTATCAGTTGGAGGGCGAAGGAATTCAGCTGTTTACTGCGATCAACGGCGACTATTTCACCATTCTTGGGCTGCCCTTGTTGCCTCTCTTAACAAAACTTCGCGAACTGGACATGATCGATGGCTGATTCACGTGAAACATTAACCATGAAAGCCTTCGTCACCGGCTATCCGATAAAGCACTCCCGTTCTCCCCTGATTCATGGGCATTGGCTGAAAACATTCGGCATCAATGGCTCCTACCAGGCAGTTGAAGTTTCACCCGAGACATTCGGTAACTTCATAGCAGAACTGAAAGCGGGCAATGGTTTTGTCGGTGGCAACGTCACGATACCTCATAAGGAATCCGCCTATCGATTGGCAGATCGGCCGGATGAGATCGCGCAGGAATTAGGAGCCGTGAACACCCTCTGGCTAGAGGACGGCCTGTTACATGCATCGAACACGGATGGCTATGGTTTCACATCCAATCTGGATGCGTTGCATCCTGGATGGGACAAGACAAGCCGCGCGGTGGTATTGGGTGCCGGCGGTGCGAGCAGGGCTGTTATTCAGGCGCTACGCAATCGTGGAATTTCCGAAATTCATGTTGTGAACCGAACGGTTGCGCGCGCGCAAGAATTGCGAGATCGGTTCGGGATTAATGTCTTTGCACATTCGATGCAGGCAATGGACGAAGTGACCAAGGATGCCGGTCTTTTCGTCAACACCACATCTCTAGGCATGGACGGTGGCGACGTACCGGATATCGGTTTTTCAAACCTGCGCAGTGATGCTGTCGTCACCGACATTGTCTATGTTCCGCTGAAGACACCCATTTTAAAAATGGCCGAGCGTCAGGGCTATACTGTCGTGGATGGCCTTGGCATGCTTCTTCACCAGGCAAAACCCGGCTTTGAAAAATGGTTCGGTCAAAGACCGCAGGTGCATAATACGCTGAGATCCTTGGTTATCGCGGATATGGATAGGCACGGATGATCATCATCGGGCTTACCGGATCGATCGGTATGGGAAAATCGACCACAGCCGAACTGTTCGCACAGCAAGGCGTCGCCGTGTTCGATTCAGATGCTGCCGTGCATCAGCTATATGAGCAGGAAGCGGTCTCATTGATAGAAGCGGATTTTCCAGGCACGACAATGGAAGGCAAGGTCGATCGTCAAAAGCTTGGCGAAATGCTAAGACAGAATCCGGCTAATTTTAAAATCTTGGAGGGGATTGTGCATCCGCTCGTGCGTCGGAAGCAGCAGGAATTTCTTGAGGATGAGCGCAAACGTGGCACCGAATTTTCGCTGCTTGATATTCCTCTGTTGTTTGAGACAGATGCTCACACCCGAGTCGATGTCGTGGTGGTCGTCAGCTGTGCGCCGGATATACAGCGGCAGCGGGTCTTGGCCCGACCGGGGATGAGCGAGGAAAAGTTTCAGATGGTGCTTGCGCGGCAAATGCCGGATGAGGAAAAGAGAAAGCGCGCCGATTTCATTATCGATACGGGGCGGGGAATAGACGATGCCCGCGAACAGGTGAAGGCGGTGCTTGTTACCTTGCGGAACAGACGGGACGGAAAGGTCTAACGATGCGCGAAATCATATTCGATACAGAAACCACCGGGCTGGAATCGAAGGTCGACCGGATCATCGAAATCGGCGGCATCGAACTGTTCAACCATTTCCCGACCGGCAAGACGATCCACCTCTATATCAATCCGGCCGACCGCAAGGTGCACCCGGATGCTCTAGCGGTTCACGGTATCACCGACGAGTTTTTGCAGGACAAGCCGAAATTTGAGGAGGTTGTTCAGGAGATCCGTGACTTCTTCGAAGGCGCGCGTTGGGTGGCGCATAATGCCACCTTCGATATGGGTTTCATCAATGCGGAATTCGCGCGCCTCGGCATAGAGCCGGTTTCGCCGGAACTGGTGACAGACACGCTGTCCATGGCGCGGCGCAAGCACCCGATGGGTCCGAATTCCCTCGATGCGCTCTGCCGAAGATACGGTATCGACAATTCACACCGCAGCCGGCATGGCGCGCTGCTCGACTCCGAACTTCTCGCTGAAGTCTATATCGAGATGATCGGCGGCAGGCAGACGGCGCTCGGGTTTGGCAGTGCGACGAAGACACAAACCATCGACGTGGCGGATGAAATCCCCGTCGAGGTTTTACAGCGGACAAAAACCCTGCCCGCTAGGCTGGATCCTGAAACGGCTGCTGCACATGGAAAGCTTGTTCTGGCGATGGGCGACAAGGCGATCTGGAATAAATACCAGCACTGAATGGCATGTGGCGAAACCTGCCAAAGTAGATGGCTCGGTTACATCATCGTCTTCCAAAAATAAACCCGGGCTTTTGACCCGGGTTTTCTGTGTTGTCTATGTCTTGGCAATCAGTTTGGAACAGCCTGGACCTTTGCGCGGGCTTGTTCTTCTGCAACGCGCTGCGCGAACATCTGCGAGAAATCGATAGGGTCGATCATCAGTGGCGGGAAGCCGCCATTGCGTGTGACATCTGCGATGATCTGACGTGCGAAGGGGAACAGCAGGCGAGGGCACTCGATGAAGAGGACAGGCAACATGTGTTCCTGCGGGAAACCGGTGATGCGGAATACGCCGCCATAGACCAGTTCGGCCACAAATAGAACCTTATCGCCATCCTTGGCTTCGGCGTTCAGCGTCAGGACCACGTCAAAGTCGGAACCCGAAATCGGATTTGCGTTGACGTTGACGTTGATGTTGATCGCAGGCGCACCGTCACGGGCCTGAAGCGAACGGGGAGCACCTGGATTTTCAAAGGACAAATCCTTGGTGTACTGGGTCAGAATATTGAGGGAAGGGTTTGCACCGTCCTGCGCACCGTTTTCAGTGGTCATACTATGTCCTCGCGGATTGAATTCTTGGAAAGCCCTCTATCATTTAGACAATAGGCTTACAACCCTTCGATATGAAGGGTGGCGTTACGGTTTGGGCAGGTCGCGATCATCCCTGTTTTGTGACCAGGGAGAGGTGTTCGGTCCATCGCGGTGGAAGTCCTCGTCATCCAGATCGACCACCTTGGCAGATCCAGGATTTTGGGGACCTCCGCGAAAACCCTGTGTCCGGAAGGAGCTGGCCACGACAATACGCGGACCGATCGCTTTCCAGATCAATGTTCTGACAGAAGGAATGAGGAGAAGCAGTCCGAGACTATCCGTGATGAAGCCCGGCAGGAATAGCAGGATACCGGCAATGACGCGCATACCACCGCTGATCATCGTCTGCGCGGGTTCGGCGCCGGTGCGGCTGGCGTTTTGCAGATCGCGTACCATGCCCATACCGCCGGATCGGAGAATGATTAGCCCAAGAAATGACGTGAACAGAATAAGTGCCAGCGTGAGCCACAATCCCAGCGCCTTGCCAACAACGATGAAACCGGCAATTTCGAGGATCGGCATCAGAAGAACGAAGACGGGTAAAAACGAGAAACGCATATCGCTAGCCTTGCGTGTTATTGGAGCGCCGAGCCGAAAGCTTTCTTTCGGGAAATTCGATGCTGGATCGAGACGAGATCATCACTATGTTGGACATCTGATAGAACCGATTGAATCTGCAGGTTTGAATGATGACCAGATGCAGACTATATGATGTGTAGAAAATTAGATTTAAATGGCGGTTTCGGTAAAAGATGGGCTCAAGCGACTTTATAACATTGTTTTTCCTTGTGGCTGCAGTGCTGATTTTTCTTCAGTTGCGCAGCGTTCTTGGCCGTCGTACCGGCAATGAAAAGCCTCCGATAGATCCCTACAGCCCCCGAGATGCTGCCAAAACGCCTGTTGAGGATAACAAGGTCGTGACCTTGCCTCGTCGCGGCGATGCCGACGAGGAAAATCCTTTCGCGGAAATTGATGCGATGGCGCCAGCAGGGTCTGCACTCAATGATTCGCTGCGTGAATTGACCAAGAGCGATCCATCTTTCCGCCCCAAGGAATTTTTGAATGGTGCGCGGATGGCTTACGAGATGATCGTCATGGCCTTTGCCGACGGAGACCGCAAGTCGCTCAAAAATCTTCTATCCAAGGAGGTTTATGAGGGCTTCGACGCCGCTATCTCCGAGCGCGAAAGCCGTGGCGAAGTGGTCAAGTCCACTTTCGTCGGCATCGAAAAGATCGATATAACCCACGCCAGCATCCGCTCTTCCGAAGAACAGATCACCCTGCGGATCGTCAGCCAATTGATTTCTGCGACATATGATAAGGATGGCAAGGTCATCGATGGCGATGCGGAAAGTGTCTCCGAGGTCGACGACATCTGGACCTTCTCTCGCGATATTCGCTCGCGCGACCCGAACTGGAAACTGATCGCGACCGAATCCGAACAATGACCAACGCGGGCCGTAATTTCGCTTTAGAGCAGGTGTCGTTCGAACAGTTGCCGGGTTGGCAAACGGACGACCCGTCAGCGTTGTTTCCGGCCATGCTTGCGATTCTCGCCCATCTGCGGCGCGGTAAGCCCTATCGCACAGGTGCGCTGGGTCTCGAGGTGAAAGACCTTATTCCTTTGCTGGAGACGGCGGACAATGCGGCGCTGGAGGATGCCTCTGCCGCCCGCCGTGTTTTCGAACAGCAATGCGTTCCCTTCAAGATATCTCCAGCGTCGAACAAAACCGGTTTCGTTACGGCTTTTTACGAACCGGAGCTGGACGTGTCTGATACTCCCGATGCGATCTGGAAATATCCGATCTATCGGCGCCCGGCTGATCTCATCGATCTGGATGACGATAACAGACCGTCCAATATGGACCCCTATTATGCGTTTGGACGCGAGCGGGACGGGGACATCTCTCCCTATCCCGACCGGGGAGAGATCGACCGGGGATATCTCGAAGGTCGGGGTCTGGAAATCGCCTGGGCCAGATCAAAGGTCGATCTGTTTTTCGTCCATGTTCAAGGTGCAGCCCGGCTTCGCTTTACCGATGGGACGATCAAACGCATCACCTATGCAGCAAAGGCTGGGCATCAATTTTCTCCAATAGGCCGTCTTTTGCTGGATAGGGGGGAGCTCGATCCCGCCACTGTATCCATGCAGACGATCCGTCGATGGCTGGGCGATCACCCGGAGCAGGTGGATGAGGTCCTTTGGCACAATCGGTCCTACATTTTCTTTCGTGAAGCGGATGTGGAGGGTTTGGACCTTGGCCCCATCGCCGCGGCCAAGGTGCCTTTGGTAGCTGGTCGCTCCCTGGCGGTTGATCGCCTGATCCACACATTCGGTTTTCCGTTTTTCATTAGCGCCAACAGCCTGACCCATCTCGATGAAGGCAACCCCTTTGGCAGGCTGATGTTGGCACTGGATACCGGTTCGGCCATCATTGGACCAGCGCGGGGTGATATTTTCACCGGATCTGGCGACCAGGCGGGAGAGCTTGCCGGCACCGTGCGCAATGACGCAGATTTTTATATATTGATACCGCGTGGAGCAGCGGAAAGGTATCGGTGATGACGGGCGGCCGTAAGCTCGGCAAGGACGAGCGCATTTTATGGGGCAAGGTGGCCAAAACGACGCGGTTGATTTCCGGGCGTGTCGAAGACCTGCTTGCCTTTGAAGCGCTGGAAGCCGACGTCGAGATTGTCGTCCCGAAACAGACGGAAACGAAATCCGGCAAACCTATTCCACCATTCCCACAAATGATCATCGAGACGGTGCCCCAGGCGACGCTTGCCGAAACGGCCAAGAAGCGCCTGCACACGCCGCTGGAAAAGCCGGTCAAGCGCAAGCTGACCCGTGGGCGGCTACCGCTGGAAGCGAGGATCGATCTTCACGGCATGTTCCAGAGCGAAGCCCATGCCGTGCTTCTCGATTTTCTGATCCGTGCACATGAGCGAGGCCTGCGCCACGTTCTGGTGATTACCGGCAAGGGGCGGTCGATGGGCAGCGACGGTGCGTTGAAGCGGGCTGTGCCGATGTGGTTTTCCAAGCCGGAATATCGCTATCTCATCTCGTCCTATGAGGATGCATCGATGAACCATGGCGGCGATGGCGCGCTCTATGTGCGCCTTGCCCGGCGGCGCGGCGATACGTCATGACGCCGTTTGCCGATGCGGTGCGCATGCTGCGGGAGAAAAAGGGTGTCACGCAAAAGCAGATGGCGCTGGCCATAGGCGTTTCGCCTGCCTATCTCTCGGCGCTGGAACACGGGAAGCGGGGCAAGCCGAGTTTCGATTTGCTTCAGCGTATCGCCGGATATTTCAACATCATCTGGGACGAGGCCGAGGAATTGTTCTCGCTCGCAGGGGTATCCGACCCGCGCGTGGTGATCGATACCGCCGGGTTGCCGAAGGAATATACGGCTCTGGCCAATGGATTGGCGCGGAATATTCGCAAGCTGCCGCCAACTGTGATAGATGAATTGGCACAGGTGCTGCAAAAAAGCCGTTCTTGCGATTGAAAACCCGCGCTATCCCCTACTTTGTGCGGGTTTTGGCGTGGGTGGACTTTGGATATCGAGGCGGAATTTCTATAGTCACACGTCAGATTTAGAGTGATTCGCTGCCGCGCCGTTCTCATGTGAATGCGCTGCGACAGATACATTTGGAAAGAGTGCTTATGACTGAAACGACGTCGAGCGAAAAAAACGCCGCCAGTGCAGCCTATGGAGCCGACTCGATCAAGGTCCTGAAGGGCCTCGATGCGGTGCGCAAACGTCCGGGCATGTATATTGGTGATACCGACGACGGTTCCGGTCTGCACCACATGGTCTACGAAGTCGTGGATAACGCCATCGACGAAGCACTGGCCGGGCATGCAGATCTGGTGACGGTGACCCTGAACGCCGACGGTTCTGTTTCGGTGACCGACAATGGTCGCGGCATCCCTACAGACATTCACACCGGTGAAGGTGTTTCAGCTGCCGAAGTCATCATGACGCAGTTGCATGCGGGCGGTAAGTTCGACCAGAACTCCTACAAGGTCTCGGGCGGTCTGCACGGCGTGGGTGTTTCGGTTGTCAACGCTCTCTCGGTCTGGCTAAAGCTGCGCATTCGCCGCAATGGCAAGACGCACGAGATCAGCTTCACGCATGGCGTGGCAGATGGCCCGTTGGAGATCGTTGGAGATTATGAGGGGCGTTCCGGTACGGAAGTCACCTTCCTCGCCAGCACCGAAACCTTCACCATGACGGAGTACAACTACGCGACGCTGGAACACCGGCTACGCGAATTGGCCTTCCTGAATTCTGGCGTGCGCATTCTTCTCACGGATAAGCGCCATTCCGACATCAAGCAGGAAGAGATGCTGTATGATGGCGGTCTGGAAGCCTTCGTTCGCTACCTCGATAGAGCCAAAAAGCCGCTCGTGGATAAGCCGGTTTATATCATGGGCGAGAAAGACGGCATCACCGTCGAAGTCGCCATGTGGTGGAACGACAGCTATCATGAAAACGTGCTGTGCTTCACCAACAACATTCCCCAGCGCGATGGCGGAACACATATGGCGGGCTTCCGTGGCGCGCTGACGCGTCAGGTCACGTCCTATGCCGACAGCTCTGGTATCACCAAACGTGAAAAGGTTTCCCTGCAGGGCGAAGATTGCCGCGAAGGTTTGACCGCGGTGCTGTCGGTCAAGGTTCCCGATCCGAAATTCTCGTCGCAGACCAAGGACAAGCTGGTATCCTCGGAAGTCCGCCCGGTCGTTGAAAATCTCGTCAATGAAGCGCTCAGCACATGGTTCGAAGAGCACCCGACAGAAGCCAAGATTCTTGTCGGCAAAGTGGTTGAAGCTGCGATCGCCCGTGAAGCTGCCCGAAAGGCCCGCGAACTGACCCGCCGCAAAGGCGCTCTCGATATCGCATCCTTGCCTGGCAAGCTTGCCGATTGCTCGGAGCGCGATCCGGCCAAATCCGAAGTCTTTCTTGTCGAAGGTGACTCCGCTGGTGGTTCTGCAAAGCAGGGTCGTTCGCGTGAGACACAAGCCATTTTGCCATTGCGCGGTAAAATCCTGAACGTGGAACGCGCCCGGTTCGACAAGATGCTGTCGAGCCAGGAAATCGGCACGCTCATCACAGCACTCGGAACCTCCATCGGCAAGGACGAGTTCAACGCCGACAAGCTGCGCTACCACAAGATCATCATCATGACCGATGCTGACGTGGATGGTGCCCATATTCGCACGCTGCTCCTGACATTCTTCTTCCGTCAGATGCCGGAACTGATCGAGCGAGGCCATCTCTACATCGCCCAGCCGCCTCTCTATAAGGTAACGCGCGGCAAGTCCGTTCAGTATCTGAAGGACGAGAAGGCGCTGGAAGATTACCTGATTTCCATGGGCATCGAGGAAGCATCGCTGACAGTGGGGTCCGGCGAAGTTCGCGTCGGTAAGGACTTGCGCGAGGTTATTCTTGATGCGGTGCGAATGCGCTCCCTGATCGACAATCTGCATTCGCGCTACAGCCGTTCGATCGTGGAGCAGGCTGCTATTGCCGGTGCGCTCAATCCGGAACTGTCGGCAGATGCCAGCAAAGCCGAAGCGACCGTTGCCGAGGTTGCGCGTCGTCTGGACATGATCGCCGAGGAGACGGAGCGCGGCTGGACAGGTGAAGTCTTGAACGATGGCGGGCTGCGCTTCTGGCGCATGGTGCGCGGTGTCAAGGAAGTCTCTACCCTCGATATGGGCCTGATGGGCTCGGCAGACGCCCGACACATCGACCAGTTGGCCACCCGAATGGGCGACGTTTACAAGACGCCGCCTGTCCTGCAACGCAAGGACGGTACACTTGCGATCTCCGGCCCGCGCTCGCTACTCGACGCGATCTTTGCAGCGGGCCGTAAGGGCCTTTCGATGCAGCGCTACAAGGGCCTCGGCGAAATGAATGCCGAGCAGCTCTGGGAAACTACACTGGACGCCAATGTGCGCTCCCTGCTGCAGGTGAAAATCCCGGATGCGACGGATGCCGATAGCCTGTTTGCACGTTTGATGGGAGACGAGGTTGAGCCTCGACGCGACTTTATTCAGGAAAATGCTCTGAACGTCGCCAATCTCGATATCTGATTTTTTATGGTGGATTGTTGCGAAAAACGATTCACGTGAAACGTATCGTTAAGAAAGGCCCGATGGAACTCTCCATCGGGCCATTTCTAATGGCGGAATTGACGCACAATTTCAGCGCCGATCCAGGGCGTCAATCGGCTTTGCCGGTGAAACGTCCTTCGAATGCCACATCCGAGAGTGCAAGCCTGTCACTGGGGTTTTCACGTGCTGCCAGATCATCGGGCAGGGTGCTTTTGTCAGCGATGGAGCCGATAGCAACGGCTGCTTCCACGACATAGCCTTCAGGCACATGGAGCGCTTCAACGATCTTATCGTTGAAGATGCCAGCCATGGCATGAGCGTGGTAACCGAGGTAATGCGCCTGTAGGGCCAGCGCAAACCATGCAGCGCCAGCATCGAAGGAGTGGGTTACCGCGGGCTTTTTCTCTCCATCGCGTGACACATTGTAATTCCGCGAAATGACGAACAGCAACACAGACGCATCCTTCGCCCATCGCTGGTTTCCCTCCATCAACAGACTGACAAAGGTGTCCCAGTGTGGGCTGCCCTTATGCGTATAGATGAAGCGCCAAGGTTGTTGATTGGAGGCCGACGGCGCCCAATGCGCAGCATCGAGAATTGTCAGCAGGTGTTCCCTCGGCATGGCTGCATCAACGAAGGCGCGGGGGGACCAGCGGTCCAGAAATATGGGATCCACCGGATATTCGGACTGGCGTGAATTGCTGTAGGTCATATCATCTCCTCGACAATTTTTGGGGTCACAACGAACTGCGCGAAACCATGCAATAGTGTAGCCCTCATTGGCGCCCACGGATAGGAGAATGCGCAAGATCGATGACGGTTCGCATTTTTGGATGTCTGCGGGTGACAAGGATAAATAGTTCGTTCATATATGCATAATCACAGATGCTAGGGAGAAAATTCCATGAAATTGATGCGCGTTGGCCGGCCAGGCCAGGAAAAGCCAGCCATCCTTGATGCTGACGGTAAAATCCGAGACCTGTCCGCGCATGTGAAGGACATTGGTGGCGAGGCGATTTCTCCAGAAGGCTTGAAGACGATTGCGGGCCTTGATCTTTCGTCACTTCCAGTCCTCACCAACGAACGCATCGGCGCATGCGTCTCCGGCACGGGCAAATTCATCTGCATCGGCCTCAATTTCTCCGACCATGCTGCCGAAACGGGTGCCAAGGTGCCGTCGGAACCGGTTATCTTCATGAAGGCAACCTCCGCCATCGTCGGCCCGGACGACAATGTCGTCATTCCACGCGGTTCGGAAAAGACCGACTGGGAAGTTGAACTGGGGGTGGTGATCGGTAAGACCGCCAAATACGTTTCCGAAGCAGATGCTCTGGATTACGTTGCCGGCTATTGTGTTTCACATGATGTCTCGGAGCGGGCATTTCAGTCAGAGCGTCAGGGGCAGTGGACCAAGGGAAAATCCTGCGACACGTTCGGCCCTATCGGCCCATGGCTTGTGACCAAGGATGAAATTGCCGATCCACAAAACCTTGGCATGTGGCTGAAGGTAAATGGTGAGATGATGCAGAACGGCTCGAGCAAGACCATGGTTTATGGCGTTGCCCATGTCGTTTCCTATCTCAGCCAGTTCATGTCTCTCCACCCGGGCGATGTTATTTCCACCGGCACCCCACCTGGCGTCGGCCTCGGTATGAAGCCGCAGCGCTTTCTCAAGGCCGGTGATGTGGTCGAGCTCGGCATTGAGGGCCTGGGCACACAGAAGCAGACTTTTGTGGCCGACATCTAAGTTCGTATTGAACATCACGAAATGGAGAAAGGGGCACGCCTTGGCGTGCCCCTTTCGTGTTGTAGTTTGAAAAGTTGCTGTCTTCCCCAGGAAGTAGATAGTGAGAACAATCAAGATATTACTGGCAGTTCTCTGCATCGGAGGCGCTTCTGTCATCCTAGGGTATCGGCTGGCGCGACAGGCAGGTTTAAACGGCCTTTACAAATGCGAGGACGTCGCCTGTCCTTGGATTGTGTTTCTAGTCACGGGACCGATATTTTCTTTCGCCCTAGCAATGATCGCCTGCCTCATCTTTATCGCGATCAGAATCCGTAAATCCCTTAAGGCTAAGCGTCGATACACCGATCAGCGTCCAAAATGATCGCCTGATTTTGTGCAAGTGCGAAAAGATGCTATCCTTCAAGAAAACAGAATGACGATGGGAGGCGTTTTTCTATGTTCTATCAGCTTTATGAAATGAACCATGCGGCAATGGCACCCTTGCGCGCGAGCGCTGATCTTATGCGCCAAGCCTATAGCAACCCGCTCAACCCGCTGTCGAACACGGCGTTTGGGCGCAGCCTGGATGCGGGCTTTGAGGTTTTCGAGCGCTTGACCCGGCGCTACGTGAAACCGGAATTCGGACTTTCTTCCACGCTCGTTGACGGCGAGACTGTCGCTGTGGATGAGGAGATCGTCTGGTCCAAGTCGTTTTGCAATCTGGTGCGTTTCAACCGTGACGTCCCCGTTGATCGAAAGGTCGATCCCAAAGTCCTGCTGGTGGCACCGATGTCCGGACATTATGCCACGCTTCTGCGGGGAACAGTTGAGGCGCTCTTGCCCTCAACCGAGATTTACATCACTGACTGGATGGATGCGCGAACTGTGCCGCTGACAGAGGGCAGGTTCGACCTGGATGATTACATCTCCTACGTCATAGAGATGCTGCACCACATCGGCGAGGGTGTGCATGTCGTTGCGGTTTGCCAGCCATCGGTGCCGGTTCTGGCTGCCGTCGCGATCATGGAAGCGGAAGGTGACGCCTTCTCACCGGCTTCGATGACGCTGATGGGTGGGCCTATCGACACCCGTATCAATCCCACTGCGGTCAATGAAATGGCCAAAGGCAAGCCGATCGAATGGTTTCGCGACAATGTGGTGATGCAGGTTCCATGGCCGCAGCCCGGTTTCGGCCGGTCCGTCTATCCGGGATTTCTGCAACTGTCCGGCTTTATGTCGATGAACCTCGATCGGCATATGACGGCGCATAAGGATTTCTACCTCAATCTCGTCAAGAATGACGGAGAGCCGGCGGAAAAGCATCGTGAGTTTTACGACGAGTATCTCGCCGTCATGGATCTGACGGCGGAATTCTATCTACAGACCGTGGAAACCGTTTTTATCGAGCACGCCCTTCCCAAGGGCATCATGGTGCATCGGGGCAGGGCGGTGGAACCGTCTGCCATCAAAAACGTCGCCCTTTTCACTGTCGAGGGCGAGAACGACGACATTTCCGGCGTGGGGCAGACGAGGGCGGCTCACGACATTTGCATGAACATCCCTGCTGAAAAGCGGGAACATTACATGCAGCCGGATGTCGGCCACTACGGCGTTTTCAATGGCTCGCGCTTCCGCAATGAGATCGTCCCGCGCATGCTGGATTTTATGCGCAAGCATGAAAGGCTGGCGTAAAGCAGAGCGGATAGCTTTTCGCTTCGCGAATCGCTATGAAAGGGGATGTTTTCTGTCCTCCGAAAGACCTTGAAATCGCCTGCGTCGTCCCGGCCTGCGCCATCGCAGCGCGTTGTGGAGGTTGACGGTCGCAGCTTGCCGATTACCATCAGGGAAAATCAACGTGCGACCCGCATCACGCTGCGGATCGAGCCTGGTGGCAAGGCGTTGAAAATGACCATCCCCTACGGTCTTCATCACCGCGACGTGGACGATTTTCTTGATCGCCATAACGGTTGGCTCAAGAGCAGACTGTCGAAGTTTTCCGATGATGCCACCCTTGTGGATGGTAGCAGTATCTTCATCCGCGGTGTCCCTCATCGCATTGAACATACGGGCACGTTGCGGGGTTTGACCCACATCGCCACCGATGCGGAAGGTGAAACGGTACTGCGTGTCAGCGGGCTGCCGGAAAATCTGCGCAAGCGAATTTCGACATTTCTGAAAAAGGAAGCACGGGCGGACCTCGAACGTCTGGTCGCTCGTCATGCCAAACGCGTCGGCAAGCCCGTGCGTTCGATTTCCATGAAGGATACCCGCAGCCGTTGGGGGTCTTGTTCGCATGATGGAAACTTGAGCTTTTCCTGGCGTATCGTCATGGCACCCGAAAGCGTCATCGATTATCTGGCCGCACACGAAGTGGCGCATCTTCGTGAGATGAACCATGGCCCTAAATTCTGGGCCTTATGCGAAACGCTGTGCCCGGATATGGAGACCTCCAAAGCCTGGTTGAAGCGAAACGGATCGCAACTTCACGCCATCGACTTTGATTAGATCCTCCAAAACTGTTTTGGATTCACGTGAAACATTACCTCTGTTTTAACGACTGTTTCGATTTGGCTCGACTCGACGGTCATTTCATGGCACCTCCCAAGCCATGAGACCGGATATCAAGATTTGCGGATTGACGTCGGCGGATGCCATCGAACGGGCCGTTCGGCGCGGCGCGAGCCATATTGGCTTCATCTTCTTTGAGAAGAGCCCCCGTAACATCGAACCCGATATTGCGGGTAAACTTGCAGATGCCGTTCGCGGCAGCGTCAAGATCGTCGCCGTTACCGTCGATGCCGATAATGACGAGCTGGACGAGATCATCGATCTTCTGAAACCTGACGTGCTGCAACTGCATGGGCATGAAACGCCTGAAAGGGTGCTGAACGTCAAGGCGCTCTATGGTTTGCCGGTCATGAAGGCATTTTCCATCCGCGACGCCGATGATCTTGCCAAAATTGATCCCTATATCGGTATTTCTGACATGTTCCTGTTCGACGCTAAGCCGCCCGCCGGTTCAAACCTGCCAGGCGGCAACGGCGTTTCCTTCGACTGGACATTGTTGCGGTCTCTTGACGAAAGTGTGGATTACATGCTTTCCGGAGGCCTCAACAAGGACAATATCGCTGAAGCCTTGGCGGAAACCGGGGCGAGAGGAATAGACGCATCGTCCGGTGTCGAAAGCGCACCGGGCATAAAGGATCTGGCCATGATCGACGCATTTTTTGATGCTGTCCATTCAGCAAGGCCAAAGGGAGTTTGAGAGTGAACGAAACGCTGAAACCCAACTCGTTCCGCGCCGGTCCCGATGAGGACGGCCGTTTTGGTATTTACGGAGGCCGCTTCGTTGCCGAAACCCTGATGCCGCTGATTCTCGAGTTGCAGGAACAGTGGAACAAGGCAAAGACCGATCCCGAGTTTCAGGCCGAGCTTGCCCATCTCAATACCCACTATACCGGTCGCCCAAGTCCGCTTTATTTTGCCGAGCGTCTGACACAGGAGCTGGGTGGCGCTAAGATTTACTTCAAGCGCGATGAGTTGAACCACACCGGTTCGCACAAGATCAACAATTGCCTTGGTCAGATTCTGCTGGCCAAGCGCATGGGCAAGACCCGCATCATTGCCGAAACCGGTGCCGGGCAGCACGGCGTTGCCTCGGCAACCGTCGCTGCCCGTTTCGGTATTCCGTGCGTCGTCTATATGGGCGCAACGGATGTGGAGCGTCAGGCTCCCAACGTTTTCCGCATGAAGCTTCTGGGTGCAGAAGTAAAGCCGGTGACGGCTGGTCACGGCACGTTGAAAGACGCGATGAACGAAGCGTTGCGTGACTGGGTCACCAATGTTGACGACACCTATTACATGATCGGCACTGCAGCGGGTCCACACCCATACCCGGAGATGGTTCGCGATTTCCAGTCGATCATCGGACACGAAGTGCGCGAGCAGATGATGGCGGCGGAAGGCCGCCTTCCTGATATGCTGATCGCGGCAGTGGGTGGTGGCTCCAATGCCATTGGCCTGTTCCACCCGTTCCTGGATGACGCAAGTGTCAAAATCGTCGGCGTCGAAGCAGGCGGTAAAGGTCTTGAGGGCGAGGAACATTGCGCCTCGTTGACGGCAGGATCTCCCGGCGTTCTTCACGGCAACCGCACCTATCTGTTGCAGGATGGCGATGGCCAGATCAAGGAGGGCCATTCCATTTCCGCTGGCCTCGATTACCCCGGCATCGGACCGGAGCATTCCTGGCTGAAGGATGCGGGCCGCGTCGAGTATGTACCGATCAAGGACACTGAAGCGCTGGATGCCTTCCAGTTGCTGACCCGGACCGAAGGCATTATACCAGCACTGGAGCCAGCCCATGCGCTTGCCGAAGTCATCAAGCGTGCGCCGACAATGGATAAGGACCAGATCATCGTCATGAATCTGTGTGGCCGTGGCGACAAGGACATCTTCACCGTGGCGAAACTTCTGGAAATGGGTGCGTAATCATGACTGCACGTATGGACAAGCGCTTTGCTGATCTGCGCGCTGAAAACCGCCCGGCACTGATCACCTATTTCATGGGTGGCGATCCGGATTTCGAAACGTCGCTCAGCATCATGAAATCGCTGCCGGAAGCCGGTGCCGATGTCATCGAACTCGGCATGCCGTTTTCCGATCCGATGGCGGACGGCCCGGCCATTCAGCTTGCCGCACAGCGCGCGCTACAAGGCGGACAGACGCTGAAGACGACGCTCGATCTGGCGCGGGAATTCCGCAAGCAGGATCACGCGACGCCGATCGTTTTGATGGGCTATTACAATCCCATCTATATCTACGGCGTCGAAAAGTTTCTGGATGATGCGCTGGCGGCTGGCATAGACGGCCTGATCGTCGTTGATCTGCCGCCGGAGATGGACGACGAGCTTTGCATTCCAGCCTTGAGCCGCGACATCAATTTCATCCGCCTTGCCACACCGACGACCGATGAGAAGCGTTTGCCCGCCGTTCTCAAAAACACCTCTGGTTTCGTCTACTATGTGTCGACCAACGGCATCACCGGTTCGGCGCTGCCGGAACCGGCACTGATCTCCGGTGCGGTGGGGCGGATCAAGTCGCATACGGGTCTTCCGGTGTGCGTCGGATTCGGCGTCAAGACAGCGGATCACGCCCGTGCCATCGGCGCGGTTGCCGATGGTGTCGTGGTCGGATCGGTTATCGTCAACGAGATTGCTGCCAGCCTGTCCAAGGATGGCAAAGCCACGAATGACACTGTTCCCTTCGTCACAACACTGGTAAAGGGACTTTCAACAGGTGTGCGCGCATCGCGCCTTGCCGCTGCCGAATAAGTCTTCGGTTCAGCGCAGATAGTCAGGAGTATTAGACGTGAACTGGATCACCAATTACGTACGGCCCCGGATCAACTCCATGCTTGGCCGCCGCGAGACACCGGAAAACCTCTGGATCAAATGCCCGGAAACAGGCGAGATGGTCTTCCACAAGGACCTCGAAGAGAACAAGTGGGTCATTCCAGCCTCAGGTTTCCACATGAAGATGCCTGCCAAGGCACGGCTTGAAGACCTGTTCGATGGGGGCACTTACGAGGCGCTGCCGCAGCCGAAGGTCGCGCAGGACCCGCTGAAGTTTCGCGATTCAAAGAAATATTCGGATCGTTTGCGCGACAGCCGGGTGAAGACCGAACAGGAAGACACGATCCTGGCTGGCGTTGGCAAGCTTCAGGGCTTGAAGATCGTCGCTATCGTGCATGAATTTCAGTTCATGGGCGGCTCGCTCGGCATTGCCGCTGGCGAGGCCATCGTTAAGGCCTTTGAGCGCGCCATTTCCGAACGTTGCCCGGTCGTCATGTTCCCGGCATCTGGCGGTGCGCGTATGCAGGAGGGCATCCTGTCGCTTATGCAGCTGCCGCGCACAACGGTTGCCGTCAACATGCTCAAAGAAGCTGGTATGCCTTACATCGTGGTGCTGACCAACCCAACAACGGGTGGCGTGACGGCATCCTATGCCATGCTCGGCGACGTCCATATTGCCGAGCCGGGTGCTGAAATCTGCTTTGCAGGCAAGCGCGTGATCGAACAGACGATCCGCGAAAAGCTGCCTGAGGGCTTTCAGACTTCGGAATATCTGCTGGATCACGGCATGGTCGACATGGTCGTTGATCGGCGTGAAATTCCGGATACACTTGCCAGCCTGCTGAAGATCATGACGAAGGCACCGGCCAATACGTCGGTGGACGTTCTGCCACTGGCAGCTTCCGCCTGACGTCTGCCGCGAAAAGCTCCGGAGGGGCCTATGACGGATATGACGACGCCCGCAAACAGCGAGGCAGAACGGATCATAGAACGGCTCCTGGGGTTACACCCCAAGGGTTTCGATCTTTCGCTGGACAGGATCACCCGCCTTCTGGAAAAGCTCGGCAATCCGCACAAGAGATTGCCGCCGGTTATCCATGTGGCCGGCACCAACGGCAAAGGCTCGGTCACTGCCTTCAGCCGTGCGCTTCTGGAAGCAGCGGGCCTTGGCGTGCACGTGCATACGTCGCCCCATCTCGTCAATTGGTATGAACGCTACCGCCTTGGCATTCGCGGCGAAAAGGGTCGCTATGTCGAAGATGCGGTTCTGGCCGACGCGCTGGACCGTGTTGCCGCTGCCAATGACGGGCAGATGATTACCGTCTTCGAAATCCTGACAGCCGTCACCTTTGTTCTGTTTGCGGAACATCCAGCTGACGCTGCTATCATCGAGGTGGGCCTTGGCGGCCGCTTCGACGCGACCAATGTTATTGCCGAACCGGCTGTTTCGATCATCATGCCGATCTCGCTCGATCATCAAGCCTATCTTGGAGATAGCGTCGAGCTGATCGCGGCTGAAAAAGCCGGAATCATGAAGGCCGGATCGCCTGTTGTCATCGGCCATCAGGACTATGATGCAGCGCTTGATGTGCTGGTGAACACCGCAGAACGTTTGAAGTGTCCAACTGCCGTCTACGGCCAGGATTACGCGGCGCACGAAGAATTCGGGCGCATGGTTTATCAGGATGAGTTCAGTCTGGTCGACGCACCCCTGCCGCGCCTTCCCGGTCGGCATCAACTGGCCAATGCCGCCGCAGCAATCCGCGCCGTCAAGGCGGCCGGTTTTGAGGTCACGGACCGGATGATCGAAAAGGCGATGGCCTTCGTCGAATGGCCGGGCCGTCTGCAACGCATCAAGTCAGGCAAGATCGTTGATCTAGCGCCGCCCGATTCGGAAATCTGGATCGATGGCGGCCACAATCCCGGTGCTGGCGAAGTGATTGCCGAGGCCATGGCCGGTTTTGAAGAGCAGAAATCCCGCCCGCTGGTTCTCATCGCCGGGATGATCAATACCAAGGATCAGGTCGGATATTTCAAGGCATTCGCGGATATCGCGCAATACGTCTTCACGGTGCCGATCCATGGCACAGATGCGGCCATAGACCCCGTGGTTCTGGCCCATGCCGTTTTCGATGCAGGGCTGGTCGCCGCGCCGACGTCCTCCATCGAGGAAGCGCTGGAAGAACTGACGAAACGTCTTGTTCCCGGCAAACCTGCGCCGCGAATTCTCATCGGTGGATCGCTCTATCTGGCGGGTAATGCTCTGGCGTTGAACGGAACTGTTCCGCAGTAAATCCCGGAGACATCGACCTCAAGAATTGAACCGCTCCGTCCCAGCTGCGCGTCAAACGATCCGATAAGGTTTGAAGCGTCCGGATGACGCCAAAGAAAAAGCCCGTTAATGACCGGGCTTTTCTCAGTTTATCCCTGCCACGCGATTAGGCAGCGCTGGAAATCCAGGCCGAAAGTGCCGTCTTTGGCGCAGCGCCGACCTTGATGTCTGCCACTTCGCCGCCCTTGAACATGGCAAGCGTCGGGATCGAACGAACGCCGAACTGGGCGGCCAGTTCAGGGTTTTCATCAATGTTCAGCTTGACGACCTTGACCTTGCCAGCAAGCTCTGTGGAGATTTCTTCGAGGCTCGGTGCAATCATCTTGCATGGTCCGCACCATTCAGCCCAGAAATCAACGACAACAGGCTCGGCGGAATCAAGAACTTCGGACTGGAAGTTGGACGTATCGACTTTCACGGTAGCCATGGATGGCTCTCCTTTCGGTGTCTCTTGGTTGATTAGAATGTGATGCCGCTGCCCGGCAATTTCAATGTCCGGTATCTCACTTTGTCTCGATTGCAGCAAGGGCGGCAGATAAGGCAGCGTCGCTGAGTGTGACAAAGGATGCGTTTTCCGTATAGACCAGCGCGCATGTAAAGCTTTTATCAGGGTAAAGCGGCTCCAGAATGCTTTTGTAGATCGCAAGCTGTGCCTTGTGCGCAAAGGGTATGTCAGCATCTTTGACAGGTGGAACGCGGTTGGTCTTGTAATCGACTAGAATGACGCGGTCACCTTCCACCGCCAACCGATCGATCCGGCCCGAGACGGCGTAATTCCTGTGACCCAGCTGAAGGGTACCCATGATCGAGATCTCCGCACGGCTATTGGCAGAAAAGGCAGGCTGAAGCGCAGGCTCCGACAGAACGGCAAGCGTCGAGTTCACGAGCTTTTCGCGCTCCTTGTCGGGCCAGAACTTCGCAGCACGCTCCGCATAGCGGCGGGCGGCATCTTCGCGCTGATCTGGCGGATAGTCCGGCAAGGTTTGCAGCATGCGGTGGACAAGGCGACCGCGTTGCAGGGCAAGACCTGAGGAAACGTCCTGTTTGGCAAATAGCGGCGAGGTGACCAGCAAATCCTCCGAGCCATCATCGATGATGGTCCCGGCGCCAGAGGGACTGAGCGGACGCGGCAGGGCCGGCGGCGGCGGTAATGGCTGCATCAGCGATGGTGGCAGGACATCCCGCACAGGCGGCGGTGGTGGTTCCGTCTTGGTGATGGCCTTGGCGTCCCGACTGGTCGAGTGCCACAACAAACCATCCCAAGTTTCGCCCCCTGCGGAAAAAACCTGGCCTTTGCAGCGATTTTCATCGGTGGCCAGCGAACGGGCAATCATCGCATGCCAGCAGTCAGGATTTTCCCTGGGGCCACGATAGCCGCAGACGATCAGATGATCGGCCGCACGCGTCATGGCCACGTAGAGAAGGCGGCGATATTCCTGTTCGGCGGAAAGCTTGAGTCGGTCCTCGTCTTTCGACACCAGCGCATTGTCAAAACCCTTGCCCGGCAGCCATATGGGTAGTGACGCATCATGGGTTTCGATGAAGCGAAGCTTCGGCAAGTGGCTGTGAATGAAAGCCTTCGATCCGCCATCGACCAGAAACACGACAGGCGCTTCCAGCCCCTTCGAGGCATGCACCGTCATGATGCGGACTTCACCGCGTTCCTTGTCCTGCTCGCGCTTGATCTCCGGCGCGTCGGTTTCCATCACGGAAATAAAGGATTGCAGGCCAGGAAGTCCCGTGCGTTCATGGTCGAGCGCAAAGGACAAAAACTCATCGAGAACGTCGCTGGCTTCATTGCCCAGCCGCCCGAGAAATTTGGCACGGCCTCCATGCAGGGTCAGAACGGCTGCAAAGAAATCGTGGATCGTCTGCGTTTTCGACAGCTCTATGAAGTGCAGCAGCTGCGAGACCGAAGCCGCGAAATGGCGTCCGTCCGGCTGTGCCGAAATCGTCTGCACGTGATGCCAGACGCTGGTATCGGGCGGCCGTTTTGCGGCAACCTCGAAAATATCGTCTTCCGAGTGGTTGAAGAGCGGGCTTTTCAGAAGTGCCGAGAGCGAAAGATCATCTTCCGGCAACAGCACGAAGCGGCCAAGCGCCAGCAAATCCTGAATGGCGATGTGGTCCGTCAGGCGAAGGCGGTCTGCACCGGCAACGGGAATGTTTTTGCGCTGCTTGAGCTCGCGGGTCAGCGCATTGACGAAAGCGTGGCGTTTTCTGACGAGAACGAGAATATCGCCTGCCTCGATGGTGCGCTCCACACCTTTTTCGACCACGGTCTCCTTGCCGATCATCTCGGCAATGCGCGCAGCAATGCGGCGGGCGACGATGGCAGGTGGAGCGCTTTCGCGCAGCGCATCAAAAGGCGCCGTCCAGTCTTCCTCGTTTTCCACCGGCTCGGCGGCAATCATGTCCCACAGCTCTACCGTGCCTGCTTGGCCGTGGCGGTTTGAGCGATGTTCGACAGGTTCTTTTTCGGCGCTCAGACCTTCCGCATGTTCCGGCAGCGAAAAGACCTGATCGACTGCAGCAAGAACATCGTCCGTAGAACGGAAGGACAGGGGCAGACGCACGGAATGGAAGGTCTGTTCCACGGCAGTAACGCGTCGTTGTGTCTCTCGGCTTTCCTGCGAAAAGCGTTCCGGCCGCGCGCCTTGGAAGGAGTAGATCGACTGCTTCTCATCCCCCACGGCAAACACTGTGCGCCGAGCATCGCGGGCCGTTTCACCGTGAAAGAAATCGGCGGCCAGCGACTGGATGATGGACCATTGCACGGGGCTCGTATCCTGCGCCTCATCCACCAGAATATGATCGATACCCTGATCCAGCTTGTAGTGAACCCAAGCACCTGCCGTATCACGGTTGAGGAGGGTCGCTGCGCGTTCGATCAAATCCTCGAAATCCAGCTGGCTACGCTGCTTCTTCAAATCCTCGAAATCACCGATCAAACGCTCTGCAAGCGTCAGCGCATGTTTCGTCGCTTCCAGCATGCGGATCGTGCGGTAGCGATCCCGACAGGCCACCACATGGGCGCGGGCTGCTGTCAGATCATCGAGCAAAGCCGGGGCCGATTTCTGCATGGCTTTGTTAATGACATAGGCATCCGACTTCGGCGCACCCTGGGAGGTCAGAAGTGCTGCCTCGATGAACTCAACGCGCTTGAAAACATCGGCCGTGCGGGCGGCTTCGCGCAATGCATAGGCGACGTCGGTCACGCGCGATCCGCCGATTTCGTCGCCGAGTGTGAGATAGGTGTCCATCGATAGACCGGAAAGACCAGGCAGGGGCCAATAGGCCGCCGCTGCCGTTTCTTCGGTTTCCTGTGGGCCAATGCTTGCCCTGGCGCGAAGGGCAGCATCGATACCGCCTTGCTGTCTTGCGTGGTCGAGAAAGCCGCTGATGGCGTTACGGTTGGAAACGATAGCACTGAGCAATGCTTCCAGCCCCGTCTCATCCGCGATATCGAGGACATAGGCAAGCGCTTGCGCCAGCGGCTGATCGGCCTCCATGGAGACGGCGGTCAACAGCGTGCGGCGTGCCTCTGCCAGAAGCGTGCTGGCTGCACGGTCATCCAGTACCGAGAAATGCCCGGCGACATTGGCTTCCAGTGGAAACTGGTGCAGCAGCGCTTCGCAAAAAGCGTGGATGGTCTGGATTTTCAAGCCACCCGGTGTTTCCAGCGCCTTGGCAAAGAGCCGACGCGCTTCTTTCAGCTTGATCAGATCAGGAACACGGCCCTCGATGGCGGTGATGCGATCACTCAAGTCAGCATTGGAGAGTGTCGCCCAGTCGGCGAGCCGGTCGAACACACGGCTGGACATTTCCGAAGCCGCAGCCTTCGTATAGGTCAGACACAGGATGGCGGACGGGCGGCACCCGGCCAGAAGCAGGCGGATGACCCGCTGCGTTAGCACGTGGGTCTTGCCCGAACCGGCATTGGCCGACACCCAGGCAGAACTGGTGGGGTCTGACGCGCGGGTCTGTTGCGCGCTCGTCCAGTCGATCCAGCTTTTGGGATCGTCCTGTGCCGGGCCGTGATCGATGATCTCACTCAGCATCGCCATCTCCCGGTTCTGCCGTCGACCATTCGGACACGCGGGCAAGGTGATCATACTCGCCGCCATAGGCCTGTTGCTCTTCGGGGATCAGCCGTGACACGAAGCCGTTCTTGCCTTCGCGCAGCGACACCACGAATTTGGCAAGCTGATCGATTGAGTCAGTCGCCAGTTCCATTGCTGATTTCGGCGCGACTTTCGCCGTTGCTTTGGCGTGCTCATTGTTGATGGTATCCGCACCAAAGCGCTCGCCGGGGCGCAGGCGCACATAGATCAGATCCTCCGGCACCGGAGAGCCTGTATCGCGGAACGCCCCACGCATCAGCGCTGCCGCTTCCAGCGCCAATTGTGGATCGAGCAGCGAGCGGGCCTGTTTGACGGAGGGTGAAAGGCCGGTCTTGTAATCGATGATATCGGCCTTGCCTGATGTCTTGATGTCGATGCGGTCGGCAACGCCGGTCAGGCGAATGCCCGCTTCGGGAATTTCCTGTCCAGCCCGCGCCTCGATGTGGCTGCGTTTGACCAGCGCGCGACGGTCTTTTTCCCATTTGAGAAATTCTCGGGCCACGGCTTCGAAGCGGGGCCGCCAGACGACATCGATATGGGGTGGGAGGTTTTCACCATCGAAACAGGCATGCAGGACGCGAAACATCGCTTCTTCGGCGGCAGGCGTGCCGGGCACATGGCCTTCACGGGAATAGGTTTCCATGATGCGGTGATAGAGCGTGCCGCGATCGGCAGCGCCGGGGTCACGGTTGAACTCGTCCAGCGGATCGAGCTTCAGAATGCGCCGGGCATAGATGGAATAGGGATCGCGCCGCAGCCTGCCGACTTCGCTAAAGGAATAGGATTTCGGCTGTAGCTCGGCTGGCGGCGTCGGTGCCGGACGTTTGGCTGGCTGCTGGCTTTCGCCCTCATCCAGCATGTTGGCCCAATGGCGATAGGCGGTGCCGCGTGCCTTCAGCATTTCGGCAAACTCTTCCCCCCCCAGAGCGAGAAGCCGTTGCAGCCAGCGCGATGCAACGGCGGGTGTTGAACCTTGCCGCAGTGAACGGGTGTAGAAGATGTGCCTTGTGCCATTCGCCATCTCGAAATCATGCGCTAGCTGACCGATGCGCCGTTCCGGCGGCTCCAGCCCGATGGCGGTTTTCATGTTGCGCGAGAGGAATGGATTGTTGGCCGTCTGGCCGGGCCAGATACCTTCGTTCAATCCGCCGATGATGATGGTATCGACGCTTTGAAGACGTGCTTCCAGTGCACCGAAAATGAAGACACGCGGATGACGCATGGCGCGAGGCTTGATCGATTCGCCGGCAATCAGCGCCGTCATGATATCAATCCATTGTGGGCCATCGGCCTCCAGCACGCTGCCACATTCCATCAGTTCGGACAGTAGGCCCGACAGCTTTTCCCCCGCTTCATGCGACCAGAGATTGGCGAGATCCCCCCTCTCATCGATACATATCGCCTCGATGACCCGACCGGTCCGTTCCGCCCAATCGGCCAGCGTCAGGCGCGCCGTCAAGCGACCGGTGACGGGGTCTTTGCGGATAAAGGCGGCGTCCAGCGGTTGGATTGCTGTGTTGATGCGACGGGCCAGCTCGGCAGCGGCAAAATCTGCACCCTCGGCCAGCGATTTGCGCCATTGCGGTGGATGTCGGTCGTTGGTGTGGAGCGTGAGTTGCTGTTGTAGCAGGGCTTCCAGCGTATCGAGCGTTGTCTCCGTTCGGCCACCGCGAAGCGCCAGAAGCTCCAACGCTGCGACCGCTTGACTGACCGCCTCTTCGCTAAGACCGAATCGCGCGAGCGGATGTTTCAGCAGGGACATGACGGCGACGGGATCACCGGGCCGCAGAATCGCTTCCAACGCCAGCATCAACAGACCTGCCTGCGGGGTTGCCGATAGCGGCGTACCGGCGGAATCGTCTGCCTCGATGCCGAAGCGTGCCAGTTCCGTCGCCACGCGGCGCGCAAGGCCACGGTCGGGGGTGATGAGTGCTGCCTGAGACTGACCACCGGTGCCGGGCTTTTGGAGGGCAAGACGAAGAGCAATCGCAATCGCTGTCGCCTCTTCGCGTTCATTGGCGGCTTCTATAATGGATGCATTCTCGAAGGCGTCGTTGAAAAATGCATCGCTTTTTTCAGAGCGCCACTCGTTCCACTCGCTGGTGGCCTTGGCGGGGGCGAGGGCGGTGGAGAAGATTGCAGCGCGGTTTTGCAGATCACTATCCAGCATGCCGATCTGTTCCGCCTCGTTGCGCGACACGCCGAGTTTTTGCAGCAGAACGAACAGGCCATATTGGGAGTGCGTCCGACTAGACGGGTCGTCCGGGCTCTCATTGATCGACTGCCATTGGTCCTCGGGCATTTCGATATCGAGACCCGGCAGAACGACGGTGCCCTGGGGCAGGGATGCGACGGATGCAATCAGGTCTGCTGCTGCCGGGATGGAGCCGGTAGAGCCTGCGACGATGATCGGATCATCCGATCCGATCTTTGTCAGCCGCTCGGCTTCCGCCCGCAAAATGGCGTTGCGGTGGCGCCCGGCGGAGGATTTGTTGAGTTCTTCCAGTCGCGCAGGCCAAAATACACTGGCGATCTTCAGGAAATCGGCAGTCAGTTGCCACCACTGCGCATGGTCGGCAGTATCGAGCTTGGAGAGTGCATCCCAGTCGCGGTCTTCCGTGTCCATGGCATCGATGACTTCGCCGAGCGAGCGTGCCAGCCATATGGCATCTGCCGGACTAGCGGGGGCGACCAGCGGCGACTCGGAGTGAACCGCGCGGATTGCATCCGGCAGGCTGTTGCGCCAGGCGAGGATCAGGCGGGCAAGCTCGACAAGTCGTCCGGTACTGGAAATGGGTGGCGCGAGATCAATGGTGGCGGGCGTTTCGACATCGAAGAAGCCGCTATCGTCATCCGTTTCACCCAAGGGACGGATGATGGGGAGAATGGCCGACTTGCCGCCGAGCAAATCCACGAATTCCGAGCGCAAAACACGCGCCGAACGACGGGTCGGGACATAGATGGTGACTTTGGCGAGCGAGAGCGGATCGGCGGCATCGTAGCGAAAGCCGGGTGTCAGCCTGCCATCGCAAAGCGCTGCGGCCAGCGTTCTTAGGAACGGCGTTCCCGGGGCGATGGTTAGAATACGCTTGGCATGCGCCACTGGGTCATCTCACTTGTCGGTTGCTTTAGAGCATTGCGATGGTTCGTTCCGCATCTTCTATAGCATCCGGCGTGCCGACCGTAATCCATTGACCGGTCATTGACAGACCAAAAAGGCGGTTTTGGGCAATCGCACGGTCGAAATATATGTTGAGATTGAACGCATCTGTGGGCGCGTCATCCAGAAGCCGCGTATCCATGGCGATCGCTCCGGCATAAACGACCGGACGCGGTTCGCCTTCATTGTAGCGCGTCAGGGCGCCATCATCGGCCAGGTTGAAATCCTTCTTGCCGTTATGGCCGGTGGTCCGGTCCATATCCACGCAAAGCAGCGCCATATCCATGGTCTCACGATCGAAGAACCGCGCAAGCTTTTGCAGATTGGTGGCTTCGCCAGGCATTTCGCCAACCCAGAACAGGTCTGCATTCATGACCAGAACACGGCCGGGCTCCAGCAATTTCAGGCCCTTGGCAAGCCCCCCGCCGGAATTCATCAACTGGTCGCGCTCATCCGAGATCAGAATTTTTGCATCCTTGCGGGTGGCAAGATGCGCGACCATCTGGTCGGCGTGGTGGTGCACATTGACGCAGATGGTTTCCACACCCGCCGCGACCAGCGCATCGAGAACGTAGTCGATCATCGGGCGTCCAGTGATCCTCACCAAGGGCTTTGGGATCGTATCGGTGATGGGCCGCATTCTCGTACCGAGACCCGCTGCCAGCACCATGGCTTGTGTGATCGTCATGGGAAACACTTCACTGTTGGTGGAGATCGACACCCGCGCTCTCAAACCAGTCGCGCAGGAGCATAAGATCGGGATGCTCAAGCGCCGAGCGCAGATAGGAAAAGGTCCTCGGCATGTGTTTCATATAATGCGGCTTGCCATCGCGCGTCATCAACCGCACCCAGATGCCCACCAGCTTGCAATTGCGCTGCGCGGCCATGATGGCAAAGGCCTTCAGGAAGGCTTTCTCATCGAAAGCAGGATTTTGGCGCCGGATATCGAGATAGTGCTCCACCAGCCGCGCTTGCATGTCCGGTGAAATCGTCACGCGGGCATCCTGAACGATGGAAGCAAGATCATAGGCCGTTGGCCCAATCATGGCATCCTGAAAGTCGATGATACCCACCCGTTGAATGCCGGTTTTCTCGGCTTGCCAAATGATGTTGGGTGAATGGAAATCCCGTAGTAAAAGCCCGGTTTCGACATCATCGAGTTTTTCGATGAGCTGATCCCAGACAGCAAAAAAGGTCTTCTTTTCGGTGTCTTTGGTTTCTTCACCACGGATATGCGGGAGATACCAGTCCAGCAGCAAAGACGTTTCGATCTTCATCGCATCCGCGTCGAAGGGCGAAATTTCGTAGGCCGCGCCATCTGCCAGTGTAATGCTGCCTGGGGTAGGGGTCTCATGGAGCGCGGCAAGGCAAGCGACACTTGCCAGATAGCGTTCTTCAATCGGGTTTCCTTGATCATCCAAAACGCCATCGCGACCGATGTCTTCCAGAAGCAGAATGCCCTGTTGCACATCCTGCGCGAGAATGGCGGGTGCGGAAAAACCCTTGTCGGTCAGATAGTGGTCGATCGCGATGAAAGGCGTGACTTCGCGAGCGAGATGTACGATTTCGGCGTAGGTTTTGCCATCCTGAATGACAGGTCCCCTCGGCGGTGGCTGCCAGTCCATCAGCAGGCACTGGCCGTCGGCGTCGCTGATCATTTCATAGGTGCGGTAAGCCGCATCGCCGCTGAAATATTGGCGGGAGGCATCCCCTTTGCCCTTCCGTTCAAGGAATTCGCCGATGGCACGCACGCGCTCCAGCCGCGCTCTTTGCCTTGGCGGCGCATCGATTGTCGCCAGGCGGCCTTGGTCCTGATGCGCAAGCCGCAAAGTGATGGTGCTGTCTTTCGGAAGCTCGCTCGCAGCCATCTCCGGCCACTCAATCAGGCAAACACCGTCCGACAGCATCTCGTCTATGCCGAGCTCATCGAGTTCGGACACATCGGAGAGACGGTAAAGGTCGAGATGCGCGACGGGAAAGCGAAGATCGTAAGATTGGACGATTGTGAAAGTCGGGCTTGGAACTTCGAGATATGGATTGCCGGCGATTGCCCGGATCAAGGCCCGTGCCAGTGTTGATTTTCCGGTGCCGAGATCGCCGATCAGCGCGATGCAATCTCCGGGTTTGACGGTCAGTGCCAGTTCCTCGCCCAGCCGGATGGTCTCGGCCTTATCAGCGAGGAACATAGAAAGAGGCAAAACCGCATCGTTCATTCGGCAGCAATGGAATGCGGTTGCGAACCGGATGGAATGCGGCAGCTGACAACCGTGCCTTCACCCGGACGGCTGTCGATGGTGACATCGCCGCTGTGAAGGCTGACGAAGCTTTCAACGATGGAGAGGCCGAGGCCGGCGCCTGTGCGGCGTCCACCATTGCCGCGGGTCGAGAAGCGATCGAATACGGTTTTCAGCATATCTTCCGGAATGCCCGGACCCTGATCTGCCACGGAGAAGACGAAGTCGCCTTCGCTGCGTTGGCAGGTCAGCGTGATCGCCGATCCCTCCGGCGCGAAGTTGGCGGCGTTGGTCAACAGCTTTATGAGGATCTGCTTCAGACGCTGATGGTCGGCAACGATCGCGCCAAGATGTGCTGGGGCGACGATTTCCAACAAAACACCGCTTTCCTGCAAGCGATCTGTTATCTGCACCGAAACATCCGCAAGAAGCTCGTTCAGATCGTTTTCGGTATAGTTGAGATGCATGATACCAGCGTCAACTGTGGCCAGATCGAGAATGTCATTGACGATCGTCAGCAGCACTGACGAGGACGTGGAGATGTGATCGAGATATTCTGCCTGACGTGCACTGAGCTCGCCAATGCCGGGCGTTTTCAGAAGATCCGTAAAGCCAATGATGTTGGTCAAGGGCGAGCGAAGCTCATAGGAGACGTGCTGAACGAAGTCGTTTTTCAGCTCATCCGCCTTGCGCAGCGCCTCGTTCTTTTCCTTCAGAGCACGTTCGGCGCGCACGCTATCCGTCATGTTGACGAAGGTCAGCATGGTCTGCGAATCCGGCAAAGGAATGATGGCGTAATCCAGCACCAGACCGGACAGAAGCTCGAGCGTGCCCTGTTTTGACAGGCGTTCATCATCGAAACTTGTGATGAACTGACTGAAAGCGCGCCAGCCATCCGGCCCCTCATAGGACTGTGAGCAGGCTTCTTCGATAGAGCGGATATGCTTTCCGGCCTCGGCTTCCTCGCCAGTGATGGCCCACAGCGCACGGAAAGCGGGGTTCGACAGGCGGATGCGTCCGTCTGCCCCGAACACGGCTACACCTTCGGAAAGATGGTCGATGGTTTCGCCCTGAACCTTGACCAGCGTGTTGTAACGCATTTGCAGGTCGACCTGCTCGGTCAGGTTTTCAAACACCCAGGTTGCGCCACCCTGCGGATGCGCCGTCGCGATGACGCGCAGGGTTTGTCCGTTCGGTAAATGCCAGAGGTCGGTTTTCGTATCGAGGGACCGATAGACGGCGAGAGCCGTCTCTTTCCAGCTCTTCCAGTTCAACTGTTCGGGCAGTTTGCCGTCTGAACGCAGGCGATCCAGAAGCTCGGAATTGTCAGGCTTGGATTCCAACAGAACCAGATCGAGGCCCCAAAGGCTGACGAAAGCCTGATTGTAGAATTGCAGGCGCTGTCGGCCATCAAAGATGGCGACCGGTGTTGCCAGATGATCGAGCGTTTCAGCGTGGCTTTTCAGCGTGCGCTTCAACTCTTCACGAACGGTTTCGGCTTCCGTCGTGTCGATGGCGATACCCGCTGAACCGCCCGGCGTCTTGATGTCGACCACATCGAAAAATGTTCGGTTGCCGGAAACGACCGTGGAGATGCGGTCGTGATAGGGCGATTCAGGTGTGGCGCTTGCGCGGATTTTCTGACGCGTGACCGTGTTCAGCAATTCGCGCTGTTCGGTCACGGCTTCCTGCGGATTGCGAGCGTCGACGCCCTGTGCATAGGCATGGTTCACCCATGTCAGCGCGCCATCGGAATTGCGTCGCCAGACGGGCTGCTCGATGCTGTCGAGAAGGTCCTGGAATGTCGAGATCGAAGAGACCAGGCGCTCACGCTCGACTTTCAGGTTGGCGAGTTCGGCGCGCAGATTGTTGAGCGCCACGAAGCGGGCAAACGCCTTGCCGCCGGAGACGCGTCCTTGGACTTCTATCACTTCGCCACGTTGCGTCTCGACGGTCAGATCGAAACTCTGCGCGTGGCTGCGCAGCCTTTCAATGGCTTTTTCAAGCGGAGCAGCGGATGCGGGTCGAAGCCAGCGGCCAAACGCCAGAAAATCGTGGTCGGCCTGCGGAACGCCAGTTTCAGGCGGCAACTGGCCGATGAATTCTGCCCGTGGGCTGGAACTTTCCCAAATGACGATCCGCCGGGACTTATCCGCAATCAGCGCTTCGTATTTGGAAATCTTGGCATTGGCTTCGGAGAGAGCTGCTTTGAATTCGTTTGTTTCAGCTTCGATATTGCCGCGTTGGCGAACAAGCCAGACGATTGAAAAGAGCGTGGCGGAGACGACGCCTATAAACAGGGAATAGGTTATGGTCTCTGAAGACGAGAACAGGCGTTCTCCAGTCTGCAGAACCTTGTTTTGCTGTGCATGGGCGACAGCCGCAAATCCGCTCAGGACAGTTCCCGCCATGAGGACGGAAAGTGTCTTTGCCTTGTCGCGAAGGAGGCTCACCGTCCCCGCAAAGGAAGTCGTCAACCACTTATATACCGGCGCATCCAAGCTGCCCGGCTCATCGTCGTTTTTCGCCCGCTTTTGCGCGCGTGAATTGTCTACCGTCATCCCCGGTCTGTCTCCGTCCTATGTGCCGCATCTTCGACAAGACATCCCATTTCCGCACGCATGCCCGCGCACGAATCAAGTCTTGAGACAATACCGCCTTCGGAAACCCCCGGAAAGGGATGGGCGAAAAAGAAATGGCGGGCTTTGTCAAGCCCGCCATAACCACATCTAGTGTTTTATATGTGGATATTAACCATACAATCAATATCTGTAGTGTTCGGCCTTAAATGGACCTGTCTTGGACACGCCAATATAATCTGCCTGCATGTCAGAAAGTTCTGTCAGCTTGACGCCCAACTTCTCCAAATGCAGACGGGCAACCTTCTCGTCCAGGTGCTTTGGCAGGACATAGACGTCGTTTTTGTACTCGCCCTGCTTGGTGAAGAGCTCGATCTGGCCGAGAACCTGGTTGGTGAACGACGCAGACATGACGAAAGATGGATGGCCTGTGGCATTACCGAGGTTCAGCAAGCGTCCCTCAGACAGAAGGATCATACGGTTGCCCTTGGCGAACTCGATGAGGTCGACCTGTGGCTTGACGTTGGTCCACTTCAGGTTCTTGAGAGCAGCGACCTGAATTTCGTTGTCGAAGTGGCCGATATTGCCGACGATCGCCATGTCCTTCATCTCGCGCATATGCTCGATGCGAATGACGTCCTTGTTGCCTGTGGTCGTGATGAAGATGTCGGCGGAAGCAACGACGTCTTCCAGACGAACGACTTCGAAACCGTCCATGGCAGCCTGAAGCGCGCAGATCGGGTCGATTTCGGTGACCTTGACGCGAGCACCAGCACCCTGAAGCGAAGCCGCAGAACCCTTGCCGACATCACCGTAACCGCAGACGACGGCAACCTTGCCAGCCATCATCACGTCGGTTGCGCGGCGGATGCCGTCGACCAGCGATTCCTTGCAGCCATATTTGTTGTCGAACTTCGACTTTGTGACGCTGTCGTTGACATTGATGGCAGGGAAAGGCAGCAGGCCTTTCTTGCTCAGGTCGTAGAGACGGTGAACGCCTGTCGTGGTTTCTTCAGTCACGCCCTTGATGGCATCACGCTGCTTGGTGAACCAGCCCGGCGAAGCGGCAAGACGCTTCTTGATCTGCGCGATGAGGATTTCTTCTTCTTCCGATGTCGGGTTGGACAGGACGTCCTCGCCAGCTTCGGCGCGGGCGCCGAGGAGGATGTACATGGTGGCGTCGCCACCATCATCCAGGATCATGTTGGACAAGCCACCATCGGTCCACTGGAAGATCTTGTCGGTGTATTCCCAATATTCGGTCAGGCTTTCACCCTTGACTGCGAAAACCGGAATGCCGGTTTCCGCAATGGCCGCAGCCGCATGGTCCTGGGTGGAAAAGATATTGCAGGACGCCCAACGAATGTCGGCACCCAGTTCCTTCAGCGTCTCGATGAGAACAGCCGTCTGAATGGTCATGTGCAGGGAGCCGGAAATCCGTGCACCCTTCAAAGGCTTGGTCTGGCCGAATTCTTCGCGGCAGGACATCAGGCCCGGCATTTCGGTTTCAGCGATGTCCAGTTCCTTGCGGCCGTAGGCTGCAAGGTTGATATCGGCAACAATATAGTCTTTTTCAGCACTCATGCTTATCTCCTGCTCAAAGGTGGCAGGGACGAACCGCTGCCTTAAAGATAGCTGCGGTTTATCAGGCTGAGATCAATCTGGCAATAATGATATAAAGAAGTCTTTATGTCTTTATATGTCGTGGTTATCAAACCTCTTCGCCGAAACGGTCTGCAACCAGTGTCTCGAGGGCTGCCAAGGCTTCCTCAGCCTGATTGCCGCTGGCTTCGACAACAACCGTACAGCCTGGGCTGGCTGCCAGCATCATCAGCCCCATGATAGAGGTACCGCCAACGGTCATGCCATCTTTGGAAACAGTGATTTGCGCATCGAAGCCGTCAACCATTTGGACGAACTTCGCAGATGCGCGCGCGTGAAGGCCGCGCTTGTTGACGATCAGCAGTTCCCGCGAAAGAGGCGACATTCAAATGAACTTCTTTATTTGCCGCTGAGAACGCGGCTGGCGACATTGATATATTTTCTGCCAGCATCCGAGGCCTCCTGCAAGGCCTTCTCCATGTTATCTTCGGTGCGAATGCCCGCAAGTTTGATGAGCATGGGCAGATTGACGCCTGCGATGACTTCGACATTGCCATTGTGCATAACTGAAATGGCCAGATTGGAAGGCGTACCGCCGAACATATCGGTCAGAATAATGACGCCGTTACCATCATTGGCGCGCTCCACGGCATCAAGAATATCCTGCCGGCGCTGATCCATGTCGTCCTCAGGACCGATGCACACCGTCTCGATCAATTTCTGAGGACCGACCACATGCTCTACCGCGTGCCGGAATTCCTCAGCCAGCTTGCCATGAGTGACAAGCACTAGTCCGATCATGAAATGCTCCCTTTCGCACGCACGTTAATTGCCGACTATCGCAATGCCGCAATCATGTCTATCGGTGGGGGCACATCTTGATGAGGAAAATACGAAGCGCAAGCCCCAAATTGGCGGTTTTCCATTCACATTCCCTTGGTCGTGAAAAGATTATGAGCAAGTGCAGCAAATTTTCCATACGGCATGATACTGTCACGTGGAATACGCAGCAAAGGCAGACGCGCACCGCCAATCAACTCCATCATCTCGTTTTCAGGCGGCAGACGCGGGCTGGTCGGGTGGGAGACTGAGGTTATCGCATAATGCATGGGTGCCTCTGCAAAGCTGTCCACAGAGATGATGCCGCTGCCGCGCAGTTCCAAAAGTCCCGCGATCGGTTCTGGTCTTCCTGCGATCACCGAGCCGTCTCGGACGGTGATAAAGACCTGATCGTCGGCAACAAGCGCTACCTTAAGGCCGCACCGCTCAGCCTCTGTCAAAAAACTGAAAGCAAGCTCGCTTTTGCCACTGCCGGAAGGGCCGACGAACAAAAGCCCGGTCTGGCCGACAACGATGGCAGTGGCGTGAATATTGTTTGGCTCAGCGCTCATTGGCTTGCGCAAGGGGTAGCGACAGGCTGAAACGTGCGCCGCTGATGACGCCATATTTGTCGATGATGTTTTCTGCCTTCAGCGTACCGTTATGCGCTTCGGCAATCTGTCGGCTGATGGACAGACCCAAGCCTGAGTTCTGGCCAAAGCCTTCGGCGGAAGGACGATCGGTGTAAAAACGCTCGAAAATTCGATCAATATCTTCGGCTTGAATACCCGGACCGTTGTCTTCCACGCGGACGATACAGCGGTCTTTCTGGCGCAACAGATGCACGAAAATCCGTCCACTATCGCTGTCCACGAAGGAGCGCGCGTTTTCGATGAGGTTGGTGACGATCTGGCCGATGCGCAGATCATGGCCGTTGACGATATAATTGACCTTGTTGCCTGGCTTATGGTCGACGGCGAAGTCGATCGTGACCTTCTTTTTCTTGGCGCTGATCTGGCGGGATATTTCGACCAGATTGCCCAGCAGTACCTCCAGATCGACAGGCGACGCATCGGCACGGGCAAGTTCCGCATCAAGTCGCGATGCGTCGGAGATATCGCTGATCAGACGGTCGAGACGTCGCACATCATGGAAGATGATTTCGGTCAGCCGCTGCTTGGATTCGTCCGTTTTGGCCCGCGGCAGGGTTTCAACGGCACTGCGCAGCGATGTCAGCGGGTTTTTAAGCTCGTGGCTCACATCCGCAGCAAAACTTTCGATCGCATCGATGCGGTCATAGAGCGCGTTGGTCATTTCACGAAGGGCGATCGAAAGGTTGCCGATTTCATCTTGGCGCGCCGAGAAGTCGGGGATTTCCTCACGCGCTTTCGCTCCGCGCCGCACGCGGATGGCTGCAGCCGAAAGGCGTCGCAGCGGTGTTGCTATGGTTGAGGACAAGAGCAGCGACAAAACGATATTGACGAGGGTGGCAATGCCAAAAACGCGCATGATAGCCAAACGTTCGGCATGCACGATCTTGTCGATATCGCCAGCCTGGGTAGACAGAAGCAGGACGCCCAACACCGCCCGGAAACGCTGGACCGGAACCGCAACGGAAACGATCAACTCGCCTTTTTCGGTCACGCGCACCACCGCACCGCGCACACCCGTCAGGGCGTTCATCACTTCCGGGTAGATAGAGCCATCGCCGCCCGGTGTTTCTTTGTAGAGCGGCAAGCTGCTGGGTTGGAGCATACGGTTGAAGATACTGGCGAACCACTCGCTCAAGGTCTGCGTTTCCTGCACCACAGGCGGCAGATCGTAGCGCAAAACCTGTCCGCGTGAATACAGATGGCGCGAATCGAGCAGCAGGTTTGCATCCGCATCAAACAGGCGGGCACGGGTACGGGTTGGTGAAATCAACCGCCGCAACACCGGTGCCACGCGCTCCGGATTGATTGGAAAGCTCAGGTCTTCGTCGTTGGGCACGGGCGTAATGCTTTGGCCCGCCTGCAATTCCAGCAGCTTTTCTGGATTGATGGTGATGGAATTGGTATCGACCGATGCAGAGGCCGAAATCGCGCCTGCGATGATTTCGCCCTGTGTCAGCAGACTTTCAACGCGGGCATCGATCAGCCCTTCGCGAAACTGGTTGAGATAGAGAATGCCGCCAACGAGAACGACGGTTGCGGCGACGTTGAAGAACAGAATACGTCGGGTGAGGCTGGAAAACACGGCATTGCCGAAAATACGCCGGACAATCGTCAAGGGATGAATACGATGCCGCCGCCCGCTTTCACGGTCGTCGGCATCGGTATAATCCGATACGCTGTCCTGAGTCTTGTTCAGCAACGTCGTTCCTTAGCGCCGCTGTTGTTGCGGCGTCATCATGTCTCGGCCCTGTCTCAGGCTGCTTCGCGGAACCGATATCCCACACCGTAGAGTGTTTCAATCATGTCGAAATCATTATCGACCAGTTTGAACTTCTTGCGCAGGCGCTTGATATGGCTGTCGATGGTCCGGTCATCGACATAGACTTGTTCGTCGTAGGCGGCATCCATCAGGGCGTCGCGGCTTTTGACGACACCCGGGCGCTGCGCCAGCGAGTGCAGGATGAGGAATTCCGTGACCGTCAGTGTCACGGGTTCGCCCTTCCAGGTACAGGTGTGGCGCTCCTGGTCCATGGCGAGCTGGCCTCGCTCCAATGTCCGCGCCTGTTGGTCTGCCGTCGGCTTGAGCGGGCTTGCACCTGGAACTGCTGCATCCCGGCTGCTGGCCCGTCGAAGGATCGCCTTGACGCGCTCGACCAGAAGACGTTGCGAAAACGGTTTGGTGATGAAGTCGTCTGCGCCCATTTTCAGGCCGAACAATTCATCGATTTCCTCGTCTTTCGAGGTCAGGAAGATGACGGGAAGGTCGGACTTCTGGCGCAGGCGACGCAGCAATTCCATGCCATCCATGCGCGGCATCTTGATATCGAAAATCGCCAGCTGCGGTGGACGTGCAACCAGCCCGTCAAGGGCAGAGGCGCCGTCAGTATATGTTTCGACCTTGTAACCTTCTGCTTCAAGCGCGATCGAGACCGACGTCAAAATATTCCGGTCATCATCCACAAGCGCAATAGTCTGCATAATATTGGTCTCCAGCGTCATTCATCGATACTCCCGACATGCACCCCAGCCAAAGGTTGCGCCGCGAGCCTTTCTCATGAGTATAAAGGTGGAACAAATTGTGGCAAAGGAAAAGAGTAGCTTTCGTGCCCGTGTGGCAGCAGTAAATTCCGCCAAGGCAGACATTGCCGGATTCAACCGAGAATTAAACCGATTTAAAACGGAATAAGTTTTTTTAAATCGATTAATATATTGAAATTATTGATTATTTCGAAATCGGACTTGTCTTTTGTTTTCTCCAAGGCTAATTTCCGTGAAAATTTCAACGGCTTTGTTTAACACATAAGGAGCGCGCCCGTGGAGGAACTTGGAGTACATAATCCTGAGAATGGACTGTCGGCACTCGGTCTGGCGGGCGTTTCTGCGGTTCACTACAATCTCATAGAGAGCGAGTTATACGAACACGCGATCCGCAATGGCGAAGCTGACGTGACGGCCGATGGCGCATTGCGCGCAGTTACCGGACAGCACACGGGTCGTTCTCCAAAGGACAAGTTCGTGGTCCGCGACGCCTCCACAGAGGATAAGGTCTGGTGGGATAACAACAAGCCACTGTCGCCTGAGCACTTCGACATTCTTCACAAGGACATGCTCGCGCACGCTGCGGGCAAGACGCTTTATGTGCAGGACCTGATCGGTGGTGCGGATGAAGACAATGCGCTTCCAACCCGCGTCGTGACCGAACTCGCCTGGCACGGCCTGTTCATTCGCAACCTCCTGATCCGCCCCAAGCGCGAAAAGCTTTCGTCCTTCAAGCAGAAGCTGACGATCATCAATCTGCCGAGCTTCAAAGCCGATCCAGCCCGCCACGGCGTTCGTACCGAAACAGTGATCGCCTGCGATCTCACCAAAGGCCTTGTGCTGATCGGTGGCACCTCCTATGCCGGTGAAAACAAGAAGTCGGTCTTCACGGTTCTCAACTACCTGCTGCCTGCCAAGGGCGTCATGCCCATGCACTGCTCCGCCAATGTCGGTCCCGATGGTGACGCTGCCGTTTTCTTTGGACTATCCGGCACCGGCAAGACCACGCTGTCTGCCGATCCATCGCGCACGCTGATCGGCGATGATGAGCATGGCTGGGGCGAAGACGGCATCTTCAATTTCGAGGGCGGCTGCTACGCCAAGGCCATCAAGCTTTCTGCAGAAGCCGAGCCTGAGATCTATGCCGCAACCCGCCGCTTCGGCACCGTGTTGGAAAACGTCGTTCTCGATGAGAACCGCGTTCCTGACTTCAACGACACGTCGCTCACGGAAAACACCCGCAGCGCCTATCCGCTGCACTTCATTCCAAACGCGTCGGATACCGGGCTTGCCGGTCATCCAAAGACCATCATCATGCTGACGGCCGACGCCTTCGGCGTGTTGCCGCCGATTGCCCGGTTGACGCCGGAACAGGCCATGTACCACTTCCTTTCCGGATACACGGCAAAGGTTGCCGGCACGGAAAAGGGCGTTACCGAGCCTGAAGCGACATTCTCGACCTGCTTCGGTGCACCTTTCATGCCGCGCCATCCTGCCGAATACGGCAACTTGCTGCGCGATCTCATCGGCAAGCATGGCGTTGATTGCTGGCTGGTCAACACCGGCTGGACCGGTGGTGCCTATGGTATCGGCAAGCGCATGCCCATCAAGGCAACCCGCGCACTTTTGAGTGCAGCTCTGACGGGTGAGCTGAAAAATGCCCAGTTCCGCACGGATGCGAATTTCGGTTTTGCGGTTCCAACGGCGCTTGCGGGGATCGACAGTGCCATTCTCGATCCACGTTCGACCTGGGCCGATGGTGCAGCTTACGACGCGCAGGCCAAGAAGCTGGTCTCGATGTTCGTGACGAACTTCACCAAGTTCGAAGACCATGTCGACGGCAAGGTCCGAGACGCGGCTCCCGGTCATTTGGCTGCTGCCGAGTAAACACTGAATATGGATTCACGTGAAACCCGGCCGAGCGCCGGGTTTTTCGTTTCCGCGTATGGTTTTCATCCGTGCCGATCTGTGGCATCACCGCTGCCGGAGAACGAACATGGCCAGCGCCGCGCTATTTATCAGCAACCGAATCACGATCGCCGGATGGGAACTGACGGAGCAATTCGTGCTGGCTGGTGGTCCCGGTGGGCAGAACGTCAACAAGGTGTCGACTGCCGTTCAGCTCTTCTTCGATGTCGCCAATTCCCCGTCTTTGCCAGATCGCGTCAAGACCAACCTGCTCCAGCTTGGCGGCAGGCGTGTGTCGAAGGACGGCGTCTTGATGATCGAGGCGAACCGCTTCCGCACGCAGGAGCGTAATCGGGACGATGCCCGCGAGCGTTTGAAATATCTCATTCTCAAGGCCGCAGAGCCGCCGCCACCGGTGCGCAGGGCGACGAAACCCACCAAGGGTTCAGTGGAAAGACGTCTCAAAGCCAAGTCCGGCCGTTCCGATGTCAAGAAGATGCGCAGCAGGCCCGATAAGGAATAGCGTTCAAAGCTTGCGAAGCGCCACCGTGTCGATCAGGTGGTTTTGTCCCTTGCGCAGAATGAGGTCGGCGCGCGGGCGTGATGGCAGGATATTTTGCCGCAGATTCTTGAGATTGATATTTTCCCACAGCGTTTCTGCAATCGCCCGGGCGGCGTCTTCCGATATCGAGGCGTAGCGATTGAAATAAGACGAGGGATCGCGGAAAGCCGTTTGTCGCAGGTTCATGAAGCGGTTCACGTACCAATTGTGGATCAGAGGCTCGTCGGCATCGATGTAAATGGAAAAGTCGAAGAAATCCGATACCATCGGTACGATCCGCCCACCGGCTGGCAGGTCACGTGACTGAAGAACATTGATTCCTTCGAAGATCAGAATGTCGGGGCGGTCGATCGTGGTGAATTCGTTGGGAATGACATCATAGGTGAGGTGCGAATAGCAGGGCGCCTTCACATCCGGCTGCCCTGCCTTGATGGCGGACAGAAACCTCAGGAGAGAGCCGATATCGTAGCTTTCAGGAAACCCCTTGCGCTCCATCAAATTTTCTCGCCGCAAAACCTCGTTGGGATAGAGAAAGCCGTCGGTGGTGATGAGGTCGACCTTGGGGCTGGAAGGCCAGCGAGCGAGGAGTTCCTGAAGAATGCGGGCGGTGGTGGACTTGCCCACGGCAACCGATCCGGCAATACCGATGACGAAAGGCGTCTTGTTCACATCGGCCATATTGAGAAACTGATTGCGCTGAGCAAACAGAAGCTGTGAGGCTTCGACATGGGTGGACAGCAGGCGCGAAAGCGACAGGTAGATGCGCCGCACCTCATCCATATCGATCGGGTCGTTCAGCGAGCGCAGCCGTTTCAACTCATCCGACGACAGGGTCAGAGGCGTATCGGCGCGGAACTTCGACCACTCTTCCGAACTGAAGAAATAATAGGGCGAATATTCGTCGGGGCGGAAATGATCGAGCGTGTTTGGCATGCCTTGTCCTCCCATGCGTGCCAAGGTCGTCATTTATGGGGCCTCGATTCCTTTTCCTGAAGACCGGATTGCCCGGTGCGACGTTCCAGTTCCGCATAGACATCCGCTAGCGGAACATCGGCGATCTTCAGCACGACCAGCAGATGATAGAGAAGGTCGGCCGCTTCATCCGTCAGGTTCTTACGATCGTTGGATATGGCCGCGATAACGGTTTCTACCGCCTCTTCGCCAAGCTTCTTGGCGGCACGGGTCTGCCCTGCAGCCACAAGCTTGGCCGTCCAGGACTGATCCGGCGAAACACTTGCGCGTTCCGCCACGATGCGCTCCAGATCGGAAAGAGAAAAATCACTCATCGCGCAATACCTTAGGTAAGATCAATCGAGACGCATGGCAATGCCGTGATCGGCCATATAGGCCTTGGCTTCACCAATGGAATAGGTGCCAAAGTGGAAGATGGAGGCGGCAAGAACAGCCGTCGCATGGCCATCCCTTACGCCCGCCACGAGATCATCCAGCGTGCCGACGCCGCCAGAGGCAATCACGGGCACGCGGACCTGATCGGCGATCGTGCAGGTCAGAGCGATATCGTAGCCGCTCTTGGTGCCATCGCGGTCCATGGAGGTGATGAGCAATTCACCCGCACCACGCTCCACCATCTTGATGGCAAATTCAACGGCATCGATGCCGGTCGGCTGGCGACCGCCATGGGTGAAAATCTCCCACCGATCCGCTTCCCCGGTGCCCGAGACCTTTTTTGCATCGATGGAAACGACGATACACTGATTGCCGAATTTATCCGCAGCCTGTGCCACGAAATCCGGGTCTTTGACGGCAGCGGAATTGATCGAAACCTTGTCGGCACCGCACAGAAGCAGCTTGCGAATATCCGAAACAGCGCGCACGCCGCCGCCTACCGTGACAGGCATGAAGCAGTGATCGGCGGTGCGTGACACCACGTCGAAGATCGTGTCGCGATTGTCCGAGGATGCGGTGATATCGAGGAAGCAAAGCTCATCGGCCCCGGCGGCGTCGTAGGCCTTGGCGGCTTCAACCGGATCACCAGCGTCGATGAGATCGACAAAATTGACGCCTTTGACGACACGGCCGTCCTTGACATCAAGGCAGGGAATAATGCGGGCTTTCAGTGTCATGCGCGGGCCTCCTTGATCAGTGCCAAGGCATGTGCGGGATCGATGCGCCCATCGTAAAGCGCACGACCGGAAATCGCACCTTCCAGTTTGGCCGCATCCGGCTCCAGCATGCGCTTGATGTCTTCGATGGAGGCGAGGCCGCCCGAGGCGATTACGGGGATAGAGACAGAGTCGGCCAGTTCCAGTGTGGAGGCCCAGTTGATGCCGGCCAAGATGCCATCGCGGTCGATATCTGTGTAGATGATGGCAGCAACGCCAGCACCCTCGAAACGTTTGGCAAGCTCGATCACGCCAAGCTCGGAGGCTTCCGCCCATCCTTCTACCGCGACCTTGCCACCCTTGGCATCGATGCCGACGGCGACCTGTCCTGGAAAGCGCTTGCAGGCCTCGATCACGAGAACCGGATCACGCACGGCAACGGTGCCAAGAATGACGCGAGCGAGGCCACGGCTCAGCCACGCCTCTATGTGTTCAAGCGTGCGGATGCCACCGCCCAGCTGAACCGGGTTCTTCGTGGATTTGAGAATAGCATCGACAGCATCACCATTCACGGTCTGGCCTGCGAAGGCGCCGTTAAGGTCCACGACATGCAGCCACTCGAAGCCCTGGTCTTCAAACGCTTTGGCCTGAGCGCCGGGGTCTTCGTTATAAACGGTGGCCTGCTCCATATCGCCGAGCTTGAGGCGAACGCACTGGCCATCTTTAAGGTCGATTGCGGGAAAAAGGATCATCTCTGTACTGCTTTACGGGCTTGAACTTGCGGTATCGTGAATGGATTTAATTGCATCCAGAATGTCCGAACCGAAGAACGCAACTGTCAGCGCAATGGCGGTAATGAACAGCGTCCATATCGCTGTAGATACAATACCAACCCAGACCTGTGACCAGAATGTGGATTGATTCTTGATTGAAGATTCTATGTCTCTAGCTTGCCTAAGCGATTCAGAGTTTAGGGCGTCGATTCTAATCTGGGGATCTACGGCCTGAACATATGTGTCCGCATAGCCACTCAATATGTCAGAGGCTCGATTACGAAGTGTATTCTTCAGATCTTCGGTTAGGTAGCTGCTTGTTACGGCGGCGATCTCCTGGGACGAAGGTTTGCGACCCGTGTTTTGGGTTTTATATTGGACAATCCAATCCCGCTTTTGCCTTTTGTAGAGACCATAGGCTACGATACCTACGAGATCTAATTCGTCAGAGCCCAAATCCTCCACATAATATTCGAGAACTTTGTTATAGTCACTCTTCTCAGCACTCTGAGAAGTCACATCTTCTACAGCCTCATGAGAAGAACTCATGCCTTTTCCTTGTAAATTCTGGAGGCATTGGAAAGGGCTCGTTTGTGAACTTGCTCATCAACATGACGTATTATCTGCCCGTTGGGCAGGACAACATTAGAGAACGTCGCTTTGCCTGGTTTGGATGGCTTTATTGTATAAGATACACCGCTGTTTTTTCCTTTTTTTACCATGCTTGCCATCTCGTTCTCCGTCTGAAGTCTGCTCGATATCAATATATAATCCAATAAGGATTGCTTGAAAGTGGATTAGGGCTTCCAGCGCAGAAAATTCGAGATGAGGGCGAGGCCAAGCGTCTGGCTTTTTTCCGGGTGGAACTGCGCACCAACCGTGTTGTCTCGACCGACAAACGCCGTCATCGCACCGCCGTAGTTGGTGGTCGCGATGACATCGTCTCTGTGTTTCGCGGCGAGGTGGTAGGAGTGCACGAAATAGGCGTGCAGGCCATCCGGGCCTGTCTTTATGCCATCGAACAGCGGGTGAGGCCGGTGCAAGTCCAGCGTATTCCAGCCGATTTGCGGGATTTTCAGACTGGGATCGGACGGTGTCATTTCCACGACATCGCCCTCAATCCAGCCAAGGCCTTCGGTCGTCGTCTTTTCCAGGCCGCGGGAAGACATCAGCTGCATGCCGACGCAGACGCCGATGAAAGGACGCGCTTTGTTTTCAACGACGTCGATCAGGGCCTCGCGCATGCCATGGACGGCATCAAGACCGGCGCGGCAATCGGCGTAGGCACCAACGCCCGGCAGGACGATCCGGTCTGCGGATGCAACACGGTCCGGCTTGTCTGTCAGTTCGATGGTCGCGTCGATACCCGCTTCGCGGGCGGCGCGCTCGAAGGCTTTCGTTGCCGAGCGCAAATTGCCTGAGCCGTAATCGATAATTGCTACACGCATATCAGCGCCTTCCATTCAGATCGAACTGAAACGATCCAGCCGGATCGTTCATCATGAAACCGCTGCCCGCCTTGCGATCCTGTTTCCAATTGGGCTGCGGAATTTCGGAGACGAACGAGATCTCATCCTCCGGCAGGTTCGAAAAATAAATCTCTTCGGCAGTGGCAAGATCGCGGGCGTGAACGACATCTTTCAACGTCCATCCTTTGGAAACCAGATGTCGAGCCGCGATATTACGGCCCTCGAATCCGGCTATCAAACCGATGGTGAGCGCGAAAAGCGCACCTGTTACGGCGAAGCCGTCCAGTCTGGAAACCTGACCGGCCGCCACTTGCAGAACGACAGCCCCGATGGCGACCCACCACAAGCGCTGAACCGCAAACCATACCCAGGGGAACAACAGTGCGAGCCAGGAAAAACGGTCAGCGATAAACCGTGTAGAGCGGTGATCTATGTCCGGTCCACCGGGCGCTTCCAGAACCAGATACGATATCATTGAAGTTCCTGACAGCTTCGCTTTGGATTGGCTATCGGATCATTCGACCCGATGTCGGATGGGTCAGGCCAGCATGCCCTTTGTGGAGGGGACGCGGTCTGCCTGACGGGGATCGATCTCGGTCGCCACGCGCAGAACACGGGCAACCGCCTTGAAGCAGGTTTCGGCAATATGGTGGTTGTTGGCACCATAATGGTTCAGAATATGCAGGGTGATACCAGCATTTTGTGCGAGCGCCTGGAAGAATTCGCGAACAAGCTCGGTGTCGAAGGTGCCGATCTTGGGAGCCGAGAAAGCGACATTCCAGACCAGAAAGGGACGACCGGAAATATCGACTGCGGCTTTGGTCATGGTTTCATCCATGGCAAGATCGAGAGACGCATAGCGGGTGATGCCGCGACGGTCGCCCAGCGCCTTCGCAATGGCCTGACCGATGGCGATGCCGGTGTCTTCGACGGTGTGGTGATCGTCAATGTGCAGATCACCCTTCACATTGATGTCCATGTCGATCAGCGAATGGCGGCTGAGCTGTTCCAGCATATGATCGAAGAAACCCACGCCGGTGGAAATCTTCGACTTGCCTGTCCCGTCGATGTCGACGCGCACGGAAACACTCGTTTCGTTCGTCTTGCGAGAAATCTCGGCTCTACGCTCTGCCATCGGGCTGCTCCGTATCAATATCGGCGTTCCTTATCAGCACAGCCGGTAAATATCCAGCCATTACATCCTCTTGCCGCACCGCACCGTGCCTGAAGATTATGCCTCGATTTGAAATCGCAAAAACCGGACTTACATAAACTTCGAAATGGATCGCAGGGGTGGTCCGACAACGCCCGCTTAGGGGCAAACAGGTGTTTGATGACAACGATTATTACTGTGAGAAAGGCCGGCAAGGTGGTGATGGCCGGTGACGGTCAGGTCAGTCTTGGCCAGACGGTGATGAAGGGCAACGCCCGCAAGGTTCGCCGCATCGGCAAGGGTGGCGATGTGATTGCCGGATTTGCTGGCGCTACCGCCGATGCCTTCACGCTGCTCGACCGCCTTGAAAAAAAGCTGGAGCAATATCCCGGTCAGTTGATGCGCGCCGCGGTCGAGCTCGCCAAGGACTGGCGCACCGACAAGTATCTGCGCAATCTCGAAGCCATGATGCTGGTGGCCGACAAGTCGATCACACTGGCCATTACCGGCAACGGTGATGTTCTGGAACCCGAACACGGCGCAATCGCCATCGGCTCCGGCGGTAATTATGCTTTTGCGGCCGCACGTGCGTTGATGGACTCGGAAAAGTCTGCCGAAGAGGTCGCGCGACAGTCGCTCGATATCGCCGCCGATATCTGCGTCTACACCAACCATAATCTCGTGATTGAAACGCTCGACGCAGAGTAAGCTGCGCCTTCCAAAACCCATGGGTTCTGTGGGCCGGGCCTCTAGGGCTGGCCGCAACAGAACGCCGAAAGGAACATGATGACGAATTTTTCTCCGCGCGAGATTGTCTCCGAACTCGACCGCCACATCATTGGTCAGCACGATGCCAAACGCGCCGTGGCGATTGCGCTTCGCAATCGCTGGCGCCGCCAGCAGCTCGATGAAAGCCTGCGTGACGAGGTGATGCCGAAAAACATTCTGATGATCGGGCCAACCGGTGTCGGCAAGACCGAAATCTCCCGCCGTCTGGCGAAGCTTGCTGGGGCTCCTTTCATCAAGGTTGAAGCCACGAAATTTACCGAAGTCGGCTATGTCGGTCGCGATGTCGAACAGATCATTCGTGATCTGGTCGAAATCGGCATCGGCCTCGTCCGCGAAAAGAAACGCGCTGAGGTTCAGACGAAAGCCCATGCCAGTGCCGAAGAACGGGTACTGGATGCGCTCGTCGGGTCGACAGCTTCGCCTGCGACACGTGAAAGCTTTCGCAAGAAACTGCGCGACGGCGAAATGGACAAGAAGGAAATCGACATCGAGGTTGCCGATACTAGTTCCGGCATGCCCGGCTTCGATATTCCCGGCATGCCCCCGGGCGCCAATATCGGCGTTCTCAATCTCTCCGATATGTTCGGCAAAGCCATGGGCGGCCGCACGAAGAAAGTGCGCACGACAGTCGAAATGTCCTATGCGGATCTCATTCGCGATGAATCCGACAAGATGCTGGACAATGAGCTGATCCAGCGCGAAGCGGTGAAATCCACGGAAAATGACGGCATCGTCTTTTTGGACGAGATCGACAAGATTGCGGCGCGCGACGGTGGCATGGGTGCAGGCGTGTCCCGCGAGGGTGTGCAGCGCGATTTGCTGCCGCTGGTGGAAGGCACGACGGTCTCGACGAAATACGGACCCGTCAAAACGGATCATATTCTCTTCATCGCGTCTGGTGCATTCCACGTGTCGAAACCATCGGACCTTCTGCCCGAACTTCAGGGTCGCCTGCCGATCCGCGTCGAGCTGAAGCCTCTGACCAAGGAAGACTTCCGGCGTATTCTGACGGAAACCGAAGCAAGCCTCATCCGTCAGTATATCGCGCTGATGGCCACGGAAGAGCTGAACCTTGAATTTACCGACGACGCCATCGATGCTCTGGCTGACGTCGCCGTTCATCTGAATTCGTCCGTTGAAAATATCGGCGCGCGCCGTTTGCAGACAGTCATGGAACGGGTGCTAGACGAGATTTCTTTCAATGCCCCGGATCGTGGCGGCTCGGCGGTCAAGATCGACCAAGCCTATGTGAAGGAGCATGTCGGCGATATCGCTGCCGATACCGATCTGTCCCGCTACATTCTTTAAACGACGTCAGAGTGCGGCTCATTTGGCCGCACTCTTATTTTACTTGCCTTCTCTCGACATTTGGCCACGCTTTTCGCTAATGAAAACGTTAATAGCTTTTGAAGGAATGATCCGGTCATCAACGCCGGTCGAAGAAAAGGCATTTCCCGTGCGTAAAACTCTTCTGGCATTGGCCGCGATTTTTGTCTTTGGCGTGGTTTCTCCCTCGTTCGCGCAGGCAGCGACGGTGCCACCTGGCAACCGCAATGCGGAGCAACCGGGAATACCAGGCGCGTCGGCTCGCCGCACGAAAGGCTCCAACTCCACATTCGATCGCAAATACCAGAAGGTCATCGATCTGCTTTCAAGCGATAAGCAGTTGATTTCGAAAATCAAATCGACTGCAAGCCGATACGGGATCGACCCGATCCACATGGTTGGCGCGATCGTGGGTGAGCACACCTACAATGTCGATGCCTATGACCGGCTGCAGTCCTATTACGTCAAGGCCGCGTCCTATGCCGGAAACAGTTTCCGCTTCGGCTATAAGGACGAAAGCATCGCACAATTTCTGTCGCACCCGCAATTTTCCAAATGCGAGTCAAAGCGCGATTCTGCCAGCCTCTGGACATGTCGGGAAGACGTCTGGGACGACAGCTTCCGAGGCAAGAAAGTCGATGGCGTCAGCTACCCGGACAATCGCTTCAGTGCCGTTTTCTTCCAGCCCTTCTATGCGGGCCAGACTTTTGGACTTGGCCAGATCAATCCTTTGACGGCACTGATGCTCTCGGACAGGGTGGCGCGGGTTTCCGGTTTCGAAAAACTGGATGAGAACGATGCCGCAGCAGTCTATACCTCGATCATGGATCCGGATCGTTCACTGGCTTACATGGCAGCCGCCATTCGCAAATCCATCGATGACTACAAATCGATTGCCGATATGGATATTTCCAAAAATCCGGGCCTGACATCCACCCTTTATAATCTGGGTGGGTCGCAGCAGCGCGCGGCGGTGCTCGCCCAGAAAAACCGTCAACGGGCGGCAAGTGGGGAAGCGCCACTGTGGCCGGAGGAGAATTACTACGGCTGGCTGGTCAACGACAAGCTGCCGGAACTCCAGAAGCTTTTGTAATGTTCAGGCACGGTCGGGCGAAATATGTCTGAAAGAAAACCGTTTGGCCTTGGCCTGTGATTGACGAGGCGGCCTGTCAACGTCCACTCTCTGCCCAAGAATGACAAGGGAGATATATGGTGAGCCGCATTGAACTGCATGGTCTTTCATTTGACGAGACGCTCTACCGCTTTTTGAAAGAAGACGTCCTGCCGGAAACGGGTCTGGACGCAGAGGCGTTTTTCGCGGGCTTCTCCGAGATTGTCCACGAACTGTCGCCGAAAAATCGAGAGCTGCTGGCTAAGCGTGATGCCTTTCAGGATAAGCTCGACACCTGGTATCGCGAAAACGGCGCGCCGGTGGATCTCGGCCAGTACGAGACGTTCCTGAGGGAGATCGGCTATCTCTTGCCGGAAGGTGGCGCCTTCAAGGTCAATACACAAAACGTCGACCCCGAGATAGCCCTTCTTGCAGGCCCACAGCTCGTAGTGCCGGTGATGAACGCGCGCTATGCGCTGAATGCCGCGAATGCCCGCTGGGGCTCGCTTTACGATGCGCTCTACGGCACGGATGCGATTTCGAACGATGATGGCGCAGAGAAAGGCAAGGGCTACAACCCAAAGCGCGGCGCAAAGGTCATTGCCTGGGCACGGGACTTTCTGGATCGCTCCGCGCCGCTGGCGAACGGCAGCTGGTCGAGCGCCACGGGAATCGAAATCGTTGATGGCATCGTGCAAATCAAGGTTGATGGCGCCTGGACCGCTCTGGCCGATCCCGCCCAGTTCGCAGGTTTTGGCGGCGAGGCATCAGCGCCCGCGACGCTGTTGCTGAAAAAGAACGGCTTGCACGTTGAAATCGTGATCGATCCATCGACGGATACCGGCAAAAGCGATGCGGCGGGTATTTCCGACGTTATCCTCGAATCAGCGCTGACGACGATCATGGATTGTGAGGATTCTGTCGCTGCCGTCGATGCGGACGATAAAGTCGTGGCCTATGGCAATTGGCTCGGGCTGATGCGTGGGGATCTGACAGAAGAGGTGGCCAAAGGTGGTTCCACCTTCACTCGCCGTCTCAATCCCGACCGCAACTATACCGCTCCGGATGGTTCAGCGTTGACGGTTCCGGGGCGCTCGCTGATGCTGGTACGCAATGTCGGCCACCTCATGACCAATCCAGCAATCCTCGACCGCGATGGGAAGGAAACCCCGGAAGGCATCATGGATGCGATCGTCACGGGCTTGATTGCGCTTTACGACGTCGGACCAAACGGTCGCCGCCAGAATTCCCGTGCCGGTTCAATGTATGTCGTCAAGCCGAAGATGCACGGGCCGGAAGAGGTTGCATTCGCATCCGAAATTTTCGGGCGCGTCGAAAAGCTGATCGGCATGGAACCCAACACCATCAAAATGGGCATCATGGACGAGGAACGCCGTACGACAATCAATCTGAAAGAGTGTATTCGCGCCGCCAAGGATCGTGTCGTTTTCATCAATACCGGCTTCCTGGATCGCACCGGCGATGAAATTCACACATCGATGGAAGCGGGTCCGATGATCCGCAAGGGCGATATGAAGCAGGCTTCCTGGATCGCAGCCTATGAGAACTGGAATGTCGATATCGGTCTGGAATGCGGTCTTTCCGGCCATGCCCAGATCGGCAAAGGCATGTGGGCGATGCCGGATATGATGGCGGCAATGCTTGAGCAGAAAATCGCGCATCCGAAAGCCGGTGCCAACACCGCCTGGGTGCCGTCACCCACGGCTGCCACACTGCATGCCACGCACTACCACAGCGTCGATGTGGCAGAGGTTCAGGGCGGCTTGAAAAGCCGTGAACGTGCAAAGCTCGCCGATATTCTGTCCGTGCCGGTCGCTGTTCGCCCCAACTGGAGCGCAGATGAAATTCAGCGGGAACTGGATAACAATGCACAGGGAATATTGGGCTATGTCGTTCGCTGGGTCGATCAGGGTGTCGGCTGCTCGAAAGTCCCTGACATCAACAATATCGGCCTGATGGAAGACCGCGCGACCCTGCGCATCTCCGCCCAGCACATGGCCAACTGGCTGCGCCATGGAGTTGTGACGGAAGAACAGATCATCGAGACGATGAAGCGTATGGCCGCAGTCGTCGATGGGCAGAATGCCGGTGATTCGGCCTATCTGCCGATGGCTGGAAACTTCGACAGCTCCATCGCATTTCAGGCAGCGCTTGAACTGGTGCTAAAGGGCAGGGACCAGCCCAATGGTTATACCGAACCGGTCCTGCACCGACGTCGTCTGGAACTGAAAGCCAGACAGGCCGCATAAGCTGGTTTGTCGGTCATTCCGTACGGTGACGAATGACGGCCATAACGCGATTGTTCGTCAAACAAAAAAGCCGCCGGGACATCCTCGGCGGCTTTTTCGTTTTATCCTCGCGCGATCTTACTGGATCACGATGACCTTGGATGTCCGGCCTGGACGAATGCGGCTGTAGAGATCGATGACGTCCTGATTGATCATGCGGATGCAGCCAGATGAGGCGGCTGTGCCGATGGATGCCCACTCAGGCGAGCCGTGAATACGGAACAGGGTGTCCTGGCCCTTGTCGTTGAAGAGATACATGGCACGCGCACCAAGCGGGTTGGTGAGGCCTGGACCCATGCCGTTCTCGACGTAACGAGCCACATCGGGCTTGCGGGCAGCCATTTCCTTTGGCGGATGCCACATCGGCCATTCCTGCTTCCAGGCCACGTAGGCTTCACCAGCCCATGCAAAGCCCTGCTTGCCAACGCCAATGCCGTAACGAACAGCCTTGCCGCCCGGCAGGATGTAGTACAGGAAGCGCTCGCGGGTGTTGACGATGACGGTACCTGCTTTTTCCGGTGTCTCGAAATTCACGATCTGGCGGTGGTAACGCTTGTCCACGCGGTTGATCGGAATGGCGGGCAGGGCATAGCCCGCATCGGTCGTCGCACCATAAACTTCATCACCGAAGATTTGTGTGGTTTCGACATAGGCAGGTGCCGCAGCAGGGCCAGCAGGGGAGGTCTGGGTCGTCGTGGAGGCGCAACCACCCAAAGCAAGTACGGACGACAGGCCGAGGGCAGTCAAGGAAGTGCGAATGCGCATGATGTTCTCGCGGGAAATACCGACTATATGAGTCGATGTAGGAAACTCTATTGAATAGATCGGTTATTTTCGATTAAACTTAGATTGGCAAGCCGTTGCACCGCAGCAAAAGAATATGATGCGCGAAATTGTGTCCTCATGGCCTTTTTGCAACATGAAAGGGTCCACTTCCCCGGAACTCATCCATGACTATTCTTTCTATCATCAACAATAATCCGTTAATCGACGGACGGCAGTCAGAAAACGCGATGCTCGTGCGCCGCGGCGTGCAGATATTGCTCAATGAAATGCGTCATGCCGTTTTGCCGGAACTGTCACTGTCCAGTGGTCGCCGGGCTGATCTCATCAGCATTTCCGCAAAGGGAGAGATTTGGATCATCGAGATCAAATCCTCGATCGAGGATTTCAGGGTTGACCGGAAATGGCCCGACTATCGGCAGCATTGCGACCGTTTGTTCTTCGCGACCCATACCGGTGTGCCGCTCGACATCTTCCCGCAAGAATGCGGGATGTTCGTCTCCGATGGTTACGGCGCTCATCTGGTCAGGGAGGCGCCGGAACATAAGTTGCCACCAGCGACGCGCAAATCGTTGATGCTTGATTTTTCCCGCACGGCAGCCCGCCGCCTGATGATGGCAGAGTGGTCTACGGGCAAGAGCTATTCGGACTAACGCGACTTGGTAGCGCGGGAAATCACTTCGGTGCGCGCTTGGCCAATATGCGCTGCAACGTCCGCCGATGCATGTTGAGGCGGCGCGCCGTTTCGGACACGTTTCGCTCGCACATTTCGTAGACGCGTTGGATGTGTTCCCAGCGAACGCGGTCTGCCGACATCGGATTTTCCGGCAAATCCATCTTGTCGCCTTCCCGCTGCGTCAACGCATTGAACACGTCATCCGCATCTGCGGGCTTGGCCAGATAATCGAGCGCGCCGAGCTTTACCGCTGTTACGGCCGTGGCAATGTTGCCGTAACCCGTCAGGACAACGATTTGCGTGTCGTCCCGGTGCTGGCGGATGGCTTCGATCACTTCAAGCCCGTTACCATCGCCCAACCGCAAATCGACCACGGCATATTTGGGTGGAGCCAGCTTGGATTTTGCAATGCCTTCGCTGACCGATTCGGCGGTCTCGACGGTAAAGCCACGAGTTTCCATAGCACGCGCAAGGCGACGCAAGAACGGACCGTCATCATCAACGATCAGAAGTGACTTGTCCGGCCCGATCGGGTCGCCACCCAGCGACGCAACGGCATCTGGCTTATCGTTATATGTGTCGTCACTCATCCCAGCGGTCTCCAGCGGTCTTCGTCATATATAGGGACCTGGCAGGTCCTCTTAAATGCGAAGGCAAGGTCAGTTACTCTTTTTATCGTCCATGATCGCGCGTGGCCAGACAACTGTTACCCGTGCCCCTGCGGCATTCGGTCCACGGTTCTCAAAGCTCAGCGTCGCACCGGAACGTTCCAGCAGGGTCTTTGCGATAAACAATCCAAGCCCCAGCCCACCGGCGCGTGCCTCATTCTGGCGCTTCGTCACGTATGGTTCACCGATCCGCGCCAGAATGTCCGGAGCGTATCCCTGGCCGTCATCTTCGATCATAACCTTCACCTGCAGTGCGTCGTGCTCGACGGTCACGGTCACGGATTCGCGTGCATAATCGACCGCGTTTTCCAACAGATTGCCAAGACCATAAATGATGCCTGCATTGCGTGCGCCCACCGGCTCGCCGCTTCGACTGCTTTTTTCAACGAGCCGAAGCTTGATGCCGAATTCACGGTGGGGTGCCATCACCTCCTCGATGAGAGAGGAAAGCGGAAGCTTGCGGAGGTGCTCATCGCCATCGGCAGATAAGGAGGTTAGCCGGCGCAGAATATCGCGACAACGCTCGCTCTGACTGCGCAGCAGTGCCACGTCTTCGCGAAAACGGTCGTCCTTGCCCAGTTCCCGCTCCATCTCCTTCGCGACAACGCTGATGGTTGCAAGCGGAGTGCCGAGTTCATGCGCCGCCGCCGCCGCCAATCCATCCAGTTGCGACAGGTGTTTCTCCCTTTCCAGAACCAGTTCCGTTGCCGCCAGAGCATCTGCCAGCTGATTTGCCTCGTGAGAGACGCGGTACGCGTAAAAAGCCGCAAACAACATCATCGCAACGATCGAACACCATATGCCGATATGGATGATGAGCTGGATCGGCAACGCTTCATCCGGATACCAGGGAACCGGAAAGGGTGAAAAAGCGATCGTCGTGACGCACACAAGGGCAAAGGCCAGCAGCATCAGCGAATGCTTCATCGGCTGCGACGCGAAGGCGATGATGACCTGCACACAGATGAGTGGCGCAAAGGGGTTGGAGAGCCCGCCCGTGATATAGATCAGGGCCGTCAGCTGGAGAAGATCGAAGGCGAGAAGCAATGTCGCTTCCCAGGGATCGAGGCGGTAGGTCGATGGAAAGCGGGCCGATAGGAAGAGGTTTGCCACGGCGAGAGCACCGATCAATATGACGCAGGTCAACAGAGGCAGCGGAAAATGGAGACCGAACGCAACGATGAGGATCGTGGCACTCTGCCCCACCACCGCCAGCCAGCGCAGCCAGACGATCGTCTGCAGGCGAATATGGCGACTGGCACGGCCAAGCCGCGTATTTTCTTCTGGCTGAACGGCCATCCGCCAATCTCCTGTCTTACGTTCCGCGCGGTTTCACGCGATTGGTCGGCTGTGCCGAAGCGGGATCTTCCGGCCATGGATGACGCGGGTAACGCCCGCGCATGTCCGCCCGCACGTCTTTCCACGAACCCGCCCAGAAACCGGGGAGATCCCGTGTGGTCTGTATCGGCCTGTGTGCGGGGGAGGTCAATTCCAGGAGCAGTGGCAATTTGCCGCCCGCGACCGAGGGGTGGTGCTTCAGCCCGAAAAGCTCCTGCACACGAATGGTCAGCGTCGGCTCTTCGCCATCGTAGCTGATAGGATGCTTCTGGCCCGTGGGTGCTTCGAAATGGGTCGGCAGGAGTTTAGGGAGTTCACGCGCTGCGGCGTGCGGCACAAGCGACAGCAACCCGTCCATGATGCCGCCTGCTCGGATGTCTTGCAGGCTCCTTGCATCATGCTGAAAGGGAATGAACCATTCGTCCAGCCGCGCGAGCAGCCCCTCATCGCTGGTGTCCGGCCAGGGTTCGCCGATGGTCCGGTGGAGGAAGCCGAGACGTTGGCGCAATTGCTGCGCGTCTTTGGAGAAAGACAGAATGGTCAGACTGTAATCGCGAAGCCCTTTGGCAAGTGCAATGGCCGCCTTCTCTCCTGTCGGTTTTCCCAGTGGCGTTTCGTCCAGAACAATCGATCCGATGCGAACGACGCGCCGCGCCCGGACCTGACCGCTTGGCTTGTCGAAAAACAACTGATCTTCCTGCGTGATAGCATACGGCAGCTGGTGCTCCACGTCTTCACGCCGTATCGACGCCGCTGCCAGAATGCGCGGTTGCGCGGCACGCCCGGTTACATCGGCCACAACCAGCATTTTCTCCGTGGCGAGACGCTCAGTTTCGGAAAGTTCCGCACCCCGGCCATTCGCCATCACATAACGACCACGTCCACCTCGCTGGAAGGCAATACGATCCGGGTAGGCATGCAGCAGCAGTTCCCCGGCCGTCACAGGTTCGACGGCTGTCTTTCGGTTGCCACCACCAAGGGAGGATGCAATTCGCTTGGCCAAGCCCCTGGCTGCGGTGGCGCGTTCGCTCTTTTCATGTCTGAAACGGCGAAGCCTTTCCTCAATATCTAGGTCACTGCCGCCAAGCCCCTGTTCGGTCAGCAGCACCGCCAGCATCGCAGCCTCGTCGCCATGACCATCGTCTTGCGCCGCGATCACCATGGCTGAAAGACGCGGAGGCATTGCCAGCTCCCGCATTTTCCTGCCACGCTGGGTAATGGCACCTTTGTTATCGAGCGCACCTAGACTGACCAGGAGCGCGCGCGCTTCACTTAGCGCGGTTTCGGGCGGCTGATCCAGAAACGCAAGCGGTGCCGGATCGCTCACGCCCCAATGGGCAAGGTCAAGCACCAAACCAGACAAATCGCTGGCCAGAATTTGCGGCGGCGTAAAGGCGGGAAGGGCGGCGGTTTGCCCCGCATGCCAGAGCCGGATGGCGATACCTGGCTCGGTTCTGCCAGCACGTCCCGCGCGCTGGTCAGCCGACGCGCGGGATACCTTGACCGTTTCCAGACGTGTCATGCCTGTCGCTGGCTCAAAAATCGGCAGACGCTGCAAGCCGCTGTCGATGACGACCCTTACACCATCGATGGTGATGGAGGTTTCGGCAATGGAGGTTGCCAGCACGATCTTGCGCTTGCCCGGTTGCGCCGGCTTGATCGCTGCATCCTGTTCCTTTTGAGACAGATTGCCGTAAAGGGGAATGACACTGGTATCTGGCCCAAAGCGACCTTCGAGCCGCTCGACGGTCCGCGTGATTTCGCCTTGTCCTGGCAGAAAGGCAAGGATCGATCCCTCTTCGCTGCCGTGCGCATCGGTGATGGCGCGGGCGACGCTGTCTTCTATCCGCTCACGGCTTGGCCTGTCATCATAACGAATATCGATAGGAAAACTGCGTCCCAAACTTTTGATGACCGGCGCGCGCGCCATCAGGCCGCTTATTCGGTCCACATCGAGAGTGGCCGACATGACGACGATCTTCAGGTCATCGCGAAGTCCGGCTTGGACATCCAGAGCCAAGGCAAGACCGAAATCGCCGTCGAGCGAACGTTCGTGAAACTCATCGAAAATCACAGCCGAAACGCCGTCGAGTTCCGGATCGTCCAGAACCATGCGCGCAAAGACTCCCTCGGTGACGACCTCGATCCGCGTCTTGACCGAGATGCGGTTGTCCAGCCGCATGCGATAGCCCACCGTTTCGCCAACACTTTCCCCCAGAAGCGCTGCCATGCGGCTGGCCGCAGCGCGGGCTGCCAGTCTGCGTGGCTCCAGCAGAATGATTTTGCCGTCTCCGCGCCATGGCTGATCGAGCAGGTAAAGCGGGACCAGCGTCGTCTTGCCCGCACCGGGTGGTGCAGAAAGCACCGCTTGTCCACGGCTCGCCAGTGCATCTCCAATCTTGGCCAACACGTCTGTCACCGGCAGGGTGGGCAATATCTGCTCTATAGTCTGTGTCATGCCACTCACGAATTCAGGTTTTGATGCTTTCATAGGCCAGAATTGCGCCGGCAAGATCTTCCAGCGCAGCGCCGACGGATTTGAACAGCGTTATTTCGTGATCATCAGCACGTCCTTTATGATGGCCAGACACGAGATCGCGAAGCTCGGCGCGAATATCATCGCGTTTGATGACGCCTGCCGCGAGGGGCTGAACGATGTCACCCCCCTCTTTCAGCGCGCCATCGAAGGTATCGACAAAAATGCTGGCACGTTTGACCGCCACATCGTCGCTTTCACGCATTGTCGGCTTGAAAGCGCCAACGAGATCGAGATGCGCACCGGGTTTCAACCATTCGCCCCTGATCAAGGGGCTGTCAGAAAGTGTCGCGCATGAAATGATGTCAGCTGAGCGTGCCACCCCCTCAAGATCAGTGCAGGCTTTTGCATCAAACCCAAGCTTACGGGCATCCTCGGCCGTTTTCTCCGCCGCCGCAGGGTTGCGTCCCCATATATGGAAGGATTGCAGTAGACGCGCCGTGGCATGCGCCTCGATGAGGTTCAGCGACAATCGCCCGGTGCCGATCATCAACATCGATGATGCATCTTGGTGTGCGAGATATCTGGAGGCAAGAGCCGACGTCGCTGCCGTGCGCCGCGCCGTCAACTCGCCACCTTCTATTGCGGCCAGCATTTCGCCGGTCTTGCCGGATGACAACAGATAGGTGCCAAAAATCGCTGGCAGCGACCGCTGGCTGTTATCGGGAAAGACGGACAGTATCTTCACACCAACGTAAGATCCGGGAACCCATGCTGGCATCATCAACAGTGTTGCCTCGCTCTCGCCAGGCACCTCTACCTCATGATGGTGCCTGACGGGCATCACGCAGTGGCCACGAAACATGCTCGCTATTGCATCGATAAGCGCGGGCCAACTGAGTGCACGTCGCGTTTCTTCCTCATTGAGAACCAGCATTATAAACTCCCGCTATGATGATCGGGAATAACCTTAGCAACGCAGCCTTGTCTGGTGAAGGTAGAGGAAGGGAATGGATTGAAAAACGGCAGCTATAATGGGCTCTAAAACAGGTTCGAAACAAAAAACCTAAAATCCCCCAACCATTTCAATGGATTAAATTTTTTCTATTATTTCTGTAAGG
>UCJU01000016.1 GCA_900472925.1 Hyphomicrobiales bacterium
AAATTAAACTAAAACCCACAGCTGGTCTCGCCCTCACGCGTCTGGACGAGCGCATCGCCCGTTCACCGGTCGGGCAAGGCTTCCTCGAACGATCCCAGTTCACCGACGCCTGCGCCTCGCTGTGGATCGACGGTGAACTCGTCCATCTCGAAGACCTCGTGCTCCACGACGCCACGCGGGATATTCGCACACCCACCCATGAGCTGACCATCGCCCGCGACGTGCTGCGCACCCGCCGGCGGATTGCTGGGCAGTCGTCCGACTGGACTCTGTCCGCGGACGGTATCCGAACCTTGCGACAAACATCGGATATCACGTCGGTCGGAGCTGAGAGTGCAAATGCGGCCGGCGTCATCAGGCCCGCCGTCGCGGTGGATGCGGAAGGAGAGAGGGATGACATTGGTGATGACGCCAAAGATCTGCCCGGTGTCGATTATGCCGCCATCGATGCGACGCTGGCGCGATCGTCGGCCGCGATCGAAGACGCAACACGGCCAGGCCACGCCGGCAGCAGCCATGCATCGGCCAGCCGTCCCGAAAAGGACCCGATGATCTATGATCTCGACTGGGATGAAGATGCCCGGCTCGATGAATGGCACGGCGTTCTGCGGCAGGCTGAGGATTTGCCGGCTGTCCTGCAGGCGATCGTTGCCCTCGATGCCTGGGGCGAATTGTCCGTGCTGCAGCACGCCCCCTGGCTCGGCCGGCTGCTTTGTGGCTCGATCTTGCGCCAGGCCGGCATCACCACCGGCGCTCATCTCGCCGCCATCAATCTCGGCCTCAAAACCATTCCTGTCGATCGGCGCCGCCATCGCGACCGGGAAACCCGGCTGCTCGCCATCGCTCACGGATTTCTGGCGGCGGCCGAGATCGGCATGAAGGAACATGACAGGCTGGTTCTGGCGAAGACGATGATGGACAGAAAGCTCGAAGGACGGCGGACGTCTTCAAAATTGCCGGAGCTCGTTGAATTCGTCATGGCAAAACCGCTGGTGTCTGCAAGAATGGTGGCGAAGACGCTGGAGGTGTCGCCGCAGGCGGCGCGGCGGATCGTTTTGGAACTCGGCCTCAGAGAGATGACCGGTAGGGGGAGGTTTCGGGCGTGGGGAGTGATCTAGTGGCCCAGCCCTCTCGATATGTCAGGATTCCACTAAACGGGTAACCGTGGGCGTTGCAAACGCGATTGCGCTCGGATAGTCCAAAAACGTTAGAGTTATATTCAACTTTTGTTTGCAAATCTGGTCCTATGCTGCCTCGCGACTACAGACTGCACGAGCTAAATGAGGACGAGTTCGAAAGACTCGTCGTACGAATTTGCGTGCGTTGGCTCGGCGAGGGTGTAACGCCCTTCGCCCGGGGACGGGACGGCGGCCGTGACGGAAAGTTCCACGGGACCGCCAACAGCTTTCCAAGCACGGCTTCACCGCTGTCCGGGCATTTCGTCTTGCAGGCCAAGCATATCGCTGCGCCAAACAAATCATGCTCGGATCCCGATTTCGCAGGGCTGCTTGTGAAGGAACATGAGAAGATCAAGCGCCTGAGTGGCGAGGGCATCTGCGATCACTACCTCGTTTTCGCCAACCGAAAATATACCGGCGGCGCGGATGAGAAATATATGAAGGATCTCAAGGCGCTTGGTGTGAAATCCGCCCACATCGTTGGTGTCGAGCGTCTTCATCTAGCACTCGATGATTATCCTGATATCCGCGAAACACTGCCGAATCTGCTCGATCCCTCGCCCTTTCGCTTCAATCCAGACGATCTCGCTGAGGTAATCGGCGCTCTCCATTCCTACACCAAGGATGACGGGCAAAGCGCCTTTGACAGTGCTTTCGACTTTGAGAAGTTGAAAATGCCGTTGAAAAACAAGCTCAACGGGGTTTCTGACGAGTATTATAGCCAAGTCATCGTCGCACAATCCATGCCACATTTCGACCGAGTGGCGCAATTCCTCCAAAATCCGAGGAATGAGGAGTTCGCAGCGCTGTATCACGACGCCGCCGACGAGCTGAAGCAGAAGATCATCGCAAAGCGCGCCCAATTCGAAGCGTTCGATGACATCTTCCTGTTCATGTATGAGCAAATTCAGCAGAGACGCGACGTTTTGAAGGGCAAGCGACGCCTGATTTCGATCCTGCTGCACTATATGTATTTCAATTGCGATATCGGGATCAAGCAGCTGGAGGAAAACGAAGATGTCGTCCATGCTGACGCCTAAGAAGCACCTGAACCTTGATACTTCGCTGCTGCGAGTGTTCTCGCTTGTCCTCAAGGAGCTGCAAAAGCGCGGCGTTTGCGAGTTCGAGAAGCTGCGCGGTGTTGTCATCCGGCGAGTTGGCCCGGACGGGGAACTTTCCTTCCTCCCCGCTCTCGACCTGCTGTTTTTGCTGGGCAAGGCAGAGTATCACATCAAGAACGACACTCTCGAATACAAGGCTGACTGACAATGCAAATCAGTCGCCTTTACTCCAACCTGCCTGACATTCTTTCACCGATCGGGTTCAATCATGGAGCCAATGCCGATCGGCTCAACATCGTGCTCGGCGAAGTCAAGCATCCTAAGGATCGAAAGAAAGATTCGCATAATCTCGGCAAGACGACGCTCCTGCAACTGATCGATTTCCTGATGTTGAAGGGATGGTCGCAGGATAGCTTTCTCTACAAACATCGGGATCGTTTCGCCGATTTTGTCTTTTATCTCGAGATCGCCTTGAATGGTGGTGGGTATGCCACAATAAGGCGTAGTGTTGCTGCACCCACGCGCGTCGCCCTTTCCCGTCATGACGATCCCGATCAAAATTTTGACGGTGCTGCCGACGACGTCTGGGATCATCCAGATTTGCCGATCGATGAAGCGATCAAGCTTCTCGACGCATGGCTCGATCTGCGCGCGCTTCAACCTTACGACTACAGAAAGGCAATCACCTACTTCCTGCGCTCTCAGGGCGACTGGACTGATGAACTGCAGCTGCAGAAGTTCCAGGCCGGGCGTGACCTTCATTGGAAACCGTTTATCGCTCATCTTTTTGGCTTCAATCAGAATCCAATCACCCGAAAATACGAGCTGGACGAACGCATTGCGAAACTCCAGGAGAAGCAGGCTGAACAGCAGTCCGAGGTCCAGTTCAAAGAAGAGGATCTTCCCAAACTGACGGCCGAACTCGGGGTCCTCCATCAGCATGTCGAGGATTTGGAGGGGCAGCTTGACGCCTTCCGCTTCGACGATGAAGAACGTCGGATCATGCGCGAGCTCGTCGACACCATTGAGGACGAGATAGCCTCGCTCAATCAGCAGATTTACGATGCACGATACGATATTGGCCAGATCGACACCTCTCTCAGCCATAAGGACAAGTTCGATCTGGGCGAAATTCAATCGATCTTCGATGAAGCAAAGCTTCATTTTCCGACGCAGCTCAAAAAGCAATATGGCGAGCTCGTGGAATTTAAGAAAAAGGTCACCCAGGAGCGAAATGCCGCCTTGCGTAAGCGCCGCAAGGAGCTTGAGGTCGCGCTATCGGCAGCCGAAGGTCAAAAGACGTTGCTTGATACTCGGCGAGTTGAGCGTCTGAAGGTTCTTCGCTCGACGGACACCTTCGACAAGTTCAAGGCTTTGCAGAAGGGCGTCACGCAACAGAAGGCGCAGCTTGTATATCTTGGCGAGCAACGCAAAAAGCTTGAGGCTGTGGCGGAAACTGCAAGGCAGGTCCGCGAGGCAGAGCGTGATCGTGGCCGGGTCGTAGACGAGATCAAGGCTATGCTTGAAAAGCCGACGGTGATCTATGAACGATTCGCTAGGATTTTTAACGAATACTGTCAAAAGGTGCTCAGTCGCGAAGGTATTTTCTTCTTTCACATTAACTCCAACAACAATCTTGACTATAAGATCAGCCTGGGTCTTGCCGGGCAAAAGGGCGTTGCCTCTAGCCAAGGCGAGGGCACCAGCTACAAGAAGCTGATCTGCGCCTTGTTCGACTTGGCGCTGCTGCGCGTGTACGAGGACATTCCGTTCTTTCATTTCGTGTATCACGACGGAATGTTTGAAGCTCTCGACGATCGAAAGAAGCTGGCCTTCCTTGAGCTTGTCCGCGAGCAGGTCAGCCACCGAAAGCTTCAATACATCATGACAGTCATCGCGTCTGACCTGCCTCGCGATTCCAAGGGTAAGCTCGTTGCCTTCGCAGATGACGAGATAGTTCTTCGACTAGACGATAGCGGACAAGCTGGCCGGCTGTTCAAGATGGCCGAATTCTGACTTCAATCTCACTGATGATCACAGCGGAGCCGGGGCGGCGAGGGGTAATCTTCGATGGGAACTTACATCACTCTAGATATCGGCAAAATGGAGCTCATTGGGTCGAAGAACGATCCCGGGATTGATCATGGTCGCCTGTTTCACGAAAATGATCGAAAGCCAATCGAGCGGGACCAGGACTATGCGTACGAATGCCCGAACGGCTTTCAAGCAACGCTATCTGAGGTATTGCCTCGGCTTGAGATGCTCGGCCATACGCTGAGTGTGGCTCGACAAGAGTACGAGAGTGCCGTCGATATCAACATCCGGCGCAGGGTCGAATATGCCAAAGACGCTGGCGAGCCGGAGCCGAGCTTCAACTTCTTCTCGTTCGATGAAATACTCGAGATAGCGGCTGAACTCGATCCGAGCGCTTTGTCGACCGCGATTGACGAGGACGACGAACAGCCCATTAGGATACTAGCCCAGGAACTTATGGAGCGCCTGCCCTGGTACGATGCTTGGGACTATGCCGGGCGGTCATATGAGCCGGATACCGTTTTTTCGCAGAGCACCAGTGCAGAGTATGTTCTAGGCGGTTTTCACCCCTACACTGTGATGCGCTTGCTCGCTGAAAATCCAGGAAACCTGAACTCTCTGGTCACTTGGGACTATGGCCCACTTGTGTCCAACGGTTACGCAAGGGAGGAGGAGTTCACTTGCTCACGCCGCGATCAGGATTGCTTCTTGATTGTGACTGAAGGCGGGTCTGATGCAGCGATGCTTCGGCATGCAATCGGCCTGCTTCGTCCGCAGATTGCTGACTTTTTCCGCTACATAGACATGGAAGAAGGCTATCCGTTTTCCGGAACAGGCCAGCTCCATAAGTTCATGCAGGGTTTAGTGGCCATGAGGGTGCCGTTAAATGTGGTGGCGGTCTACGATAATGACGCAGAAGGTGTTGCAGCTCACGGCAAAACAAATGCGCTCAAGCTGCTCGCAAGCTATCGCGTCTGCATCCTCCCCGATCTCGATGAATTCTCGAGATTTCCTACCACAGGGCCGACCGGTCTAGCGATGGGCGATATTAATCGACGAGCAGCGTCACTCGAATGCTATTTGGATCTGTCCCGGCGTGGACTTCCAGACGTGGTTGTCCAATGGGGCGGCTTTAACGACATAGCCGGATCATACCAGGGAAGTCTAAAAGGGAAGACACAGTTCATGAACGACTTCCTCGGGTACCGAGGTAAGGAAGATCGACGCGGCGCTTACGACTTCATGAAACTGGAGAAGGTACTCGATGTCTTGGTTGGCGCGTGCGTCGAAATAGCGTCGGAAGCGGCCGCATCAATGCAAGCAATGCGCCTGCGCTGATTGCAACGATACTGCACCTGTAGCTCGGGCGAATTTTATCGCTGCTGGAGTTGGGTTACTCAGTGTCACCGATACCCATGATTCCCGTCCGACCATCGGCTGCCCATTTGTCCCAATACCCCAATCGCGCCTTGACGAATTCCTTGCGGTCATCCGCCATGTATGGCGTCTTATCGACGGCGAGATCTTTACCTTCAATCTTCGACCGATGTGGCGCCCAGAGCGGGCCCAACTCGAGCGTTGCGGGTATGGATAAGGCTTCGTAACGGCCGTTCCGAAATTTCGCGGTCATGTATTGATCATGGTCTTTAATCGGATGCAGGCGATCATACGTCATATAATACTCGCCATCTCGACTGAGGTTTGATCGGAGACGGTTCAATTGAGCGTTGCCTTCAATTTCAGACCGGCGACCGTAGATGAGCACATATTGAGGAACGAATGTCCGCCAACGCGGCAACGCGTCCATGAGATAGTGGTCACAGAACGACGTCTGATTTGCCGGCTCGCGAAACCAGCTTTTCCAACGGGCAATTTGGGTCTGCGCTTGTGTGAACTGCGCGGTCGGTTGGCCGCCCTTGGTAAACATTCTTTTCTTCGGGGCCTCGATCTCAACCAAAACTGCATAGATGTGCAGGCTGTCAGTGGCGATCCAGAGAAAGTCGGGTATGTGCTCGCTGAAGCCTTGCAATATAGGTTGCGTGATCAACGCAGCGGGAAACGCACTGTGCCCGGATGGGCCTGACATGCTCTGACCACCGGGAACCATACAAGGATGCGTTTCAAGAAACTTCTGGAAGACGGCCTCTTCGTGGTCTTCAGCGGCATCGAGCAAGCCCCGCCAATCGCGTTGCACCAGCTCGCTGTAACGATCCCATGTCAAAGCTGCGGGTCCGCTTTCCAGTTTATATGTTCGCTCGGTGGTCAGCACCTCGTCATCCTCTCCGTGTCGCTGCCGTCGCTTCCGCTGCGTCCTCTAGAATGATAGCAACTGACGACTCGGTCGCATCGACACCAACATCCTCTGCGAGGATCTCGTTGATCGCTTCGGTTTTCAGCCATTCCACCCACTTTTGCAGGAATGCTCGATAGTCGGCCATCCCGATCCTGAGGAAGAATAACTTGGTCGGAATACTGGGATTGTCGGTGCTGACAAAAGCGAAGCGCCGCACCGGCGCCGCAGACGACGATCTTCCATATTCGTCCAAATACAAAATCCCGCCATGCGCCAAAGCGTTGCGAAGGATCTTGCAGAAACGGTTTGCCGATAGATTCCTAGCGTCTTCGATTGCCGTCGGCGCGTCAAGCTGAGCAGCGATGGCCTCAGGCAAGCCGTCGACCGCGAGATTTGGGAATCCTCCTCCCTTGTCCAACGAGGCAAACTGCCACGGACCGGTGAAAAAGTCTGCTAGATGGATAGCAGCTTGGAGATCTATGGCATGGTCTACCGCATCAGCCAGTTTAGGGTTGAGAACAGCATCATTCATATGACCGGAGTTTGCGTTGCGCCGATATTTCAGAATCCGTTCAATCGGGAGAATGACGATTGGCATGGAGACCGACAAAAGAAACGTCGCCTTCAAGGGCAGGCGGCTCCCGTCGGATTCACCCAAATGCTCGTAAAGATCGCGGAGAAGCTGATGCGCCCGCTTCGGTACCTCAAGACCGAAATGAAGCGGATTTCCCATGGCTTGCTCCCAATTTGATGAGATTACCGTCAGACTGATTTCTTTGTGCCGCGGCGTGGCGGTTTCGATTTGGTCGTTGTTTTCTTGGGCGGTTTCGGTTTGCTCATCGTCTCAGAACGCGACACATCCAAGACGATCACCGATATTTTCTCTTTCAACGACGAGGGGAGGTCCGCCCGTAGCATCGCCTCCAATTCCCCCGCGCTGGCAGGCGGCTTTTTGCTGTCGCGTCTTGTGGGTACGCGATAATCGGTGCCAAACCAAAACACGAGATAGATGCCATAGCCGAAGGCCCCCTCATCAGCAGCGTAGCCGGCAAGCTGTTTTTCCGGCGCAGTCCAAAGCTCCGAATTGAAATGGCGCTTCGCCTCGATCGGCAAATTCCGTCCGCCATGGGAGAGAAGCAAGATGTCTGCTCGAGTGTTCTCTCCGCGACGGGCCTCGGGCATGGCAGCCGCCACACCGTAACGCTCCAACCGAGACTTTAACAGTTCGAGGAGGCGGTCTCGGTCCTCATTCTCTATTTGGGGTTTTTCGGGCGCGCCGTTGTGATCTGTGTTCCAGTATCGTTTCCACGGCATTTCGCTGCCAGTCCTCAAGGTGCTCCTGTATCTTTCGATTTCTTCGAGCACCACAGCTACGAGGTCCGCGGGGCTCGCCGGCGCTCCACCAGCAAGGGCTACCTTTAGCTCACCCACCGATGGCGCAATGAACAGATTGTCGCGCACGAGACGAGCATGTTCTGCAGCAGCGTGTGTCAACAGCTGACGCCAGCTCGGATCGGATGAGGCGATCAGCGACTTCAAAATACTCCCGGCAGTGGGATCGTTTGAGGCACTGAGGCGATTGATGGCCGCCCGGATGACACCGCTTGGGCCCTCGGGGCGTGCCCAGTCCCGATCCTCCAAAGCATGGGCTGCTGCCAATGTCGAGATTCGAAGCCGGTCGAGCTGATCAGGCCTCGGGCAGATTTCGTGCAGTCGGGTCACAAGGTCCCCATCCGGAGCCAGGAAAGCGACACGGATTTCTTCAGCTGTGTGGGTTCCCTCGAATTTTTCTGGGTCGAGTATTAGGGCAACCGACTGCCACAGCCGCATGCTTTGAGTGTCTAGCTCCTTCGCTAGTGCTTCCTCGGTAAGATTGGCCATTTCGGTTCGAGACAAAATTCGCGCCGAGGCTGTCAGCGCTTGCATCAACGCTCTAGGTGGAAGGTTCGGCCGCTCCGCCAGGAGGCGCCTCAGAATGTTCGAAAGAAGATCTGGTTCCTGCGACGAAGCCAGATGATGGATGGCATCAAGATCCTCATCCCGGGCATCAAGCGCGGCGTACCAGTATCGAAGCATCTCGTCTGCGCCCACAGCGATGTCACGCGCAAGATGTTTGACACCCCAACTTGCGAGCGACGGCTGCTCGTCGCCGCTGAAGTAGTTTTGGCGAAGCGCAACGATCGCGGTTACCGGAGGACAATTGCCGATCTCTTCTTCTCGCCCGGCCATGAGCGCCTGGTGGATACCGGCCGCCACGACGTACTCTTGGACGTAGGAACCATTGGTCGCTTCAGCTTTGCCGAGATCGGCCGCGTCGACTTTGATATCGGTGTGGATTGCGAACTGAACAAATCCTTCGGCGATTGCGGAAGTGATCCGCGCGTTGGTGAAATGCTCGATCTGGGAAAGTGGAGGCTTCTTTTTGGAGATCATCGCGTTGCGATAGAGTTCTGCCCCCCATTTGAGTGCACCAAACTCGCTCTCCCGCCCCGCTGCGATCGCATTGATTTTGGGTTCGAGAGTCTTGATATTGTGGGCACGGGCGGCGTCGGTTTCAGCGAGTTCCTTTGCCTTTCGCTTTTCCTCCTTGTCCTTCCAGCTCTTGTTCGGATCTTTGCGCAGATCCGCTATGAAGCCCGAAAAAGTCCCTTCCTTTTCGAGCGCCGAAACGATGCGCCCCTCCCACTTTGGCCATTGAGATTCACTGCGAACCGCATAGGCTGCAACCTCGAACAACCGTCGGCGGCGAGGGACATGTGGCGTCTTGCCGGCGAGATCGAGCAGGTTCTCTATAAGCGTGTCGTCGGGAAGCCTTCGAGCAATCGTGATGTAGTGATTGGTTGCCATCCAGGGCCCCTCTTCGATGGGGCTGCTTTCTAAGAGGACGGTAAAAAGCTCGAGTTCCCGATTTTCTTTGTCCTTATCAATCCAGGCGCCTATCGCTTTGGCAAGCGGTTCCTCGAGCCGATCCCACTCATAGTCGCGGGTGTTTCTGATCCAAGACCATAGCCGCGTTGCTCCGATATCTAGGTTATTGTTTATCGCGTCGGCCAGAGAGGCCTGCATGAAATGTCGAACTTCGAGCTTGAGACCTCGATCTTCACTCGTTTTGCGGAGCATTGGCTGGTCAAAGAGTGAACCGCACCGGGTTTGC
>UCJU01000059.1 GCA_900472925.1 Hyphomicrobiales bacterium
TCGGGAGCTAAAAGCCACACTGCGTCCGAAATCGGCCGCAGCAACGTCGAAATGGGCAATTTGGCAAGATCGTAAGACATTGAAAACATGGTAAATGATTTGCTGAACGGACGCCACTAGATAGTTGAAGTCCGTCACATGGTATGATTGCCAGGTGAGCTTCTAACCATCGATAAGTACCAATTATCGGTGGTTATGCGTACATTTCGATTGTACGCTTTTGTATGCCATGATATAGTAGCTTTCATCATGAACTCGGAGGTCACCATGCCCCAGACCAGCTACAAGATCAGCGAGGCTCGCAAGAATTTTGCGGAAGTCCTCGAGCGTGCCAATCAGGGCGAGGAAATTGTCATTATGCGCGGCAACGAAGTCTACGCCCGCATTGGACCGGCCGTCGACGGCAACAAGCGTCCCTTTGGCCTTTTGCGCCACCGTGGTCTTCCCGACGGCCTGTTCGATATTGCCGATGCAGAGCAGGCTGCGATCGACGCAGGCGACTGGAACGACGAGACCGGTGTCTGGCAGGACAAGCCTGGCGAAACAGCGCAATGAAGATTCTGCTTGATAGTCATGCGATCTACTGGTGGGCCATCGGTAGCGACAGGCTTTCTACACGCGCACGCGCACTGATTGAGGACAAGACGAATGTCGTCCTCGTCAGCGCCGTTTCGTTCTATGAGCTGGATAACAAGATGCGGCTGAACAAGCTCGACCTGAAGCCACAGGAGTTGCGGGCAGCCGTGACAGCCAGTGGCCTCCAGACTCTTGCCATAACCGATCTGCATGCCGAACTGGCTGCAAGCTTCGACTGGGACCATCGCGATCCCTGGGATCGCATTCTTGCGGCGCAGACAAGACTAGAACACTGCACGCTGATCTCAACCGATATTGTGTTCGACACAGTGCTGCACGAACGGATCTGGTGAGGCAGGGATGAAAGTGTTTGTCGAGATAACAGAGGCCGCAGAACGGCTTGAGGAACTGATTGAGCTGGCGCTCCTCGGTGATGAGATCGTGATCTGCAGAGACGGGACGCCGACTGCCGTCTTCATACCGATCGAGAAAACAGAAGAGGCGATGGACAGGTTCATGGCTCTTGCAGCAGAAGGTCGCAAGAATGTTCCAGTCGGCGCCACATCCAACCACGACGACTTTTATGATGAGCATGGATTGCCGATATGAGTGGTCTTGATCGCCGCTTAAGTGAACTCGACACGATTGCAGCGGTCCTGCCGCTCGAACGTCGGGACGAACTTGCGGAGCTTTTGACCGATCAGGATATCGAGACACTCCGCCATCTGGTCAATGAGGGCATGGGTGCCAACACGCTTCGGGCGCTGACGTCGGATCTCGCCTATCTGCAGGCCTGGTCACTCGCGGCAACTGGAACCTCCCTCCCCTGGCCTGCACCTGAAGCTCTCCTGCTCAAATTCGTCGCGCATCATCTGTGGGATCCCGAAAAGCGCATCAGTGATCCCGATCACGGCATGCCGCAGAACGTCGATCATCTCCTGCGCGAGCAAGGGTTTTTGAAATCCATCGGTCCTCACGCACCCGACACGGTAAGGCGTAGGCTTGCCTCCTGGTCGACACTGACGAAATGGCGCGGTGATCAAGGCGTATTCTCCTCCCCTCCCCTTAAACAAGCGATACGCCTGGCTGTCCGCGCCACGCCGCGTCTGCGAAAACGCAAAAGCGCCAAGGCTGTGACCGGTGACGTCTTGGCAAAGCTCCTTGCGACCTGCAGCACCGATAGTCTGCGCGATGTTCGTGACCAAGCAATTTTGATGGTGGCGTTTGCCTCCGGTGGTCGTCGGCGCAGCGAAATCGCTGGACTGCGCAGGGAGCAATTGACGGTCGAGCCGCCAATTGCGGCCGACAACGCCCCTCCCCTCCTCTCGCTTTCGATCCACCTCGGCCGGACAAAAACGTCCGGGAGTGAAAACGATGACGTTGTTTATCTAACGGGTCGGCCGGTCGATGCACTGAATGCATGGATAACGGCCGCGCGCATCGACAGCGGAAGCATTTTCCGCAAGATCGATCGCTGGGGAAATCTGTCCAAACATGCGCTGGAACCGGGGGCCATCAACGCGATTCTGAAGCAGCGTGTGGTACTGGCCGGGCTGGAACCGGGGGAGTTTTCCGCTCACGGGCTACGGTCGGGGTATCTGACGGAGGCCGCGAACCGGGGCATTCCCCTGCCCGAGGCTATGGAGCAATCACGCCATCGTTCCGTCCAGCAGGCATCCAGCTACTACAACAATGCGACACGGCGCAGCGGTCGAGCGGCAAGAATGCTGTGACGAAAAGGCTCGGAATTTAATATATGGCAATCTTGTTCAAAACGACGATCACTGAAGACCAAGCATTTGCAAAGATTGAGCAAGCGCTGGATACCGGCCGCGAATACGACGGCTATTTCAGTGTCGCGGACGACGACGGCGAGACGCCTCTGTCGTGGGGGCCATCGATGAGCGGCGAAGAATTTCTCGCGAGAGTGACGGAAATGCTGGAAGTAACGTGGAAGGCAGCCCGGTTTTGGGTTGTCTATGACCTTCGAGAGGACCGTGGAGATCCTGACGCCATCGTGATGCGCAATGCAGCGTTTCGTATCACCCGCGGCTATAACGGCGTCATCGTAGCTTCGTTAAGTCTCCTGGGACGGAAAGACGCTTTGCAAGATCTCGAACTGATTTTCGTCTGCTTCAGAGAAGATTTCCAGCGCCGTAACTTTAGAATTCGCTTTGAGAACAAACCCATTACACCTCCGTGATGCGGAGTCAGCTATGCGCCCATTTTGTCGAAAAACTCGTTGGATCGGCTGCTCATCCTCCAGTTTTTTTCCGGGCATATTATCGATGCATTTCTGGTCTGCGAGTCAGCGCCGTATAAACTGGTTTTTCGCTTGGGTGGTGACGCAAAAGCGTCGGGTGGTTTGGCTGATCTCGACAAGGCTGCAGATCTGATCAAGGAATGGCGAGCAAAATGACACGGAGAAACAAACTGTGAAGCATCTCTTCTCGGCAACGCGCCGGATGTGTTTTTTAGCGTTGGTTTTAGTGGCGACAGCAATTGGATCAGACGTTATGGCTGAAGATTACACGAGCAGCTTGAAGCTGGATCGGAATGCCAACGCTTCAGAAGCACATACCTTCGACGAGGTGAAGGACCTGAACTTTCACTCCATGAAAATTGATAATTTTCGGTGGTTTAAGGACGAAAACCCCCTCTCTGAGTGGGACAAATATTCGATCTTCAATAGCGTGAAACTGCGCTCGATTGGCTACGATCTGAACCGCACCGGGTTTG
>UCJU01000008.1:0-65918 GCA_900472925.1 Hyphomicrobiales bacterium
CATCAGGCGCGCCTGGGGGTGGCGGCGGTGGCTGCTGGGCGAACGTCGAACCTGCCGCGAGCAGAAACGCGGCACCGGCAATAATCAGCTTTTTCATGAGGGGAACCTCTGGTGTATGACAACATGGGAAGAACGGCTGCGTCAGGCACTCGGTTGCTCGTCACAAAAAATAAACTTCGACATCTTCCCGGTATTTCGGGAAATTTTACCCCATCCGCTCCGAAGCGTAGGAGCCTGGGCTGGGTGGAAAGACCACGGTGCGGCTGCCGTTGATGAAGGTGCGGTGATGGATATGGGCGTGGATGGCGCGGGCCAGCACCTGGCTTTCCACATCGCGACCCAGCGACACGTAGTCTTCCGCAGACTGAGCGTGCGTAACCCGGACCGTATCCTGCTCGATGATCGGGCCTTCGTCCAGATCGGCGGTGACGTAGTGCGCAGTGGCACCGATCAGCTTCACGCCGCGCTCATAGGCCTGTTTGTAAGGGTTGGCCCCCTTGAAGCTGGGCAGGAAAGAGTGGTGGATGTTGATGATCCGACCGGACATCTTGCGGCACATCTCGTCTGAGAGCACCTGCATGTAACGCGCCAGTACGACCAGTTCAGCACCGCTCGTGTCGATCAGGTCCAGCAGTTGCGCTTCGGCTTGCGGTTTGTTGTCCTTGGTGACCTTGATGTGATGGAAGGGAATGTCGTGATTGACCACGACTTTCTGATATTCGAAATGGTTGGAGACGACGCCGACGATATCGATCGGCAGCGCGCCAATCTTCCAGCGATAGAGCAGGTCGTTCAGGCAATGGCCGAAGCGCGACACCATCAACAGCGTCTTCGTGCGTTCACCATCGCTGTAGATATTGGCATCCATGCCGAACTCTGCGGCAATGGGTGCAAAGCCCGCATTCAGGGCTTCCATGCTTTCACCTTCCTCGGAGATGAAGGAAACGCGCATGAAGAATTTGCCGGTTTCGAGGTCATCGAACTGGGAGCTATCGACGATGTTGCAACCCTTGCCCGCGAGATAACCCGATATGGCAGCGACAATGCCGCGCTTGGATTGGCAGGCCACGGTCAAAACATAGGTCGTCATAGGCTATCCCCTCATCATGTGTCGCAACGGCCTATAGCGCAGCTGAAGAGTGGCGGAAAGCCTCTCGCGGTTCACCAAGGCCTTGAATTGATAGGGCATCAGTGGAGGGGTAAGACATGCCGGAAGCGACATTCGATGTTCAAAGCAAAAGCCGCCATCAGAATTGTGATAGCGGCTTGCACTGTGTGTCAGGCCAAAAAGCTGTCGCGCAGCGCTTCGAACTTCGCCAGTTGATCCGCCAGCAACTCCTTGTTCTCGTCACGGCGGACGAAGAGCTTGAACATGGCGCTGCCACCTGCATTCATGAACCACACGGACAGTGACCGGCGGCCGTGAAATTCACGATCGATGAACGTGATCGTGGCGCAGTTGTCTTTCTTGATATGCCCGCCAATAGGGCTATCGCCATGGATGTTGAACCAACCATGGCCCTCCGCTCCCTCGGGCAGGTGGCCGGGGACTTCGAAGACGATATCCGGTGTCTGGACGATCATCAGGACCTCGCCCCAGGAGCGCAGCTCGTTCCAGATATCATTGAACTTTTCTGCGGGTGCTGAGACCGCCGCGCCTTTGGGCAACAGCGCCAGTATCTCCGCTGGTGTCACCTCCGCTTTGGCGGCAATGGCTTCAACCACGCCATCCGGTTTTTCGTCAAGGGCTGCCTTGGCGCGCGCTCGCCGCTCGTCGCTCTCGTCAGCGATCGGACTCATGGTCATGCTCAAGCTGCAACCGGGCGGTCTTGCCCATCCTTGTCTTCATGGATGATGACGTCGAAGCCTTCGAAATGCGGGCCGGAGAGGTATTCGACCTTGCCGCGATTGTTGCCGGCATTGGCATGGGCTGCACGGAACTGCTCGGATTTCGTCCAGGCCATAAAATCGTCCTTCGTCGCCCAGACGGTGTGCGAGGCGTAGAGCGTGTGATCGTCAGCCTTGGGACCCTTCAGCATATGAAATTCCAGATAACCGGGCATTTCGGCCAGATGACGCTTGCGGTCACGCCAGATGGTTTCGAACGCTTCTTCAAAGCCTGGCACGACACGAAACCGGTTCATGGCAATAAACATCGATAGTCTCCCTTTGAATGTGCGTTACCGGATGCTGGCACGCTACCCCTGAAAAGCGGAGATATAAAAGATAACGAAAATAGTCAACTTATCGGATTGTGCGGTTTTAAAAGATGTGTAAATAACTCAACTTATGGCGCGTAGGCGTGTCAAACGCCGCATTATTTTGGGATTATGTCATGCCGATTTCATTTCGTTTCCTTGCTCTCGAGACCGCTCTCACCCTTGCGTTGGTCCTGTCTCCACTTCACGCAAACGCCGCTGAAAAAGGGAACCCAGAAGCGAAGCGGATTGTGGCTGTCGGCGGTACGGTGACGGAAATTCTATACGCGCTGGGGGCAGGAGATCGCATCGTCGCGCGGGACTCGACCAGCAGCTTTCCAGCGGAAGCGCTGACGAAACCTGATGTCGGTTACATGCGCGCGCTGTCTTCGGAAGGCATACTTTCACAAAAGCCTGATCTCATTTTGTCTGAAGACGGCTCCGGTCCCGCCGATGTGATCGGCATCTTGAAAGCCAGTGAAGTGCCGATGGTGACCGTCGACACACCGCCGGAAGGCAGCGCCATCGCCAAGAAAATCGAGGATGTCGGGGCGGCTGTCGGACTTGAGGACAAGGCCAAAGCGCTCGCGGCACAGGTCAATGCCGATCTGGCAACACTTGCGAAGGACGTTGCCGCCGTTGGCGACAAGAAGAAGCGGGTTCTGTTCGTCCTCTCCACGGCAGGCGGACGCATCATGGCGGCTGGCAAGGACACGGAAGCGGCGGCCATCATCGAAATGGCTGGCGGCGTCAATGCAGCCCAGGAGATTACCGGCTACAAACCGCTGACCGACGAGGCCGTAATTGCAGCTGCCCCTGATGTTGTCCTGACCATGCCGCGGGGAAGCCATGCGGCCAGTGCGGATGAGGTCTTCTCGCTTCCCGCTTTCCAGTCGACACCGGCTGCGGCGTCGAAGTCGCCGATCAGCATGGATGGTCTCTATCTCATCGGCTTTGGCCCACGCACGCCCGCTGCCGGTCGTGAGCTTGCCGCCAAGCTTTATCCTGAGATCGTGAAACCGTGAGCGTGTTGGCTGTGGCCGAGGTTGCAGGTCCTGTGTCGGGCGACCGTTCTCGCAGGGGTTTCATCACCTTTGTCGCGCTCTGCGTATTTCTGGTGTTCGCCTGCTTCGTGTCGCTGTCCAGCGGGCCGACCGGGGTGGGAACGCATGAGCTTTGGCTGTATGCCACCGGCAACTCCCAAACCATGGAGCCACGCGACCGGGTCATTCTTGAGGCGGTGCGCCTGCCACGCACGGGGCTTGGTCTTATGATCGGGGCGGCGCTCGCCGTCTCCGGAGCGATGATGCAGGGGCTGTTTCGCAATCCGCTTGCCGATCCCGGCCTCGTCGGCGTTACCTCCGGTGCTGCGCTGTTTGCCGTTGCAGCACTCGCTCTCGGTGGCGGATTGCTCGCACCACTTGCGGCACTCTTCGGCGTTCATTTTCTGCCGCTGATGGCCTTCATGGGCGGCTTGATGAACACGTTCCTGCTCTACATGATCGCCACTCGAAACGGCGCGACATCGACCACCGTTTTGATCCTTGCAGGGATCGCCGTTGCAGCACTGAGCGCCGCATTGATGGGACTGATGATCTTCATGGCAGATGACCGCGCCTTGCGCGACATCACCTTCTGGAGCCTGGGTTCACTGGGCGGTGCGACACCATTGAAAATATGGACGACTCTGCCGTTTTTCCTTGTCATCATGGCCAGCATACCTTTCGTGTCAAAGGGGCTGGATGCCTTGATTTTGGGAGATGCTGCGGCGTTTCATATGGGCATTCCCGTGCAGCGATTGAAACGTCTCGTCATTCTGGCGGTTGCCGCTGCCTGCGGAGCGAGCGTTGCTGCGGCGGGGTCGATCGGTTTCGTCGGCATCGTCGTGCCGCATCTGCTGCGCCTCGTCATCGGCTCTTCGCACCGCTTTCTCCTGCCCGCATCCGCCCTAGGCGGGGCCGGGTTGCTGCTTCTAGCGGATAGTTTTGCACGGACCGTCGCAGCACCCGCCGAATTGCCCATAGGCGTCGTTACGGCCTTGATCGGTGCGCCGGTCTTTCTGTTTCTGCTCTTGGGCAAAGGCGGGGGTCTCGGTCTGAGGAATGTGTCATGATTTCCACACGCGGCATTAACGTCGTCCGCTCCGGGCGCAGATTGCTGGACGATGTTTCGATCACGCTCGAGCCGGGAACATTCACCGTCATCATCGGCCCCAATGGTGCCGGTAAATCCACCTTGATGAAGGTGCTGTCCGGCGAGATGCGCGCCGATGCCGGGCATGTTGCCTATAACAAGATCGATGTCGGCATGTTCAAGCCTGCTCAACTGGCGCGGCTGCGCGCGGTGCTGCCGCAAAGCACTGTGCTGTCGTTTCCCTTTACCGCACTCGAGATCGTGCGGATGGGCGCTGTTGCGCAAGGGGCTCTCAAGCCGGAAGAGCAGGCAAGGCAGGCGCTGGCGAAAGTCGGTCTTGGCGGGTTTGAAGGTCGATCCTACAACATGCTATCGGGTGGCGAGCAGCAACGGGTACAGTTCGCCCGTGCCTTGGCGCAGGTGCCCTATGCGGTGGACAATGGCCAGGCGAGGGCGCTGCTGCTGGACGAGCCGACATCCAGCCTGGATCTCGGCCACCAGATTTCCGTGCTGGAAACCGCCCGCGATTTTGCTCTCGCCGGTGGCACGGTGCTGGCGGTTCTACATGATCTCAATCTCGCTGCCGAATTCGCCGATCAACTTATCGTCATGCATCGCGGGCAGATTATGGCCTGCGGACCTGCGCTGGAAACGATCAACGACAAAACGATTTCGCGTGTCTACGGTATCGGCGGTACCGTCGGACGCATTCCGGCACGGCATATTCCCTATGTCCTGCCGCAGTCACGACATCGCTGATCGATTTTTACGGCTCTGGCCGTGTGGTGACGAAAATGGCGGCGCCCAGCATGACGGCGGCGACGATCGAGGCGCGCAGCGGCGTCGGCGCGGTCCCCAACCAGAAAATCCCGTAACTCATTGTCATCAGCGATACAGCGGCAATTTTTGCCCGGCGGGGAATAGCGCCTTTTTCCCGCCAGTTGCGCAGCGACGGCCCGAATTTGGGGTGGGAGAGAAGCCAGGCCTCCAGCTTCGGAGACGATTTGGAAAAGCACCAGAGCGCCACCAGGAGAAACGGTGTCGTCGGCAAGACAGGCAGGAACGCACCGACGATGCCGGTGGCAACCATGAGCCAGCCAAGACAGAGATACAGGACGCGCATAGCTGCGGGTATCATGAGTTTCCTGGTCAGCATAGTGGGAAAGCTGCTGCTAAACAGGCCCGTATGATCGGCCGCCATGCGGGCGAAAATGCTCTGAGGGTTGAAACCCGCTCATTCTGGCTTTATCAGCCATGCCCAATGCCTGCGGGACAAGCAGGCGACCACGAGGCAAAAAAGGAAACACCATGGCCAAACTTATTCACTCTATGGTCCGGGTGCTGGACGAGAAGCGTTCAGTGAGTTTTTACAGCCAGGCATTCGGTCTCGACGTTGCAGAGCGTTTCGAGTTCGAAACCTTCACGCTGGTTTATCTGAGCAATGCCGACGGTGATTTCGAGCTGGAACTGACGATCAACAAGGGCCGCGAAGTGCCCTACGCCCTGGGTGACGGCTACGGCCACATCGCCGTCAGTGTCGAGGATGTGGATGCCGAACATGCTCGTTTAAGCGCGCTTGGTCTTTCGGTCGGCAAGATCGTCAATGCGGAGTATAAGGGTGCGCCCTTTGCGAAGTATTTCTTCATCTGCGACCCGGATGGTTACAAGATCGAAGTTCTTCAGCGCGGCAACCGATTCAAGTAATCACGAGGTTTTCCATGACAGAGGCAGGCGTAAAACTCGAAGATAGCTGGAAACACGTGCTTTCGGCAGAATTCGCCAGCCCCTACATGCAGAAACTGAAAGAGTTTCTGCTGGCCGAGAAAAATGCCGGCAAGCACATTTTCCCCAAGGGCAGCGAGTATTTTCGCGCTCTCGACCTGACGCCGCTGGACGAGGTCAAGGTCGTCATTCTCGGCCAGGACCCCTATCATGGTGCGGGACAGGCGCATGGTCTGTGCTTTTCCGTGCAGCCAGGGGTGCGCACGCCGCCCTCGCTCGTCAACATCTACAAGGAATTGCAGAGCGATCTCGGCATTCGCCCGGTTTCCCACGGCTTTCTGGAAAGCTGGGCCAAGCAGGGGGTGTTGCTGCTCAACAGCGTGCTGACTGTCGAGGAAGCACGTGCTGCGTCTCATCAGGGGCAAGGCTGGGAGAAATTTACCGATGCCATCATTCGCACGGTGAATGACGAGTGTGATGGGGTGGTTTTTCTGCTCTGGGGGTCCTACGCGCAGAAGAAGGCGGCCTTCGTCGACAAGACCAAGCATCTGGTTCTCAAGTCACCGCATCCGTCACCCCTATCGGCTCACAACGGTTTTTTCGGCAATCACCATTTCTCTAAAGCCAATGAATTCCTCGTCTCACGCGGCAGGGAGCCGATTGATTGGCAACTGCCCGAAAAAGTGTGATCGAACGCAAAAAAACGGCTTTGCACTTTCAAAGATGCTGATCTAAAGATAACCGGACTGTAATCTGAAGGATTTGTCCGGTGGCCTTTTTGTCTGCGAAAACATCTGTCGCTCTTCCCGATCCAGCCGCGATTGTCGATGCGTTTCACGAGCACTTCGCCGAGTACATGACGATGACCCGCGAGGGTGAGGCCGTGCATTTCGAGGCAGATTACGGCAATGGCACATTCGGTGCCGAAGACGGCCACTTCGCAGCGCGCATCAATTGCATTTCCGAAAACGTTCTTCTGTCCGTCAAGGCCATGGTTGCCGAGCATATCGTGGAATTTTCCGGCGATACGTCGCTTGATTTTCGCTGGGAAGGGGATGGGGCAGAATTGCGGGAACTCCCCAATTTGTTCAGCGGTCGGGTGGTGCGGGCTTATAATCTGACACCCAGGATGCGGCGTGTCGTGATCGCCATCGATGAGGGTATCGAGCGGTTGATGAGTGGCGGTTTGCATGTCCGCATCCTCATTCTTCCCGATCAAGCCCGCGCTCCCGTCTGGCCGCATCTGTCGAAAACCGGTGCCATCGTCTGGGCGCAGGGAGAGGATGAACAGGCGCGTCGCGTCTATACCATTCGCTCCGGCGACCTGAAGCGCGGCGAAATCAACCTCGATTTCGTCATGCACGAGGGTGATAACATGCCCGGCGCGCATTTCGGCGCCACGGCGAGCGCAGGTGACATCGTCGGTATCGTCGGCCCCGGTGGCGAGTTGCCTGACGCCGAAGACTACGTGTTTGCTGGCGACGAAACCGCGCTGCCGGTGATGTTGCGCATGGCAGAGGACATGCCTGCTGGCAAAAAGCTGACGGTTTACGCCGAAATCGACAATGAAAACGAGCGACAGGAAATTTCTTCCAAGGCTCAGGTCAACTGGAACTGGCTCTACCGCAACGGCAAAGCTGCTGGCACCGCCGGTTTGCTGCAGCAATCTCTGCGCGCCCATGGCTGGAATGGTCATGAGGGTCTGCATGTGTTTGTTGGTTGCGAAAAAAGCGAGGCACGCACCGTCAAGAAAATGCTCGTCGATGACGTCGGGCTTCCCAAGGCATGCCTCCACACCGCAGGTTATTGGGTGCGGGGCGCCAACGACGATCACTGATGTGGCCTGTTTCGTTTGCTGAACAGTACAGCACATCGTTTCCAATTTGAGAACAATCCGTTCTGAACGCCCCGTCTATGCGAACGGCCTGATCTGCACCATCTTGAGCCCATGAACGAAGGGCGGCGCTTTCCTGCGCACCCATCCAATCGGAGGGTTTAAAATGTTGAGCCAGATCAAAGGACTGCACCACGTCACATCCATGGCGGCCAGTGCACGGGGTAACAACCATTTCTTCACCGACACGCTCGGTCTGCGCCGCGTCAAGAAGACAGTCAACTTCGACGCGCCGGATGTCTATCACCTCTACTATGGCGACGAAGTCGGCACGCCCGGCTCGGTCATGACCTATTTTCCTTTTCCGCATATCGCACGCGGCCGTCCGGGAACCGGCGAAGTGGGAGCGACGCTGTTTTCCGTGCCGGAGGGCTCGCTGGGTTACTGGCAGGACCGCCTTGCGAAGGCCAATGTCGACGGTTTGAAAACCGATGAAGCCTTCGGCAACAAGCGTCTGCACTTTGCTGGACCGGATGGTGACGGCTTTGCCTTGGTCGAGGTCAGGGACGATGCGCGTGCGCAGTGGACCGCCAATGGTGTTGGTGAAGATCAGGCAATCCGTGGTTTTCAGGGAGCGTCGCTGCGGCTTGCCGATGAAGGTGCAACGGCAGAACTTCTGAAGTTCATGGGTTATCAGGAAATGGACAGGCAGGACGGTGTCTTGCGATTGGGTATGCCTGGCGGCAACGGCGCCGATATCATCGATATCGAAACGATGCCGAATATCTCCGGTGCCCGGCTTGGTGCGGGCTCCGTTCATCACATCGCCTTTGCCGTGGAAAACCGCGAGGCGCAGTTGGAGGTTCGCAAAGCGTTGATGGATACGGGGCATCAGGTCACGCCTGTCATCGACAGAGATTACTTCTGGGCTATCTACTTCCGGACGCCCGGCGGCGTGCTGTTCGAAATCGCCACCAACGAGCCGGGCTTTGACCGGGATGAAGACACCGCGCATCTGGGTGAGGCTTTGAAGCTGCCGTCCCAGCACGCGCATCTGCGCGCCACGCTTGAGCAGCATCTGGAGCCGTTGGACGGTGACGCGAAGTAAATGACGGAAGGCTGGTCGGCTTGATGGCCGCCAGCCATTCCCAGGAGATATGCCATGAGCAAGGATAACTACGTCCACAAAGTCCGTGCCGGAGCGCCCGGACAGCCTGCTTTTTTTGTGTTTCACGGTACGGGTGGCGATGAGAACCAGTTTTTCGACTTTGGGTCTCGCCTGTTGCCAAACGCTACAGTCATCTCACCACGCGGCGATGTTTCGGAATATGGCGCGGCGCGCTTTTTCCGTCGCAAGGCGGAAGGCGTCTACGACCTCGATGATCTCGATCGCGCCACCCGGCGTATGGCCGAGTTCATCACCGCCAATCGTGATTATCACGAGGCCGGACTTCTCATCGGTCTCGGCTTTTCCAACGGTGCCAACATTCTTGCCAACCTGCTGATCGAGTTCCCCGATCTGTTCGACGCAGCCGTTTTGATGCATCCGCTCATTCCATTCGAGCCGAAGCCAGCGCCAGCACTCGCGTCACGACAGGTGTTGATTACGGCGGGTGAACGCGATCCCATCTGTCCGGTGCCTTTGACCAATGGTCTGGCGGATTATTTCAGGGCGCAAGGTGGTACGGTCGAGATGGCATGGCATGCTGGCGGCCATGAAATTCGCGGGAATGAAATCGAAGCCGCGAAGTCATTTTTGGCGCCGTATATCGGATGAGTTCCGTCATCCCGCTATCAATGGGCACCGGTACCGCTATGCAATAGGCTACCGGTACCCGCAATCCTGCAGCTGCTTTTCATACCGTATCGCCATGTTGGCGGAACGGCGAGCGGCCTGCTGGATTGCGCGGTTGTTGCGCCAGACGCCGCTGGAATAACCCGCATGGCCGGAATAATAGGCCAGATAAAGATTGTACGGATCGTTGAGCGCAATGCCGTTCTGGCGGTTGCTCTTGGCGTGGTACCAGCCGACGAAGTGGATCGCATCGGTGAAGTCGGTGCGGCTGGCGTTCCAGCGGCCGGTCTCGCGCTGATAGACTTTCCACGTGCCATCCAACGCCTGGGCATAGCCATAGGCTGTGGATTTGCGTCCCCATGGAATGAAACCGAAGAGCTTGTTACGCGGTGGTCGCGCATAAGGCTGGAAGCTGGATTCGGTGTAGATGGTAGCCATCATGACCGGAACCGGGACACCGAACTCTCGTTCTGCGGCTTGAGCATCTTTCTTCCAGTTGTTGAATATGCCGTTTCGCTGTTCGAAAATCGCACAGGCATTGGTGATCTGCGACGGAGCCGTCGCGCAGCCAGCCAAAACACTCAAAAGAAAAACGACGACAAATACGCCACGCATCGCGAAACCTCTCGTTCCGCTCATTACTAATTTGTAAATGTTAACGCCGGGTTTTGAGACAAGGTTAATTCAAATGCGATCTATTAAGGTTTTGTTGACACTCAGATCCTGCCGATTGCGCTGGCCATCTGATAAAGGGCGAGGCCGGAGGCCGTGCCTGCATTGAGGCTGTCGAGTTGCGGTGACTGGGCGATACGGGCTGTGTGGAAGCGCGTTAGCACGTCGGGCGGCAGGCCGTCGCCTTCGGTTCCGATCACGAGTGCCATGCGGTTGGAAGCCGTGATCTGACGAATTTCTTGTGTGCCTGCAGGCGACAGACTCCAGATGTCGAAGCCCTCCGCTGCCAGCGTTTCCAGCAGCTCAACGGCATCGCCGCCGCGATGATAGGGCACTGAAAGCACCGAGCCGACCGAGACGCGCAGCGACTTCCGGTAAAGCGGATCGCAGCAGGTGGCGTCCATGAAAACGGCGTCTGCATAGAAAGCCGCAGCATTGCGAAACATCGAGCCGAGATTATCGTGATTGGAAATGCCGCAGCCGACAAGCACGAGCGATGACGGCGGGAGTTGCTGAAGGGTTTGCCCCATATCCTTGTCGCTCTTGCGCTTTCCCAGCGCCAGAATGCCGCGATGCAGATTAAAGCCGACGATCGCATCCAGCACCGGTGCCGCCGCCACATAGATCGGCACATCGGATGGAAACTCGCTCAGAATATCTGCCACCCCCGCAAGACGGTTCTCGAGGATCAGAACGCTTTCTGCCTCAAAATCTCGACCGGCCTTGTGTGCTGCGGCCAACATGCGCAGCACGACCGTACCTTCCACGATAAAACGGCCTTGCCGTCCGGTCAGGTCGCGTTCGCGAATGTCCCTGAAGACGGCGATGCGTGGATCATCGGCGTCGGTTATAGAGGTGAAGGTCGGATCAACGCGCATCGATGGTGATGTCTGCCACGAAGCGGCCAGCCTGCACGTTGAACACCAACGCCTTGCGGGTGCCGTTTGCCAGGCGTCCGTAGAACAGCATGTCGCCGCTGGCGAAGGAGACGTTCTCAATCGTGAAGCCCTGCGGCAGGCTTGCGGTGGCCGCGACCGGCGCATCGGAGGGAACGGTCGCGCTGCTGTTGGTCGCGGTCACGGTCTTGGACGGGCCAACGGCCTTGTAGACAACCGCACCGAAGACAGCCATAAGGCTGATAAACATCACGGAGCCCGACACGATCTGCAACCGGATCATCTTGCGGCGAACTTTTTCCATGGCCGGGTCTAACGGCTGGTCGTCCTGTTCGGCTTGCTCGATCTGCGTCATCGGGATCCTTGGATATTGTTGATTGAACGGAAATAAGAATGAACGACCCCTTTAAACAAGGCGGAGACGCAAGGAAAGTCCTGATTGCCGGGGACGATGCCGAAGGCCGTCTGGATGCCTGGCTGGCGGCTGAGGTTGGCGGCGATCTGTCGCGCAGCCGCATCAAGGCGCTGATCGAGCAGGGCGCGGTTTTTCTCAACGACAAGCCAATCACCGAGCCGAAAAAGAAGGTGCATCCGGGCGACCGTATCGAAATCACCATGCCCGAGCCGGAAGACCCCGAGCCCAAGGGCGAGGATATTCCGCTTCAAGTGGAATATGAGGACGAAGATCTCATCGTGCTTCTCAAGCCACCTGGCCTCGTCGTGCATCCCGGTGTCGGCAATTGGACAGGTACGCTGGTCAATGCGCTGATCCACCATTGCGGCGACAGTCTTTCCGGCATTGGCGGCGTCAAGCGCCCGGGCATTGTGCATCGCCTCGACAAGGAAACCAGCGGTGTCATGGTCGTCGCCAAGAACGATAATGCTCACCGCAAGCTGGCTGCACAATTTGCCGACCATGGTCGCACCGGCCCGCTTGAGCGCGCCTACAAAGCCATCGTCTGGGGACGCCCGAGAACATTGCGCGGCACCATCGATGCTGCCCTCGGTCGCGGTGCGGACCGCACAAAGCGCGCCGTCAAACGAGAAGACACCGACGATGCGCGTGAGGCCATCACCCATTACGAGGTCATCGAGCGCTATCACGAAAAGCCAGATGCGACGTCGCTCGCCTCACTGGTGGAATGCCGTCTCGAAACCGGGCGCACGCATCAAATCCGTGTCCACATGGCCCATATTGGTCATCCCTTGATCGGTGACCCCGAATATGGCGCGGCTTTTCGTACCAAGGCCAATCTGTTGCCTGACGAGGCAAAAGCAGTGGTCAACCGGTTTTCAAGACAGGCACTGCATGCGTATCTGCTGGCTTTCGAACATCCCCGCACAGGGGAGGTGATGGAGTTCGAAACAGATATGCCTGACGACATGGAAGAGCTGGCGCAAGCACTGCGAGGCTGAGGTTGCCCAAATACAGACACAGTTACTTCGGGAGCCATTGGCTCCCGAAATCATTTCTACTGTCCGATATCCGTGTAAGTCGCAAAATACATTTATAATTTAGTTTATTATAATTACTTAAATAAGCGCTATATTATCCAGTCTCATTTTTGCTTCAATTACTTCTACTTTTTGCAGTGCAATAACACATCTCGCCGAAGGTAGTATATTTTATCATATAGTCTACCGAAGATTGAATTCTACTTTGCAACCTGCTCGTCAGCATGCAGAAACCAGGGATTGCGCTCTATGAACGTCAATGACCGAAAATTCATCTTTCATGATCTGCAGAAAATCGAAGGTTATATTGATCCACCCGACGCGCTTGTTTTCACGTCATTGCTCCACGCCCAGCAAAAGAAATCTTTCGAGGGTGGCGTCGCGGAAATCGGCGTCTTCTATGGCCGCTCCTATTTTCTGCTGCGCAAAGCCGTCGGTAATGACGGCCGCGTGCTTGCGGTGGATATGTTCGATCTCGATGATGCAGACGGTGTTTGCCGGCAATACGAACGCTTTCTCGATAATGGCGTGAGACTCAACCTCAAGGTTGACGAAAGTCTTGTCATCAAGGGTGACAGCACGAAGCTAGACTCCAAGGATGTTCTGGAGAAGGTCGGCAAGGTCCGTTTCTTCAGCATCGATGGTGGCCATATGCTGCACCACGTCATCTCGGACAGTACATTGGCGATGGATGTGTTGGCCGACCACGGCGTGATCGCGTTCGACGATACGTTCAATCCGCAATGGCCTGAAGTCACCGTCGGTGTCGCAGATTTCCTGCGTGAACAGGGCGACAGCTTCAGCGCCTTCTGTATGACGAAATACAAGACCTATGTGTGCCGGCGTGAGTATCACGATTTTTACCAGGGGGTTGTTCTGCAATCGCCGGAATTGCTGGCCTTCGACCATGTCGAAACCGAGTTTCTGGGTTCGAAAGTCACGCGACTTCACAACCCAATGGGACGCAGGATGATTTATGAACTGATGCTGCGTTCTGGTCTCACGAATTTTTCGGAACGAATTTATCGCTGATCTGTTTTCAAGGGACAAACGAGCAGGTAATTTTATAACGCGTGTGTGAAGCTCACGCGCTTGAAACGTGAGTTTCCAATACATATTTGTTACGTGGGTTCGTGCGGGGTCGGAGTTCGACACGCAATTTTGGTTTGCCTGCGAAGGGAGCCAGCCTGGAACACAGATAAGGGGGTGCTTTATGGCCCGCAATAGTTTGCCTTCAATTACCGCCGGTGAAGCCGGTCTTAACCGATATCTCGATGAGATCCGCAAGTTTCCAATGTTGGAGCCGCAAGAGGAATACATGCTTGGCAAGCGTTATGCCGAACATGGAGACCGCGACGCCGCCCACAAATTGGTGACGAGCCATCTGCGCCTCGTGGCGAAGATCGCCATGGGATACCGCGGTTATGGTCTGCCAATCGGCGAAGTTGTTTCCGAGGGCAATGTGGGCCTCATGCAGGCGGTCAAGAAGTTCGACCCCGAGCGCGGCTTCCGCCTTGCGACATACGCGATGTGGTGGATCAAGGCGTCCATCCAGGAATATATCCTGCGGTCCTGGTCGCTGGTAAAGATGGGAACAACGGCCAACCAGAAGCGGCTGTTCTTCAACCTTCGTCGATTAAAGGGCAAGATTCAGGCGATCGAGGATGGTGACCTTAAGCCGGAACACGTGAGTGAAATCGCCACCAAGCTTCAGGTTTCCGAGGAAGAAGTCATCTCGATGAACCGTCGCCTGCACGGCGATGCGTCCTTGAATGCGCCGATCAAGGCCGCAGAAGGGGAGGCAGGACAATGGCAGGACTGGCTTGTGGACGATCACGAGAGCCAGGAAACGGTGCTTATTCAGCAGGACGAACTGGAGACTCGACGTCGCATGCTGTCCCGCGCCATGGGCGTGCTGAACGACCGTGAGCGGCGTATCTTTGAAGCGCGTCGTCTGTCAGAAGACCCGGTGACGCTGGAAGACTTGTCGACGGAGTTCGACATCAGCCGTGAACGGGTACGCCAGATCGAAGTCCGTGCCTTTGAAAAGGTTCAGGAGGCTGTCCAGAAGGATGCACTCGAGACTGCGAAGTCCTTGCGTGTCGTGGATGCCTAAACACATTTTTTCTTAAAAGGAAAAAGCCCCGGATGTTCGCATCCGGGGCTTTTTTTATGGGTCGAAAGAGACCTTACTGGGCGGCGGCCGGTGCCGCAGCACTCCACTCGCGCAATGCGCTTTCGAATGCAGCCTTGCCATCCGGACCCTTTTGCAGGGTCAACAGGGCGCGCCGACCGTTGCGGTAGGACACGGGAATGTCGATCCAGTCGCGGGTGCGCATCAGTTCGAGGTTCGTCTTTAATGCATCCGGAAAATCGTTCAGCGCGATCATGTGGAAATCGTCGGTGATTTTCGCGGGAACAGCGATCAGAGCGTTGCCACGATCCTGCTCCGTGCTTTTCATCGCAATCCGCTGAACGCTGTCGATTGCGCCGCCTTCGAAGCCAGCGCCCACGGAGAAGACGATCTCGACCAAATGACTGGCAGGCAGAGACGGGTCCGTATTGCGTTTGAAGGTGATCAGCGCGCTCAGGCCACGGCCGGGAATGGTGATCTGGCCCTGAACGGTTGGCGACGGCTTGCCGTTCGCGTCAGCTTCATTCTGCAGCGACCAGGACACCGTTCCTTCAATTGCGGTTGGCACGGTCTGGCCCAGCACTTCCTCGTAAAGGAACATGCGATGGCCGGATGCTGCTGCGGCGGCGGGCTGTTGCGCTGGTGCGGCCTGACTTGTCGGGGTTGCTGTCGTCGTCGGAGGTGTCGTTTGTGCCGTTGCTGGCGGTGCCTCTTCATTCTGGACGTAGACCGACTGACCCTCAGCCGTTGCAGGCTGGCCATTGGCACCGGGGCCAGCGCCTTCGTCTTTTTCCGTTCCGTCAGCCAGAAGACGTTGGGTAAATTTTGTTCCAGTGACAGAGCCGTCATCAACCGCGGCCGACTGCGTCGGCTTTGGCGTGTTTGCTGGCTGATTGCTTGTGTTCGGTTGTGTGGCGGGTGGCGTCGCAGCAGGGGTGGAAGCAGGCGTCGACGCCGTTTCCGACGGTGTGGACGTCGTTGTTACGCTCTTTGCGGACTGTACGAGGCCACCGACCATATCATTCAGCGTATCGCGGTTGATCCACAGCGCGTAAGCGCCACCGGCCAGCAATACAACGCCGCAAAGCGACAGCACGAGGGCTGCATAATTGCGGCGTGGCTTTTTCTTCGTGCGATAGGCCGCAGCTGGAATCCCATCGGCAGCGAGACCGGAATCGTAATCGTTCTTGCCGGAGTTGGTGGCAGAGTTAGCGGATGTGCCGTCGTAGCCGATCAGCTCTTCCAGATCGTCCCACGGTGTCCGTTCCTTGTCGTCCTTCTGTCCTGGCTGCGGCGCGAAGGGGTCGTTATCCGCGCGCGGCAGGCCGGGACTGGTCTTGGGCTGCAAGTCGAGAGCCGTGTCCTGGAAATAGGTCGAGTAGTCTTCGACAACCGCTGGCGAAGATTTCGCCGTCTCGGCCTTCGCCTCTGGCTTATGGATATCGGTGTCGGCAAAAACCGGCGCTTCGCCGAAATGCACATCGTCATTGCGATGCTCATCTTTCGGCTGCTCTGCCGCTACATCCTGATAATAGGGTGAGGGGGCAGCGTAGCTTGCCGTGTAGGGCAGCGGCGTGTTTTCGTGGAAAACGTCGCTTTCTGGATGATGCACGGGTTCTTCGTGCAGATGGTCGTCCGTCTCGTGCGGAGGCTCGTGGTGGAGATCGTCCTGTCCAACCCAATTCTGGTGCGCATGCTCCTCTTCAGCGACGGGCTCCGGCTCGATCGCTGCCACGGGTTCCGGCGCATAGCGTGGCTCTTCCGTCGCCGTCGTAAAATATGTCGGCGTTTCAGGCTCTGGCTCAGCTACGGCATTCGCATAGGCGTAGTCCGCCTCTACAGGCTCGGGTGCGACATGGTCGTCTTCAGCGAGATGCACAGCGGCGGCCGCTGGCTCATCGTGATAGGCCGGATGCTCCGGCTGATGCTCTTCTTCAACCCGCTCGGCCTGCACCGGCTCATGTGCAACGGGCTCTTCGTCATAGCGCCGCTGCTCGTCGGCAACCGTTTCCTCGTAATAGGGCGAGGAAACATCCGGCTGCGCAGCGGTGACGGCTGCTGCCGGAGCGGCTTCGATGTAATCGTCTTCTTCATCGATAGCTGGCAGTGCCTCGGAATACTCGCCTTCAACCTCGGCAATAGCCGTGTCCAGCTTGAGGATTTGCCGTTTCAACAGCTCTTCCGGAGGCCGCGGCTTCATGTTTTCGAGTTGGCGCACGACGGCGCTGCGCGCCTTGTCGTACACCTTAGCCCGGTTTTCGGGAGTATTGTTCGCCAAGCCATCCACGGCTTTGCGAATGACTGCTACAAAATCCGCCATAAGCACTTTCTCGTCGAGGCCAACGACGTACTGGCCCGATATGGTTTATGAAACTCAATCATTAAAGACATTAGTCTTCAAATGGATCAGTCACAAGTATGGTGTCATCCCGCTCAGGGCTGGTGGAAAGAAGCGCAACCGGTGCGCCAATCAATTCCTCGACCTGACGGACATATTTGATAGCTTGAGCAGGCAAATCCGCCCATTTACGGGCACCGACTGTGGATTCTTTCCAACCTTCGAGTGTCACATAGATAGGTTCGACGCGCGCCTGCGCACCTTGGCTTGCGGGAAGATGGTCGATTTCCTGTCCATCGAGCTTGTAGCCGACGCAGATTTTCAGCTCTTCCAGACCATCGAGAACGTCGAGTTTGGTCAGGGCAATGCCGGTAATGCCGTTGGTTGCGACGGACTGGCGAACCAGCGCAGCATCGAACCAGCCGCAACGACGCTTGCGGCCCGTGACGGTGCCGAATTCGTGACCCTTCTCACCCAGGAACTGTCCGACTTCATCATGCAGTTCAGTCGGGAAAGGGCCTTCGCCAACGCGGGTCGTGTAAGCCTTGGTGATTCCTAGAATGTAGCCGAGGGAACCCGGACCCATGCCGGAACCGGCGGCTGCCTGGCCTGCAACGGTGTTGGAAGACGTCACATAGGGATATGTGCCGTGGTCGATATCGAGCAGCGAGCCTTGCGCCCCTTCGAACAGAATGCGGGCGCCTGCACGGCGCTTCTTGTCGAGCAGCAGCCATACGGTTTCGCTGAACGGAAGGATCTGATCGGCAACCGATGTCAGCTCTTCCATGATGGTTTCATGGCTGACTTCCGCTGCGCCAAAGCCGCGACGAAGCGCATTGTGGTGCGTGAGGATGCGGTCGACCTTGGCCGACAGCGCTTCCTTGTCCTCAAGATCCATGACGCGGATAGCGCGACGACCAACCTTGTCTTCATAGGCCGGGCCAATGCCGCGACGGGTGGTGCCGATCTTGGTGCCGCTGTTGGAGGCGGCGTCTTCGCGCATGCCATCCAGTTCGCGGTGCAGGGACAGGATGAGCGTCGCGTTATCAGCAATCCGCAGGTTCTCGGGCGTAACCTTTACACCCTGCGCATCGAGGCGGCCGATTTCGGCGATCAGCGCATGCGGATCAACGACCACACCGTTACCGATAACGGCAAGCTTGCCGGGGCGCACGACACCGGAGGGCAAAAGCGACAGCTTGTAGCTGACGCCATCGATAACAAGCGTATGACCTGCATTGTGACCACCCTGGTAGCGCACGACAACGTCGGCGCGCTCAGACAGCCAGTCTACGATCTTACCCTTGCCTTCGTCGCCCCACTGCGAGCCGACCACCACGACATTCGTCATTTCTTGCTTTCCTGCTCTTGGCGCCAACGAGGCCCCTAACCCAAACCCGCGAATGTATACTGCGTTGTTTTGCGGAAAGCGACCCCGTTTATGGAGCGAAACCTTGTTTTTCCGGGACAATTCAGATCGCTAGCTGTTTAACACGTTCCATCTGCGCTTGCGCGAGAGAAATCGGCGGTGCAGAAAAGCTGCAACTGTTCATCCGAAAGTCGAAAAGTTCGTGTCATCCAAAGCGTATCTTGTCTTGATCATCGCCACTGTGTGCTGGGGCGGAAATGCCGTGGCGGGAAAACTGGCGGTGGGTCACGTCAGCCCCATGGTACTGACATTTCTCAGATGGGCGATTGCAGTCACCGTTATTGTCGCGATTTCGCTGCCGCAACTGGTGCGAGACTGGCCGGTCGTGAAGAGACGTTTGCCGTATTTCATGATTTTGGGTGCGGTGGGCTACACTTGCTTCAATGCGTCGCTTTACACGGCGCTCAGATACACATCGGCGATCAATGTCGCGGTCATTCAAGCTGGTATTCCGATGGTTATTTTCGCTTTCAACTTCGCGCTGTTCCGGACACAAATTTCCTTGGGCCAGATCATCGGCTTCGTGCTGACGATGGCGGGTATCGCGCTGCTGGCATCACAGGGAAACCTGATGTCGCTGATCCATCTTCGCGTGAATATCGGTGATGCCATTATGCTGATCGCCGTTCTTTCCTATGCGATCTATACGGTCATGCTGCGATGGAAGCCGCAGGTCAACTGGCGTACGCTCATGGCGTTCCCGTCGATTGCGGCGTTGATTTCTTCGCTACCCCTGATGTTGTGGGAAATGTCCCAGGATGCGGCGTTGTGGCCGGATGCCAAGGGTTGGTTGATAACGGTTTACACGGCGCTGTTCGCATCGCTCGTAGCGCAAATCCTCTTCATTCTGGGTGTGGAGCGCATCGGTCCCAATCGGGCCAGTCTTTTCATCAACCTCATTCCGGTCTTCGGCACGTTTTTGTCCGTGCTCATTCTCGGGGAAACGTTGCATCCCTACCAGATCATTGCGCTGCTTCTGGCGCTTGGCGGCATTGCCGTCGCTGAAAGAAAAAAACCGCCGCTTCCTTGAGGGAAACGGCGGCAAGTCAGTCATGAACTTTGAATGTCGAGGCTTACTTCGTCGCTTTCGTCTGGTCGAAGCCGCCGAAATACTGATCGAGCGCCGCGATGGCATCCTGTCGTGAAACGTCGATCGTGTCTGCGCTGCTCAAAGGCGAAACGGAGGCAACGGCATCGCGTTCGAGAATGGCAAATCCACGGGCGAAACCACCGGGGCCTGCTGCGTCTGCGTGGGTCGAAACGGATGCGATGACGGCTCCGCATATGGCGGCGGCAAAGAGTTTCTTCAACATGGTCGTACCCCGTTTTTGCGTCGGCCAGCTTTGTGCTGGTCTTCTCCGCGTTGTTCCTCTTGGCGTTGGATCTTTCGTCCGGGCCAGTGATCACGACATTACAGGGCAGTGTTTTCGGGGAAATGAAGCCGATAGCTACAATTTTATCGGTCTTTATTTTTAATGCGATCTATCTCTGTTTTTTTGGGGAATGTGCTGGAATGGCTAGTTTTTCTGCTGCGTCAAAGCATCCTGTGCAAGGATGGCGAGGTTTTTTCGTCCGCTCTCGCTCGGTCCACGGGCAATCATGGACGGCAGAGGAGAGGCGTCTCCTTCCTGCGCAGCCGTCAAGGCAATCATCCGGGCGGCAATCTGTGAAATTTCCCGGCGTATGGCTTCGTCGTTGCCGCTGCCTTTGCCGTTCAGCAGTCTTTCGGTCAATGCCGTACTCTGATTGCGGATATCCTCGATCTCACGGGCTATTATGTCTGGCGTCATCGCCATGGCACCGAGTTGGATCGCTGGCGCAGTTACGGCCGCTGGTGCTTCTGTGTCATTTGCTGTTGCACGTTGCTGCTTGAGGCGGGATACCTCCTCAGTGCGGCGCTCCAGCAGCATCTCGTTGTCGGCGTTGCGGGATGCTTCGGTGGCAAGCTGCTCTTCCAGGCGCGCGATCTTGCGGCTTTCCCGGTTCATGTGGTTGGCGGCTTCGCGGTTCTTGGCATTGGCCTCATCCAGTTCCTTGGTGAGGGCCTCGCGTTCCCTACGCCAAGTCGCCAACTTGTGTTTGGCCTGTTCGACCTCGATGTCGCGGGCGGACAGGGTGATTTTCAGATCGTCCAGTTCGCTGGAAATAGCGCTGACGCGTTTGGTAAGGTTGGAGATTTCCTGCGTGCGGGACAGTGCCGTTTCCTCGGCATCGTTCAATGCAGCCTTCAGCCGGGCAGCGGCGTCTTCGTGACGGCGTGCCTTTGCACGCAGATCATTGGCCTCGAGCGCCATGGTTTCGATCTGGGATTTCAGCTCTCGCGTTTCTGCAAGAAGCCTGCTGGAATCCGTAACAGCCGTGTCATTTCTGAACTTCAGAGACAGAGCTTTTTCGCGCTCGGCATCCAGTTCCTGGCGGGTTCGCGCATTTTCTGCGGCGTAGAGCGCGCGGGCCATATCCTTCTGCGCACGGACTTCCTGCGGGCTGATCGGCATCGTCGCACGCAGCCGCTTTTCCGTATAGACGACGATCCGGCGATGAATGGCTGGCGCCATCAGCGAAACCAGCAGAATGGCAGAGAGAAAACCCAGGCCAAAAAGAAGGGCGTACTCGATCACGCAGCTTGTCTCCACTCGAAAACGCTATGCTCGACCTGACCAGGCATTGGCAGCGCAGATTATTCAACAGGCCCGAATTGTTTCACGCCAATCTTGTGCCAGGCCTTATCCCTTAGAAGACGAGGCCAGCATCATGTTACGGCCCTTCAGGGCAATAACGAATCAGAACGGGTTCCAGGTGGGCTGCTGTGTCAGCTTGAGATAACCGACATTGATGCCGAGGCGTGCGCCGATGCCGGTTCTGATCGGAGCGATGGTGACATCGCTGTTTTTCAAAACGGTCATGCCTACACCTGCGACGATGAAGGCAGAACCGGATACGCCACCATAACGACGGTAAAGCGAATCAACCGAAGGAAGATTGTAGACCAGCATCATGGCGCGTGTGCCCTGTCCGCCGTAATCCAGACCAAGCGAAGGGCCCTGCCAGAAAACCGGATGCTGACCGGCATTCTTGGTGTAAAGCTGTCCTTCGCCATAGGTCAGACCAGCCACGAACGCGCCGGACCCTTCCTGCCCCAGTATATAGCCGTTGGGAAGACCGTATTGCTGGAAGGCACGTTCCACGACCTTTGCAAGTCCACCGGTTGTTTCGCCGAAAAATCCATGTCCAGCGTCAACAATCTCCTGAATGGAATATTGGTCGCTGCTTTGGGCAGAGGCATGCATGGCAGATATGCAAAGGCTCGCGAGTACCACGAAAATCTTTACCAGTCCGAGGCGTGCGATGGTGCGGAGGTCGGTCAGTCGCATCTTCAATTCCGTCCGTCTGTTTCGTTCGTTTTGCCCTGTTAAGACATTTGGTATTTTGAAACCATGATATTAACAATCGGTTTACCAAATATGGTGTCATTATGGCTTAATAACTTCCACACGGTCCGCGCACACTTGCGCAGGAGAGAAATTTATGACGAGCAAACCTAACCTGACGCTGTCTGGAGCCGATTTGGCGGCGCTTCTTTGCAGTCGCGTATGCCACGATGTGATTTCTCCCGTCGGAGCCATCAACAATGGACTTGAGTTGTTGGATGAAGGTGGCTCGGACGCGGATGCGCTGGATCTGATCCGCACCTCGGCAGTCAACGCCTCCGTCCGGCTGAAATTCGCCCGCCTGGCTTTCGGTGCATCCGGCTCCGCCGGTGCGTCCATCGACACGGGTGAGGCCGAAAAAGCTGCCAAGGACTTTGCTGCCGCCGAAAAGAAGGCTGAGGTGACCTGGAACGGAGCACGCGCTATCGTCCCAAAGAACCGCGTCAAGATGCTCCTCAACCTGTTTCTTGTGGCCTATAGCGCCATTCCACGCGGCGGCAACATTGATGTGACCGTGGAAAACCCTGAAACCGATGCCAAGTTCGAAATCACCGTCAAGGGCCGCATGATGCGCCTGCCGGCGAAGTTCGTTTCCTTGTCTGAAGGCACGGAAGAAGAAGACGTCGATGCGCATTCCGTGCAGCCTTATTACACGCTTCTGATGGCCCGTGACGCCGGCATGGAGATCGAGTACGTCGTGCACGAAGACCGTATCGTGTTCACCGCCAAGACCGTCGAAGCCGCCTGATTCGCAAACATCGCTGCGCACATATCGGGCTGCCTTTCGGCGGCCCGTTCGTTGTTGAGGGGGGCGTGCGTTAGCCGATGGTTCGGTGCATGACGTCGTTGAGATAAGCCTTGTCAGCGATCCGGAAATGCGTGGTGCCGACGCGCTGAAAGTCATTTGCGAGATAGAACGCGATGGCGGCGGCGTTTTCGGAATTGACCGTGAGCCATATGGCGTTAATCCCCAGAGCCTCGCATTGCGCAATGACTTCTTTCAGAAGCGCTTTTCCAATGCCTTTTCCGTTATGTCTCGGCTGGACATAGAGTGTTTTGATCTCTGCCCCTGGATATTGCGATAGCGGGGCAGGGCTATCCAATCCAAGCCGAATGAAACCGTCGATACCGTCTTCATTTTGCGAGACGATGATGTGCTCATGATCGCTGGCAACGACCGCTTCCAGCTTGGATGTGGTGAACTCGGACAAGGCATAATCGGCAAAAAAACCGCTCACGCCCTTCCGCAGATAGGTCCCGACCCAAACTTCCATTGAAATGGCAGCCAGGCTCGATGCGTCCGACGCTCTAGCAGGTCTAAAAGACATCGTGTCCAGATGTGTTCATTCTACGGTGCCGCCATATTGGGTCTCCAAGCAAAAAAACCGCCGGATGAGGGCGGTTTTTCTGTTTGCGGGCACGCTTGGGAGACTATCAGGCTGTTTCGAGAAATTCAGCCGCACCATCGGGCTCGCGCAGAACGTAACCACGGCCCCAGACGGTTTCAATATAGTTCGCGCCGCCTGCGGCATTTGCCAGCTTTTTGCGCAGTTTGCAGATGAAAACGTCGATGATTTTCAGTTCAGGCTCATCCATACCGCCGTAGAGGTGGTTGAGGAACATTTCCTTGGTGAGCGTCGTGCCCTTGCGGAGCGAAAGCAGCTCCAGCATCTGGTATTCCTTGCCGGTCAGGTGAACGCGCTGACCGCCGACTTCCACCGTCTTGGCATCCAGATTGACGATCAGTTCGCCAGTCGAGATGACCGATTGGGCGTGGCCCTTGGAACGGCGTACGATGGCGTGGATACGAGCGACAAGTTCGTCCTTGTGGAACGGCTTTGTCATATAGTCGTCTGCGCCGAAGCCCAGACCGCGTACCTTGTCTTCGATGCCGGCCATGCCCGAGAGAATCAAGATCGGTGTCTTGACCTTGGAAAGGCGAAGCGTTCTCAGAACCTCGTAGCCCGACATATCGGGAAGGTTGAGATCGAGCAGAATGATGTCGTAATCGTATAGCTTTCCAAGGTCCACGCCTTCCTCGCCGAGGTCGGTCGTGTAGACGTTGAAACTTTCAGACTTCAACATCAGCTCAATGCTCTGAGCTGTTGCGCTGTCGTCTTCGATCAGTAGAACCCGCATAATTATCCCCTTTGCCGCCGCGGAAGGTAAATGATTGCCCTTTGCGCGATGCGGATCCAGTCGTTGCCTGATTTGCAGGCTGCCACCAAATGGTTAACAAATTCTAATGACCTTTGGCAAGGTGTGTAGAATTTATTAAATACTGGCTCCAGTCTGCTGTTATTCAACGTGAATCTGCATCACCAAACATGAATCATAACGTGAACAGATCCCGCTAAGTGATTCAATCGACTCTTACATTGTCGTGCCCGGTTTTTCGGACTTGGCGTTTACCGACCTTTAAATGATCTGCCTTATCATTAACGATGCCCGTAAACGAAAGGTTAACGACACCGTTTTTTTATTAACGGCAGGTAACTTTTCGGAATCATTCCGGCACATGCCGCAATGAAAGGGCCGGTTCGAGTTATGACCGGGGTCTCGCTATCCACGGAGTATTGCGTATGAAGTCGCGTGACAGCCTAGTTCGCCTGAAGGAATTTCAGGTCAACGAAAAACGTCGTCAATTGCAGCAATTGCAGTCGATGATGTCCGAATTCGAACGAATGGCCAAGGAGTTGGTCCATCAGATTTCTCTGGAGGAGAGCAAATCGGGGATTACAGATCCAACGCATTTCGCCTATCCGACCTTCGCGAAGGCCGCTCGCCAACGCGCAGACAATCTCCAGGTCTCCATTCGTGAACTGAAGATGCAGGAAGAAGCCGCGGAAGCGGTTCTGGAAGAAGTACAAGCCGAGTACGAGAGAGCAGCTGCTCTCGAAAATCGCGACGTTGCGATTCGCGCTCGCGCCTGAAACGAAACGAAGCAAGGAAACGTCCTCATTGACGGTGGCCAGTGGATCAGGAGGCTGCTTTCAATGGCGTGACGTCATGTCTTGTCGTCGGTCATAATCGTTGAGATTTGCCCGGCGCAAATTGCGTTCCTGATAACGACAAAAAGCCGCTCGATGTTCGGGCGGTTTTTTTATGCGCGTGATTTGGCGCTGACCATCAGCTAACTGATGACAAAATCTGGAGGGTCGGAACGTCATGGATGACAACGCAAAAATGGTAGGCGCGCACAAAATAACCCGAGGCTCCTGCCTATGCGGGCGCGTGCATTGGGAATTTCGAGGTGAAATATCGGATGCTACAATTTGCAACTGCACCGCGTGTCGCCGGTACGGTGTTTTATGGGCCTATGATTATGAGGACCATGGCATTTCCATAGAAGATCCGCAGGATCAGCTCGTTGGATATCAGCGAGGATCGAACGTCTTGTCGTTCAATTTCTGCAAGACGTGCGGTAATCTGGTTTCATGGCGCCGAACGAAAGCCGAAGGCGATGGCCGCTTAAGGATTGCCGTCAATCTTCGTCTCGCCGAGCCTGCCAACGTCGCGGATATACCGATCGTTCGGTTCGATGGCTTGCACAGCTTTGACGATTTGCCGATGGATGGGCGCACGGTCAAAGACGTCTGGTTCTGATCAGTCCGAACGTCGGATGGAGCTATCTGCTTTTTCATCATGCCAAAACAAATCAGCGCCACGCATTCCCCGTCAGGCAGGGAAGGTGACGCCTGATTTTTGTCTTCGATTTCCCTTGAAGGGGAAGCGTAAACTAGTGACGATATTGCTGGATACGCGTGGTGCGCAGGCCAGCAAGGCCGTGGTCGCTGATAGAAGACTGCCAGGAGAGGAACTCCTCAACTGTCAGCGTATAACGTTCGCAGGCTTCCTCGAGGCTCAATAGTCCTCCTCGTACCGCGGCGACAACCTCTGCTTTTCGACGAATGACCCAGCGGCGCGTGTCCGCAGGAGGTAAATCGGCAATCGTAAGAGGGCTGCCATCGGGGCCGATGACATATTTAACTCGTGGGCGTATCATTTCGGTCATTGGACACTCTACACAAACTCAAGACCATATCTGATGCACTCTAGGGGCGTACCTTTAAAAATTACCTAAGCAACTTGTGAGGATTTGTTAAGAATTTGAATGGTTTCGCCTGATTTGTTCGAGCTTTGCTGGATTCTTGTGCCAAAAAGAAAAAATCGTTTTGTATTTTTTTGCACCAGTTGAGGCCAAAAAAAGTCATATCGGAATTTCATCACGTTCGCAGGCAACCAATAGAAACCTTAAATTGGCTGTTATTCAACTGTCGGCGAGTATTGAGAGTGGGAGTTGCCTGCCGTCACTTTCTTCGTAACGGCAGGCTTGGAAATCATAGCATCATCAAAGCGAGTTCTGTTTTGCCGGTCCCGTAGCCAAGCTGGCAGCTGCCGCTATGGGCGAGCGATATCTGGTCATCCGCCGTGAGAGGCACGAGAAAGCTTGCCGATTGCAAACTTTTGGCGGCGGATGCGGTGCCGTTCAAAGCAAATGAGCTTGCCGCACCGTTGATCCTGATCGCAACCGTATGCCCCGAAGAAGCAATGACGGCCAGCGACAAGGTCACAAGGTAGATAGCGGTTGCCGGAACCACCAGTTCCTTCATCGTATCGCTGACGACGCCACCAAGCGCAAATCCACCCTGTTGGAGAGGCAGATCTGTAAAGCCCGAGGTCGTCCCGGATGCATGCGATACCGTCCCGGCTGCGCGTCCAGCGCGCACCAGTGGCCTTGCGGGCATGAAGACACGTCCGGCACCTGAGATCGAAAGTGCGGTCGTCCACGTCGCGCCATCTGCTGAGGTCTTGATCGAAAAACTATCGTTACCTGCCAGCCCCATTTCCGCGCGTCCACTCCAGCCGGATTGGAACAGCAACGAGGCCGTATCGTTGGGCGACGCCTTGTTCACCTTTACCTGGTGCCCTCCGCCAGAGGGTGGGTTGGTGAAAAGACTGGCCTGAGAGGACACGGCCAATCTGTTTGAGGTATCCGCTGTGGCATTGACGCCCAGTTGCAGAAAACGCGGGTTTTCCGGAAGGGGAATGTCGCTCCACCCGCCGTTCTGCAGCACCTTTGCCTGCCCATTTTCTACAAACCAGGCCTGCCAGCCATCGCGTGGCGATATGTAAATCCATGTATCGTCTTGCCGGAATGCCAGTTTTCCGGCTTGGCTCGCCCAATCGCCAGTGGCTGCGGAGGCGATCAGAAAGCAATCGCCATCGTGAGGCGCAGCGGGAGGCGCACCGATCTCGCTCTGGACAACCAGTTGCGTGATCGCATCCAGTCTTTGCAGGGCTTCATTGTGGGTGACGTGCTTTTGTGCCTGGGATGGCAGAATATAGGGTAGCTCAAGTCGTGTCGTCTGTTCGGTCATGGTTCAATCTCCGTTGCAACGAAGAGTGTGGGGCCATGCCGGATGCCGTGGAGAAAAGTGCAAAAATATTTTCAGGCGTCGATTTTTAAGGCGCTGCACCCCAGGCGATGAAATCGGGATTGGCAAGCGCGTCACTATCGCTGTCATCAAGCTCATAGCGCAGGGGGGCGCCAGACATATCCAGTGTTATGCCGCCGGCGGCTCGCAAGACTGCGTCGCCTGCTGCCGTATCCCACATCATTGTGCGGCTGAAGCGCGGATAGACGTCTGCCGCACCTTCGGCCAGCATGCAGAATTTCAGGGAGGAGCCGATGGATATACTGTCGATCAATCCGCGTTCGGCAACGAAGGCCTCTGTCTTGGGCGTGCAATGGGACCGGCTGATAACAGCAATCGGAATTGTCGGCTTGGCACGGCAGCGTACCTTGCGCGCGTCGGTCTGCTCGAACTCGTCGGAAATCTGCACCTTGCAGGCAATATTGCCGTCCCCTGTCCACAGCACCTTCAGTGCAGGCGCATAGACCACCCCCATCACCGGTGTACCGTTGCGGACGAGGGCAATATTGACCGTAAAATCCTGTTTACCGGAAATGAACTCCTTGGTTCCATCCAAGGGATCAACCAGAAAAAACTCGTCTCCGGCATTCGGCACGATGCCGTTGGCGGCTGCTTCTTCCGCGATGATCGGAATGTCTGGAAAATGCTGGGTGAGCGCGTTAAGAATCGCGTCTTCAGCCCGCTGGTCGGCTTCTGTTACGGGTGAGCAATCGTTCTTGTAGGTGACGTGGAGGCCAGCGGCATGGACCGACATGATCTCTTTGCCCGCCTCTAATGTGGCTGCTATCAATATTTCAAGCATCGAAATCCCTTAGCCGATCGCCGGATGCGTTTTCCAGCAAAGACGACATAAGCCTTCCTTATCGTATTTACAACGCAACCATATGTTGGTGCGATTATACCGACCGCGCAGCATTTGCAGTCTGCTTTTGAGTTGCGCGCTGTTTTTTACGGCAACTGATGCCGAAAATATCATCGTTGTGATCTGTCAGGCAGCATTGCATGAGGAAAATTCAAATTTTGGGCAAAATGACTCGTTTTTGACTTCACATTTCGTGCGAACTCGATATGGGTTTTGAGTAAGGGGGACAAAAAATGCAGCCCCCGGAAGCAACATAAACGAGACCTGTTCCGTTCGAGAGTGGGTCCGGGGGAAAAATATGGAGTACTTTTTCCAGCAGCTCATCAACGGGCTGACTCTTGGATCGATCTATGGCCTCATCGCCATTGGCTACACGATGGTTTATGGCATTGTCGGCATGATCAACTTTGCTCATGGCGATATTTTCATGCTTGGCGGCTTCGCCGCGTTGATCGTCTATCTGATTCTCACATCATTCTTCGTCGGCATACCTGTCGTCATCCTTCTTCTTGTGATGATGGTCGTGGCGATGCTGATGACCGGCTTGTGGAACTGGGCGATCGAGCGTGTGGCCTATCGCCCGCTTCGTGGCTCCTTCCGTCTTGCGCCGTTGATCACGGCAATCGGTATGTCCATTGCGCTGTCGAACTTCATTCAGGTGACGCAGGGCCCGCGCAACAAGCCTATCCCAGCCTTGGTGACAGATGTTTACCACTTCGGTGCCATCACCATTTCGCTGAAACAACTCCTCATTGTGGCCATTACGTCGGTTTTGCTGTTCGCCTTCTGGTATATCGTCAACAAGACGCCGCTGGGCCGCGCGCAGCGTGCCACAGAGCAGGACCGCAAGATGGCTGCCCTCTTGGGCGTGGATGTTGATCGCACGATCTCCATCACCTTCGTCATGGGGGCCGCGCTCGCTGCGGTCGCCGGTACGATGTATCTGATGTATTATGGCGTTGCGTCCTTCAACGACGGCTTCATTCCAGGCGTCAAGGCGTTCACCGCAGCCGTTCTCGGCGGTATCGGCTCCTTGCCCGGCGCCGTGCTGGGTGGCTTGCTGATCGGCCTCATCGAGAGCCTCTGGTCTGCGTATTTCTCGATTGCTTACAAAGACGTCGCCGCATTCGGCATCCTGGCATTCGTCCTGATTTTCAAGCCGACTGGTATTCTGGGCCGTCCGGAAGTCGAGAAGGTTTAAGATCATGGCAAATATGACGTCTGAAAAAGATAATTCCGGTCAAAGCGTGATGGCGCATGCTTTGAAGGAAGGCTTGCTGGCCGGTGTCGTCTCATTGGGGATGTTTATTCTTTACGTCGGCATCGTCACCTATCAGGATATCAACAACCAGTTGATCTGGGGTACGCGTTGGGGTCTTCTGGCAATCTTCGTGGCGATTGCCGCCGTTGGCCGCTTTCTCGTGGTCGGCTTCGTCAAGCCGCATCTCGACAGCCGCAAGCTGGCCAAATCCAAGTCCGGCGTTCTGGAAATTTCCGAAGACAAGGGTTTCCTGCGCAAGCATTTCCTCAAGATCGCACTCGTATTTCTGCTGGTCTATCCTGCAATCGCTGTTGGCCTTTTCGGCTTCCAGGGCTCGCTGAAACTCGTCGATAACTTTGGCATTCAGATCCTTATCTACGTCATGCTGGCATGGGGCCTGAACATCGTGGTTGGCCTCGCTGGCCTGCTCGATCTGGGTTACGTCGCGTTTTATGCGGTCGGCGCCTATTCCTACGCGCTGCTTTCCAGTCACTTTGGATTGTCCTTCTGGGTTCTTCTGCCCATGGCCGGCGTTCTGGCTGCCTTCTGGGGCATCATCCTCGGCTTCCCGGTGCTGCGCCTGCGCGGTGACTATCTTGCCATCGTCACGCTCGCCTTTGGTGAAATCATCCGGCTCGTGCTGCTCAATTGGACAGAGGTTACCAAGGGGACCTTCGGTATTTCCGGCATCGCCAAGGCATCCGTTTTCGGCATCTGGTCCTTCGATGTCGGCGCGCCGAACAACTTCGCCAAGGCATTCGGCCTTTCGATGTCGTCGTCCTATTACAAAATTTTCCTGTTCTACGTCATTCTTCTGCTGTGCATGTTGACGGCTTACGTCACCATCAAGTTGCGCAGAATGCCGATCGGCCGTGCGTGGGAAGCTCTGCGTGAAGACGAAATCGCCTGCCGCTCGCTCGGTATCGATACCGTCAAGACCAAGCTGACCGCCTTTGCGACCGGCGCGATGTTCGGCGGTTTCGCGGGCTCTTTCTTTGCGGCACGTCAGGGTTTCGTGTCACCGGAAAGCTTCGTGTTCCTCGAATCGGCTGTTATTCTGGCTATCGTGGTTCTCGGCGGCATGGGTTCGCTCACCGGCATCGCAATTGCGGCTGTCGTTATGGTGGGTGGCACGGAGCTGCTGCGCGAAATGGAATTCCTCAAGCACATTTTCGGCCCGGACTTCACACCGGAACTATACCGTATGCTGCTGTTCGGTCTGGCGATGATCATCGTGATGCTGTTCAAACCACGCGGTTTTGTCGGCTCTCGTGAACCCACGGCCTTCCTGAAAGAGCGCAAGTCCGTCTCCGGCAGCTTCACCAAGGAAGGTAACGGCTGATGGCTTCCGGAAACATTGACATGACACAAGACACGATCCTGAAAGTCGAACACCTGTCCATGAAGTTCGGTGGTCTGATGGCCATCAACGACTTCTCCTTCGAAGCCAAGCGCGGTGAAATCACCGCGTTGATCGGGCCGAACGGAGCGGGCAAGACGACCGTCTTCAACTGCATCACCGGCTTCTACAAGCCGACGATGGGCATGATCACCATGCGCCGCAAGACGGGCGAGGAGCATCTTCTCGAGCGTCTGCCGGATTTCGAGATCACCAAGAAGGCAAAGGTCGCTCGCACGTTCCAGAATATCCGGTTGTTTTCCGGCCTGACTGTCTTGGAGAACCTTTTGGTTGCCCAGCACAATGCTTTGATGAAGGCGTCCGGCTACACCATTCTCGGTCTTTTAGGGCTGCCGACCTACAGCAAGGCAGCGGCAGCGGCGATCGAGAAAGCCAAATATTGGCTTGATAAGGCTGACCTCACCGACCGTGCAGATGACCCTGCCGGAGACCTTCCCTACGGTGCGCAGCGTCGTCTGGAAATTGCCCGCGCCATGTGCACGGGGCCGGAACTTTTATGCCTAGACGAACCGGCGGCAGGTCTTAATCCGAAGGAATCTCTGGCCCTCAACAACCTGCTTCGCGGCATTCGCTCGGAGGGCACGTCTCTGCTTCTCATCGAGCATGACATGTCGGTCGTGATGGAGATTTCCGATCACGTCGTGGTTCTCGAATATGGTCAGAAGATTTCCGATGGCACGCCTGACCACGTGAAGAACGATCCGAAGGTCATCGCCGCCTATCTGGGTGTTGAGGATGATGAAGTGGAAGAAGTGATTGCAGAAGAACTTGGGGGGACGATCTGATGTCAGGTGAACCCCTTCTCAAAGTCCAGAACGTCGAAACTTACTACGGCAACATTCGCGCACTGGCTGGCGTGGACGTCGAGGTTAAGCGCGGCGAAATCGTCAGCCTCATCGGTGCAAACGGTGCCGGAAAATCGACATTGATGATGACGATCTGCGGTAGCCCGCAGGCGCGCACCGGTTCGGTGATTTTCGATGGCGAAGACATTACCCAGGTGCCGACGCACCTGATCGCGCGCAAGCGCATTGCACAATCCCCGGAAGGTCGTCGCATCTTCCCGCGGATGACCGTGCTGGAAAATCTCCAGATGGGCGCAAATCTCGATAACCTCAAATACTTCAAAGAGGACGTCGAGAAGATTTTTGTGATGTTCCCGCGCCTGAAAGAACGTCAAAGCCAGCGTGGTGGCACGCTGTCGGGTGGTGAGCAGCAGATGTTGTCCATCGGTCGCGCGCTTATGTCTCGCCCCAAATTGCTTTTGCTGGACGAACCGTCGCTCGGTCTAGCGCCTCTGATCGTGAAGGGCATTTTCGAAGCGATCAAGACGCTCAACAAGGAAGAGGGGCTAACCGTCTTTCTGGTGGAGCAGAACGCCTTCGCCGCCTTGAAGCTGTCGGACCGCGCCTATGTCATGGTCAACGGCAAGGTGACGATGAGTGGTTCCGGCAAGGAACTTCTGGCAAATCCGGAAGTGCGCGCTGCCTATCTCGAAGGCGGTCGTCACTGATGTCGTCTGCGCCCGCTTTCGTGGGCGCAGTTTATCGGCAAACATTCCTTCCGGATGTGTCGATCTCAGATAACAATAAAGCCTCCCGATGAACGGGAGGCGCTAGACCAAAGGCATGCTCTGCGGCGCAAAGGCTTCGGGGCAGGGATGGGGAAAAAGATGCAGGGACTTTTTTTCGAAAGTGACATCGGCGTACGGTATGTCTTGCGCGTGCTGGTCGTCATTCTTGGATTCTGGACGGCGTGGCGAGCTGGAAAGTCGGTTGCCGATGGCTGGGGCGAATATCCAATGGTCGTCGTTTACGTGCTGCTTTTGGGCGTCGTGATGCGCTTCCTGCACTATTCGCTGTTCGGCGGCCCGATGCTCAGCGGCTTCTATTACGGGATTGATGTCGTTCTTCTGCTCATTTTTGCGACGGTCGGTTTTCGCATGCGGCGCACCAGCCAGATGGTCGATCGTTACTATTGGCTGTATGAGCGAACTTCATCGTTTTCTTATAAGAAGAAAGATTGACAGCGGCGTTTTTCTGAATTCAGAATACCCGCAAGAGTGGAACAGCCTGAGCAGTTAAGGTGGGTGCTGATCGGGCAAGGAAAACCAACCCAACCATGGAACTGGGAGTAATATAATGAAGAAGTCTCTTCTTTCCGCAGTTGCGCTGACCGCAATGGTCGCCTTCAGTGGATCTGCCTGGGCTGACATTCTCGTTGGCGTCGGCGGACCTCTGACAGGCCCGAATGCGGCTTTTGGTGCACAGCTCCAGAAGGGTGCTGAGCAGGCCGCAGCAGACATCAATGCTGCTGGTGGGATTAACGGCGAAAAGATCAAGATCGTACTTGGCGACGACGTTTCCGACCCGAAGCAGGGCATCTCCGTTGCCAACAAATTCGTTGCTGATGGCGTCAAGTTCGTCGTTGGTCACTTCAACTCCGGCGTTTCCATTCCGGCGTCTGAAGTCTATGCAGAAAACGGCATCCTCGAAATCACGCCTGCTGCGACAAACCCTGTTTTCACAGAACGCGGTCTGTGGAACACATTCCGTACCTGCGGTCGTGACGACCAGCAGGGTGGTATCGCCGGAAAGTATCTGGCTGATCACTACAAGGATGCGAAAGTCGCCATCATTCACGACAAGACACCATACGGTCAGGGTCTTGCCGATGAAACCAAGAAGGCAGCAAACGCTGCTGGCGTCAAGGAAGTCATCTATGAAGGCGTAAACGTCGGCGACAAGGACTTCTCCGCTCTCATCGCCAAGATGAAGGAAGCTGGCGTTTCGGTTATCTACTGGGGTGGTCTCCACACCGAAGCCGGTCTGATCATCCGCCAGGCTGCAGACCAGGGTCTGAAAGCCAAGCTCGTTTCCGGTGACGGCATCGTTTCCAACGAACTGGCCTCCATCGCTGGCGACGCTGTTGAAGGCACGCTGAACACATTCGGCCCTGATCCAACCATCAACCCTGCCAACAAGGATCTGGTTGCCAAGTTCAAGGCTGCCGGCTTCAACCCTGAAGCCTACACGCTGTACTCCTACGCCGCTCTGCAGACCATCGCTGCTGCTGCAAAGGACGCTGGCTCGCTTGATGCAGAAGCCGTTGCTGCTGCCATGAAGAAGGGCAAGTTCTCCACCGTGCTCGGCGAACTCTCCTTTGACGAAAAGGGTGACCCAAAGCTTCCAGGCTACGTCATGTACGAGTGGAAGAAGGGCCCGGACGGCAAGTACAGCTACTTCCAGCAGACTATGTAAGTTAGAATTGACATTCTACCAGAAAGCCCGGCAGCGATGCCGGGCTTTTTCGTTCATCAACGCCGTTGACGGCCTTCGCCACATTGGAGACAATAAGGCAGGTAACAACATCGTCATCCGAATATTTGCAATTAAGGGTGGCAATTGTGGCGCGGCGTATTGTTATCGGTTCCGGCATTGTCGTTGTCATTCTTTTGGTGCTCTTGTCGCTCCATCTGTACAGCGCCTCCCGCACGACGCAATTATTCGGGGAGATCACCGCGCGTGTCGAAACGGATAAGCCCGTTGTTGCCCTCACATTCGACGATGGCCCATCCCCGCGGTTCACGAAGGACGTTCTGACGATCCTCAAAGATCGCAACGTCAAAGCGACATTTTTTCTGATCGGTAAGGAGACGGCTGAAAACCTGCCGCAGGCACGGCTGATCGTTGATGCTGGCCACGAGATCGGCAACCACTCCTACACCCATTCCAATATGGCGTGGATGGGGCTGGCCAGCGTTAAAGACGAAATAGAGCGCACGGATGCCGCCATCCGCACAGCCGGATATCAGGGTGAAATCCTCTTCCGTCCGCCCTACGGCAAAAAGCTCCTGACATTGCCCTGGTATCTTTCGCAGCATGACCGCAAGACGATCATGTGGGACGTGGAGCCGGATTCTGAGACCGCGACACCTGAGAATGCCGATGCCATGACGCAATATGTGATGGACCATGCCAAGAATGGCTCGATCATTATCCTGCATGTGATGTACCGAAGCCGGGATGTTTCCCGTCAGGCATTGCCGCAGATCATCGATGGCTTGAGGCAAAAGGGCTTCGGTTTCGTCACTGTCTCCGAGTTGCTCAAGGATCGAAAGCCATAAGCGAGCATCATTCGGAACCCTCGATCATGCGCAGGATCGTGTTGGCCCGTTCGCTCGTGTTGGATTTTGCAAGGATGATGGTCTCGTAACCGAGTGCGCGGTAGTCACGCAGCAGACGTTCATATTCCGCTTCTGCTGCAGTAAAATCGTGCTGCCTTTCACTGTCGGCCACATAGATGTCCGGCCAGGGTGGCGTCATGAACACCAGCGGATTGTATCTGTGTTCGGTCGCCAACTGGTGAAGCAAACCATCTCCGCAGATATGATGCAGGGCAGATGCGGCATCGATCAGGCTTCGGTCGAAAAACACCAGGCCACTGTCAGGCGATTGCGCTCGATCCCTGAGCGACATCGAGACCGCCCGACGCGCGAATGCCTCCATGTCGGTCCACGGCAGCGCCGTGCCTTTTGCACGCAATTCGGCAGCGACGATCCGACGGCCAGGTTCTTCGACAGTGGCGTAACCGCGCCGTGCCAGTTCTGACAACAGGGTTGATTTACCGCCGCCCGAACAGCCAGAAATAACGACAAGATTATCTGACGGTTTTCTCATGGAATGTTGTCTTTAACTCTTGAAAACCTTGATTGTTTTTGGCGCTGAAACATTACATGGTTTTAATGTTTGGAACGGGAACCGAAAGCACGATCCAACGTTCTACTGCACCATCAATGAGGTCCCAAAATGAAAACACTTCTTATCTCGTCTTTGATCGCTCTTTCCTCTGTCGTCACATTCGCAGCGCCATCTTTCGCGCAGGGCGTGACTGTAACGACAACCGAACGCGTCGTCCGTCAGCCAGTGCGCGACGAATATCGTCCGCGCCATCACCGCGCTCCACGCGATTGCTTCGTCAAGAAGGTTCGCACGCACCATCACGGTCGGGTTGTGATCAAGGAAACACGCGTCTGCCGTTAATCGGTTCAGAGATATAGTGAAAACGGGCGCTGCATAGCGCCCGTTTTTTTATGCGTCGTGCAGAATGTGGGCAGCCTTGACGGCGGCAGAGGCGCGGTTTTCAACGCCGAGTTTGACGTAAATCTGTTCCAGGTGCTTGTTCACGGTGCGGGCCGAAAGTCCAAGAATATCGCCTATGTCCCTGTTGGATTTGCCCTTCGCTATCCACAATAGAACTTCGGATTCGCGGATGGTGAGGGAAAAATGCTGGCGCAACATCGCGTCGGCGGATTTGTCGCTGGCAGCTGTCAGACGAAACAGATGTTCGTCCGGCCCCATGGCGCCGAGAAATGTCAGTTGCAACGTGGCCCGGTCAACTTGCTGGATCGTCAACGGCGCATCCCTCAGCGTGTCGTTTCCACGCTTGGCGAGCCAAGCTGCAATGTGCTGGGTGACGATCTCAAGCCCGTCATCGCGACCTGTCGCTGCATTCACCAGCCGTGTTGCCTGCGGTGTCGACCAGTGAATGGCACCATTGGCACGAACCGCCAGCAAATGACGTCCCGCAGCATCGAGTGCCACGCGCGCGCTCTGGGCGGAGCGTGCGTTGGACAGGTGAACGCGAATGCGGGCGCGCAATTCATCGATATTGATCGGTTTGGTGAGATAATCGACGCCTCCGGCTTCAAGCGCCCGCACCACATGCTCCGTTTCGGTCAGCCCCGTCATGAAGATGACCGGCACCTGTGTGACCGCAGCGTTCGATTTCAGCCGCTCACAGGTCTCGAACCCGTCCATGGATGGCATGACGGCGTCCAGCAGGATGATATCGGGCGTGATGCGCTCGGCGATGTTAAGGGCGGCCTGTCCGGATGTTGCAATCAATACCGAAAAGCCTGATTGCTCCAGCGCATCGGTCAGAAAGCCCAGCGCGTCCGGGCTGTCATCCACCAGAAGAACGATGTCTTTCGCTAGCGCGGCAGACTGTAAGCTCATGGCTGACGCTCCTGGGATGATGGGGTTTCAAAACGGCTCAGAAAGGCGGCGTAGCCCGCCATGTCAAAGGACTGGACGTAGGTTGTCAGTTCTTCAGTGAAGGCTAGATTGTCAGATGTGGTGGCGAGATCGGCAAGCTTTGCCTCGATGCCTCTGATATAGCCGATTTCGCCCAATTGCTGCAAATCCTTGATGTGCTCAGGCCCCGGTGTGGTGATTTCGGCCTTGCCGGGTTTGGTCAGGGCAGGGGCATCGGTTTCGTAAATCCAGGTCAGGCCCAGATGGACGCCGAGCTTGTCGCAGAGGCGGCGGATATCGACCGGCTTGGCAATTGTGTCGTTGTGATTGTCTTCGCCCGCACCGGCAATGGAGCCATCACCAATATTGGCCGAGAGCATGATGAGAGGTGCGGTCTGGCCCGCCTCGCGCAGCTTCGTCACCAGCTGCCAGCCGCTCATGCCGGGCATGGAGATGTCGATGAGGAAGAGGTCCGGCTTGACGCCTTCGATCAGCGTCAGGCATTCCGGGCCGCTCTGGGCCGTCAGCACCACGAAATCGAGAGGCCCAAGCACTTCGCGCATCAATTCGCGATGATCCTCATTATCATCCACCACGACGATGGTGCGGCGCGGGCCGGAATAGGAAACGATGGTTTTTTCCAGCGCGGGCGCGGTGCTGGGTCGGTCCACCGCAGAGAGCATCAACCGCACCTTGAAGGTCGATCCCTCGTCCTTTTTGCTGACGACGGAGATTTCGCCGCCCAGCGTGTTGGTCAAAAGCTGGGTAATGGTCAGCCCGAGACCAAGGCCCGGCATGGGGCGAATGCTTTCGGCTTCGCCACGCTGGAAGGGTTCATAGATGCGGCTTAAATCCTTCTCGGCAATGCCGCGTCCGGTATCCGAAATGGTGAAGGTTGCGACCTGGCTACGATAGGCGACATCAAAATTGACCGTGCCGACATCGGTGAATTTGATGGCGTTGGATAAGAGATTGACAAGAATCTGGCGCAGGCGCTTCTCATCCGTGCGAACATATTGCGGCAGCGCCCGGGTGCGTTCATGTTTCAGTTCCAATCCCTTTGCCTGCGCCTGCGGGCGGAAGAGATCGATTATCTGGTCGAGAAAATCCTGAATGTTGATTTCGTTGGAGTAGACCTGCAGGCGGCCCGCCTCGATCTTGGAAATATCCAGGAGGCCATCGATCAGTCCGGAGAGATGATCTGCGGAGCGCCTGATAACCTTGATGGCGGATTGGCGCGGCTGGGGGATCGTTTCGTCGCGCTCCAGAATTTGCGCGTAGCCCAGAACGGCATTGAGCGGCGTGCGCAATTCATGGCTGAGGCCCACGACATAACGGCTTTTTGCCCGATTTGCCGCTTCCGCCGTGTCCTTGGCGTTCTGCAGGGCAGCGTCAGTTTTTTTATGTGCAGCGATTTCCTTCAAGAGCAGCGTGTTTTGGCGTGAGGATTCCTCCTCCGCCACCACGCGGCTGTCATGCGCCAGAACCAGAAACCAGCAGACGATGCCGGCAATGACGGTGAAGACGAAGAAGACGGCAAGGATGGTGCGGTTGACCACATCTGCGGTGGCTGGGGAGGATGTCCCCACCTGATGGGCAATCAGCGCCAGTGTCGCGCCGAGGATGGCGACGGCGAGGGCTGCCGACATCGCGTATCGACCCAACCGGCTTGAGAGGCGGGCGACCAGATCGTTTGGCAGGAACGAACGTGCAACGGTCGCCACCTGATAGTTCAGCTTGGCTTTGGGCTTGCACATATCGTGGCAACGGCTGTCCAGCGAGCAGCAGAGAGAACAAATCGGTGCGGCATAGGCAGGGCACCACGCCATGTCTTCCGGCTCGAAGGGATGCTCGCAGATGGAGCAGGTAATGCTGCTTTCCAGCTTCCACTTTTGGCGCGGTTTGCGAGCAAGATAGAATTTGCCCTTCGTGCCCCACGCCAGCAGCGGCGATACGGTGAAGGCAATAATCAGTGTAAGGTAAGGCGCAAGCGATGCGGCCAGCGCGCCGAACATTCCGAAATGGGCGGCAAGCGCAACCGTTGCCGACAGCGCCATGGTGCCCACGCCGACCGGGTTGATGTCGTAGAGATGTGCGCGCTTGAACTCGATGCCAGGGGGTGCAAGGCCGAGCGGCTTGTTGATGAAGAGATCGGCTGAGATGGTACACAGCCACGCCATAGCGACGATGGAGAAGATACCGAGTGTTTCCTCCAGCAGCCGGTAGATGCCGAGTTCCATCAACAACAGCGCGATCAGTACGTTGAACACCAGCCAGACGACGCGACCGGGGTGGCTGTGGGTGAGGCGGGAGAAGAAATTAGACCATGCCAGAGAACCGGCATAGGCGTTCATCACGTTGATCTTCAGCTGGGAGACGACGACGAACGCGACCATCAGCAACAGCGCCGCATTCTGGTTCGGGATCATGTAGCCGAAAGCAGTCAGGTACATTTGCGAGGGATCGGCAGCGCGGTCCACCGATATGCCGGAGCTGAATGTCAGCACCACGAGGAAGGAACCCGCCAGCAATTTGGGTACGCCCACCAGGACCCAACCGGCACCAGCAAGAAACACGGCGAAGCGATGCCGCAGCTTCAACTTACCGTCGGCGGGCAGGAAGCGCAAAAAATCCACCTGCTCGCCGATCTGCGACATCAGCGCCAGAATAACGGCGGATGCCGCACCGAACTCGATGAGGTTGAAATCGGCTGTGGTCCCCGGTGGGCCGGAGGCGTGGTGGATGCCTGCAAAGGCCCGCCACAGATCGAACTTTTCCCAGTCCAGAAACGCAATAAAGATGAAGGGCAGGACGTTAAGGACGATCCAGAAGGGTTGGGTGATAATCTGGAAACGGCTGATGAGGCGCACGCCGTGGGTGACCAGCGGAATGACCATAATGGCCGAGATGATGTAGCCAATCCATAGGGGTATGCCGAGCGCCAGTTCCAGTGCGCCGGACATGATGGACGCCTCGATGGCAAACAGCATGAAGGTGAAGGCGGCGTAAATCAGCGAGGTGATGGTGGAGCCAATATAGCCGAAGCTTGCACCGCGCGTCAGAAGATCGATATCGACGCCGTAGCGAATGGCATAGCGGCTGATGGGGATGCCGACGGCCAGCATGACGGTTGCGGCGACGAGGATGGCGAAAAATGCGTTTGTCGTGCCATAGGAAAGCGTAATCGCGCCGCCGATGGCTTCCAGTGCCAGAAAAGATATGGCGCCGATGGCGGTATGGGAAATGCGGCTTGAGGAGAATTGCCGGGCGCTTTTGGCGGTAAAGCGCAGCGCGTAATCTTCCAGCGTCTGGTTGGCGACCCAACGGTTATATTCGCGCCTGACGGGGATGATGCGTTGCCGTGCGGCCATGCCGGTTTCCATAGCCTCCGAAACGGTCTGAGGTCTGCGACCGAGGGCAGACGGAAAAATGGCGTCGCCCTATCCGGGCGACGCCATCTTCAGATATTAGGCAGCAGCCGACTTTGAGAGCGGCACTTCCGCAATCGTCTTCAGAACGACGGAAGCGATCTGGTACGGGCAGCCCTGGGAGTTCGGACGACGGTCTTCAAGGTAGCCCTTGTAGCCGTTGTTGATGAAAGAGTGTGGAACGCGGATCGATGCGCCACGGTCAGCAATGCCGTAGGAGAACTTGTTCCAAGGCGCTGTTTCGTGCTTGCCGGTCAGGCGCAGATGGTTGTCCGGGCCGTAAACGTCGATGTGCTCTTTCCAGTTCTTTTCGAAAGCAGCCATGAGCGCTTCGAAATACTCCTTGCCGCCAACTTCACGCATGAACTTTGTGGAGAAGTTGCAGTGCATGCCGGAACCGTTCCAGTCTGTGTCGCCGAGCGGCTTGCAGTGGAATTCAACATCGATACCGTACTTTTCGCACAGGCGAAGAAGCAGGTAGCGAGCGATCCAGATCTGGTCGGCCGCGCTCTTGGAGCCCTTGCCGAATACCTGGAATTCCCACTGGCCCTTGGCCACTTCGGCGTTGATGCCTTCGTGGTTGATACCGGCTTCGAGGCACAGGTCGAGGTGCTCTTCAACGATTTCACGCGCGATGGAGCCGACGTTCTTGTAGCCGACGCCTGTGTAATATGGGCCCTGTGGAGCGGGGTAACCCTGCTCAGGAAAGCCGAGTGGACGACCGTCTTCGTAGAAGAAGTATTCCTGCTCGAAGCCGAACCATGCACCTTCGTCGTCAAGGATGGTTGCGCGGCTGTTGGACGCGTGCGGCGTAACGCCATCCGGCATCATGACTTCGCACATGACCAGTGCGCCGTTGGTGCGGGCTGGGTCCGGGTATATGGCGACTGGCTTCAGCACGCAATCGGAGCTGTGGCCTTCAGCCTGCATGGTGGAGGAGCCATCGAAGCCCCAGAGCGGAAGCTGCTCGAGTGTCGGGAACTCGTCGAATTCCTTGATCTGGGTCTTACCGCGCAGGTTTGCTACCGGCTTGTAACCATCCAGCCAGATATACTCGAGTTTGAACTTAGTCATTACGAACCTCTCATAGGTTAAGATGCGAAGCCTTGATATCCTTCTGCGAGTAAAACCGTTTTTTCAACCGGTCCCGCTTTCAAGTGCTATCCCTATAGAAGCATGCGCCGTGCCAGTTTTGCCGTCGAGGTGAAGCCATCTTCATTTTTCTTGCGCAAAGTGATTCGTCAGGGTGGCAAATGGATGAAAAGCTTCACGTCAGAAGATTGGAAAAGCATGCAGTTTCCGTTGCTTTTGCCAGTGCACGCATCGTTTTTGGTCAAAAATGATGCCGTTTCGGCGCGTCAGCTTAAATTTCCTGCAAAATTTTCTCTTTTTGAGTGGGTAACTGCATAAAGACTGTTCTTTAGATCAAGCTGATTATATATCGCCTAATTTTTAGGCTTAATGATTTTTTTTTAATCAGGTGGGATGCTTTTCGGCTTTTTTGAGAGTATATTCCAAGACAAGCAACAATGCCGGGTATTCAACGAGAGAGTGAATGTCATGAGAAGCGAACCGCATATGGAGAGCGCCACCATCTACCAGTTTCCCGTTGGTGGCCGTGCAGGCTTCAAGGGGCTGCGGAACGGTGCCATTTTGAACGGCCCGTTGGTCACAGCGCCGAAGACGCATATCGACTTCGACAGCTGGTATCATCAGGAAGCGATCCTGGAAAATTCCGACGGCGACAAGCCTCACAACTGAGCGCTAGTTCCCGCACGTCTCGTATCCCAGGGATGCGCGGCGAGGGTATTAGGCGAGCGTTCCTGTTTCGCCACCCCACCTACGTCAATTGACGTATACGGTTTTGCAGATGCGAGACCGATAGTCCCCTCCAGCAGCGGTAAAATAACCGCTGAGCCCAAAGAGGCTGAACAGGAGAGGGGTCCTTCCGATGACTTTCAAGAAGATGCTGACCGGCGCATTGCTCGGTGCCATTTTATCCACCACCGCATTCCACGGTGCCTTTGCCGCTGACGATACGATCAAGATCGGCGTTCTGCATTCGCTGTCCGGCACGATGGCCATTTCCGAAACGACGCTGAAAGATGCCATGTTGATGCTCATCGACGAGCAGAACAAGAAGGGTGGCGTTCTCGGCAAGAAGCTCGAAGCCGTCGTGGTCGATCCCGCCTCCGACTGGCCGCTCTTTGCCGAAAAGGCCCGTCAGCTGATTAGCCAGGATAAGGTCGCGGCCGTGTTCGGTTGCTGGACGTCGTCTTCGCGCAAATCCGTTTTGCCGGTGTTCGAGGAATTGAACTCGATCCTCTTCTATCCGGTCCAGTATGAGGGTGAAGAATCCTCCCGCAACATCTTCTACACCGGTGCCGCGCCAAACCAGCAGGCCATTCCGGCTGTGGATTATCTGGCCAACACCGAAGGTGTCGAGCGCTGGGTTCTGGCGGGCACCGACTATGTCTATCCGCAGACGACCAACAAGATCCTGAAAGCCTACCTGATGTCCAAGGGCGTCAAGGAAGAGGACATCATGATCAACTACACGCCATTCGGTCATTCCGATTGGCAGACGATCGTCTCCGACATCAAGAAATTCGGCTCCGCTGGCAAGAAGACCGCCGTCGTTTCCACCATCAACGGTGACGCCAACGTGCCCTTCTACAAGGAGCTGGCAAACCAGGGCGTCAAGGCTGAAGACATTCCAGTCGTTGCTTTCTCGGTCGGTGAAGAAGAGCTTGCCGGTCTCGACACAGGGCCGCTGGTCGGTCACCTCGCTGCCTGGAATTACTTCCAGTCCGTCGACAGCCCTGTGAATGCCGAGTTCATCAAGGAATGGCACGCCTTCACCAAGAACGACAAGCGCGTCACGAACGACCCGATGGAAGCCGCCTATATCGGCTTCAACGCATGGGTAAAGGCCGTGGAAGCCGCTGGCACCACCGATACGGACAAGGTGCTGGATTCGATCATCGGCGTCTCGGTTCCGAACCTGTCTGGCGGTTACGCCACCGTCATGCCGAACCACCATATCACCAAGCCGGTGCTGATCGGTGAAATCCAGTCCGACGGCCAGTTCGAAATCGTTCAGCAGACCGCTCAGGTCGTGGGCGACGAGTGGTCGGATTACCTGCCGGACTCGAAGGACCTCATTTCCGATTGGCGCAAGCCGATGGCATGCGGCAACTTCAACGTCGCGACGGGCAAGTGCGGCGGCAAGGGGATGTGATCCCAACGGCCGTCATTCCGGCCTCGCGCCGGAATCCAGCGCGATCAAGGACTTGATCGCGGAGGTTCTCTCGAAGCGCAGACGCGTCTCGGCTAGACCCCGGATCAAGTCCGGGGTGACGGAGAGAGGGGAAGCGCCTTTCTACACCGCCACGTCATCCTCGGGCTTGGCCCGAGGATCTGCTACCGCTGCCCTTCATTCAACGGTAGCTAGAGGGCGCGGCACCGTGAGTAGATCCTCGGGTCAAGCCCGAGGATGACGGCGGAGAGTGGAGGTCACTTAGAGAACCTCAACGCTCCGCTGCTATTGAATTCGCCTGCTGATGCCCATCGCATCAACAGGTTTCCAAGGGGGACTTGGGACTATGTTTCTTCGTGTGTTGGCCATTATCGGTGTGCTGTTCAGTCTGGCGGTTTCGGCATTTGCCCAGCAAGCTGATCCCAAACCCCTCATCGATGCACTGGGCACTGCCGATTTCAAGCAGGCTGAAACGTTGGTGGGACAGATTGCAGCCACGGGCGACCCGCGGGTCGTGCCCATGCTGGAGGCCTATGCGGAGGGTGATCTCTATGTCCGCAAGGCAGACAATCTCGTTTTCATGACGAAGGCGGCTGGCGCCAACTTCACGCTCATCGATCCCGTAAGCGGAGAGGCTGCTGGCGAAGCGCCGAAAGCTGCTCTGACCAAGATACGCGTCAATAACAATATGCGCCGTGTCATTCGCGCGGCCATGGGCGGTCTGACGTTGCTCAGCCCTGACAAGTCCGTGCGGCTGACGGCTGCGAATTCCGTCCTGAAGGCACCAAGTGCCGAAAACCTGCAATTGCTGGAAGCAGCTTTGGCCAAGGAAACTGACAGCCAGGTTCGTACCCGCATGGAAGAGGCCAAGGCCGTCTCTCTGCTTGCCTCAGACCGTTCCATCGAAGAAAAACGGGCCGCCATCGAGACTATCAAAAGCCTGGGCGGTCGTGACGCCATTGGTATTTTGATGACAGCGACGCCTGCAGTCGATGCCAGTCTGAAACCCGATATCGACGCTGCCATCTCTTACATACAAGGCACGCTGGCGCTTTGGGATGCTGGACAAAACATCTGGTACGGCCTCTCGCTCGGCTCCGTCCTGCTGCTGGCCGCCATTGGCCTTGCCATCACCTTCGGCGTGATGGGCATCATCAACATGGCGCATGGCGAGATGGTCATGATCGGCGCCTACTCCACCTTCATGGTTCAGGAGGTGATCCGCAGCCACTATCCCGGCCTGTTCGACTGGTCGCTGGCGATTGCGCTGCCGGTGGCGTTTCTGGTGACGGGAGCTGTCGGCCTTGTGATGGAGCGCGGCGTCATCCGTTACCTCTACGGTCGTCCGCTGGAAACATTGCTGGCGACATGGGGCATCTCCTTGATGTTGCAGCAGGGCGTCCGCTCCATCTTTGGCCCAACCAATCGTGAAGTCGGCAATCCCAGCTGGATGTCCGGTTCGTTTAGCGTTGGCTATCTCAATTTCACCTGGAACCGCGTCTGGATCGTCTGCTTCTCGCTCTCGGTCTTCTTCGCCCTCCTTATATTGCTGAAACGCTCGGCTTTCGGTCTGCAGATGCGTGCGGTGACGCAGAACCGGCGCATGGCATCCTCTATGGGTATTCGCACGCCCTGGGTCGATGCCTTCACCTTTGCGCTCGGCTCCGGTGTTGCCGGGCTGGCCGGTGTTGCGCTCAGCCAGATCGACAATGTCTCACCCAATCTTGGTCAGTCCTACATCATCGACAGTTTCATGGTCGTGGTCTTCGGCGGTGTCGGCAATCTCTGGGGCACCTTTGTCGGTGCGCTGACGCTTGGCGTGCTGAACAAGTTTCTCGAGCCGACGGTGGGCGCTGTGCTCGGCAAAATTCTCGTTCTCGTTCTCATCATTCTGTTCATTCAGAAGCGGCCACGCGGTCTCTTCGCACTCAAGGGAAGGGCCATAGAAGCATGATTACCGGCTTCCTCCTTCGGGCGCTCGACCGCCGGATCCTGATTGCCATCGGCATCATTTTGGCGATTGCCGTGCTTGTGCCTGCCTCCAATCTGTTGCTTCCCGCAAATAGCGCGTTCCGCATCCCGACCTATATCATGTCGATGCTGGGCAAGTATCTGGCCTATGCCATTCTGGCGCTGGCGCTCGATCTGGTCTGGGGCTATTGCGGTATTCTTTCGCTCGGTCACGCCGCCTTCTTTGCACTCGGTGGTTACGCCATGGGCATGTATCTGATGCGCCAGATCGGTACGCGCGGAACCTATGGACATCCCGTTCTGCCTGATTTCATGGTTTTTCTGAACTGGAAGGAGCTGCCGTGGTTCTGGCATGGCTTCGACATGTTCTGGTTTGCAATGTTGATGGTCGTCGTCGTGCCGGGTCTGCTGGCCTTCGTCTTCGGTTGGTTTGCCTTCCGCTCGCGCGTCAACGGCGTCTATCTCTCCATCATCACGCAGGCGATGACCTATGCGCTGCTGCTGGCGTTCTTCCGCAACGACATGGGCTTTGGCGGTAATAATGGCCTGACAGACTTCAAGGACATTCTCGGATTTTCCGTACAGGCCGATGGAACACGCGCCGTTCTGTTTGCCACGACGGCCATCATGCTGGCGCTGTGCCTGCTGATTGCGTCCGGCATCGTCAATTCCAAATTCGGCAAGGTGCTGGTGGGCGTGCGCGATGCGGAAAGCCGTGTGCGGTTTCTCGGTTTTCGGGTTGAAAACATCAAGCTGTTCACCTTCGTCGTTTCGGCCATGATGGCGGGCATTGCCGGTGCTCTGTTCGTGCCGCAGGTCGGCATCATCAATCCTGGTGAATTCTCGCCTGCCAATTCCATCGAAGTCGTCGTCTGGACGGCGGTCGGTGGGCGCGGAACTTTGATCGGGCCGATCCTTGGTGCAATTCTGGTCAATGGCGGCAAGAGCTACTTCACCGGCGCCTTTCCGGAATTCTGGCTGTTTGCGCTCGGCGGCTTGTTCATCGCAGTGACCCTGTTTTTCCCCAAGGGCATCGTCGGGACTGTCCAGCAGCATCTGGCGGGACGACGGGAGAAGCAGAAGGCGGCATCCACTGAAGCTGCAAGAGCTGCGCAACAGGCGGGGGAGTAACGGATATGAACACGGTTTCTGAAAACAGAACGAAAAGCCTGCTCTATCTGGATGGCGTGTCGGTTTCTTTCGATGGCTTCAAGGCGCTGAACTCGCTGTCCTTCGTTGTCGAGCCGGGCGAGCTTCGCGCCATCATCGGCCCCAACGGTGCGGGCAAGACGACGATGATGGATATTATCACCGGCAAGACACGGCCCAACAGCGGCAGGGTGCTGTTTGAAGACAGCATTGATCTGACAAAGAAGGATGAGGCGGATATCGCCCAACTCGGTATCGGTCGCAAGTTCCAGAAGCCGACGGTCTTCGAAAGCCACACGGTGTGGGACAATCTCGAACTGGCGCTCAACCGCAAACGTGGCGTCTACGCCACGCTGTTCTATCGTCTCACCGAGGAAGACAAGGCGCGCATCGAAGAAATCCTGAGCACGGTGCGCTTGAGCAGCCGTCGCAACGATCTGGCCGCCAATCTTTCACACGGGCAAAAGCAGTGGCTGGAGATCGGTATGCTTCTGGCGCAGGAGCCGAAGCTGCTTCTGGTGGACGAGCCGGTCGCGGGCATGACGGATGCGGAGACGGCGGAAACGGCATTGCTTTTGAAGGAAATCGCCAAGACACGCTCCGTGGTAGTGGTGGAACATGACATGGGCTTCATCCGTGATCTCGGCGTCAAGGTAACGTGTCTGGCGGAAGGTTCGGTGCTGGCCGAGGGGTCGATTGATTTCGTCTCGAGTGATCCGAAGGTCATCGAGAATTATCTGGGGCGGTGATGGGACAAGACACCGCCATAAAGGGAGCAACATCATGCTAAGCGTCGAGAACATCAATCTCCATTACGGCGCAGCACAGGCGTTGCGGGGCATTTCTCTGAACGCAGACATGGGCAAGATCACTTGTGTGCTCGGTCGCAACGGCGTCGGCAAAAGTTCTCTGCTCAGAGCCGTGACGGGTCAGCATGCGGTCAGTGCGGGAACAATCAGCTTCAGTGGTGAAAACCTCACCGGTCTTGCGCCATACCAGCGCGCCAAGCGCGGTGTCGGTTATGTGCCGCAGGGGCGGGAAATCTTCCCGCTTCTGACGGTTCAGGAAAACCTGCAGGCGGGCTATGCGCCATTGCCGCGCAAGGACCGTTTCATTCCCGACGACATTTTCAGCCTGTTTCCGGTTCTGCAATCCATGTTGTCACGCCGGGGTGGAGACCTGTCAGGTGGGCAACAGCAGCAGCTGGCCATTGGCCGGGCGCTGGTCACGCGTCCGAAAATCCTCGTGCTGGACGAACCGACCGAGGGCATTCAGCCGTCGATCATCAAAGACATCGGACGGGCAATCAAATATCTGCGGGATTCAACGGGTATGGCGATCCTGCTGGTAGAGCAGTATTTGGATTTCTGTCGAGAGCTTGCGGACTACGTCTACATCATGGATCGCGGCGAAATCGTTCATGAGGGACTGGCTGAAACATTGGATACGCCTGAAGCAAGACGCCATCTCACGGTGTAGAATATGGCGCCTTTACGATCACGAAGAGATAAAACCAAAACAATATTGTGATTGCTTATGCATCTCTGCATAGCATTCATGCGCAGTTTCAGCATTTCCTTGAGTATTAAGTTGTGTTAGTTCACGCAAAATGCAGCGTGCGAGACACAGTTGTCCAACTTCCGCATGCGGCGCTCCGTCAAACCCTTACATTCCACGCATTTTCCGGCATAGTGTCGGGGAACCTGTGCCAATAAAGGCGTGCTGATGACATCAACGACTGTTTCCAGCCGGTTTGCCCGCGCTGCCCGTCCGCTCCGCGTCCTGATCGCGAGCTTTGCTATTCTCACAGGCATGAGCGCTGCAGCTTTGGCCTCAACATGCGGTCAGACGATGCAACCAGGTCGTCATGCGTTTTCACTGACGTCTGATGGTTCCAAACGCACCGGCGTCTATTTTGTTCCGTCTTCATATGACGGAAAAAAGAAATTGCCTGTCGTCTTTGATTTTCATGGCAGCAACAGCAATCCCAATGGACAGATGGACCGCAGCGGCTGGGACAAGCTGGCCGAGCGTCAGGGCGTCGTTGTCGTCGCTCTTCAGGGCAGCCTCGATGGTGATCTTCCCGGCACCCACGCCTGGAACGTGCCGGGCGTGACAACGCGCAAGGGCGGGCTCGACGAGCCGGGCTTCATTCGCGATGCCATCACTATGGTAAAGTCCAAATTCTGCGTCGATGACGAGCGCTTTTTCGGCTCCGGCTATTCCGGTGGCGGGCGCATGCTGTCGCAGTTCATTTGCAGTGGTAACCGCGATTTCACAGCCGCCGGTTTCGTGGCCTCGCTTCGCGCAGGCTATCCCGTTGAAAATTCTGGAAAATGGGCGCCGGACACAGCAAGCTGCGCGCCTGCAAAACCGATGTCGATCATTGCTTTCGCAGGCCTGAAGGACCCGGCCAACCCCTATCAGGGCGGCGGCAAGCCCTACTGGCAATATAGCGGCGAAACGGCGCTGAAGCGCTGGGCTGAAATGGATGGCTGCAAGGGCGGCGCGAAGAGCAAGGCAACCGACAGCTTCACCTTCAATTCCTACGATGTCTGCAAGAGCGGTGCGCGCATCCACTCCTACGTCATCGATGCCTGGGACCATGCATGGCCACGTGCCACGATGAAGGCGGAGGTGATCGCCTCTGCCGCTAACGTCATGCGCAAGCCCACGAGTGATGTCGCTGGCAAGGTCCAGCCAGCCGTCGATCGGAAAATCTCCACAGGTGAAACGGCTCGACAGATTGATGCAGCCGAAAGAATGTGGGACTTCTTCCAGAATACGGAAGGGCAGATGGTTGTCGATGCGACGTCAAAGGCAGATTGCTCTGTGAAAGCGGTTTCCACATCCGCGAATGCATCGGAGACGACGTGCAGCCAGACCAGCAAAGTATCGAGCAACCCCGTCCGCAGCGTGCCCGTGGCCGAGGGCGCATTGTAACGAAAGCGCTGAATGGGCGCAGCCGTCTGGACGAATTGTTTCAGGAAGGCTGCGCCAAGATCAGACTGCCCGACACATTCTCCCATGAAATGGAAGCAATCCTCATCAATTCCTCCGGCGGATTGACCGGAGGCGATGAGCTTGAATGGCAAGCGGTTGCCGGTGCCGGCACCTCCCTTGTCGTTACCACGCAGGCCTGTGAAAAGGTTTATAAAGCCGCAGCCGGGACGACGACTGTCACTGCGCGAATTACCGTCGGTCCCGGTGCCAAACTGCATTGGCTGCCCCAGGAAACCATTCTCTTCGACCGTGCATCGCTGACCCGCAGGCTGGAGGTCGATATCGATGCGTCCGCAGAATTCATTGCGGTCGAAGCCATTCTTCTGGGGCGTCAGGCCATGGGGGAGGCAATGGAGGAGGGCCTGCTGCGCGACCGATGGCGCATTCGCCAGGGCGGCAAACTCATTCATGCCGAAGAGCTTCGCCTTGATGGCGACATTGGTGAGCTGACGAAAGCGGCGTCTGTCCTTTCCGGGCAGGTGGCGTTTGCGACGTTGCTTTATGTCGGCCCGCTGGGTGAGATGCTTCTTCCTAAACTCCGCGATATTCTGGGTCCGTCCGGTGGTGCCAGCGAATGGCAGGGGAAACTCGTCGTTCGAGTTTCTGCCTCGGATGGCTTCACATTGAGAAAAATGCTCTTTCCTATCATTTCGCTCTTGCGAAATGGCGCGCCAGTGCCGAAAGTCTGGAATCTCTGACGCGCGAATTGAATAGGTGTTCGAGCGCCCATTTTGCGTCATGAAAAACGCGTGGCGCTCCAGAAACGGGACGACGATGAACCTCACACCCCGAGAAAAAGACAAGCTTCTGATTTCCATGGCCGCGATGGTGGCACGTCGCCGCTTGGAGCGCGGCGTCAAGCTCAATTACCCCGAGGCGATTGCGCTGATCTCCGACTTCGTGGTGGAAGGTGCCCGTGATGGCCGCGCCGTGTCGGAACTGATGGAGGCTGGCGCGCATGTCATCACCCGTGATCAGGTGATGGAAGGCATTGCCGAGATGATCCACGACGTTCAGGTGGAAGCGACATTTCCCGATGGCACCAAGCTTGTGACTGTCCACGAACCAATTCGTTGAGGTGATGCCATGGCCTTGGAACTTCGCCCAAACTGCGAGTGCTGCGACAGGGACCTGCCGCCCGATAGCCTTGATGCGATGATGTGCTCATTCGAATGCACCTATTGCCGGGATTGCGCCACCACGGTTTTAAAGGGCATGTGCCCCAATTGCGGCGGTGAGCTGGTGCGGCGTCCCGTACGTCGGGCTGCAAAGCTGGTGAACAATCCGGCTTCAACGAAACGGGTTCTGAAAGCCGAAGGCTGCGCACCGGTCAAAGCGGCGTGACGATAAAGGAAAAGATCATGATTCCAGGTGAAGTCATTGCGGCAGAGGGCGAGATCGAGCTCAATGCGGGTCAGCCGACCGTAACGATCGAAGTTGCCAATACCGGCGACAGGCCTGTTCAGGTCGGTAGTCACTATCACTTTGCCGAAACCAATGCCGCCCTGCATTTCGAGCGTGACAGGGCGCGCGGTATGCGGTTGGACATTCCCGCCGGAACTGCGGTTCGTTTCGAGCCCGGCCAGAAGCGGGAGGTGACCCTGGTGCCGCTTTCCGGCAAGCGGGAAGTCTATGGCTTCCGTAAGCTCGTCATGGGGAAGCTTTGACCATGAGATCAAAGTCTTTCCGTTTTTTGCTGTCAGGCATTTTTCTTTTGGGCGTAGCGCTGAATTCTGGCTTCCAGTTCAGTGAGGCGCATGCGCAGGACACGCCCAATTGTGCTGAGCCGACAACCCAGTCGGAAATGACGGAATGTGCTGGTCTTGATTACGAAAAAGCCGATGGCGAACTGAATGCGGAATACCAGAAAATCCGCAAGGTGCTGAAGGATCGGGACAAGGCATCCGACGACAGTTCCGATAGTGCCGCCGATGCCCTGGTGGCATCGCAGCGCGCCTGGGTTGCCTTTCGCGACGCCAATTGTGAGGTCGCCGGTTTTCAGGCGCGTGGCGGCAGCATGGAGCCGATGCTCGTCTCGTCCTGTCTTGCCGATATGAGCCGCAAGCGCTCTGAAGAGCTTCGAAATCTTTCGGAGGGATTCTGACAGCCATGGGACAGCGGATCGTCATCGTTGGAAACGGAGAGATCAATGAGGGAGTGGCTGATATGATCAACGGCTTCGACCTCGTTATTCGTTTCAATGATTGTCGCTCCCTTGGCCCCGGTGGTGAAAAGACCGACATTGTCGCCGTTTGCAACACAGGGCGGCCTGGCAAGGCGATGACGCAAGATGTGCTCTGGAAAGAGAGCGCAGCGGTGAAGCAGGCGACGGCGATTTGGTCGGTACGGCACCCTGCGAAATTCGCTGAGATGCAGCCGCACATTCTCCAGCACTGGCCGGAGCTGGACGATTTCTGCTCGGATTACAGCGACGCTTTTGCGGCAATCGCCACCTCATCCGGCAAGGAGCATCTTATCATTCCGCGTGAGGTGCATGACGAACTCGACCGACAACTGTCTGCGGTGGCTGTCGATCCCTATGTTTGCCCAAGCGGCGGACTTTTGACGATCGCTCATGTTCTATCCCTGAATGAAACCCAAAAAGACACCGTGTTCATCGTTGGGTTTGGTCACCAGGGGTGGAACGGCCACCCATTCAATGCCGAAAAACAACTGGTCAGCGATTGGAAAGCCGCTGGCCGCTTATCCTCTCTTTCGCATCCTCCGCTTTCCTCCGCCTCCCAAGGAGCCTGATTTTCATGCCTTACAAGATTTCCCGCGCCTCCTATGCCAGCATGTTCGGCCCCACCGTTGGTGACAAGGTACGGCTGGCCGATACCGAACTCTTCATCGAAATCGAAAAAGATTTCACGACCTACGGTGAAGAGGTCAAGTTCGGCGGCGGCAAGGTTATACGTGATGGCATGGGGCAAAGCCAGGCAACGCGGGCCGAGGGCGCTGTCGACACCGTCATCACCAACGTCGTGATTGTCGATCATAGCGGCGTCTACAAGGCGGATGTCGGCCTGAAGGACGGGCGTATTTTCGCCATTGGCAAGGCAGGCAACCCCGATACGCAGCCCGGTGTCACCATCATCGTCGGCCCCTCGACGGAGGCAATCGCCGGGGAGGGCAAGATTCTGACTGCTGGCGGCATGGATGCGCATATCCACTTCATCTGCCCGCAACAGATCGAGGAAGCCCTGATGAGCGGCGTAACCACCATGCTGGGCGGCGGCTCCGGCCCCGCGCACGGAACGCTGGCGACCACGTGCACGGGCGCATGGCACATCGAGCGCATGATCGAAAGCTTCGATGCGTTTCCAATGAACCTCGCTCTTGCCGGCAAGGGCAATGCTTCGCTACCGGCACCACTGGAAGAGATGATTCTCGCAGGCGCTTCCTCACTGAAGCTGCATGAGGATTGGGGAACGACACCGGCCGCGATCGACAATTGCCTGACGGTTGCTGACCAGTTCGACGTACAGGTGATGATCCATACCGATACCCTGAATGAAAGCGGCTTCGTGGAGGACACGGTCGCTGCCATCAATGGGCGAACCATTCACGCGTTCCATACGGAAGGGGCAGGCGGCGGGCATGCGCCCGATATCATCAAGATATGCGGCAATCCCAACGTCATTCCGTCGTCCACGAACCCGACCCGTCCTTACACGATCAACACGCTGGCAGAGCATCTGGACATGCTCATGGTCTGCCATCACCTGTCGCCATCCATTCCTGAGGACATCGCTTTTGCGGAAAGTCGCATTCGCAAGGAAACGATTGCGGCGGAAGACATTCTGCATGATCTGGGGGCGTTTTCGATCATTTCGTCGGACAGTCAGGCCATGGGTCGTGTCGGTGAAGTTGCCATCCGCACATGGCAGACGGCTGACAAGATGAAGCGTCAGCGTGGCCGCCTGAAGGAAGAAACGGGCGACAATGACAATTTCCGCGTTCGCCGCTACATCGCAAAATACACGATCAATCCGGCTATCGCCCACGGCATCAGCCACGAGATCGGCTCTGTCGAGGTCGGCAAGCGTGCCGATCTGGTGCTGTGGAACCCGGCATTCTTCGGTGTGAAACCGGAAATGGTGCTGTTGGGCGGCTCCATTGCGGCTGCACCCATGGGCGATCCCAACGCGTCGATCCCGACCCCGCAGCCAATGCATTACCGGCCGATGTTTGCCGCCCACGGCAAACTGCTGACCAATTCCTCGGTGACGTTCGTATCGCAGGCGTCGCTGGATGGCGGGATCGTGCAGCGGCTGGGCGTTGCCAAGAAACTGCTGGCGGTGCGCAATGTGCGCGGTGGTATTTCCAAGGCATCCATGATCCATAACTCTTTGACGCCGCACATCGAAGTCGATCCTGAAACCTATGAGGTGAGGGCAGACGGCGAGCTTTTGACGTGCGAACCGGCGACCGTGCTGCCGATGGCGCAACGCTACTTCCTGTTTTGAGGATCATCTGAAGCACCAACCGTTTCGTCCTGTGCATGACTGCCCTGCGGGGCCATGTTTTTGCTGCACTGCAAACGTTTTTGCGGTATCGCAGGGTCGGTTTCAGAGGTGAATTGTTCCCAAGGCTTTTCACGCACACTTGCACAGGAGAAAACTATGCTCGGTAAAAAAGTGCCCGCCGTTACCTTCCGCACGCGTGTTCGCGATGAGGCCGTGGGTGGCCCAAACCCTTACCGTTGGCAGGATCTCACCTCCGACGATTACTTCAAGGGCAAGAAGGTCATTCTCTTCTCCCTTCCCGGCGCGTTCACGCCGACATGCTCAACCTATCAGCTTCCCGACTTCGAAAAGCTGACGCCGGAGTTTCATGCGCTGGGCATCGACGATATCTATTGTCTGTCGGTCAATGATGCTTTCGTCATGAACGCATGGGCCAAGGGCCAGCAGCTCGAGAACGTCAAGGTTATCCCAGATGGTTCGGGCGAATTTACGCGCAAAATGGGAATGCTCGTCGCCAAGGATAATCTCGGTTTCGGCATGCGTTCCTGGCGCTATGCCGCCATCATCAACGATGGCGTTGTCGAACAATGGTTCGAGGAAGAGGGTTATTCGGACAATTGCGAAAGCGATCCTTACGGCGTGTCCTCGCCACAGAATATTCTGGAAAACCTGAAGGCACGCATAGCGGCCTGATCTTTTTGAATTCTGATCTGAAAACCCGGAAGCAATTCCGGGTTTTTGTTTTGCCGCGCTGTTTTAGGGCTATGGAATATTAATATATACGACGCTGCATGAGCAAAAATATATATAATGTATGTCAAATATCAGCGATAAGCCCAGCCCGCCAAGTCTAACGAAACGGAAGGGTCAAAAGCGCATCGTGCGCTGAAATTAAAGGGTTTGGTCAGTACGTGTATTGGGTTGCATTCCACGCCCGGTATACACGTGTCCCGCAAAATTATTCCACAAATATACCTCTGGTAGTTAAAAGTTTAGGAATTTCATTTACTACCAGCCAATCTCTGATCATTATCGATTATGTCATGCAAGGGTGGGGTGTGATGACTGACCGTTTGAGGAAATTTGTTTCGTTAGAAATGAGTTTGAGCGACCCCGGCGAGGGCCAAGATCTTCGCACATTTGCCGCCAAAATGGTGTTCATTTCCATCATCATGTCGGTCATGGTGAGCTGCGTCGTCATTGCCGTGGCAGGTTTTTTCAATGCCTTGCCTTTGCCGATGCTGGAAGCGTTGGTTTATAGCGTCATCATGGCATGGATCGTCGGCGGAATCGTCACGGGCGTGATGTGCTCGGTCCTTGGAAACGCCATTCGCAAGTTGCACGCGTCGCATGCCGAGTTCGAACGTTTGAGCAAGACCGATACTCTCTCGGGACTGGCCAATAGACGTGCCTTCAACCAATGCTTCGAAGAGGTCGAGGACGATGCCTCGCTGGCCATCTTCGACCTTGATCGTTTCAAGAGCATCAACGACAATCACGGTCACGCCGCTGGGGACATCGTCATAAAAAGGGCCGCCGCGGCCATCGAGGATGTCTTTGGTGAATTTCACTGCGTGGCGCGGCTGGGTGGCGAAGAGTTTGCGGTGATCGTTCGCGGCGGACTGCGCAAGGATCGCCTGACGTTGATCGAACTGGCGCGCATTCGCGTGTCCTGCCTGACCATTAATTTCAACGGAACACAGTTGCAGACCACCGTCTCCGTCGGTGTCGCAGATATTGAGCCGTCACGCTCCAAACACGATACGTTCGCCTCGGCTGACAAGGCCCTTTATCTCGCGAAAGCGTCGGGCCGCAATTGCGTTTGTCATGAGGAAGAATTGCAGCTGTCCCATGCCGTCGAGAGCCTCAAGTCGGCACTGCTGGTCGCCTCTTAAGGCGGTTGTCGCGCTGGGCAGTGCAGCGCATTTTCTCAGGTGTGACTTGCATTCGATCTCTCGATCATCCAAGTTTCGCAGAGACGTAAACTCATCCTGGAAATCTCATGCTGCGCGTACAATCCTATCTCCCCGTCGGCACACCTGCAGACGAACCGACCGGTTATGTCACTCTTGCCCATGACCAGCGACACCTGCGCCGCAAGCTGCTGCATCTTCAAAATGATGAGATGGTCATGCTCGATCTGAAGGAGCCCGTGCTGTTTGCGCATGGCGATCTGCTGGTCATTGAAAACGGTGATCTGGTCGAGGTCCGCGCAGCCGATGAGAAGCTGTTCGAAGTGACGGCAAAAAACACACTTCACCTCATCGAACTCGCCTGGCATCTGGGCAACCGCCATCTCCCGGCGCAGATTGAGGAGGGTCGCATCCTGATTCTTCGTGACCACGTCATCCGGTCCATGCTGGAAGGTCTTGGTGCGACAGTGCGGGAGGTGGAGGAAGCGTTCCAGCCTGCGCGCGGTGCCTATCATGCCCATGGCGGCCACTCCCATGGTCACGATCACAGCCACCACAGCCATGATTGATCGATGACGACCAAGCGCAGCGTCGATGCCTTATTGCGCCTGCTGGCGTGGATGTCGCCGGCTTTTCCGGTCGGTGCCTTCTCCTATTCCGGTGGACTGGAAACTGCGGTCAACGACCGACGTCTTGCGACGGCCCATGATCTTCGTGACTGGATCGGCCTGCTTCTGCATCGAGGGACGCTTTGGAACGACGCTGTTTTGTTGGCGCATGCCTGGCGATGCCATGATGACGCTCACGAATTGGCTGAACTGGCGGCCCTTGCGCAGGCGCTGGCCGGTTCTGCGGAGCGCTACCGTGAAACGGTTTTGCTGGGCGATGCCTTCATGGATGCCGCCACCGCCTGGCCGCATGACGTGTTCGACCGCCTGAAGAAGGGAACGCCTTACCCAATCTCGGTGGGTGCCATATCGGCGGCCCATGGTGTTGCTATTGAGGACACGCTGGCGGCCTATCTGCACTCCGGCGTGTCGCAATTCATATCTGCGGGCATCCGCCTGGGTGTCGCAGGTCAGAAGGACGGTGTCGCCATTCTCGCGCATCTGGAAACCGACATCGCATCCGTGGCGGACCGTGCGGCGGCGTCAACGCTGGATGATCTGGGCTCCGCCACCATTCTTGCGGACACGGCGTCTATGCGCCATGAAATACAGCAGACACGGCTATTCCGCTCATGAGCTTTGAGACCGCCAATGTGGAACATATCATCTGGAAGGGAAATGAAATGAAATCGGGAAATGGCCCGCTCCGGGTCGGCATCGGTGGACCCGTCGGGTCCGGCAAGACGGCTTTGACGGAGAAATTGTGCAAGGCCATGAGCGCTGATTATTCGGTCGCTGTTGTCACCAACGACATCTACACCAAGGAAGACGCCGAAGCGCTGGTGCGTATGCAGGCGCTTCCCTCTGAGCGGATCGTCGGGGTCGAAACTGGCGGCTGCCCGCACACGGCCATCCGCGAGGATGCGACCATCAACCTCCAGGCTATCGCGGGCCTCAATGAGCGCTTTCCCGATCTCGACGTGGTTTTCATCGAATCCGGTGGCGACAATCTGGCCGCGACGTTTTCGCCCGATCTTGCCGATATCACGATCTACGTCATTTCAGTCTGTCAGGGTGAGGAAATCCCACGCAAGGGCGGTCCGGGCATCACACGCTCCGATTTGCTGGTGATTAACAAGAAGGATCTTGCACCCTATGTCGGTGCCGATCTTGACGTGATGGATACGGACGCAACGCGCATGCGTCAGCAGATGCCATTCGTCTTTACCGACATGAAGCGCGGCGACGGCGTCAGCACCGTCGTTGATTTCTTGAAGCAGCACGGCGGCTTGTAGGACGCGGAGCCGCTAAACGGCTTTGGTTTTGATAACGGTAGGAAAAGAAAACGCCGGGCGGTGCCCGGCGTTTTTTAATGCACGAGTGTGTGCTTACTCCGCCGCAAGTGGCGGAAGGCGCAGGACATTGTTGGAATTGCCAGTATTTTTCTGTCCTGGCCCGTTCTTCTCTTCGATGTTTGCCAGACGCTCTTCAAGGCCTGAGAGCGCGTCCTGATTGGTGCGTGTCGCTTGCGATAGCTCTTCGTTGGAAAGAACCGGATGTTCCTCTTCCTTCTTGCCGATGAAGCGACCGAAGAGGTGGGCGAGAAGCCGTGACAGGTCGTCCATGATCAAGAAGAACGCAGGCACCACGATCAGCGACAGAACGGTCGAGACGATGATGCCGCCGATGACGGCGATAGCCATGGGTGCGCGGAACGAGCCACCTTCACCCACGCCCAGCGCTGACGGCAACATGCCAGCGGACATGGCAATCGAGGTCATGATGATGGGGCGGGCGCGTTTGCGGCCAGCTTCCACCATGGCATGAACCCGTTCCAGCCCGTGACGGCGCATTTCGATGGCGAAATCCACCAGCAGAATGGCGTTCTTCGTGACAATACCCATGAGCATGAGAATGCCGATAAGGACGGGCATGGAGAGCGCCTTGTTGGTGATAATCAGGGCGAGCGCAACACCGCCGATGGCCAGCGGCAGCGAGAACAGGATGGTGAAGGGCTGAATGACATCCTTGAACAACAGGATGAGCACGACCAGCACCAGCAGCAGGCCGAGAAGCATGGCATTGGTAAAGCCGCGCTGCATTTCGCCCTGCACCTTGGCGTCACCGCTTTCGGCCAAGCGAACGGATGCGGGCAGCTTGGCTTCGGCGACGATGCGTTTGAACTCGGCGGATGATGTATCGAGTGCGGTACCGAAAGGCACGTCCGACCCGATGGACACGACCCGGTTGCGATCATTGCGCTTGATGGAGCTTGGGCCTTCGGAATAGTCGATGTCGGCCACGCTGTAGAGCGGCACTGTCGCACCCGCTGCCGTCTTGATTTTCAGCGCACGGATCGCTGCCAGATCGCGACGGACATCGAGCGACGCCTGCACGCGGATGGGGATTTGCCGGTCATCCAGCGATATCTTCGTCAGCTGCGCATCGATGTCACCGATGGTGGCGACACGCACGGTCTGCGAAATCTGCTGCGGGGTGATGCCGAGGCGGGCGATCTCATCCTTGCGCGGGCGAATCTGCAGTTCTGGCCGGGGCAGGGCACCTTCCGACGATACGTTGACGAGGATCGGCGAGGCGCGAAGATGCGATTCCAGAATGCCAACGGCGTTTTGCAAATCCTCTTCGCTCGAAGACAGGAAGTTGAAGCTCAATTCCCGTTCCGCACGGTCGTTGAGCTTGATGATGCGAACATCCGGGATGGTGTTGATGCTGGCAAATATATCCCGCTCGACATCCCATTGTGGACGCGTTCTGCCGGTGTCTTCCACTTTCGGCAGATGAGGGCCGATCAATGGAATGGAGCCAAGACCGTCATTCACAAGCGTTTTCAGCAGCGAGTGGTCGATGTGCTGGAGAATAACGCGCACGGTGGCGCGGCGCAGTTCCAGATCACCCTTTGGTGATGCACCGCCCAGGATGAAAACGCTCTCAACGCCGTTGATATCCTTCACGGCCTGATAGATTTTCGATGTCGTGGCGTCGGTCTCTTCAAGCGTCGCATTGGGTGGAAGCTCGATAGAGAGCACGACACGAGACGCATCGTCCGGCGGCAGGAAGCTGCCGGGAACGCCAGCCAGCAAAATGACGGAGCCGACCAGAAAGCCGATGGCGCCCAGCAGCGTCAGATACCGCGCCCACCACCTGCTGGTCGTGGCTGTGACCATGCGCGTGTAGGTCTTCATCAACCAGCCGTCATTGTCGTGGTGGTCGTCCACCGCATCGCTCGCGCGCATGAAATAGGCGGCCATCAACGGGGTGATGAGGCGGGCAACCATGAGCGAGAAAAACACCGAGAAGGCGACGGTCAGGCCGAACTGGATGAAGTACTGGCCGGGAATGCCCGGCATGAAGGACACGGGTACGAAGACGGCAATGATGGTGAAACTGGTCGCAATCACCGCAAGGCCGATTTCATCGGCGGCTTCCAGCGAGGCGCGGTAGGGCGATTTGCCCATCTTTATGTGGCGTGAAATGTTTTCCACCTCCACGATGGCATCGTCCACAAGGATACCCGTTGCCAACGTCAAGGCGAGGAAGCTGACGAGATTGAGCGAAAAGCCCAGGACATCCATGATCCAGAAGGTGGGGATGGCTGACAGTGGCAAGGCCACCGCAGCGATCAGGGTCGCGCGCCAGTTTCGCAGGAACAGCAGCACCACAATGACGGCAAGAATGGAGCCTTCCACCAGCGTGTGAAGGGCGGCCTCGTAGTTGCCATAGGTGAAGTAGACGGCATCATCAACCATTTCGATGGAGACATTGGGGTGGGCTGCGCGAACCTTGTCCAGGTTTTGTGCGACCGTTTCGGCAACGGAGACTTCGCTGGCTCCCTTTGAGCGGAAGACGGCAAAGGTTACACCCGGATTGCCATTGAAACGGGAGAATGATTTCGGCTCTTGGTAGGTATCGGTCACCTTTCCGAGTTCGGACAGCTTCACGAAACGGCCGTTGGACAGCGAAATGGTGGTGTTGGAAAGCTGCGCCACATCCCGCGTGTCGCCCAGAGTGCGGATGGTTTGTTCGTTGCCCGCCACCTGTCCACGACCGGAGCCAAGATCGATGTTGGTGCCCCGCAGCTGTGCGTTCACATCCGATGCGGTGATGCCGTAAGCATCGAGCTTTGCCGGGTTGAGCGATACGCGCACTTCGCGGTCTGCGCCGCCGTAACGGTCGATCTTGCCGATGCCCGACTGCCCCTGAAGCGCCCGCTTGATCGTGTCATCCACGAACCAGGACAGTTCTTCCAGTGTCATATTGGGTGACGAAACGGCAAAAGTCTGGATCGCCTGACCCTCGACATCGATCTTGCTGACGACGGGTTCTTCGATATCCGCAGGCAATTCGCTGCGGATCTTATCGATGGCGTCCTTGGTGTCCTGAACCGCTTCTTCCGTTGGCTTTTCGATGCGGAACAGAACGGTCGTCAGGGACTGGCCGTCGGTCACCGTGGACTGTATCTCATCGATACCGCTGATGGACGCCACCGCGTCTTCGACTTCCTTCGTGACTTGCGCCTCAAGCTCGGACGGCGAGGCTCCGCTTTGGGTCACGGTAATCGCCACGACCGGCACGTCGATATTGGGGAACCGCGTAATCGGCAGATCGTAAAAGGCTTTCACGCCCAAAAACAAAAGCAGGGCAAAGCAAAGCAGCGGCGCAATCGGGTTGCGGATGGACCATGCGGAAAAGTTCATGGTGTTCCCTCAGTCAGTTCGAGGCTGCGGCGTCAGCCGGGACCGGGTTGATCTTGTCACCGTCGCGCACGAATGCGCCTGCTTTTTCAACGACCATGTCGCCTGCGGCAATCCCGCTTTTGATCTCTACGAAGCCGCTATCCTGGATGCCGATGTCGACAGGGACCTGTTTGACCACGCCATCTTCCACACGCCGCGTGCTCGATCCATCACGGCCCGAGGTCACGGCAGACAGAGGCAGGGCAAGTGCGTTGGCGGAGGCGATGACCACTTCGGCACTGCCATACATGCCAGCGCGGGCGGGGCTGTCGGTCGGCAGGAGAATATGCACGGATCCGAGGCGCGTCGTGGCGTCCACCGTGGGCGATACCAGTCGCACCTTGCCTTCGATCTTGTTGCGACCGCCAGCAACGGTGATGATGGCTTTTTGCCCGACCTGAACCTTCTGGATATCGGTTTCCGAGAGATCGGCAACAAGTTCGATCGCGTTGTCCTTAATGACGGTAAAGAGCGGATTTCCGCTGCCGCTGGCAATGGCGCCCACGCGTGCGTTCTTGGCCGATACGATGCCGGCAACCGGCGTTTTGACGCTGGTGCGCGACAGTTTGAGGTCGATGTCTTCGATCTGTGCATCCACGACCTTGGTATCGGCTTCGCCGACCGTTACGGCCTGTCTGGAGGCCTGAAGACGGGCCTGCGCGACATCGGCTGCCGCGGCGGTCTGTTCGACCTGCGAGACAGACCCTGAGCCGGATTTGCCAAGACGATCTGCGCGGTCGCGCTGGCGAACCGCGTCATCCAGGTTGGCCTGCGCCTCGATGACTTGCGCCTTGCTTTGCGCGACAGAGGCTTCCGCCTTTGCTCTATTGGCCTGCAACTGGCTTTTTTGCAGGATGAGGCTGTCCTTCGACAATTCGGCAAGGGAGGCGCCGGCCTCGACCGTGTCACCAATATCGACATTCAGCTTGTCCACGGACAGACCATCCACCAGCGGCTGGACGTAGATCTCATCGACCGGCTTGAGTGTTCCCGTGGCAACGACCCGGTCCACGAGATCACGTTTTTTTGCTTCGCTGACGACGATGGAGGGCAGGTTTTTGCGGTCTGCACCACCCTGTGCGCTCGCAAGGACAGGCACGAACAGAGCCGAGACCATGAGAACCGAGAGCCGGGTTGCGAATGTATTGCGGTGCATATGCCTGTCCGTTCCAAGGTCGGATCGCACGTCCATCATGCACATTGGGTGCTTTTGAAAGTCATGCGACGATGAATGCAAGAAAATGGGGTGACATATCTCGCATTTACCTCGCAGATGTCTGCGTCCTCCACAAAACTGGCCGCTCCCAATTGGGCCAAGTCTCTTGCGAGGCAAATATCCGAGCCTGTCGTCGCGGAATGTAATTGTTCATAGCGGTTTATTCAATCCATCTTACGAGTGGAATGGAGATGTAGTTTTGAATATGGCAATATATAATGGTGGGCCGAGGCGTGACACTTGGCGCGCCTCGGCTGTTGGCCACCTATTTCAAAGCAGCATCTGTGATCTCGGTTGTAAATGCACCCTTTGGCTCTTTGGTAATGACGGGGTCGGAGCCGCCGCCCAGGAGGGTTTTGACGGTGCGGTCGTAATCGGCTTTGTCGAGTGCGCCGGTGGAGCCTGCCGTCAGTTTGGCGACTTCGGTCATCATGCCCTTCTGGTGGGCTTCGGTCTGTGCGCCGGAGGCGTCGTTTTCGAGGACGATGTCGGCGGCATCGGCTGGGTTTTCTTCGGCCCACTTCCAGCCCTTCATGGAGGCGCGCACGAACTTCACCATGTTTTCCTTGAACTTGGCGTCCTTCAGCTTGTCTTCCAGCACATAGAGGCCGTCTTCCAGGGTGGCGACGCCTTCATCCTCGTATTTGAAGGTGACGAGATCGCTGGCCTTTACGCCCGCTTCCAGCACCTGGAGATATTCGTTGTAGGTCATGGTGGAGATGCAGGCGGCCTGCTTCTGCAACAGCGGATCGACATTGAAGCCCTGCTTGAGCACGGTCACGCCATCGGCACCGCCGGTGGTCGGGATTTTCAGATGCGCCATCCATGACAGGAAGGGGTACTCGTTGCCGAAGAACCAGACACCCAGTGTCTTGCCCTTGAAGTCTTCCGGCTTTTTGATGCCACTTTCCTTGAGGCAGGTGAGCATCATGCCAGACGTCTTGAAGGGCTGGGCAATGTTGACGAGCGGCACGCCCTTTTCGCGGGTCGCCAACGCCGATGGCAGCCAATCCACGACAACATCTGCACCGCCGCCTGCCAGAACCTGTGCCGGGGCAATGTCCGGTCCACCCGGCTTGATGTCGACATCAAGACCTTCGGCCTCGTAAAAGCCCTTGTCCTTGGCAACGTAATAACCGGCAAACTGGGCTTGAGTGACCCACTTCAGCTGAAGCGTCACCTTTTCTGCGGCTTGAGCGCCAAACGCCGTCATCAGCGTTGCCCCGGCCAGAAGCATGGATGCAAGTCTGTTTCTCATCGCTGTTCCCTTTTTTCGTTGTTTACGTGCGTCCACTGCGGACGGACGGATGCCAGAAGGTGACGACGCGCTCTGCCAGCGCCACCAAACCGTAAAAGCCCGAGCCTGCAACCGCCGCCACGGCAATCTCGGCCCAGACCATATCCACATTGCTCCGGCCCATTTCGGCGGAGATGCGAAACCCCATGCCCACGATGGGCGTGCCGAAGAACTCCGCCACGATGGCACCGATCAGCGCCAGCGTGGAGTTGATCTTCAGGGCGTTGAAGATGAAGGGCCATGCGGCAGGCAGGCGCAGCTTGACCAGCGTCTGCGCCCAGCCGGCGGCATAGGTGCGCATCAGGTCGCGCTCCATGTGGCTGGAGGCCGACAGACCCTGCACGGTGTTCACCAGCATGGGAAAGAACGTCATGATGACGACGACGGCGACCTTGGACTGCCAGTCGAAACCGAACCACATGACCATGATGGGCGCGATGCCGACGACCGGCAGCGCCGAGACGAAGTTGCCGATGGGCAAGAGACCGCGCTGGAGAAAGGGCGAGCGGTCGATAATGAGGGCAACGGCAAAGCCCAGGCCGCAGCCCAGCACATATCCGGTCAGCACCGCTTTCAAAAACGTCTGCCGGAAGTCCGCCCACAGGATGGGGACAGAGCCGATGAGCCGCAGAAAGATGGCGCTGGGGGCGGGCAGCAGAATGGAGGGAATGGCAAAGCCACGCACCATGCCTTCCCACAGCACGATGATCGCCGCGCCAAAGATGAGCGGGACCGCAAGGTTGCTTGCCCGTTTCGCAGCAGGCGTTTGAAAGCGCTGGCGCACCAGCCATTCGTTCAATGCCCAGGCGGCAAGCCAGAACAGCACTGCGCCGATGATCCAGCCGGGATTGCTCATGGCCGCTCTCCCATTCTCTTTAGTACGGCGGTGTGGGCAATGCCGACAATCGACACCAGAATGGCGGCGAGAGCGGCGGCCATGAAGAGCGCAGCCCAGATTTGCACCGTCTGGCCGTAATAGGAGCCGGACAGCAACCGTGCGCCAAGGCCAGCGACGGCACCCGTCGGCAATTCCCCAACGATGGCACCGACCAGCGAAATCGAAATGGCGATTTTGAGCGAGGTGAACAGATAGGGCAGGGCCGACGGCCAGCGCAGCTTCCAGAAGGTCTGCGAAGGCGCGGCATAGTAGGTGTGCATCAGATCCAGCTGGATGGTTTCAGGGCTGCGAAGCCCCTTCACCATACCGACCACGATGGGGAAGAAGCTGAGATAGGTCGAAATCAGCGCCTTCGGCAGCAGGCCTGCTATGCCGATGGAGTTCAGAACCACGATAATCATCGGCGCCACCGCAATGATCGGGATCGTCTGGCTGGCGATGATCCACGGCATGACGGAGCGGTCCATGGCGCGGTTGTGGACGATGGCCACCGCCAGCAGAATGCCGAGCGCGGTGCCGATGGCAAAACCCAGCAACGTCGCCGACAGCGTGATGCCCGCATGGTAGACGAGGCTGCGCTTGGATGTGACGGCCTTGTTGACCGTCGTATCCCAGAGTTCCGCGATGATCTGGTGCGGTGCGGGCAGGACAGGACGTTCCTGCGCGAAGGTTTGCGGCAGGAGTTCGATAAAACTCGGCTGTTGGTCCGCTCTGCCCGCCTGATCCCTCGCGAACGGCAGGTTGAGGTAGACGACTGCGATGTGCCAGATGACGAGAATGGCAAGGATGATGGCGAGGACGGGGAGGATACGGTGTCGGAGGGTGGTCATGGCTGGCCTCCTCTTCCGCTGCGCCCTTGGCTACCCCCCTCTGGCCTGCCGGCCATCTCCCCCACAAGGGGGG
>UCJU01000008.1:65955-94646 GCA_900472925.1 Hyphomicrobiales bacterium
AGGGCAGAGGGGGGTAGCCAAGGGCGCAACGGAAACCATATCACCCCTCATAACTATGCCCCGCCTTCAACCCCTCCCGCACCCGATGGGCAATCTCCAGAAACTCCGGTGTCTCGCGTATCTCCAGCGGTCGCTCCCGTGGCAAGGTCGACTCGATGATATCGGTCACCCGGCCGGGACGCGGGGACATGACGACGATCTTGGTGGAGAGATAGACGGCCTCGGGAATGGAGTGGGTAACGAAGCAGATGGTTTTGCCGGTTGCGCTCCACAGTTTCAGAAGCTGTTCGTTCAAATGGTCGCGGACGATTTCGTCCAGCGCGCCGAAGGGCTCGTCCATCAGCAGAAGATCGGCATCGAAGGCCAGTGCGCGGGCGATGGAGGCGCGTTGCTGCATGCCGCCGGACAGTTGCCAGGGGAATTTCTTGGCAAAACCGCTGAGGTTGACGAGATCAAGCGTGCGCTCGATGCGCGCCTGCTGCTCGGCCTGGGTGTAGCCCATGATTTCCAGAGGCAATGCTATGTTCTTTTCGATGGTACGCCACGGGTAAAGGGCTGCCGCCTGAAACACGTAGCCGTAGGACCGATCCTTGCGGGCGTTTTCCGGCGTCGTGCCATTGACGGTGATCTCGCCTGACGTGTGCTTTTCCAGATCGGCAATGACCCGCAGAAACGTCGTCTTGCCGCAGCCGGACGGCCCGATGAAGGAGACGAACTCGCCCTTCCTGACATCAAGATCGACGTTCGACAGCGCGTGCACCGGGCCGTCATTGGTATTGAAGGTGAGGCCGAGATTTTTGGCGGAGACGACGGAGAAAGGAGGCGATACGCTCATCATCATACTCCACTCGCGGGTATGCCGGTGCGCTCCACCTTACGCGGCGCGACGAGGTCTTTCCATGTGGACAGTGCTTTGCTCACGGCAGGGTAGGGCTTACGGGCGACGAACTGGCCGTGGCCTTCACGCGTCTTCACCGTGCCGTCTTCGATCGCGACCATACCGCGGGTGAGTGTGTAGCGCGGCAATCCCTTCACCGTCTGGCCTTCGAAGACGTTGTAATCGATGGCCGATTGCTGGTCTTTGGCAGCGATGGTTTTTTCGAGTGCCGGGTCCCAGACGACGATATCAGCATCGCTGCCGACGAGGATCGCGCCTTTCTTCGGGTAGAGGTTCAAAATCTTGGCGATGTTGGTGGAGGTTACCGCAACAAATTCATTCATCGTCAGGCGGCCTGTCGCCACGCCGTGGGTCCACAGCAGCGGCATGCGGTCTTCCAGTCCGCCGGTTCCGTTGGGTATCCTGGTGAAGTCACCGATACCGTTGCGTTTCTGCTGCGTCGTAAAGGCGCAATGGTCAGTCGCCACACATTGGAGCGAGCCTGCGGCAAGACCGGCCCAGAGGCTGTCCTGATGCTGCCTGTTTCTGAACGGTGGCGACATGACGCGGCGGGCGGCGTGGTCCCAGTCCGGATTGGCATATTCGCTCTCGTCGAGGATGAGATGCTGGATCAGCGGTTCACCATAGACCCGCATGCCGTTCTGCCGCGCCCGGCGGATGGCCTCATGCGCCTGTTCGCAGGAGGTGTGAACGACATAGAGCGGTGCGCCCGCCATATCGGCGATGATGATGGCGCGGTTGGTGGCTTCGCCCTCGACGGAGGCGGGGCGGGAATAGGCATGGGCTTCCGGGCCGTTATTGCCCTCTGCCAGGAGTTTGGCCTGCATCTGCGCGACGATATCGCCGTTCTCCGCATGCACCATGGGCAGCGCACCGAGTTCCGCGCAGCGGGAAAAGGAGGCAAACATCTCGTCGTCATTCACCATCAACGCGCCCTTATAGGCCATGAAGTGCTTGAAACTGTTGATGCCCTTGTCCTGAACGATGGTCTGCATCTCGTTGAAGACCTGCTCGCCCCACCACGTTACGGCCATGTGGAAAGAATAATCGCAGGTGGCACGCGTTGCCTTGTTGTCCCAGCGGTTCAGCGCATCGAGCAGCGACTGACCGGGGTCCGGCAGGCAGAAATCCACCACCATCGTCGTGCCGCCGCTCAAGGCTGAGCGCGTGCCGCTCTCGAAATCATCCGCCGAATAGGTGCCCATGAAGGGCATTTCCAGATGCACATGCGGATCGATGCCACCGGGCATGACATAGCAGCCGGTCGCATCCAGAATGGTGCCACCGGACAGGTTCTGGCCAATCTCGATAATGATGCCAGCATCGATTTTGATATCGGCCTTGTAGGTCAGATCGGCGGTGACGATGGTGCCGTTTTTGATGATGGTGGTCATTCTACGATCTCCGCAGTTTCCAGCACGGCGTGCAGCAACACATTGCAGCCAGCGGCGGCCCATTCCGGGGAAATGTCTTCGGCTTCGTTGTGGGAGAGGCCGTCGACGCAGGGGCAGAAAATCATGGTGGAGGGTGCGACCCGGGCTGTCCAGCAGGCGTCATGGCCCGCACCGGAGATGATATCCATGTGGGTGTAGCCCAGCCTTTCGGCAGCATCGCGCACCCGCCCAACGAGTGTGGGATCGAAGGTAACAGGGTCGAAATGGCCGATGGCCTCGATGGTGCAGCCAACGCCGAGCTCTTCTGCGATGAGCGGTACCTCGCGCTCGAAGATCGCGCGCATGGCATCCAGCTTTTCCTGCGAAGGCGTGCGCAGGTCTATGGTGAAGACGACCTTGCCGGGAAGCACATTGCGCGAGTTGGGCGTAAAGATCATCTGGCCGACGCCAGCCACCGCGCCGGGCTGATGGGCCATGGCGACGTCCTGCACCTTTTCCAGAATGCGGGCGGCGGCAAGACCTGCATTGACGCGCATCGCCATCGGCGTCGAGCCGGTATGGGCTTCCTTGCCGGTCAGTGTCACCTCCAGCCACCACAGGCCCTGGCAGTGCGTGACGACACCGATCTGCTTGTTCTGTGCTTCGAGGATCGGGCCCTGTTCGATGTGATACTCGAAATAGGCGTGCATCTTGCGCGCGCCGACCTGTTCTTCGCCCAGCCAGCCGATGCGCTTCAACTCGTCGCCATAGGTCTTGCTATCCGTGTCGGTGCGACCATAGGCGTAGTCGAGATCATGAATGCCTGCGAACACGCCGGAGGCCAGCATTGCGGGCGCAAAACGGGCGCCTTCCTCATTGGCCCAGTTGGTCACGACGATGGCATGTTTGGTCTGGATGTCGAGGTCGTTGAGGCTTCTGACAACCTCAAGCCCGGCCAGCACGCCCAGGACGCCATCGAACTTGCCGCCGGTCGGCTGGGTGTCGAGGTGACTGCCGATATAGACGGGCAGGGCGTCGGGATCCGTACCGGGACGGGTCGCAAACATCGTGCCCATGGCATCGACGCCAATGGTCATGCCTGCCGCTTCACACCAGGACTTGAAAAGATCACGCCCTTGCGCATCCTCGTCCGTCAACGTCTGGCGATTGTTGCCGCCAGCCACGCCGGGCCCGATCTTCGCCATCTCCATCAGGCTGTCCCACAAACGGTCGGCGTTGATGGTTAGATTTTTTCCGATCAGTTCATTTTTTGCGGGCGTTTCCGGCATGCCAGTCTTTTCCTCACCTGTTTTGATCGTCATGATGCAAGGGGCGTGCCGTTCCGTCCGGAGGCGGCAAAATGTTTTTGGAAATCGACGATCGATAATTTTACCGACTGGTAAACATTGTGAAATTTGGCTTTGGTACTTAAAAGAAATCGAGGGATTTTTGCCGTGTAAAGCGGTATTTTCTGATCGAGCTTTGATCATCGATTATTTTTTGCCCATTCAGCCCGCAAAATGCACCTAAAACAGACAGAGACCCTTCATGCCCATACCCCGAGCGGCGAAGACACAGAAGCGAACACGCATACAGGAAGAGAAAGAGGAGACGATTCTCGAGGCTGCGCTAGATGTTTTCTCCGCAAACGGCTTTCGTGGCACGACGATCGACCAGATCGCCGAGGTGGCCGGCATGTCGAAACCAAATGTCCTCTATTATTTCCGCACCAAGGAGGCCATGCACCGCGCGCTGATCGAGCGCGTGCTGGATACATGGCTGGACCCGCTGCGTGCCTTCGACTCCGACGGCAACCCCGAAACGGAAATCCGCTCCTATCTTAGGCGCAAACTGGAAATGGCGCGGGATTATCCGCGTGAGAGCCGGTTGTTTGCCAATGAGGTGTTGCAGGGCGCACCGCATGTGGAGGACGAGTTGAAGGGACCTTTGAAGCGGCTGGTGGATGAGAAGGCCGAGGTTATCAGGGCATGGGCGAAGGCGGGAAGAATAGTACCTTGCGACCCTTATCATCTGATTTTTTCGATATGGGCAACGACGCAGCACTACGCGGATTTTGATGTGCAGGTGCGGTCCGTTTTAGGTGAAGGCAATTCGGGTGAGGGGCGTTTTGAGGATGCCGCCCGCTTTCTGGAGCAGCTTTTCATGGGGGGGCTGGGGATAAATCCTGTGCCACTCAGAAAAACATGATCTAAATCATCAACTTTATACTTTACTCTAAAACTCATCTTTATTAACGTGGCGCCAACCTGATTGTTCAGGGAGTGCTTTTTGATGGTGAGGTGAGGGTATGGCGCGCAAGGACAAGAAAAGGGCGGAGCGAAACGGCAAGCGGGACGCTCGCTCGCAGCAGGCATCGCAACCCGTCGCTGAAGCCGCTGCACCGGCGGGGCCGAAAAGCTTCCTCTATGTCGGCGGCCGTGACTGTCAGGTTGCGCATCTTCGCCAGATTGCCAGCAACTTCGATGCCGAACTCATCCACCATGATGGCGGTCTGCGCGAAGCCGTTTCACGCATTGATACGCTGCTTCCCTCTGTGGATTGCGTATTTTGCCCCATCGACTGTATCAGCCACGATGCGTGTCTGAGGGTGAAGTCCGGCTGCAAGAAGTTCGGCAAGACATTCATCCCTTTGCGCAATGGCAGCAAATCCAGCCTCGAGCGGGCGCTTCAAACAATGAACGACCGCGCTAGCGCTAACTGACGGGCTACTGACGCGCCGTTTTGAAGAAAGCGGCGGCTGCCAGCGCCAACCAGCCCAGGATCATGCCGAGGCCGCCGATCGGCGCGGCCATGGGGAATGCGCCACTGCCGGTGAAATTCCTTGCGACGAGATCACCAGCAAACAGAAGTGTTCCAAGCCCGAGCAGAATGGCGACGGGGGCTGCCGTCTTGATGCGATCCCAGCCGAGATAAAGCCCCAGCAGAATGGGAGCATGCGCCAGGCACATGGCCGAGGCGTTTCCGAGCATATAGGTTGCGCCGGTATGCGTTGCAGCGGCAGCAAGCGCTACGCCTGCCAATCCCAAAACACCTGACAGAAAGAGGCTCGTCGGACGCAGCCAGTGAAGGTTCATGACGGTTTCTCTTCCTGATTCTGCATGTGGAATGCCAGCTTTTCGACCGGTGCCCAGATGATGTCGCGCAGCTTGGGGTTGTCGATTGTTTCATCCATGGCACGGCGAAAGCACATCAGCCATTCGTCGCGCTCGACTGCGCCGATGGGGGCCACGAAATGCCGTCTGCGGAGCATGGGGTGGCCGTGTTTCTCCATATAGACGGGAGGGCCGCCGAGGTAGCCTACCAGGTAGTCGCCGAATTTACTTTCGCTGCCTGCCAGATCCTGCGGATGGATCGCCCGGCAGTGTGCGGCTTCGGGCAAGGTATCCATAAGTTGGTAGAACCGTTTCGTCAGGTTCCGCACGGTCTGTTCGCCGCCAATGGCCTCGTAAAGCGTAATGGTCTCGTCCGCCAAGTCCTGCAGTCTCCGTTTCAGTCGTTTTGCCGCTTCAGAAGTAAAAGCGCAACTGCAAACGGCAGGTGCGGCAATTGGCTTTGCCGCACCTGATGATACCGTCAGCCAAAATTACGGATGAGGTTCAGCCCTTTGCTCAGCAGTTCGTCCGCCTTGTCTGCATCGGCCGCCTCCACGTAGCAGCGCATTTCCGGCGCGTTGCCGGATGGGCGGAAATGGATGGTGCTGCCGTCCGTCAACGTCACTCTGAGGCCGTCGATATCGCTCGTGTCCTTCACCGTGCCGACTGGCTGAAGGAAGCTTTCCAGGTTCGCGCGGGATGAGCGCAGATGCTGCATGAGCGCGGCGCTTTTCTCCTGAGCAAAGTCTTGCAGCCGGTCTGCGGCGGCAACGGGCAGCTTGTAGGCAGCGGCGATCTCGGACAGCGGTTTTTTCTGTTCGGCGGCGAGTTTCAAAACGGCGAGAAGCGGCAGGAAGCAGTCGCGGGTTGGCAGAGCCGAAACCGTCTTGCCGTTGAGCGTGAAGGGAGATGCCGTCAGAAAACCACCATTGGCCTCAAACCCGATCACACCCTTGTTGCCGTTGGAAAGCGCTTCATCCATGCCTGCTATGACGAAGGGCGAGCCAACCTTGGTGCGCAGCACCTGGAAGTCGCCGTTGCCTTCGATGCCGGAATTGGACGTTACGGGCGTAACGACAACATCCGCTTTCAGGAAATTCGCGGTGATGAGGCCGAGCAGATCGCCGCGTAAGGGAATGCCATGCTCATCGGCGAGCAAGGGGCGGTCGCCGTCACCATCGGCGGAGATGATGGCGTCGAGCTTGTATTCGGCTGACCATGCCTTGAGCTTCTCCAACGTGTCGGAAGAGACGGCCTCCGTATCGACCGGGATAAATGTCTCGGAGCGGCCAAGCGGTAAAACATTTGCGCCGTAGTGGTTGAGAACGTCCACGAAGGCATCACGGGCAACCGTGCTATGCTGGTAGACGCCGATTTTGAGGCCGGAAAGCGATTTCTCTGGCAGGAGAGACGCGTTGCGCTCGAAGAACAAGGCATTTGCCTGATTGGAGCGGTTTTCGGCCGTCGCTGATGTAACGGAGACAGCTTCGCCCTCGACCTGTTTGGCGAGTTCGGCAATCGCGGTCTCGTCCTGCTTGTCGATCTCTCCGTCCGGACGATAAAACTTGATGCCGTTGCGGTCTGCCGGAATGTGAGAACCGGTGATCATCAGTGCCGCTGCCTTCAGGGACATGCTGTAGAGCGCCAGAGCCGGCGTTGGCAGCGCACCGCAGTCAATAGGCTTGAGGCCAGCTGCTTCCAGCGCGCCAATGCAGGTTTGTGCGATGTCGGGGCTCGAATCTCTGAAGTCCTGTCCGATCAAAATGGGATCACCGGCTTTCGCTTGCCCGGAAGCCAGAAGATGTCGGGCGAAGGCGGTGGCGTATATGGCGGATGCCTTGCCTTTCAAATCCTGCGAAAGTCCGCGAAGACCGCTTGTTCCAAACTTCAGGCTCATGTCGAATGCTTCCTTATTTTCGGGTCGTTTCATGCCATTTCGATCTGGGAGATCGCAAACTTAACGCAAAATGAGCCGCATTGATCCCCAATTTCCATATGCTTGTGGTTGGTAGCCGATCAGCGATGATCTCTCAAGTTTTGACAGGCTATGGTGATCCACCCTATAGCAAACGGTTGCTGCAACCGGGAAGTTGGTCACATGGATACTGTATCGATCGATAATCGTGGTGATTTCGGTCTCTGGGCAATCGAGCGCGCCAAGGCCATCATCGCGGAAGAGGGCTCCGAGCTTGCCATAGCGTCGCGCGATGGTGATCAGGATGCGATCCGCGAGGCAGCCAACAATTTGGGCGCAGCAATTTCTGCAGCCCTTCTGGAAGTCTATGACGGTCTTGTGCCGGAGGAGTGAATGGCCCGGCTGATCCCCGCATAGCGAAGCGCGATGAACGCCGTGAGGCAGGCGACGGCGAAGGCATTGAGGTTGAAGAGCTTCGCCAGGTCTGGCGCGCTCCAGATGTGCAGAGCATCGCCAACCAGATAGCGGGTGAAGAGGAATGCGGCGAAAACCACGCCAGTCATGCCGATCTGCCACAGCTTTTCGCCGGGCCGGAACGACAGGGCGACAAGCATGATGCAGGCGGCGAAAAACAGCTCGGTGCCTGCTGCGGTGCCGAACAACTTTGTCTCGAAGATGGTGTCGATGGTGCCGATCAACGGCAATGCGACGCGCGCCGCCAGTGACGACCGGCGAGCAAGAAGCGGAATGGCAAGGAAGAAAAACATCGAGGCGACGCTGATCAGCGATGCCTCGACGCCATTTCCAACCAGCCACCAGATGGACAATGGATAGAACGGCTTGTTGAGAATGATGACCCAGGCGACCGTCAATGTCGCCGCCGTCAGGGGATCAGGCGTTCCATCCTTTTGTTTCATGTCAGCGTCTCACGGGAGACAGCAGATAATGGCCGACGCCCCATACCGAACCCTTTTCATGGCCGAACAGACCGGCAGTCGCTAGAAAAAACAAGCGCCAGCGGCGGCGCCAGAGGTTGGCATCAGCACCATAGACCTGTTGCAATATCGGCGTGATGCGAGCGGATTCCCGGTCGAAATTCGCAAGCCAGTCCATCGCCGTGCGCCGGTAATGATCGCCAGACCAGCGCCATTCGGCCTCGACATTGTAGATATCCTCGAAGCGGTGCGGCAGATCGTGGGCGGGCATGATACCGCCGGTGAAGAAGTGGTGAGCAATCCAGTCTGCCGGATCATTCTGGTCGAAACGATAGGACCGGTCCTTGTGGGTGAAGACGTGAATGAAAAGCTTTCCGTCGGCCTTCAACCAGTTTCGCGTCCGCTCCATCAGCGCGCGCCAGTTTGACATGTGTTCGAACATCTCGACCGAGACGACGCGATCGAAGCTGCCGGATGGCACAAAATCGTTCATGTCTGCGGTAATGACCGTCAGGTTGTGAATGCCTTGAAGCTCCGCCTGACTGACGATATAGGCACGCTGCGATGCCGAATTGGAGACCGATGTGATGCGGGCATTCGGAAACTGGCGGGCCATATAAAGCGAAAGCGAACCCCAGCCGCAGCCCAGTTCCAGAATATCCATCCCATCATAGAGATCGGCATGTTTCACCGTCTCGGCCAAAGCCGCCGTTTCGGCGTCATCCAGCGTTGTGGTGGCGCTGGGATAATAGCAGCAGGAGTATTTCCGCTGCGCGCCGAGCACCAGCGAGAAGAACTCTGCCGGTACCTCGTAGTGCTGGCGATTGGCCTCATCCGTGTGAATGGCAACCGGAAAATCTGCCATGTCGCGCGCAAATCCGAGTTCCTGATCGTAAGATACTCTTTCCATTTTGCGCTTCGTGCGGGCGCACAGGAAATCGATGCCTGCAAGCGTCAAGCTATCGGAAAGGGGTGCTCTTTCGGCAGTGTTGATGGCGAAGGCCAGCATATTCATGGTTATTCCTCCTCTTTTCTTGGTCCCGGAAAAAATGCGTTGACGCGACGCTGAAGCGAGCGAAACTTTTCGCCCCGCGAGCGCAGCATGTGCTCCTCAAGCGGGGGAATGCCCGAAGCATGAACGAGCAGCCAGTACATGAGGGGAGGAGCAAGCAGGGCTGCCCAGCTCCATGGCGATGAACCCGTCAGCGCAAGCAGTGGCCAAGCGCACCAGAACAGCCATTCGAAAAAGTAATTGGGATGGCGCGAATAGCGCCAAAGGCCTTCCTCGCAAATTTCGGTCTTCGCCTCCGGCGTCTTGCGGAAATGTGCAAGCTGGCGGTCTGACAGAGCTTCACCACCCAAAGCCACCAGGGCAACGATAATGCCCGCAATATCCAGAATGCCCGGGAATTGAGAGCCGTTGGATGCTACAACATAGACCGCAAGCACGAGGATGAAGCCTGCCACTGCCTGGATTTGCAGGAACTGGAACAAGCGCCAGCTTGCCTTGCTGCCCCATTCCTCGACCAGTTTGGCGTAGCGCGGATCCTCGCCACCACCCTTGGTGCGCGAACCGATGTGGCTTCCCAGCCGGATAGACCATATGGCAACGATCAGGAAGGCAGCAACACGCCGCTCGAACGTCCCTTCTGCCGCCACGATCACGACGAGGCCACCGATGCCGATCGCAAAGGACCAGATCGTATCGATCCAGCCACTTGCCCCGGTTTTCCTCTGGATGGCCCAGGCCGCAGTCATTGCCAAACTGAGGCCGATGGCGATCACGATCAGCAGTCCATAATTCATTGCAAGGCTCTTCCCATCAAATCGCTGTGCTTTTTGATAGACTACGGTGAGATGGTCGATTTGGTTTTCATGTCATTGCAAAAATGATCTGGTGGGATCGAGTGATCCAAATCGGCGTTTCGACCGTTCTACTCTGCAAAAGCGAATGCAAATGCATCGCGGTGGAGGAAACGGACATGAAAGCCATAGTAAAATATGCAGCCTGCATTGTTCTTGCATTTGCAGGGAGCGCATCTGCTGCCGATATAAACGGCCAGTGGGCGCGGGGTGATGGCAATGCCAAAGTGAAGATCGCGCCCTGCGGTTCCGACATCTGCGCGACGAACACCTGGATCAAACCCGGCACGCCGAAAGAAAAAACCGGCGACCGACTCGTCATGAGCATCAAGCCGACATCTGACGGTGAGTATTCCGGCACCGCATTCGATCCTCAGCGCGACCTGACCTATAAACTGACCGTTTCGGTCAAAGGCGACACGATGACGACAAAGGGATGCGTTCTGGCAGGCATCGTCTGCAAGGGCGTTGACTGGTCTCGTATACAATAATGGCTGGAAAGGCTGGGTCTGGAATGAAAAAACGTGTGGTTGCCTACGTCTCGACGCTGATCATCTTCGTCGCCATCGACTTCGTCTGGCTGAGTGTCATGGCAAATGCGCTCTACAGACCGGCACTTGGCGACATGCTGGCAACAGAGTTTCGCCTGATGCCTGCTGTGTTATTCTACCTGATGTATGCGGCGGGCCTGACGTTTTTTGCAGTGCGCCCCGGTCTGGTGACCGCCAAGTTTGGCACGTCATTTCTCTATGGTGGCCTGTTGGGCTTCATGGCCTATGGCACCTACGATCTCACCAACCAGGCAACGCTTGCAAACTGGTCAACCACACTGACTGTCGCGGATTTGATCTGGGGTTCTCTTCTATCCGCAATTTCCGCTTGTGCTGGACACTGGGTGACTGAAAAAGTGAGCGGGCGCATTGTCCGCTAGGTCTCGGCCGAAACAATCTTCTACTCCTTGCAGGGGCATCATGGCATCTTATCTTGTTGGTATGTGTAGTATCGTCTTCGCGATGATGCTTGGAGGGAGCGCGTTGGCCTCTGAAAAAAAAGATAGCGCACCTCAGTCGGGCGAAATCAAAATCGATGTCGGCGGCTTCAAGCTGAACAGCGTTCTTATGCCAGCAAAAAAGGGTGCGACGCTTCCGCCCATCGTCTTCATTCATGGCGCCAGTTCCAGCCTTTATGATCCCATGTACACCTTCCGTGACAAGCTGGAAGGCAAGGCGACGCTGTTGTTTGTCGATAGGCCCGGTCACGGCCGCTCCGATGTCGGTACCAAAGACAACATCCTTCCGGATGCGCAGGCAGATGCCATCGCAAGGCTGATGAAAAAGCGCGGAATCCGCAAGGCGATTATCGTCGGCCACTCCTTCGGCGGCGCGATAACGGCCGCTTTTGCCATGCGGCACAAGGACATGGTCGAAGGCCTCGTATTCTTATCTCCAGCACTTTATCCATGGCCGGGCGGCGTTTCCTGGTATTACGACGCAGCAAATGTGCCCGTAGCCGGGGTGCTGTTCAGCACGCTGATTGCGCCGGCGGCCGGTGCTCTGGTTATCGACGGTGCGGTGAAATCCGTCTTCGCGCCCAATCCACGCCCTTCTGATTATATATCCAGAACAAAAGCCTATCAGACCCTTCGCCCCGTTGCCTTTCGGCACAATGCGCAAGAGGTTGCGGGTCTCAACGCCTGGGCCAAAGCCGCCTCTGCCGGATTTCGCACGATAAAAGCGCCCACGGTCATCATAGCGGGTGATGCCGATAAGGTCGTTTCGACCGAAATCCACTCACGCCATCTGGCCCGGGACATCAGCGGAGCAGAGCTTATCGTCGTGCATAATCTCGGGCATAAGTCGGATTATGTTGCCAGTGATCTGGCCGTCGCCGCCATCGAAAAGATTGCCGGTAAAAAGCGCAATCTGAAGGCTATCGCGAAAACGCTGGAAGCCAAAATCGCCAATGACGGGAAATAAAGAAGACTGGCCGGTTTGAAACCGGCCAGCTGTCGCTTACCGAGCTTACACGGCAGGGAGGACGGCGATAGCGCGGATTGGTGTTTCGACGCCGGTCACATCAGCCACCTTCGTTGCCTTGCCGGTTTCCAGATCGACGGTATAGAGCGCCTTGTCTGCCGCCAGCCATGCGGTGTTCTTGCCTTCCGCAGTTGTCTGGATATCGAAGGCATAGGTCGCGGGCTTGCCGTCGATGCCGAGCTTGCCGATGGCCTTCAGCGTTCCATCATTAGGCTTCGTCTGTTGAACCAGTGCGCCGATGGTCGCATCGATGGTGTACATCGCCGTCTTTTCAGGCTTGCCGTAGGAATTGGTATAGGCAGCTGCCACTACGTTCGGTGTTTCACCCTTGTGCATATCGCCGTCTTCATAGGCCAGCGTACCATCCACCGTTACAGCACCTGTGTCCGGGTGGACGCGGTGGTTGGTGGTGCCGGTCATGTAGCGAAGACGATCTGCCATAGGGTTGAAGTCCACGATGACAGGAGCCTGTGTCATGGCCAGAGGCTTGTCCATTTTCGCAACTTCGGTGGCGGCACCCGTTTCGAGGTTGATGGAGACGATGGTATTTTCAGGGGTTACGCCGATAACGGTCTTGTTGCCGGGACGAAAATCGATACCGACCAACTTGTCTACGCCGGTGACGTCCATGGTCTTCGTCACGGCTGGCTTTTCGGTGTCGAACATGACGAGTGTCTTGTCGCCGGTCAGGCCGACCACAGGTGCGGCCGAGGCAAAGGTAGCGGTTGCTGCGAGCAGGGCAGAGGCAATCGATGCTGTGCGAAGGATGGTCATATCTTTCTCCCGTGTTTGATCTTTTTCAAGAGGTGGCCAGCAAGATGCTTTCCATCGCTCTTGAAGGTTAGACACATGGGCGTGGTCGTTTGGATGCAGCGGCGTAAAATTTTTTTGTGATTTGCATCCATGCTCTTCTTTCATGTGTATGATTTCTGAAATGAAATGGTCACGGGAGAGCCTCTTTGGACGTGAAGCAGACACAGGCAGACGATTTTGGCGCAGCACTCCACGCATGCGCCAAGGGCGATCGAAACGGCTTGCGGCTGATCTTCGACAAGGAGGCCGGACGACTGATAGCCGTGGCTGAACGCATCGTGCGCAGACGCGACCTTGCAGAAGAGGTGGTTCAGGAAGCCTTTATCCGCATCTGGAAAAATGCATCTCAATATGCGCCGGAACGTGGCTCCGCGCGCGGCTGGATTTACGCCATCGTACGCAACCGCGCGCTCAACATGCTCAGGGATGGAAAGCGTGAGGATCTCGTAGCCGACGACCGCCTGGATACATTGCAAGAGGCGCAGCACGTCGAACACATCATGACGTCCTGGCATCGGCTCGATCAGAACAGCAGACTTCGCGACTGCCTTTCCACCCTGGATGAAACCAGACGTCGCGGCATCCTCATGGCCTATGTCGGCGGCTACACACACGGCGAAATCGCCGGGCGGCTGAAGGTGCCGCTCGGAACGACCAAATCATGGATACGACGCGGCCTTTCTTCGCTTCGGGAGTGCATGGCATGACGATATCGAGAGACGATATGGCCCGCGTAGCGGACGAATATGTTCTCGGCCTTCTCGATGACGACGAAAGCCGACGTGTGGAAACCGAAAGCCATCAAAACGAAAACCTGCGCGATGCCATCGCCACGAGCCGCGAACGCTTCCTGCCGCTCGATCTGTCCGTGGAAGAGGTTCTGCCCAGCACATCACTCTGGCAACGGATAGATGCCGATTTGCGTGGCACTCAAGAACAGCGAGAGGCGCCTGCGCGCCTTGCCCCATCCAACGACAACCGGGTTCATGTCTGGAAGCGGACTGCCGTTGTGTCTCTGGCTGCATCACTGTTGCTCACCGCAGGCCTTGGATGGTCGCTGATGCGAAACGTCGATCCGGTCGTTATCGCAATTTTGCTGAATGATGCGGGCGAACCGCAGGCAATCGTCGAGGATTTCAGCAACGAGCAAGCCAGTATCCGCCTGCTGGCCGACTTCACCGTGCCAGAGGGCAAGACCATGCAGGTATGGACCCTTCCAAACCGTGAGATGGGCCCGGTCTCGCTCGGTCTTCTCAACGAACACCGCTCCGCCAAACTCGCAACACCATCCCTGCCCAAACCGCAGGACAAACAACTCTACGAAATCACGCTGGAGCAAGCAGGTGGATCGCCAACTGGCAGACCGACTGGGCCTATATTGGTCAAGGGACTGGCGAAAATACCGTTGTAGTGGCGCACCCGACAGGATTCGAACCTGTGACCTTTGGAATCGGAATCCAACACTCTATCCAGCTGAGCTACGGGTGCATCCGTATGTGCGATGAATCGCATCTGGTAGCGAATGGTTCTTAGCCTAGCTTGTCCGTCGCATCAATGCGTAAAATTGCCATGCGGTTTTTCAAGATAGTGATTGAGCAGTCATTTTAATCTGGGAATCTTTTTTTTCGCTCAAAAATTGCACGGAAAAGATGGTCAAGCTCAAAATCCCGAGCCTGTGATGACAGTTTCCTATTCTCGTTTTTGCCGCCTGATCTGCGCGTAAATGGTCCCCTCAAGCGTTTGCTGTGAGGATTTCCGACGAAAAGATTGTTGAGCCAGGGCGCTGCTATGCAGCAAACGTTGTGTTTGCGCTAACTTTGGGTGACGCTGATTAATTACGGGGAAAAACTTTATACCTTTGCTTTATCTATTATTAAACCTTGTTCTAATAAACGTAATTGGGTAATTAACAGTTATCACGACGAATCAAAAAGGGGACGAATATGACCGTAAGTCTCGCATTCGAGAATGGCAGGAATAAAATTGCCTATGTAGAAACTGATGACGTTCCATTGGTTTCCAAGGGCGAAATTGACTATTCTATTCTGTCCGAGGCTGTTGTTTACCGTCTCAGACGTGCTCAGCTATCGGTTGTAAGTGATTTTAATGAGAGCCTGTTCGAGTTCGGCCTGCGACCCGCTGACTTCTCGGTTTTGATCGTCGTGGCAAACAACACCGGCTTGAAGCAGAGCGATGTTGCCGAAGCTCTTGGCATTCAGCGGGCCAATTTCGTCGCCATTATCGACGGCCTGGAGGACAAGGGACTTCTGCAAAGACGTCGTTCCGATTCCGACCGGCGTGTTCATTATATCGAAATGACCGACGAAGGCCGTTCCGTTCTGGCGGAAATTTCCGAGATATGGAAAAGCCATGAGGCCAAGCTGATCGATCGTCTCGGTGGCGAAAAAGCGCGCGACCAGCTTATTGGTCTGCTTCGTCGTATTCAGGACTGAGCACCGGCGGTTTGTTGGTCAGCGTTTCAACGATTTAAAAGGTGCGGTTCTGTCGCACCTTTCCTGCTTTTGCGGTCTTACATTTTCATCGCGCCGGGGCCAGCCGTTGCGCCTGATGGGACTTTGCCGAGAATGATCATGCCGAGCACTTCGTCCTTTGTGACATCCTGCGTCCTGGCGTGGCCAACCACCTTGCCGTTCTTCATGACGAAAACCCGGTCGGCGAGATCGAAGACATCGTGAATATCGTGGCTGATGAGGAAGATGCCGATCCCCTCTTTCTTCAATTCCTTGACGAGATCACCGACCTGAGCGGTTTCCTGCGGTCCCAATGCTGCCGTTGGCTCATCCATGATCAGAATGCGGGCATCGAAGAGAATAGCGCGGGCGATGGCGACGGATTGGCGCTGACCACCAGACAGCGCTTTAACCGGCTCCTTGAAGCGCTTGAAGTTGGGGTTGAGGCGACCCATCACCTCGCGCGCTGACGCTTCCATGGCCACGTCATCCAGCGTGCCCCAGGGGGTGCGCAGCTCGCGGCCGAGATAGAGATTGGCGGCGGCATCGACATTATCTGCGACGGCCAATGTCTGATAGATGGTTTCGATGCCATATTTCTTGGCATCGCGCGGATTGCGAATATCAACGTCTTCTCCATTGATCAGGATTTCACCACCGTCGCGGCGGTAAGCGCCGGACAGGATCTTGATCAATGTCGATTTGCCCGCGCCGTTGTGGCCCAGCAGCGCCACGACCTCACCGGGGTGAAGATCGACCGAAGCGTTCTCCACCGCGTGGATACCGCCGAAAGAGATGGAAATATTGCGCATTTCCACAAGCGGAGTGGATTGGTCCGTCATATCGGAAACTCCTCTTTATTATTACTTGGCTCTGGCGCGATAAACGGTGTCCAGCCATACGGCCATGACGAGCACGATGCCGATGACGATGCTTTGCAGCGGCGTATCCATTCCCAGAAGCACCATGCCGGAATTGAGCGATTGCATGACGATTGCACCGAGGATGGCACCGGCGATAGTACCGGCACCGCCCGCCAGCGATGTGCCGCCGATCACGGCTGCCGCGATGGTGTAAAGCTCGTCCAACGTGCCTTGCGCATTGGTTGCGGCATTGAGGCGGGCTGTGGATATGGCCGCCGCTATGGCGCACAGAGCGCCCATCAGCGCAAAAATTCGAACCGTGACCCAGCGTGTCTTGATGCCAGCCAGCACCGCGGCCTCCGGATTGCCGCCAATGGCAAAGACGTAACGGCCGAACCGGGTCCGGTTGGTGATGAAGTTCATGACGATGGCGATGCCAAGGGCGATCAGAACCGGGATCGCGACGCCAAGCGATATCTCCAGTCCCGCGTCCGGCCATGCGATGCCGTTTGCTTCTGCATATTTGCGGGCGAGGTTGACCGGCATGTAATAGCTGTTCAGGACCTTTACCGAGCCAAGCACGATGCCACAGCCGATGAGGCCCATGAAATACTCGGCCCAAACAGGCTTCAATGGAAAGCCGAACCTCTTGCGCTGTCTTCGCGAATTGAGGATGGATAAAACAATGAAGACGCAGGCGATCACGCCGACGATCCAGCTTGCCGTCGCACCAATGGAGCCATCGGCACCGCCACCCATCAGCCGGAAGCGCGTATCCATCGGCGCGACCGTTGCGCCGCTTGTCACCATCCACGCCGCTCCGCGCCACACCAGCAGGCCACCGAGCGTCACGATGAAGGATGGCACGTTCATGAAGGCGATGATGGCACCCTGAAATGCACCGATGGCGGCGCCCAGTGCGATGCCGACGCCTAACGCGACCATCCACGACATGGGGTGATCGTAGCCGAGCCAGCCGGGCAGAAACCGCGTCTGCGTCACCGCCATGATCATGCCGACGAAGCCGAGGATCGACCCGACAGACAGGTCGATATTGCGAGTGACGATGACGAGCACCATGCCGGTGGCCATGACCGAAACGGATGCGGCCTGAACCGAAAGATTCCACAGATTGCGTGACGTCAGAAACAAACCGCCCGACAGGATTTCAAACCCTACCCAGATTGCCAGAAGGGCAATCACCATGCCCAAGAGGCGGGTGTCTATTTCCGTCGCGTTCAAGAAACGGCGCAACGGGTTTCCCCGTTCTGTCTTGGCACCGGACGACGGTGCGGCAATGGTTTGATCCGCCATGTTTCTAGCGCTCCCTGAAAAATATCATGACTTGCACGTACCGTTGGCGCCGCAGGGTAAAGCCTGCGGCGCTTTCGGTTGAGGCCCCCCGAAATGAATGCGGATGCGCTTCATCTTGGAGGGCTCGTTACAGCTTTATTTGCAAGCGGCGGCAGTGCCAGCCTTCACGCCCTGGCAAAGCTCACTCTTGGTGATCCATTTGGCGTCCAGAACAACGTTCAGATTGTCCTTGGTTATGGCCTGTGGCTCCAGAAAATATGAGCTCATTTCAACACCATTGGTGCCGCCCTTGAATTTGATGGTGCCTTCAAGCGCTTCCATTTTCGTACCCTTGGCCAGCGCAACGGCAACTTCGCCTGCTTTTTTTCCAAGCTTGCGGCTGTCTTTCCAGACGGAAACGGTCTGGGTACCGAGTGCGACGCGGTTCAGGGCAGCCTTGTCGCCATCCTGACCGGACACGGGAACGGAACCCGCCAGCCCCTGTGCTTCGAGTGCCGCGACAACGCCGCCTGCCATGCCGTCATTGGATGATACGACCGCATCGACCTTGTTGTTGTTGGCCGTCAGGAACTGCTCCATGTTCTTCTGGGCGATTTCAGGCTTCCAGCCGTCCGTATAGGCTTCACCGACATTCTTGATCTTGCCGGAGGCGATGGCGTCTTTCAGCACTTCCATCTGGCCGGAAAAAACGAAGTCGGCATTCGGGTCCGTCGAGCCGCCCTTGATGAAGACGTAATTGCCCGTCGGCTTGATCTTGAAGACTTCCTTTGCCTGCAGGCGACCGACTTCCTTGTTGTCGAAGGTAATATAGTAGGTGCTGGGGTTTTCGATCAGGCGGTCGTAACCGACAACAGGAATGCCTTCTGCATTGGCCTTCTCGATCGCTGGACCGATGGCGCTGGAATCCTGCGCAAGCACAATGAGGGCGTTGGCGCCCTGTGCAATCAGGCTCTCAATGTCTGTCAACTGCTTGGCGGCGGATGTTTGCGCATCTGCGGAAATGTATTTGGCACCAGACGCTTTCAACGCGTCCTTGATGGCGGCCTCATCGGTCTTCCAGCGTTCTTCCTGAAAGTTCGACCAGGATACCCCGACGACGAGGTCGGCAGCAATGGCGACCGTATGCAGAGAAACGAGTACGGCTGTACCCGCCAACAACTTGGCGAATGAATTCATGATGTCCTCCCGGGTAACGACGAAACGCTGAGGCACCTCCATGCCCGCACGACCGCCTGAAAACCTGCCGAGCTACGCCAGATGGCATTTTTTCTCGACAGTCGAGAAATTAAATGTCAGAGAATCCCAAAGCTGTCAACAGCGCTCAGTCCGGGCTTTTTATGGCTTTGGTTGCGGCTTGAACCCACACGGTCTATGGCGGTGAAAACAGGCGGAGGAACCGGAACGCAATGTCGGCCATAGCGAGCACCGAACTGGTGCGGCAACAAAACAGTCTGCGCGTCCTCACGGCATTGCGCCGTCATGGTAATATGTCGCATACCGACCTGGCCGCACGGACCGGACTTGCCTCGGCAACGGTGTCTGCCATCACCGCAGAGTTGGAGCGGGTGGGTCTTATCGAGCGAACCGAACAGCAGGCATCGTCGGGGAGGGGCCGTCCCCGTGTGTTATTCCAGCCGAATCGGCGTTTTGGCTATGTCGCTGTGGTCGTCATATCGTCTGATGCGGTTCAATATTCACTCGTGGACTTCACCGGCACGTTGATGGACCGTTTTGCGGAGGGCAGGGCCTCTGCGAACACCCCTGATTTTGCACAGGCCATTTTGGCCGGATTGCTGCGTCTCGTCGGTCGCTCCAAGATTGCCCCGGATGCCGTCCTGCACATCTCCATCAGCAGTAAAGGCCTTGTCGATCCTGCCAGTGCCACCTTGCTCTGGTCACCCGTTCTTGGCGATGCCCAGGTCAGTTTTCGCGAGATATTGTCATCCCGCTTTCAGGCGCAGATTTACCTATACAATGAAACGCTGTTGGCAGCCGAAGCGCTCTGGGTTCGAACCAGAACGCAAACGGGCGGGACTGGCGCACTGACTGCACTGTCCTTGGGCCACAGCATCGGCCTTGGTGTGGCCCGCGAACGGGATGCGGAACGCGCCGAGGTTGTCGCGCCCAATTTTGGGCATATGCTGCATCTGCCGGATGGCGCGCTCTGCCGGTGCGGTGCCAAAGGCTGCATCGAAGCTTATTGCGGGTTCTACGGCATTTTGCGCACGGCCTTCGAAGTTCCCACAAATACGATCCCTGCAAAGTTCGTCCCCATCGCGGAAGTGGAAAAGATCGCGGCTTCCGCCCGGGCTGGCAATCGCCGTGCAGCCTTTGCCTTTCGTCAGGCGGGGCTGGCGCTTGGGAACGGACTGTCACGATTGTTCAGCCTGTATGGCCATATGCCTGTCTTCGTGACGGGACCGGGCACGCGTTTTTTCGACATTCTCAAAAGCAGCATTCAGGACGGTATGATGCAGACGAATGCCATACGGATTGGAGGCCTGCCGGAGATCACAATCGTGCCAGATGAGCAGACTCTGGTTTTCGAAGGCCATATGGGGCTTGCATTGTCGCGTCTGGATGGAGATATCGTGAAGTCTGGCATGGCTGCGCCGCAGATGTCTTAGCGCCGCTGGCACGTTGCATGGAGAAGATATGCTGATCATCGATACGAGCCACCCTATCTACCGGCCACTGTGGGTCAGGCTGCTGATTGTCGGCTTTTGTGCGGGCTGGGCCATCATCGAATTCGTCAATCACGAGATTTTCTGGGCGACCGTGGTCGGTGGTGTTGCCGTCTACTCGGCTTACGTCCTGCTGATCACCTTCAAGCCGCCGCCGGAAAAGGTGGAGGACGTCGCTTCCGCACCCACAGACGAAGCCTAGTCATCTCTCCAGAAACCGAATCGCCTGATCGATCAACAGATTTGCGGCTGTCATACGCCGGGTGGCATTGTCTCTGAATTGCGGACTGACTGCGTCGGGATGATTGGCCCGCGCGAAGGTGCGCCGCTTTTCGCCCAAGGTTTCCACAGTATCTTTTTCGGTGATCGCCAGTTCATCCGACACGTCGGAAAGCGACGTCTTTTCCAGATAGGAAGGCATGCGCTCAGGTTCAGGTGCCGGCGGAGGTGTCGGCTCTTCCAGAAAGCCAAGATAGGAGTCCAGTGGGCGATTGGCGCAGGATGGGTCCTGGGTTGCCGTATCGAAAACCAGACTGGCGCTGAAGCTGTTGATGCCGAAGACAGGGGTTGCCTCTTCGGCAGGCGGCATGTCTTCCACCTCGCGCTCGAGGCGTTCCACGACTGACTGAAAAACGGACTGTCCGAACAGCATCTAAACTTCCCTGTTGATGGCGTAGTCGATCACACGAACGTGGCCCCTGGCTTGCGTTGTCAGTTCCAGGTCAGGTTGAGGCTTTCTTCGAGCACCAGATCGTAGAGCAGCTGCGCGCTGGGTGGCAATGCACGATCCTTCGTAACGATCAGACTGTAAGGTTTGACGGTGAGTTCGAAGTCCGTTGGAAGGATTCTGATATCGCCCATCGGCGAGTGCTGGCCTGACACGAACTGGGCCATTTCAAAGGCAATCGGTGCGATCGCGTTGGTCTGCGTCACGATGGCAAGTGTGAGAACGATCGACGGCGTGTTGATGATATTGCGTGGTAAAACAACGCCCTGGGACAGGAAGACGTCTTCCATTGTTCGCCGCAACAGGGCGCCCGGTGGCTGGAAAACCCAGTCATATTGCGACAAGTCCTCCAGCTGTGCGGGCGCATCCTGCAAAAGCGGATGGTCTTTTCTGACGAGAAGACAAGCCCGCTCGATGCCGATCTCATGGGCGTTGAAGAGGGCGGGATCGATATCATCAGGTATGCGGCCGATAACGAAATCATGGCGTGCAGCAAGCAGCTCGCGGGCCAGAATGTTGCTGGTTTCCACCTGCACATTGACCTCGATACCGGGGTAGGTGTCCATCGCCTTGCGAAGCGTCGGCACGACAAGGCTTATCGCCGGTGCGGTAACGGAGCCGATGAAAACCGATCCGCCGCTGCCGGATTTCATCTGTGCCAGTTCACGGCTGGCCTCACGCAACTCGAGAAGAATCTTTTTTGCGCGTTTTGCAAGCGCCTCACCAAACTGCGTCAGCACCACCCCGCGCGATGCGCGCTGGCATAAGGGGCTCCTGACAATGGCTTCCATTTCGGCCAACATGCGGGATGCCGCAGGCTGGGTCATGTTGAGTGCCGCTGCCGCAGCGCTTACCTGGCCGTGTTCTTCAATGGTCACAAGCATCCGTAAATGGGACATTTTAAGCCCTGCACGCAACAGGGGGTTGTCCTCCGTCAAAGACAAAAATTCGAAGCTGTTCGTTCCATTCCGTTCCATAACGTGCCGTCTTTGCCATGTTAAAAAATGGTTGAGGGATTTATATCGATTTAATATATCAAAAATGATATAGGAAAAGTCTTATATTGTATTTGACAGTTATATGGATTCAGAACAGTTTGCGGCGGTGCCGAGGAGGAGAAGTGAAAGATCGGATTGTGTTTGCAATCCGTTCGAGTAAGTTACACTCCTACGCTCGGGCGTGAATTTGTCGGGGCATCATGGAGTATGATGTCTAAAAGGGTTTCAAGGGAGAGAGTTTTATGAAATCAGTCATTTCGTTGTTTGCAGCCTGTGCCATCGGCGCTGCAGCATTTGCTTCGCCTGTATGGGCGCAGGACAAGGGCGCTGTCGGCATTGCGATGCCAACGAAGTCCTCTGCACGCTGGATCGATGATGGTAACAACATCGTCAAGCAGCTTCAGGCTGCCGGTTACACAACCGATCTTCAGTATGCTGACGACGATATTCCGAATCAGCTTTCCCAGATCGAGAACATGGTCACCAAGGGCGTTAAGGTGCTGGTCATCGCGTCCATCGACGGCACCACGCTGTCGGACGTTCTCAAGCAGGCTGGCGAGCAGGGCATCAAGGTCATCGCTTATGACCGCCTGATCCGTAACAGCGGCGACGTCAGCTACTATGCAACGTTCGACAACTTCCAGGTTGGCGTTCTGCAGGCAACGTCCATTGCTGACAAGCTTGGCTTGAAGGATGGCAAGGGTCCATTCAACATCGAACTGTTCGGCGGTTCGCCAGACGACAACAACGCGTTCTTCTTCTATGATGGCGCAATGTCTGTTCTCAAGCCTTACATCGACAGCGGCAAGCTCGTCGTTAAGTCCGGCCAGATGGGCATGGACAAGGTCGGTACGCTGCGTTGGGATCCAGCAACGGCTCAGGCACGTATGGACAACCTCCTGTCGGCTTACTACACCGACGCCAAGGTTGACGCTGTTCTGTCTCCTTACGACGGTATCTCCATCGGCATCATCTCCTCGCTCAAGGGCGTCGGTTACGGTTCCAAGGACCAGCCGCTTCCAGTCGTTTCCGGTCAGGACGCTGAAGTACCTTCCGTCAAGTCGATCATCGCTGGCGAACAGTACTCCACCATCTTCAAGGACACACGCGAACTTGCGAAGGTCACTGTTGGCATGGTCAACGCTGTCATGCAGGGCAAAGAGCCTGAAGTGAACGACACCAAGACCTACGAAAATGGCGTCAAGGTTGTTCCTTCCTACCTCTTGAAGCCAGTTGCTGTTACCAAGGAGAACTACAAGCAGGTTCTCGTTGACGGCGGTTACTACAAGGAAGACCAGCTTAAGTAATCTTCTATGATCGTGGCGGGGATGGGCTTTTGTCCATCCCCGCTTCTCCACATAAGAACGCCGGATTGCACGGCGCTGGATTTTGACATGGACAATACCATCCTCGAAATGCGGAACATCACCAAGACGTTCCCGGGCGTGAAAGCGCTGGAGAATGTGAACCTGAAGGTTCGCCAAGGTGAAATACACGCACTCGTTGGCGAAAATGGCGCTGGAAAGTCGACCCTCATGAAGGTCCTTTCAGGCGTTTACCCCGCTGGCACCTATGACGGCGAAATTCACTATGAAGGTGAGCTGCGCAATTTCAAAGCTATCAATGATAGTGAAGAAGTTGGCATCATCATCATCCATCAGGAGCTGGCACTGGTTCCGCTTCTGTCGATCGCCGAAAACATTTTCCTCGGAAACGAGATCGCCACCAACGGCGTCATCAGCTGGCAGCAGACGTTCAATCGTACGCGCGAGCTGTTGAAAAAAGTTGGATTGAAGGAATCGCCCGAGACGCTGATCACCGACATCGGTGTGGGCAAGCAGCAGCTGGTGGAAATCGCCAAGGCGCTGTCCAAAAGCGTGAAGCTCCTCATCCTCGATGAGCCGACCGCATCGCTGAACGAAAGTGATTCGGAAGCGCTTCTCAACCTGCTGATCGAATTCCGCAAGCAGGGCCTGACCTCCATCATCATCACGCACAAGCTGAATGAAGTGCGCAAGGTCGCAGATCAGATCACGGTTTTGCGCGACGGCATGACGGTGAAGACGCTCGACTGTCACAATGAAGAGATCAGCGAAGACGTCATCATCAGAAACATGGTGGGCCGCGATCTCGAAGACCGTTATCCACCGCGCGACGTGCCGATCGGCGAGACCATTCTGGAAGTGAAGAACTGGAACGCCTATCATCAGCAGCACAGGGATCGTCAGGTTCTCCACGACATCAATATAAATGTTCGCAAGGGCGAAGTCGTCGGTATCGCGGGCCTGATGGGTGCGGGTCGCACCGAATTTGCCATGAGCGTGTTTGGCAAGTCCTATGGTCACAAGATCACCGGTGACGTGGCGATCCACGGCAAATCGGTCGATGTCAGCACCGTTCGCAAAGCCATCGATGCCGGTCTGGCTTATGTTACCGAAGACCGCAAGCATCTGGGGCTCGTGCTCAACGATAATATTTTGCACAACACCACGCTTGCCAATCTGGCCGGTGTGTCATCTGCGTCAGTCATTGACGACCACAAGGAAATGTCGGTCGCCAACGACTTCCGCAAGCGTCTGCGCATCCGCTCTTCAGGCATTTTTCAGGAAACGGTCAATCTTTCCGGTGGCAACCAGCAAAAGGTCGTGCTGTCGAAATGGTTGTTCTCCAATCCTGACGTCCTCATTCTGGACGAGCCGACGCGCGGTATCGACGTTGGTGCGAAATATGAAATCTACACCATTATCAACCAGCTCGCTGCCGAAGGAAAAGGCGTTCTGATGATCTCATCGGAAATGCCTGAACTGCTCGGCAATTGTGACCGCATCTACGTTATGAACGAAGGACGCATTGTCGCGGAATTGCCGAAGGGAGAGGCGAGCCAGGAAAGTATCATGCGCGCTATCATGCGCTCAGGGGAGAAGAACTGATGAGTTCGGCCAACACATCCACCGAAGAAAGCAACGTCGTTTCAGTCGGCTCGTATATTCGGTCCAATATCCGCGAATACGGCATGCTGATCGCGCTCGTCGCCATCATGGTTTTCTTCCAGTTTTACACAGGCGGCATTCTGTTCCGCCCGGTTAACCTGACGAACCTGATCCTTCAGAACTCGTTTATCGTCATCATGTCGCTCGGCATGCTGTTGGTCATCGTCGCCGGACATATCGACCTTTCCGTCGGCTCGATTGTCGCCTTCGTGGGTGCCATCGCGGCCATCTTGACCGTGCAATGGGGTATGAACCCGCTTCTTGCGGCCCTGATCTGCCTCGGCGTCGGCGGCCTTATCGGTGCGGCGCAGGGCTACTGGATTGCCTACCATCGCATTCCGTCCTTCATCGTGACGCTGGCGGGTATGCTCGTTTTCCGTGGACTGACGCTGTTCGTGCTCGGTGGTAAGAACATCGGCCCGTTCCCGGTGGACTTCCAGGTTGTCAGCACAGGCTTCCTGCCAGATTTCGGCGGTATCGAAGGCATCAATACAACGTCCTTGGTGTTGACGCTCGCTATCGTGGTTGCCCTGTTCGTCCTGGGTCTGCGTCGTCGCCAGGTTAATGTGCGTCATGGCATCGATGTCGAGCCATTCGGCTTCTTCATCGTCCAGAACGCGCTGATTGCTGCTGCAATCCTGTTCCTTGGCTATCAGCTTTCTACCTATCGCGGCCTGCCGAACGTGTTGATCGTGATGCTGGTGCTGATCGCTGTTTACAGCTTCGTCACGCGCCGCACGACAATCGGTCGTCGCATCTATGCTATGGGCGGCAATGAGAAGGCAACCAAGCTTTCCGGTATCAACACCGAACGCCTGAGCTTCCTGACCTTCGTGAACATGGGTGTTCTTGCCGGTCTCGCCGGCATGATCATCGCAACGCGCTTGAACTCGGCAACGCCAAAGGCGGGCGCTGGCTTCGAACTGGACGTGATCGCAGCCTGCTTCATCGGCGGTGCATCGGCATCCGGCGGCGTTGGCAAGATCACCGGTGCCGTCATCGGGGCCTTCATCATGGGCGTCATGAACAATGGTATGTCGATTGTCGGCCTCGGCATCGACTTCCAGCAGATGGTCAAGGGTCTTGTGCTTCTGGCTGCCGTCTTCTTCGATGTTTACAACAAGAACAAGGGCTGATCGAAAGATCGGTTCACCAGAGACTGAACGACATGAGTGGCCGGTTTCCGGCCACTTCCATGAGATGCAGGCGTCAAACGTCTTCGAAAGGAACTATCGTGCTGATTTCTCAGATCAAGGATGCGAGCGGAAATATCATCGTTGCCGTTCGTGAAGAGGGTGGGCAAGCGCGTGCCGTCAATAATGCAGGCTCGGTCTACGCGCTGGCCATGGAAGCTGCCAATGGCGGCAAGTCGCTGGCGGATGTCATTGCCGCCCATGGCCAGGGCGACGCGGTCGATCTTGACGAGGCCTATGCTGAGGGACGCTTTCTGCCTCCAATCACGCATCCGGATCCTGCGCATCTGCATTTGACCGGCACCGGCTTGACCCATCTTGGATCTGCCGCCACGCGCGACAGCATGCACAAGAAGGCCAACGAATCGTCTGAGGAAACCCTCACGGATTCAATGAAGATGTTCAAGATGGGCCTTGAGAACGGCAAGCCGAAGCCCGGCGAAAAGGGTGTTCAGCCTGAATGGTTCTACAAGGGCAACGGCAATGTTGCGACCGCTCCGGGCGCAGCGCTTGTGTCGCCATCATTCGCGCTCGATGGTGGTGAAGAGCCTGAAATGGCTGGGATTTATGTCATTTCGGACCAGGGCGAGACGTTCCGCATCGGCTTTGCCGTATCCAACGAGTTTTCTGATCACGTGACCGAGCGGATCAACTATCTTTACCTAGCGCATTCCAAGCTTCGTCCGGCAAGTTTCGGCCCGGAAATCCGCATCGGCGCACCGCCCTCCGATATTCGCGGCATGTCGCGTATCTTGCGTGATGGCAAAGTGATTTTCGAAAAGCCGTTCCTGTCGGGTGAAGACAACATGTCTCATACATTCGCCAATCTCGAATATCACCATTTCAAATATGGTCTGTTCCGTGCACCAGGCGAGGTGCATGTGCACATGTTCGGCACTGCCACACTCTCCTTTGCCGATGGCGTCAAACCGGAGGCGGGCGACGTGTTCGAAATCGAAGCCGAAGGTTTCGGTCTGCCGCTGCGCAACGCGCTGCGGGTGGAAATGGAAGAGCCTGTTGCGATCCACCAGCTTTAAGATCAGACACTGATTATCAAAAAGCCCTGAACCTCGTGTTTCAGGGTTTTTTTGTTGAGGCACCGATCAGGAAACGTGGTGTTAGCGCCGGTCATGACGCGCGAAGCGCATCGTGCCTTGAATTGCGGCTGCCTTTTTTCCACAGGGTCGGCCGTTGGTTTGGTGGACGTCAGCACAGGTCCCGCACGACATTGATCACAGCGGGTGGAAGGCATCGCTTGTGCTATCTCGGAATGAAAAACGGCGCGGCCTAAGCCGCGCCGTTGCGCTTTGATATGTTTAACGCTCGTGTCAGACGTTGTTGTAGGCGGTGATGACTGCCTCCACCTGCGCGCTGTCGAGAGCCTGCACCTGCTGCGTTGTGAATGCATTCAGTGTTGCGTCAGTCAACCCTATGATCGCAGAGGTCGTAAGACCGGGCAGGGCTGCGATTCCGAGGGCTGCGATCTCGGCAGTGTCGAAGCTGTTGAGCTCCGCCGAGGAGAGTGTTGCCACCTGTGCCGATGTCAGGGCCGCCGCCTGCTTGGTCGTCAGTGCAGCGATGTTTGCCGAGCTGAGTGATTCAAGCTGGTCGGTTGTCATGGCACCGATCAGAGTTGGAGCAAAAGCTGCAACCTGAGTGCTGTCGAGAGCCGACAGGGCCGAAGTGGTGATGGTCTTGATCTGTGCGGCAGACAGTCCGGCGATCTGGTCAGTGGTCAGAACATCGATCTGTGCAGAGGTTACGGCACCGATCTGTGCTGTCGAGAGCTTAGCGACCTGAGCGGCGCTGAGCGCTGCGAAGTTTGCTGTCGAGAGCGAGGCCAGTGTTGTGGAGTCGATACCGGAGAGGGCTGCGACGTTGAGGGCTGCGATCTCGGCTGTCTCGAAGCTGTTGAGTTCTGCAGACGAAAGTGTTGCCACCTGTGCCGCAGTCAGAGCACCAGCCTGTGTGGTGGTGAGGGCTGCAATGTTCGTGGACGTGAACGCCTGCAGTTGATCCGTGGAGAGAGCGACCAGTTGCTTGTTGGAGAGCGCTGCGACCTGATCCGTCGTCAAGGTAGCGATAGAGGACGTGGTGATGGCCGCGACCTGATTGGCAGTCAGAGCCTTGATCTGGTCGGTTGTGAGCTCCTTGATCTGGTCGGACTTGAGCGAAGCGATCTGGACTGTTGTCAGTGTCGCAACCTGGGTTGCACTGAAGGCTGTCAGGGCTGCTGTGTTGAGGCCTGCGACGGCATCGGTTGACATTCCAGCCAGAGCGCCGGTGCTCAAAGCCTTGATCTCGGCTGTTTCGAAGCTGTTGAGTTCTGCCGAGGAGAGTGTCGCCACCTGTGCCGATGTGAGGGCAGCCGCCTGCTTGGTGGTGAGGGCTGCAATGTTGTCGGAGTTGAACGACTGGAGCTGATCGGTGGTCATGGCAGCGATCTGGGTTGGAGCAAAGGCTGCAACCTGGGTGCTGTCGAGAGCCGACAGGGCCGATGTGGTG
>UCJU01000038.1 GCA_900472925.1 Hyphomicrobiales bacterium
TGGATAATGGTAAGCGAGACCGCAGCGTCCAAAACCGAAAATAAACACGCAAACTTGGGGGAAAGCGATACTTGGCTGCTTTCAAAATCGATGTACGATCACCGTCACAAGAAGTGGCAGCAGTTTGGCTCTGAATTGAGCGGGCGTCTATCGACGCGCCACAATGCGCAGGTTGTCGAAAAGGTAGAACTGATCGCGGCCCTAATGTCGCAAAATTCCTAATTCTGCAAAAGTCGGCTTATCATATCGAGTAAAATTCGGGAGATTTGCGACAAAAGCGAAAGGCTACTCTCGGCACAAAGCCGCCAAATGTTGCCTTCACAATCACAGTGCAGATTACCTGGTCGTCATCGTTGCGGCATTCCAGTTTGCTGGGGGCAAGGGAAGCCTTCTACGCTCAGCCGACGTGGGGGCGATTTCGAGCCGGACGTGGTTGGGGGTGGCACCCTTATCGGCACTTGCCGTCACGGTTCGGTGACTTTACCTTACCCCGTAATGCATATGGCAAGGGGTAAGTGATGTTCGATACGCCGGCGCAAGCGCATCAGGTAATCGAGGAGCGGTTTGCTCCCAATATGGTCGAGATGGTGGCGGGCGCGCTGCGACCGGCCATGGTGTTTTCAGTGAAAAATGACGACAAGCTTGGTGGTAGCCGGATCGGCGGTACGCCGGATCTGCCCAAGGTGATCGAGTGGCCGCGACGACCGGTCCCTGACGATATCGATGAGATTGCTAAACGCGCCGGCGAACCTTTCGACGCGGATTTGCGTCGGCATCTTGCCGCAAGCCTGCCCTATGCCTTCATGGCGCAGGTCGATCTGGGCGAGGCGGCGGGTCTCGGCGATGTGGCAAAGCCCCTGCCTGACGCTGGCCGACTGTTGTTCTTTTACGATTTGATTGCCGGCCCCTTCGACACGGGGGTACAGTCGGCCAAGGTGATCTGGGACCGCAGCCCGGCCGAGGCGCTTGCGCATGCCGCCATGCCGGACAGTCTTGTCACCGCCGCTTCTGCTTATCGCACGATGATTGACGACACGAACAGGCAATACGGCATACAGCCGGACGCTCGCCCGGTACGCCGCAGCCGGGCACACCCTATGGCGGTCCTTCCAGACCGATGGCTCTGAAGGTTGCGCTGCAGCTGCCCTCCTTTTCCAGCCTCGAATTCGAGGCGACCGGCCGGTTGGTCACGACCTATTCCGCTGATCGGGCGGTGATCGGCGGCGCCCAGGCGTTCAGCCAGGCCTATGACGAAGTTTCCCAAGGTGCTGAGCAGGAGAGTCTGCTCCTCGGCGCGCCGGTGCCTGAGCAGGACGATCCCCGTTACGACGCGGTCGTCGTCAGCGACTACAACACGCAGTCTCTCTCCCAAGAGGATTGGGCGAAGAACAGGACCAAGGTGATGGAGACGGCAAAGGACTGGCGGCTCCTGCTGCAGCTCAGCGTGCCCGGCTGGATGCAGGACAGCGGGGAGGGCACCGTCTATTTCCTGATTCGCGACAAGGATCTTCAGGACCGGGCTTTCGAGCGCGTCGTCGCCGTGTACCAGCAGACCTGAGGCGGGTGATGCGTCGCCTCCTTTCCCCAGGCCCCGTCATTCGAACGAAGTCAGGCTAACATTTCGGGCAAAACTCGGAAGATTTGCGACAGCGGTGAAAGTCCACTTCCGGCCCTTTGTCGCCGTTCGAGGCAGTCGCGTCGTTCACCGAAAGCCGCCGTTCCGATCTTCATGTCACCCTGGTTCGGGAAGGGCGAGCCAGCGGCGCCATTGCCGGGCCGCTTCGCTACGGTCATCGATGAGGTAAGTACTGGGCGGAAGGGGAGCAAATTCGCCGTCCGCTGCGTGCTCTTCGATATAAACTCGCTCCCGCTCTCCCGGTTCTGCGGCTTCGTCGCGGAAGAAGTTGAACTCGATGCCCCGGAACCCGGTCCAACCGAGATGGCTCTGAATCAGCAGGAACTCGGGAAGCGTGTGATCGATGAACCAGCCGGGTGCGTCGCCTCCCGTGTGATCCAGCCACAGAAGGCGACCGGCCTCATCCTTGCGGTCCATACCGATATGGTTGCCGCCTAGGTCCAGACCTAGGGGGAAAGCTCGATCCCACCATTGCCGGTAGCGTTGGTAATGAAGCCGCGCTCCCGGATCATCCCCTACCGTCGCCTCCATGTCGCGGAAGTTCTGCTTCCACATCTCCATGTTGCGCAAGAGCATGGGGATCTCGTCGAGGAAGAAGCGTATGTGGCCGGCATTGATGGTCGGCTCGACGGGATTTGGTGGTTGGCTTGTCTGCTCCCGGAACGGAGCGGGAGGGACGAGATCGTAGATGACGCTCGACCAGCCTTCCGGCATGACGACACGTCGTCCGGGCAGCAGCCATTCGATCTCCAAACCCGCCGAAACGTCGCGATAGAATTGGAGCAGTATCGGCGGGATCGGCTCGCCGATCTCGCGCTCCATAGCGCCAACCACATCCTCGCCGGCGGGCGGGCGAATGTCGACGACGATCGGCGCGGCAGGCCGATCCCAACTCCCCGTTAGGCCGAGCCGGGTAGCGCCGGCACGGAAGCCTTCTACGTTGCGCAGCACGGCGTCCCACATCTGGTCATCCCTTACCGAGGCGTGTCCGACACCGCTGCGCAGGGCCGCTGGTGCCATGGTCATCAGGAGCAGAAACATCCGGCGGGTCGTCAACAGAAACCTTCCTACGTTTCTCGATCTCGCCACCTACCGAGCCCAGAGCGCTCACTTGTACGAGCGGATCGACGTCGTCCACTTTTGAACTGACCCTAGCCCGAACCGGACATTACGTAAACCACCCGTCCAAGCCTCCGGTGTCGCACAATTCCTGATTTTGAAGCGCTGCAAAAGTCGGAATAACATATCGAGCAAAACTCGGATTTTTGCGACACCATGTGAGTTGTCATTAATCTCCGAAATATTCCCTAAGCCATAGGAGTTTATCCCGCGTCTCGTTATCGAGGGGAATTTTTGAGAAGGCGTTTTCGACGCCTTCAAATGCAATCAACCACTCGCCTACTTCAAAAAAATGGCCGATAGCAGAAATATCTCTTCCCTCGTCGCCGAGGCGGCGGATCAGTTCTTCGAGCTTTATGATCGCAACGGTATCGCTCATGTTGCTGTCCCACCTACTCATGAAGCCCCTTTTGATCTTGCGTCTTGCCGGTCGCGCATTGTGGACAACGACGACCTACCCGTCGAGTAACTCGTCCCGGTAGACTATCATGGGGTCGGTTCCGGTAGAGGGCGAAAAGACACTCTAACGGAGATAGTCCGCCCAATGCAGTCATGTCGATGGCCGTCACGATAGTTTCGAATGTAGGTGATATCAGCGGGGGATTCGCTGAAAATACAGAGCACGGTTCTGGCTGTAGAGATTAGACTTGCTGAAACGGGGTGATGTTTCAGCCCTATTTTATGTCCGGACTTCGGTGCGGAGAACCACATATCGCGAGAGCGTCTTGCTGAGTTGGGCATTACCGAGAGCTCACTCTCTGAGATGATTTCTGCTTCCCCATGTGCTTGGGTTGCTGTCTTGAGTGATGAAATCGTTGGCTTCTCGATGGTTGACGTGACTGACGGCCCTCTTCAGACGACGAAGGTACCGCGCAGACGTCGCGGAAACTGCCAAGCCGACGAGCGAAGCGGTCCCCTTCAAGGCATGGAAAACCGGGTTTGTCCCGATAAGAGGCATCGACGCGTGACGATCAGCAGCAAATATGCCGATCTCGTCCGGCAGAAACAACAGCTGCGCGATTTGTTTAGACATACGGCCATGGAAAATCTCGCGGCATCCCGGTAGTCTCCTGGAACGCGGGTGTCGTTCTGGAGAGTTCGTGAGAATGATCAATTGGCTGCTGAGCCGTCTAAATTTCCAGCGCAAAAACCGTGCTGGGCTTTGTGCCGCAGGTGGGGAAGCATATGATGTCGCACGATGAGCTGGTTGCCTTGCTTGGCAGTTGCCTTGACGCGGAAGCGCCAGACGAGGCGCTGATCGGCTTGGTCGATCGTCCGCTGGAGGTGGCCGCACTCGACACGGGTCAGCAACCGCACTCGGCGATAGGGGTTGCGGGCATGTTGATGGCGGGGGCACTGTTGAGATCGGGCCGGCACGACCAGGTTGCCAGCCTTTTCAGGAGGTTCAACGATGATCTTTCGCCGCCCAACCGAAAGAGCGAAGGCTATTGGCGGATGCTGGATCTCTTCCATTTCCTGCATGCGCCACTGATCGACGCGGCGCTTTCTCTCAAGGATCAGAACCGGGCGATCAGCCTGCTCAACGAATGCTTCAAATATGTGCACAGAGCAAAGCCGCTCGCCGATCCCCTCGTGGCAGAACTGCTGGCACACCCAAAGACCGAAGATTACGGCCCGTTCGAGATCGACCCTGGCTGGCTGCTCGAGCGGCATGAGCGAGCGATAGCGCTTGGCGAACTGGATCATCGGCTCGACATTGTGCAGACGTTTCATGCTGGCTATGTGAAAAGTGCGCTCCTTGCGGAGGCGCCGCGGCGGGCCATGCCGCTGATAGAGCAAGAGTTGGAGTGGTATCTGTCGTGCCCGGTCATCGATACGAGCCATTTCGAGTTCAACGCCATATGCGCATTGGCGGCACTCGGCCGATTTGACGAGGCTTTGTCATCGGCCAAACAGCTCGTTCGTCGGGGTTACCACCTTCCTTGGCGGTTCTCGCTCGAATCTGCTCAGCGCATGGCATGGACACAGGAGATGCGGCAGAACGAGTGGCTGGTAGGATTGGCGCAAACGTCTGCGTATAAGCACTTCCTGGAGGAAGACTTGCCAGGGCCTCTCTTGGGCGAGAGTGCGGAGGAAGATCCGCTTTGCCTAGTCAAGGACGGCGTGTGGGCCGGCAAGAAGAATAAGCGCTGCGTCCTGTCGCGAAAGCTGATCAAGCCCGGCGAGGCTGTCGTGCGGTTCCGAAAGCTGTTCTCCCGCTCCTCCGATGGAGGTCTGGAAATGGCCGCCCGCGCGGCTTTCGAGGCGTCGCCCTGGCAGATGGCGCGCAATCAGTTCGAAAACGATGCCATACCGCTTCCGCTGCTGTTTCCGCGCAATAAGACCCGGGCTGCACCACTCGACGATGCGCCCTACATCCATTCCATCGCCTACGACCTGGCGCGCGATCCGGCCTCGCTCGATATCGGGCAAGTGGTGGTCACCGTCGCAGATCACGCGCCGCCGCCGATCGCTTACAGCTGGGAGAAAAGCAACGGCCTGGATCGCTGGACGCCGGCATTCCCTTCGTTTGCGGGCGCCGACGGTCATGGCGACGCCGTCAATCTAAGCTGGCGGTTGATCAAGGCGGGCTTGCGAGAGCCGATCATCGAGGCGGCAAGAGCGCTGCCCCCGGTGAAAGCCGACAAAGTGTTCGCCATGCTCGCAACCTTCGACGATTTGCGCCTGCGGCAGGCGGCGGCCAGCCACTTCTCTCTTCCCGACCTGCCGCGCATGATGGATGTAGCGTTCAAGGATCGTCTGGCGTTGGACGATCACGACGTTCTGGCTGGGTTCGGCTCCGACAATACGCGCTACCGCGCATCGCTGACGGCTGCGATGCAGGCCTATGGGCTGCACCTCTATTCAAACTACCGGCCAAAGCCCGATTGGTTTCTTGCCGGCCTCGGGCACTACGTCAATGCTGGAGGTTCAGCACTGCTTTATTTCCTGATCGATCATCCATCGGACGATCCGGTGCTCGACACCGTTGTCGAAAAGGGCTGGCTACCGGACAAGTGTGGTGGGAACACCGACGAGTACGCCAATACCCGGCCGTTTTATGTGCGGGCTGCCCTGTTCCACCTGGCCCGGCATAGACCCGAGCAGCTCGATGCATGGCTGACGCCCAGCGCTGTCGCGCGCTGGAGCGGCATGGCTTATGATCGGGAAACGTTGCGCCTCATCAAAAAGCGGCAACGGAGTGTGCGATGATGTCCTCTGACAAAGTGTGCAGAGGCTTGCGCGGTCTGTCCGGTTCAAATGCCGTCAAACGGAATGGAGAGAAAGTTTAGCGATGGACGACATGGTTTCCCCCTCTCGCAAGGTTGAATGGACGCTGGCTGATTTCCTCAGCACGTATCGCTACTGGGGCCTTTTTTTATCTTCGCTTCTTCTGGCGATTGCCGGAGGAGAGCTTGGCACAATCCTCCCCTTGATTTCGCGGGCGAACGGGAGCAGCGCTCAGATTATCGGCATCTTCTATTTCGGCTCCACGTTCGGCTGGATTTTCGGCGCGTTCCTCGCCTTTGTCGTGGCGGGCCGCCATGGTCGCCCGGCGTTGATTGCCCCTATGCTTCTCTGCGCCGTTATCGCCGTCGGCTTGATTCCGGCGCCGGCGCTGTGGGGATCACCGGTGTTTCTGTTTGTGCTTGGCTTGGCATTGGGGTCGGTTCGGGCGGTTTATCCGCTTGCGATCGCCATCTTTCTGGTCGCGGGACGTCCGGGCAAAATCGACTTCGGCTGCGCACTTGCTCTCATGTCGACGACCATACTGACCTCGGCTTTTGCTCCGATCGGCGCGTCGATGCTATACGATCTCGACCCAGGCGGCCTGCCTCTCGTTCTGGCTTTCCTCGCTTGCCTGATGCTTGCCGTCATCCTTTTGCTTCCGGCCGGACAGCTCGCCTACGACGAACCGCCGCGTCCGCGACACAGGCCGCTGGTGCCGCGTCGGCGGTCCCCTCTTGTTGTCGCAATCATCCTGCTCTTCTCGCCGATCCTTCTCCTCCTGATGGCACTCGGCCTCTATCTGTCTGAGGCGAGTGGTTTCCACGTCGCCTATTCCCCCGTCATGCTGCTTGTTTCCATTCTCGTTCTCTGCATCTGCGTTGCCGCGTTTATCTATCTTGCATATTGGGTCTATCGCATCCACGGCGAACTGGCCGGCGCCGAGCCGTCCCAACGTCTGCTCACGCCGCTTGCTGCCATGTTCATCGCGATCCTCGTGCCGCTCGGATTGCCGATCCTCCTCATGACTCTCGGCGATCTTCTCAACGATCGCGCACGCGAAAGAGGCGAAGGACGGCTGGTCTCGATTGCCTGGCTCGCCGTCTGGAGTTTGGTCCTGCCGCCGGTTGCCATCGCAATGATCCAGAATGCCGCAAATAACAGCTATGGCATTGGCACGAATATGGCCCCCCACATGGCTTGAAGCTACAATGCCAGTCTCCGCACTGCGGCGAATGCAAAGCGCAGCGAGGTAAACGCTAAGCGAGCCACCCGGGAACCATGAGGCGGAGCGGGGAGACTACTGGCCTCCTCGGGGCAGCAGCTCTTATCATTGCTTCATCGGCCTTCGCGCCTGCCTCGTCGCTTGCCTGGCGGCGGGCGATAGAACGAAAGCTGTAGAGGTCGGAAGCGTCCGGTGCACGTTTAAGGGCGGCGTCGAAATCGGCGAGCGCGCGCGATATGTCGTCGTCGTTGAGATAGGCGAGGCCACGATTGGTCAACGCATGCACGCTACCACAGCCATTCGGGTCGTTGTTGATATAGCCGATAGGCGAGCTATTTGACTGACGCCTTGAACCTGTCAATGACCCCCTTCATGGCGTCGTATGGTTCCCCTGCGTGGTAGGCGATTAAGAGCAGGCGGCAGGCCGGCGCGTCCGCAGTTACAATCTCTCCGTGGAGGGAGACCGCGCCACCCTTGTTGTCGAATTCCAGCCGCCGCCCTGCATACGGACCTATCGCCCCGTCGCCCGTCGCGCCGGAGACAAGTTCAATGCCCTGTGCCTTGAATTTGGCAAAGAAACCATCCGCGGTGCCTTTAAGCATTTCGTCAAATCGGCGGTCGGCCGAGAGTGTCGAACGATACGCACAGGCAAGCGACGTGAAGCTAACCGCATTAGCAGTTTCTCGTTCAGCTACCTGAATAAAGCCCGACAGTTGATCGTCGAACGAAACCGGTTGCACGCGCCAGCCTTCAGGCCAGGCTGCTTGCACCGGCATCGGCTTGAGCTTCCATTGGGCGATTGCCTCGGTCCTCGCCACCAACATCTCCCGCTGCTCGGCAAATTTGCCGATCCCTTGCAGAAGTAGCAGGCAGAACGCGATGGCAGCTCCCCGCAGCGCCACACGCGCGAACGACAGATATTTCGATGACTTTTGCGTCCAGTAACCTGCGGTCAGCGTTCCGATCAGTGTTGTGAAAACAAACAGCCCAAGCAAGTAGCCCCAGTTGCCCGCTTCAAACTCGTTCTGGACCCGACGTGTCGCGGCAAACGCCAGCAAGAGCATGTAAAGAAACGCAACAGCCGCCGCGCCTATGAAAGCTTTCTGATAAGGGTTGGCAGTCGAGTTGCTCATACACTTTCCCTGATTCACGGCTTGTGCGTAACACATTTCTATAGTGACGTGGAATTGGAAGATCGCTCGGCAAGATGAGGCTTATGCTGTGGCAGACCGTCCAAAAACCCTCGGGGGCTGCACGGCATCAGGCCCGGCTTGTAAGCAACTTGATTCCGGCAAAGGTGAAGAACACCCCTAATCCTGCGTCAATCCATCTGCGAGCACGGTCATATGTCGTGACAACGCGCTTGGTCGAGAAGGCGACGGCATAGGCGAGGTGGCCGACAACCGAGAGGATTGTTGTCCCGAGTACGATCACGAGCGCGGTTGACGATGGCGCAGAGTGCCCGAGGCCGAGAGACATTATTGCGATCCAGGTCAATGCCGCTTTCGGGTTGGTCATCTGGACTGTCAGACCGCGGAGGAAATACATGCTAAGGCTCCTCGCTGCCAACCCGCCTACATCTATGATCGGTTTTGTTGAAGCGGCTGAGCGGAAAGCTTTGAAAGCCAGCCAGAGAAGATAAAGACCGCCGACGATCTTGATGACCGTTAGCACTGAAGCATAGGCAGCAATCAATGCCGTCAGACCGATCGCGGTCATGGAAGCCCAAAGAAAAGATCCTGCAGAGATACCGAGAGCCAGTGCGATGCCCGCTTTGCGGCTAACGGCCATCGACGTGCCAACGACAGAAAGAATATTCGGACCGGGGCTGAACATCCCGAGCGCGAAGGCACCGAAGGCCAGACTGATTTCTGTAAAATGCTCCATGTTGATACCTCCAAGCGATCTGCCGCAAAATTTCCGGATTTTGTTCGATATGTTAGCCCGATTTTTGCAGCTCTGCAAAGTCAGGAGATTTGCTACAAGACAGGGTGATCGCCTAATCTCAGCTATTTGGTTGTTCCCCAAGACCAACGTCTAGGCGACTTCTCTCCTGTCGTCGGCTTTTGTTACGAAGTACGAGCAGCGCCAAAGCCGACAGCGCGGACAGTGACAATGCAGTGGCCACCCACAATGCTACGTCGCTTCCTGGACCCGCAAGAATTGCGGCAAAGAGCGGCGGTGCGCACGCGAACGACAAGTTTAGTGGCAAGGCCAGCATAGACGATGCGCGTGCAAGGATCGCACCTATAAACGGCTTGTGCTGTCTTCCATTTCGGACGGAACGCGAGCATCCGAGATTTTGGCGGTATTGCGTGCGAATACTATAAATCTGAAGCTGCATGATGCGCAGCTTCTCATCGAAGCTGTTATCGGCGCTCCTGATCGACGGTTCGTCCCTCGTTTCAATTGGAAATTTGAGGCAACGAACTTTTGGAACGCAACGTTTCCAACTGCCTCTCCAGCACCATGAGAGATGGCGCGAACAGCAGCAGACAAATCTTTTTAGCTGAAACCATTCGCAACGTTATCAGCTGTCGGTTTTCACCTGTATTTAAACCAGTGGGGGAGCGGATTAAAAGTAGGACTGCTTCATAATTTAAGGCCGAGGCGCCTTCACTGGCGCTCACAGTAGGCGCCAACAGCGAGGCCGGTTTAGCCGGTGTCCCTTGTAACTACCCTAACCGGTAAACGTCAGCATTGTCCTGCCGCTCTCGCAGTCCCTTATATGCCGCATGGCGCAGTTTGCCGTCGGCGGTCCACGCCCGGAACTCGATCTCTGCAATCAAGGTTGGATGAACCCAGACGATATCGCTGTTTCCCACGTCACCCACTGGTGGCTGTTTCTGTTTCCACCGGAGCTTGTCGAGCATCTTTCGAAGCCGGATGGCCTCAGCTCCTTTGAAACCCGTGCCGACGTTGCCGACATAGATAATTTCATCACCGCTATATGCGGCAAGCGCCAAAGATGCGATGCCACCGGATGAACCCGTTGAGGTCTCATAGCCCGCGATGAAAAATGCTTCACTCTGGACGCATTTGAGTTTCACCCAGTCCCCGGTTCGTCCTGAACGGTAGGGCTGATCGACATGCTTGCCGACAATGCCTTCGAGACCAAGGCTGCGCGCGTGCTCGAGCAGGGTGACAGGATCAGCGTCGATCGTTTCCGAGAGCCGGATAACGCCGTCCTGATCCTTCAGGGTGTCTTCGAGCAGATGCCGGCGCGATCGATATTCGATACCGCGCAGATCATGCCCATCGAGGTAAAAAAGATCGAACGCGTATAGGATGGCATTCGAGGCCCGATTGCCCGCGGCTTTGCCGGAGGCACCAAGCGATTGCTGCAGCAGCCCGAAATCCGATCGACCTTCCTCGTTGAGAATAACGGCCTCGCCATCGATGATCATCGTCGCCGGCCCAAGCGCGCGTGCCGCTTGTTCGATGGCTGGGAACCGGTGTGTCCAGTCATGGCCACCGCGGGTCAGAATTCGCACACCCTGCGGTTCGATATGAACGGCAAGACGGTATCCATCCCATTTTACCTCCCAGGACCATTCGGGCCCTTGGGGCGGCTTTGCCTTCAATTGCGCGAGTGTCGGCTCAACGCGGTCGGGCATGGGATCGAAAAGCAACTGCGGCTGAGCCGGGTTACGTTTGCGGCGCGGCTTCGAGCGGATCGGGGCTTCTGTCTCACGAAGGAGCGGCTTTGATCTGGGAGGCTTCGTCATCGCGACAGTTCACCAGAAAAACCTTAATATCATTGTGACAACCGGCAAGTTGTCCCCGCTATTCACCGACCAAGGGCCACGCGCACGGCAACAACACCGCTCCCTTGGAGCTGTTCATGGCCATGATGCCCTCCTACCGGCTCAACCCAAGCCCCTGCGACCGGGTAAGCTGCTGTTTCAGCGTGTGGTCACGGCTTAGCTCGGCCATGCGGGTGCGCTCGACGGCGCGGGCCACAGATTTGATCTGCGCGGCCTGCTTCGCCAGCTCTGGGTGCTGATCGAGCTCCTTGGCGAAGTTACGAGGATCCGAATGGCCGAAACGCTGCTGGAGAGCGTTTGCGACCAGTTTGGCTTCCTCGAGTGCGGCCTGACCATCGGGCGTCGATCGCAGCTCATCGATGAGTTGATGCCGCTCGTTCATTGAGACCTTGTCTACGCGATCAAGAATCTCTGCGCTGCGCTGCGTGAGGCCGGGAACCTCGACGACATCGCGTTTTTCGCGCTGCCACTGCTCCGACTTCCGCTCCTCGCCAAGCCGGCGTTCCCAACGGTCGGAGGTATATCCGATATGGGAGGCAACAACCTTGGCATAATGAAGCGCCGCCTTCCGTTCCTTGTTGTCACCGAACAGGCCGGATTTTCCGCGCAGGGCCCCAAACTGTTCGGGCCGCTCGGCCATCGCCGTTGCTATCACCTTGCCATTGCCCTCCTTCTCCGTGATCGCGGTGCGCAATCGGCCCGCTACCTCGGCCGGATCGCGAAAGACGTTTCGCGCCACCGACTCCACCGCTTCAAATCCATGATCAATCGCCGGCTTGGCCTTTTCGCGTGCCACGTCCTCAATGCTGCGGTCATGGCGCGTGATCGCAGGTACAAGCGGGGCGGGCTTCTCGGCTGGCCACTGGCGCTGTCGATCACCGCCGGAATCCTGCATGAGATCCTGTGCGGCATCCTCACGGCGAACAGGACCGGCCAGATCGCCGGCACGTTCCTCGTAAACCCGCTGGCGATCGAATGGCCGGTCCTGTTGCTCCCGTACCGGTTGGGCCGCACGGGACGAAACATTTTGGCGCTGCTTTTGGGCAGCAGCAAGGTCGATCTCGCTTCTGACCCCGAACGCTTCAGCAATCCCTGGGTCGCCTGCGATCCCCCGCCGCTCGGCAAAGTCCCTGATATAATCCAGCGTCGTTTCCTTGGCGCCGGAACGCGACAGGCGGTGTTCAAGCTGGCTATAGGCCAGTTCCCCGCCCTCGACCACGCGCCACGAATTGCGCTGCGTCTGCGTGCCATCAAGAAGCGTCACAGGGGTGGCCCCTTCATGCTGCAGGCCGATCCGGTCACCAATCGCCGGCTGAGCTTCCTCAATCGCTCGCTTGAGATCGACGCCCCAGACCGTCCGCTGCTCTCCCTTGTCGTTTTCGAGCGTCACGAAATAGCTCTCACGCGCTTTCGGATTATGCTCGTAGGGCGCAGCCCCATGGTCGACCAAACGCCCCGCATTGGTGAACTCTTGGCTGTCGGCATAGAGCTGCACGCCGTCGCGATGCCGGGTCATGGCGACATAGGTCAGATGCTGGTCCATGGTGGTGGAGGCCAATATAAAGGCGCGATCGACCGTCGCTCCCTGATTTTTGTGGATGGTGGTCGCATAGCCGTGGTCGACCGCCTGGTAGCTGTCCATCGGAATGCTGACGCTATCTCCGTCTCCCTTGCCGCCTGGGCCGTCGAGCTGCGCGATGATCCTGGGGCCGGCACCCGGTGCTCCCGCCTCGACATGCTCGACCGTGCCAAGCATCCCGTTCTTCACACCCAGGTCGCGGCTGTTCTCAAGGAATACGATCCGGTCGCCCGGGGCGAACTCTCGGCTCCCATCATTGGTCTGGAAGGTCAGCGCGATGACATCTGAACCCACGGCGGGCACTTGGCCCCGCGCCAATTCCCCTCTTTCCTGAAGGCCGGACCGAATGTCCTGATTGATCGCCCGCACATCGGCGCGGCGATGCGCCATGGCAACTCGGGTGCCGTCCGGACGCTGCTCGCGGTCGGCAAGATAATCCTGCACGATCGCAGCCCGCGCCTTATCCCCACTCGTGCTGAAATTGATGTTCCCATTATCCCGATAGGCGGCAAGCCCCTCGGCTGTGCGATGCGTGGCAAACGCAACCGACGCCTCCCGCTGCCAACCCTCGCGCTGTCGGCGGATCTCGGACAGTTCGACATGGCCGAGACGTTCGGCAAGGATGCGGAAGGGTGCGCCGGCTGAGATCGCCTGGAGCTGCTGATGGTCGCCGACAAGCACGATCTTTGCGCCGCGCTGCTCGGCCTCGCCAATGAAGTGGGCAAGCTGCCGGCTTCCAACCATGCCGGCCTCGTCGATGACGAACACGTCGCCGCGGCCGATTGTCTCCCTATTGTTCTCCCAACCGCGGGACCACGATGCCAATGTGCGGCTCTGGATGCCAGAGCTTTCCTCTAGCCCCTCGGCTGCCTTGCCCGCAAGTGCTGCGCCATGAACCTTATACCCTTGAGCCTCCCAAGCCTCACGGGCGGCGGCTAACATGGTCGACTTGCCAGCACCGGCAAAGCCGACGACCGCGGCGATGCGCTCGCGACCCGTCACATACGCGATTGCCTGGCGCTGCTCGTCCGAAAGCCGGGCCGAAACATCACCTGCACTTTTCTGGATCGCCTCGTCCTGCCGTGCTATGGCTCGGGCAACATAACGCCGATCGACGCCATGGTTACGCGCCTGGTGCAGCCGCTCGGCCGCCTGCATCATGCCGCTCTCGGTCTCTATCATTTCCCGCGTCGAATAGCGCGCCTTCAAAACCTCGCCGTTCTCCTGATCCTTTCGTTCAGCCTGAAGCTGCACCAGTGCCGGCGAGGCCATGACGGACGCAAACGCATTCTGGTAGGCCTGCGCGTCATCGTTGATGTAGCGATGCAGTGTACGGGCAATGTCTTGCCGATCGAACACGCTCTTTTCGGCGGTGATCAATGTCAGAACCTGCTCGGGTTTTTCACGGATCAGCTCGGCATTGCGCTTCGCTGCATCCTCGTCCAACCGCGCCCGCTCGACCTCCATACCCTGCCGCTGCATCTGCGTGGTATGAACGCCCATATGCTCGGTCGGCTCGATCTCAAGTCCACGTTCGGAATGCGAACGATGGTCGATGCGGATATCCAGTCCTTCGCGCATCAACTGCCTGTTGGCGATCTGCTCCCACGACTGGCGGATGTCCCGAAGCTGCATGTCGGTTGTGGCGATCCCCTCCGCCAGCAGCGCGCTGTTCTTGCGCTCAAGATTGGTCTTGTCGCCCAAACCATCTTCGGTCACCGCCCGCGTCGTTGTCATCACATGCGCGTGGATGTTGCGAACGTCGCCCTGCTCATGTGGCGCATGCACCGCAAAATCGACCGCGACGCCATAGCGGTTTGCCAGATGCTGCGCGAACTCTCGTGTTGCCTCAAGCCGCGCCTCGACCGAAAGCTCATGCGGAAGCGCAATCTCGAATTCGCGGGCGACACGCGAATTGATCTGCCGCTCCGCTCGCTCGGCCGCGTTCCACAACGCCGAACGATCTTTGGCCCAATCGGCGGTTACGCCTTCCGGCAAGACAATCTCGCAATGCTCAACGCCCTGCTTGCGGGTGAAATCATGCGTCAGCCCATCGCGCTCATTGGTCAGGCGAACGGCACAGCGGTAAGCCGCCGATGCGACAGCGCTACGGCCGGAAGAACGCGAGATAGGTTTCGAACTCAGATGGTAGATCGCCACTTCGCAAACCTCCTTTCCGTTTCCATCGCCTCGCAGATCGCCTTGACCTTGCGCAGCAAGGTCGTAAGTGCGCCCTTAGTAACCTCAATCGCTTCGCTCAATCGGCCACGGTATGGCGTTCCAGTTCGAAGTTTGAGTGAAATGATTGAGCGTCAAAAAAACCACAAGTCGCTGCGATTTTCAACATCACAGGTTGCATTTTTCGCTTGAGGTGCATTCCCGTTTTGTTATGCTGGGTTCAACCGCAGGCTTCAACATGAGCGTGTTAAAGGAGACAACTCCGATGAAAGCCCATCTCCCGTTTATTGCCGGTTGTTTCATCGGCGCCCTTATCGCCTTCGCCACCACAGCCGTTTTCGATATCAGGGGGCTGGTGGTCGCATTAATCTTCGCCGTCGTAACGCCACTGGCCGGAGGCGTGACCGAGCGCCTGTGGCGGCGAAGGAGACGCAAAAGTTCAACCGTTTGATATTCGAGGAAGACGATCATGAATGTCAGTTAGCAACCGGAATTACAGCCACTGATCGCAGCGACTGCGGACGACAATGCGTTCACCAGATGAAAGATTTTCGCTATGAGTTCCGATACACTCACTCTGCTGATTGATGGTGACAACGCCACACCCAGGATTGTCAAAGGGCTGCTGGCCGAGATCGCCAACTACGGGACATCAAGCGTCAAACGCATCTACGGCGACTGGACCAAACCCAATCTGAATGGCCGACAAGAATGCCTGCTCGAACACTCCATCCAGCCGGTCCAGCAGTTCGCCTATACAACGGTCAAGAATGCCACGGATGGCGCGATGATCATCAACGCCATGGACCTGCTTTACACCGGGCGCTTCTCCGGATTTTGCATCGTGTCCAGCGACAGCGACTTCGCGAGACTGGCGGCCGGCATCCGCGAACAGGGCGTCACAGTCTACGGTTTTGGAGAACGAAAGACCCCTCGCCCGTTCATCACGGCCTGCGACAAATTCGTCTATTTCGACGTCCTCAATGCGTCGGTCGAAGAACCTGCAACCGCCGAACCAACGTCGGCACGAGGGGCAATCGAGAAAACCGCCACGAAGGAAATTTCAGGTCTGGCCACAGGGGCAGCAACCGTCGAGCCAGCCGTGCCCCAGAAAAGCAAAATCGACAAAGCCTTGATCGGCATGCTGAGCAAAGCCGTCATCGCGACCGCTGACGAAGACGGCTGGGCCAATCTCGGTGCGGTCGGCTCTCATGTCGCAAAGCAATCGCCGGAACTCGATTCCAGAAACTACGGCTTTGTCCGCCTCAGCGATCTCGTGGAGGCCACGGGGAAATTCGACATCGACCGATCCGGCAAGACGCAGAAAGGCGTCCTTATTCATCTCAAGACGGTGCCCACCGCGACGAAAAAATGAAAGGATCAACAGTGGCAAGAAAATCGATCGAACAGCGCCTGGCTGAGCTGGAGGCGCAACGCTCGGCCCTCAAGGCACGTCTATCGAAACAGGATCGCGCAAACGACACACGCCGCAAGGTGCTGCTCGGCGCGCTCGTCCTGCATCGGTTGGAAAACGCCAATGATCCGGAGTTCACCAAACGCCTGGGCGACTGGTTACGCCGCGAGCTGCCGGGCTTCCTCAGCCGCGACAATGACAAGGCGCTCTTTGCCGATTTGCTCGGATCAGGGCCGGCCAACACGACAGAGAACAGCAACGGCACGGAAGTCGCTTCATGAGACGAGCGACGCTTGCATGGGCCGCTTTCAAGAATATGTTGCGCGCCGCTGCCCGTGATCCACTATGGGCGTTCGTCTCGCTGTTGACAGCACCCTTCAAAATCTGGAAGCCGCTGCTTGGCGTTCTCTTCATCTTGGTTATGGCGCTGTTTGTCGTCGGCTTCGGCGGCCGGTTCACGCTTCAGCAAATGGGCTTTGGCGTTGGCAGCATTCCGTTTCTCGCGCTCGATCTCGTGACGCTTTTGGTCCTCGTCTGGATCGTTTTCCGCGTCATTACCAATCCGCTGATTATCCACTTCGGGGATATGGCCAACGATACCCACGGCTCGGCGCGCTTCGCTACAACCGAGGAAATAGCTCCCCTCACCCGATCCGATACCGGCTTGCTGATCGGCCGCGATCCGAAGACGAAAAACCTCATCCGTTATGATGGCCCGGCGCATCTCCTGACCATGGCCCCGACGAGAACCGGCAAGGGTGTCGGAACCATCATTCCAAATCTGCTGACCACTGAGCGCTCCGTGATCTGCATCGACCCCAAGGGGGAGAATGCAAAAATCGCCGGCCGCGCGCGTGAACAGTTCGGACCGGTCCATGTTCTCGATCCCTTCGGCGTCACCGGCATGCGCTCGGCCGCGTTCAATCCCCTTGATACGCTCGATCCCGCCAGTCTCGATGTCGCGGAAGACGCCAGCGCACTTGCCGACGCCCTCGTGTTCGATGAGCCGGGCATGGCGGGTGAGGCGCATTGGAATGAGGAAGCCAAGGCTCTCATATCAGGTCTGTTGCTAAAGATCGTCGCGGTGGAATCTCCCGGCCGGCGTCACCTCGGCACGCTGCGTGAATATCTCACTGTCGCTCCAGAAACCTTCGCTGCCCTGCTCAAGCGGATGCAGGCCTCCGATGAGGCGGGTGGCTTGATCGCCCGTGCCGCAAACCGCCACCTCGGCAAGTCCGATCGCGAGGCCGCCGGCGTTCTCTCGGCCGCGCAGCGCCACACCCATTTTCTCGACAGCCCGCGCATGACGACGGTCCTCGGTCGATCGGATTTCCGGTTTGCCGATCTCAAGCACGGCAACGTGACGGTATTCCTCGTCCTGCCGCCCGATCGCCTGTCCACATATTCTCGCTGGCTCCGCCTGCTCGTCAGCCAAAGCTTGACTGATATGGCTCGCGATCCGGCAAAGCCACCCGTGCCGGTCCTCTACCTGCTTGATGAGTTTGCCGCCCTCGGCCATCTGGCCCCCATCGAGCGCGCTATGGGCCTGATGGCAGGGTATGGCGTCCAGCTCTGGCCGATCCTTCAGGACGTCCACCAGCTGCGCGCCACCTATGGGCAGCGCGCCGGTACCTTCCTGTCAAACGCCGGCGTGCTTCAGGTCTTCGGCGTCAACGATCATGACAGCGCCCGGCTTGTTTCCGATCTGCTTGGGCAAGAAACGGTCGTCTTCCAGACCATGGCCCGCGCTCTCGATTCCGAAAAGTCAGGGATCTCCTACAGTCAGCACCACACCGCAAGGCCACTGCTCACCCCCGACGAGGTGCGCAACCTGCCGGCTCAGGGACAACTGCTGTTCCTCGCGGGACAACGGCCTATCATCGCTGGCAAGCTTACCTATTACGCCGATCCCGAGTTCAAGGGAGCATTCGATCCGGTATGAATGACGACGTTATCGAAGAAGCAAAGGCCATGTTCAAAACTCTCGAATGGACCCTCGGCATGATAACCCAAAGTGGTCCAGAAGAACGTCACCACATAGCGGGTGCCTACCAGGAGGCACAAAAACTAATTGCCAGTATTCCAAAGAACGCTGGCGATGCACGTCCCTGGATCGTGGCCTGTTTCGAGCGCTCTGATAGCTATCGAGCATTGAATGACAGCGCTTGCGTCGGCTGGGTGCTATCCGCCATCCAGGAAAGGGTGAATGTGCAGGATTTGCCTGACTGGCAAAAGTTTCAGAAGCTGGTCAGAATGGCTGTGGAAATGCTATTGGTTTCGAAACCAACGTATCATTGAACAGGTTGAGCAGGTACCTACGCTTTAACGAGCCAATTGTGAGGTCAAACGTCTGGGTGTCTGTTTTTTAGCCGGATCCCAACGCCACCATCGTGGCTTTCTGGAATGAACTCTATCCCAGAATTCTCAAGCACTTTTCTGATACCGTCTAGAGTACTAATCCGGAGTTGCTCGCCGGCCTCAAGACGACTGACAGTCTGGGTCGAAACATTGGCTGCGAGCGCGAGGTCTCTCACACCCCACCCTAATGCAACGCGCGCGAGCTTACACTGGATAGAGTTCATTTCACAACACTGTTGTGATTTATCTTGCCAAGTTTGAACCGCAACTGTAACCTCGCAATCTGTAAAATCGGCTGCCCATGGTGTTCGTACCACCATGAGCAACCTGACCACAATCTAGCTTATAGGAGCTTGGATCATGGCTGATTCTGAGAATAGCAGAACTTTGCCCAAAACAACCCGTAGAAAACGCCAAAATCCTATTGGGGACTGGCCACAGCTTCCATCAAGGATCGACCGAAAGAACCTTCTGGGCGCTGTTGCTAAAATCTTGGTTACGCAGATTTCTGAACTGGAAAAGGCTCCTGATCGAAAGATGCCGGGGCCAACATCAACAGCGCGACTTTGGTGGAACTGGTACGAGGTCCATCAGCGGCTCGTAAACATCACCAAATACCAGCAGAAGACCGAGTCGAAGGTGCTCGCGATGGCTGGCGCATTCCCCGTCGTGCAAATCGAAATCTCTCCGAATGAACGACCAACCACCGTTTACACCATCGCTGAACTTAACCGGCTGAAATCACGCGTGGACCCAGCTCAGTTGGCATCTGCACGATCTCTGTTGCGGAAGCGTCGCGAGCGATGGAATGAGGCAGATAGAAAGCTTGGATACAGCCCTGCTCTCGCCTTCGAGCACGATCTGGCGGAGCAGGAAGGAAGGTTGTCGCGCATATTATTCTTATCAAAGCCGAGAACGATTGTAGAAGCGACCGCAAAACTGCACTGCCTCATAAGCACACAAGATCCGGGAAACAAGGGAAAGGATGCCCCTTGGCCTGAACTGAGGAAAATACTGCTTGATCTGGTTGAGGTAGAGCTATCCGGTAAAGGCGAAAATCCCTCTAATCAAAGACCTTAGCTCGACCTTTTTGAAAGTGACGACCGCTTCCTCTGGACTACAATGCTGAGATAAAGTTTCGAGCGTAGCAGTTTTGTCGGTTGCGGATAAAACCGCAGAATTGCGCTCTTTTCTCGCCGTTGTGTAGTAGGGCGCGATGCCTGTAAACTGAAGCGCATTCGGCCCCATTTCGTTACGCGCGGGCTGTTTGCCTCTTGCGGGACTGAGAATCAAACAGAAGAGAGTTGGGAAGATAAGTGTCTGCGCGCCAAAGCCTGGCACTGTCTACTTTGGTCACCAGCTACAATATAGCGCCTCTGCGACGGCGCAAGCGGCCAAGGATGTCGATGGCTTCCTGCGGGAGGAGCTACGAAACTAGCCTGCTTGGCTTCGCGACGGCCGCAACGGGCCAAGTGCTGCCTGGCAGCGTTGCGCCAACAGCGGCCATTGCACGTATTTTACATTTGCCGCAATTATGTCGGTCGTAGATTGGGAGGACGAACGCTAATGAACGATACGACCCTAAGCTTTTACGAGGCAAACTCGGAGGAATATACGGCCGACAAAAGTGCGCCCAATCCGAGATTGTTCACCTTTCTCAACCAGTGCAAACCGACTGGTAGGGTGCTCGAATTAGGTACTGGTGGTGGCGTCGATGCTGCAGCTATCATTGAGAGTGGCTTCAAGCTCGATGCCACAGACGGATCATCGGAACTTGCGGCCATCGCTTCACTTCGCATCGGACAGCCTGTCAAAACGATGTTGTTTAACGAGCTGGATGCCAATGGTATTTATGACGGGGTTTACGCCTGCGCTTCTCTGACACATGTACCTCGACACGAACTTGGTGAGGTAGTCAGCAGAATCCACCGTGCGATGACTGAGAATGCTGTAGTTTGGGCTAGTTTTAAGGCTGGTGCTAAAGAGGGTTCAGATGCGCTGGGCCGCTATTACAACTATTTTCAGCAAGATCAGTTGATATCGCTTTGGCGAGCATCAGCATCTTGGCGGAAGATTGAAGCCGAGGCTTGGACAGGCAGCGCATATGACCGCAAGCCGACTGATTGGCTCGCTATCACAGCGATGAAATGAAGTCCGCTTCGGGCCAACAGGTGACTATCTCCGTTAGAGTGTCATTTTGCCCTCTACCGGAATCGACCCTATGGACACGTATTCGCCGGCACATTATTAAGACGGCACAGGGCGCGTTCGCGTGGTGATTGACTGGCACGCATGACGCATGGTTCTTATGCCGCGCTTAAGGCCAGCCGGAAGCCAAGCGCATGAATGATTTTGTGCATCGTTTCATAGCGAAGCTTCGAACCGGGTTTCAGGGCCTTGTATAGGCTTTCGCGACCGAGGCCGGAAACCTCCGCGATCTTCGCAATTCCGCGTGCCTTGGCGACATGGCCCAGCGCTGCAATGAAAACGTCCGGGTTTTCGTCTTCCATGGCAACGATCAAATATTCCATCATGGTTTCTTCGCTATCCAGATACTCCGAAGCATCGAACTTGCTGAATTCCGTCATGGTCATTCCTTTCCGATGGTGCGGGCCATTTCGATGGCCTTTTGAATGTCGCGCTTTTGAGTGGACTTGTCGCCGCCGATCAGCAGCAGGTAAACCGTTCCGTCTCTGCGCGTGTAATACAGGCGATATCCCGGTCCAAAATTAATTCGCATTTCTGAAACGCCCTCCCCTACCGGCTTCCAGTCGCCAAAGTTTCCATTCTCTGCCGCAGTGATGCGATGAAGGATGCGAACCTTGCCCTTGGTATCTTTCAGTGCTTTCAACCAGCTGTCGAACTGAAGTGATTTCTCGAAGGTGTTCATGAGTTTTCTGTATCCGAATGGATACATAATTGCAAGAGAAAAGTCAGGTTGGCCGAAATCCGACGTTCGAGCCGACTGGGCCCTGAAGGAAGCACAGAAACTAATCGCCTGTATCCCAAAGGAGGCCAGGAATAGAACTGTAAGATAGCGCAGGTCAGCTAAATCGCCGGAAGGTGAGGGCAGATATTTAAAGAGCTCACCCTCTGCAACTGTATCTTCTCAACGAATAGACGGGTCAATTTTGTTTCGACGAGCCGCTTGACCCTGCCATAGGCACCCAGGGACGACCCTGTCTATACAGCAAAAAACTGACACCCATCAGCATCATAGTTCGAGAGTTCGTAGGATATGGGATTATCCATTCCGCGCCGAAATGAGTCAACCTTGGAAGCCGGATCACAGACGGGTGCGTCGCCGGTTATGATATTGCCTGGAGGCCTTTTTTCTGGACCACCGTCAATAGGCGAAGCGCTGGGCCACTCGGCTTCTTGACGCCACGCTCCCAATCGGAAACCAGGCCTTTGCTGACGTTGAGGTAGCGGGCAAAGACAGGCTGCGAGATATTTTCGCTCTCGCGGATGGAGCGGATTTCTTCCGGCGTAAGTGCCTGTACGGACGTCAGGCACGCGTCGTCGAACTCGCGCATAGCCTGCTTATCGATCGCACCGGATTCGTGAAAGCCTTCCATCATTTCATGGATCGCGGCCATCGCTTCGCTTTTGTAAGTCTTACTCATCAAATTTCACGCTTTCAGCGTTCAGGCCAGAAGATATTGCGCGCCTCCCTACGCTTCCCGCAATGCTCGGGTGCTTTATTGAACCGCTTCTGGGAAGTTTATTCGGACCTGCCAACAAACCGAAAAACGAAACGGAGAGGACGGTGATCCGGGTCATGATCCCGTTCGGCATCCTATTCCTGGTCGGTATGCTGGTTTTCACAATCTAAACCCGCAACGGCACGCCGCGATAAATCGCTCAATGATATTGCCATCCAATATCCGTGTGCACGAAATCTTCGCCCTTGTAAGCGATCTTCGTTCTATATGCCTTTGCACACGCATAAGCAAAGCAGTCACCCATGTTGAGCTTTGCCGGATGGTTCATGATCTTGCCGAACTGTAGGGCAGCATCAAGCGCCTTATTGCCAACATCTGCAGAAATCATTGCGTCCTTGCAATCCAGATCGGAAGCAAATTGATCGACCATGCGACGTGCGGCTTCCATCATTTCCTGCGTGGCGGGCTTGTCTTTGCCGGTGGCCTCGGCCAGTCGGCGGGTCAATGAAAGCGTTGCTTCAACGCGCACAACCGGCGACACATAAAAGGGCCCGCCGTCCTGCTCCAGCCGGTCTATTAGAGAAGCTGCGTCGTCTTCTTCCGAGAGAATGGCGACGATCACTGAGGCATCAATAAGAAGCATTATTCCTCGCCCCACATTTCATCCATTTCGCGCTTGTGATCGCCGGGGGCAAAGGGGCCAGCCTCCCGTGCCATCATAAGGGACTTTGCCAAGCGCTCGCGGATCGGCAATCTCTCTTTACGGTTGGCGATCTCCCGTATGAGTGCGTTCTTGACCGCATCAACCTTGCTCGTCTTCGTGAGGCCAATCAGTTCATCAGTAAGTCGATCAACTTCGGCGTCTTTAATATAGAGTGGCATAGCATATCCTTTCGAGGATATTATGATATGCTATTTTACATATCCTCGCCAGAAAAATGTGGGTGGGGGTATAGATATAGGATAGGGTCGCGATCAGTCAGGTTCGGTAGAAACGTCGGCGCTACTCTTCGTACCTATCCGGCAATGGCGAAAATCCCCCGAATGAAAAAACCCAGCTAGACCTTGTGAAGGTGACGAACGCTCCCCGACGACAAAGCTGAGATAATTTTCGAACGCAGCAGTTTTGTCGATCGTTGGTGCAACCGCAAAATTGCGCTCGTATCTCGCCGTTTTTGGAGTGCGTGATGAAATGAGCTTTGGAGTTAAAACGCGGTCTCGGCGCCTGGCGCCGGGGACCATACAAGGCCCCTGAACAAAAAAGCACGGTTTGCGGACAGGCTTTATGATGACGCCCGGCGGGCAGCGCGGAAGGTTTGTGGTGGGGCCAACTCAAAACCGGGGACCACGCTTATTCCTGAGAGGGCCTGGCGTTAACGCCCGTGGACCAGAGTTTACGCTCAACGAGGTCATCGAGACTGTTGCGAAGTTCTTGATGGGCTAAGCGCTCTTAGCCGTAACGATTGTCATGCGGCCGGACAAAACTGGAATATGGAGTCCGTCTCGCACTTGATGTAGCGTCATCTCAGGTCAATTGTGACCTGGAGAAGAGATCAATGTGGAAATCCATACTCGTCTGCGCAGCCCTAACGTCTTTTGCCGCCGCTCCTGCAAGCGCTGAACAGTGCAGAGACACGAAGGGAAAATTCATCAAGTGCGAGCCAGTCAAGAAAAAGGCTGCTCAGTGCAAGGATGCTAAAGGCAAGTTTGCAAAATGCGGCACGACGGGCGCGATGCCTGTGAACTGAAGCGCATTTAGCCCCATCTTGGTAAGGGCGGGGCTGTTTGCCCTTGCGGGACTGGGGCCCAAACCGAAGCCGGTCGGGAAGATAGGTGTCTGCGGGCCAGCAGCGCGAAATAACAAGAAATCCATCTGACCCAGCAGGTTTCTTGCTACCAGAAATTTACCAGGCATTCACTTTTGCCGTGCAATTTCGACACCAAGCGCGAAATGTATTCAGTACGCGCGTTATTCTCAACTTCGCCCGCCGACTTGGCGGGTTTTGTTTTGGCTCAGGACTTGCGATCTGGAATAATCCACCAGAACAGCTGGACGAGGTCTTGCCACGTTCTGACCATGTCTTCCCAGGCAAGGACGGCTTGTCGGTATCCATAAATTGCCAAAAGTGTAACGGCGAGCAATACAAGCCACGGCCATAGACGGCGCTTTCGCTTTGGGTTGCTGTCGATCACGTTCAATGTCGCGCCTGCTTTTTCTCTTCTTGTGCGATTTCGTACTCGGCTTGCTGGACTGCTACCTCAATCAGATATGTGAGCATGCCCCGATCTACAGCACGAGCTGAATCATGCGCCAGCCTGAGCGCCTTGAGCGCGTTCCTCAATTCTTCCATTATCACCTCCGGTTGAACGCTAGATAAAATTAAATCATGCATTCAATCAACCGATACGAAGAACCGTCTTGACTCATTTGATGACGAGAACATGAATAGAACATCGCTGGCACGGGGGTGCGTGCTTTCCGAACATACATTGCGGCTGCCCCCGGCGCGCTGGATGATCTCCCATCATTCGAAGTCCGAGCATGGGCCGTCCGCTCTCCCCTCCCCTACCGAACCGGGCCATTTACAAGTGCCGGCGCCCGGTAGCCACGGATCGTCTTTCGTCGCAAAATGTCAAGAAACACGATCAACGCGTCCTCCCTTCGCGCGAAGTGCTGTGTCTTGCTTTGGCCCCGGCAGCCAATCCTGCCCCAGGCCCGCGTGAGACACACGTCTCCAAACAGAGTGGATGTCATGTCGAGTACGTAGTACCGCGCCATGTTTCGGGGGGCGTCAATTCGTTCGATATAGACATGGTTGGGCTGTGTACTCATACCGGCAGAATCGAAAATCTGCCTGCGGATGTCCAACGACAGTTTTGAATCGGTTCATCGATACCGATTCATGATTTTGATGCGAACTGTTTGCGCGCGATCTGTCACCGGACTACGCAAAACACCGCCATGCGATCTTTTGAGCTCAGGGATAAAGCCGCTGAATGACCCGTGTTCATTTCGCAAACGGAATCGCGCCGTCCCGTTCGCGCGTTCCGGGGGGATTACCGGTGATGAAACCATGCGAATGCGACGCGAAGCGCTTACGCTTGATTGATCCTAGCTGACATCTCGCTTTTGATCCACAATGCCAGCGCAACTGCACTGAACGCGGCCCCGAGGAGAGAAATCCCCATCCAGCTGAACCGCGAGTAGGTTGCAGTGGCGGCAATAGCGCCGAGGGCGCTGCCAACCGAATAAAAGACCATGTAGCCTCCAATCAACCGGCCGCCTTTTTGCGGGTTCAAAGCCACGATGGCGCTAAGATTGGTGACGTGGACGGCCTGTACCGCCAGGTCCATCAAGACGATGCCTACGAGCAGCATCACCATCGAAACCGGAAGGAAAGCGATCAGTCCCCAGGATAACAACAGGATCGCGAGAGAACACCCAGTTGTCCATCGACCTTGACCTCCATCCGCAAGTCTTCCCGCGCATGTTGCGGCAATCGCTCCCGCCAGTCCAACCAGTCCAAACAGCCCTATCCTCGTGTGTGAATAGGAAAATGGCGGGGCGCTGAGCGGAAGGACAAGCGCGGTCCAGAACGTGCTGAAGGCAGCAAAGATCAAAAGTGCAAGTACGCCTCGATACAGCAAGCTCCGCTCCTGGAGAAACAGGGTTGGAATAGAGAGTAGAGCATGGGCATACGTCTCCGTATTTCGTTTCGCAGATTGGCGCGGCAGCATCGACATGAGAACGATGACCATCACGAGTGTGATAAATGCAGATGTCAAATACACCGCCCGCCATCCGCCGATATCTGCAATTGTTCCTGCAAATGATCGCGCAGCAAGAATGCCTGTTACGATGCCGCTGGTAACCGTGCCGACGACCCTACCCCGCTGGGCCGGAGTGGCTAAGGCCGCCGCCTGAGCGACAAGTGTCTGTACGAGAACAGCCGACAAGCCGACCGCACCGATGCCTGCCAGCAACATCGCGCTCGTTCCGGCCGCCCCGACAATCACAAGAGCGATCCCTAACAACAATCCCTGAGCAATGATGAGCTTACTGCGGTCGATGAGATCGCCAATCGGCACGATGAAGATCAATCCCAACCCATAACCGACCTGCGTCACCATCACGATGAGGCCGACGGTGGCTGGCGGTATTCCAAGGTCATGCGCCATCAGGTCAAGCAAGGGCTGTGCGTAATAGATGTTCGCTACGCTGAGACCGGCTGCAGCCGCAACAATCAGGGTCTGTAGTCCAGACAATCCCTGCTCCCGCGTTCCTTGCGCGGCATAGTCTATCTTTTCTTCCATTTGGTGGCCCTTGTGATGGTTTTCTGGGTCCACTCCCAAACCACTTGGCTCACCGCATTTCCAGTTCTAAGATAGAACCAGGTTGTTAAAGATGGAGACCTGTACGGATGGTGAAGCGTGTAAGCCTGTGGAATTCCGGTTGCCCGGTGGCGCGTTCTCTCGATGCAATCGGAGACTGGTGGTCGCTTCTGATCATCCGCGATGCTTTCGATGGCAAGCGCCGTTTTGGTGAGTTCCAGAACGGGCTCGGCATCAGCAGGGGTGTATTGGCCACTCGGCTTCGTGATCTGGTAAGGCGAGGAATATTTGAGACCGCACCAGCATCTGATGGAACTGCCTACCGCGAATATATCCTTACTGAGAAGGGACGCGGGCTGTTCCCTGTCATCGTTGCACTCCGCCAGTGGGGCGAAGATTTTCTGTTCGCTGGGGACGAGGAACGCTCATCACTGGTGGATCAAGAAACCGGCAGGCCAATCGCACGGCTGGTTATCCGATCCGCCGATGGCCGGTCGCTTGACTGGAGCGACACGCTGGTCACAGCCTGAGCATATACAGTACTCTCAACATTTCACACCGATGATAGGATTATCGAAAAGTGAGGATGCCGGGAAGGAAATGATGATACTTGCGTTCTGGGTAACAGCCGTTCTGGCGTCTGCGACAGTTCAACCGCCTCACGATCTCGAAGCATTTCTGGACCGTCGTGCGCAATGTGAGCATTGGGCGGGAGAAGACCCATATGATGGTCCGCGTGCCAGAGAAATTGAAGCAGCGGTGCAACGACTGCGTTGCGATAGCCTCGAGACGGATGAATCTCGAATACGCCTTCGCTACAAACGAAACCCATTCGTGATCAAAGCACTCGAGCCAGAACAGCCATAGGCTCTGGAGTGTGAAGGAGCGGAACGTGGCTCGGCGGACGTTGGAAAAAGTCTCAGCTGTCGTGAGATCCCGAAGCTGTGATATTGGCCAACTCGAAGAACAAACGAGGAAACTGTAACTTTAGGTGGCTTCCGCGTCCGCTTGTCGCAGAAAGGCAAAATCAACCCTGTTGTGACGGCAGGGGAACGTCACATTGGACTGTCACGAGTAGGCACACCCAAAGGTGACATGAGGCGAAAGGTTGTCGCAAAAACCCCTCGCTTCCAGCAGACTTTTGCGACCGATATTTACGCTACGATGTCGAGCGCGATTCCAGCACTCGATATTTTCACTGAAAAGTCAGGATTTCTGCGATAATAGGGCCGCGATTAGTTCTACCCTTTCGACAACCTGCGCATTGTGGCGATTCGATAGACGCCCGCTCAATTCAGAGCCAAGCTGCCGCCATTTCATGTGGCGATGATCGTAGATTGTTTTCGAAAGCAGCCAAGTGTCGTTTGCTCCCAAGTTTGCGTATTGGAGTTGGATGCTGGGCGCTGCAGTCTCGCTTACCATTATCCA
>UCJU01000001.1 GCA_900472925.1 Hyphomicrobiales bacterium
GGTAGGGGCGATGCAAGCGGACCTCCCCGCTTACGTTACTCAGTTCTCAAACACAGGTAACCGCCCATTCTTTAAATCCGATATTTTCCAATTGGCGTATGTTGAAGCATCACAAGCACCCAAGTCTATTCAAAACGAGCTTCGAGCAAGATTTCAAGACTATCGGGTGATTGCGTCGGGCGCAGATATCGTTGAAATCAGGCTTTGAATTGCTTCAACTTGAAATTCCAAGCTCTCTTTGCAATTTTTTCGACAACCCAAGCGCGACCAGTTCATAAGATCGGCGCACATAAAGCTCCACTTCGGCTGGTTCGAGCTTGGCGCTATCGGAGATTGAAATCCATCTGCGTTTGGCGAAATAGGGTGCCTGATGAATATCATCCAGCGACGTGAGAATTTCGAAACTTTCTTCTGAGCATTTGATGACGAGGCGCCAGTTTTCCCGCTCGCCTAGAACTGCGAACACTTTGCCTCCGACTTTTGCGACGTGGGAATCCCATTGGTCCACGAAGCTTACACCCGACCATTTCCCAGTGTTTTGTCGAAGTGCGTCCGGTCAAACAAACTCAAGAGATGTTTTCCGATATCAGTGCGGCGAGTCGTCTTGCCACCTCATGCTTGTCAAGTTCAGGCCAGGTTTCGACCCCTGCCTTAGAAATGATTTTTACGCTGTTACGATCACCGCCCATCACCCCGGTTGGCACGGATACGTCATTGGCGACGATCAGATCGGCACCTTTGCGCTCCAACTTCGCGCGTCCGTTGTCTTCAACATCCTGTGTTTCGGCGGCAAAGCCGACCACGATGTTCGGCCGATCGGCGTGATGGCCAACGAGCTTGAGGATATCGGGATTTTCCGTCAGTTGCAGAGCGAAGGGTTGTCCACCGTGCTGCTTCTTCATCTTCTGACCCATGGAGGTTACGGAACGCCAGTCGGCGACTGCTGCCACCATCACGGCAATATCGGCAGGCAGCTGAGACAAGACGGCATCACGCATTTCTTCAGCGCGCTCGACATGGATTGTTTTAACATTTGCTGGATCACTGATCATGACCGGGCCTGAGACGAGCGTCACATCTGCACCAAGCGCCGCAAGCGCTGCGGCTATAGCATGGCCCTGCTTGCCAGAAGAACGGTTGGCAATGTAGCGCACTGGGTCAATCGGTTCGTGGGTGGGACCAGAAGTGACGATGGCTTTTTTCCCGGCCAACGGCTTTGGTCCGTCATCGAGTATCTTTTCTGCTGCTTCGACGATCTGCAAGGGTTCTGCCATTCGGCCAAAGCCAGCTTCGCCTTTTTCTGCCATCTCGCCTGCCATCGGCCCGATAAAGTGGATGCCGTCATTTTTCAGCGTTTCGATGTTGCGTTGGGTCGCCTTTGCGATCCACATTTTGGGATTCATGGCTGGCGCAATCAGCACTTTGCGATCCGTGGCAAGCAGGATTGTAGAAGCCAGATCATCGGCCAGTCCGTTTGCCATTTTTGCCATCAGATCCGCCGTCGCAGGCGCAATGAGGACGAGATCGCAGTCCCGTGCCAGTCTGATGTGACCGACATCCTGTTCGTCCTGACGGGAAAAAAGTTCGGTGAAGACGTGGGTTGCAGACAGAGCACCGACGGCAAGTGGCGTGATGAATTCCTGAGCGCCTTTTGTCATCACCGGCGTCACCTTCGCACCACGTTCTCTCAGGCGCCTGATGAGATCGAGGCTCTTGTAGGCTGCAATGCCGCCGGAGATGATAAGGAGAATGTGCTTGCCTGAAAGTGCCATGATATCGGACCGTTTCCCGTTTGAGGGTGAACCTAAGCCCTTGGCTTTCAAAGTGCAATCTCGTGACAGCTAAAGCGTTTTGCCAACGCGTCCATGTATGATGGAGGTCGTCGCGACGGGGACCGACGACACCGAGAATGCGCTCGAAACTGTGGCGACTGCACGCGCGGCATCGTCCGGTGTCGCCGCATGCACCACGGCGATAGGTTGGCCCTTCTCCACGCGCGCTCCCAAGGGAGGGATGTCGGAAATGCCGACACGGTGATCGATCACATCCTGTGGGCGACGCCGTCCGCCGCCAAGTTCGACAACGGCCATGCCGATGTCTCTGGTTTGACAGGATGAAAGCCAACCTGCTTCTGGGGCGGGAACCGGGACGATGTGTGGCGCGGATTGAATATATTGCCCTGGATTTTCGACAAAATCCTTCGGCCCACCGAGAGCGGCAACCATATGCGCGAACCGCTCCATCGCAGCCCCGCACGATAGCGCTTGCCGGGCTTTTTCTTCACCGTCTGCGAAATTGGAAACGAGGCCAGACTGAACCAGCATATCGGCTGCGAAGGCCAAAACCAGTGTTTCGATGCGCGTGCCAGTCTTCTTGCCACGGAGAAAATCGAGACAATGGGTGATTTCCAGTGCGTTCCCGGCTGCATCGGCCAACGGCTGGTTCATATCGGTGAGCAAAGCGGATGTCTGCACGCCTGCACCATTGGCCACATCCACAAGCGATCGCGCCAGTGCTTCAGCTTCTTCCGTGCTTTGCATGAATGCACCAGTACCGAACTTGACATCGAGCACCAAGGTTTCAAGCCCGGCCGCGAGCTTCTTCGACAGGATGGAGGCTGTGATCAACGGCACCGAATCGACGGTCGCCGTCACATCGCGAATGGCGTAAAGGCGTTTGTCGGCGGGGGCAAGGTTGCCGGTCTGACCAATAATGGCGCAGCCCACGTCAGCGACAGTGCGTCGAAACAGCGTTTCGTCTGGCATAACGTTGTAGCCGCGGATGGCTTCGAGCTTATCGAGCGTGCCGCCGGTGTGGCCAAGTCCCCGGCCGGAAATCATCGGCACGGCCAGCCCGCAGGCGGCAACGATGGGTGCAAGCATCAGGGAGACGTTATCGCCGACGCCGCCGGTTGAGTGCTTGTCGGTGATCGGCTTGCCGATCTCAGCCCATGAAAGAACATCACCGCTGTCACGCATGGCGAGCGTCAGCGCGATGGTTTCTTCACGGGTCATGCCGCGAAAGAAAACCGCCATGGCAAATGCAGCCGCCTGACCCTCGGAAATCGCGCCACTGGAAAGCGCTGCGATAAAGTCGGCGATCTCACCCGCCGTCAGCGTTTCGCCATCACGTTTGCGGCGGATGATTTCCTGCGGGATCATGCGTTCAATATCCGTTGGACGCTTTCGCCGGTTCGCCCCCTGCCAGAACATTCAGGATATCGTCCAGAATGCCGGATGCGCCGAAACGGAATGTCGACGGCATGGCCCAATTGGGCTGCATGATCGTCTCTGCAAGGCGTAGGTATAGCGTAGCATCGGCAACCGTTCCGATGCCACCGGCGGGCTTGAATCCCACCTTCTTTTTGCTGTCTCTGATAGACTGCAACATGATGTCGGCAGATTCCAATGTCGCATTGACATTGACTTTACCGGTAGAGGTTTTGATGAAATCCGCACCCTCGGCGATGGCGATTTCGGACGCACGGCGGATCAGCGTCTTGTCTTTCAATTCGCCTGTTTCGAGAATGACCTTGAGCAGAACAGGTGTTGGGCACGCCTTGCGCACCGCAGAGACCATTTCAGACACAGCAGTCTCATCGCCTGCTATGAGTTTTCTGTAGGGAATGACAAGATCGATTTCATCGGCACCATCGGCTATCGCACGCTGTGTTTCTTGAACAACCGTCGCGACGTCGGAATCCCCAGAAGGGAAATTCACCACAGTCGCGATACGAATGGCGTGATTGTTGCCAAAAGCGGCGCGTGCCTGGGCCACGAAGCGTGGCCAGATGCAGATGGCAGCCGTGTTGCCGTACTGCGTATGCGCTTTCTGGCACAGAGCTGCAATCTGCTCGGGCGTGCAATCTTCTTTCAAATTTGTGAGGTCCAATAGGGACAAGGCGAGAGCGGCAGCTTCACGCGGGCGTTGAAGTTCCATGCTCAATTTCCTCCAGAAATCATTTCCGTTAAAATCGCGGCCAGTCTTTTGCCGCCGATCGGGGCCATGTCTTTCGTTTCGTCATGGCTTAGTTCCTCGCCAGTCATTCCGGCACCGTAATTGGTAATAACCGAAGCGGCGGCAACACGCATCCCGAAAAATCGAGCCAGAATGACTTCAGGCACAGTCGACATGCCAACGGCATCCGCGCCCAGGGTGCGGGCCATACGAATTTCCGCAGGCGTTTCAAAGCTTGGACCAGAAAACCACATATAGACGCCGGAGAACAAAGGGACTGTGGCGCGAATGGCAGCGTTGCGCATGGCAATCGATAAGTCTGCGTCATAGGCGCTTGTCATGCCAACGAAACGACGATCGGTTTCTTCCCCGATCAGCGGGTTCATGCCGGAGTAATTGATATGGTCGGTAATCTGCATGACGGACCCCGGTGGCATGTCCTGCCTGACGGAACCCGCCGAATTCGTCAGAACGAGCGATTGCACGCCCATGCCTGCCAGTGCCTCGATGGCTGGGCGCATGGCCGCAGCGTCACCTTTTTCATAGTAGTGAACACGGCCCGCAAGCATGATCACGGGCTGCCCACCAAGATATCCGGCCACCAGCTCGCCCGCATGACCGGACACAGCACTCGCGGGAAAACCGGGAATGTCCGAATAGGGAATGCGGATGGCCTCTGTGACTTCATCCACCAGAGAGCCAAGCCCTGACCCCAAAACGATGGCGGTTCGTGGCACAAGTCCATTCAGCCTGTCGACGAGCACATCGATCATTGCCTGATCCATCACGGTAGCTCGGTTTTGAAGCTGAAAGGCAGAAGTTCTTCCATGGTCATGACCTTTTGCACACCGGCATCATCACACAGATAGATTTTCGTATCGGCAGATGCGAATTCTGCGATCTTCTGCCGGCAACCGCCGCAGGGTGGGCAGAGCGCCAGCTTTTCAGCAATGACAGCAATTTCAGTGATCTTCTTTGCCCCGCCCATGACCATAGCGCTGATGGCGGATGGCTCCGCACACCAGCCCTGCGGGAAGGATAGATTCTCGATGTTGGCGCCCTTGTAGATTTTGCCGTCCTCGGCGCGAATGGCGGCGCCGACCGGGAATTTGGAGTATGGTGCATGCGCAAAGCTCATCGCCTCGCGGGCTGCCTCGAAAAGCTCGTGAGACATGGACTAACGCTCCTTTGAATAGGCGACGCCACCGGCCTTTGGCGGTTTTGCAACACCGATGAAGCCAGCCAGCAGAATGCACGTAAGGATGTACGGCAGTGCCTGAAAGATTTGCACGGGAACTTCGCCAATGCCGGGAATGGATTTGCCCTGCATGAAGTTTGCCATTGCGTCCAGGAAACCGAACAGCAGGCAAGCAAACATGACTGGAACCGGTTTCCATTTGGCGAAAATCAGGGCTGCCAGCGCAATATAACCCTTGCCAGCCGACATGTTGGCAATGAAGGCAGCCGATTGTGCAACGGCAAGATAGGATCCGGCAAAGCCGCAGAGAAAACCGGCAACGATGACGGCGCGGAAGCGCATCCACGCCACCGAAATTCCCGCCGTATCCACAGCACCGGGGTTTTCACCAACGGCACGAAGGCGAAGACCGAAGCGTGTGCGGTAGAGCACCCACCAGGAGATCGGCACGGCCAGAAAGGCAAGGTAGGTCAGGATATTGTTGCCGGAAATCACGTTGGCATAGAGCGGGCCAATGAAAGGCACTTCGCGCATCATATCAGCGCCGGGCAGGATGATAGGCGAGAAGCGACCTTCGCCAGGAATTTGCGGCGTACGACCGCCTTGCCCGAACCACGCCTGACCGAGAACGACCGTCAGGCCAGCGGCAACGAAATTCAGGGCCACACCTGACACGATCTGGTTGCCGCGATTGGTGATGACGGCAAAACCATGCACCAGCGAGAAAAAGATAGCGGTACCGATGCCTGCTGCAAGACCCGCCCACGGATTTCCCGTGAGATAGGCGACACAGGCCGAGGCGAAAGCCGCCGCCAGCATCTTGCCCTCAAGACCAATGTCAAACACGCCTGCGCGCTCGGAAAACAACCCTGCCAAAGCCGTAAACAAAAGCGGTATTGTCAGACGAACGGTCGAACCGAGAATGCTGACCAGCATATCGAAGGTTTCCATGGGCCGTTACCTCTTCACGAATTGCTGGTAGATGCGCACGAGCGCAGGGCGGTACATATATTCGAGCGCGCCGGCAAACAGGATGACGAGGCCTTGAATGACGACGATCATCTCACGGGTGATGTTGGGCATTTCGAACGAGAGATCGGCGCCACCCTGATAGAGTATGCCGAAGAGCAACGCCGCAAAGACGATGCCAAGCGGGTGACTGCGGCCCATGAGCGACACGGCAATGCCGACGAAACCTGCGCCGCCGACAAATTCCACCTGCAAGCGGGCGGAGGCGCCCATGACCGGGTTCAGCGCCATCATGCCTGCCAGACCACCTGAGATGAGCATGGCGATGATGACCGTGCGCGAATAGGGAATACCGGCATAAACGGCAGCCGAGGGACTGATACCCAACGTTCGCATCTCGTAGCCCAACTTGGTGCGCCAGATCAGCACCCAGACCAGAAACGCCATAACGAGGGCGATGATAAAGGACACGTTGAAAGGTGCCGGTCCCAACTTCAGCCCGAACATGGCCATCAGCCAGTCCAGCTTCGGCAATTGTCCGCCCGGCAGAAAGGTGCGGGTTTCCGGTGCCATCTTGCCCGGCACGATCAGTACGTTCACCAGCAGATACACCATGAGCGCAGCGGCGATGAAGTTGAACATGATGGTGGTGATGACGACATGGCTGCCGCGTTTGGCCTGCAGCCATCCGGGAATGAAGGCCCAGGCCGCGCCGAATACGGCAGCACCGATGACGGCAAACGGCATGGTCACATACCAAGGCACGTAACGGTCGAGCGCAAGTGCCACAAGGGCAGCACCAAGGCCGCCGATATAAGCCTGACCTTCCGAACCGATGTTGAACAGTCCCGCGTGAAAAGCCACGGCCACCGACAGGCCGGTAAAGATAAAGCTGGTGGTGTAGAACAGGGTGAAACCAATGGCATCACCCCGGCCCAGCGCGCCTTCGATCAAAAGCCGGAGCGCCGCGAATGGGTCTTCACCTATGCCCCAGACGACAAGCCCGGAGATGAGAAAGGCAGTGAGGATGTTTAAAAACGGCAACAGACCGTAGGACATCCAGTTGGGAAGGGGGACGGAAGCTGTACTCATGAGCTTTAAAGCCTTTGCCTTATGCGGCGATGCCGGCCATCATCAGGCCCAGCGTTTGTTCTTCGGCTTCCGCCGTTTTTTCTCCGACCACCCGGCCTGCGAACATCACCAGAATGCGGTCCGACAGGGACCGGATTTCATCCAACTCCACCGAAACAAGCAGAATGGCCTTGCCAGCATCGCGCATCTCGATGATACGGCGATGGATAAACTCGATGGCACCGATATCCACGCCGCGTGTCGGCTGGCCGATGATCAGCATCTTCGGATCACGCTCGATCTCGCGTGCAACGACGATCTTCTGCTGGTTGCCACCCGAGAAATTGGCGGTTTTCAAATTCGCATTTGGCGGGCGGATATCGTATTTCTCTATCTTCTCGATGGCATCATTGCGGATGGCTTGGGGATTGAGAAATGGTCCCTTCCCATAGCGCTCGTCGCGGTGATAGCCGAGAATGGAATTCTCATATTCCTCGAATTTGAGGACGAGGCCCATATGATGGCGATCTTCCGGAATATGGGCCAGACCCAGCTGACGCAGAATGGCGGGATCGACCTTATCGACAGTCTTTCCACCCATCAGGATTTCGCCTGAATAGGGTTTGCGAATACCAGCGATGGCTTCCAGCAGTTCCGACTGTCCGTTGCCAGCCACACCGGCAATGCCGACGATTTCGCCAGCGCGCACGTCGAAAGACACATCGTCCACCATGGTCACGCCACGGCTATCCTTGACGGTGAGATTTCGGACCGAGAACAGAATATCTCCAGGATTGGCTTCGCCTTTTTCCACACGCAAAAGCACGCGGCGGCCAACCATGAGTTCGGCCAGTTCTTCCACTGTGGTCTCGGATGTCTTGCGGGTGGCAACCATTTCGCCACGACGCATGACGGAGACCTCATCGGTGATGGCCATGATTTCACGCAGCTTGTGGGTGATGAGAATGACGGTTTTGCCCTGATCGCGCAGTACACTGAGGATTTTGAAGAGATGGTCGGCTTCGGCAGGCGTCAACACGCCGGTCGGCTCATCGAGAATGAGGATTTCAGCGCCGCGATACATTGCCTTGAGAATTTCGACACGCTGTTGCAATCCAACAGGCAAATCCTCGATGATCGCGTCAGGATTGACCTCAAGGCCATACTCATCTTCGAGGCGCTTGAGTTCCTTGCGTGTCGCAGCCGTGCCTTTGGCCAGCAAAGCACCGCCTTCTGCACCCAGCATGATATTTTCTAAAACCGAAAAATTCTCGACCAGCATGAAGTGCTGGTGGACCATGCCGATGCCGGAATCGATCGCTGCCTGGCTGTCTTTAATATTGACGGGTTTGCCTTCGATGCGGATTTCACCGGAGTCGGCAGAATAGAAGCCGTACAGGATCGACATCAATGTCGATTTCCCGGCTCCATTTTCCCCAATGATGCCATGGATAGTGCCCTTGGCAACTTTGAGGTTGATATTCTTGTTGGCGTGAACGGTGCCGAATTTTTTATCGATACCGACAAGCTCGATTGCAGGTTCCATCGTCAACCCAAATGTCTCCGGAGGCTGGATATGAAAAGGGCGCAACGCGATTTCGCGATGCGCCCGTCTTCTATAAATCACATCACTTTGGGCAAGAGTTGTCCGACATATAGTCGTGAACCTTGACAGTGCCGGCGATGATATCTGCTTTCGCCTTTTCAACGGCGGCAGTCATTTCCGGGGTGATCAGAGCCTTGTTGTTGTCATCGAGTGCGTAGGCAACGCCGTCTTCCTTGACACCGAGAGCGGTTACGCCAGCGGTAAACTTGTCGTCCTTGGTATCCTTGAACGCGTTATAAACAGCAAGATCGACGCGCTTGACCATCGAGGTCAGAACAGAACCGGGGTGTAGGTGGTTCTGGTTGGAATCCACGCCGATGGAATATTTCTTGTTGTCCGCAACGGTCTGGAGAACACCAAGACCGGTCGCGCCTGCCGCTGCGTAAATTACGTCGGCACCCTGATCGAGCTGGTTCTTCGTCAACTCTCCACCGCGAACCGGGTCGTTCCAGGCAGCACCGGTGGTGCCGGTCATGTTCTGGAAGACTTCGATCTTGTCATTGGCAGCTTTTGCGCCCTGTGCATAACCACAGGCGAACTTGCGGATCAGCGGAATATCCATGCCACCGATGAAACCGACCTTGCCGGTCTTCGATGCCATACCTGCTAGAAGTCCGACGAGGTAAGAGCCTTCTTCTTCCTTGTAAACGACGGAGCGCACATTTGGCAGCTCAACGACGGAGTCGATAATAACGAACTTTGTGTCTGGAAACTCTGCAGCGACCTTTTCCATGGCAGACGTCCAGGCAAAGGATACGGCAACCACGGGGTTGAAGCCACGGCTTGCGAAGTTACGGATGGCCTGCTCGCCCTGTGTGTCGCTGGTCGGCTCGAAGTCGCGGTATTCGGTGCCGCTTTCCGCCTTGAACTTTTCTGCGCCTGTCGCAGCGGCTTCGTTGAACGATTTGTCGAACTTGCCGCCCGTGCCATAGACCAGTGCAGGCTTGATGTCCGCAGCCAAAGCGGAAGCTGACATCGCGGCCAGCGCGAAAAGCGTCAGAAGGGATTTTTTCATTGTGCAGCCCTGTTGTTACAGTTTGGTTTTTTAAAGGGTCCTCCCGCAAACCCGTAAAACGGGCATGTCTGCGGAACTGCCAGCCTTTTCTAGACTGTGCGTGGGTTATCCTTGCACGGCTGCGAGAAAAATTCATCCGGTTTTTTTTACCCGGTGGAAAAACCCTTAACTGCTATTTTGTGAAGCAATATGCATAAAAAAGAGCTGCGGCGTTGCGATAACAATGAGCAGGGTTACAGCGCAGGAGCAAAGGCCTGCAAAAATGCAAAGCCTTCGCCTCACGGCTTGGTCACGAAAAAGACTTAAGCGATATTGCAGCTCACGCCTGTTCCCCGAAGGCCGCAATAACCGCCGGGATTTTTCGCCAGATACTGCTGGTGGTAGTCTTCCGCGTAATAAAAGATATCCAGTGGCTCAATTTCCGTTGTGATCGCCTGGCGGTGACCAGCATCCTTCAGCGCTTGCTGGAAGACATCGCGGGCAGCCTTGACGTCAGCCAGTTGCTCATCGCTGGTGGTATAGATGGCGGATCGGTAGGTCGTACCGACATCGTTGCCCTGACGCATACCTTGCGTCGGGTCATGCTCCTCGAAGAATATCTTCAGCAAGGCGGCCAGCGAAACCTTCGCCGGATCGAACACGACTTTTACCATCTCAGTGTGGCCTGTCAGTCCTGTGGTTGTTTCCTGATAGGTAGGATTTCGCGTAATGCCTCCGGCGTAGCCGACAGCGGTGACCCATACGCCCGGTGTTTGCCAGAACAGGCGCTCCGCCCCCCAGAAACATCCCATGCCCAGATAGATCGTTTGCAGATTGTCTGGGTATGGGCCTTTCAACGGATTTCCGTTGACGAAATGATGCTCCGGGATCACCAGCGCTTCATCACGCCCGGGGTACGAGGTTTCCGGTGTCGGCATCACGGTTTTTTTGGACATCGTATCAAATGCGAACATTGCAGCTCCTTGCGTGCCCGAACAGGCCGCCTTCTGGTTTCAGCATGATGTGCGTGACAATAGCCGCCTCAAGCGGCAAATCGGCCTATGGTTCTCTGCTTCTTGTAGCCCGCCATCCAGAACAGGAGTGACAGGGTGAGAAGAACCGCAAAAGCCGGAATCATCGACAAGCCATTTTCGACCCACCGCCACGCTTCAGGATGAATATAGTGCGCGACACCGGCTTCTACCATGGTGACCGATGCAGGAAAAAACTTCACCCACGCATCTTGGGCGCTCATCAAGTCCACGGACGACGTCGAGACCGAGCGGATTGAATCAAGGACACCGACGCCCACTGCAGCAGCCAGAAACAAGAAGCTGATGAACCGGAAAACCGTTTTCATGAATGGTCGCTCCGATGATTGTTGCAAAACTGCGCGCCCGCTGGCGCGCTTGGCGTTGGTCGATAAGTCACTGGATAATGTCACCAAACCGTCTTTGCAATCCTCATCCGTAGCAAGCAATTGTTGCACAAATAAAAAAACTGACAGATTCGGGTTGATCCCTGCGAATTCATCGGTATATATCGCGCCGTTCCAGTGATTTGCAGTTTTCACAAAATGCAGATGTTTAGACGGACAGGTGGCCGAGTGGTTTAAGGCGCACGCCTGGAACGCGTGTGTGCGTGAAAGCGTACCGTGGGTTCGAATCCCACCCTGTCCGCCATCCTCTTTTGTAAACCACTGATTTCCCATCTTATTCACCTTTCGTTTGTCCAACTTTCGAGTTGGGTTGGACAGATTTTGTTCTCTTTTTCGTCCCGGCAATCGCTTTCAAGCCTCGTTCTGCCAAGGTCGCTTGGTTGGCAGCGGCGGTGTAAACCGAGACTTGTTTGAGGTCAGTGTGGCCGGTAACCGCTTTGATTACGTCGCCACTCATGTTTCCTTCGGCCATGCGGCGGGCTGCGGCTTTGCGTAGACCGTGCGCCGTACAGTGAGTTAGGTCAGCTTCATTGCATCGGTCTCTAAACCAATTGCCGAAACCGGCTGGCGTGAACGGCTTGCCGTAATCGGTCGTGAGGAATGTTGGGTTTGTTCTCGGAAGCACTCGGATTGCATCGGTAAGAGCGGGTAGCATGAACAAATCAAGCTCCGCGTCGGTCTTCACCTGCTTCACTTGAATGTGCTTGCCCTTGATCTTACCCCAGCCCATTGCGACCACATCGCTGCGCCGCTGCGCGGTGTACAGCAGAAGAGTGAGCGCAAGGCGGGCCTTGGTGCCTTCTGGATGACGCGCCTCGTAGGCGGCGATTTCCAACTCCGTCCAGGTGTGGAAACCCTTTGTCTTCTTTTTGAAGCCTTCCACGGACTCGGTTGGATTGTGTGCTATCCATCTTTGCGCGACAGCATGGCGCAGCATGATTTTCAGGATCGATAGCAGACGATTTGCTGCTTGCGGAGTCTCGGACATCGATCCGATAATGGCGCTGATATGCTCATAACGGAGATCGCGCACCATCCTGTGGCCGTGTTTCTCACGAAAGCGCTCAATGATCAGCCGGTAGGTGTGTTTCGTGCTGTCTCGCAGGCCAGTGAACTTGGGAGAGCGATAATAGGAGACCGCCAGCGCGTCGAATGATCCCGCCTTGGTGCGGCTTGCGCCGAGGTTGGCGCGCCAGTCAGTGACGCCTGCAAGGGCTTCTGCATACGCTTTCTCAAACTCAACGCCCAAGGGTGGATAGGGGAGATATGTATCAACACCCTTGGCACGGAAACGGACACGCCGCTTTTTATGGCGGTCGATGACGAGAGAACAATGCTTGGGAAGGCCGTTGCGGCTCTTGCGGGTCATTTCAGAACGTCATCCCAGCTGTTTTCAGATGACGCGCGGGCTTGATCCGCGAAGGACGCCAGCGCCTCGATACGGCCATCAGGATGAATAGTGATCTTTGCGTTTTCAAAACCCGCATCGATAGCGGCCTTGAAAAGGCGCTTGGCATCATTTTGCCGAATGGGTGAAGTGCGGGCCATATCTGAACCTCGTGAAGGTGGACGGCCCCATGACAGGGGCCGTTGACATAGTTGGATTATTGGCCGGGATTGAAGTACGCAGCGCGCCAGTCGAAGGGGCCGCAGGCGAAATCGAGCAGGCATCGCATCTGAGTGCCGAGGACTTCCCAGCCTTCCTTACTTTCAACGTGCGGGCCGGGAGCACCATCCAAGTAACCGTGCATGATGGCTGGACGCTGGGCCGGGTCAGCAAAGAGATACCAGCCCTTGCCCGTAATGCGGTTTTCGACTTCGACCCGAAGTTTGCCAGCGAAAGGGTTTGCATCCGACTGGTTGACCACGTTGACCTGCGCGACGATCTTTTCCGCTTCGGTTTCCTGTTCCGGCCCCACCAGCAAAATTCGTGGCACAACGCCAGCAGTGCCGGTTCCATTGACATTCTTATGCTGGCGCATCGCCAGCCGGGCGATTGAAAGAGCTTCGACCGTGATGGCCGTGCCACCTGCTGGTTTGCCGTTGACGATTGATCCAGCCATATTCTTGCGGTCTGGATGGAAGAACGTAACGTTGTCACCGAACTGGATGCCCAAGCGTTCGTTAGCAGTGAAAAGGCTTGCGAACAAATTGCCCTCTGTTTCTGCCGCAGATTGCGCGAAGACGCCGAGAAAATCAGAAAAGGCCCCCAGATCGTCGTTCACCAGCGCCTGACGGCTGATGCTGAACATTTTCGCGTAAGTCTCAAGCTTGAGGCCGCGGCTGTCTTCACTGGTGGTGCCACTTTTGATCTCACCGCTTTCAAGAACCTTTTCCAGCAACGGCGCTTCACCAGGGCGAACAAATGACTGCTGGCGGAAGTCGCGAGCATTACGCTGCATAGAGAGCGATTTCAGCGGAGAGGCTTGAGGCTCATAACGCTGCAACAAGGCGCGGTTGCCAGCAGCTTCCAGCAGTATGGGGAAATCCGAGGTCGTGTGCATTGCGCGGGACGAGATGCCATCTATCCGGCGACCGCCGATCAGCACATCGGCAACACGTCCATCGTCCATTCCGCGTGTCGAAACGCCGTTTTCTTCCAAAAACTGCCGCCCGATTTCGACGCTGGATCGTCCCGCAAGCGGATTGCTTTTCAATTGTGATGCAGCACCAAGGCGCACAGCGAGCGCGTCGATTACAGCTGTGCGAATGTCAGCCCCTTCGTCGCCAAAGCTGACACCAACACGTGAGTCGGTGGGTGCCTGCCGTTCTACATCGGCCATCATTTTGTTGAATGCCGACCGGATGGAGCGCATAGAGCCTTCGCCTTCCTGTACGACCTCATCGAACTCGGAAGCGCTAAAACCTGCCCGAATTGCAGTATCGCGCATTGAGAAAAGACGCTGTGTGTCTTCAAGTGAAAGGCTGCGCTGCGCAACCGGCTGACGGCCCTCGTCCTCGTGGCCGGTACGAATATCGTCATCTTGAACATCATCTTCCACCTGCGGCGCGGCGCGGCGGGACTGCGTGGGCTTTCTAGCCATCTTTACATTTCCTCTGATTGTTGCGTTGGGATCAGCCGGGACCGCGACGAAGGAAATCTCCGAAGGCTCCCAGCGAGTTGCAGTGATGACCGGGACGCTACCGCGCGCTCCGGTTTCTTCAGCTTTGAGAATTCGATAGCCGACGCTGACCTTGCCAAGCATGCCGTCGCGGACCAGCGCGAAGGCGGCGTTGCCACCCTCGTTGTCCGCGAAGCGAAGCTTCATGAGAAGCTTGCGACCTTCGAAGCGGGTTTCCACGACCTGCCCCAAGATATCCTTTACGCTGGTGCGGCGATGGCTATCCAGAACCGGAAGATTTTGCAGTCGGGTGGCGACAACCGCATCCGGTGCGCAGCGCAAAACTTCATCGCCAAAAACGCGGCGAACCTTCGTTTCTGTCGCCGCAACCACCCAAACTGTGCGTTCTTCCACGTCGAGGGTTTCTGACCGGAAACCAGAGGTCCGGCGCAGATCGGTTTCGGCTTTGGCTTTGCGGAGGGCGTTCGTCATGTCAGCCCTCGTCGCTTGCGCGCAGCGCCTTGATGACGCGGCGGGCAATCGCGCTGACGTTGACAGAGAGAACTACTTCCGCAGCTTCTTTCGTCAGGGCGTCCGTGGCTTCGAATGCAGTCGGAACGTGGGCCTGCCAGTCGGCAAGGCTCAAGAACAAACTGTTATTCCAGCCCGAACCGTCTTCGGAAGCGCTACCATCAACGAGGCAGTAGATACGATCCGGCTCCCCAGCTTCAAAGAACTCCGCCGCAATGGCATTTTTGATGTCTTCCGATCCCGCGACGATACGGAATGCTTCTTCCAGATCGAAACCGAAGCGCGCGAGATAGGTCGCAATACCCATCATGCAAACTTCGCTAACACTGTAGCGGCGGCGTGAACGTGGATTGTCTTCGCCACCTTCCAAAATCTGGCCGAAATCGCAGACGCCACGGGCGCGCCAGTGGCGAAAAGTGATCGGGCTGACACCGATAGCCTGCGCAGCAGCGCCAGCGAGAAAGACAGTCTTAAGCTTGTTCATTTTGAGCCTCTTTAAGTTGGATGTGCAACCAAAAAACATGGCGGCCCGATTCTGTCAACTTAGTTGCACGTAGGACTCAAAATTCATTGTGAAGAGCTACCATCACGCAGTTCACGCGCAATTTCAAAGAGGCGCTCTGAAAGCAAACTGGCGCGCTCATCCGCCTCACTTGCCCTAACCATCACATCGGTGACTTGGAAACTTAGGTGACGACGCTCTCCAGGGCCAATAAGATATTGGTCCCTCGCTTCTGTACTCGCATCGAAAATCAGGCGATCTATACTGTCGTGCAAAATCTCTGCGGCAGTGTGCACGTCCTTCGTATCGCCAGTCAGCATGTCGAATTCGTGCGCCAAAGTAAGCAGGCGCTCGATGGCGCTTGCGCCACCGGCATTTTCCGTTGTACATTTCATTCGCATTACAGTGCACCTTTCTAAAGGTTAGAAAGCCGACGCGGGTTTACGAGGCCGTTGCGTCGGCTTTTTGCGTTTCGGTAGCGAGTACCTTTTCAAGGCAAAAGATGATCTCGGCATTCATTGATCGTCGATTTGCTTCCGCTCGATTTTTGATGGTGTCGCGCATCCCTTGGGGAAATCGTACGATATACTGATCGGCCTTCCCGCTTGGAAAGGCATGTCTCTTTGGGGTGTCCATGAAGGCTCCAACGAATCTATATCGCCTAGTGCGATACCGGAACATCGCCTAAGGATATCATTGCGTCAAGATGTTTTATCGCCTAGTGCGATATATCTTCATGGAGAGCAAAAATGGTGCAGGACACGCCTAGTCGAAAATTAGACCAATACATTGTCCGGTTTCCAGACGGTATGCGTGACAGCATCAAAGATCGCGCCACCGACAATGGTCGCTCTATGAATAGCGAAATCGTGGCTTTGCTTGAGTTGGCTATGTCGCCACAGCCGGACACCGACCACCTTTATTACCGCCTTAGCCAGCGCGAGGAAGAAATAGAAGTTTTGAAAAGACATGCGGACGAATGGCGCAAATTAGCGCAAGCGCAAGTCAAGAGTAAAAACGGCTTTGCCAGCATACTAAAATCGTTCTGTCATCAGGTAATTGCATCCAAAAATGATGTACCGCCGCATCTCGTAGAGCTGGCGAAAGAATTACTGGTGGTGGCGAACACGAATATGGACGATGCTAAAGATCAGATCGGTTTATAAGTGGGTTAGATGGCTGACGATATCATCGAGATGCCGGAGCCTCTTGGGTTCCACGCGAAAGAATTGTTTTTGCGCGGCTCCGAATATCTGGAGGCGTTTAAGCTGTTACAGCACGATGAGAGGCTGAAATACCCCACCTATTTTTCAGTGGTGCATTCGATGGAGCTTTTTTTGAAAAGCTACCTTGTTGCGAAGGGCGTCAGCAAAGTTGAACTCAAAAAAATGAAAATCCGTCATGATCTGGAGCTTCTCTACGAACGTTGCGCTAGTCTGGGAATGCCAACGGTTCAGCACCTCGGAGATTTTGCGCGTGAGTTCAAAGATAAAAACAGCGACCACGACTTTCGATATCCAACAGCGTATATTCTCAGGTTGCCCACTCCAAAACTATGCTTAGAGGTGATGGAGCCTTTGCGAGATGTTTTAAGGCCTATAATTTCCGATGTTGCGCTAAAGGCGCAATTCAATTTCGCCTCGGAAACTTATCATTTGAAGGGTCGCAAAATACGCTGGTCAGACTAATTGGACCGGTAGCGTTCGCCACTTTGGCAAACCCTAGACATAAACGGGAGTGAAACTGTGGAAACTGAGAAACAATTTGACGTTCGTTTGAAGTCGGCTGAGAGGCACCATGACTGGCGTAAAAAAGGCATGGAAATCCACGCCACCCAGCTTCAAGCATTTGCAGTGATGGCAATGAAAGCACCATCATTGGTCGCCGCGGGAGGCGTCGTGGCCGCACTCGGTTTTTACAGCGCCAATTATTCCAGATTGAAGAGTGTACCAAGCGCATTGGACGATTTTAATTCGGTCCTGACCTGGCTCTTCCTAGCTCTTCTGGTGACGCTTGCGGCCCCAGCTGCGGCATACTTTTCGCAACTGTTCTACTCGGAGGCTTTAGCGTCTGAAAAATACACCTTCGAGCATCCTTATGTTGAAGAGACTAGACGATCAAAAAGGTTCACCTTTGCGGGTGATATTGCAAGATGGTCATCAGTCATTTTTACGACTGCTTCAGCAGTGTGCATCTTGGTGGGAGGGCTTAACTTCTTGGATCTCGTTGCTAAGGTTTAATTTGTCGTAGCCATGTTGGCGACCACGTGACGGACAATCTGACCGCGACGTGGCGGCAATATTTGCAGCGACGCAAGTTGACAATTTGACCACTTGAAATCAGATCGCCAAATTGGCGACGCTGTTGGAGTAGCAAACCCCGCCACTTGAAAGAGGAAACAAACCCTCCATTTCAAGGCTTGGCGGAACATCAATTAGCGACTGGGAGGAAAAGCGTGAAGCCTGAAATCAAACAAAAGCTCAATACCATTTTGAAATCGTATAATGATCAGGTCGAGGCAGATAAGCAGCATGCTTCAAATGTATTGAGGGAAGGCAATGAACGGTTGGCCCGCTTTAGAGGCTTACAACAGTCCATCATTGCACCGGCAATGACAGAGATTGAGCGTGAACTGAAGGCGGCACAACTAAGTGTTTCGGTTGACCATGGCAATAATCCTCAAAGCCGTAAACTTCACCCCAATTCTCAATACTCCGCTTTCGATTTCAAATCTCCAGCGGGAGTAGCCACCTTGCTAATCTGGCAGAGCAAAGAGAATCCAGAGGTTGATTTCAGTTTTTCGATGAGCCGGAACAGCTACAAGCACTTTTCGCTCGATCCTACGAAGCTAGACGAGGATGCGGTCCACACCTACGTTTCGGAACTTGTAGAAGAAGCGCTCACGCGTAAACCAAGTGTCAAGTGACACCGGGCTTCGCCAAAATGATGAAACGGTGGGGAATTTCCCCACCATCTAGCAAGCGACAATTTGTCGGTTGCTCCCGTTTCGCCAAATTGGCAACACCGATCAAGTCGCCAATCTGGCGACATTGAATCAAGTGGCAGAGTGTGCCACTTGAAAAAGAGTGGACAGATTGACCACTCTTTCAACCGGGGAAACTCCCCAGTTCAGCAACGGACAATCTGTCCGCCGCTGCGGGTGGGTTCGCGGAATTTGCAAACCCTCAATCAGGAACGACTTACAAGGGTATCCGCCCGCCAGGTGATCACGCCACCATCGCCTCGACCCACATCTCATCCACGTTGGCAGGTGTCAGTTCTAGCGCCTGCGCAATGAGAAGCAGGGTTGGGTGGTCACGGCTGAAGGTTTGAGCGTCTGCCCATTCGATCTGCGCTTCCTGTTTTGCCAGACTTTCCGGCATGCCCTCGATAAGCGCTTCGACACTGGCAAGAGAAATGCCGTTACGAACAAGCGTCAAGCGCAACTGACGCTTCGTAACCGGAGTAAGTTCAACAGGTAGATCGAGAGGCAACCACGCCCCATCCTTCCAGACCTGCCCCGCATCTTCGGGTGCTGTTGCGACCTGAACGCCATCGGTAAGGAAATCAGGAATACTCTCATCCGGCCCGTCATAACTGCCGAGGTACTTTCCGGCTTCATCCACAAAGAAGCGTGGTGCCGAAGGCGGTAGAGGCTTTTGCGCAACCTCGACAGCGTCTACGAACTCCTCTGGCATATCTCCATCCGCGTCATCGTAGCTGCCTAGATAATTGCCGTTGTCGTCAATGAAAAATCGCTCTGTCATTTTATAGCGCCGCCTTTAATCTAAGCTGCCAGTTGGCCGTAGGGGCTACATCAGTGCCTCCGTTTGATTTGTTTAGTATCGCAATACCTGCGTTGCCGATCTTCCAGTAGATATTCGAGGCGTCAGCCCATAAGTGGATGCCGAAAGAACCCTGCCCGGGCCAAGGCTGCGTTCCTGATGCCATCTCAATTTCATCCCCAACCGAATATCCATTGGACGCGGTCGTACAAAAAATCTGAGATGAAAGCTTTTGCGGTTTCGCCCCAAGCCCGTGCGCAACTGAACCCAAACCGTTGATGACGTAGGACTGCTGTCCGCTGGTGAATGGAGCCAGAGCGGCTTTAACTGCCGCAGCATCCGGGAACCAGTCTGGCGTCCCTGCCGCTATGTGTCCGGCGTTGGCTTTGTTGCCGAGGCGGATGTTGTTGACAGTTGTTACACCTGTCAACCGCGAGATGTACAAAGGGTTGAACAGGAACCCGCCATCATTCGCGAACGTGTTGAGTTGGAAGTCTTGCGCAGGGTTAAGACTTATGTCGAAAGCTGGCAGGTTTCCACGAAGCCACCGAACGATACTAAAGTTTCCGGGGTTCTCTTTGACGACGAAAGTCGGGGCGAGGACTTCATTTAAGAACGTCGCATTACCCCGGATATCGATGCCCTTAAGAGCTATCAGTTGCTCTGCGAGGGTCATCTTCCCGGACTGGCGATTAATACTCAGGATGCCGCCATTCCAATTTCCGTCGTCGGCGTACTTACCAATATTGAAGGTGCCTAAGCTGTCAACGAACACAGCGAACCGAGAAATCCCACCCTTTTGGAACATCAGAACCTGATCTTGGATGTCGAGGCCATTGATCGCGAAGGTAGGAACTGTGACGCCACCCGTAAATATCTCGCCGGTCTTATTTACCTTCCCTGCAAGCGCCGAAATAAGCCCGACCACCTGCGCCATCGTATGATCGTGGTTGCCGAGCAAACTAAGCGCAGACGCGAAGCTGAATTTTCCGTCATTGTTTTTAGCAAGAACGTAATTCAGCGCCGCATCGGCAGAGCCTACAACATCGGTCAGGTCGCCGATCCTGAACGTCTTGCTGGCGTCCATCTTGTTTTGGAGCGCCGAGACGAGGCCGTTGATCTGGTCGATAGGGTGGCTGTGAACAGATGCGGCCTTGCCTGCAACAAGGTCACTTAACGTTTTGAGAATGGTATCTACCAACTCCCAAGCCTGTTGCAAGCGTCGAAACTCTTCTTCGACCGTCGCCGCATCGTCGGGAATTGGAATGCTGTAGTGGGGGGTCGTCGTCACTGATTCTATCCTTGATCCGCGTCATGATATTTTGATTCCACAGCTGGTCTGTTGGCGTTCAAGCTACAGGGCTTGTGAGTGAGTTCGTTCGTGGGATTCTTTTTTTGATGGCGGGGGTGCGGTCGCATCCACCGCCCCTACTGCTGCCCCTTGCGGCGCTTTCTGCCGTTCTTGCCCTCCTTCTCACCTTTCGGCCTCTGATTCCGATTCCACCCAAAGGGCAGGGGAACCCCCCTATAATTTTTCGCAAAGAGAGAAATGCCGCAGTCGCGCTTACCCGCTAGTGAGGCAGGTCGCAGGAAGGACCCATGCTGGGGGGAGTGGGTGAAGACATCACGCATCATCGGCCTCGAACGATAGCCAAGCGAGTTGCTCAGCCGCGTCGATCCAGCCCAAGTCCATCGAGATGCTGACCTTCCCTCGCGGGTGTGGTCTATCGATCTTGAGGTGGCCGTTAGCCTTGGCTGTACGCAGCGTGATCTGGACTGTTGAGACACTGACGCCAGCAATCTTGCCGATCCGTTCTAGCGACAGCCTGCAATGGCCTGATCGCTTCACCACGCGAAAGATGACTGCCATCACGGCCTGTTGTCCCTGCGAGTACTGGCCCGCAAACGCTATGGGAGCTTCACCACTCACGACGCGACGCCTCTGCAATTTCGTCTTACCAACCATGGTCGTCATCTCTGCCCCCTTTCAGTGCATTGCCCGCAGCTTTTCGCCGCGCATCGCCGTTATGATGAATTCAATTCCGCCGCCCCTGCGGTGCATCTCGGCTTGTGTGGCCTCTTCCTGCTGGTCAGCCGTTATCCAGCCCAGCACGTCCGCTTCCGCAGCCTGCCCCAGCGAGTGGAGTTGCGCATACCAGCGCCGTTCGGCAGCACTTCTTGCCGCCTCCGCATGGCTCACGCTCTTGCCTCCGTTGATCGGAAACAGCATGGATCGCTGATCGAGCGGCGCATTCCCTTTCCAAAGCCCATTTCGCTTTGTCTGCGGTTGCGACGGCGATGGTTTCGAAGCTGGTGTTTCCACTTGCTCCGGTTCGATGGGTTTATTCGATAGGTTCCTTCGAAGGGTTTGGGTCGCAGGGATGCGACCTTTAACGTCGCAGCCTTGCGACCTTGAACGTCGCACGCTTGCGACGTTGGGACGGTCATTTTCGCGATCATTCGCAGGCGCTTTTCCGGTCTTCATGCGGGCGTCCCAATCCGACACCACGGCCTGAAACGCCTCCCAGTTTGGCCGGTAACTGGCACGATGCGACTTACCGCCGTGGCTGGCCTTCTGGATCAACCCAAGCTCGTCAAGCGTCTCGGTGGCACGGATCACCGTCGCGCGGTTGATGCCGAGCATCGTTGACAGACGATCAATGCCGGGATCGCACTGGCCTGTTTTCTTGTTGAAATGATCTATGATCGCGCCTGCAACACGCTTGGTGGCGTCGGTCAGGCCGGACATGAGGGTGAGCGCCTTGTGCGCGAAAAGGATGTCGTTATCGCCCAGTAGAGCCATGTCACGCCCTCGGCTTAGCCAAGGCGTGGGCGATCTTTGCCGCTTCTGCGGCTTCCATCACTGTCAGGGCGAACCGGCGACGTGCAGCTATGATGGCGCTGCCAGTTATCATTGCGCCGTGCAGATGAAGCCACATAGCGGCCTCACGAACGCGTGGCTGCAAGGCGGCAAAAATCTCGTTTTGCGGGTTGGGAACCGTTCCAAATTCCCCAGTGATTTCAATGGCCGATTTTTGGAGGTTGGACGAAGTAACAGTCTGGTTTTTCAGGGCTGTGTTAGAACCACCCTGTCCGCCATCCCTTCAAAAATCATCAGAACTGCATTTGCCAGCCGATTGCCTGGATCTTTTGAAATGCCTGTTCGGCTGTTTTTTCAAGCAGCCGTTTCTTTGAAGAGAACATTCTGGTCCAACAGATACCTGGAAAACAGCGGCAAGCTTGCGCCTCCGATGGCGCGGGCCTGACTGCCGACGGCACCTGCGATGATTTCGGGCACGACAACGCCCTGGAGATCGTGCAGATCCAGCGCCTTTTTGGTGGCCGCGACGATCCGCGCGCGGACCCAGCCGGGGAAGCCGCCATCAATGATGACGGAAGCAAAATCGATGATCGAGGCTGCGGCAAGGACAGCTTGGGCAAGGGCCGCTGCGGTGTTTTGTATCCAGCGCTCCAGCGGCTCTCCAAAATCGACCCATTCGTCAGGAGAAAACCATAGCGGCGTGGGGTCGATGTTGTTGGCGCGCAACATGTCTTCCAGCACGAAGATCGAGGCAATCTTCAGCAGCGGGACAGCGGAACCATCCCGCCCTTGGACTGGTAATGGGCCGATGGCACCCGCAGCGCCGGTTCGCCCGGAGAAGAGCGCGGAATTCAGCACGACACCGCCACCAATGAACGATCCGATGAAAACGTAGAGAAAATCGGGATAGTTCTGACCGGACCCGAAAACCATCTCCGCGCCGCAAGCGCTGGTTGCATCGTTTTGAAGAAAGACGGGATAATTGACCTGATCGGCGATATCGGCTCGCAGATCCACACCGCGCCACCGGTCCATTTCCTTCTGCGGTGCACCGACCTCCTGCGCCCAACTCCACATCTCGAAGGGCGCCGCTATTCCTATGCCCGCCATCCTGGCGCGTTCATCTTCCGTCAAGCGTGCCTCGAGCTCCGCTATACCATTGACTACGAATGGCAATATCCATTCAGGCATCGGGTAAGGGTAGGTATTGCGGAGTTTCAATCTGATCCTACCGATGAAATCCATCAAGACGAGATCGACGCTGCGCCGACCAATTTTCACGCCGAACGAAAAAACCGCATCGGGATTCAGCCGCATCGGCGTCGACGGTTGACCGACCTTGCCTCGAAGACGCTCGCCACGAATAAGAAGCCCGTCGCTTTCCAGTGAGCGCATGATGACGGACACGGTCTGTGCTGAAAGCCCACTTCTGCGGGCAATTTCTGCTTTTGAAAGGCCGCTGTGGCGCCGCACGAGGGAAAGAACAAGGCGCTCATTGTAGGCGCGCACGCGAACCTGGTTCGCTCCGCCGCTCAAATCTGGCGCGGTTGCTGGCGTGTGGCCTGTGGCCTCCGCTGAGCGTGTCATACATTTCCTCCCAGTGGCGACATTGATGTCGCCAGCCTATGCACTTCGAAAACCATTGTTTCGGCAAAAAGCTGTTCCTCCAAACACGCTTTTCAATGGTCACGAAAATCATAAAATGGCATAAAGAATTAATAATTCAATTGGATTTATTTATTGACAGGTTGTTGTTTTGATGTTTCCATCCGCGCCAGTGGCACCCGATCTAGGAGGAGAGGGGCCGCAACAGTCGCTTCGACGAGAAGCACTCATCACCGGGAGGACTACATGAAAAGCACCGTTTCCGCCTTTCTCGGCGCGCTTGCGCTTGGCGTTTCTTTTGCATCAGTTGCATCCGCTGCCGACACGTCGGCCTGCCTGATCACAAAAACGGACACGAACCCCTTCTTCGTAAAAATGAAGGAAGGCGCGACAGCCAAGGCCAAGGAACTCGGCGTTACGCTGAAATCCTATGCCGGTAAGGTTGATGGCGACTCCGAAAGCCAGGTTGCAGCGATCGAGTCCTGCATTGCCGATGGCGCCAAGGGTATTCTGATCACAGCATCAGACACCAAGGGCATCGTACCGACAGTGAAGAAGGCACGCGACGCCGGTATTCTGGTTATCGCGCTCGACACGCCGCTTGATCCTATCGCCTCTGCCGACGCAACGTTTGCGACCGACAACCTTCTCGCAGGCAAATTGATCGGCGAATGGGCAAAGGGCACGATGGGCGACAAGGCAAAGGACGCTAAAGTCGGCTTCCTCGACCTGACGCCAGACCAGCCAAGCGTTGACGTTCTGCGCGACCAGGGCTTCATGATCGGCTTCGGCATCGACCCGAAAGACCCGAACAAGATCGGCGACGAAGTCGATCCACGTATTGTTGGCCATGACGTGACTAACGGTAACGAAGAAGGCGGCCGCAAGGCCATGGAAAACCTTCTCCAGAAGGATCCAGGCATCAACGTCATTCACACCATCAACGAGCCTGCCGCTGTCGGCGCTTATCAGGCTCTGAAGGCAGTCGGCATGGAAACGAACGTGCTCATCGTTTCCGTTGACGGCGGTTGCCCAGGTGTGAAATCGGTTCAGGACGGCGTAATCGGCGCAACATCTCAGCAATATCCTCTGATGATGGCAGCCCTTGGCGTTGAAGCGATCAAGAAGTTCGCTGACACCGGTGAAAAGCCAAAGCCAACAGAAGGCAAGTCGTTCTTCGACACAGGCGTTTCGCTCGTCACCGACAAGCCGGTTTCCGGCGTTCCAGCCATCAGCGTCAAGGAAGGTCTTTCCAAGTGCTGGGGTTGATAGCCTCTATCGATTAACGTGCGCTGGCCGGGATCACTTCCCGGCCATTTTCGCCAAGAAGATTTCGCTGTCAGATTACCCGGCTCAATAACGGGCGCCTTGAATGGCTGTGCTGGCGGCGGCAGGAGGAAATATGAGCGGAATACAGGAATTCGAGAAAGTGCTGGATTCGAGCGACAAGAATGTCGCTTCCTTCGACCAGCAAAAGATTTCACCCTTTAAACGCGCGCAGCACTTCCTGCACTCGACCCCTGCGGCGGTGCCGCTGATTGTGTTGGTCTTGTCGATCGCCATTTTTGGTCTCACCATCGGCGGGCGTTTCTTTTCATCCTATACATTGACGCTGGTTCTCCAGCAGATCGCCGTTGTCGGTATCCTAGGCTCCGCACAGACGCTGATCATTCTGACCGCCGGTATCGACCTTTCGATTGGCGTCGTGATGGTCATTTCATCCGTCATCATGGGCAATTTCGCCATCACCTACGGATTGCCGACAGGCGTTGCAATCTTCGCAGGCTTTGTGGTTGGCGGATTGTGCGGCTTCTTCAATGGCTTTCTTGTTGCGGTGGTCAAACTGCCCCCCTTCATCGTGACACTGGGATCATGGAATATCGTCATGGCGACGAATTTCATTTATTCTGCAAACGAAACGATACGTGACGCGGATGTGGCGCAGAACGCGCCCCTGCTTCATATCTTTGCCACGAACTTCCGTCTCGGGACCGCAATCTTCACACTGGGTGTGATTGCCATGGTCCTGCTGGTCGCCTTCCTCTGGTACGTGCTTAATCACACGGCGTGGGGTCGCCATGTCTATGCAGTGGGTGATGATCCTGAAGCGGCAAAACTGTCCGGTATTCAGACGCGCAAGGTTCTTTTGAGTGTTTACACCGTCGCTGGCGTTATCGCAGCCTTCGCAGCCTGGGTCGCCATCGGTCGCAACGGCTCCATCTCCCCATCTGCTGCGGTGACAGACTATAATCTTCAAGCCATTACCGCGACCGTAATCGGTGGTATCTCGCTGTTCGGCGGACGCGGCTCCATTCTCGGCACTCTGTTTGGCGCCATGCTTGTGGGCGTCGTTTCCATGGGTCTCAACATGCTTGGCGCAGACCCCCAGTGGAAAGTCATGTTGACCGGCTGGCTGATCATCGCCGCCGTTGCAATCGACCAGTGGATCAGAAAGGCAGGCGTGTGATGACCGTTGATATGACCAAACAACCCATTCTCTCCGCCCATGGCCTGATCAAGCGTTATGGCCGCGTCACGGCGCTCGATAACGCCGATTTCGATCTTTACCCAGGCGAAATCCTTGCGGTTATTGGCGACAACGGTGCCGGAAAATCCTCTCTGATCAAGGCTCTCTCAGGCGCTGTGCGTCCCGACGAGGGCGAGATCAGGCTGGAGGGCAAGCCCGTTCAGTTCAAGACGCCACTCGAGGCCCGCGATGCCGGCATCGAGACCGTCTATCAGAACCTTGCGCTTTCGCCCGCACTGTCGATCACCGATAACATGTTTCTGGGCCGTGAACTTCGCAAGCCGGGCTTTCTCGGCAGCGTGCTGCGCAAGCTCGACCATGCGGCCATGGACAAGTTCGCCCGCGAAAAACTGTCCGAACTTGGGCTGATGACAATTCAGAACATCAACCAGTCGGTGGAAACCCTGTCTGGCGGTCAGCGTCAGGGCGTCGCCGTAGCACGCGCTGCGGCCTTCGGCTCCAAGGTCGTTATTCTCGACGAGCCGACAGCGGCACTGGGTGTCAAGGAAAGCCGGCGAGTGCTGGAGCTTATTCTCGACGTCCGCTCCCGTGGCATGCCCATCGTTTTGATCTCTCACAACATGCCGCATGTGTTTGAAGTCGCTGATCGCATTCATATTCACCGGCTTGGAAAGCGCCTCTGCGTTATCAACCCGAAGGAGTACACGATGTCCGATGCGGTTGCCTTCATGACGGGCGCCAAGGAGCCTCCAAGGGAAACCATCGCCGCATGACGATGACACTCGCTGCGCTGACCGATACCCTCTTGCAGCGTGCGTCGGGACATTCCCGCTTTATCACTGCCATTGCCGGTCCCCCAGGGGCCGGCAAGTCCACTTTGGCCGATGCGCTTTATGGCGAGCTGACCAAGCGTGGCGAAAAAGCCGAAGTCCTGCCCATGGACGGGTTTCATATGGACAACGGCATTTTACGTGAGCGCGGCCTTCTTGCGCGCAAAGGCGCTCCTGAAACGTTCGATGTGCGCGGTTTCTTCGATATCGTGACTGCGGTGCGAAAAGCAGATCGAGAGGTTCTGGTGCCGGTTTTCGACCGTTCCCGGGAAATCGCCATCGCATCCGCACGCTCCGTGTCTTCTGAAACGCGGTTCATTCTGGCGGAGGGTAACTATCTGCTGTTGAATGAGGAACCGTGGGTACGGCTGAAAAACAGCTTCGATTTTTCCATTTTCGTCGGGCCGACCGTTGAGGTGCTGGAGCAGCGCCTACGAGATCGTTGGATCGGCTACGGACTGGACGAGGCAGGTATTGCGGCAAAACTTTACGAAAACGATTTGCCGAATGGCAAACGCGTTGTTGAGAATTCGCAGGAAGCGGATATCAAGATCGACATCTGGGAGTAGGGGGTCTCGCTCCTTGTCTCGGTTGACCCGTGAAATTTCGTTCCGATTTTCCAGTGTATGTTGTAGGTCATGATCCCATGACGATTCTGGATGCGGCATGACTGCCAAGGTTTTCCTGACAAAGCTGAAGCTTAACGCCTTTCGCAATTACGCGGACGCTTCGCTGCGCCTTGACGACAGGCATGTGGTGCTGACGGGCGATAATGGTTCCGGGAAGACAAACCTGCTGGAAGCCATCTCCTTCTTATCACCAGGACGGGGTTTGCGGCGTGCGACCCTTTCCGAGGTCACGCAGGTCGGTGCGGAAAACATCGGCTTTTCGATCTTCGCCGAAGTCACCGGCATGGATGGCGAGGTCGCGATCGGTACCGGTGTCGAGGGTGAAGGCGAGGGGCTTTCGCGGCGGTTACGGCTGAACGGGACGCCGGTCAAATCGGTAGACGAGCTGACTGATCATCTCCGAGTTTTGTGGCTGACGCCCTCCATGGACGGACTTTTTACAGGCTCCTCGTCAGACCGTCGGCGATTTCTCGACCGGCTGGTTTTGTCGCTTGATCCCAGTCATGGGCGCCGTGCCAGTGATTTTGAAAAAGCCATGCGAGGGCGCAATCGTCTTCTATCAGATGGTCGCTTCGACCCGGTGTGGCTGGACGGTATCGAAAAACAGATGGCTGAACTTGGCATTTCAATGGCGGTTGCACGCCATGAGATGTTGGGCCTGTTGAAAGCGCTGATCGATAGCCGCGGCAATGATGCGAATTTTCCGACCGCTTCGCTGACGCTGTCTGGCTTCATGGACGATGAATTTCATCGTCCTGCTGTCGATCTGGAAGACGAATATCTCTCGACATTGAAGGACAATCGTTACCGCGATGCCGGTGCCGGTCGCACGCTGGATGGGCCGCACCGTGCCGATCTTTATGTTCGCCATGCCGAGAAGGATATGGACGCTGGCCGCTGTTCTACGGGTGAACAGAAAGCTCTGCTTGTCGGTTTGATTCTGGCTCATGCACAACTAACCGCCAATATGACGGGCCACGCGCCTGTGCTGTTGTTGGATGAGATCGCTGCCCATCTTGATGAGGGCCGACGGAGCGCGCTGTTTGATCTCATTCATGCACTGGGTGGTCAAAGCTTCATGACCGGAACCGATGCATCGATGTTTTCAGGCTTGCAGGAGAGAGCGCAGTTTTTCGACGTTTCCGATGGAAGCATCACATGATACTGCTGACATCCTCTTAAAAACCACCGGAGACGCTATTTTGGATCCTTTGAGTTCGGAGGAAATCGAACGCTATAAACGACATATCCTGTTACCGGAAATCGGTGGCGTCGGGCAGCAGCGGCTCAAAGCGGCGAAAGTTCTGGTCATCGGTGCGGGTGGCCTGGGAGCACCGGTGCTCTATTATCTGGCTGCGGCGGGCGTTGGAACGCTCGGCATCATCGATGACGACGTGGTTTCTCTGTCCAACCTTCAGCGACAGGTCATTCATGACACAGGCACCATCGGCGAGCAAAAGACTGACAGTGCTCGTCGCTCTATAGCGCGTCTCAATCCACATGTGCACACACTCCATTTCGAAGAGCGCTTCTCCATTGTCTGGGCGCATGATTATCTGAAATCCTTCGATCTGGTCATTGATGGCTCGGACAATTTCGATACCCGTTACGCCGCAGCCGATGCAGCAGAGACAGCCAGAATACCATTGGTGACGGGGGCGGTCGGACGTTTTGATGGTTCCGTCACCGTTCTCAAGCCCTATGAAACAGGGCCGGATGGCGTTCTGTTACCCGGCTATCGGGATTTGTTTCCCACGCCGCCGCCTCAGGGTGTGGTGCCATCCTGCGCTGAAACCGGTATCGTTGGCGCGTTGACGGGCGTGATTGGTACGATCATGGCGATGGAGGCGATCAAGCTCATCACGCAGACGGGCGAGCCGCTTCTCGGACGCCTGCTTCTCTACGATTCGCTGGCGTCTCGCTTCGACACTGTTCGCTACAGACGCAGACAGGAAAAGGCGTGATGGATATTGTGAGAATAGAGAAAAGCTTTGGCCGCTTCGACGAACTGTTGGCGCTGATTCGCTCGTCATTCGCCTATATGGATGGCGTCATTGACCCTCCGTCTTCTGCACATCGTCTGACATCAGACGCTTTGATGCAGAAAACGAAGGATGAAATTGCCTTTGTGGCGATTGATGGTGATCACCTATTGGGATGTGTTTTCTGCAAACCTGAAACATCGAGCCTTTATGTCGGCAAGCTGGCAGTGTCTGCGAAAGCGCAAGGGAAGGGCGTCGGTCGGGCGCTCTTGGCAAAGGCGGAAGACATTGCCTCCGGCTTGGGTCTTGCTGCGTTGCGGTTGGAAACGCGCATCGAACTGACCGGAAACCATCAGCGCTTTTCGGCTTGGGGTTTTGCCAAGACAGCGGAAAATTCTCACCCCGGCTATGACAGAATCACATCCATCGAGATGACCAAACGCCTTGGCTGACGCTCTTCAGCTACGCCCCGGCAAAACCCGATTGGGCGGACGGTGGCCATCGTAGAAGGCGCGGATATTGATGATGACCTTATCACCCATATCGATTCGGCCTTCGATGGTGGCAGAACTCATATGTGGCAGGAGAACCACCTTACCGTCTTTTGCAAGCTTGATCAGCTTCGGGTTTACGACGGGTTCGTTTTCGAAGACATCCAGTCCTGCGCCAGCGATCTTGCCGTCGATCAGGCAGCGGATGAGCGCCGCTTCGTCGATGATATCGCCGCGTGCTGTGTTGACGATGTAGCTGGTCGGCTGCATCAGCGCCAGATGGCGGGCGGAAATCAGATGGTAGGTGGCAGGGGTCGAGGGGCAATTGACCGAAACGATATCAACGCGCGCCAACATCTGGTCGAGGCTGTCCCAGTAGGTTGCTTCAAGTTCGGCTTCCGTTGCCGGGTTGACGCGTTTACGGTTGTGATAATGGATGGACAGACCAAATGCCTTGGCGCGCCGCGCAACGGCAGTGCCGATGCGCCCCATACCGACGATACCAATGCGCTTGCCGGACAAACGCCGCCCCAGCATCCAGGTGGGCGACCAGCCGCTCCATTCCTCTGAACCGTTGGCTAGAACACGGGTGCCCTCCACCAGTCTGCGCGGAACAGCGAGAACAAGGGCCATGGTCATATCGGCGCTGTCTTCGGTCAGGACGTTTGGCGTGTTGGTTACGGTGATGCCTTTACGGGCCGCCGCATCCACATCGATATGGTCGATGCCGTTTGAAAAACCGGCGATCAGTTTCAGCTGCGGGCCAGCCTGCGCGATCATCTCCGCAGTGATGCGGTCCGTCACGGTCGGCACCAGAACGTCCACCGTCTGCATTGCCGCGACGAGCTCGGCGTTGGTGCGTGGGGCATCTTCGATGTTCAGTTCCGCGTCGAACAACTCGCGCATGCGGGTTTCGACCAAATCCGGCAATTTGCGTGTCAAATAGACGGAAGGTCTCTTTTTATTCGTCATCGTCAGCAGGCACCTTGTTCAGAGGTCATTAACCAGAAAGAGCGATAATTTCATTCACCACGGGCGTTTCTACCAGACCCAACGACGAAGACAAACAAATCTCGCATGTCGCAGTCGCAGCCTTTAGAAACGATGACCCCGATCACACTTCTCTATTGCTAAAAAAGCAAGGAACGGAAACCGGCATGCGTAGCATTGTTTCGATTATCTGCATTGCATTGTCGCTGGGTTTGATCGACGCCGCAAGCGCGCCTGCCTATGCGCAGGGCGCGGCCAAGGGCGCAAGCGGCCTGCCGCTGCCGCGTTTCGTCAGCCTCAAGTCACGGCGTGTCAACATGCGCATAGGGCCCAGCACAGATTATGCCGTGTCCTGGATGTACATGAAATCAGGCATGCCTGTGGAGATCATTCAGGAATATGAAAACTGGCGACGCATCCGCGATGCGGATGGCACCGAAGGTTGGGTCAACCAGGCGCTTCTGTCTGGCGAAAGAACGGCTGTGGCTGCGCCGTGGATGCGCGGCAAGGGCAAGGACGTCTTCGTCAACATGCGCCGCGAAGCGCAATCCGGTGCTGCCGTCATCGCCCGGCTGGAGCCAGGTGTTCAGATCAGCATCGGCGAGTGCAATGGCGATTGGTGCCGTGCCCATACCGGTCAGGTGACCGGCTGGGTATCGCAAGGCGAAATCTGGGGCGCTTATCCCGGCGAGGCCTTTAAATAAGGCCGTGCTTTTCTGCCAAGGCTTTCAGCGATGACATGGGACGCGGGCCGACCTGCTGGATGACGGCTGCGGCCGCCAGGCATCCCAGCTTGCCGCTATCTTCCAGCGAGCGGCCCTGTGTGTAACCATACAGGAAACCGGACGCAAAAAGATCGCCCGCACCTGTGGTGTCGACAACGTCGAAAACCGGGTAGGCCTCGACTTTGATGCGCTTTGTTCCGGAGACGATGGTGGCGCCCTCCTCGCTCATGGTCACGGCTGCGATCTTGCAATCGGCTGCAATCTTCGTCAGCGCAAGTTCGAAATCATCGGTTTCGTAGAGCGAGAGCGCTTCCTGCTTGTTGGCAAAAACGATATCGACCGTGCCAGAGCGCATAAGATCGAGAAACTCATCACGGTAACGGCCGACGCAGAAACTGTCGGACAGCGTCATCGAGACTTCGCGCCCGTTTTCATGGGCAATGCGAGCGCAATCGCGAATGGCGTCCTTCGCGCGTGGTGGATCCCACAGGTAGCCTTCGAAATAGGTGACCTTAGATTGTGCAACGACGGCCGGTTCGACGTCTTCAGGGCCGAGTTCGACGCAGGCACCGAGATAGGTGTTCATCGAACGCTCTCCGTCTTCGGTGACGAAAATCATCGAGCGTGCGGTTGGAGGAAACGTGCCTTGCGGCTTGGTTTCGAAATGAACACCCTGAGCGCGGATATCGTGCTGGAAGATCTCGCCAAGCTGATCTTCCGCAACCTTGCCGAAATAGGCTGCGCGTCCACCGAAATTGGCAATACCCGCCGCCGTGTTGCCAGCGCTACCGCCAGATGCCTCCAAAGCCGGACCCATCAGTGAATAGAGCAGTTCGGCACGCTCAGCATCGATCAGGTTCATTGCGCCCTTGGTGATGCTGTTGGTGTCGAGAAAAGCATCATCACAGCGGGAGATGATATCCACGATGGCGTTGCCAACGGTCAGTACGTCGAATTGTGTCATGGGCCTCTCGTGCGGGATGCGTCAGTGGATGCATTATCTACCATCGGGTCTTAAAGAATTTTGGCGACAAGAAAAGCCAAAACCGCGTGCCGGTTGCAACAGAACAGCCTTGTTACAAAAAAGAACACGTCATGTGTCTGTCATGCAGCATTGCTATAGAATGCGCATTGCCTCACCACGGATGTACTGGTGGGGCAAGCGGATGAAAGCGGGGGAGACCTCGCTTTTTTCTTTTGTGGAAGCGGTTGGCGTTGTTCGTTCGCCATAGATGCGCTAGACCCGAAGCCTCATGCCAAGGGCCTGCGAAAGTACCTCCGCAATGTATGCTGTCGCCATCAATGTCGCGCCGATCTTCCTTCTCATTCTTATTGGCTGGACAACAGTCAAGGCGAAGCTGTTCAAGGCGGAAGCCAGCGATGTGCTCAGCGATTTCGTGTTCAAGATCGCCGTTCCGACCCTGATTTTTCGCACGCTGGCTGCGGCCGATTTTCATGGCGCATCACCCTTCAAACTCTGGCTTACATACTTCACAGGGGTCGCTATCACGTGGACGGTGGGGCAACTGGTGACGCGCCATGTGTTCAAACAGGATTTGCGGGTCAGCGTTATCGCCGGCATATCGTCTGCCTTCGCCAACAACATCTTCATTGGTCTGCCACTCGTTGGTCGCTCCATCGGCAGCGATGGCATCGTAGCGATATCCATTCTTCTGGTCGTGCATTTGCCGATCATGATGATTGCCGGAACGATTCTCATGGAAAATGCGACTCACAAGGTTCTGGGCGGAGACAAGCGCAGCGCGTTTGCCGTGCTGAAACAGGTGGGCCGTAACCTCGCACAAAACCCGCTGGTGATCGCGCTCGTGCTGGGACTGAGCTTCAACATGACCGGCTTCGCGATGCCCGAGGTGATGACGACGGTCATCGATCAAGTCGCCAGCATGGCGGGACCGGCGGCGCTGATTTCGCTCGGCATGGCGCTGACCAAATATCCCATTCGCGGCAATTTGCGCATCGCGGTGACGATGACCGCGTTCAAGCTGATCCTGCTACCCGCCTGCGTGTGGCTGACGGCCCATGCGCTGGGCCTGAGCCCGGCCTGGACGGCGGCACTGGTTCTGACATCCTGCGTGCCGACGGGCATAAATTCCTGGCTGCTGGCCAACCGCTTCGGAATCGGCCACAGCATTGCTGCGTCCACGATCAGCATTTCCACCCTCTTCGGTGTGCTGACCGTGTCGTTCTGGGCCTGGCTTCTGAGCTGATTATTTCTGCGCGCTTAAAACCTTGAAGCGCGAGTTGCGGCAGACTTCCTGGCTGGAGCGGAACTCGGTGGACAGGATCGTCTCATACGGCATGCCGCGATTGGCGACCATCAGCAGCTTTCCGCCGCTGCGCAGCGCCGTTGCCGCCGTCTTGATCATCGCCTGACCGAGAGCGGGTTCGGAAGCCTGACCATTCGCATGGAACGGCGGGTTCATGATGATGAGGTCGTATTTTTCCTTCGGCGGCTCAGCTGCCAGATCCTGCCAGAAGAAACGTGCCGTGAGACGTGGGCAATTTTCCAGCATATTGGTCTTGGCAAATTCCAGCGCGTTCCAGTCCGCTTCGAACAGATCGATCCGTGCGGTACGTGCCGATTTTTCCGCCAGCATCACGGAGAGATAACCCCAGCCAGCGCCGAAATCGGCAGCGTTGCCATCAAAATCCGTCGGCAGGCGCGAGGCCAGAAGCTCGGAGCCGCCATCGACGCGGTCGTGGGAGAACATGCCAGGCATGGCGGTGAAGCGACCATCGATCGTGACGGCGCCCTGCTGGAGTTTGGAAATAGCGACAGAGACATCGTCAGGGCGTCTGAACCAGATCGCAACGCCGTGATATTTCGGTGTCGATTCCGCTTCGATGCCGAGCTTCGACAGGGTCTTGCGCAGCGTGACGATGCCGTCTTCCTTGGAACCGGCAGCAACGATCAGGCCACCGGCCTTGACGCGCGTCAGCGCTTCGGCAAGGCGGTTCTCGTTTTCGCCACGGTGCTTACCGCCGATGAGAAGTGCGAGATCATAGTCTTCACCGGAAATCTCCGGCACGACATCGGCGCCTTGCGCCTGCAGCGCCCGGTAAAGCGGACGCAAGTTCTGGACGGCGGTGATACTGGCCTCAAACCCCTCCAGACGTGGCGCGCCTGCTTCAGCGCCTAAAAACAGAACGCGTTCGCCCGCTTTTGGGCTCGCCAGCATATCAGCGGCAAAGGGATGAAACAGGGTTTTGACAGCGTCACGGCTCATCGGAGCATCCTTAAGAGCATTTCCAGCAAAAGTGCGAAGCGGTTTTGCATGAGGATAATGCGTTAGAACAGAAATCGAACATTTTCGCAGTTCGGTGAACGCGGGAATGCTCAAAAAATAGAAAAAAGGCGCGGGGAAAAATCCCGCGCCTCGATAGGGTCAAGCGCTTGCAGCCTTATTCGGCAGCAGCGTCGCCTTCGCTTTTCTTTTCAGCAACGACTTCCTTGCCGGTTGCCTGATCGACAACCTTCATGGACAGGCGAACCTTGCCGCGCTCGTCGAAGCCCATCAGCTTGACCCAAACCTTGTCGCCTTCCTTGACGACGTCGGAGGTCTTGGCAACGCGGTCGGATGCCAGCTGCGAGATGTGAACCAGACCGTCACGTGCGCCGAAGAAGTTGACGAATGCGCCGAAGTCAGCGGTCTTGACGACCGTGCCTTCATAGATCACGCCGACTTCAGGCTCAGCGACGATGGAGTGAATCCACTTGCGGGCTGCCTCGATTTCCTTGCCCGAGGACGAGGCGATCTTGACGGTACCATCGTCTTCGATGTTGATCTTCGCGCCGGTCTTTTCGACGATTTCGCGGATGACCTTACCGCCGGAGCCGATGACTTCACGGATCTTGTCGACCGGAATGTTCATGACTTCGATGCGTGGAGCGAATTCGCCAAGCTGCGAGCGACCTTCGGTGATGGCGTTGGCCATTTCGCCGAGGATGTGCGTACGGCCACCCTTTGCCTGCTCCAGAGCGACCTTCATGATCTCTTCGGTGATACCGGCGATCTTGATGTCCATCTGCAGCGAGGTGATGCCGTCAGCTGTACCGGCAACCTTGAAGTCCATATCGCCGAGGTGATCTTCGTCACCCAGGATGTCGGAGAGAACGGCGAAGCGCTCGCCTTCAAGGATGAGGCCCATGGCAATACCAGCCACTGGCTTTGCAAGCGGAACGCCTGCGTCCATCAGAGCGAGCGATGTGCCGCAAACGGTTGCCATCGAGGACGAGCCGTTGGATTCGGTGATCTCTGAGACGACGCGCAGCGTGTACGGGAACTGCTCAGGCGATGGCAGCATCGGGCGGATTGCGCGCCATGCCAGCTTGCCGTGACCGATTTCGCGGCGGCCCGGGGAGCCCATGCGGCCTGTTTCACCAACCGAGTAGGGAGGGAAGTTGTAATGCAGAAGGAAGCGTTCCTTGTACATGCCGGTCAAGCTATCGACATACTGCTCGTCTTCGCCGGTGCCGAGCGTGGCAACAACGATGGCCTGGGTTTCGCCGCGTGTGAACAGGGCCGAACCGTGGGTGCGTGGCAGAAGGCCGACTTCGGAGATGATCGGACGAACGGTGGACAGATCGCGACCGTCGATGCGGCTCTTGGTGTCCAGAATGTTCCAGCGGACGATCTTCGCCTGAATGTGCTTGAAGACGGCGCCGATGACTTCGTTTGTGTACTTCGGCTCTGCACCTTCAGGGAAGAAGTGCGCCTTGACCTTTGCCTTGACGGCGTCGACTGCGTTGTAACGGGCAGTCTTTTCAGTGATCTTGTAGGCGTCGCGCAGTTCAGCTTCGGCAAGGCCGAGCATTTCCGTTTCGAGAGCGGAGAAATCTTCCGGCTCGAATTCGCGTGGTTCCTTGGCAGCAACTTCAGCCAGCTTGATGATGGCGTCGATAACAGGCTGGAAACCCTTGTGACCGAACATAACAGCGCCGAGCATGATCTCTTCGTTGAGTTCCTTGGCTTCGGACTCGACCATCAGGACCGCGTCCTGCGTACCGGCAACGACCAGATCCAGAACCGATTCGTCCATCTCGTCGAGATGCGGGTTCAGGACGTATTCGCCGTTGATGTAACCGACGCGTGCGCCGCCGACTGGGCCCATGAAAGGAACGCCCGACAGTGTCAGCGCTGCGGAAGCGGCAACCATCGACAGAACGTCAGGATCGTTTTCGAGGTCGTGCTGAATGACGGTCACGACAACCTGTGTGTCGTTCTTGTAGCCTTCAGGAAACAGCGGGCGGATCGGGCGGTCGATCAGGCGGGAAACCAGAGTTTCCTTTTCGGAAGGACGACCTTCGCGCTTGAAATAGCCACCTGGGATTTTACCAGCGGCATATGTCTTTTCCTGGTAGTTGACGGTCAGCGGGAAGAAATCCTGACCGGGCTTTGGCGACTTAGCAGAAACGACAGTCGCGAGAACCATGGTCTCGCCGTAGGTTGCGATAACCGCACCATCGGCCTGACGGGCGACTTTGCCTGTCTCAAGTCTTAAAGGGCGGCCTGCCCATTCGATTTCGACGGAATGTTGATTGAACATATCTTGTCCTTAAAAGAAGCCTCGGTTCACATTGAAGGAAAACACGCGGGCTTTAACACGTCACGGGCAAGACAGCTGGAGGCTTCGGAGCGGCATATCCATCGATATGCGATAACGCTGGTCAGCGTAACAAAGCATCCGGCAATCCTGCCCCATGACAGGTCGTCGGTTTGTTTCAGACGGCACCGGCCCATCCGGCCCATCTTCGTTTTTGCGTCCTGTGAAAGGACTGCCATAAGAAAACCGGCGGAAATTTCTTATCGAAACCCGCCGGGATTTGTTTTTAGCGGCGGATGCCGAGTGCGCTGATCAGCTTGGTGTAACGGCTTTCGTCCTTCTTCTTGACGTAGTCGAGAAGCGAACGGCGGCTGGAAACCATGGTCAGAAGGCCACGACGCGAGTGGTTGTCCTTCTTGTGATCCTTGAAGTGGCCTGTCAGGTTGTTGATCCGTTCGGTCAAAATTGCGACCTGAACTTCCGGCGAACCGGTATCACCTTCCTTGATGGCATATTCCTTGATGAGGGCGGCTTTGCGCTCTGCAGTAATCGACATCGGACGATCCTTTCTATTTAAGGAAAAACGGGACGCCAAGCACCGGGATGTCGTCCAGCACTGGCCATTCATAGCGAGGGCGCTGCCCACGCTGCCGCTGCCTATAAACCAATTGGTCTATAAAGGAAAGAGGCGATTACCACCGCCCCTTTCAGCCTATCAAGTGTTCGGTACTCTAACCGAAAACGCGTTTGGGACGGAATTGGCCTTCCGCGATGTCACCGATAGCAACCAGCTTGCCGCGCGCCGTGGCATAGGCATCCGTCTCCTGCGTCGGCGCATCACGACCACGCAACAGGATGGGATTACCCATTTTCAGCCGATGGGCCTGGTCATCGTTGATGATCAGGTGGGGCAGGGCCGATAGGGCTTCCGACGTATCGATCAGATAGGCATCAAGTGCTGCCAGTCTTTCATCACGCTCTTCGATGGCCTCGAATTCGATCAACTTTTCAAGCGAAACCATGGCGTCTTCCGCAAAGGGTGCGACCATGGAGCGGCGAAGTTGCGAAATGAACCCATAGCAGCCGAGATCACGGCCGAGATCGCGCGCCAGTGCACGGACATAGGTGCCCTTGCCGCACTCGACTTCGAAATGTGCCGTATCGGCATCCGGGCAGGCGAGGAGGGTAATACGGTGAATTTCAACTTCACGCGCTGGAATTTCAACCGCTTCGCCACTGCGAGCCAGATCGTAAGCCCGCTCGCCCGCAATCTTGATGGCCGAAAACTGCGGCGGCGTCTGAAAGATGGTGCCGGTATAGTTGGGCAGCACATCGCGGATCGCCTGTTCGGTGGGGCGGTTGGTCGATGAGTTCAGAACATCGCCTTCCATGTCATCGGTGGTACGTTCTTCGCCCCATGTGACGGTGAATTCATAGATTTTACGGCCGTCCATGACATAGGGAACGGTTTTTGTGGCATCGCCCAACGCAATCGGCAGCATGCCGGAGGCCAAGGGATCCAGCGTACCCGCATGACCGGCCTTCTGAGCGTTGAACAGCCATTTTATCTTGGAGACGGCTTCGGTCGAGCCGAAATCGAAAGGCTTGTCGAGAATGATCCAGCCGGAAATCGGCCGGCCCTTGGGTTTGCGATGTTGCTGCTTACGTGGTTTGGACATGCTTCAATTCTGTTCGTCGTCTTTATCGTTTGAAGGTCCCAGATCGCGCTGTACCTCCGGCGAGCGCAGAAGCGCGTCGATCTTCTTGTAATTGTCGAAGCTGGTATCGTCGCGGAAACGCAGTTCCGGTACGTATTTCAGCTGCCGCAAATTCGGGCCAAGCCGACCGCGAAGAAACTTCGCATGTCTGTTCAGTGCGTTGATCGTGTCGGTGTGGTCGTCAACGCCAATCGGCGTCACATAGGCGGTTGCGATCTTGAGGTCGGTTGACATGCGCACTTCCGAAACGGAAATGACCGTCTTTTCGATCAGATCGTCGTTCACTTCCCCACGTTGCAGAATCTGCGTGATCGCAGCGCGCACCTGCTCACCAACACGCAGCATGCGTTGCGAGGGCGCGGATGATGTTACTTTTGCCATTTTTATCAAGCCTCAAACAGAGCGAGCGCCGGTTAAGCCGGCGCCCGACAGTTTTCTTGTGTTGCGGCGAAACGCTTAGAGCGTTCTGGTGATGTGCTCTACGCGGAAGCACTCGATCGTATCGCCCGCACGGATGTCTTCGTAGTTTTCGAATGCCATACCGCACTCCTGGCCGACCGGCACTTCGCCGACTTCGTCCTTGAAGCGCTTGAGCGTCTTGAGCTTGCCTTCGTGGATAACGACGTTGTCGCGCACCAGACGAACACCAGCACCACGTTCCACCTTGCCTTCGACCACACGGCAACCGGCGACCTTGCCGACCTTGGTGATGTTGAAGACTTCGAGGATTTCGGCGTTGCCGAGGAAGGTTTCGCGACGTTCCGGAGACAGAAGGCCCGACATTGCCGACTTCACGTCATCCACCAGATCGTAGATGATGTTGTAGTAGCGAATTTCGATACCGGCGCGCTCCGACGCGGTACGCGCCTGAGCGTTGGCGCGGACGTTGAAGCCGATAATCGCAGCGTTGGAGGCTTCGGCAAGCGAGATATCCGATTCCGTGATCGCACCTGCACCGGAGTGGATGATGCGTGCGCGAACTTCGTCCGTTCCAAGCTTGTCGAGCGATGCGATGATAGCTTCGACAGAACCTTGCACGTCGCCCTTGATGAGCAACGGGAAGTCCTTGCGGCCTGTCGCCTGCAATTGCGTCATCATCTGTTCGAGCGAGCCACGCTGACCGGTCTGACGGGCAACAGCCTTATCGCGGGTCAAGCGCTGACGGTATTCTGCGATTTCGCGAGCACGGCTTTCGTTTTCAACAACCGCGAAGCGATCACCGGCAGACGGTGTTCCAGAAAGGCCGAGAACTTCGACCGGCATCGCCGGACCGGCTTCCTTGACGTGTTCACCCTTGTCATTGACGAGAGCACGCACGCGACCCCACTGGTCGCCAGCGACAATGATCTGGCCGGGACGCAAGACGCCCTTCTGAACCAGGATAGTCGCAACGGAACCACGACCACGATCAAGCTGGGCTTCGATGACCGTACCTTCAGCCGTGCGGCCAAGGTTTGCCTTCAGGTCGAGAATTTCGGCCTGAAGAAGAACGGCTTCGAGAAGCTTGTCGAGGTTGAGCTTGTTCTTGGCGGACACTTCCACATCAAGAACTTCACCGCCCATGGATTCCACGAAGACTTCGTGCTGCAACAGCTGCTGGCGAACCTTTTCGGGGTTGGCTTCATGCTTGTCGATCTTGTTGATCGCCACGATGATCGGCACATTGGCCGCTTTGGCGTGGTTGATCGACTCGATCGTCTGCGGCATCACGCTGTCATCGGCTGCGACGACCAGAATGGCGATGTCGGTTGCCTGGGCACCGCGAGCACGCATAGCCGTAAAGGCGGCGTGGCCGGGGGTGTCGATGAAGGTGATCTTGTGGCCGTTCTTTTCGACCTGATAGGCACCGATATGCTGGGTGATGCCACCGGCCTCACCGGAGACAACGCTGGTCTGGCGGATAGCATCGAGCAGCGATGTCTTACCGTGGTCGACGTGACCCATGATCGTAACGACCGGAGGACGCGAAACCAGTTCGCCGCCATCATCGTCGGACACGTTGAAGATGCCTTCTTCGATGTCGGATTCAGAGACGCGCTTGACGGTATGACCGAATTCGCCAGCGATGAGTTCAGCCAGATCGGCGTCGATGACGTCGCCCGGCTTCATCATCTGACCTTCCTTCATCAGATACTTGATCACATCGACGGCCCGTTCGGACATACGCTGTGACAGTTCCTGGATGGTGATGGTCTCAGGCAGAATAACTTCGCGCATAACCTTTTCGCGGGTTTCCTGGACCTGGCCGCGACGGAACTTCTCCTGGCGACGGCGCATGGCGGACAGCGAGCGGCCACGGGCCTGACCATCTTCTTCCAGATTGGACGTAACGGTCAGCTTGCCACGACGGCGTTCTTCTTCGGTCTTGAGACGTGCAGCAGGCTTTGCCGGAACCGGTGCCGTGATCTTGCCACGAACCGGTACGCCGGTACGGCGTGCACCACCGCGATCGTCTTCCTCTTCGCCAGCACGACGGCCACGTGGGCCAGCGCTATCGATGGGTGTAGGTGCAGCAGGCGCGGTGCGTGTCGTTTGAGGACGCGCATCGGGACGACCCGCGCTGGCAGGTGCTCTGCTGGCGACGGGTGCCGGTGTAGCCTCAACCGGTGCTGGAGCAGGATCCGGTGCCGCCTTGGCGGCCAGCGCTTCTTCAGCGGCGCGGCGTGCAGCTTCTTCCTTTTCAGCCACAGCGCGGGCTTCGTCTTCTACCTTGCGGCGCGCTTCGTCTTCGGCGCGCTGCTTGGCTTCAACGATATCGCGAGCCTGAGCTTCTGCAAGAGCGCGACGGCGTGCATCCATTTCGCCAGCCGAAAGGTCGTGCAGGACGGCGCCACGTGGGCGGTCCGGCTGACGCGCAGGCTGCGACGACGGTGCCGAGCGGTTCTGATTGCTATTGTTGTTCTGATTGCCAGACTGGTATGGCCGCTGCGACTGAGGCTGCTGCGGACGCTGCGTTACCACAGGCGCTGCAGGCCGTGCTGGCTGCGGTGTTGCTGTTACTGTTGGCGTAATGGGTTTTTCGTCTTCAGGACGCAATGGGCGGCGTTTGCGTGTCTCCACGACAACCGCGTTGGTGCGACCACGACCCATATCCTGACGCACGGTTCCCGTCGACGCGCCACTCGGCTTGAGTGTGAGTGTCTTCTTGGGCTGTGCGTTGAGTGTCTTGTCGTCGTTGTTCTCGGTCATTCCGTTCCCGTTCCTTCGGACGAGAGCCGGATGACATTCATCAGGCCCTGTCTTTAACTAGCTGCATCCGAACGCGGCGGCGGATAAAGTCCGATGACCGCGTCATTGTATTGTCCGGGCAGCGTCTAAATCCGCCTGAGGTTTATCGCCATTGCGATATCGCTCGAGCATCTTTGCGCGCTTCACTACACCCTCACCCGCCTGCCCTGCAAGCGCGCAGGCATGGATAAAAGCATTCTGGCCCATCAGTTCGTCCATTTCCTGCTCGCTGAAGAGCCGAAAGGACGGTATTTCTGTCTCGGCGCCTGAGCCGAGGGTCCAGGCCTTGCGAGCCTGGTTGATCTTTCTCACGCCATCCGGCGCGGCATCCGTTGCATGGAACACCGCAAGGGCGTGTCCCGAACGCACGGATGCGTCGACTTTGGTCGCCCCGGAAATGAACTGACCGGCCTTGCGTGCCATGTTCATCATTCCGGTCAGTTGCTGCGCCATCAACCGGTCCAGCATATCCAGAAGGTCCGGTCCGGTTTTGACGTCCGTCTTTAAGGCGCGTGCGAAAAGCTTCTTCGCTATGGCCTTTTCGATCAGGGCGCGCTCGGGAGTGACCCAGCATCCGCGCCCTGGCAATTGGCGTTTCAGGTCCGGAACAACACTTTTGTCCGGGCCTGCGACAAAACGGATCAACTCATCTGGTGTTCCACTTTGCCGCGTTACAATGCACATCCGCTCGCTGCCTTTACCTTCGACCAACTTCTCGTCGTCGAGCAGGTCGTCAGGCTCATGCGCTTGCGACATCATTCCTGATCGGCGGTATCCGCCTCCTCGGTCGCTGCCGCTGCTGCTTCCTGCTCTGCAGCAAGATCTTCAGCGGTGATCCAGCCAGCCAGCAGGCGGGCCTGAACGATCATGTTTTCAGCTTCGACACGCGAAACGTCCAGCTTGGAGAAGGTCCCTTCGAACTTCTTGGTCTCGCCATCCTTGCGTTCGCTCCAGCCCACGAGATCGTCGGCGGCGCAGCCTGCAAAGTCTTCGATGGTCTTCACACCTTCTTCGCCCAGCGCGACCAGCATCTGCGATGTCAGGCCGTCGATCTGGCGAAGTTCGTCGGAAACGCCGAGTTCCTTGCGCTTTGCGTCCATTTCAGTCTCGATACGCTCGAGATATTCCTTGGCGCGTGTCTGGATTTCAACGGCGGTGTCTTCATCGAAGCCGTCGATGGACGAAATTTCACTCAGGTCCACATAGGCCAGTTCTTCAACCTGGGCGAAGCCTTCGGACGCCAGAACCTGACCGACCATTTCGTCCACATCCAGCGCTTCCATGAAGATACCGGTGCGTTCGTTGAACTCCTTCTGACGGCGCTCGGACTCTTCGGCCTCCGTCATGATGTCGATGTCCCAGCCGGTCAGCTGCGATGCAAGACGCACGTTCTGGCCGCGACGGCCGATGGCCAGCGAAAGCTGCTCATCGGGAACGACGACTTCGATGCGCTCTGCTTCTTCATCGAGAACGACCTTGGAAACTTCAGCAGGCTGAAGGGCATTGACGATGAAGGATGCCGGATCCTGGCTCCATGGAATGATGTCGATCTTTTCGCCTTGGAGTTCACCGACAACGGCCTGAACGCGCGAACCACGCATACCGACGCAAGCGCCGACCGGATCGATCGAGCTGTCATTGGAGATGACGGCGATCTTGGCTCGCGAGCCTGGGTCACGGGCAACCGACTTGATCTGAATGATACCGTCGTAGATTTCAGGCACTTCCATGGTGAAGAGCTTGACCATGAACTGCGGATGCGTGCGCGAAAGGAAAATCTGCGGGCCACGCTGTTCGCGGCGAACATCGTAAACGAAGGCGCGAACGCGGTCGCCGTAACGCAGGTTTTCGCGAGGAATCATCTCATCACGGCGGATGATGCCTTCGCCACGGCCGAGATCAACGATGACATTGCCATATTCGACGCGCTTGACGGTGCCGTTGATGATTTCCCCGATGCGGTCCTTGAACTCGTCGTACTGACGGTCGCGCTCAGCTTCACGAACCTTCTGCACGATGACCTGCTTGGCAGACTGGGCAGCGATACGGCCGAAATCCATCGGTGGAAGAGGATCGGCAATGTAGTCGCCGATCTTAGCGTCGACGTTGCGGTCACGGGCCAGTTCCAGAGGAATCTGCGTGCCGTAGTCTTCGGCCTTTTCGACAACTTCGAGAAGACGTTGCAACCGAATTTCGCCGGTCTTGGAATTGATATCGGCGCGAATATTGGTCTCGGAACCATAACGCGAGCGGGCAGCCTTCTGGATGGCGTCGGCCATCGCGGCGAGCACGATTTCGCGGTCGATGACCTTTTCGCGTGCAACAGCATCGGCGATCTGCAGAAGCTCAAGCCGGTTAGCACTCACTGCCATGTTTTTGTCTCCGTAATTCGCAAGTTGCGTTCTGCCCGTGTGTCAGGGCTTACGTGGTAATTAGAATTAGTCTTCGTCTGCTTCTTCGTTCTGGTTGGCCGCAGCGGCAGCCTTGGCCTGCTTATCTGCTTTCAACGCATCACGAATGAGATCATCCGTCAAAATCAGCTTGGCATCCGAAAGCGTGTTGAACGGGATCAGAACGACAGGCTCCTCGCCATAGGCGATCTGGTCACGCTCGAGCTTGAAGCCATCGGCTTCGATCTCGGCAATCTTGCCGCGGAAACGTTTGCGGTTGTCCACCAGGATCGAGGTCTCGACCTTGACGATGTGACCCTGCCAGCGAGCAAAATCCGTTTTACGGACCATCGGCCGGTCGATACCAGGTGATGACACTTCCAGATGATACGCCTTCTCGACAGGATCTTCCACATCAAGAACAGGTGAAATGGCCAGCGAAACCGCTTCGCAATCCTGAACGGTCATGGTGCCGTCTTCGCGTTCCGCCATGACCTGTAATGTCGACCCGTTCTGGTTGGAGAGGCGAACCCTAACCAGGAGAAAGCCCATACCAGTCAGCACCGGTTCAATGATCTCGGCAATACGCTGGTCTACGCCCGTTTCGGTTATCAGTCTTGGTTCGGCTTCAGCCATTCTGGTCTTCCGGTCTTTATGTCCAACCGGAAACGCTTTGCACCGGTTTTTAGGGCGCCTAACGAAAAAGAGCGGAGCCTTTCGGCCCCACTCTTCATCAGACGATCAAGAATTTGATGGTCTGTATAACTGCTTGCGCCCGACATTGCAAGGAAAAGCCGGAATGCGACGAAATTGGCCTTTGCCACAATTTCAGCACAGGGCAGCCGGAAACAGTAGCATCCACTCAATCGACGTCTATACTGCCGTTCAGGACGAATAATAACCCTTCATTGGACTGCCCGTGCCCGATAGAAAATCCCCGCTCGCGCCATTGCGGCACCCGACTTACAGAACAATCTGGTTTGCGAGCATAGCATCTAATTTCGGCGGGCTCATTCAGGCGGTGGGCGCGGCATGGATGATGACCGCCCTGTCGTCGTCGGAAAACATGATTGCGCTTGTGCAGGCATCGACGTCACTTCCGATCATGCTGTTTTCCCTCGTCTCCGGTGCCCTTGCCGATAGTCTGGACCGTCGCCGCATCATGATTTCGGCGCAGTTTTTGATGCTGCTCGCATCGGTAATGCTGACGATATTCGCGTGGGCCGAATTGCTGACGCCTTGGCTGCTCTTGTTTTTCACCTTCATGATCGGCTGTGGCACGGCGCTCAACAACCCTTCCTGGCAGGCATCGGTTGGCGAGATGGTGCCGCGTGAGGACCTACCCGCTGCGGTGACACTGAACAGCGTCGGTTTCAACATCACAAGAAGTGTCGGTCCCGCCATCGGCGGCGTCATCGTCGCGATTGCGGGTGCGGCTGCGGCCTTCCTCGTCAACACATTCAGCTATTTTGCGCTGCTCTATGCGCTGTTCAAATGGCAGCCACCCAAAAACACATCCAGCCTGCCCCGCGAGCATCTGCTTGCCGCCATTTCGGCTGGGATGCGCTACGTGGCGATGTCGCCGAATATCGGCAAGGTTCTCGTGCGCGGTTTCCTGTTCGGCCTCTCCGCCAGTGCCATTCTGGCGCTGATGCCGCTTGTTACACGCGATCTGGTCCAGGGTGGACCACTGACATACGGCATCATGCTCGGCGCTTTTGGGGTGGGTGCGATTGGTGGCGCGCTGATCAGCGCTCGGCTGCGCGAAACATTAAGCAGCGAATGGATCGTCCGTGTCGCATTTCTAGGCTTTGCGTTCAGTGCTGCCGTGACGGCGGTCAGCACGAGCGCGATATTGACCGCACTGGTGCTGACAGTTTCGGGTGCAAGCTGGGTCTTGGCGCTTTCGCTCTTCAACACGATCGTGCAACTGTCCACCCCGCGCTGGGTGGTGGGACGCGCTTTATCCCTTTACCAGACACTGACTTTCGGCGGTATCGCTGTTGGCAGCTGGCTGTGGGGCTCGCTCGCGGAAGACTATAGTCTGTCGTATTCACTGCTCTGTTCGTGCGTACTGATGCTGCTGGGTGTCGTTGTCGGCTTCAAGCTTACGATGCCAGCTTTTGCCTCGCTCAATCTCGATCCGCTCAACCGCTTTGTCGAGCCTAACCTGCGGCTTGATGTCAAACCGCGAAGCGGACCGATCGCCATTCTTGTCGACTATGAAATCGACGATTCCGATCTGCCGGAGTTCATGACAATCATGGCCGAGCGCCGGCGTATCCGTCTGCGCGACGGCGCACAAAACTGGACATTGATGCGCGATCTGGAAAACCCGGATATCTGGACTGAAATCTATCATGTGCCGACCTGGGTGGAATATGTGCGGCACAATCACAGGCGCACGCAGGCCGATGCCCAAAGCTGGGACAGCATCCTGGCTCTGCATCGGGGTGCCACACGCCCGCGTGTCCACCGGATGATAGAGCGTCAGGCTATCCCGCCGCAGGATGATATTTTCCACAAGGCCCATATCGATCCGCATTGAGCAAAAACGGACCCGGCTTTTTGAGGCGGATAAATATTTCCCCACCATCGGAACCTTTTTTATCCATCGTGATTGATGCGTCTGACCAAACCCGACGATTATAATCGAAAAAATTTAGCTCTAAAACGGACAGCGGCGACTGGTGGAAGCTGAGCAGCGGGCTGTCTCCTGACAAAGAGCCACAGACATACGCTTTGGGGTGTGAGATTGTACGGACACACAGACAATATCGGCCCGATCCTCACACAATTGTTCAAGCAGGCACCAACCTTCATTGCGCTGTTGCGAGGGCCAGATCACCGCTTTGAACTGGCAAATCCAAGCTACATGAAACTCGTGGGACGCGAGGACCTTATCGGTCGCTCTGTTGCCGAGGCGTTGCCGGATGCGGGTGCGCAAGGCTTCGTCAGAATTCTCGATGACGTCTACCGCTCGGGGCAGCCTTACTCCGCCAATGGTGCGCATTACGCGGTGCAGTCCGACCCCGATGGGCCGATCACCGAGCGATACATCGACTTTCTCTATCAGCCCATTCTTGATGGCCATGGTAAGGTCGAGGCCATCTTCGTGGAGGGTTCTGACGTCACCCAGCGAACATTGGCAGAGCGCGAACGCCGTGAAAGCGAAGCGCTTTATAAGGGCCTTTTCGATGCCATTGATGAAGGCTTTTGCGTCATCGAATTTTTCGACGGACCGCATGGCCCCAACAGCGACTACGTACATATACAGGCCAACGACGCCTATGCCCGCCACGCCGGAATTCCAAACGTCGTGGGTCAAAAATTGCGAGAAATGGTACCCGACGAAGCCGATGCCTGGGTTGCTCGCTACGGCGAAGTCCTTCGCACCGGCAAGTCTATCCGGTTTCAGCAGGAACTGGTGGCGACAGGCCGTTACCTGGAACTGGCTGCCGTTCGTATAGAGCCGGAAAGCAGACGTCAGGTCGCGGTTATGTTCCAAGACATAACGGCCAGACGCCGTGCTGAACTGGCGCTGGCGAAACTCAACTCGACGCTGGAGCAGCAGGTCGAAGAGCGCACCGCCGAATTGATGGCCGCCGAAGAGGCGCTGCGCCACAGCCATAAAATGGAAGCAGTGGGTCAGTTGACCGGTGGTCTCGCCCATGACTTCAACAATATTCTGGCAGGCATTAGCGGCAGCCTCGAAATGATGAACACGCGCCTTGCGCAGGGGCGGGTTGGCGATCTAGCGCGCTATATCAACGGCGCCGTGGGTGCCACAAAACGCGCCGCAGCACTGACGCAGAGACTGTTGGCCTTTTCCCGACGGCAGACGCTTGATCCCAAGACGCTGAACATCAACTCTCTGATCGATGGAATGCTGGATCTCGTCACACGCAGTGTCGGGCCGGGAATACACGTCGAAACCATAGGGGCGGCCGGACTTTGGACCACCTATGTCGACGCGGGGCAACTTGAAAACGCGCTGCTGAACTTATGTATCAATGCGCGCGATGCCATGCCCGCTGGTGGTAAGTTGACAATCGAGACCTGCAACCGCTGGATGGACGACAAATCTGCGCGTTTGCGAGGGTTGGAGCCTGGGCAATATGTTTCGCTGTCCATCTCCGACACGGGAACCGGCATGTCACAGGACGTGATCGACCGCGCCTTCGATCCTTTCTATACGACCAAGCCGATGGGCCAGGGCACGGGACTTGGGCTTTCGATGGTCTATGGTTTTGCCGGGCAATCGGGAGGTGCCGTGCGGATTTATTCCGAGGTCGGACAAGGCACCACCATATGCCTTTATCTTCCACGCCATATGGGCGACGTTGAAATAACCGAGGAGCCGCATGAAGCGGCGTCAGACGCGCCGCGCGCCGATGGCGGCGAAACCATCCTGGTCGTTGATGATGAGCCGCTTGTGCGAATGCTGGCGGTCGAAGAGCTGCAGGATTTGGGATATTCGGTTATCGAAGCGGAGGACGGCGCATCGGCGCTTAAAATTCTCAATTCGGCGCTGGATATCAGTCTTCTCATAACCGATGTCGGTCTTCCCGGCGGCATGAACGGTCGTCAATTGGCAGATGCCGCGCGCGTGAAGCGTCCGGAACTTGAGGTCTTGTTCATCACCGGTTATGCCGAAAACGCTGTCCTCAACCACGGCCATCTTGATCACGGCATGCACGTCATGACGAAGCCGTTCCAGCTCGACGTCTTTGCGCAGAGGGTTAAAGCACTCGCCCATACCAAGCAATAGGGCAGTCTTATCCCCGCAGCGCCTCGGCAGGCGATTGTCCGTAGGCCAACCACGCGGGAAGGATGGCAAGACCGGCAGCCACCACAAGCAGCATAACCGCCTGTGTTGCGTCCGCTTTGGCAAATTCGACCGGCATGACAACACCGATTTTTGCGACAAGCATGCCGGTGATGACCTTTGCGGCAAAAAAGCCGATAGCAAAGCCCAGCAAAATCCCCGTCGCAAACAGCGCGAACAACTCTGTCCATACGATCAACGATATGGAGGAGCGGGGCGCACCGAATGCACGCAAGGCTCCGATCTGTTTGCGCCTTTGCATAATATGGGTCAGCGTCACGAGAATAAGGGACGCTGCCACCAAACCCTGCGCGCCGATGGCGACGACGGACAGAACGTCGCGCGCATCCCCCAACGTGGCGTAGAGTTTCGTTAAGACCTCGCCCGGAAACACAGCAAGCGTGTTGCCCTGCCGGTATTGCTGGCGCAGCTTATAGGCATCGGCAATGGTTTTCGGCTTTACCAGAATGGCCGGGACACCTGGCGTGTCTGACGTAAACGTTTCATTCAGACCCATGTCTCCACCCTCGGCGTGAGCGTGCACGGTTTCTTCTTGGCTATGATCCTCAGCGCCATCGTGATGATCCATGCCGTGAATGTGCCAGACGGAGCTGATCGGCACGAGGACAGCACGATCCCATGGAGTGCCGGTTGGCTTCAGTCGACCCTGAACGTGGTAGACGATCTCGGTGTGGGTGTGACCGCCTTCTTCTGCCGTCCCGTGCATCGGTTTGATCTCGGCGCCCAAGGGAAGATCGACGGCAGAGCCGATGACGGCGTCTTCTGCATCTGAAAATCCCTTTCCTTCCACGAAGCCGCTGGATGTATTGTCGATGAGAGATGTCGTAGTGCCGACAATTGGATAGCCGGCAAATGAATCGCCGAAGCCGACCGGACCTGCCCATGCGACGCGCGGGTCGCTTGAAAGAGCCGCCAGTGTTTCACCGCTGACAAGCGGGAGGGGTGCGGCTTGGAGGAAAACTGATGACAGGACAAGTTGTGTTTCACTGCCTGCTGCACCGACAACGAGATCGAACTTGTCTGCGGCGCGGGCTGTTCCCAAACGTAACGCGCGCTCCTGGAGCGTGACGGTCACGCCCAGCGCTGTGGCCATGGCAACCAGGAGAACGACCACCACTGATCCGACCCAAAGACGTTTCATATCCGATACTATAAAACGCATCATATCAAGGTTTCCCGGCAGTGTCGGCAACGATACGGCCATTGGCTATTTCGAGACGGCGCTCAAGACGTTGTGCCAGAAGAGTGTCATGGGTGATGACAACAAGCGTCGAGCCCTCTTCGCGCGCAAGATCGACCAACAGCCGACCGATGGCCTCGCCATTTTCTGGATCAAGGCTGGCGGTGGGCTCATCAGCAACGATAACACCGGGCTTTCTCAGCAATGCGCGTGCAATCGCCACACGCTGCATTTCCCCACGCGACATGGTGTTGATATTTTGATCCGGTCTGCCAAGACCGGTTTTTGCGAGCAGTTCCGCTGCACGCTTGCCGTAGTCGCTGGACATGATGCGGCTGAGGCGAACCGGCAGCAGGACGTTTTCGACCGCCGACAGCCCGGGTAGAAGGTGAAACTCCTGCATGACGAGGCCTACATTTTCGCCCCGCCAACGGTCCCGTCTGGTTTCTGTCAAGCGCGCAATATCCTGATCTCTCCAGATAACCTTGCCTGCGCGGACGCGCTCCAGCCCGGTGATGATGTTGACGAAGGTACTTTTGCCCGACCCGGACGCGCCTGATATTGCAAGCATTTCACCGGTTGCAACAGTCAAGGCATCAATGTTCAACACGGGTGTTGCAAGCCCGGCATAGGAGACGGTCAGGTCGGATATGGTCAAAGACAGCATGGTCAGGATACCGAATATTCCGCGTTGCGGATGCGCACGAGACTGACAAAACCCGTTTCCGGATCGGTCCAGGAACCATGCTCGAGGACACCCGTGACGTCGATCGTGGTGCTCGGCTGGACGAAGGTTTGTTTTTGCGACAGGTAGACGACAACGATATTGTCCGGCCAGTCGGAATCCGACGAACAGAACGGGCAAAGTGCCATGGGAATTTCGGTCAGGACGAAAAAGATGGCTTCTGCCTTGAGCGGCGGAGCCATGAAGCCCTTCATGCGAATTTCCTTGCCGCTCAATTGCTTGAGCTTATCGGAAAACTCCAATCCCAAAACGCCGACTTTCCCGTACATTTCGTCGAATGTGAGCGTTGATGGCACTGCAAATGAAGGACGCGCGACAAGTGACAGTGCGGTAGCACCGATGAATTGAAGCGAGTGTCTGCGTGTCAGCATGAGGGGATGGTGCGCCATGACGATCTCCGATTTGACCTGTCCGGGTGTTTTAAACGAAGCAATCCGGCCCGCAGGTTGCGAGCCGGATCACGATCAGTCAGTGCGTTTTTTACTGCGTCTGCTTGGTGCCGAGTGCGAATGTATCGGCCAGCACGCGGTAAACGTCACTCTGCTCCATATAGCCCTTGAAGCCTTCGGCGCCGGGACCGGTGGACTGAAGAACGACGTCGTCAACAGCGTGGACGCCGCTGTCACCATCCTTGGGAATGTTGCCCTGCACGAAGACGGCGCCGGGAACGTTCTTGTAGGCTTCGTTGGCGACATATTCCTTCTTTTCGTTCTGGATGGCCGGAACGAAAGGACCATCCATCTTCGGACGGAATGTTTCATAATGGTCAGGACCATTATTGGCATTCAGGAACAGGCGACGCGTCACGTCGACCCGGTCAGGGTAACCATCGCCGTCCTTGTCCTCATAGTTCGGGAAGCCAGCCTCGGCATAGGTGCCGACCTTGGCGCGCATTTCGTCGCCTGGCTTTTCGTCGTCGATGGTGCCGATGATGGAGACGCCGTGCGTATGGTCGCCAGTGACGACGATCAGGGTGTCGGGGTTCTTTGCGGCGAATTCGCGCGCAACGCCAACGGCCTTGTCGAATTCGATGGTTTCAACGACGGCGCGATCCCAATCCAGCGGGTGGGACATTTTGTCGATATTGGCCCCTTCGACCATCAGGAAGAAACCGTCCTGATTTTTCGAGAGTTCACCCAATGCAGCCTTGGTCATATCGACCAGACCCGGCTGGTTCGGAAACTTGTCCACAGTGCCCTTCTTGAGGAAGTTACGGTCGAGCAGCGAGTCCATATTGCTGGTGTGGAACAGGCCGAGCAGCTTGCCGGTGTTGGAACCTTCAGCCTTTTCAAGTTCGTTCTTGTCGGTGGCCAGCGTGTAACCCGCTTCCTTGAACAGCTTGATATAGTCCTTGTCATCCTTGCGCTTGGAGCCGGGGGTGTCCTTGCCAAGGAAATAGGCCGAGCCACCGCCCAGAGCCACTTCAGGTTTGACATCGAACATCATGCCGGTGATTTCGGCCTTGTCGGCACGCTTGCGGGTATGGGAAACGACGGCTGCAGGGGTTGCGTCCTGCAATTCGGACGTGGTGACGATGCCGATGGACTTCTTCGTCTGGCGGCGCAGGGCTTCTGCCAGTGTTTCGACCTTCGGGTCGTCAAGGCTTGACGGGGTGCGATCACCATAAACGCCAAGTGCGTTCACGGCTGTCTTGTGGCCGGTCATGTAAGCCGACATGGTGTTGGCGCTGTCGGTTGCGACAGCTTCTGTAGACGATGTGCCGATGAACGCCATATGGTCCATCTCGTCCATGTTGAGGCGGCCGTTCGCCTTCCCTTCGGTCATGCCCTTGGACATGATGCGGGCGGCCGTGCGATGCGCGACAGAAAGACCATCACCTAACAGGAAGATGACGTTCTTGGCCTTTGGAGCGTCACTCGTGCCGTAAACCGTCCATGTCACGTTTTTCGTTTCGGAACCGGCAGAGACCTCAACCTTGTAATCACCGGCCTTGGCAATCTTCAGGCCACGCAACATAACGGCGGAACCAAGCACCTTGTCCTCTTTGCCCTTTTCTTCCGCTGTGAATGTCACGTCGGAACCGAAGACGGCTTTGTAGTCCTGTCCATTGACGGTGATCTTGACGTCCTCAGGCTTTACGACCGTCTTGAACTCGACCTTGAAGTCAAATGGGGAGCCGGTGAGAATCGTCGCGCGATCAAGGGGATAAACGGTCGCAGCCTGTGCTGTACCGGCAAGGATGGTGGTGGCAACGAATGCGGCGTAAAGTTTGCGCATGATAACCTCTATGGCGTGATGTTTTATGAAAAGACTTCCCGCCTATAGGCATCACGCATGACAGAGACATGACGATTGACGCGAATCATCGGGTCTTATGCAACCCCGTTGTTTTGCAATCCTCGGTGCCTCCCAAGCGGTTGCGAAGCCTCACATGTTTTTTCTGAAACTGCATTTCTTGATTTTTGCAGCGGTGGACACATCTATCTGCCTTGCAGCGGGAAAAATCGCTCCTTATATACCCCTCCAGAACAGCATTGAAGAATGCTGCACGAACACGAAGACCATCCAAGTCAAGGAGTTGTCAGTGGAATGCCTCACGGGGTTCCGACAACTCGCTTCAAGGAGAGAAGAAAATGGCAAAAGTAATCGGTATCGACCTTGGCACGACCAACTCCTGCGTTGCAGTGATGGACGGCAAGGATATTAAAGTTATTGAAAACGCCGAAGGCGCGCGTACGACCCCATCCATGGTCGCGTTCAGCGATGATGGCGAGCGTCTGGTCGGCCAGCCTGCCAAGCGTCAGGCGGTTACCAACCCGACCAACACATTGTTTGCCGTAAAGCGCCTTATCGGCCGCCGTTACGAAGACCCGACCGTTGGCAAGGACAAGGCCCTCGTTCCATTCGAGATCGTCAAGGGTGACAACGGCGACGCCTGGGTTCAGGCACAAGGCAAGCCTTATTCTCCTTCGCAGATTTCGGCCATGATCCTTCAGAAGATGAAGGAAACTGCCGAGTCCTATCTCGGTGAAAAAGTCGAGAAGGCCGTTATCACGGTTCCTGCCTACTTCAACGACGCACAGCGCCAGGCAACCAAGGATGCAGGCCGCATTGCTGGTCTTGAAGTTCTGCGTATCATCAATGAGCCGACAGCTGCGGCGCTGGCCTACGGCCTCGACAAGAAGGACGGCAAGACGATCGCCGTCTACGACTTGGGCGGCGGTACCTTCGATATTTCCGTTCTGGAAATCGGCGATGGCGTTTTCGAAGTAAAATCCACCAATGGTGACACGTTCCTCGGTGGTGAAGACTTCGACATGCGTCTGGTCGAATATCTGGCCGGCGAATTCAAGAAGGACCAGGGCATAGACCTGAAGGGCGACAAGCTTGCACTTCAGCGCCTGAAGGAAGCGGCCGAAAAGGCAAAGATCGAGCTGTCTTCTTCGCAGCAGACCGAAATCAACCTGCCCTTTATCACGGCAGATGCGACCGGTCCCAAGCACCTGACGCTGAAGCTCACACGCGCCAAGTTTGAAAGCCTGGTGGACGATCTCGTTCAGCGCACCGTTGCGCCTTGCAAGGCCGCGTTGAAGGACGCCGGTGTAACTGCAGCCGAAATCGAAGAAGTCGTTCTCGTCGGCGGTATGAGCCGCATGCCGAAGGTTCAGGAAATCGTCAAGCAGCTGTTTGGCAAGGAGCCTCATAAGGGTGTGAACCCGGATGAAGTTGTTGCCATGGGTGCCGCCATTCAGGCTGGCGTTCTGCAGGGCGACGTCAAGGACGTTCTGCTTCTCGACGTAACGCCTCTGTCGCTCGGTATCGAGACGCTGGGTGGTGTCTTCACACGTCTGATCGACCGTAACACGACGATCCCGACCAAGAAGAGCCAGACCTTCTCGACCGCCGAAGACAGCCAGTCTGCCGTGACCATCCGCGTGAGCCAGGGCGAGCGCGAAATGGCGGCTGACAACAAGTCGCTCGGTCAGTTCGACCTCGTCGGCCTGCCACCGGCACCCCGCGGCGTACCACAGATCGAAGTCACCTTCGACATCGACGCCAACGGCATCGTGCAGGTTTCCGCCAAGGACAAGGGCACCGGCAAGGAACAGCAGATCCGTATCCAGGCTTCTGGTGGTCTGTCCGACGCCGACATCGAAAAGATGGTGAAGGACGCCGAGGCCAACGCCGAAACCGACAAGAAGCGTCGCGCGGGTGTTGAAGCCAAGAACCAAGCCGAAAGCCTCATCCACTCCACCGAGAAGTCGGTGAAGGAGTATGGTGACAAGGTTTCCGAGACGGACCGCAAGGCTATCGAAGACGCCATTGCAGCGCTGAAGACCTCGGTCGAAGCGTCTGAACCGGATGCTGATGACATTCAGGCCAAGACTCAGACCCTGATGGAAGTGTCCATGAAGCTTGGTCAGGCCATCTACGAAGCCCAGCAGGCTGAGGGCGGTGAAGGCGCTGCCGAAGGTCATAAGGACGACGTAGTCGATGCAGACTACGAGGAAATCAAGGACGACAAAAAGTCCGCATAAGCGTGGCTTTTGAACTCCAATTGATGCTTGACTGAAATCCGGCTGCCTTGTGCAGCCGGAAATCCATTTCCGGGGCTTGTAGTTAATGGCGAAAGCAGACTTTTACGAAACACTTGGCGTTGGCAGAACAGCTGACGAAAAAGAGCTGAAAAGCGCCTTCCGCAAACTTGCGATGAAGTATCATCCGGATAAGAATCCCGGTGACGCCGAGTCTGAGAAGAAATTCAAGGAACTCAACGAAGCCTACGAGACACTGAAAGACCCGCAGAAGCGAGCCGCCTACGACCGCTTCGGTCACGCAGCCTTCGAGCAGGGCGGCATGGGCAATGCTGGCGGCGGCTTCGGTGGTGGTGCCAGCGGCGGCTTCTCCGACATCTTCGAAGACATTTTCGGCGAAATGATGGGTGGCGGACGTGCGCGGCGCTCCAGTGGCGGACGCGAACGCGGCGCCGATCTTCGTTACAACATGGAAATTTCGCTGGAAGAGGCCTTTGCAGGCAAGACAGCGCAAATCCGTGTGCCGACGTCCATCACCTGTGACGTTTGTACCGGCTCAGGCGCAAAGCCTGGCACCCAGCCCAAAACCTGTGCCACCTGTCAGGGATCGGGCCGTGTTCGCGCAGCGCAGGGATTCTTCTCGGTAGAGCGCACCTGCCCGACCTGTCACGGTCGCGGCCAGACGATCACCGACCCGTGCACCAAGTGCCACGGCCAAGGCCGTGTGACCGAAGAGCGTTCGCTGTCGGTGAATATTCCAGCCGGTATCGAAGACGGTACGCGTATTCGTCTACAGGGCGAAGGCGAGGCCGGTATGCGGGGTGGTCCTGCAGGCGACCTCTACATCTTCCTGTCGGTGCGACCGCACGAGTTCTTCCAGCGCGACGGTGCCGATCTCTACTGTGCTGTCCCCATCTCCATGACGACGGCGGCGCTGGGCGGCACCTTCGATGTGACGACGCTGGACGGAACGAAGTCTCGGGTAACGGTGCCGGAGGGCACGCAAGCCGGAAAACAGTTCCGCCTCAAGGCGAAGGGCATGCCGGTTCTTCGATCAGCGCAGCAGGGCGATCTCTACATTCAGATACAGATCGAAACACCGCAAAAGCTGACGAAACGGCAGCGTGAATTGCTACAGGAATTCCATGAGCTGTCGTCCAAGGACAACAATCCTGAATCCACCGGCTTCTTTGCCCGGATGAAAGAATTCTTCGACGGCTGATCTGTCGAATATGGCCAACGAGAAAGCCGCGCTTCGATAAGAATGCGCGGCTTTTTTATGCGGCCGTATCAGCCCGCAAATCCGCCCTCTGCCAGAAAGCGTTTTTCGTCCTCGCTGCTCTCTCGCAAAAGAATGTCATTGCGATGCGGGAAGCGACCGAAGCGTTCGATGATGTCACGATGTTCGATGGCAAACGGCAGATAGCGTTCGCCCAGGGGTTCGCACAGCTTGCAGCACAGATGCTGGTCTTTAAGGTCTTCCGAATGCATCAGGGGAAGATAGAGAAAGATAGGAAGCTCGGCATCGATTGCCTTGTCGTGACCGCGCCGGAGGGCCTCCTGGGTATAGTGGCGTGCGAGCGGGTCCGTCGCATACATGTGCGCGGTGCCTCTGAAGCAATTGCGTGGAAACTGGTCCAGCAGCAACAGCAGAGCGAGGCTGGTCTCAGCACTTTCCAGCCATGTTTCCAACTCGCGCCGTGCGGCCGCGAAATGCAGATCCCTGAAGCGATCATGAAAGGTCGCGTCGAACTCGGCGTCCTTGTCGAACCATTTTTCAGGTCCGGCATCGATCCAAAATGCCACAACATCAGAAGCGGACGTGGTGGAGCCTTCGCTCATGGTCCTCTCCTCAATAATGCGGTGGCTTGGTAATGGCGGGGGCGTCGAGCGATTGCTCCTCGAGGTTCAGGAACCGATCGGTCAGCCGATCCAGCTTGGCGCGGGTCTGCTCCACGACCTTCCATTGCTCTGTCAGCTGGTCGGACAGTTCTTCGATGGTTTTCGCCTGGTGCGCCACGGTTTCTTCGAGCGCTATGATACGGTTTTCGCTGTCGTCGGCCATAGGCAACTCCTTGTCTGTGCCCTGCTTTGCCAGCTTTACATCTCGCAGACAAGACAAAGGCCGGACATGATGCCCGGCCCTTGATGGTTTCCGCAGGATGGTTGCAGATCAATCTTCCTCCTGGAAAACCTCTTCGCGCTTTTTCTTGACGCTTGGAAGGAAGACGACGACCAGAACCGCGAGGGCGATCAAGAGCAACGTCGCACTGATGGGACGGGTGACGAAGGTCGTTGCATCACCACGCGACAGGATCATCGCCCGCCGCAGGTTTTCTTCCAGCAGCGGCCCAAGCACGAAGCCCAGCAGCAGCGGTGCCGGTTCGCAGCGCAGTTTGACCAGCGCATAACCGATGAGCCCGAAGAAGGCGACGGCATAGAGATCGTAGACGTTGGAATTGACGCTGTAGACCCCGATTGCACAGAAGGCCATGATGATGGGGAAGAGAACGTAGTAGGGAATGGTCAGCAACTTCACCCACAGCCCGATCAGCGGCAGGTTGAGGATCACAAGCATCAGGTTGCCGATCCACATGGACGCGATGATGCCCCAGAACAAGGCGGGCTGTTCGACGGCAACATTGGGACCAGGGACGATGCCCTGGATGATCATGGCGCCGATCATCAACGCCATCACCGGGTTGGCGGGAATGCCAAGCGTCAGAAGCGGAATGAACGAGGTCTGTGCACCCGCATTGTTGGCCGATTCAGGGCCTGCGACACCGGCGATTGCGCCATGGCCAAACTCTTCCGGGTTTTTCGAAACACGTTTTTCGACCGTGTAGGACGCAAAAGCCGCCAGGATCGCACCGCCGCCAGGCAGGATACCGAGCGCCGAGCCGATGGCCGTACCGCGCAAGACGGGTCCGACCATTTTCTTGAAGTCTTCCTTGGTGGGCAATAGGCCGCTGACCTTTGCCATCAGAACGGAGCGGGTCTTTTCGTTTTCGAGGTTTCGCAAGATTTCGGCGATACCGAAGACGCCAACGGCGACGGCTACGAAGTTCAGACCATCGGCATATTCGCGGATGCCCAGCGTAAAGCGTGGCGTACCGCTATAGATATCCGTGCCGACGAGACCCAGCAGCAACCCAAGGACCACCATGGCCAAAGCCTTGATGATGGAGCCGTGGGCGAGCGCGATGGAGGACACAAGGCCGACCACCATCAGCGAGAAGTATTCGGCAGCCCCGAATTCCAGCGCGATGGCCGTCAGGGGTGGTGCGAAGATGGCCACGAGGAATGTCGAGACCGTACCGGCGAAGAACGAGCCGAGTGCTGCGACCGACAGGGCAACCCCGGCCTTTCCCTTGCGCGCCATCTGGTAACCATCGATGGCGGTGACGGCAGACGAGGATTCGCCTGGCATGTTGATCAGGATCGCCGTGGTCGAGCCGCCATATTGCGCGCCGTAATAGATGCCCGCCAGCATGATGAGCGACGAGACCGGCTCCAGCTGGAATGTGATGGGCAACAGCATGGCGATGGTTGCCGTGGCACCGATGCCCGGCAACACGCCGATCAAGGTTCCCAGCAGCACACCGATGAGGCAGAAAAACAGGTTGTCGACAGAGGTTGCGGTGGAAAAACCCAGCGCTAGATTATTGAACAGTTCCATCATGCACCTCAGAAATTGAGCCAGGGGCCGAAGCGCTGGAAGGGCAGGCCAAGACCGTAGTCGAAGACTGCGACGGAAAAGACCGTGATGCCGATGGACAGCAGAACCGCCATCAACGGTTTCATCTTATGCGATGCAAAGGATGCGATCAGTGCGCTGATGAAGAGTGCCGTGACGAAGCCGAGTCCACGTACCGTCATGCCGAAAAAGATCGGCGCAGGCAGAATGAGGAAGATGCCGCGCCACGCGATGGGGCCGAGCGGCTCTCCCTGAACCTTGCCGGCTCTCACGAGAATGAGTGTGCCGAGACCGACGAGAATGAGCGATAGCACCAGTGGGAAATAACCCGGGCCCATGCGAAACGCCGTTCCCAGTTCCAGCCCGTAGGATTGCCAGGCAAAGAAAATACCGAGCAGAATGAAAAAGGCGCCACAAATCGCCTCCGTTGCGTCGAAAGAAAGTGATTTCATGTATGTGTCCCCCGCTGGCGAGTGAAAACCGGCGGCATGGAAACACCACCGGTCGATTGCGTGACCGCAGACTTAGTCGGCGTACTGGCCAGCGGCCTCGATCACCGTTTTCCAGCGCGGTATCTCGCTTTCGAGTTTGGCCTTGAGGGCCGCAGGCGTGCCATCCGCTTCAGGCGATGGGGTGGTGCCAAGCTCGGCAAAGCGGGCAGCAACATTCGGGTCCTTCAGCGCGATTTGCAGCGACTTGGACAGGCGCTCGTTGACATCGGCAGGCGTACCCTTCGGCGTATAGATGCCGTGCCAGACGCCGACTTCGAAGTCCGGCAGACCGGCTTCTGCAGACGTCGGCACGTTTGGTAACACGTCAAGACGCTTCGGTGTCGTAACCGCATAGGCTTTGACCGTGCCGCCCTGGATTTGCTTGGTGGTGTTGGTCGTCTGGTCGCACATGATGTCGACCTGACCGCCGAGAAGATCGGTCATGGCAGGTCCTGTGCCCTTGTAGGGAACGGTGACGAGCGGGGTCTGGATTGCGCTCATGAACAGCATGCCGCAAAGATGCGAGGCAGCACCGATACCTGCGTTGGCCACGGTGACGGTGTCCTTGTTGGCCTTGGCGTATTCGATCAGTCCCTTGAGGTCAGTGGTCTCAAGCGTCTTGCGCGACAGAATGGTCATCGGCACTTCGGTGACGAGGCCGACATACTCGAAGGCTTCCAACGTGTTGTAAGCCAGCTTGCGGTACAGCGTTGCGCTGGTTGCCATGCCGATGTGGTGGAGAAGGACGGTATAGCCATCCGCATCCGCCGCGGCCACGCGGCCCGCACCCAGTGTGCCACCGGCACCGCCGACATTTTCCACGATGATCTGTTGTCCCAAGTCCTTCGACATGGATTCGGCAACGAGGCGCGCAACCGTATCGGTCGGGCCACCGGCTGCGAAGGGAACGACCATGGTGATGTTGCGCTGCGGATAGGTCTGGGCAGCTGCGGACAGAGCAAACAGCGATACGGCAGCAGCAGCCACGGCACCTGTGACGGTTTTGAGATTTTTCATCTTTTCCTCCCGATGAAATATGGCCTCAGCAACCGGCGCACTCCTATTGCGGTCGGTCGGGGTGCGATTATTTGCAATCGGCATCCAAGTAAGCGCAATGCTGAGGACGCTGGAGAAGAAGAAAAGTCCTCTGTGCCTGCATGCAATGGGTGGAAAAAGAAACATTCGACATTGTCGATGGGTGGAAATCTACCCATGGAAATATCTTTGAAGACTTAAGTCAGAGTTTTCAGGTCTTCATCCACGACGCCATGTTTCGTCAGCGCGTGCTTTTGCATTTTTTCATAGAGTGTCTTGCGCGATATTCCCAGCGTCTCGTAGACGGCTTTGAGATTGCCTTTGTGAAGCGCAATCGCTCTTGCCAGTACGGATTTTTCGAACTCAGCGACTTTGTCCGAGAGACTTGCAGCAGTGTCTGACGTTGTTTGCACCCCATCGGAAGCCGTGCCATCCAGCCCCAGCACCAGCCGGTCTGCGGCATTTCTCAGTTCCCTCACATTGCCCGGCCATTCCTGCATGGCAATAGTGGAGACAATCTCGGAGGGCACCTCGAGATCATCCTTGCCGTAGCGCGCCGCCGCCTCACGTACCAGTTGGAGGAAGAGCAGCGGGATATCGGAGCGGCGTTGGGCAAGCGATGGGACATGCACGGTTGCTACATTCAGGCGGTAGAGCAAATCCTGCCTGAAGCGGCCCGCCAGCGCTTCTTGTGCCAGATCAGCCTTGCTGGTCGCGATAAAGCGAACATCGAGCTCCACGGTCTCGTTGGAGCCAAGGCGGGTGATCGTGCGTTCTTGCAGCACCCGCAAAAGCTTGCCCTGCATGTCTGGTGGCATGGAGCCGATTTCATCCAGTAACACCGTGCCACCACGGGCATGTTCGAACTTGCCGTAACGCGGACGTAGTGCACCGGGGAAAGCGCCCGCCTCGTGGCCAAACAGCTCGCTTTCAATAAGGTGTTGCGGCAAGGCCGCGCAATTGATGGCGACGAAGGGCTTGTCGGCGCGCGCGCTGACATCGTGAAGCGCGCGGGCAACGACCTCCTTGCCAGCACCGGTGTCACCGATAATCAGCGTATCGGCATCCGCCGCACCGATTGCGCGGATGCGATAGCGCAGATCGACCATGACCTGCGTCCGACCCGGTAGACGTGTTTCCAGATCATCGCGTTTGCCCGCCACGGCACGAAGGCGGCGGTTTTCCAGCACCAGCGAGCGCCGATCGATGGCGCGCTTGATGATGCCTGCGAGATACTGAACGCTGAACGGCTTTTCGATGAAGTCATAGGCACCGTTGCGCATGGCGCTGACGGCAAGCTGTACATCGCCATGGCCGGTGACCAAAATGACAGGGATTTCCGCATCCAGTTCCCGCACCTTTTGCAGCAGGGTCATTCCATCCATGCCCGGCATTCTGATATCACTGACGATGACGCCATCGAAACTGTAGCCGATCAACTCGAAGACATGGTCGGCATGGTCGACAGTGACGACATCGAGACCGGCAAGCTCAAGCGCCTGGGCGGTGGATAGCCGCAAGTCCTCTTCGTCATCAATCAGCAAAACACGCGATATAGTCATTCGGCAGCAATCTCCATCGGCACGTCCGCGTCCAGTTCGATATCGAAGCGTGCCCCACCATCGGCAAGATTTGTCACGCTCAGACGACCACCGAAATCCTTGACGATGTTGTAGGAAATGGAAAGCCCAAGGCCCAATCCTTTGCCCACGCCCTTGGTGGAAAAGAACGGATCGAAAATACGCTCGATGATGGCGGGCGGCACACCGGGGCCGTGATCGCGGATGGAGAGGATAACTTTGTCGCCTTCGTGCCGAGCCGTTAGGTGGATGCGACGGTCGCCCAGCCCCTCCACGGCATCGGCAGCGTTAGAGATGATGTTGACCAAAACCTGCTGAAGCCTGATCGGCCCTGCCTTGACCTGAAGAGGCGAGGGACCGAAGTCTACATCCAGCACGGCGTTTGCTGCCTTCAGCCGCGCGTTGACGATCTCCAGCGTATCGCTGACAACGGCATCGAGTGAAACTGGCCCAAGCTTCTCGTTGGGCTTTCGTGCAAAATTGCGAAGGTGTTTGCCAATCGATGCCATTCGGTCGATCAGCACCGAGATGCGTTTGAGGTTGTTGGTCGCTTCATCCGACCGTCCGCGCTCGATCAGCAGGGCAGCGCTTTCGGCGTAGGTCTTGGCCGCTGCCAGCGGCTGGTTGAACTCATGGGAAAGCGCTGCCGACATTTGCCCGAGCGCCGCCAGCTTGCCCGCCTGGATCAAGTCTTTCTGCGTTTTGCGCAGCCGTTTTTCCGTCTGCCGCCGCTCGGCGATCTCATGCTCGATCTCGACATTAACGCGAGCGAGGTCTGCTGTGCGCTCTTCGACACGCCGCTCGAGTTCCGCCTGTGCTTCCGCCTGATGGACGAGCCTGTCCTGAAGGCTTTTGCGCCTTTGCAGCATTGCGGCAATCAGGACTGCGGCAAGGCAGAGGCACAAGACAACGGCGATCATCGTTGTCTTGACCTGCGTGCGCGCCGAACTGGTATCCATCAACACATTGACCGTCCAGCCTGCGTCCGGCATCGGCTGGGACAGGAAAAGATACTCCTTATCCTGCTCTCCCTCGCGGATCGTCATCATATCATGGGCGCCGAATGTGCCGCGTGCCTGGCCGAGCGGCTTCAGATTCGCGTCGGAATAGCGGCGTGAGCTTTCGGTTTTCGCAATACGTTCGGGGGTGAGCGGCTGGATGGCAGAATAAAGCCATTCCGGCGTTCCCGTCATAAAGATGATGCCTTCGGGGTCGTTGACGAAAATGCGGTTCTCGCCATTCCCAAAGGAGGCCTCAATGCCTTCGATATCCACCTTGAAGACGATGACGCCCTTGATCTCGCCATTGAAGAGAATGGGGGAGGCAAAATAATAGCCGCGTTTGTGCGAGGTGGTGCCAAGCGCGAAGAATTTCGACTGCTGGCCTTTGGCGGCATCCTGAAAATAGGGGCGGTATCTGAAATTCTGGCCGACGAAGCTTGCTGGCCCATCATAATTGCTGGCAGCAATCGTCTCGCCATCCAGCGTCATGATGTAGATATCGGAGGATTTCAGCAGATCGTTGATGGATTTCAGGTAGATATTGGCGCGCAGTCGCAGCGATTGATCCTGCGGGTGGGCCACAAGCTCCTCGATATCGTCATGATCCGCCATCAGCGCAGGCAGAGGCTCATAGCGGCTCAGATGCCCGCCCAATGCGGAGACAGCCAGCCGCAGCGTGGTGCGGCCTTGGGCTGCGACTTCATCGAAATAGCTTTCAGCAACCAGATCGCTTCCCTTGGTCAGGACAAACCCGCCAAGGCTGAGGCAAACAAACACGATACCGATCCATCGAAATGTCACCGATCTCCCCTCCACATTCCCAGATGCAAGTCTAAGTGGAGGCGCCGAATTTTCCAAGCGGGATTGAACTGCGTGCGCGCAAAACAAAAAAGCCGACCCAAAGGCCGGCTTGTTCGTCAATCAAAGACTGCGCTTAAATTATGCGCTTTCTTTCGGTGTCAGAACCTGACGACCACGGTACATGCCTGTCTTCAGGTCGATGTGGTGTGGGCGGCGAAGTTCGCCGGAGTTCTTGTCTTCAACGTAGGTTGCGGACTTCAGGCCATCGGCCGAACGACGCATGCCACGCTTGGACGGGCTTGTTTTTCTCTTAGGTACTGCCATTTTGTGTAACTCCACTGAAGCGGCGAAACACGGGAACCAGCCAGGACCCAGGCCGAATGTCACATGTTTCTATATCTGAATTTTGGCGCGCTTATACATGCCTCCCTTGGCTTTGACCAGCCCCGGCGCACATTTTTTCGAGAATGGCCGAATCACAATCATGGTTCTCGAGCCAAAGCATTTCCACGTTCACTATCAGACAGGATCGAAAACGATCAATTCCTCAAAATGCTTCATATCGCTGAATTCACAGAATGCTGGCGGCCGCAGTTCGAGAACCGGTACGGTTGAGCGCAGGTCTTCAAGACATTCGTCCAGCATTCTCTGCCAGCGCGGCAAGCAGTCGGGATCAAACCAGCGCTTTATGTAGGCGAATGTGATATGAAACTCATAGGTCTCGTGGTCGGGATGGCGATACCCGAAGGCATCGGCAAAGGCATTGCGCCACTCGGCCACGATGCGCTTATCCTCGGGCGTCGCACCTTCCAGCGTAAGGCCGAGCGGGGTGATGCGTGTGACCTGCATGAAAAAGGCTGGCAGCTTTGGAAAGCTCTCAAGCTTTTTCCGATAAAATGCCGTCATCTCCGCGATAGAGCAAACTTCAGGCATGTCCTTCGGCCAGTAAGGCCAATCGCGACGATATTCGATAACGCCCTGAAACACCGTCATGTGCAAACTGGGAATCGGCGTGAAGGCTAGATGACGATGCGACTCTGGCATCCTCCACCAGATGGCGCACCACGGTGTTGCCCGGCTCATGCAGGAACTCGCCGTTCACATCGTAACGGGTTCCCAAATGGCGTGGCGGTGCATCTCTTCTGGCGGAGGAGAAGGTAGCAAGTTCCGGTGAAACGGCAGGCGCGTGCATGTGTTGCTCCTGAAAGAACGAAGCTTTGCCTACTGGGGCCACGCGACAATTCGATGACGGACGGCGGGGCGCTAGTGCGCCTCGTCCCAGTTGCCTGCGGCACGCGCATCGACCTTGAGGGGTACCTTCATGTCGATAGCGGGCATGGCCGCATTTTCCATGACGGAGACGACGACTGGCAGTGTCTTATCGATTTCCGCTTCTTCCACCTCGAAGATCAGTTCGTCATGCACCTGCAACAGCATGCGCGCGGCAAGCTTGGCCTCTTCCAGCGCCGGTTCGATGCGGATCATGGCGCGCCGGATGATATCGGCAGCAGAGCCCTGAATAGGCGCATTGATGGCGGCGCGCTCGTTGAACGCCCGCACCGATGGATTGGACGATTTGATCTCTGGATAGTTGATGCGACGACCGAAGATCGTTTCGACATAGCCCTTGTCGCGGGCGAAAGTCTTGGTGTTTTCCATGTAGTCTCGAATGCCGGGAAAACGTTCGAAATATTTCTTGATGTATTCGCCCGCTTCCGAGCGTCCTATGCTGAGTTGGTTGGCGAGGCCGAAAGCGGAGATACCGTAAATAATACCGAAGTTGATAGCTTTTGCGCGACGGCGCACGTCCGATGGCATGCCCTCGACGGGAACGCCGAACATTTCCGACGCCGTCATCGCGTGAATGTCGATGCCGTCTGCAAAAGCGTTTCGCAATTGCGGAATGTCGGCCACATGCGCCAGCACGCGAAGTTCGATCTGGCTGTAGTCGGCCGACAGGAGCTTGTTTCCAGGCGTCGAGATGAACGCCGTACGAATTTTGCGGCCCTCTGCGGTACGCACCGGAATATTCTGCAGATTTGGCTCAGAGGATGACAGACGGCCCGTGGTGGTGGATGCCAGCGAATAGGATGTGTGGACCCGCTTCGTTTCCGGGTGGACGTAACCGGGCAGGGCATCGGTATAGGTCGATTTCAGCTTCGTCAGTTGGCGCCAGTCCACGATCTTGCGGGGCAACGGCGCGCCTTCTGCCGCCAGATCCTCCAGTACCTGTGCAGAGGTCGACCATTGCCCAGTCTTGGTTTTGGAACCGCCGGGCAATCCCATCTTGCCAAACAGAATATCACCAAGTTGCTTGGGTGAGCCGACGTTGAACTTCTCGCCAGCAAGCTCGTAAATTTCATCTTCAAAGGCTGCGGCTTTTTGCGTCAATTCGCCGGAAAGCCTGGACAGGATTTGCCGATCGACGGTAATGCCGCGTTCTTCCATGCGCGCAAGAACCGGCAAGAGCGGGCGCTCCAGCCGCTCATAGACGGCGGTCAGGCGGTCCGCAACGAGGCGGGGCTTCAGCACCATCCACAGACGCAGCGTGACATCGGCATCTTCGGCTGCGTAGGCCGTGGCCTTGTCGATATCGACAAAGTCAAAGGTGACGCCGGATTTGCCGGAGCCTGCAACGTCTTTATAGGCAATGGGTGTATGGCCAAGCCAACGCTCGGACAGAGCATCCATGCCATGCAGCCCCTTGCCGGCTTCCAGCACGTAGGACATCAGCATCGTGTCGTCGTAGCTTTGAATGGTAATGCCGAGGCGCTTGACCAGAAGATAATCGTATTTCAGGTTCTGCGCGACCTTGAGAACCGCGGGGTCTTCCAGAAGAGCTTTCAGTCGTTGAAGTGCATCGCGAAATGGGATCTGGTCCGGCGCAAGCTTGACCCCGTCGCTGAAGAGATCACCTCCTGAACCTGTCTTATGGCCAAGCGGGACATAGGCTGCGCGAATATCGGCACCGCTGGCATCCTTGCGATTGTCAGCAACAGCCAGGGAAAAGCCGACAAGCTCCGCCTGCATCGGGTCGAGAGATGTCGTTTCCGTGTCGAACCCGACAACCCCGCTTTCGCGGGCCATCGCGATCCACCGATCCAACTCTTCAATGGTCCGGATGGTCTGGTAAGATGTGATGTCGATCTTGGCTGCAGAAAAAATTGCCTCTCGGGACGACGCCAAGGCGGCGGGCGTGCTGCCCTCGAGTTTCGAAGCAACGGCAGACGCGTTGCCAACAGCGCTTTCATCCAGCGGAATTGTTTGTTCGTTCGCAGGCGTATTTGCGGCATCGAGATCAGGGCCGTGCGCCTGCGGACCGCGCTCGACGGGAACGTGAGCGGCGTCGATGACGGCAGCATCAGCGCCCGTCGCCTCGGCGACACGCCGCGTCAGCGTCGTAAATTCCATGGCCTTGAGGAAGGAAATCAGCTTCGGTCCGTCCTGCGGCTCCAGCGTCAACGCATCGAGTGCCATTTCCAGCGGTACGTCCGTCCGCAGCGAAACGAGTTGCCGTGACAAACGCGCCAGCTCCGCGTTGGCAATGATATTTTCGCGGCGTTTCTGCTGCTTGATCTCTCCGGCGCGGGCCAAAAGCGTATCGAGGTCGCCATATTCTTCCAGCAACTGCGCCGCCGTTTTCGGACCGATCCCGGGAATGCCGGGAATATTGTCGGTCGAATCACCCGTCATCGCTTGCAGGTCGATCATCTTTTCAGGGGCAACTCCCCATTTCTCGATGACATCAGGGACGCTGATCTGCTTGTCCTTCATCGCGTCATACATATGCACATTAGCGCTGACGAGTTGCATCAGGTCTTTGTCTGACGAGATGATCGTCACATCCGCGCCTATGGCTTCTGCCTGGCGAGCGTAGGTCGCAATGATATCGTCGGCTTCAAACCCTTCGGTCTCGATGCAGGGCAGGTTGAAGGCGCGTGTGGCGTGGCGGATCAAGCCGAATTGCGGGACGAGATCTTCCGGCGGCGCGGAGCGGTTGGCCTTGTAGAGATCGTAAAGCTCATTACGGAACGTTTTCGACGAGTAGTCGAAAATCACCGCGAAATGTGTGGGTGTCACCCCGACATCCGTGTTGCGCGCGTCCTTCAACAGCTTCCACAGCATATTGCAGAAACCGGAGACGGCATTGACCGGTAGTCCATCCGATTTCCGGTTGAGCGCTGGGATGGCATGAAACGCCCGGAAGATGAATCCGGAGCCGTCTACGAGGAAGAGATGATCGCCTTTTTTCATGGGAAGCATGGATAGCGCGGGCCATGGTTGGCGTCCACACAAAGTTGCTGGCGGGATGCGACAACCCATCTTTTCCCGAGCGCCAAGGGCAGCGTTTATTCTCACTGGAACGTTACTAATTTGTAATCCTGGCCTCCCTTGAAAAGCCGTATTTGCAGCCTCATTTCATAAGGGACGGCGACTGATCACGCCGTAGTCTGATAGCTGGCTCGTCCCCCGCCGCGTCAGACCGGACAAAGGCCTATCCCCCCTCTCCGGGCCTTTGTCCTCTAACATAACCGCCATGGCTGTCCCTCCCGGCCATGGCGGTTTTTTTGTGTGCGCTGCTATGAGTGTCCGCATGCTTCGCGAAAGCCTATGGGACTAGACCGTATAATATGCACATTGCGGGAACCAAGACCGCCGCATCGCCGGGACAAGTATGACATGCGTTTTTCGCGAAACGATTCGGCCACCTATCTTGCAGCGCAACTGGCAAAGACATTTTCGAAAGCGCTGAGCAAACGTGCTGCTGCTCTGGGCTTTTCTCCGGGACAGTTTCCCATCCTGCTGGAGCTCTGGCACGAAGACGCCCTGACACAACGCCAATTGTTGGACCGTTTAGACGTCGAGCAGGCGACGCTTGCCAATACTTTGGCTCGGATGGAGCGCGATGGCCTCATTCACCGCAAGCCTCATCCCAAAGATCGCCGGGCACAAATCATCGAATTGACGGAAACGGGTCGGGAGCTGGAAACGCAAGCCATTTCCGCATCCAGGGCGACTGATGACGCTATGCTGGGAACGCTGTTGAAGTTTGAACGCCAGTTACTGCTCGAATATATGAGCCGCACGATCGAGGCGTCCAGAACCGAAACCTGAATTTCCGGCTCGAAACCGCGCGGCCTTTGCTCTATCCTGCTCTAACCTTTGCATGACAGGATCGCGTAATGACAGATATTTCCCCCGTACTTTCGGCGGTTGACGACAACATCAATTCCAGCCTCGAGCGACTTTTCGAACTTGTCCGCGTCAAATCCATTTCGACGGACCCGGCCTATAAGGCGGAGTGCAGCAAGGCGGCCGATTGGCTGGTCCGTGATTTGACGAGCATCGGCTTTCAGGCGTCCGTGCGTGATACTGCCGGACATCCCATGGTGGTTGCCCATCACGATGGCGAAACGCCCGACGCGCCACACGTGCTGTTTTATGGCCACTACGATGTGCAGCCCGTCGATCCGATCGATCTTTGGGAAAACGACCCTTTTGAACCCGCGATAAAGGACATCGGCGAGGGCCGCCAAGTCATTACGGGTCGCGGCACCTCTGATGACAAGGGTCAATTGATGACCTTCGTTGAGGCATGCCGCGCTTACAAGCAGGTGCATGGTTCGTTGCCGCTTGGCATCACGATTCTTTTCGAAGGTGAAGAGGAATCCGGCTCGCCATCGCTGAAGCCGTTCCTAGATGCCAATGCGGATGAGCTCAAGGCCGATTATGCACTTGTCTGCGATACCAGCATGTGGGATGGCGAGACGCCAGCCATCGCCGCCGCCTTGCGCGGTCTTGTCGGTGAAGAGATTGTCATCACCGCTGCGGACCGTGATCTGCATTCCGGCCTGTTCGGTGGCGCCGCCGCCAACCCCATCCATCTCCTGACCCATATTCTTGCCGGCCTCCATGATGAGACGGGCCGGGTGACGCTCCCCGGCTTTTATGACGGTGTCGAAGAGACACCCGCCAACATCAAGGCATCGTGGGACAATCTTGGTCGCACGGCAGAGGCATTTCTGGGGGAGGTCGGCCTGTCCATTCCCGCAGGGGAAAAGGGACGCTCCGTTCTCGAACTGACATGGGCGCGTCCCACCGCCGAAGTCAACGGCATCATTGGCGGTTACACCGGCGAAGGCTTCAAGACTGTGATTGCGGCAAAGGCGTCAGCCAAGGTTTCTTTCCGTCTCGTGGGCAAGCAGAATCCTGCCGCCATCCGTGAAAGTTTCCGCGCTTATGTCCGATCGAAGATTCCGGCCGATTGCTCGGTCGACTTCCACGAGCATGGTGGGTCGCCTGCTATACAGCTCTCCTACGATTCGCCAGCCCTGACGAAAGCGAAAAACGCGCTGTCCGATGAGTGGGCAAAACCTGCGGTCGTCATCGGTATGGGTGGATCGATCCCGATCGTCGGTGATTTTCAGAAGATGCTCGATATGGATTCGCTGATGATCGGCTTTGGCCTGACGGATGACCGTATTCATTCGCCCAATGAAAAATATGACCTGCAATCCTTCCACAAGGGCATCCGCTCCTGGGTCAGAATTCTGGCAGCCTTGAGCAGAAAATAAAAAAGAGCGCCGTCAGTCAAACCGACGGCGCTCATTTCTTTCGATCCTAAAAAGCAAAAAGGCCGGGCAAGCCCGACCTTTCCTACCGTTTCTGCTTCAGTGCCAGTACATCCGTGGTCAAAGCGCATAAAACGGTTTGGCGTCTCAGCACGGCGCCAACAAACTTATTGTCGCTCGCGTCTTCGGAAATCAGCCTGCCTTGCTTTGGTTAATTTTTGGTTAACGCTCAACAAGAAATATCTGTTTTCCGTCGGATCATTACCGAAACACTCATGAACCGGATATCGTGATGGACGTGGCCGATTACAAGACCACCATCTGAATTTTTAGAAAATGCTGAATGATAGTGTTGGGTTGGTCAGTCGCGCCAAAACAGCCAAAGAAAAAAGGCCGGAAAATCCGGCCTTTCAAAATCATGATCGAACTGGCTCGGCGCCAGCCGAGAACGCCAAATTAGGCAGCGACGATGCTGTCTGCAGACATTTTGCCCGAACGGCGGTCTTGAACGAGTTCGTAGGTGATCTTCTGACCATCCTTGAGGCCGTTCAGGCCGGCGCGCTCAACAGCAGAAATGTGCACGAATACGTCCTGTGCGCCATCGTCAGGCTGAATGAAGCCGTAGCCCTTAGTTGCGTTAAACCACTTTACTGTACCAGTCGCCATAACGATGTTCCTTCCGTTGGCAAATTACGTTTGCACTGAAAATCAGCGCGGTGTTCTCGAATTTGAAGGAAAGATCGTCGTATGCGTCTCAAAAAGACGTCGAAGCTCTGGTCGTCAAACAAATATCGATGGCGCAGAATTAATGTCGCACCGCGGATATGTCAAGTTTCTTTGATGAGGTTCGGCGTGCCGAAACCAAGCTTTTTTCTATCCGCGCGTGCCGAATTTTGCAGCGATTATGGGTGTCTGGCCAGACAGAGACGACAAGCCAGAAAAGCAAAAGCCCGGCGCGGGAGGAGGTGCGCCGGGCTCTTGATACTGACTGACAACTGGGAGGAGGAGTGCTGTCAGTCCAATCGGGCGACGCTGGGAGGAGGAGTGCGTCGCTTCGATGATTTGAAGATACTATAATTCCGCTCGAAAAACAGCCCAGACATTGCAGTGCAGCATTGCGAAAATCGCATAGCTGATAGGGTGTGTATTGCTCTTTCGGAGGTTAACGCCTAAACATTGAGCATGAGTATGGAATCTGTCGAGAAATACTTCGCTTCCTTTGCGCCTGAGATCGCCATTATCGTCACGCAGGTGAGTTCAGCAACTGTCGCTCAGGCCGCAGAAGCCCACAATGTCGACCCGGACCAGATTGCCAAGACAATTTGTTTGAAAGCAGGCGATAGAGTTCTACTCGTGGTCGCAGCAGGAACGAAGCGCTTGGACAATCGAAAGTTTCGAGATCGGTTCGGCACCAAGCCGCGGATGCTGGCTGCAGAAGAGGTCGTTGAGGTCACCGGCCATCCCGTGGGTGGTGTCTGCCCTTTTGGATTACCCTCGCCGTTACCGGTCTACTGCGATATTTCGCTGAAAACGTACGCGGAAGTCGTGCCCGCCGCGGGTGCGACCAATGCAGCCGTTCGCATCAGCCCGGAGCGCATGGCCGCGCTGACGGATGCTGAGTGGGTCGATGTCTGCCAGTGACAGCGACGTGACATTTCTTGTCCCTTAACCCCACCTTAAATCGCCGCATTTAAGCTTCATCGGGATGAAACGACGATAACAGGGCAGGGTGCAGAACCGCCAAATCATGGAGAAATGTCCCGCAGATGGCAGCTAGTGGCAAGTCAGGCCAGCGCGTAGAACCTTCTTTCGGGGATTTTCACGAATCCGGCGACGACCTGCGTCTTGATGCAAGCGACCGGATCAACGGCACCAAGGGCGGCAGCGCAAAAAAACCGAAGAAATCCGATCCCTTCGAGCCACCAAAGCGCGGACGATCCAGAAAAGCGCAGCCATTGCGCGAGCAACGCTCAGGTGGTGGCATCACTGGCTTCATCCGGTCATGCTTCTATTGGTGCATCGTGCTTGGCATCTGGGGCGGCATCGGCGTCACAGGTCTTGTTCTTTATTATGCCGCGCGCATGCCGAGCGCCAGCACCTGGACCATCCCGGAGCGTCCACCCAATCTGAAGATCGTTTCTGTTGATGGCACCGTACTTGCCAATCGCGGGACGACCGGTGGCGAGGCTCTGGCGCTCGAAGATATGTCGCCCTATCTTCCGCAGGCGGTGGTGGCGATCGAAGACCGGCGGTTTTACTCGCATTTCGGCATTGATCCGTTGGGTCTGGCCCGCGCCATCTTCACCAATATAACCAGCGGTCGCACCGTTCAGGGTGGTTCCACACTGACGCAGCAGCTTGCCAAGAACCTGTTCCTGTCTCCCGACAGAACGCTTGAGCGCAAGATACAGGAAGTTCTGCTCTCTTTCTGGCTGGAGCAGAAATACACCAAGGACCAAATCCTGGCGATGTATCTCAACCGCGTCTATTTCGGCTCGAATGCCTACGGGGTCGAGGCGGCATCGCGCCGGTACTTCAACAAATCTGCCCGCGACGTCAATCTTGGCGAAGCGGCTCTTCTGGCCGGCTTGCTGAAAGCGCCGTCCCGGCTGTCGCCGGCGCGTGATCCGCAGGCAGCGGAAGAGCGCGCCCAGGTCGTTCTTCAGTCCATGCGCGATGTCGGCTTTATCAATGAGGACGAGATCAAGACTGCCATGTCGCAACCACCGACCAAGGCGAAACGCTTCTGGTCCGGCGCCGAGCATTATGCCGCCGATATGGTGCTCGAAGAGGTCCGCATGCTCGTGGGTGACGTGAAGCAGGATCTGGTCGTCGACACGACGATCGACCTCGATCTGGAAAAAGAGGCAGAAAAATCCCTCTCCGATGTTTTGAAAAGCGAGGGCAAGAAACTCGGCGCATCCCAAGCAGCACTTGCGTCCATCGATGGTACGGGCGCGATCAGGGCCATCGTCGGCGGCGCGGATTACACTCAAAGCCAGTTCAACCGTGCGTCAAGAGCGAAGCGCCAGCCCGGATCGGCCTTCAAGCCATTTGTTTATATTGCTGCGCTTGAAAGTGGTTTGACACCAAACTCCGTGCGCAATGATGCGCCTGTGAAAATCGGCAAGTGGACGCCGGAAAATTACGATCAGAAATATCGTGGTGAAGTCACGCTGGCGACAGCTATCGCCAATTCACTAAACACTATCGCTGCACAACTGGTCATGGAAGTCGGACCCGAGCGCGTGACACAGGTCGCCCACCGTATGGGGATCGAATCGGACCTGCAGGCAAATGCTTCGATTGCGCTCGGCACATCGGAAGTTTCGCTCTTGGAACTTACCGCTGCCTATGCCCCGATGATGAATGGCGGCTTCAAGGCGACGCCTCATATCGTCAAGCGCATCACCGATCCCGACGGAAAGGTGCTCTACGAAAACAAATACGACAACCCACCACGCGTGTTGAGCGAAGCCATCGCAGCAACCATGAACAGCATGCTGGTCGGCGTTATCAATGAGGGCACCGGTAAGGCGGCGCGGCTGAAAGGCTGGCAAGCCGCTGGCAAGTCCGGAACCACGCAATCCTTCCGTGACGCGCTGTTCGTCGGCTACACCAGCACGCTGACCACTGGTGTCTGGTTCGGCAATGATGACGGCACGTCCATGAAGAAAGTCACGGGCGGCGGTTTGCCCGCCAAGGCGTGGAAAGAATTCATGACGGCGGCACATAAGGGGCTTACGCCCTCTCCACTCTTTGGACTCGGCGCTTACGGTGCTCCTGAAATCGGCCAGCCAATGGCGGAAGCACCACCGAAATCCATTGGTGATATCATTTCGAATGCGTTGGGTGGCGGGCCTGCACCCACTCCGCAGGATTATCCGGCAGCACCGGTTGGCCCTGATCAGACCGCCTCGACCTCGCCCTATCCACCAGCCGATATTCCGGCCCAGCAGTTTCCGCAGCAGAATGGTGGCCCGGTTCCCCCCGCCGATGTCGGCGGTAATCCGCCGCAACGGCAAGGTGCGCCAAAACAGACGACATTGTTCGACGTGTTGATGGGGAACTGAGGAGAGACGGACGCAATCAGCAAAAAGCCCGGCGAACCGGGCTTTTAAACGTCTATCATTTTGTTGCCGCCGGTGCGGGCGCAGGCGCTGCCGCCGCAGGATCAGGCAGCGGTGCCGGATTGGCTGACAATGTGCGAAGATAGGCGATCAAGTCGGCGCGCTCCGTCTCTTTCTTGATACCCGCAAAGCCCATGGCAGTGCCTGGAACATGCTTCTTCGGCGCTTCGATGAAGTAGCTGAGGTGGTCGTAATCCCACTTCTCCGTGCTCCCTTTTGAGAAATCCTTCATACCGGCAGAATAGCTGAAGCCTGCGTGGCTGGCGATCGGGCGGTTGACGACGTCATAGAGGTTCGGGCCGACTTTATTGGGGCCGCCGCTTTCCCCGGTGTGACAGCTCATGCATTTCTTGAAAATGGTCTCGCCCTTGGCAGCATCGGCACTCGCCAGAAGTGTCGCAATAGGCGTTGCCGCTGCAGCAGCTTCTCCGCCACCACTATCGGCACTGCTTGTCTCTGCAACAATGGCGAAACCTTCCTTTTCGGGCGTCGGTGCGTGGAAAATACCTTCCGACGCTATCGACACCGACATAAGGACGAATATCGTGCCCAGAAGGGCTCCGACCGCCATGTTTACATATGAATTCATTGATTTGCGCTCCCTCACAACCGTTCGCATCAAACGGACATCTTGAAATTGCTCAAAAGCTATGGCTTTTGCACAGCCTGCGCAACTTGAATATGTTCCCCGCACCGTGACGTATTGCCACTTTTATTGCGGGATTTGAAGGGTGTTGGATGAATAATCGGTATTTCGAAAAGGCCGTCGTGCTGATTCCGGCGCGAATGGCTTCAACCCGTCTTCCAGGCAAGCCTTTGGCGGATATTGCCGGCCACCCTATGGTCGTTCAAGTTGCAATGCGGGCGCGTGAAGCAGGCGCAGAGCGCATCGTCGTCGCTGTCGATGATGATCGGGTATTCGAAGCTGTCAGAAATGCCGGTTTCGACGTAACCATGACACGCCAGGACCACCAGTCAGGCTCTGACCGTATTTATGAAGCGCTGCAGAAAGCCGATCCTTACGGCAATGCCGAATTCATCATCAACGTTCAAGGTGACCTGCCGACCATCGAGCCGGAAACCATTCGCGCATCGCTCCGTCCCATGGAAAACGCTGCCGTCGATATCGCGACCCTCACCGTGGAGATCACGGACGAGGAGGAAAAGACCAACCCAAGCGTCGTGAAGATCGTCGGCAGCCCGATTTCCGAGACACGGTTGCGGGCGCTGTATTTTACCCGCGCGACCGCGCCGTATGGTCAAGGCCCGCTCTACCACCACATCGGGCTCTATACCTATCGCCGGGCCGCGCTTGAAAAATTCGTAACGCTGAAACCTTCACCGCTGGAACTGCGCGAAAGCCTCGAGCAGTTGCGGGCGCTGGAGGCTGGCATGCGCATCGATGCGGAAATCGTCCACTCTGTTCCGCTAGGTGTCGATACACAGGCGCAGCTCGACAGGGCGCGTGAAATCCTTGCAGACAAACAGAATTGATGGCGATCTCGATGAGCAGCAACCGCATTGCCTTTCAGGGCGACTATGGCGCCAATTCCGACATGGCCTGCCGCGACGTGTTTCCAGATATGGATCCGCTGCCATGCCCGACATTCGAAGATGCTTTCAACGCGCTTGAGAACGGTGATGCGGATCTCGCGATGATCCCGATCGAAAATACGCTGGCAGGCCGCGTCGCCGATATCCACCGTCTTCTTCCCGAATCACGCCTTCACATCATCGGCGAATATTTCATGCCGATCCGCTTTCAGCTGATGGTGCTGCCCGGTGTGAGCAAGGATGAAATCAAGACCGTGCACAGCCACATCCATGCGTTGGGCCAATGCCGCAAGATCATCCGCTCCAATGGCTGGAAACCAATCGTCGCTGGAGATACGGCAGGCGCTGCAAAGCAGGTATCGGAGCTGGGTGACCGCAGCATGGCGGCGCTTGCGCCCCGACTTGCCTCAGAATTGTATGGCCTCGATATCCTCGCAGAAAATGTCGAGGATTCCGAAAACAACGTGACGCGGTTCGTCGTTCTGTCACGCGATGAAAACTGGGCAAAGCGGACGACCTCGGATGAGGTGATTGTCACCACCTTCGTGTTCAATGTCCGCAACATTCCGGCAGCCCTCTACAAAGCCATGGGTGGCTTTGCGACAAACGGCATCAACATGACGAAGCTTGAAAGCTACCAGCTGGGCGGCAAGTTTGTGGCAACGCAGTTTTATGCGGACATTGAAGGTCACCCGGATGACGAATCAGTCCGGCACGCTTTGGAAGAGCTGCGATTCTTCTCGGAGAAAGTCCGCATTTTCGGCGTTTACCAGGGCCATGAGATGCGTCGCAAGCTTAACAACCTCTGAGCCCGCGATCTGATTTCACTCTGCCGTCTTATCCCACTCGATCCAGTCGCGCATCAGGCGGTGCGCGATCGCTCCGCGTGGCGGTGGCGTGCGGCCATCGGGTGCGCTCATTTCGAGAAGTTGCAGCACCTCTTGTCGGGTGAACCAGCGGCAATCCTCCAGCTCGGCTTCATCGCGCGTGATGTCGAAGGATAAGGCCTCCGAAAAGCAGCCAATCATCAGCGTGTGCGGCATCGGCCAGGGCTGCGAAGCGTGATACCGCACGCGACCAACATCGATATTGGCCTCTTCATGCGTCTCACGTCGGACGGCATTTTCGATCGTTTCACCAGGCTCCACGAAACCGGCAAGGCAGGAATACATCCCCGGAGCAAAATGGGCTCCGCGACCCAGCAAACACAGATCGCGCTCGATATCGATGGTCAGCATGATGACGACAGGGTCGGTCCGCGGGAAGATCGTATGTCCGCAGGCCGCACAAATGCGTTTGTATCCACCGATACGCAATTCCATCGTGCCGCCACAGCGGCCACAGAATCGATTGTCGGCGTTCCAGTTGAGGAGGCTGACGGCTTGGGCCACCTCTCCCAACAGGTCTTCGCCAATCAGTTGATCTCGGTACAATGTCCGCGCATCGACCGGCTTGTAATGACTGGCCAGAGCGTCTGCGGCAATGCCCACGGGTACGGCAACGCGTGGTTCGCCATTGTCCTTGTAACCCAGCAGGATGGCGTTTTCGAAGTCGGGACTGAGTTCAGCCAATTCGTAGGCCGCAAACAGGGGGTCAAGAACCTGATCGTCATGTTTGAGAACGAGCTTGGTGCCGGCAAAGGCCAGCAAATGCGTCCCCTCAATCTTCAAGGCATTGACCACACACTCTTCAGTGCGCTTTTCGGCCATGCGGTCGATCGCGTTTTGCGCGAATGCAGTGAGGTTGCTAGGCTCTGGGTGAGGGGAGTTTGTATCGAAAATGCTACTTGAGTTCATTAGAGCGCGCCGCCCAGCTTTTTCATAAAATCATGTCTGTCGTCGTCCGCGTAAGGAGCGGGCGTGCCTTGTCCCCAGATCGGTCCTGGCCAGCACTCGTCTCCCTCTTGGCGAGCGATGATATGGATATGGAGCTGGCGAACGATATTCCCAAGAGCGCCGACGTTTATTTTCGTGGCTCCGGTCAACTCTTTAAGTGTCGAAGCGACCTGATTGGTCTCAAAGGTCAGCATGGCTTGATCGAGCGGGGTCAGATCGAACATCTCGGTCATGCCATTTCGCTGGGGAACAAGCACCAGCCATGGCCAGCGTTTGTCGTTTTGAAGGCGCAATTGGCACAGGCCCAGCTTGGTAATCAGCACGCTGTCGCGGGCCAGTCTGTCGTCAAGCCGGAATGTGTCCAAGGCATCCTCCCAATTTGTTTTTGCTGTGATAGCAGTTTTTTGACGGCTTGGCTTGCATTTGCTTTTATTATTGCCGATATGTGCCTCGGGAGGTTGGTGGTGGACGAGCCACTCGCCAACCGGGTCAGGTCCGGAAGGAAGCAGCCCTAACGAGCCAGGCACGGGTCGCCGTGCCAGCCTCCCACCTTTTCTTTTTGAAGACGTGCTCAGGTTTCGCCGGGCCAGTTCGGCCACATAGCGGGCAGCACCCAATCACTGGCGAGGCGATGAGCGAAACCGGAACCAATATGCCCCAGACCAAAGAGCAGGGTACAGGTTACCGGGTTCTGGCGCGCAAATACCGCCCGAAAGACTTTTCCGATCTGATGGTTGGTCAGGAGCCGATGGTTCGCACGCTGACCAATGCGTTCGAAAGCGGCCGTATCGCGCAAGCCTATATGCTGACCGGCGTTCGCGGCGTGGGCAAGACAACGACAGCCCGCATTCTGGCACGCGCTTTGAACTACAAGACCGATGAGATGGACAAGCCGACGATCGATCTGCGTATTCCCGGTGAACATTGTCAGGCCATCATGGAAGGCCGCCATGTCGACGTGATCGAGATGGACGCCGCCTCCCACACCGGTATCGATGACATCAGAGAAATCATCGAGCAGGTTCGTTATCGGCCGGTTTCGGCGCGTTACAAAGTCTATATCATCGATGAAGTCCACATGCTTTCGACGCAGGCTTTCAACGGGCTTCTCAAGACGCTCGAAGAGCCGCCGGAGCATGTGAAATTCATCTTCGCGACGACCGAAATTCGCAAAGTCCCGATCACTGTCCTGTCACGCTGCCAGCGTTTCGATCTGCGTCGCATCAGTGCGGCCGATCTCGTGGGTCTTTTTACGGCCATTGCCGCCAAGGAAGGCATAGAGGCAGAGACCCAGGCCTTGGCAATGATCGCCCGCGCCGCCGAAGGGTCTGCCCGCGACGGCTTGTCGTTGATGGATCAGGCGATTGCCCATGGCAGCGGACGTGTGGAAGCAGATGCCGTGCGGGCCATGCTGGGTCTTGCCGACCGCGCGCGCATCGTTGACCTCTTTCAACACGTGGTCAAAGGCGATGTCGCATCTGCCCTGGAAGAGTTCACGGGACAGTACGAAGCGGGTGCCAATCCGGTCGTGGTCTTGAATGACCTTGCCGACTTCACCCACCTCGTGACGCGCATGAAATATGTGCCTGACGCTGCGGAGGATCCGTCGCTTTCGGAAATCGAGCGTGTCCGCGGTGCAGAATTTGCCGATACTGTTGCGGTGTCCACGCTGTCTCGTATTTGGCAGATGCTGCTGAAGGGCATCCCGGAAACAGAAAATGCGTCGCGTCCCGCCGGTGCTGCTGAAATGGTGCTGATCCGTCTGTCGCACGCGGCCAATCTGCCTGCGCCGGAAGATGCGGCCCGTCGCCTGCTGGAACTTTCCAACAGCGATAGTGGTGCCTCGAACGGTGCGCCATCAGGCGGTGGAGGGAATGGCGGTGGCGCACGTGCCTACTCGTCGACGCAGGCCGTGGCCACAGCTCAATCCTCCCCGCAACGCCAGTCCGCGCCGCAGCCAACCGCGATGCTGCGCGCCGTGCCTGACAGCCGACCACAAGAGATGCAGGTTGCCGCGCCGAAGTCCGAGGAACGGCCAGAGCCGAAGGTTCCGGTCAACTCCTTGGACGACATCGTCGATCTCTGTACGCGATATCGGGACCCGGTTCTCAAGGCAAAGGTTCGTAATTTCGTCCATGTGGTGCGGTTGGAGCCTGGGCGGCTCGACCTGCGGCTTGGCGAAGGAGCGCCCGGCTCACTTCCCGGTGAGATCGGCGTCAAGCTGAAGGAATGGACAGGCATTCATTGGCTGGTCAGCCTGAGCAAGGAACAAGGCCAGGCGACACTTGTGGAAGCCGAAGTCAATGCCCGCGATGCGCGCCTTGTCGATGCCCGGCAGGACCCCGATGTCGCCGCCATTCTGGCACAGTTTCCAGGCGCCAAGATCACCGACGTCCGGATCCGCACCCCTGTGCCCGATGATATCGAGGACATCGCGCCGCCATCTGTTGTGGAATCCAGCGATGGCGACATTCTTCCCGGCGACGACATAGAGTTTTAAAAAAGACAGGAGTTTCGACATGCGTGACATCATGGGCATGATGGGCAAGGTCAAGGAAATGCAGGCCAAGATGGAGAAGATGCAGGAAGAGATTTCTGCGCTTGAAGTCGAGGGTACATCCGGCGGCGGTCTCGTCACAGTCAAGATGAGCGGCAAGGGTTCACTACTCGGCGTGAAAATTGACCCGTCGCTTCTCAAGGAAGACGAGATCGAAATCCTCGAAGATCTGCTGGTGGCTGCTCACAACGATGCCAAACAGCGTGCCGAAGCCGTAACCGCAGAAAAGACCCGCGATCTCACCGCTGGTCTGCCGATCCCGCCAGGCATGAAGCTCCCTTTTTAAGTCTGTCTTAGTCTTCCAGCATGGCCCGGAAACGACTGGCAAGCGGAGTGGTCAGATAAGCCTCGCGCTCCGCTTGTGATAGTCTGCGCGGCCTGAAGCTTTGAAGAATGACAGGGATGGGCAGTTTGATGCCCTGATAGGCCGCAAATGTCACGGTTTCGCCAGCGGCGATCATGCCGCCTTTGAGCACACGACAATAAAACCCCGGATGGCCAGCCTGTTTAAAGCGGCGCGCGAAACCATCATCTCCCACGCGCGCTGTCAGTGTGGCGCAGGGAATGCGGGCGGCAGTTACCTCCAGCTCCACCTCGGTCGCGACCAGCCTGTCGCCCACATGCATTTTGGCGCTGTCGATGCCGTCGATCACGAGGTTCTCTCCAAAGAAACCTGGCTCGATTGCCGCTCCAAGTTCGCTCGACCAGAAATCAAGATCGACGGAGCCCATGACATAGATGGCTTGATCCGGTCCGCCATGGTGCTTTTTGTTACAGACGGTATCGCTGACGATACCTTCCCGATCGACAAGAACCGAACCTTGCACGGGATGTTTGAAAATCCCGGTTTTCGACGTTTTGCCGGGCAAGATTTCGGCATCGGCCCGGCAGATTGCGCGTATTTTCATGGGATGCTGTCCGCTTGTGATTCCCGTTATGACATTTATGCAGTAGAAAGCGCTCATGGCAAAACGAGTCACCGGCCCCGAAATCGAAAAACTCATTCAGCTCTTGGCGAAAGTGCCCGGACTGGGTCCGCGTTCGGCACGGCGTGCAGCTCTGCACCTCATTAAAAAGAAAGAACAATTGCTCGGGCCGCTTGGTCATGCCATGGGAGAGGCCTATGACAAGGTCAAGGTCTGCTCGCGCTGCGGCAATGTCGACACGATGGACCCATGCACTGTCTGTACCGATGATCGGCGCGACCAGACGGTCATCATCGTCGTGGAAGACGTGTCCGATCTTTGGGCACTGGAACGTTCAGGTGCCATGAACACCGCCTACCATGTGCTGGGCGGCACGTTGTCACCGCTTGATGGCGTGGGCCCGGAAGACCTCAACATCAAAGGTCTGATAGAGCGCGTCAGCGCTGGCGGGATCAAAGAGCTTATCATCGCAGTGAATGCCACGGTCGAGGGCCAGGCGACGGCCCATTACATCACCGACCGCCTGCAGGATCTGGGGGTGAAAATAACCCGACTGGCACACGGTGTTCCCGTGGGCGGTGAGCTGGACTATCTGGACGAAGGTACGTTGACGGCAGCCTTGCGTGCCCGGACCGTCATCTAAACACTCTGGCAGCTTGAAGGAAAACGCATGCGCTCACGTTTCATCGGTCCGATCCTCGGCGCTGTCATCTGCGCGTTTTCAACGGGAGCTGCGCAATCGCAGTCCATTCCAACAGGCGCGGCTGCGGCAAAATACGATGCCGAATTCAATGCATGGCTGAAAAGGGACGTCTGGCCAGAGGCGCGCAGAGCGGGAATTTCACAAAAGACGATCGAGGCAACGCTATCCGGCCTCTCCATCAACTGGAAACTGCCGGACCTCATCATCCCCGGCCAAAAGCCGCCAAAGGATCAGGCTCAAAGTCAGGCGGAGTTTTCCTCGCCAGGGGCCTATTTTTCCGAACAGCGTTTGCAGGGACTGGCAGCAACCGGCCGTTCATTGGCTGCAACCCATGCCGCAACCTTGAAACGCATCGAGGCCACCTACGGGGTTCCCGGCAATATTCTGCTCGCGGTCTGGGGTCGAGAATCCGGCTTTGGTCGCGCCAAGTTGCCGAATGTCGTCATCGACGTTCTGGCTACGAAAGCCTACACGTCGACCCGCAAAGAGATGTTCCGCACGGAGCTGATCGATGCGTTGAAGATAGTCGAAAACGGCGATATTCCAGCGTCCAAGATGATGGGATCCTGGGCAGGGGCGCTTGGCCAGCCACAATTCATGCCGTCCAGCTACCTCAAATACGCAGTCGATTTCGACGGAGACGGTCACCGGGATATCTGGAATTCAGTGCCGGACGCCTTGGCATCCATAGCCAACTATCTTTCCAAGCGCGGCTGGCAGCGCAATCGCGATTGGGGTTTTGAGGTTTCCATACCAGGCGATGTATCGTGTGCACAGGAAGGTCCCGATCTCGCACGCCCTGTCGCCGATTGGGCCAAGCTCGGCATTACGCGAATTTCGGGAAAAGGATTTCCTGCCAATGACTTGAGCGCAGATGGCATGATGCTGGTGCCTGCCGGGCGCAATGGGCCTGAGTTCGTGGTTACGCCCAACTTCTACGTCATCAAGGAGTATAACAACTCCGATCTGTACGCGCTCTTCATCGGCAATCTGGCAGATCGCATCGCTTATGGTGCCGGACCGTTTCAGGGGAAGTGGGGCGATGTCGGTTCCATGCTCCGCTCTGACGTGCTCTCCATGCAGAAGGCACTCGTCGCCAAAGGCTATGATGTCGGTAAGGCAGACGGTCTCGCGGGCTTCAAGACGCGCCGTTCACTGGGGGATTGGCAGGCGAAGAACGGAATGCGTCCCACATGCTTTCCAGATGCGTCCTTGAAGACGAAGCTGCGGTAAACCGCTGCCGGATCAGCTGATTCTGATGGCGATGTAAAGCAGGACGAGCGCAATCACCCACAAGGCTATTCGTCCTGCACGCGTGTGGCGCGCTTCCGCCTTGCCGATTGCTTCTGCAGTACGCTCATCAAAGCGCAGGCCGTGTTCGCTCATATAAACGAGATCGGCATGCAGCTTTTCAGTCTTGGCGGCAATCTCCGGCGCAGCCTCCGCAAGCTTGACAGCGGCTTTCAGACCATCCTTCAGGTCGGTGACGATGCGCTTGGGGCCAAGATTGTCACGAATCCAGTTGCTGACGACAGGGTCTGCCGCCTTCCACATGTTGAAGCGCGGGTTGAGGATGCGCGATACGCCCTCAACCACCACCATCGTCTTTTGCAGCATCACCAGTTCCGGGCGCGTTTCCATGTCGAACAACTCGGTCACTTCGAAGAGAAGTGTCAGCAGTTTGCCCATGGAGATGGTTTCGGCCGGCTGACCGTGGATCGGTTCGCCGATGGCACGGATGGCTTGGGCAAAACTCGCGATATCATGGTGGCCAGGAACATAACCGGCCTCAAAATGTACCTCCGCTACGCGCAGGTAGTCCCGGGTGATAAAGCCGTAAAGAATTTCCGCCAGGAAGCGACGTTCCTTTTTGCCAAGCCGTCCGGCAATGCCCATGTCCACGGCAACAATCATGCCTTGCGGATCAACGAACAAATTCCCGGGATGCATATCGGCATGAAAAAAGCCGTCGCGTAACGTGTGGCGAAGGAAGGACTGGATGAGCGTATCGGCCAGAGCATTGAGGTCGTGACCGGCAGCTCTCAGAGCTGCAACATCCGACATCTTGATGCCGTCGATCCATTCCATGGTGACGACATCGCGACCCGTGCGCTCCCAATCCACTTCCGGCACACGAAATCCGGGATCGTCACGGGTGTTCTCGGCAATCTCGGATAGGGCCGCAGCTTCCAGGCGGAGATCCATTTCGATCTTGGTGGTCTGCTCCAATGCGCGCGTGACTTCAACGGGGCGCAAACGGCGTGCCGAGCGAATGAAGCGCTGCTGAAGATCGGCGATGAGGTACATGGCCTCAAGGTCGTTCTGAAACCGCTGCCGCACACCCGGACGAATGACCTTGACGGCCACTTTCTTCTGGCCTGATGCCGTTCGCACAAATGCCGGGTGGACCTGTGCAATGGATGCGGCTGCAATCGGATCTTTGAGTTCCAGGAAAAGTTCGGAAACCGGACGGCCAAGAGATCCTTCGATATTTGCCTTCGCCGCAGCATTCGGAAAGAAAGCCATACGGTCCTGCAAACGCGAAAGATCATCGGCAAAATCGTTGCCCACCACATCAGGGCGAGTGGCCAGAAACTGGCCCATTTTCACATAGGAAGGCCCCAGTCTCTCCACGGCAGTGGCCAGACGATCGCGACGATCGACGTATTTTGTCCTGTTTCGGGCGAAAGGTTTGAGAACCGCCTTCGCGAATCTTGCCGATGGAGGAAGGTCTTCAGACGGCAGAGCGAGCACGACGCCTTCGCGCACGAGAACCCAGCCGACCTTCGCAAGCCGGTAATAAGCGCCGAGAGTGCTCATGCGAATGTCTTCTTCCTGCTCTTAAACGTCATGTCGATTAGAGCTTCCAACCGGAATGCAGGGCGGCGATTCCACCGGTATAATTGGTGTATGTGACGCGAGAAAAACCAGCCTTGCGGATCATGGCGGCGAAGTCCTCCTGATTGGGGAACTTACGGATCGATTCTACCAGATACTGATAAGGCTCCGCGTCGCCGGTAATCATCTTGCCAAATTGTGGAATGGCATTGAACGACCAAGCGTCATAAACCTTATCCAGAAGCGGCATGTCGACTTCGGAAAACTCCAGCACCAGAAGACGCCCACCCCGCTTCAAAACCCTGTGCGCTTCACTTAATGCGACATCGATGCGCGGCACGTTGCGAATTCCGAACGCGACTGTGTAGGCATCAAAACTGTTTGCCTCGAACGGTAATTCCTCGGCGTTGGCTTCCACGAATGTCAGGTTGTCGGAAAGTTTCTTCTTCGCCGCCCGTTCTTCACCCACGGCGAGCATCGAGCCGTTGATATCCAGAACCGTGGAGTGTGCCAGCCGATTGGAGGCTTCGATAATGCGGAAAGCGATATCGCCGGTGCCGCCCGCGACATCCAGCGTCTTGTAGGACGCGTCCTTGCGCGGGTTCAGCGCGGAAATCATCGCGTCTTTCCAGACGCGGTGCATGCCAGCCGACATGACGTCGTTCATGATATCGTAGCGTTTGGCAACCTTGTGGAAGACCTCGTTGACCATGCCCTGCTTCTGGCCTTCATCGACTTTGTGGAAGCCATAAGAGGTCTCCATGCCGCCATCGGCAGTCGTGCGGGCTTCGGTCATGAGCGGTCTCCATCATTAATTGCGTTGCGGACCATAGCGGAAAGGTGGATACAACGCTATCTGTTGCGGTGCCAAGTGCCTGCGACATGTATGCCCGCAGGCTTTCGATCACAAGACCGTCGCGATAAACATGTGGGATAAACTCCAGTGCCAGAATTGCCCGAAGTCGAAACCGTCAGACGTGGCCTTGCGCCAACGATGGAAGGTGCCGTGGTAGAGAGGATGGAGCTTGGTCGTCCTGATTTACGCTTTCCGTTTCCGCAGGGCTTTTCGGAGTTGGTGGAGGGAAAGCGCATCATTTCACTGGGGCGCCGGGCGAAATACCTGCTGATCGAGCTGGAGGACGGACTGACCATCGTGTCCCATCTGGGCATGTCAGGCTCATTCCGCATCGAGCGCGCGCTTGAGGTGGAAACACCCGGGGATTTCCATCATCCACGCTCCAAGGATGGCAAGCATGATCATGTCATCTTCCACCTCGTCGCGAACCAAGGCCGTGTGCGCGTCATCTATAATGACCCGAGACGGTTTGGTTTCATGCATCTCGTGGATCGAGCCCATATCGATCTCTATCCGGCCTTTGCCGAGCTGGGGCCGGAGCCCACCGGCAATGCCCTGAGCGCCGATTATCTGGCCAGCCGCTTTGCCGGGAAAAGCCAACCGCTGAAAAGCACCTTGCTCGACCAGAAGGTGATTGCCGGGCTTGGCAATATCTATGTGTGTGAGGCGCTATGGCGCTCACATCTTTCACCGCTGCGCGCCGCTGGCACGCTTGTGACCAAAACAGGCAAGCCCAAGGCGCAACTCGTGGCGCTGACGCAGAAAATCCGTGACGTCATCGCCGATGCGATTGCTGCCGGTGGCTCATCCTTGCGTGACCATATACAAACCGATGGGACGCTTGGCTATTTCCAGCATTCCTTTTCGGCCTATGACAGACAGGGTCATGCTTGCCGCACGCCGGATTGCAAGGGTACTATCGAGAGGATCGTGCAGGCAGGACGCTCCACATTCTATTGCGCCGCCTGCCAAAAATAACGGGAGAAGACCTCACCATGGATTACGAGACGCTGATTGTCGAAAAGCACGATGCCGTTGGCGTCGTCACGCTCAACCGCCCGCAGGCATTGAATGCTTTGAATTCAACACTTCTCAAGGAATTGCGTCACATATTGGCGTCGTTTTCTGCCGATGACTCCATCGGTGCCGTCGTCATCACCGGTTCGCTGAAGGCATTTGCCGCCGGCGCCGATATAAAGGAGATGCAGTCGCTGGATTTCGTTGATGCCTATCTCGGCGACTTCCTGGGTGGCTGGGACGACGTGGCGGCCAGCCGCAAGCCGGTGATTGCGGCGGTGTCCGGTTTTGCATTGGGCGGCGGGTGTGAACTGGCCATGATGTGCGATTTCATTATCGCATCCGACAGTGCAAAATTCGGCCAGCCGGAGATAACGCTGGGCATCATCCCTGGTATGGGCGGTTCGCAGCGACTGACACGGGCGGTCGGCAAGGCCAAAGCCATGGACCTCGTTCTGACAGGTCGAATGATGGATGCTGCGGAGGCAGAGCGGGCAGGGCTCGTTTCCCGCGTCGTGTCACAAGACAGGTTGATGGACGAAGCGCTGGAGGCCGCCAATGTCATCGCGAGGCTGTCCCGCCCCTCGGTCATGATGGCAAAGGAAAGCGTCAATCGCTCTTTCGAGGTCTCCATGAGCGAAGGGCTGCGTTTCGAGCGCCGTCTGTTTCAGTCGCTTTTTGCCACACAGGATCAGAAGGAGGGCATGGCGGCCTTTGTGGAAAAGAGAAAACCAGCCTTTCAAAATCGCTAGTCGCCGTCTAAGGATCTGGCAGAAAATCATGTCGCAGTTTTCGGTCAGATCGACGCAAGGATTCGGAATATCAGCGTTTTTGCTGAAAATGCGCGTTGACGGGCAGCGGCTTTAGGGTTATATGCCCGCCCACGGTTAGGAATAGCCATCCGGCTTGTTCCAATTACTCCCGCACTCTTTGGAACGCGAGGTCTTCGACAGACCTGATCCTGTGGTTGCGGATTTTGGTTTGAATTCGAAGAGAGGCATACATGGCCAATACAACTTCGGCGAAAAAGGCGACTCGCAAGATCGCTCGCCGTACTGAAGTCAACAAGGCTCGCCGTTCGCGCGTTCGTGGTTTCATCCGCAAGGTCGAAGAAGCCATCGCAACCGGCGATCTCGCAGTCGCGACTGAAGCCCTTAAGGTAGCACAGCCTGAGATCCAGCGCGCCGCTACACGCGGCGTGATGCCAGGCAACACGGCGGACCGTAAAGTCTCCCGTTTGGCACAGCGCGTTAAGGCACTTTCCGCCTAATCTGCCATTTTAAAATTTTGATAAAAGCCTGGTCGCCTGACCGGGCTTTTCTCGTTTCTTAACCGCTGTTAACGTGTTCGTACAAGGCATGACATTTATGCGTCAGAGCCATGACGGAAATAATTATTTGAAAACAAATACTTACAAAAGGTCACAAAAAGAGAAGCTTCCTTCCCTTACGGAAGGTCGCCTCAATAGGAAGTCAAGATAAATTTAATTTTTCGACTTTGACTGCCTAAAAAAAACCCACGAAATTGAATCTCATTGATTCATAAGAGATTCTCCAGAAAGGGCTTCGGGCCATACAAAACGGCCTGTATGAGTCAATGCCAGATCGTTCGCTTTGCAGAAAAAACGCGATTGATCTCCCCTATCAATCCTGCCTAAATACATCACGACAAGGGGCAAGGATTTCTATCCACAAGCTATCTCGATCCTGAGTTCGAAGGTGCATGCTCCTTGTGGACGGATCCTGTTTGGGTTCGTTTTTTCAAGTATTGGGGTCGGTTTGGCTGCAACTCTCACGGTTGCGGGAAAGCCTAATTGTGTCTGGACCCAGGGATGTTGAGTGGCGTGTTGTGGACGTCGTTGTTGAGTAATCGCAGGCCTCTCCATGATGAAGAGGAAGTGGGATAACCGGCTCGCGGTGATACAAAGGCTCGAGGACATATCTTTCGAGGGGAGTGTCCGAGAGGAATAATAAACGAGGGGTATCCCTGATGGACGTTTGTTCGTCGGGCTATGATTGGCAATTTGAAAGGCGGCAATATGCAATTGAATTTGGTGATGGGTGCGGTGGCAGACGGGGACCGCGCACCAAAGGCATGCGATGCAGCGAGCACTGATACGGCAGGGGACAAGCAGGATATGAAGCATGACGCGCTGTTTGAACGTTTTAGCGCGCGGCTCAAGGCGCAAGTTGGTCCTGAAGTCTACGCAAGCTGGTTCGCGCGGCTGAAACTACATTCTGTTTCCAAGAGCGTCGTGCGGTTTACCGTTCCAACGACATTCTTGAAGTCCTGGATCAATAACCGCTACATCGATCTTATCACCACGCTCGTTCAGAGCGAGGACGCCGATGTCCTGAAGGTGGAAATTCTGGTGCGTTCGGCCAGCCGTCCGGTACGACCTGTTCAGGTCGAAGAACGCGCACCGACTGCTGCGGATGTTCATGCTGCGCAAAGAGCGAAACCCTTCATTCCGCCTCAGCCGTCTGCAAGCGTGCAGATGACGAATGCGCCATCGTCGTCGATGCGCCACTCGGGTTCCGGTCCGTTGTTCGGCTCGCCGCTCGACAGCCGCTTCACCTTCGATACTTTCGTCGAGGGATCTTCAAACCGTGTGGCCCTGGCGGCTGCAAAGACGATTGCGGAAGCCGGTGCGGGCGCCGTGCGTTTCAACCCGCTCTTCATTCATGCGGGAGTTGGTCTCGGAAAAACGCATCTTTTGCAGGCTATCGCAAACGCTGCCATCGACAGCCCACGCAATCCGCGCGTGGTCTATCTGACTGCTGAATATTTCATGTGGCGTTTTGCAACGGCTATTCGCGACAATGATGCACTGACGCTGAAAGACACGCTGCGCAATATCGATCTTCTCGTGATCGATGACATGCAGTTTCTCCAGGGAAAGATGATCCAGCACGAATTCTGCCATCTACTCAACATGCTCTTGGACAGCGCCAAGCAGGTCGTCGTGGCCGCAGACCGCGCACCATGGGAGCTGGAATCGCTCGATCCTCGTGTTCGCTCCCGTCTTCAGGGTGGCATGGCGATCGAAGTTGAAGGCCCCGATTACGACATGCGTCACGAAATGCTCACTCAGCGTATCGCGACTGCGCGTCAGGAAGATCCTGCTTTCGACATTCCGGAAGAGATCGTGTCTCACGTGGCCCGCAGTGTGACCGCGAGCGGTCGTGAACTGGAAGGCGCGTTCAACCAGCTGATCTTCCGCCGCTCTTTCGAGCCGAACCTTTCGGTCGAGCGCGTGGACGAGCTTCTGGCGCATCTTGTCGGCACGGGCGAACCGAAGCGTGTTCGTATCGAAGACATCCAGCGCATCGTTGCCAGACACTACAATGTTTCGCGCCAGGAACTCGTCTCCAACCGCCGCACCCGCGTTATCGTCAAGCCGCGCCAGATCGCCATGTATCTTGCCAAAATGCTGACTCCGCGTTCCTTCCCGGAAATCGGCCGCCGTTTCGGCGGGCGCGATCACACAACGGTTCTGCATGCCGTGCGCAAGATCGAAGAATTGATCGGCGGCGACACGAAACTCGGCCACGAGGTCGAGCTGCTAAAACGGTTGATTAACGAAAACAACGCGTGACACCAAAACGGCCAGGGAGACTTGGCCGTTCTTGCTTTCATGAGAGGGTTTTTCTGACCTGTGATTTTGCAGTGCTCATCGAAATCCAGAGATGGGTGATCGGTATGAGCAGCGTGCCACCGCCAATGATGGCAAAGGGCAAATCTTTCCAGTCACCATCACTAACGACAATGGAAGCCATGGCCAGCGTGGTGAAAATAAGTGGCGCCAGGCCACAGTAAAAGCCGATGCGAAAGTCGTGGCGGTGTTTCAACAGCTCTTGCGCGCCCTTGAACACGTAGATGTAGGACAGCTTGGCCAATTTCCATAGGGCGATAAGACCGGTCACGGACAATGCTGCCGCTGCTGCGGTGACGATCACTCCGATGCTTATGAAAGATGTGGCACCTGCGTTCGCATCAGTGAGATAGGTCATGAGCCAAACCGGACTGAACACGATGATCAAGGCCGCATAGGGCGCGCTGATCACCGCCAGAAGTCCATAGGTCAGGTAGAACGGCGCTGCGAAGACAAGTATTTCCACGCCGTACACGATGCGGGCGACCATTTGCGATGTCTGACGTTGTGTCATGACAAGACCTCCGGCTTTTGATCTGCGGCCTGCGTTTCGCTGCTCAATCTGCGCCAGTTCCGAGAGGCATAGCGGTGTGCCTGTTTCAGGGCGAGCCAGAGCGCTAGTTGCTTCACGGGTGCGAGGAAGCCCCGCGCGATAAATTCGCTGCGCCGCTCGACCTTCGTCATATTGGGTCCCATGGGAACCAGGGTGAATTCATCCTCCAGATTGCCGATCCAGTCCCTGCACCAAACGGTGCTGCCAATCATCCTGTAACGCAGCTTTTTGTTTGGGACATAATCGAGGATACGTTGGTTGATGGTACCGCGATCCGTCGTGCACTGGCGGGTGTTGCCCAGCGCGCCGTAACCTTCCAGAACCTTGCAACTGATGGGCTTGGGAATGCCGAAGCGAAAGAGAAGCGGCTTGGTGCTGTCCATTTCGGCATGGAGAAAATGCGGCCAGATGTGATGGGGAGCGCAATTGAAAATCCACTGTGAATGAATGTGCATGATCTGATTTCCTTCATTTCTACATTTAGGTAATCAACTAACTAAAGCCATGTCAACAATTAGTTGATTACCTATTTGATTAATGGTAGAAAGTGGCATGTCCATTCAGTTGATTTTTGAGGCTTTGGCCTCTCCCGTCCGAAGAAAAATTCTTGCCTATGTGGCCCATCACGAGATGAACGCAGGCGACATTGCGGCGCGGTTCGAAATGTCGAAACCATCGATTTCACAGCATTTGCAATTACTTGAGCACGCCGGTCTGGTGTCGTCTGAAAAACGCGGCAAGTATGTCTATTACCGACAGGTGTCGGACACGCTGGCCAACAGTCTGACCGGGTTCGTGCAGGATATCTGCCCGATTGGTGCGCCGTTGCGGCGTGAAAGTGCGGAGAATGCGCGCAAAGCGCAGGAAAAAGATGCGATTGAGACGTCCAGATAACGGACTAAATCAACACGCGAGATCAGCCACCACAGAATCCAGAATGAGCATGCCGGACGGCGTGCAGCGCAGGCGTGAATTGCCCAGGCGCTCGATAAAGCCGTGTTGGAGGAGGAAATCTTCCTTATCGGGGTCTAGATCGCGACCGGAAAGGTCGCTCCAGCGGGCGAGGTCGACGCCTTCGCGCAGGCGCAGGCCCATCATCAGCAATTCGTCGGACTGCTCCTCGACGTCAAGCATCTCCTGATCCACCATTCCATGGCCATCGCGTTCCACAGCTTGCAGCCATGTTTCGGGGTGGCGTTCGGTGGCAGTCGCAAGTTTTGCGCCGCCTTTGGTCAGGCGGCCATGTGCACCCGGACCGATCCCGGCATAATCGCCGTAACGCCAGTACGTCAGGTTGTGACGACTTTCCGCGCCGGGTCGAGCGTGGTTGGAAACCTCGTAGGCCGGCATTCCGTGTTGGGCGGTAATCTCCTGTGTCGCCTCGTAAAGAAGCGCGGACTGGTCGCCGTCAGGCACGATGAGCTTGCCTGCCTTATGCAGACCATAAAAAGCCGTCCCTTCCTCGATCGTCAACTGGTAGAGCGAGAGGTGATCCACCGCGTAGGAAATGGCTTCGACAAGCTCTTTTTCCCATTCTTCGACCGTCTGTTTTGGACGCGCATAGATCAGATCGAAGGACATGCGCGGAAAAATCTCGCGGGCAAGCCGTATGGCTTTCAGCGCATCCGCTACATCGTGCAGGCGACCGAGGAATTTCAGGTCGCGGTCGTTGAGTGCCTGGACACCCATGGATACGCGGTTGACACCTGCGGTGCGGTATCCATGAAAGCGCTCCGCTTCCACGCTGGACGGGTTGGCTTCCATCGTGATCTCGATGCCATCTGGCACGTGCCAGAAGCGGGCAATGCCATCCAGAATGGCACCCACCGTCTGAGGGTCCATCAGGGATGGCGTGCCACCGCCCAGGAAAATGCTGGTCACAATCTTTGCGCCGCTCAACTGGCGCATCGTTTCCATCTCACGCAGAAACGCAGCGACGAAACGATCCTGATCCACCGGCTGATGGCGGACATGGCTGTTGAAATCGCAATAGGGGCACTTTGCGGCGCAAAACGGCCAGTGCACGTAAAGACCAAAACCGGGTTCACCCGTGTCCGGCAACAGGAAGGTACTGGGGGCAGGGGAGAGCCTGCTCCCGAGATCGGTCGTCATGCGTCGAGACACGTTTCGACGAATGTCTTGAAGGCGCGGGCGCGGTGGGACAGGGCCTGCTCGTCGCCGGGTTTCCAGCCATGCTTCTGCTCGGCGCTCATCTCACCGAATGTCGTCTCATGCCCCTCGGGCTGGAAGATCGGATCATAACCGAAGCCACTCAGACCACGGGGTGGCCAGGCGACGGTGCCTTCGATCTCGCCGCGGAAGAACTCCTTGTGACCATCCGGCCACGCCAGGCACAGAACGCTGACGAAGCGGCAGCTACGGGCCGACGGGTCGGTTGCGCCGCGTTCCCGCAAGGCATCCTCCACCTTCTGCATCGCCATGGCAAAATCGCGCGTGCCGTCTTCCGTTTCTGCCCAGTTGGCGGTGTAGACGCCCGGCGCGCCGTCTAGCGCATCGATCACCAGACCACTGTCGTCGGAAAGTGCTGGAAGGCCGGAGGCTTGAGCCGAGGCCAGCGCCTTGATCGCCGCATTTTCTTCAAACGTCGTGCCGGTTTCGTCGGGTTCTGCGAAATTCAGCTCGGCAGCCGATTTGGCGGAAAAGCCGAGAGGGCCGATCAGATCGGCAATTTCGGCAATCTTGCCCTTGTTGTGGCTGGCAACGACAATCGTTCTTGTTTCAAGCTTGCGCATGGTCTTGACCGTCCCGGCTCAGGCAATCGCCTGTTTCTGCAACGCAACGAGTTCCGCACAGCCGGTCTTGGCAAGTCCCAGCAGCGTCAGGAATTCTTCTTCGCTGAAAGGAGCGCCTTCAGCCGTCCCCTGAATTTCAACAATGCCACCGGAGCCGGTGATGACGAAATTGGCATCGGTTTCGGCCGAGGAATCCTCGAGATAATCGAGGTCGATCACCGGTTGGCTGGCGAAGATACCGCAGGAGATCGCGGCGATATGGTCTTTCAGGACCTTTTCGACCTTGATCATGTTGCGGCTTTCCATCCACTTCAGGCAGTCGTGAAGGGCAATCCATGCGCCGGTGATGGAGGCTGTGCGGGTGCCGCCATCGGCCTGGATCACATCGCAGTCGATGCTGATCTGGCGCTCGCCGAGCGCCTGAAGATCAACCACGGCCCGTAGTGAGCGGCCAATGAGGCGCTGGATTTCCTGTGTTCTTCCGCCCTGTTTGCCGGATGACGCTTCGCGACGCATGCGCTCATGGGTCGAGCGGGGCAGCATGCCGTACTCGGCGGTTACCCAACCCTTGCCACTGTTGCGCAGCCATGGTGGCGTCTTTTCCTCAAGGCTGGCGGTGACGAGCACGTGTGTATCACCGAATTTTACCAGACAGGAACCCTCGGCATGTTTTGAGAAGTTGCGCTCAAAAGAAACTTTGCGCATCTGATCGATTTTTCTGCCTGAAGGCCGCATATGGTTCGTCTCCGTTTTGATCCCCGCCTTCTAAGGCTGCACCGACCGATTTGCAAAGGAAAAGCGGGCAAGCGTGCTGTAGATGCGGAATTTCCGTTTTTACTTAAGCGCGTGAGCGACTATATTCCATTGATGAATTGACAGGACGAAGAACGGACGCAATGAGCATCTCTCCTCCAATCGGAAAAGAACCGGGTGCGCTTCTGGACGATCGTTCGCGCGAAATCTTCCGCCGCATCGTTGAAGGCTACCTCGAAAATGGTGAACCGCTCGGTTCACGCAGTCTGTCGCGTGTCTTGCCGATGTCGCTATCGCCTGCCTCCGTGCGCAATGTGATGAGCGATCTTGAGGAGCTGGGCCTTATCTACTCGCCACATATCAGTGCGGGTCGCCTGCCGACGCAGACGGGTTTGCGGTTCTTCGTGGATGCCTTCATGCAAGTGGGCGATCTGCCAGAGGAGCAACGCGCCAGCATCGACCGCCAGATTGGCCCTGTCTCAGGGCGCGAGCAGCCCATTGAGGGGCTATTGACCGAAGCCAGCCGTATGCTCTCGGGCATGTCGCGCGGCGCGGGACTTGTGCTGACGACCAAAAGTGATGCGGTGCTGAAGCATGTGGAGTTCATTCGGCTGGAACCGACCAAAGGCCTGGCCATTCTGGTGGGGGACCACAATCAGGTCGAAAACCGCATCATCGACCTGCCTGCCGGCATCACATCCTCGCAACTGACGGAAGCGGCCAACTTCATCAATGCGCACCTGTCAGGCCAGACATTGCCGGAACTGCGCACGCAACTCCTACAGCAGAAGACAGAGCTTCAGACAGCACTCAGCACATTGGCGCAGGATCTGGTAGAGCGTGGTCTGGCAGTGTGGTCCGGCGACAACGAGGACAAGCTTGGACGACTGATCGTGCGCGGGCGCTCCAATCTCCTGGAAGGGCTGGCTGGAGAAGAGGATATTGATCGCGTTCGCCTTCTGTTTGATGATCTGGAGCGCAAGGACAATCTGATCGAAGTCCTCAATCTTGCCGAAACCGGTTCTGGAGTTCGAATTTTCATCGGCTCGGAGAACAAGCTTTTCTCGCTGTCGGGTTCATCCTTGATCGTGGCGCCCTATAGGGATGACGATAATCGTGTGGTCGGCGCAGTTGGCGTCATTGGTCCAACGCGGCTGAATTACTCTCGTATCGTCCCGATGGTGGATTATACCGCACAAATCATGGCCCGGCTTTCGAGCAAACGCCGCTGATTTTCATGTGCCTGATCGAAAAGGCGGCGCTTTTCCCCGCAAGCCTTGATTTTTGCAATGCAAAGTTCGATATCGGGCGCAAGCCACGAACATATGCAAAGCTGGAGTAACGTCATGACCGATAAGACCAACAAAGCCGGACCTGACGCGGACCTCGTTGAAGAGGGAGCCGAAGGTGCAACAGTTGAGAATGCTGAGCCTGAACAGGCCGAGCCGGATCCTGTTGAGGTCCTGAAAGCAGAGAATGCAGATTTGCGCGACAAATTCCTGCGCCTTGCCGCAGAAATGGACAATCTGCGCCGCCGTACCGAGCGTGAAGTGAAGGACGCAAAGGCCTATTCCGTCTCGGGTTTCGCCCGCGATATGCTGGCGGTTTCGGATAATCTGCGCAGAGCGCTGGAAACCATTCCACCAGAGCTGAAGGCAAGCGCGGATGCCGCCATTACCGGCGTGATCGAAGGTGTGGATATGACCGAGCGCTCGATGCTCTCCGCACTCGAACGCCACGGCGTTCGCAAGATGGAGGTCGAGGGCCAGAAATTCGATCCGAACTTCCATCAGGCCATGTTCGAAATTCCCAACACGACGGTGCCGAACAATACAGTCGTTCAGGTTGTTCAGGCAGGCTTTACCATCGGTGATCGCGTTCTGCGGCCCGCCATGGTGGGCGTCGCCAAGGGTGGCCCAAAGGGAGAAACACCAACGACAGCCGAGCCAGGCACAAGCAGCGTCAACGAAAAAGACGCCTGACGAATTTTCCCATCATCCCGGTTAAGCCGGGATGATGGTTCCGGACTATTGGCATCTAAACTGCCGGTCCAGCCAGTCATTGGCATAATTCTGCTGATCCGCTTCGAACACATGGCCGCTTGGCCAGATTTTACTTTCGAAGCGGTCGGGCGCATCCCACGCATGCCAGACGCGTTGCATCTTCTCGAAGGCATCTTTGACGGATGCATTGGGAAACAGCGCATCCTTATCACCAGCGAAGATCAGCATCGGGTTTGGTGCGGCAAGGCTCGCGACATCAGGGTAATCCAGATATTGCATCAGCCCTGGATGCGTCATGTGCCAGGCCGATCCGCCGCGCAGTTGATTGTTCCCCGGTTCCATCAGTCCATCGGCTGTCGCCATCCAGTTGACAGCAACCGTCGCCTTGATTGTGTCGCTCAGGGCTGCTGCTTGCCAGGCGCGGAAAGCACCCATGGAAAACCCGACGGCGGCCAGACGCGATGCATCGACCTGCGGCAGGCTGGCTAGAAACTCCGCTGCGCGTGTATCTTCAAACGCCATGAGGCCAGCGAGAGAACTGCCCATATTGAAGAGGTTCGCAGCAAGCGCTTGTTGCGCCTCATAGGTCAGGGGTCCGCGATCTGCCCAGCCCAATGCATCTGTCGCCAGAACGACATAGCCGCGCCGCGCAAGCTCGTCACCGGGATACAGGCCTGAGAAACATTTCGTCGCCCATGTTTTGGAAGACTGTAGCCGCGCCTCGTCGCCCCAGCTTTCGATCACCTTTTCCTTGCCGATGTCAAAGGTGGATCCATGGTCGTGATAATAGACGGCAGCAGGAAACGGCCCCTTGCCCTTCGGTATCAGCAGCAAAGCGATGACGCGACTTTCGACTGTGAGATTGAACGCAATCTTGCGCGCGACATAGCGACCACGATCGATCTCGCTGAGGATTTCCGGATCGAACTCTATTCCGACCGTCTTTTGGAGAGTGAGTTCCCAAAGCTTATGGCGGGCGTTGGCCTTCCATTGTGGAAGATCGGTAACCTGGTCCGACAAACCGAGAGGAAAGGTCAGACTTCGTTTCAGCGAAGACGCAAAAACCGGCAATGTGTCTGCAGTGATGCCACGCCTTTGAATGGAGGTGACCGACGGTTTTTGGAGGGAATTATCGCCAGCCATATCAGGCGGCGGTTGCCTGTTCCTGATTGAGGAAGGTGTAGATAGCGGTATCGGAATCCGTTGCGCGCAATTTTGCGACCAATTCCGGATCCCGCAACACGCGGGCAATACGCGACAGCGCTTTCAGGTGGTCCGCGCCTGCACCTTCGGGTGCCAGCAGAAGAAAGACCAGATCGACCGGCTGATCATCCAACGCTTCGAAATCGACCGGGTTATCAAGACGGGCAAAGACACCGACGATGGACGTGATGCTGGCCAGTTTTCCGTGTGGAATGGCGATACCATGACCGACACCTGTCGAGCCAAGCCGCTCACGCTGCAATATGACGTCAAAAACTTCCCGTTCCGGCACTCCAGTGATCCGTGCGGCCTTCGCCGCCAGTTCCTGAAGGAGTTGCTTTTTGGAATTGACCTTGAGGGCGGGAATAATTGCATCTTGTTGCAGCAAATCTGCCAACGCCATTCTCTTTATCCTTCATGCCATCGAAACGATCCGGGAATGCCGCCCTTGCGGGCGGCACTCCCTATCGCTTTGTCAGACTCTTCAGCTTTTTATCGTTGCCGCGTCGATCCAGCCGATGTTTCCATCGTTACGGCGGTAAACGATATTCAGTTCCTTGGCAGGGCTGCGGAATAGCAGCACCGGCTCATCCGTCATATCAAGCGCCATGACTGCACTTGCAACCGTCATCGTTTTCACCTGCTTTGAGGTTTCAGCGACGATTGTGGGTGCGAAATCTTCAGGCACTTCCTCGTCTTCATCGGGCACGGCGTCCATAACCGTGTAGGGAAACTCTTCGAGAATGCTGTTGGCGGACGCACCATTGTGGTGATCCTTCAGTTTTCTCTTGTACCTGCGAAGCCGCTTTTCAATTCGTGCAGCTGCCGCGTCGAAACTTGCTTGTGGATCATTTGCCTCGCCTGCGGCATGCAACACAACCCCGGTATCGAGATGGATTTTGCAGTCGCTTGAAAAGCGTGGCCCAGATTTCTCCACGGTCACTTGACCAGAATACCCCCCGTCAAAGTATTTGGTAATCGCCAGGCTAATGTTCTCCTCGATCCGCTGACGGAACGAGTCGCCGATATCCATATGTTTACCAGATACACGCACACTCATGGAATTTTTCCTTCTTTAGTGATTTGCGTATACCAGCTTACGTCAAGCTAAGCGCTCATCCAAGCGTTTCGAGACTCTTTCGTCCTCATTCCTGTCCGGCGCCTTCGCACAACGAGCAGTTTAACGTTGGGTGGTCCCGGCCATCCGTGCGGCGAGCTTCTAGCCTTGGCGGCATGAAGAGTCAATTAAGATTATTAACGGTTTGAAATATATTAATTTTTCGTTACGCGACAGCTATTTTTGCCATCGCTTTTTTCTCTCTCCGCCGTTGAACGGAGGAGGGAATATTCATCGCTTCACGATATTTTGCGACTGTTCGCCGGGCCAGTTCGACACCGGTTTTTTTCAGATTTTCGACAATTTCGTCATCTGAGAGAACTCTGTCCGGAGCTTCTTGCGCGATCATGATCTTGATGCGATGGCGCACTGCCTCCGCCGAGTGGCTGTCCCCGCCTTCAACAGAGCCGATCGAAACACTGAAGAAATATTTGAGTTCGAAAAGGCCGCGAGGCGTCAGCATGTACTTGCGCGAGGTGACGCGGCTGACGGTAGACTCATGCATCTTGATGGCATCCGCCACCTGCCTGAGATTGAGCGGGCGCAAATGATCGACGCCGTGGAGCAGGAAGGCGTCCTGCTGGCGTACGATTTCGCTGGCCACCTTCATGATGGTCTTGGCGCGCTGGTCGAGACTGCGGGTCAACCAGCTGGCTGTCTGCATGCATTCAGACAGAAATTCGCCATCCTCGTCGCCGCGAGCTTTGATTTTGGAAACCTGCGCGAAATAGGTCTGGTTGACCAACACGCGCGGCAAGGTCTCGGGGTTCAGCTCAATGAGCCAACTGCCATCGCTCGCTGGCCTGACGATGATATCAGGCACGATAATTTCAGAAATCCCGGTTTCGAAACCTGCACCCGGTCTTGGGTTGAGCGAGCGGATTTCGGCCAGCATGTCGAGAAGATCTTCTTCCCCGACGCCACATAAGCGCTTGAGCGTGACGAAATCACGCTTTGCCAGCAGTTCGAGATTGCCGACGAAAGCTGCCATAGCGGGATCGAGGCGGTTTCTCTGAGCCAACTGGATGGAGAGACACTCACTGAGGGTCCGTGCAAAAATTCCAGGTGGGTCGAGGTTCTGCAAGGAGGTCAGAACAGCTTCGACGTGTCCTTCGGATGTGCCGAGACGCTCTGATATCTCATCCGGACAATCTGCCGAAATGTAACCGGTTTCATCGAGATGATCGAGAAGTGCATCTGCGATCACCCTGTCTTCGACAGACGAGACCGTGAAGGGCAGTTGTTGAGCGATATGGTCACGAAGGGTCGGTTTGCTGGCCACGAAGTCATCGAGATCGTAAGCCTCGGCCGAGTCCGCGCCCGGCATGGACTTCCACTGGCCAACGAGTTCTGGCGCATCCGGCTTCTGCTGCGGGCCATCATCCTGGAATACGTTTTCAAAACTCGTATCGAGCTGTTCGTTAAGGTTGTTTGCGCGCTCGCCATACCACGCGTCCAGATCGGCTGTCGTGTCTGGAAATTGTTCTGCAGCCGGGCCGGGCTGATCGAAACCATCGTCAATAGCGGCAGAGGTGCCGCCCAAATCGCTATCATTTGCCGCTATTTCAAGCAGCGGGTTCTTTTCGACTTCCTGCGCGATGAATTGCGTAAGCTCGATATGCGTCATCTGAAGCAGCTGGATGGACTGCATCAGTTGCGGTGTCATGACCAGAGACTGGCTCTGACGCAGCAGAAGACTGGCGGACAAGGCCATGGCGGACGCTAAACTCCCATAAACCCCTTCATCGCCTGATTTTTACAGAAATACGCGCGATGAAGTCTGACTTGGCCCAAAAATTGCTTTTTATTTTTGTTTGGTCAAGCTCAACTGAGGGCAGGGCGAAAGAATCTTTGCTTTGAGAGAGCGGCGACTGCCTGCTCTTCTGCAAAATCCGTCAAAGACTGAAGTTATTACCCAGATAAAGACGGCGCACGTCGGCGTTGTTGACGATCTCCGATGCTCGTCCATGGGTCAGCACTTCACCGGCATGGATAATATAGGCTCTGTCAATCAGCCCCAATGTTTCGCGCACATTGTGGTCGGTAATCAGCACGCCGATCCCGCGCGCGGTGAGGTGGCGCACCAGGTTCTGAATATCGCTGACCGAAATAGGGTCTACCCCGGCAAACGGTTCGTCAAGCAGCATGAAGGTCGGGTCGGTCGCCAGCGCACGGGCAATTTCCAGACGTCTGCGCTCTCCGCCGGAAAGGGCGACGGCTGGTGATTTGCGCAGCTGTGAAATATGGAATTCTTCCAGGAGTTCATCGAGCTTGCGGTTGCGTTTCTTTTCGTCGCGCTCGTGGACTTCCAAAACGGCGCGAATATTGTCTTCGACCGTCAGTCCACGAAAGATCGATGCTTCCTGCGGTAGATAGCCGACGCCCAACCGCGCACGGCGGTACATGGGCATATTGGTAACATCGTTACCATTGATGGCAATCTTGCCGGAATCAACGGGAACAAGGCCCGTAATCATATAAAAGCAGGTCGTCTTCCCGGCGCCGTTCGGTCCGAGAAGACCAACGGCTTCACCGCGACGTACGACGAGCGACACACCATTGACGACGCGGCGCGTATTGTAAGTCTTCGTCAACCCTTGAGCGATCAAGGTGCCTTCATAGCGAGACTTGTCACCAGCGTCGCCATCCATTTCGGATGCGCGCGCGGAACCAGCGCCAAACAGCTTTGAGATGGATTGTATCTTCACGGGGTACGAACTACTGCTTTTTCTGCGATTTGGGGTCGAGCATGATGCGTACCGGTCCGCCACAGCTTTCCAGCTTGGCCTGACCGCTCGTCATGAAGACAGTCAGCTTGCAGCCCGTGAAAACATTCGTGTCTTGTGACAGTACGACCTGCTTCCCCGAAAGAATGAATGTCTGCGCAGCCATGTCGAACTCGCCCTTGTCGGCGGTCGCTTTTTGCGTGCCGGAGGTGAGGTAAACGGAGTTGTCTACGAAAATCTTGTCGATGTCAGCACTGCCGCTGGTGATCGAAGAGCTTGCAGCTGCGCCATCGCCCTTGCTTTTGTAGAGCACGGTCATCTTGCCCGCCTGCAGGGTTGTTGTACCCTGCACGACTTTCACATTCCCGGTGAAGTAGGCCTTGTGCTCCTGGTCGCGCACTTCCAGCTGATCACTTTCGATGGCGATAGGCTGATCATTGGAAAGCTTCAGACCTTCCATACTGCTGGTCGTGTTCTGTGCCGCCACGGGGCCAGCGAGACATGCCAGGGCAACGGCTGTGAAACAAGCGGCGTTGGTATATTGAGCTATACGCGAAATCTGCATCATCTGGGTCGGGCTCTCACTTGCCTGCGTTCTGAATGGTGGATGCAGCGATACGAGCTCGTACCTGCCCCGAAAATGTAATCGTCTTGCCATTATCTGCGATATGTAAACTATCGGCGTTAATGGAACCTTCTTGGGTCTTGATGGCAACAGGTGTTTTGCTGTCCATCGTTCCGGCTTTCAGGTCGACATTTGCAGACTGGAACTTAGCTTGTATGCCATTGCTGAGATTGATGTCAAAGGGGGCAACCATCTGCAGCCGGTTTGTCGCACGGTCGAAGATACCTTCCTGCGCAACGACCTGAGCAACAATATCATTCATGGGCACTGCCGCCAGAACTTTTTCCAACGTCATGAGGTTAGGGCTGGCAATATCCTGCAGTGCCCGCTCGGCATTCATGGAATAATCGAAGCCCTTGTTGTTGCGCCCTGCAAGCGCCGGCTTTTCCATGACGATCTTGCCGTTTTCCACCGTCGCACTTTGAAGCGAAACCTCGTCCGGCATCCACGTTCTGGCCAGCGATACCGCAATAAAAGAAAGCGAGATGATGGCGGCGCCAACCGGAAGAATAATCTTCAGTTTCTTAACGCGTGCGGAATGGCGCAACGCAACGGCGTAAGCGCGCGCATGTCCGTTGGACAACGGAAAACCGGTCGTTGGCTGGCTTAGTCGTTCAAGCATGTTTTCAAGGGTCCGAAGCAAGTTTCGTCGTAGCCAGCAGGGTCAAAGGCGACGCCGTCTATCATTCTCGTTGTGTTTGGCATGAGGGCCATGCCCTGCCAATATGGTTTTTCTCTGAAGGAGCACAAGAGCTACGATATTTTTATCAAAACGATGCTTTCCCGTTTGTTTCCTTGCCAGAGGTGGGTACAAGGCTCATAGAACTGGCTTTTTAAAAGCTATTACCGTTTTCCTCATGGGTGAATAAATGGATCAAATGGCAATCGCGGATCGTCGGCAATTGCGTCGCAAGCTGACATTTTGGCGTGTAGCGGTCGTCCTGCTTCTCGTCGCAGGCCTGTTTGCCATTTATCGTTTTGCATTGTCTGAGCCAACGCAAAGCATGAGGCCGCATATAGCGCGTGTCGAAATCAGCGGCATTATTCAGGATGACACCGAGCTTCTGGAGCGACTGCAAAAGATTGCCGACAGCGAAAGTGCAAAAGCACTCATCGTTTCCATCTCCTCTCCCGGCGGCACGACCTATGGCGGTGAGCGGATATTCAAAGCCATTCGCGCTGTGGCTGAAAAGAAGCCTGTCGTCTCCGACGTGCGCACGCTTGCGGCCTCTGCCGGCTATATGATCGCAACGGCAGGCGACACGATCATCGCGGGCGATACCTCGATTACCGGATCGATCGGGGTCATTTTTCAGTACCCTCAGGTCGGGCCTCTTCTCGACAAGCTCGGCGTCTCCTTGCAGGAAATCAAGTCGTCGCCGATGAAGGCAGAGCCTTCGCCTTTCCACGAGCCGCCTGAAGAAGCAAAAACAATGATCCGCAGCATGATCATGGATAGCTACGGCTGGTTCGTGGACCTTGTGGCAGATCGCCGCAAGCTGCCGCGGGAAGACGTGCTCAAGCTTGCCGATGGCTCCATCTTCACAGGACGACAGGCTCTCGCCGTCAAACTCATCGATACGCTGGGCGGCGAAAAAGAAATTCGCAGCTATCTCGAGACCCGGAAAGTCGCCAAGGATCTGCCGATCGTGGAATGGACTGCGCCTTCGAAGCGTTCGCCATTTGCCTTGTTCAGCCTGTCCGGTATCGCCAAATTGCTGGGATATGACGAATTTCTGCCGTTTGATGCGCCTCGCCAACTGGGTGCCGACAAGTTGTTTCTTGACGGTCTTGTTTCGGTTTGGCAGGTTAGAGACCGATAAAAAGCCAATTCTTTCAGGGGGCAACTTTGATTAAGTCTGAACTCGTGCAGATCGTTGCTGCGCACAACCCGCACCTCTACCACCGCGATGTCGAAAATATCGTCAACGCCGTGCTGGATGAGATTACGGATGCGTTGGCAGCGGGCAACCGTGTCGAGTTGCGTGGCTTTGGCGCTTTCTCGGTAAAAAACCGCCCCTCGCGGTCTGGACGCAACCCGCGTACTGGTGAATCCGTTTTCGTCGAAGAAAAATGGGTCCCTTTCTTCAAGACCGGCAAAGAGCTGCGCGAGCGCCTCAATCCCGGCATGAGCGACGTCGAAGACGAAGACTAAGCGTGACGGTTGAGGCGGAGCGGGAAAGCTCCTATCTGACGTCATGCAGGTTTGTCTGAAGACCCCGAAAGACGGAGTATTGTTTGATGTCAAAAAAGATCGTCAACCTCTTGGTTCTCGTGCCACTGGCCATCATTCTGGTCGTGCTTTGCGTCGCAAACCGGCAATCCGTTACTTTGGCGCTCAATCCCTTCAAGCCTGACGACAGCCTGTTGTCGTTTTCGGCACCGTTTTTTGTTTTTATTTTTCTTGCTGTCATTTTCGGCGTGTTTTTGGGTTCGCTCGTCACGTGGTTTTCTCAAGGAAAATATCGGAAGCGCGCCCGCACTGAAGCCAAGGAAGCCCTGCGTTGGCACGATGAAGCCAACCGGCATAAGGCTGCCGCCAACGCTGTCGCAATCAGTGCTCCAGTGGATGCGCGCATCGCTTCCAAGTGAAATTTTACAAAGTGATATGTGTTGACCGCGCAGCCCTTTGATAATACCGCGCCGTGATGCTATTCGCTGTCGCATGAGATGCGGTCAGACTTGGAAAGAACCCCGTTGAAGAAAAAAGACAGCCGCCCGGGTGCCAAGCCGCGTGCGGGGCAGGAGCCCCGGCAGAGAAATGCTGTTAAATCGGCCAAGCAAAAAGACCTTGTTCCCCGTGGCCGCAATGCGGATTATGTGCGCCCATCGTCTGGTGCTGCTGCCAGGCCAGCTCCTAAGGACGTCGCCGTTTCCAAGGTGAAGATTGCGCCTCCAGAGGTCGAGCAAGCACCTCCTCGCCCGTTAAAACAACGCACGGGCGATATGCCTGCAGAGCAGGTGCCAGTCATCCTGGAATCTCTGGGCGCGGGGGATTTTCATCTGATCGACACCGGCAACGGGCTAAAGCTCGAGCAATACGGTCAATACCGTATCGTGCGACCGGAAGCGCAGGCGCTGTGGCGCCCGAGCCTGCCGGACCGGGTTTGGGAAAATGCCGATTCCATTTTCAGCGGGGATACGGACGAAGACGGCATGGGCCGCTGGCGGTTTCCAAAGCAGCCACTCGAAGAAACGTGGCCGCTTTCTCTTCTCGGTGTCAACTTTCTTGGACGTTTTACCGCGTTCCGCCATGTCGGCGTTTTTCCGGAGCAGATCGTTCATTGGGAATGGCTGAAGCAGACGATTGAGACGTCGGATCGCCCGCTGAAGGTGCTCAACCTCTTCGGTTATACCGGCGTCGCCTCGCTGGTAGCTGCCGCCGCCGGGGCGGAAGTGACCCATGTGGATGCCTCCAAGAAGGCCATTGGGTGGGCACGGGAAAATCAGGCGCTGGCAGGGCTTGAAAATGCGCCGATCCGCTGGATTTGCGAAGATGCGATGAAATTTATCCTGCGTGAAGAACGGCGCGGCAATAGCTACGACATCATCCTCACCGATCCGCCAAAGTTCGGACGTGGTACCCATGGCGAGGTATGGGAGCTGTTCGATCATCTGCCGCTGATGCTGGATGTGTGCCGCGATATCCTGTCGCCAAAGGCACTGGGATTGGTGCTGACGGCCTATTCCATCCGCGCCAGCTTTTACTCCATGCACGAATTGATGCGCGAAACGATGCGCGGCGCAGGTGGTGAAGTCGCCTCCGGCGAACTCGTCATCCGCGAGGCAGGACTTGACGGTAAAACGCCGGGGCGGGTGCTTTCCACCTCTCTCTTCAGCCGCTGGGTGCCGAAATGATCGATGACCGACGTGAAAACAGACCGGGCCGGGTCGGCCAAGTCAAAGAGGTCACAAGCCTTGCCAACCCCATCATCAAGGACATCAAGAACCTGACCCAGAAAAAGGGCCGGGAAGAAACCGGTACCTTCATGGCCGAAGGCCTAAAGCTGGTGATCGATGCGCTGGAACTCGGATGGACAATCCGCACGCTGGTCTACGCCAAGAATGCCAAGGGCAAGCCGCTGGTCGAGCAGGTGGCGACGAAGACTGTCGCATCGGGCGGGTTGGTTTTGGAGGTCACCGAAAAGATACTGTCCTCGATTACCCGCCGCGATAATCCGCAGATGGTTGTTGGCATCTTCGACCAGAAATGGACGCCACTGAAGGACATACAGCCTGAAAGCGGCCAGACCTACATTGCCCTCGACAGGGTGCGCGATCCCGGCAACCTCGGCACCATCATCCGCACGGCTGATGCCGCAGGTGCGTCCGGTGTGATCCTCGTGGGTGACTGCACCGATCCGTTTTCCTTGGAAACGGTGCGTGCCACGATGGGCTCGGTCTTTGCCATAGCTGTTGCGCATGCGACCGTAGACGAGTTCCTAAGCTGGAAGAAAACAGCCGGTGTCAGCGTCGTCGCAACCCATCTAGCAGGCTCTGTGGATTACAGAACCATTGATTACAAAAAGAAGCCGACCGTGCTGTTGATGGGCAATGAGCAAAGTGGGCTTCCACCCGAGCTTGCTGGAAAGGCCGATCAACTGGCCCGCATTCCACAGCAAGGGCGCGCAGACTCTCTCAATCTGGCGATTGCGACGGCGGTTATGCTGTTTGAAGCGCGCCGCCATGTTCTCGAACTTGCACCGGTAAAATGATGGCGAAACCCGCATTGTTCTCCAGACCCATTCCCGCCGTCATCTTCATCGTCATCGCGCTGATCACGGACCAAATCGTCAAGCTCCTGGTAGAAGCCTATCTGCCATTGCAGGAAATGGTGCCGGTCATACCTTTCTGGGCGCTCTATCGCACCTATAATCTGGGCGTCGCTTTTTCCATGCTGTCGGGCATGGAGGGCTGGTTCATCGTCACGATGCGTCTGGTGATCGTTGGTTTTGTTGTTTGGCTGTGGCGAAAGACAGATGCAGATCGTACCTTTGCGCATCTCGGTTTCGCCCTGATCATCGCAGGTGCCGCCGGGAACATCTTCGACCGTTTTCTTTATGGTCATGTGATCGATTACATCCTGTTTCACACCGATACGTGGTCTTTTGCCGTCTTCAATCTGGCTGACTCCTTCATCACCATTGGTGCTGGATGCGTTATTCTGGACGAAATACTTCATGCAAGAACGAAGAAACGTTAGAAATTTAACGTTCGGGCCAAGCCAATCAAAACTGCTGCCGTGGTAGCAACGATGCATGAGCGAACTGGCTAAACTCAACAACCGGCTTTCCGACGCGTTCGATCCGACCGAAACAGGTGCGGTCTCAAGTGTCGCTCAGCCCGTCGAAAGCAGGGACGACCCGTCTCGCTTACCTTTCTACAGCGGTATGCTTCGCACCGTGACGCTGTTCACGGCCGGATGCGCCTTTGCATTCGCCAGCGCTATCTATCTGGGCGGAAACGTCGCCCTCTACATGGCCGCTTTGTCCGTTTCCATTTGCTTGTCATGCGCGTTTTACATGATGTTTCGTGCCGCCGCCCTGCGTCGGGCATCGGTGAACGATGCGAAAGTCGTTGAAGCGAGGCAAATGCAGAACGCCGGGCTTGTGGCGGAAATGCACGAGGCCATGGGCGATATCGTCGTGACCCGTGATATGAACCGCCGCATCTTGCATGCCAACAGCACCTTTCGCGAAATGACGGGCTGCGGCGAACCGCAGGGTAAGACATGCGAAGAAATTGGTATTGCTTTTCGCCCAGGCGACAAGGTCCACAGCTACGATGTGGAAATCGCAACGCCTTACGGTCAGCGCATTTTCACCTGGCATGATGCGATTGCCCATGACGGTACGAGCAGCCGTCTGATGATCAGCAGCATCGCACGGGATGTCACCGATGAACGCGCCGCCATCGTCGCCCGCGAGGATGCCCGGCTGCGGGCTGAAAATTCCAATGCCGCCAAGGGCAGGTTGCTGGCAACGGTCAGCCACGAAATCCGACTGCCACTGTCTGGCATTCTGGGCATGAGCCATCTCCTGTCGCAAACAAGTCTGACCGAGGAGCAGCGCAATTATCTGGATGGCATGCGCCAGTCAGGTCAGTCGCTTGTGCAACTCGTCGAGGATCTGCTGGACTTTTCCACCATGGAGGCAGGGCGGTTCAGGCTCAATCCGCGGGCGGAAAACCTGCGGCAACTGATCGAAAGCGTGGTGGAGATGTTGGCCCACCGCGCTCATGAAAAAGGTATCGAAATTGCCTCGATCATCGCAATGGATGTACCCGATTACCTTGATTTCGATCCAGCCCGCCTGCGACAGGTGCTGTTCAACCTCATCGGCAATGCGGTAAAGTTTACCACCAAGGGCGGCGTTCTCGTGAAGGCGTCGATGAAAGGCAACGCACTTTCCATTGCTGTGGAGGATACAGGTCCCGGTCTGGAAGCGTCCGAGCAGGCACGCATCTTCGGTGAGTTCGAACAGGCCGGATCCACCATGCAGCGTAGCGGTGGCACGGGGCTTGGTCTTGCCATATCCGCTCGTATCATTCGTGAGTTCGGCGGCACTTTGTCGGTATCCAGCAAGAAGGGCAAAGGAAGCACCTTCACATTGATGTTCAAACCCGCATCCGCTCTCGCGTCGATTGCTCCATCCAGCCGCATCGGCGCGCTGAGGCCCTCGAACGTCTTGCTGCTGGCGCCACCGGGTGTTGCCGCTGAGGCGACAGCGGGCTCGATACGTGCCCTTGGCGGCATCTGCACGCATGTTGCGACGCGAAGGCAAGTTGAGAACCTGCAGCGACAGTCACCCTCCGTCTTGGACGATGTGACTGATATCATCGTGGATCACCGTGTTGCGGTGGCGTTTCGCGAGATCCTTCAAACATGGCCGTCGGTTCAGGGCCGGACTATCCGGCACATTCTGCTCGTCAACCCGGAGGAGCGCGCATCCCAGCCACGCGATGGGTTCGATGCCTGGCTAATCCGACCTTTGCGGGAAAAATCTCTGATGGATGTTTTAAGCGGTCGCCTGCGAGGCATGGAACCGCGCGATGCGATCAATGACAATCACCATCCGGGCTTCGGGTTCTCACGCGCATTGGATGAGACATCGAGGGACCTCCACGTTCTCATTGCCGAGGATGATCCCGTCAACGCGCGGATACTGCGTGCCGTCATGGAAAAGTCCGGCTGCACGGTGAGTCTGGTCAGCGACTTCGGAGCACTTTCGCAAGCGCTCTTGGGAAAAGCCAACCTGCCGGATCTCGTCATTTCCGACCTGAACATGCCTGGTGGCAATGGTCTCGATATTCTTCCGCGTCTCTGTTTGCAGCTTTCGAGCAGCAAGATACCGCTGATGGTGTTGAGCGGTGATACGGCCCGTGAAACCCGTTCGAATTTGCTGGATGCGGGAATTGCCGCGGTACTGACAAAACCCGTTGAGCCGAAGCGATTGATCGAGGAGGTGCTGCGGCTGTTTCCCCAAAAACGTGTGGGCAGACTTTAGATTTGATCTGCTGCCGGTTACCTCGCACCTGTCACTGTTCTGTCGTCAAGAAGTGATTTATGACAGCCAGAAACCAACGGTGGTGGGGCGATTCTCCATGGTCACGGAAATTCTCGAATACGATATTTGCGAGCACAATGTTGCCTGCAATGTGCTTCCGGTTCCCCAACAGCGCAACCACGATGTTCTCGGTCGCATCGGCCCACTGGAGGCCCGGCTTGCAAGAAGCGAGCGCGAAATCGATGCCGCGCAGAATGTCCGTTTCCGTGTTTTCGTCGAGGAAATGGGCGCCCTCCTACCCGCCGAAGCCATGCGCCGGAAGCGTGATGTCGACGCCTTCGACACGGTCTGCGACCATCTTCTGGTGCTGGATAATTCCATCGAAGGTGACCCGGAAGATCAGATCGTCGGCACCTATCGCCTGCTAAGACAGGATACGGCCTTTGCCAATAACGGTTTTTATTCAGCCAGCGAATTCAACATCGAAGGACTGATCGACCGCCACCCAACCAAGCGTTTCATGGAATTGGGACGCTCTTGCGTTCTGCCGGAGTATCGCACGAAAAGAACGGTTGAATTGCTCTGGCAGGGCAATTGGGCCTATGCCCTTAGGCACCGCATGGACGCCATGATCGGCTGCGCATCTTTTCCCGGTGTCCAGCCGGAAGCGCATGCGCTGGCGCTTTCCTTCCTGCATCACACCTGCGGCGCGAAAGGTGATTGGGCAGCCTCTGCGCTACCGGAGCTTTATTGCGAAATGGACATGATGCCGTTGGAAGCGATCAATCCGCGCCGCGCCCTCTATGCCATGCCGCCGCTCATCAAAGGCTATATGCGGCTGGGCGCCATGTTCGGGTCCGGTGCCGTCGTCGATCATGCTTTCAACACCACGGATGTGCTCGTTATCCTGCCAGTATCCTCCATCGCCAATCGATACATCAATTATTACGGTAGTGAAGCCGAACGCTTCAACGGCTGATTCGTAAGATCAAAGCTTCTTGTGGGCAGGCGCGCGGCGCGTGTTGTCCTCATGCCGCGCGAGCGATAGTCTGGTTTTCGTTTCCCGCAACGCCAAGCCGATATTGAAAAGCCATTGACGGACGTTCATTCCACTGCCTCGCTCATATCGGAAGAGAGCCGCGCTTCGGCTACTCCGATGATGGAGCAATATATCGAGATCAAGGCGAACAACCCCGGTTCGCTGCTGTTCTATCGCATGGGCGATTTCTACGAACTGTTTTTCGATGACGCCGCAGAAGCGTCGCGGGCGCTCGGCATCACGCTGACAAAGCGCGGACAGCATCTGGGGCAGGATATTCCCATGTGCGGTGTTCCCGTACATGCGGCGGATGATTACCTCCAGAAACTGATCCTGCGCGGCTACCGCGTGGCGGTTTGTGAGCAGACCGAGGACCCGGCTGAGGCCAAGAAGCGTGGGTCTAAATCCGTGGTGCGGCGGGATGTGGTGCGGCTGGTTACGCCCGGCACACTGACAGAGGAAAAGCTTCTGTCGCCGACGGAGTCGAATTATCTGATGGCGCTGGCTCGCATCAAGGGCAGCGCGGAAGCCCAATTTGCGCTGGCCTGGATCGATATTTCCACCGGCGTCTTCCGTTTGGCTGAAACGACACTGACACGGCTTCTGGCCGATATCTGGCGGATAGATCCACGCGAGTTGATCGTCGCCGACAGCTTGTTCCATGATGAAGAATTGAAGCCGGTTTTTGACATGCTTGGTCGTGTTGCCGTGCCGCAGCCCGCGATTCTGTTCGATAGTGCGACATCGGAGGGGCGTATTGCCCGTTACTTCGGCGTTTCGACGCTGGATGGTTTCGGATCTTTCTCACGCGTCGAGATGGCCGCTGCGGCCGCTGCCGTCGCCTATGTTGAGAAAACGCAGATCGCCGAGCGTCCGCCTCTTGCCGCGCCGGAGCGCGAAAGTGCTGCTTCGACACTCTTCATCGATCCTGCCACGCGGGCCAATCTCGAGCTGACCAGAACGTTGTCGGGCGAGCGGGATGGATCGCTGTTGCACGCAATCAACCGCACGGTTACCGGTGGCGGTGCTCGCCTTCTGGCGGAGCGCTTGATGTCTCCCTTGACCGACGTGGAGAAGATCAATGCACGGCTGGACGCAGTCGCTTACCTGCTGGATGACGTGTCCTTGTCCGACGGGCTCCGGGATGCGCTGAAACAGGTCGCGGATATGCCGCGCGCATTGTCGCGCCTGGCGCTTGATCGTGGCGGGCCGCGTGATCTGGGTGCGATACGGCTGGGCGTTTACGCAGCCGCCAGGGTCGCCGAATTGCTGGATCAGGGGTTGCTGCCAGATGAGTTGGCGCAGGCGCTTGCCGCGTTGAAAGCGCTGCCGGTTGAGCTGGAAGCGATGCTCGGTGCGACACTCGCAGACGAATTGCCTTTGTTGAAACGCGATGGCGGTTTTGTACGAGAGGGTTCGAACCCGGAACTGGATGAGATACGTGCGTTGCGTGACCAGTCCCGGCGGGTGATTGCCGGCCTGCAGCTGCAATATTCCGAAGAAACAGGCATCAAATCCCTCAAAATAAAGCACAATAATGTGCTGGGATATTTCATCGAGGTTACGGCAGGCAATGCCGATGTCATGACGGCAAGTGCGGAGGCAAAAGCCCGCTTCATCCACCGCCAGACTATGGCGGGCGCAATGCGCTTTACCACCACCGAGCTTGCTGATCTGGAAAGCCGCATCGCCAATGCCGCCTCGCAGGCGCTGTCGATAGAATTGCAAGCCTTCACGCAGATGGTCGAGGCGGTCGTGTCCCATGCCGAAGCGATCAAGGCCGGAGCATTGGCCTTGGCTTCCATCGATGTTGCAACGAGCCTTGCCTATCTCGCCGCAGAGCAAGCCTATTGCCGGCCCGTCATCGATGGCTCGATGATGTTCGACATCAAGGGTGGGCGCCATCCCGTGGTGGAACAGGCTTTGCGCCGCCAGTCCACGGGTCCTTTCATCGCCAATCACTGCGATCTTTCAGCCGTCAATGGCAACCGCAATGGCGCCATCTGGTTGCTGACTGGCCCGAATATGGGCGGTAAATCGACATTCCTGCGGCAGAATGCGTTGATTGCCATTCTCGGCCAGATTGGCTCCTTTGTTCCTGCGGCGGCGGCGCATATCGGTATTGTCGATCGCCTGTTTTCACGCGTCGGTGCATCTGATGATCTTGCGCGTGGTCGCTCGACCTTCATGGTGGAGATGGTCGAAACGGCGGCAATCCTCAATCAAGCCACGGACCGCTCGCTGGTTATTCTGGATGAGATTGGCCGCGGTACGGCAACGTTCGATGGTCTTTCGATCGCCTGGGCGGCGGTGGAACATCTTCATGAGGTCAACCGCTGCCGTGGTTTGTTCGCCACCCATTTCCACGAACTGACGGTGCTTTCTGAAAAGCTGGGCCGCCTGTCCAACGCCACCATGAAGGTGCGCGAATGGGAAGGTGACGTGATTTTCCTGCATGAGGTCGGGCCAGGTGCAGCAGATAGATCCTACGGAATTCAGGTGGCTAAACTTGCCGGTCTTCCGGCTTCCGTTGTCGAGCGGGCGCGGGCCGTTTTGACCCAGCTTGAGGATGCCGACCGGAAAAATCCGGCAAGCCAGTTGATCGATGATCTACCGCTGTTTCAGGTCGCAGTGCGGCGCGAAGAAAGTAGACCGCAGGGCAATTCGAAGGTGGATGAGGCCTTAAAAGCGCTCAACCCGGATGAAATGACGCCCCGTGAGGCGTTGGACGCGCTTTACGCGCTCAAGAAACAACTTGGCAAGGCTTGAGACTTACAGTGCCTGTCCATCACGATTAAAAATCGCTATAGGGCTATGCCGAAAGCATAGCCCATATGAAGTGGATATCGGCATCAATGGCCACAAAAGACCTGGATTTTTCCGCGATACTGGATGTTACGGCACTGAAACACGAATGCGAACGCGTGTTTCAGAATGACGGGCAGCGTGTGTCCGACGTGCGGTCCGACCTGTTGCCGATTTTCAAGAAGGCGAGCGCCCAAGGCCGTGAAAAAGCCCGGGAACTGTTGGACACGGAGGGCGGCGGCATAGACTGCGCCCGCCGTATTTCCTGGCTTCAGGACCGCCTAATCGAGGTGCTCTACGATCTGGCCTGCCAGCATGTCTATCCCGATGATGCGCCGAAAATTGCGATTACGGCGGTTGGTGGTTATGGACGTGGAACATTGGCGCCGGGATCGGATATCGACCTGCTCTTCCTGCTTCCGGCCAAGAGCACGCCTGACATGACCAAGGCCATCGAGTTCGTGCTCTACATTTTGTGGGATATCGGCTTCAAGGTCGGCCATGCGACGCGCACCGTGGATGAGTGCATTCGCCTCTCCAAGGCCGATATGACGATCCGTACCGCCATTCTGGAAATGCGCGCGATCTGTGGTGCCCGAGCGCTTTCCGATGAGCTCGAGCGCCGTTTCGAATCAGAGGTCGTCACAAATAGCGGCCCGGAATTCATTGCAGCCAAGCTTGCTGAGCGCGACCAGCGCCACCGGAAAGCAGGTGATACCCGCTATCTGGTCGAGCCAAACGTAAAGGAAGGCAAGGGCGGTCTTCGCGACCTCCATACGCTGTTCTGGATTGCCAAATATTATTACCACGTTCGCGACACTGCCGAACTGGTGAAGCTTGGCGTTCTGTCCAAGCGTGAGCTGAAGCTTTGCGAAAAAGCCGATGATTTTCTCTGGACCGTTCGGTGCCAGATGCATTTCATCACCGGCAAGGCGGAAGAGCGCCTGTCCTTCGATATTCAGCGCGAAATTGCTGCATCCCTGAACTACCAGCCGCGCCCCGGTCTGTCCGCCGTCGAGCGCTTCATGAAGCACTACTTTCTGGTCGCCAAGGACGTGGGTGACCTGACGCGCATTTTGTGTGCGGCACTTGAGGACAAGCAGGCCAAGGATGTGCCGGGTCTCTCGGGTGTGTTCAGCCGCTTTGCCCATCGTCTGCGTAAAATTCCAGGCTCCGACGAGTTCGTGGAAGATCGTGGCCGTATCGCACTGGCTAACATCGACGTATTTCGTAACGATCCCGTCAGCATCATCCGGCTTTTTCATGTGGCCGATATCAACAATCTGGAACTGCACCCGGATGCTTTGCGGGTGGTCAGCCGTTCGCTGGCTCTCATCAACCACGAACTTCGCGACAATGAAGAGGCGAACCGCCTGTTTCTGGCGATCCTCACCTCGCGTAGGGATCCAGCGCTGACATTGCGCCGCATGAACGAAGCGGGCGTTCTGGGCAAATTCATCCCGGAGTTCGGCAAGATCGTCGCGATGATGCAGTTCAACATGTACCACCACTACACCGTTGACGAGCACCTCATTCGCTCTGTTGCGGTGTTGGCTGAAATCGACAAGGGGCAGGCCGTCGATACGCATCCGCTGGTCAACCGCTTGATGCCAGCCATCGAGGACCGCGATGTCCTTTATGTCGCAGTGCTGCTGCATGATGTGGCAAAGGGCAGGCAGGAGGACCATTCCATTGCCGGTGCAAGGGTGGCACGCAAGCTTTGCCAAAGGTTCCGGCTCAGCAGCAAGCAGACCGAAACGGTGTTCTGGCTGATCGAGCAGCATTTGCTGATGTCCATGGTGGCGCAGACCCGGGATCTGCACGACCGCAAGACGATCACGGATTTTGCCGACAAGGTACAGTCCATGGAACGGCTGAAGATGCTGCTGATCCTGACCGTGTGCGATATTCGCGCGGTCGGGCCTGACGTGTGGAACGGCTGGAAGGGCCAGCTTCTGCGCACGCTTTATTATGAGACCGAACTCTTATTGTCTGGCGGCTTTTCTGAAACGTCTCGCAAGGAGCGGGCCAAGATCGCGCGTGAGGCGCTTTATGACGCCTTGACCGACTGGGGACAGAAAGCGCGACGCAAATATTCCAACCTGCACTATGAACCCTATCTTCTATCCGTCGATCTTCAGGATCAAATCCGCCACACGCGGTTCCTGCGTGAAACGGACAAGAAGGAACAGGCGATGTCCACCATGGTGCGCACGCATTCTTTCCATGCGATCACGGAAATCACCGTTCTCGCACCGGACCATCCACGTCTCCTATCCATCATAACAGGTGCCTGCGCGGCGGCTGGCGCCAACATCGCCGACGCGCAGATCTTCACCACGTCGGATGGGCGGGCGCTCGATACGATCCTCATCAATCGTGAGTTTCCAATCGATGAAGACGAGACGCGGCGTGCCAACAATATCGGCAAGATGATCGAGGAGGTTTTGGCCGGAAAGAAGCGCATTCCGGAAATTATCGCCACGCGCACCAAGGGCCGCAAAAAGAGTAAGACGTTCAATATTCCGCCGTCCGTCACCATTTCGAACGGACTTTCAAACAAGTTCACGGTTATCGAGGTCGAATGCCTCGACCGCACTGGACTGCTTGCGGACATGACGGCCGTGTTGGCGGATCTGTCGCTCGACATCACATCTGCCCGCATCACGACCTTCGGTGAGAAGGTCATCGATACGTTCTATGTGACCGACCTCTTCGGCCAGAAGGTCATGACCGACAACCGCCAAGCCAGCATCGCATCGCGCCTGAAAGCGGTGATGGCTGAGCAGGAGGACGAATTGCGGGATCGTATGCCATCCGGCATCATCGCTCATCCCGATGTTGCGGCACTGCCGCCCGCACGAACGGCGAAGGCGTAAATATCCATGGGCCTGATTGCCAAATTCGCAACCGTCGGCACCGCAACCCTCGGCAGCCGCCTTTTCGGCTTCGTCCGCGAAATGCTGATGGCCGCCGCCGTCGGTACGGGTCCGGTGGCGGATGCTTTCAACGCAGCCTTTCGTTTCCCCAATACGTTCCGCCGTCTGTTTGCCGAAGGCGCGTTCAATTCCGCTTTTGTGCCGCTTTTTGCCAAGGAAATCGAAGCCAACGGCATGGAGGGCGCGAAACGCTTTTCGGAAGAGGTTTTTGGCGTTCTCTTTACGGTGCTGATGGCGCTGACGATCCTGATGGAGTTGTCGATGCCGTTCATCGTGCGAACGGTGATTGCGCCGGGCTTCGTGGAAGACCCGACCAAGTTCGACAATACCGTCCGTCTCGCCACGATCATGTTTCCCTATCTCGCCTGCATGTCGCTGGCGGCAATGATGGGCGGCATGCTGAACTCGCTGCATCGCTATTTCGCAGCGGCCATCGCGCCTGTTTTCCTCAACGTCATTCTCATCGGCGTGCTCGGTTTTGCCTGGTATAAGAGCTATGATCCGCTGCAGGTGGGTTATGCCTTGTCCTGGGGCGTGATGGCGGCCGGTTTCGTGCAACTCGCCATCGTCTGGGTGGCCGTGCGCCATGCCGGCATCAAGATCGGCTTTCGCCGTCCGCGTATGACTGGCAACGTCAAACGCCTGCTGGTGCTGGCTCTGCCCGCCGCAATCACCGGCGGCATCACCCAGATCAACCTGCTGATCAACACCAACATCGCATCGGGCAAAGAGGGCGTTATCTCTTCGCTGGCCTATGCCGATCGCATTTATCAGCTTCCGCTCGGCGTCGTCGGCATTGCGGTGGCGACAGTCCTGCTGCCGGAACTTGCCCGCGCCTTGCGCGGCGGTCATCAGGTCGAAGCTGCCAATCTACAGAACCGTTCCGTCGAATTCGTCATGTTCCTGACGCTGCCAGCCGCAGCCGCCTTGCTCGTCATGGCCGAACCGATCGTGCGGTTCCTGTACGAACGCGGCAACTTCTCCGCATCCGCCACCGGAACCGTTGCCGAAATTCTTGGAATCTACGGGCTGGGTCTTCCTGCCTTCGTGCTGATCAAGGCTTTCATTCCCGGCTTTTTCGCCCGCGAGGACACCCGCACACCGATGATATTCGCGGCGATTTCAGTGGTGGTCAATGTCTCACTGGCACTGACCTTGTTCCAGTCCTACGGCGGGCCGGGTATCGCAACGGCCGAAATCACGGCAGGATGGGTCAACGCCGCACTTCTCTTCGGCATGCTGCTGTGGCGCGGCCATTGGACGCTCGACATTCCGCTTCTGACCCGTATTCCTAGGCTTCTGTTTGCAGCCGCGATCATGGCCCTGGCCATCCATTATGCGCTTGCCTATCTCGCCTATGAGCTGTCGTCAGCCTCCTCTATCGCAGTGCGGGCCGGAACGCTCGTTGCGCTGGTTTTCGCAGCCATGATCCTTTATTTCGGACTGGCCTTCCTCTCCGGCGGTGCCAACCTCGGTATGGTCAAACGTGGATTGAAACGAGGCCGGACGAAAAAGGAAAGTCAGGTCGACCCCACCGAAACACCTTGATTGCAGGCTGTTGCGGGTGCATAAGCGCGACCAATTGGAAACCCAATCCACACAGGGGCAAAGGCCCTCCACAAGCCTTTTCGAGGACCATCATGAACGCATTTAAACCGCTGGTTTTCTCAGGCGTCCAGCCGACCGGAAATCTTCATCTCGGCAATTATCTCGGTGCCATCCGCAAATTCGTTGCGCTCCAGGAAGACAATGACTGCATCTATTGCGTCGTGGACATGCACGCCCTTACAGCACAGCTGGTGCATGCCGACCTGAAGGCGCAGACGCGCTCTATTGCAGCTGCCTTCATTGCGGCGGGCATCGATCCGGTCAAGCATATCGTCTTCAACCAGTCGGCGGTGCCACAGCATGCGGAACTGGCATGGGTGTTCAACTGTGTGGCGCGCATCGGTTGGATGGAGCGCATGACGCAGTTCAAGGACAAGTCCGGCAAGAATGCCGAGCAGGTCTCGCTCGGTCTGCTGGCTTACCCAAGCCTGATGGCTGCCGACATTCTGGTCTACCGCGCAACCCATGTTCCTGTCGGCGATGACCAGAAGCAGCATCTGGAGCTCGCCCGCGACATCGCGCAGAAATTCAACATCGACTTCAGCGACAATATTCGCGCCGCTGACCTCGGCGTTGACATCACTGTCGGCAACGAGCCGGTTCACGCTTATTTCCCGATGGTGGAGCCGCTGATTGGCGGTCCTGCTCCACGCGTCATGTCGTTGAAAGACGGCACCAAGAAAATGTCGAAGTCGGACCCTTCGGACCTGTCGCGCATCAATTTGATGGATGATGTCGACACGCTGTCGCGCAAGATCAAGAAGGCAAAGACCGACCCCGACGCGCTGCCAAGCGAAGTCGAGGGACTGAAGGGCCGTGCAGAGGCTGAAAATCTGATCGGGATCTATGCGGCATTGTCGGACAAGACCAAGGCAGACGTTCTGGCAGAGTTCGGGGGGCAGCAGTTTTCCGCATTCAAGCCGGCTCTTGTCGATCTCGCTGTCAACGTTCTTGCCCCCATCAACAGCGAAATGCGCCGCCTGCTGGATGATGTCAGCCATATCGACGGCATCCTCAAACAGGGCGGCGAACGGGCGGGCGCGATGGCCGAAAAGACGATGAACGAGGTGCGTGACATCATCGGTTTTCTGCGCTGACGCCTGCGCACCTTAACCTCGCGAAACAGCATTTTTTAATCCGGGTATTTGATATAATGTCGCCCGAGCCATCGGGCGGTCGGTCCTGCCGCGACGAATAGAGGAGTACGCAATGGTATCGAAACGGCTTTCGCGTCTCGAAGGACACCGCCGCAAGTTTCTCGCTGTCATCGATGGAACGCCGGAATGCGAAAGGGCCGTTCACTATGCGGGTCGTCGCGCGAAAAACTCCAATGGCGCGCTCGTGCTTCTCTATGTGATACCGGAAGGCGATTTCCAGCAATGGCTCGGCGTCGAACAGATCATGCGTGCGGAAGCGCGCGAAGAGGCCGAAGCGTCGCTGGCCAAAGTGGCGCAAAAGGTGCGTGAGAGTGTCGGGATGGAGCCGGAGGCGGTGATCCGCGAAGGCAATGCTGCCGAACAGATTCACGGCCTGATCGATGAGGACCGCGATATCGCTATTCTCGTGCTTGCGGCGGGATCGACCAAAGAAGGTCCGGGCCCGCTCGTGTCCTCCATCGCTGGACGTGGCGCGGCCTTTCCAATCCCGGTGACGGTTTTGCCGGATACATTGACCGACGAGGAAATCGACGCTCTCTGCTGAGGGGCGGATTTCTTGAATGTGTTTATCATGTCAGGACTTGAAGTTGATCTTCGTCCGGCGTATTTTGGAAGTATTCTAAATTGCGGGACGTCGATTGCGTATCCCGAAGGAGATTGCAATGTTCATTCAGACGGAATCCACGCCGAACCCGGCGACGCTGAAGTTTCTTCCGGGCAAAGTCGTGCTGGAAAGCGGCACAGCGGAATTTCTGAATGCCACGCAGGCGCAGGCGTCTCCTCTGGCTGCGGTTCTGTTCGAGATTCCGGGCGTCACAGGCGTCTATTACGGCTTTGATTTCATCACGGTTTCCAAGGACGGTGCCGAATGGCAGCATCTGAAGCCAGCGATCCTCGGCTCGATCATGGAGCACTTCATGTCCGGTCGCCCGCTGATGGGGACGGCCGTTTCAGCGGAAATTTCCGATGAGGAAGAAGAGTTCTTCGAGGCAGGCGACGAGACGATCGTGGCCACCATCAAGGAGCTTCTGGAAACCCGCGTGCGCCCTGCCGTTGCGCAAGATGGCGGCGACATCACCTTCCGTGGTTTCCGCGATGGCACCGTGTTTCTCAACATGAAGGGCGCATGCTCCGGTTGCCCGTCTTCCACGGCAACCCTAAAGCACGGCGTGCAGAACCTGCTGCGCCACTTCGTTCCTGAAGTGCAAGAAGTCGAAGCCGTCTAATAAAGGGCGGCTCATTCCATGATCGTACTTTCCATCGACACGTCAGGTGTAGATTGTTCTGCCTGCCTCTATGACAGCGCGGCGGACGTCGTGCTGGGCGAAGTGACCGAAAATATCGGTAAGGGCCATGCAGAACTGCTGATGGGCATCATCGATGGCACGTTGCAGCAGGCTTCCCTCGCATTGAAAGACGTTCAACGGATCGCGGTCACCATCGGTCCAGGGTCGTTTACCGGTATTCGCGTGGGCGTGGCCGCCGCTCGTGGTTTCGCGCTGTCGCTGGGCATCGAGGCGGTGGGCATCACGACGTTGGAAACACTGGCGGGGCATTATCATTTCCAAAATCCGGGCATGCCGGTTGCCGTCGGGTTGGAGGCCAAGCGAGACGAAGCTTACCTCCAGACCTTTGCCGCAGACGGATCGCCTTTGAGCGATGCAGCACTGCTGTCGTTAGACGATGCAAAAGCTGCGCTTGCGGGTTTTGCTGGCACCGTCATCGGCTCTGCTGCACCGCTGTTCAGTGGCGGGCAGACAGGTTCCGGGCCTGACAGGTTTGCGATTACGACCGTCGCCCGCATCGGTGCTGAGAAGCCGCAGGGCATGCGCAAGCCAGCACCGCTTTATCTGCGTGGACCGGACGCCAAGCCACAGTCAGGTTTTGCACTGGAACGCCGCCCGGTTGCCTGATAGGCCCATTCGCAGTTTGGATGTGGGTGATTCCTTTCGATGTTTGACGATTACCTCAGTTGGAAACCTTACTTCGAGATCGTAGCCATGGGTCACGGAGACTGTGTCGAAGTCGCCGAACTGCATGGGTCGCGGTTCTCACGTCCCTGGAATGACGGCGAGTTTTCAAGCCTGCTCAGCCAGAGCAGCGTATTTGGCGCGGTCGCACGCCAGACCAACGCCTTCTTCAGCAAACCGATGGGCGGCTTCGTTCTATCGAGAGAGGCGGCTGGCGAAGCTGAAATTCTGACCGTTGCCGTGAGTGAGAAATTTGGACGCAGCGGTCTCGGTTGGCGGTTGATGCAGGCGGCCATGCGCGAGGCAGGGATGCGCGGGGCCGAAACCATGTTTCTCGAAGTCGATGGCAGTAACTCGTCGGCGGTCGGACTTTATAGAAAGCTGGGCTTCAAAACCGTGGCCGAGCGGCAGGCCTACTACACTGCCAAGGACGGCACGAAATCGACGGCGCTTGTCATGCGCCGTGATCTTCGTTAGTTCGTGGTAAAGACCTAAACTGCGCTTGAGCGCCATTCCAACGGAAGCATCTGAGAGTTACGAGACGTGATAGACCTTTCGAAAACGCTGGAAGAATTATGTGCCGAGCGCGGTATGCGTATGACCGATCAGCGTCGTGTGATTGCCCGCGTCTTGCAGCAATCCGAAGATCATCCGGATGTGGAAGAGCTTTACCGGCGCTCGTCAGCTGTCGATCCACGCATCTCGATTTCCACGGTCTATCGCACGGTCAAGCTTTTCGAGGATGCCGGAATCATCGAGCGCCACGACTTCCGCGATGGGCGCTCGCGTTACGAAACCATGCCGGAAGAGCACCACGATCACCTGATCGATCTGAAAAACAGCGTCGTCATCGAGTTCCGCTCAGCTGAAATCGAAGCGCTTCAGGAAAAAATTGCGCGTGAACACGGCTTCAAGCTGGTGGATCACAGACTCGAACTATACGGCGTGCCGCTAAAGCCAGAAGATGGCTAGCCGGACATGAAGCCACGGAGCGGATAAAGCGATGATGTGGTTGCGCGTGATATATTTCACCATTGTCCTGACGCTGGTCACGCTTGTTCTGTTGCCGGTGCAACTTCTTGGCCTTTATTTCGATTGGCCGATCCGCCGCCGCTTGCCGCGATTGTGGCACAGGGTCGCCTGTCACCTGCTTGGTATAAAGGTCCATGTCCATGGCAAGGTCGAGACCGACAAGCCTTTGCTTCTGGTGGTCAACCATGTGTCCTGGACCGACATCATGGTTTTGGGCAGCACCGCAGATGTGGTGTTCATCGCCAAAACAGAGGTGCGTGACTGGCCGATCTTCGGGGTTTTGGCACGTCTGCAAAAAACGATTTTCGTCACGCGTGATCAGAAGCGCAGCGCGGGTGAGCAGGTCAACGAGATCGCACAGCGTCTCGCAAATGGCGAAATCGTCGTTCTTTTCCCCGAGGGCACGACGTCGGACGGCAACCGACTTCTTCCTGTCAAATCTTCGCTTTTTGGCGCAGCCTCCAGTGCAGCAGAGCAGGTTTCCGGCCAGATGGTGAATGTGCAGCCGGTGGCGATCGCCTATACCGGCATTCAAGGCATGGCGATGGGCCGTTACCACCGCCCGGTTGCGGCATGGCCGGGAAGTATCGAATTGGTGCCGTCGTTTTTGGGAATCATGAAGGCGGGTACCATTGATGTCGATGTCTCACTCGGAGAGGCGATTTCTTTCCATCGTGGCGATAATCGCAAGACGTTGAGCGCAGAGGCGACGACCTCTATTCGCACCATGCTGAATTTCAGTTTGCGTGGCGGATGGCGAAAGTCTCGCTGATCGCGCATTTTTCTGTTTAATATGGCGCCTGAAAACATTAGATAACGGCCATGACCCAGGAATTGATCGGCCTCGAGGCCAACCCACTTGTTCTTCGCGAAGGCGCAAACAGCCGCAAGGTCTTCATCAAGACCTATGGCTGCCAGATGAACGTCTATGATTCCGTTCGTATGGGGGACGCTCTGGCCAAGGACGGTTACGAGCCGACCGAAGATATTGACGAGGCAGATCTCGTTCTTCTCAACACCTGCCACATCCGCGAAAGAGCTGCCGAAAAGGTTTATTCCGCCTTGGGTCGCTTGCGGGACATGAAGACGTCCCGTGCGGAGCAGGGCCGCGAATTCATGATCGGCGTTGCCGGGTGTGTGGCTCAGGCTGAGGGAGAGGAAATTTTGCGCCGGGCGCCAGCGGTAGACGTTGTCATCGGTCCGCAGACTTACCACCGCTTGCCGGACGCGCTGAAGCGCGCGCGCGGTGGTGAGCGTGTCATCGAAACGGAATATGCCGTTGAAGATAAGTTTGAGCATCTGCCCTTGGCAGAAAAGGCAAAAGTCCGCTCGCGTGGCGTCACGGCATTTTTGACGGTGCAGGAAGGGTGCGACAAGTTCTGTACCTTCTGCGTGGTGCCTTATACGCGTGGCTCCGAAGTTTCGCGACCCGTGCAGCAGATTATCGACGAAGCATCGCGACTGGCCGAGTCCGGTGTCCGGGAAATCACGCTGCTGGGCCAGAACGTCAACGCCTGGCGGTCAACGGGTCCCAATGGCGGGCAATGGGGTCTGGCCGAGTTGCTGTATCGGCTTGCCGAAATCCCCGGTATCGCCCGCTTGCGTTACACGACAAGCCATCCGCGAGACATGGACGATCAGCTCATCGGCGCCCATCGCGATCTGCGCATGTTGATGCCGTATCTCCATTTGCCGGTGCAATCCGGCTCTGACGTTATCCTGAAAGCCATGAACCGACGCCATACGGCTGAAGAGTATATTAGGCTTATTGAAAAGATTCGTGGAGCCCGCCCTGATATTGCCATGTCTGGAGACTTCATTGTTGGTTTCCCGGGCGAGACGGATCAGGATTTCGCTGACACGCTCGCCATCGTGGAGCAGGTGAAATACGCGCAGGCCTTCTCGTTCAAATATTCCACACGTCCCGGCACGCCCGGCGCGGATTTGATAGATCAGGTGCCGGAAGATGTGAAAAGCGAACGGCTGGAGCGTCTTCAGGCTTTGTTGTTGAAACAACAGCAGGAATTTGCCGGTTCGCTGGTGGGCAAGACGATGGATGTGTTGCTGGAAAAGCCCGGTCGCATGCCGGGGCAGTTGATTGGACGATCTCCTTGGCTGCAATCTGTGAATCTTGATGCAAACGACATGAAAATCGGCGACATTGTTCATGTACGAATCACCGCAACGGGTCCAAACAGCTTGTTTGCCGAGGTGGCAGACAGCGAGAGTAAGGACCGACACTGACTTGGACGGGAGCCTGACCGCTTGAACGCACACGAATTGGTATCACCCCCATCGCGCCAGCCACGCCCAGCCGCGACCGACGCCAATCACTTCGTCCTCACGTTCGAGAATAACAGGATAGCCGGAGAGCTATTCGGTCAGTTCGATCAGAACCTTAAATTGTTGGAGCAGCGGCTCAACATCGATGCGCGGCCGCGCGGCAATTCGGTTGCCATAACCGGTGATCTTGTTGCCACCAATCAGGCACGCCGTGCGCTGGACACGCTCTATGAGCGCCTGTTGAAAGGCGGAACGGTTGAGGTGTCGGATGTGGAAGGTGCCATTCGCATGGCGATGGCGGCTGACGATCAGCTGATCCTGCCCACCATGGAGCGCAAAGCCAAAATTTCCATGGCGCAGATTTCCACCCGCAAGAAAACAATCGCTGCCCGCACGCCAACGCAGGATGTTTACATGCGGGCGCTGGAACAGTCGGAGCTGGTCTTTGGTGTTGGCCCCGCGGGAACGGGCAAAACCTATCTCGCCGTGGCACATGCAGCCCAGCTTCTGGAGCGCGGCGCGGTGGATCGCATCATCCTGTCACGCCCCGCCGTCGAGGCCGGTGAGCGTTTGGGCTTTCTTCCAGGCGATATGAAGGAAAAGGTCGATCCTTACCTGCGACCGCTCTATGACGCGCTTTATGACATGATGCCGGGTGACAAGGTGGAACGCGCCATTCAGGCCGGTGTCATTGAAATCGCGCCACTGGCCTTCATGCGTGGGCGTACACTTGCCAACGCAGTTGTCATCCTTGACGAAGCACAAAACACCACGACGATGCAGATGAAGATGTTTCTGACGCGTCTTGGCGAAAAGGGCCGAATGATCGTCACCGGCGACCCGAGCCAGGTCGACTTGCCGCGTGGCATGAAATCTGGCCTCGTGGATGCGTTGCAGATCCTGACCGATGTCGAAGGCGTTTCTGTCGTTCGCTTCAAGGATGTGGATGTCGTCCGTCACCCGATGGTCGCACGCATCGTCCGCGCCTACGAAGCGCAGACGGCGGTGCCCGATGAAAGTCTTCCGAGAGGCAACTGAAGCAGGACATGACGTCACTCGACATTCAAATCAGCGTCGAGGCCGAAAGCTGGCCATCGGAAGAAGAGTTGTTGGCATTTGCGAGCGGCGTCCTAGACCCGGCCGTGGAGTTTTTGAAACAGGAAGAAAAACAGCCTTTTCCAAAAACGCCCACGGAACTGTCACTCGTGTTTACCGATGACGCTTCCATTCGTGAGATCAATGCCGAGTGGCGCGAAAAGGACAAGCCGACGAATGTGCTGTCCTTTCCAGCCTATCCGTTGGAACCGGGCGGCATGCCGGGCCCGATGTTAGGTGATATCGTCATTGCGCGTGAAACGGTGGAGCGTGAAGCCCTTGATCTGGAGAAGAGTTTCAACGATCATCTGAAGCATCTTCTGGTGCATGGCTTTCTGCACCTTTTCGGTTACGATCACACGGACGCCGAAGAGGCAGAAGAAATGGAAGGGCTTGAGACTCGCATTTTGGCGAAGCTTGGTCTATCTGATCCCTACGCGGGTCAGGAGCCGCTTTGATGAACAGTTTGGGACCATGAACGAAAATTCTGCACGACCGGCACACGAGGCCAAAGAAACCGGGGAGCAATCCTCATCGGAGGAGGGCAGTAGTCCCTTACGATCCGAATATCACTACAAACCCAGAGCCTCTCTCTGGTCTCGCATCTCACGGCTTTTGAAGCCATCGCATGGCGAGCGTCTGCGTGAAGACATTACTGACGCGTTGATGACCGATACTGAAATCGGTGCCGCGTTTTCGCCCGAAGAACGGGCGATGCTCAACAATATTCTGCGTTTCCGCGAAGTGCGTGTCGAGGACATCATGATCCCGCGTGTCGATATCAACGGGCTCGATCAGGACATGACCGTTGGCGAAGCGATGATCCTGTTCGAGGAAACCGGTCGCTCGCGCATGCCGGTTTATGACGAGACGCTGGATAATCCCAAAGGCATGATCCATATCCGCGATCTTCTGTCCTTCATCGGCAGGCAGGCGCGAAACAAACGCCGTGTGGGTTCGCGTGCAACGGCAGCGGCCGATGCCAAAGCTGCAAAATCACCCCGTGCCAATTTCGATCTTGCCCGGGTCGATCTGGAAAAAACACTTGCGGAAGCGGGCCTAATTCGGAAAATTCTGTTCGTGCCATCGTCCATGCTCGCCTCGGACCTGTTGAAAACCATGCAGGCTCAACGCACGCAGCTGGCACTCGTGATCGACGAGTATGGCGGAACCGACGGCCTCGTCAGTCACGAGGACATCGTCGAGATGGTGATCGGCGATATCGATGACGAGCATGACAAGGATGAGGCCATGTTCTCCCGCCTGTCTGCTGGCGTTCTGATTGCCGATGCCCGCGCGGAGTTGACCGAACTTGCCGAAGCCATTGGTCCGGATTTCGATGTCCGCGAACACCTTGAAGAAATAGACACCTTGGGCGGTCTGATTTTCTTTGCCCTAGGCCGCATTCCAGTAAAGGGCGAAGTCGTTCGGGCGGTATCCGGTTTCGAATTCCATATTCTCGATGCCGATTCGCGACGCATCAAAGGCGTTCGTATCGTTCGCAACCAGTCCTCCGAAGGGGAAGATGATCAGGCGCCGGCAGAGGCTGCCAGTGAGGTGATTCTTTCGTTACCAGCGCCCCTGGACCGCGCAGATAATGCCTCGGCTTAATCGGCAAACCATATTTATGATGAAAAGACCGCAGGATATCCGTTCTGCGGTCTTTGCTTTGCTGCGTGAACCGCAGATGTTCAAGGCGAAATGTGCCGAGGTGGACGCGCGCTTTTTTTTACAGTAAGTCCGTTTAAACAGACGGTGTCGCCACCCGTGTATCTCGTGTCGGACGGTGCCTTTAAAAGGTGGATACTGCATGGAGCGTCTGGCTGGCAAAGTTATGTTGGGCAGTGGTTTTGGAAGGGTCTGTACCGCCTTTCTCGCTGGCGCTGTCGGCGCACTCGCTTTTCCACCTTTTGGTTTTTTCGCGGCGCTCTTTATCTCCTTCACCTTGCTGGTCTGGTTGATCGACGGCACCACGGGAAGCCCCGGTGGCGGTGCTTGGTCGCGTGGCTGGAAGACCTTCGTGATCGGTTGGCTGTTCGGCTTTGGCTATTTCGTGGCGGGTCTTTGGTGGCTCGGTAATGCGTTGCTGCTGGAGGCGGATGAGTTCGCCTGGGCATTGCCGCTTGCCATTCTCGGCCTTCCCGCTTGTCTGGCCATTTTCTACGGGTTGGCGGTGATGCTCGCAAACCTGCTGTGGTCTGACGGTTGGGGACGCATTGCGGCTCTTGCAGCGGCCTTCGGATTGATCGAGTGGCTGCGCAGTTTCGTTCTGACAGGATTTCCCTGGAACACTGTCGGCTATGGACTGATGCCCATTCCCTTGATGATGCAGACGTCCAATCTCATCGGCATCTTCGGAATGTCGATGGTGGCTGTGTTCATCTTTGCCAGCCCGGCCCTGTTAGGCACAAAGAAGGGGCTGCTGCCGGGATTGTCGATTGCAGCCATGATGATGGTATTTCATTTTGGCTATGGTGCTTATCGTCTGCACCAGCCACTGCAGTCCACAGGCGACGCGTTGACGGTCAGAATCGTGCAGCCGGGGATCGATCAGTCTCGCAAGATGCTGAATGCCGATCGCGCTGAAATCTTCAAGGAGCATCTGCGCCTATCGACCTTGCCAACCTCAGAAGGCAAAAAACGGCCGGACATCATCGTCTGGCCGGAGACCTCCGTGCCATTTATTCTGACCCAGAATCCCGATGCTCTCGGAGACATCTCAAAGACACTCGAAGATGGACAAATCTTGCTGACGGGTGCCGTCCGTCTGGAAGATGCGGGCGCCGGCAACGCCCCGCGCTATTATAATTCGGTTTATGCCGTCGACAGTGAGGGGCAGATCATAGGCGCGACGGACAAGGTCCATCTCGTACCGTTTGGTGAATATGTGCCTTTTGAAAACGTGCTGCGACATTTTGGTGTCGACAATCTGATCAGTCTGCCAGGCGGGTTTTCTCCCGCCGCGACACGAGACGCCATTACCTTGCCGTCAGGGCAAAAACTCTATTCCTTCATCTGCTACGAGATCATTTTCCCTGGCGAGGTCCCAGCGGATATCGACACATCGACAGCCATTGTGAACGTGACCAATGACGGCTGGTTCGGTAATACACCCGGGCCTTACCAGCACTTGCAGCAGGCACGCGTGCGCGCGGTCGAAACGGGTCTTCCGGTGATTCGCGCGGCCAATACCGGGATTTCGGCAATAATTGACCCTATGGGACGAATTGTCGCAGGTAAAAACTTAGGTCAAAAAGGAATAATCGATTCTACTTTAAGTGGTCGTTCCACTGGTGTGGTCACCACAGATATGCGACAGATACACTTTTGGTTGCTCTTTGGATTATTGCTCGTGTGCTCCCTGGTCGCGCGGATGGGTTTGATGAATCGGAAGAATTGACCAAAAACCCCTAAAATTGCATAGTGAACTTGTTAGGTTGCACAACGCACATGATATATTCCGTGCTGCGACAATCCTATAGTTCAGGATTGATACAGGCGTGTAGTCGATAACCCCGAATAGAGCGAATGTCAGGATCACGAGAATGACAGAAAACAAGAAGAAGCCGAACCCGATTGACATTCATGTCGGGAGCCGTATCCGCCTCCGTCGTACCATGCTGGGCATGAGCCAGGAAAAGTTGGGCGAAAGCCTGGGCATCACCTTCCAGCAGATTCAGAAGTACGAAAAAGGCACGAACCGCGTCGGCGCAAGCCGTCTGCAGAACATCTCAGGTATTTTGAACGTTCCAGTATCCTTCTTTTTCGAAGACGCACCGGGCGACCACACTGTTAGCGCTACCGGCATGGCTGAAGCGACAAGCTCCAACTACGTTGTGGACTTCCTCTCGTCTTCCGAAGGTCTCCAGCTGAACCGGGCGTTTGTTAAGATCAATGACCCTAAGGTGCGCCGCCGTATTGTTGATCTGGTCAAGGCGCTCGCTGCCGAGGGAGACGCGGAATAAGCTCCGCAACGCTTTTTCAATCGTGAAACGGTCCTTCGGGGCCGTTTTTTTTGCGTAAGAATGAGTTAGGATTTCTCATATAAAGATATATTTATGTCGTTGTGTCCTTGTTTTTCTCGGGCAAAATGACTAACAAACGCGAAGACAGTTTCTTTGAGGGGAATCCCGCATGCGTGCCAATTACCTGTTCACCAGCGAGTCTGTCGCTGAAGGTCACCCCGATAAGGTGTGTGACCGTATCTCCGATGAAATCGTGGATCTCATCTATCGCGAAGCCGCCAAGACCGGCGTCGATCCGTGGACTGTGCGCATTGCTTGCGAAACGCTGGCGACGACCAATCGCGTCATCATCGCCGGTGAAGTCCGTGTTCCCGACACGCTTTTGAAGAAGGACAAGGACGGCAACGTTCTGAAAGATGCGAGCGGCCATCCGGTTATCAACCCGGCCAAATTCAAGGCTGCCGCCCGCAAGGCCATCCGCGATATCGGCTACGAGCAGGACGGTTTCCACTGGAAGACAGCCAAGATCGACGTGCTGCTACACCCACAATCTGCCGACATCGCGCAGGGCGTGGACAACGCCTCCGACAAGCAGGGCGACGAAGGCGCTGGCGACCAGGGAATCATGTTCGGTTACGCCTGCAAGGAAACACCGGACCTGATGCCGGCCCCGATCTATTATTCGCACCGCATTCTCCAGCTTCTGGCCACAGCCCGCAAAAGCGGCGAAGGCGAAGCAGCCAAGCTCGGCCCCGATGCCAAGAGCCAGGTGACCGTGCGTTACGTCGATGGCAAGGCTTCGGAAGCCGTCTCTATCGTTCTCTCCACACAGCATCTTGATTCTAGCTGGGACTCAAAGAAAGTTCGCTCAGTCGTTGAGCCCTATATCCGCGAAGCGCTAGGCGAATTGAAGATCGCCGATGATTGCCAGTGGTACATCAACCCGACCGGCAAGTTCGTGATCGGTGGTCCTGATGGCGACGCTGGCCTGACTGGCCGCAAGATCATCGTTGACACATACGGCGGCGCAGCCCCGCATGGTGGCGGTGCCTTCTCCGGGAAGGACACGACGAAGGTCGACCGTTCCGCAGCTTACGCGGCCCGCTACATTGCCAAGAACGTCGTTGCTGCCGGACTGGCAGATCGTTGCACGATCCAGCTGTCCTACGCCATTGGCGTTGCACAGCCACTGTCGATCTATGTCGATTTCCACCAGACCGGCAAGATGAGCGAAGACGACGTCGAAGCCGCGATCCGCAAGGTCATCGACCTCTCGCCATCGGGCATCCGTCGTCACCTTGACCTCAACAAGCCGATCTATGCCAAGACGTCGTCCTACGGCCATTTCGGTCGCAAGGCCGGTCGTGACGGTTCCTTCTCCTGGGAGAAGCTGGATCTCGTCAAGCCGCTCAAGGATGCATTGAAAGCCGCATAAGGCTTGTCAATCACCCCCGATTGAGAGATACGGTCTGAAAAGTTTAAACCCGCACCGCGCAATAAACAGGCGCGGTGCGGGTTATCCATTTGTCTGAGAGTGTTGAAATGACGGAAGAGCGGCGTTCACGCGCAACGGAAGCGTTTTTTGGTCGGCGCAAGGGCAAGCCACTGCGCAACCAGCAGGTCGATACGATCGAGACCCTTTTGCCGTTGCTGAAGGTCGATCTTGAGACGCAGCCGCCGAACAACCTTGCGGCACTGTTTCCGGCCGACGTGAAATCCATCCGCCTCGAAATCGGCTTTGGTGGTGGCGAGCATCTCATCCACCGAGCCTCGGAAAACCCTGCCACTGGCTTTATCGGCGTCGAACCCTTCGTCAATTCCATGGCGAAACTGCTGGGCAGCGTGCGCGAGCTCGAGCTGATGAATATCCGTCTCTATGATGACGATGCGACGCAATTGCTCGACTGGTTGCCGGATGCCTGCATCGACCATATCGATCTGCTCTATCCCGATCCGTGGCCGAAAAAGAAGCACTGGAAGCGTCGTTTCGTGTCAGACGTCAATCTGGCGCGGTTTCATCGTGTGCTGAAGCCCGGCGGAAAATTCTGCTTCGCTTCCGATATCGACACCTATATCAACTGGACGCTTCAGCATTGCGCAGCCCACGGCGGTTTCCAATGGACGGCGCAGGTGTCTGCGGACTGGACGACGCCATTCGATAATTGGCCGGGAACACGCTACGAGAACAAGGCGAAGCGCGAGGGTCGCAGCTCCGCCTATCTGACCTTCATCCGAAGCTGATCTCAGATTTTCGCATCCACCTCGGATGCGACGGGAATGGACGGCTGCGCACCTTCGCGGGTGCAGGCCAGCGACCCGGCAACGGCGGCGCGGCGAAGAGCAGCCTCGAAATCCAGACCAGCATCGAGGCTTGCAGCGAGATAACCGCAGAAGGTATCACCGGCACCAACCGTATCGACGGGCTCGATCTTCAGACCCTTTGCCTTGACCAGCTTGCCATTGCGAATGGCGATAACCCCTTCCGCGCCCAGCGTGACGATGATGGTCTGGCCGGTCTCGTCATGCAGGGTGGCAATCTCCTTCTCGCGCTGGTCTGCGGAAAGGCCGTTCTTGCCGATCAGCAGTTCGAACTCGGTCTCATTGGCAATGACGACGTCCGCCATTCGCGACAGGCGCTGCGCGTCAGGCGTTAGCGGCGCCGTGTTGATGAGCGTGGTGACGCGCTTTGCCTTGGCTGCTTTCAGCGCGGCTTCGATGGCTTCGGCTGGTATTTCGAACTGCAGCATCAAGATGTCGCCTGCCGTCATTTCTGACACTGCCCGTTCTGCATCGGCTTGCGATACTTCACCGTTGGCAGCTGGAATAACCGAGATCATGTTCTCGCCGCCCTCTCCAATGAGGATGACGGCGGTACCGGTGGGAACAGCGACACTTTTCACCAAAGACAGATCGGTCCGTGCGTCCCGAAGCAGCGTCAGCGCTGGTGCCGCAAACGCATCGTCACCCACAGCGCCTGCCATTTTCACGCTCGCACCTGCCCGTCGTGCGGCAAGTGCCTGGTTTGCGCCCTTGCCACCGGCTGCGGTTGAGAAGGTCTTGCCGGTAACGGTTTCGCCGGGCTTTGGCAGGCGTTCGGAGATGGCGACGAGGTCCATATTGATGGACCCAAAAACTGTGATCATGCGGGTGATTCCATAAAAGGGAAAATACTATCAAACAGAGCCGGACTTTGCCGAGTGGATCACTCGTCGTCAACCACTCGCAGTTTTGCGGCACCCGGGCGAACGTCCGATATGCGGCGCAATTGCTCGGCTTCATTGCGGGCAATTTCTTTTTGTGAAAGTGAAAAGTCCAGGCTTTCGATTTTCACGCCACGCGCCAGCACTTTTTCCGATGAAGTCAGCATCATATCCACGTCTTTTTGAGCCAAGCCAAAATGCGCCTGTAACTTCCGCGTCCTGTCATCCAGGCGCCGGACATCGTCCATCAGCATGGCGACTTCGCCCTGGATGAGATGCGCCTGTTCGCGCATACGCTGGTCTTTCAGCACCGACTGTATGACCTGCACGGAGAGCATCAACAGCGACGGCGAGACGATGACCACGCGCGACCGATGCGCGCGTTGGACAAGGTTTTCAAAATGCTGATGGATATCGGCAAAGATGGACTCGGACGGCACGAAGATGAAGGCGGTGTCCTGCGTCTCTCCGGAGATCAGATATTTGTCCGCGACATCGCGAATATGGACTTCCATATCGCGGCGAAACTGCTGGGTGGCGGCACGCTTGGAGTCCGGCGTATCGTCAGCCTTCAGCGCATTCCAGGCCTCCAGCGGAAATTTCGCATCAATGACGAGGGGCGGAGCGTTGTTGGGCATCTTGATGGTGCAATCGGGCCGGAAACCGTTCGAAAGCGTCGGTTGAAGCTGATAGGAACCGGAAGGCAGAGCGTCGGCAATCAGAGCTTCCATCCGCGCCTGGCCGAAAGCACCGCGCGTTTGCTTGTTGTTGAGGATGGCCTGCAAGCCGATGACGTCCTTGGCCAGATCCTGAATATTGCCTTGCGCCGCATCGATGACGGCAAGCCGCTCCTGTAGCTTGCTCAGGTTTTCGTGGGTGGAACGGGTTTGCTCCGTCAAGGTGGTGCCAATGCGCTGAGACATGCCGTCCAGCCGGTCGTTCAGCGTCTGGCTCATCTCGTTCTGACGCGCGCTTAATGTTTCGGTCATGGCAGCGATACGGCCATGCAATTCCGACTGGGTTCTCAAAAGCTCGGTAATTTCGTCACGCGATTGGTCGGGAGCAGGCGGTTTGCGCCATATGAAAGCTGCGGCAACCAGACAGCCCGTGATGACAATGGCCAAGAGAGCGCCAACCGATATCTGGAGGGTGCCGAGACTGAAAGCTGTCGTACCAAGCGCGTTGAGATCGATGTCCATAGCCAAATCTAACAGATTTCGTGTGATTCGTCAGATCAAAACAAGAACATTTCTGGGGCGTAAATGAGTCCCGCTTAATGCGGATATAGGCGCCAGTATTGGCGTTTAATTTTTGTTTCCTCCCAAGATGAGATGCGTTATGGGGAAGCCATGACGATCAAACCTCTTATTATTTTGCCTGATCCACTGCTGCGCCAGCAATCCAAGCCCATCGAACAGGTGGATGCCGAGATTACGCGTCTGGCTGATGACATGCTGGAAACAATGTATGATGCGCCGGGCATCGGCCTTGCCGCCATCCAGATCGGCGTGCCGCGCCGCATGCTGGTCATCGATATCTCGCGCGAGGATGAAGAGCGAAAGCCGGTCGTTTTCATCAACCCAGAAATCCTCAAAGTTTCGGATGACGTGTCTGCCTATGAGGAGGGCTGTCTGTCCATCCCGGATTACTACGCCGAGGTGGAACGCCCGGCTTCGCTGACAGTTGCCTATATCGACCGTGACGGCAAAAAGCAGACAGTGGAGGCCGATGGCCTTCTGGCCACCTGCCTGCAACATGAAATGGACCATCTGAACGGTGTGCTGTTCATCGACCACATTTCCCGCCTGAAACGGGATATGGTCATCAAGAAATTCACCAAGGCGGCCCGCGCAAAAATCTGATCTGCCAGTCTAAAGGATTGGAAGATCAGGCGATAGGGCAGGGGGCGAGCATGGCACTGCGCATTATTTTCATGGGAACACCGGAATTCTCCGTTCCCACCCTGCGCGCGCTGGTCGATGCGGGTCATCAGATCGTCGCTGTCTATACCCAGCCGCCACGGCCCGGTGGTCGCCGCGGGCTCGATCTTCAGAAATCGCCTGTGCATCAGGCCGCTGAGTTACTTGGCATTCCGGTGCTGACACCTCTCAATTTCAAGTCGGAAGAAGACAGGGCGCAGTTCAAGGCCTTCAATGCTGACGTCGCGGTTGTCGTTGCCTATGGCCTGCTGCTGCCTGAGGCGATTTTGAACGGCACAGAGCTTGGCTGCTACAACGGCCATGCCTCGCTCTTGCCGCGCTGGCGCGGTGCTGCCCCCATTCAACGCGCCATCATGGCTGGCGATACTGAAACCGGCATGATGGTGATGCAGATGGAAAAGGGGCTGGATACCGGCCCCGTGGCTCTGACGGCAAAGGTTTCCATTGGCCCAAACATGACAGCTGGCGAATTGCATGACAGCCTGATGCTGGCGGGTGCGCGGCTGATGCGCGAGGCGATGCTGAAGCTGGAAGATCGCGATCTGCCGCTGACACCGCAGGCGCAAGAGGGCGTTGTCTACGCCGCCAAGATCGATAAGGGCGAGACCCGGATCAACTTTTCCCGGTCAAGCCAGGATGTGCACAATCACATTCGCGGCCTGTCGCCCTTTCCTGGCGCATGGTTCGAAATGGAGATCGGCGGCAAGGCAGAGCGGGTTAAGGTGCTGGAAACAGACATGGCCGCTGGCATGGGCGAGGCGGGGTCCGTTCTGGATGATACCCTGGCCATCGCTTGCGGAAGCGGTGCCGTGCGACTGGTGCGTTTGCAAAAAGCCGGTGCCAAACCGATGTCGGCTGCGGACTTCCTGCGCGGCACACCTGTTGCTGTCGGCACGAGGCTTGGCTGATGCCACGCTTCCGCATGACCGTCGAATATGACGGCTCCCCCTATTTTGGCTGGCAGCGGCAGAAGAATGGCCCCTCCGTGCAGAGCGCGCTGGAAGCCGCCGTGCTGTCTCTGACGAAGGAAACGGTCAGCTTTCGCGGCGCGGGCCGCACCGATTCAGGTGTTCACGCCAGGGGTCAGGTCGCGCATGTCGATCTTCTCAGGAATTGGGAACCATACAAACTGCGCAACGCGTTGAACGCGCATCTCGCCATGGCCGGAGAAGCAGTCTCGATCCTGGATGTGGAGGCCGTCACCGAGGATTTCGACGCGCGCTTTTCAGCGCTCCGTCGCCATTATCTCTACCGGATCATCTGCCGCAAATCCCGGCTGGCTCTGGAACACAAACGTGCCTGGTGGGTGTCGAAAGACCTCGACCATGACCTCATGCATGCCGCAGCGCAGACGCTGCTCGGTCGGCATGATTTCACCACCTTTCGCTCCATTCACTGCCAGGCCAATAGTCCGGTCAGGACACTCGACCGGCTGGATGTGACACGCGATGGCGATCTGATCGAAATCCGCGCCACCGCGCAGAGCTTTCTGCACAATCAGATCCGTTCGTTTGCCGGCACGCTGAAATTGGCCGGTGATGGCGGCATGACGGTTGAAGACGTGAAAGCAGCACTTGAAGCGCGCGACCGAAAGGCCTGCGGCCCGGTCGCACCGCCAGACGGGCTCTACTTCATGCAGGTCGATTATCCCGACATCATACCGCCACGGCAGCACAGAACGGAGACTAGCAATGACGGTGACGATCTATCATAACCCGGCCTGCGGGACATCCCGCAACACGCTGGCCATGATCCGTCAATCCGACGAAGAGCCTGTTGTCATCGAGTATCTGAAGACGCCGCCTTCGCGTGATGAGATCGCCTCTCTTGCGGAAATGATCGGAGTACCCCTGCGCCAGCTCTTGCGGGAAAAAGGCACGCCTTACGCTCAGCTGGGTTTGGCAGATCAACGTCTGAGTGACGATGTTCTGCTGAACGCCATGGAAGCGCATCCGATCCTGCTCAACAGACCCATCGTCGTGACCGAAAAAGGCGCAAGGCTTTGCCGTCCTTCGGAACTGGTGCTTGATATATTGGCCAATGCCCATATCGGCGCCTTCACCAAGGAAGACGGGGACATCATACAATCGTCCTGAGCTTTAGGTCGGATAAACGCCGAGAAAGCGTTGCAGAGCTTCCGACAGAATCATGCCGGGAACCAGCAAGGTTATAACCAGCGCCGTAACGAGAAGCGGCTGTTCCCGGATGAAAAACTTCAGGATACGGGCAAAGCTGAACACAAGCGTCAGCAACAGCACAAACCACAGGATTGCGACCAACCCTCGCAAGGACGGAGCCAACAGCGCAATCAAAATGAGAACGGCGTAGCCATAGGAAAAGGGTACGGAAAGCCAGTTTGCGACCACCACGATGGCCGGAAACTTCCCCTTGACCCCCAAGGCTATCATCAAACCTCCGATAAGGATCAGCGGCACCATCCAGCAAATGGCTTCGACCATGGCCATTCTGACGAAGAAAATGGCACCAGTGCCGACCCCCTTTGGAAAGGCCGCAAGGTAGGCCTCATGCCACCAATACCAGGACAGCACCATCGACGGCAGGCACCACAGGGCTGCAAAAAACGAGCGGGACATTCCGCGATCGGTGAGATCGAGCAGTCGCCCTCCCGCCGGGTTTCCCAGGAACAGCAGCCACAGACCTCTCATATAAAGTGCGAGTTCGCTACGCGAAGGCATGGCTGAACCAGCGTTCGATGAAGACCTCATAGATGCGGGTCAGGGTTTCCAAATCAGCGACGGCGACGCGTTCGTCCACCATATGCATAGTCTGGCCGACGAGGCCGAATTCCACCACGGGGCAATAGTCCTTGATGAAACGGGCATCCGACGTGCCGCCTGTGGTTGATAGCTTCGGCTCGTTGCCGGTGACCTCTGCGACAGCACCCGAAAGCGATGAAATCAGCGCATTGTTGCGCGTCAGAAAGACGTGTGAAGGGCGGTCGGCCCAGATGATGTCATATGTGACAGGCGAGCGATCCGGGCGCAACACGCCATCGGCAGCGGCCTCGTCCAGGCGGCGGATGATCTCGGTGCGCAGCGTGTCTGCCGTCCACGTATCGTTGAAACGGATGTTGAAGGCAGCGGTCGCCTTGGACGGGATGACGTTGGTGGCCGTATTGCCGGTGTCGATGGTGGTGACTTCGAGGTTGGATGGCTGGAAATTATCCGTGCCATGGTCGAAAGCCGGATTCATTAGCGCCTGGGTCAGTTGCAACAGACCGCGAATGGGGTTGTCGGCCAGATGCGGATAGGCGGCGTGGCCCTGTACGCCATGGACGACGATGCGGCCCGACAGTGAGCCGCGACGGCCGATCTTGATCATATCGCCCAACTGGTCCGGGTTGGTGGGTTCGCCCACCACGCACGCATCCCATGTCTCACCCTTGGCGGCGGCCCATTCCAGAAGCTTGGATGTACCGTTGATCGATGGCCCCTCTTCATCGCCGGTGATGAGGAAGGACACGGAGCCCTCAGGCTTCCCATGCTTTTCGATATGGCGAGCGATGGCCGCGACGAAGCAGGCGATGCCGCCCTTCATATCCACAGCACCACGCCCGAACATCTCACCATCAGCGATTTCAGCAGCAAAAGGCGGATGGCTCCAGGCTGCCTCGTCACCCACCGGCACGACATCGGTATGGCCCGCAAACATCAGATGTGGGCCATGGTCGCCGAGGCGGGCATAGAGATTTTCGACGTCGGGCGTTCCCTCTTCCGTCGCCATCACGCGCTCCACAGCAAAGCCGAGCGGGCTCAGCAGCGTATCGAGCAGCGAAAGTGCTCCCCCTTCTTTAGGCGTCACCGAGGGGCAACGGATGAGGGCGGCAAGATTGGCGACGGGATCGGTAGCGTGCATGGGTCGGTCTACTTTATATCAGTCGCGCAGCAACTCGTTGATGCCGGTCTTGGAGCGGGTCTTCTCATCGACGGTTTTGACGATGACGGCGCAATAGAGGCTCGGGCCCATCTCGCCATTCGGGAACGGCTTTCCTGGCATGGTACCAGCGACGACCACCGAGTAAGGCGGCACTTCGCCGTAGGTGATCGAGCCGGTGGCGCGGTCCACGATCTTGGTGGACTTGCCGATGAACACGCCCATGCCGAGAACGGCACCTTCGCGAATGATGCAGCCTTCAACGACTTCCGAGCGAGCGCCGATAAAGCAATTGTCTTCGATGATGGTCGGGCCAGCCTGAAGCGGCTCGAGCACGCCGCCAATGCCGACGCCGCCTGACAGATGCACATTCTTGCCGATCTGCGCGCAGGAGCCGACAGTCGCCCATGTATCGACCATAGTGCCTTCATCGACGTAAGCGCCGAGATTGACGAAGGACGGCATAAGCACGACATTCTTGGCGACGTAAGCCGAACGGCGCACGACCGCATTCGGCACAGCGCGGAAACCGGCGGCGCGGAACTGGTTTTCACCCCAGTTCTCGAACTTGGAAGGCACCTTGTCCCACCATGTGGATTCGCCAGGGCCGCCTGTGACGATTTCCATGTCGTTGAGACGGAAAGACAAAAGCACGGCTTTCTTCAGCCACTGGTTCACGATCCAGTTCCCATCGGCCTGCTTTTCGGCAACCCGCACCTGTCCACCATCCAGCAGGTTCAGCGCGGTTTCGACCGCATCGCGGACTTCGCCTTTGGTCGATATGTTGACGCTGTCGCGATTATCGAATGCAGTTTCGATGATTGTTTCAAGGGAGCCGAGATCCGAGATGCTCATGAGAATTCCTTAAACTTCGCTGACTATCGTCACATACAGGGAAACATCCGCACCGCTGGCCGGACATGGTCAATTGCTCTAAGCGAGTGTTTCAAGGGCGTCAATGTGATTTGGCGCGGCTATTCGAAAGGCATGGACATGGCAAAACTGAAAAATGGCAAGTTGCATCGCAAGGACGGCGTCTGGGACCCGTTGAAATCCAGCTCGGATGACAAGCAACAGGCTGAAGCCTTGCCCAAAACCCCGCAATCGGCTTCGCCCTCCTATCGTCTGGCCTATACCGACACCGATTTTCTGTGCCGGGAAGAGCTGCGGCCTATCCGCTTGCAGCTGGAGTTGCTGAAGGCGGAAATGATCCTGACCGAGCGCGGCATCAAATCCACCGTTGTCCTGTTTGGCGGCGCGCGCATTCCCGAACCGGGCGGCAAGGCCTGGGCGGCACGCAACGAAACACAGAGGAAAAACCTTGAGGCCGCATCGGTTTATTACGACGAGGCACGCAAGTTTGCGAAACTTTGCGCCGGTGAATCCGAAAAGCACGATCACCGTGAATATGTGGTGATGACGGGTGGCGGACCGGGCGTGATGGAAGCGGGCAATCGCGGTGCGTCAGAAGCCGGTGCCCCGTCCATCGGCCTCAACATCCTGCTGCCGCACGAGCAGGCACCCAACCCGCATGTGACAGCGGAACTCAGCTTCAACTTCCACTATTTCGCCATTCGCAAAATGCATTTCCTGATGCGCGCCAAGGCGGTCGTCGTGTTTCCCGGCGGCTTCGGGACCATGGACGAATTGTTCGAAACGCTCACCCTGATCCAGACCAAGCGCATGGCACCTATCCCGCTTATCCTGTTCGGTGAAGCTTTCTGGCGCTCCATCATCAATTTCGAAGCGCTGGCCGATTTCGGGACGATCGCACCTGATGATATGGAGCTTTTGCATTTCGCCGAAACGGCCGAGGATGCTTGGAAGGTCGTCGCGGATTTTTATGAGCTTTGAGCGAGCCGCTACCTTGCCTCCGTCACCCCGGCCTTGAGCCGGGGTGACGGAAGAAACGAATCAAATCCGCGTAAACCGCTCCGTCAGCAGCGCGAAGAAACCATCCGCATCCACATCGCGCATGACACGGGCATTCGGTTTACGGCCGGTGACCTTCCACCAGTCCACAACGGTCATTCCGATGGTGAGTTCGGAATTCACCTCGATCTCGACATTGCAGTCGCGACCGTCGAACAGGTCCGGCTTGATGAGATAGGCAATCACGGTCGGGTCATGCAGCGGGCCGCCGTCTGAACCGTATTTTTCCACGTCGAAGCGTTCGAAGAATTCCAGCATTTCTGCCATGGCGACCGCCGGGCGGGTGCCGATATCGCGGATGGCGGCGACGCGGGCCTTGGTGGTCAAGAGCTTGTGGGTCACATCGAGCGGCATCATGACCAGCGGAATGCCGGAGCGGAAGACGATGTCGGCGGCCTGCGGATCGACATAGATGTTGAATTCTGCGGCAGGCGTGATGTTGCCGCCTTCGAAGAAACCGCCGCCCATCAGCACCAGTTCTTTTACGCGCGGGGCAATGTCGGGCGCTTTCTGCAAGGCGGTGGCGATGTTGGTCAGCGCACCCAGCGTGCAGAGCGTGATGGTTCCTTCCGGCTCGCGGCGAATTGTTTCGATGATAAAGTCGATGGCGTTCTGCGATTGCGCTTCAAGAACCGGCTCCGGCAAGGTCGGGCCGTCGAGGCCTGTGCTGCCATGAACGTGTTCGGCAGTGATCGGCGCGCGAGCCAGCGGGCGCTCGCAGCCTTCATAGACAGGGATCTCCGTGCGGTTACACAGTTCCAGCATGATGCGAATGTTGCGGCTGGTCAGTTTCAGCGGCACGTTGCCTGCAACGGCGCACAGACCAAGGATTTCGATTTCGTCCGGACTTGCCAGCGCCAGCATGATGGCGGCGGCATCGTCTTGTCCAGGGTCAGTATCGATGATGATTTTTCTGCGCTCGGCCATGATTTTCCTGCTTTCGATAAGAGATGTCTTTTCAAGCCTGTTACCAAGGCTTGTCAAGCCGGAGGGAGTCGAGACTTTTCCGGATGACGCGTTCTTGCGTTGCTGACAGCGTGCTCCCATATGAAATGCTGCCGCCGTAAACGGGGCAGATGATCGTCGCTTGGTTACAAGGACTGAAAGCTATGAGCCGCATGACACCATTCACGCACCCGTTGATGCTGGGTTTCGATGCCATGGAAAAAACGCTCGAACGGATGACGAAGGCGAATGACGGCTATCCGCCTTATAATATCGAGCGGCTGGCGGAAGAAGGCAGTAGCCCGGAACGTTTGCGCATCACCATTGCCGTTGCGGGTTTTTCCGATGACGATCTTGAGGTGACCACGGCAGACAACCAGCTCATCATTCGTGGACGCCAGCAGGAACAGGATGCCAGAGATTACCTGTATCGTGGTATTGCCGCACGCCAGTTCCAGCGGGTCTTCGTGCTGGCGGATGGTATGCAGGTCAACGATGCGCGTCTACGGAACGGTCTCCTTTCCATCGATCTCACCCGGCCTGAAATCTCCAATGTGGTGAAGAAAATTAACATTTCCGTCTCACAGTAGGATTCTGTACGCCAAGCGAGTCGTAAGCAGCATGGCGTCTCAAGAATGGAGTCTGCCATATGCTGTTGAAAGAAGCGCATGCGAGTTTGACCAAGTCGCAACTGGCCCATATCGGGGCAGGCGAAGTCGGATATATCCGTAAGATGCGTGCCGAAGAAGTGAACCGTTGTTTTCCTGAAGCGCCGAATATCGATCCTACCCTGGATCTATGGGCTTTGTTCGGTGCAGACGGTACGCCAATCCTTTTGACAGATAATCGCTCCAGCACCTTCTTCAAAGCAGCCGAAGACGAATTGCGCACCATCAGCGTTCATTGAGCGCTTCGAGCATCTGATCTGTTACTACGGCGCCCTTTCGGGCGCCTTTTGCATTTGGCCTACATCACATCTTCCGGCGGTCTGCCAGGGCGGGCGTGATAGCGTGGGAATGTCCAGCCGAAGATCAGCGCTCCGCTTCTGATCGCAAAGGCGGTGAGAACGCCAGCAGCCGATGCGACAAGAATAGGCAGGCCGAGCGCATGGACTGCGGTGAACACGCAAGCACCTGCCAGCGCGCAGCTGATATAGACTTCCGGCCTCAGCAGGACGGATGGTTCGCCCGCGAGAATATCGCGGAGCACACCTCCAAAGGTTGCCGTCATTGTTCCAGTAACGATGGCGACGGTCGGCGATCCGCTGACGGCGAGGCCTTTGGCAGCACCCATGACACAGTAGGCGGATAGCCCGATGGCATCGAGCCAGATCAAAAGCCGATAACGGGATTCCAGCAGGTGAGCGGTAAGATAGACAAGGGCTGCAATAACCACGCAGACAAGAATATAGGTGGGGTTGACGACCCAGAAAACCGGCGAGCGTCCCAAGACGAGATCGCGAAGAGTGCCGCCACCAATGCCCGTGACGGCCGCGAAAAACAGAAAACCAATCAAATCCAATTGCTTGCGTGAAGCGGCAAGAGCACCGGTGGCGGCAAAAACGGCAACGCCCGCATAGTCGAGAAAGGCCAAAAGGGTCATGCGCAGGCGCTCCTCGAATGTGTGTGCGGTCAGTGTCACGCAAGGACCACCCGATATGATCCATCGCCGGATCAAAGCTGACATGCCCGATGCTGTCGCATCCATAGCCGAAACAGACCTAAAGGAAAATGCCGTGAGACGCCTTCTCTTCGTAACGCTCCAAGCGCTGGTCTTTTTGGCCGTGCCGATGTTGGCGCAGGCCCAGCAGGAACTGGTCAGCGACCCTGAGATTTACGAAAAAGACCATTTTCGCAAGGAATGCAAAGTCGCCGAGTTCGGCGATGGCTTCGTCACGCGGCTCGATATCAACAATGATGGGCTCGTGGATGCCGTGACCAATCGTGGTGAACTGACCTGCGATGGAGAAAAGGCGCGCAGCTGCAATGACGATGGCTGCCCTTACAATTTTTATGTGCAGGTCAAGGAAGGCGGTTATCTGATGATCGCCACTGCGACGATCTACAGCTACGATTTCGTCCAGCGCTTCGGAAACATGGTTTTCGAGTTCAAGATGCATCCGCGCTTTTGCGATCGCACTGACAGCGAGCCCTGCGTGATGACGGTGCGTGTCCGCGGTACGAAATTCGTGACGATCTCGAGCAAATAGTCATCGGCGCGATTTCACTCTGCTGATAGCAACGTCTTGATTGTATCGCCTCCTGAGAGAATAGGGCATGAAAACGCTGGCAAGGGCGATGACGAAGACCAAGAGGCTGACGGTGAAAAGAGCAATCGTTGAATAGACGGTTGCCAGCACAGCGCCGGACATAGCCCCGGCAATCATACCGAGCCAAGGCACCAGCTGGATTGTCCAATCCAGTTTCCGGTCCCCCAAAATAAAGCGCCCAATGCCGCGCCCGAAACGGGATAGCGCACCTGTGACATAGGTCAAACCGATGGGCAGTCCCTCGACATGTTCAACAGCTGCATTGATCACGCCCATGGCAAAGACCACCAGATAGAATGAGCCGGTCTCCAAGCCCCTCATCTGCAACAACGCGGCAAATGCAAGTGTAAGGCCTACCGCGCAAAGAACCATGAAAACCCGTCTGTTGGACGTGTGTGCAATGACGATGCCGCTGGCATTGCCTGCCACAAAGGTCACGATCGCCAGCAACAGCGTAGCTGCGTGGACGTAATCTCCGGCCTCCAGCGATAATGCCGCGCGAGTGGTGTTTCCCGTCATGAAAGATACGAAATCTCCCGACATTGACAGGCCGATAGCATCCGTCATTCCAGCGACGAAAGAGAGTGCGGCGACCAGTGCGACGCCGGTGGCCGTCCGTCGTGCACGAATGATCTTTCTGCGTCTTTGTCTGGTCATGAGTGTCTCGAAATGGCGTTTTGAGGCATCATATCCTTATGCTGGAAACAATATTTTAATTGCGTGCAAATCCCCCCTTAATCTTAGCCATATGGCTAAGCACCATGCGGGGTGATATCACGCCCATGATAAATGGGACGAAGATGCATATGGCTGAAACCCAAAGGGTCCAGGAAAGATCGCTGCACGAGCGCATCATGGGTGATGTCGAGGGCAGGATATTGTCCGGCAAATGGCCCCCCGGTCATCGCATTCCGTTTGAGCATGAACTGACACTGGAATATGGCTGTTCACGCATGACCGTGAACAAGGCCTTGGGGGAACTGGTCAAAAAGGGTCTGATCGAGCGCCGCCGCCGCTCGGGCAGCTTTGTCACGCAACCGCACGGTCAGTCCGCTGTCCTCGAAATTCATGATATTCAGCGCGAGGTAGAGGCGCTCGGCCTCCTTTATGATTACAGGCTGGATCATCGCGAACTGAGAAAAGCCACTGCCGAAGATCGGGCGAAGCTCGAAATTGCAGCCAATGCTCAGGTCCTGGCAATTACGTGCCGCCATTTCACCAGCGATGTTCCCTTCTGCCTGGAAGAGCGTGTGATCAATGTTTCGTCCGTGCCGGACGCACGGGATGCAGACTTTTTCAAAGTCGGTCCGGGGTCGTGGTTGTTGCAGATGGTGCCATGGAGCGCTGCCGAACACCGCATTCGCGCGGTGTCAGCGGACCGCCGCGTGGCCGAAGCTCTCGCCATTCCCAATGGAACAGCCTGTCTGGTCATCGAACGGCGGACCTGGAACGGTCAGACTTATATCACCCAGGTCAAAGTCACCTACCCCGGTGATCGTCATGAGCTGGTGGCGCAGTTCCTGCCATCATAGCGCGTTCTCCTTCTTGCCGCATGCCCTTTTCATAAAAGAAGAGTTTACAGGGCATGTTTTGGTAATGTAATAGTTGTCAATCTTACTCAACTTTGTTAGCGGACTGCGCATCAAGCTGCGGCCGCAAATTTTGTGAGGGCAGGCACCAGCTGCAAAAGATTGGCGCATTGTTACGGAACTCCGGGATTATCAAGATGGCATTTGACAAACTCACCTCGAACCTGAATGTTTTGCCGTGTAAACCGCGTCGATCCGCTGCCGTCACGCTTTCGCTTTTGGCCTGTCTCTATGCCGGTGCTGGCGTTGCGCAGACACAGACGCCTGCAACCGAACCCGTTCCTGCTACGAGCCAAGCGCCGGCGACGGGGCAGGCCCCGGCAGTGCAGACCCCAACGATTGCTCAATCCGCGCCATCGCCAGAGCCGACACCAGCACCAGTGACGCCCGCTGCAGAACAGCCAACGACCAATACAACCAGCCAGCCTCCTATCCAGCCAACGTTGGCGCAACCTCCTGTGCAGCCTGCGGCCAGCGCCGGGCACCGCACGGATATTCCGCACAACCTGTCCCCATGGGGCATGTTCATGGCTGCCGATTGGGTCGTGAAGGGTGTCATGATCGGGCTTGCCTTTGCATCTCTGGTCACATGGACCGTATGGATCGCGAAATCGATCGAATTGGCAGGCGCGCGCATTCGTGCAGGCTCCACGCTCAAGATCATCCATAAGGCGAAGACACTGTCTGAGGCCACCGAGGCTGCGGAGAAAAAAGGCGGTCCCGCCGCGCTCATGCTGCGGATGGCGACACACGAGATGACGCTGTCGGATTCCGTGGTGGCGCACACCGATGGTGGTGGCATCAAGGAGCGTGTTTCGTCCGTTCTCGGGCGCATCGAAACCCATGCGGGCCGCCGCATGTCGCGGGGAACCGGCGCTCTGGCGACGATTGGCTCCACATCACCTTTCGTCGGCCTGTTCGGCACGGTCTGGGGCATCATGAATTCCTTCATCAGCATTTCGGAATCGCAGACGACCAATCTTGCCGTTGTCGCGCCCGGCATTGCCGAAGCCCTGCTCGCAACCGCCATCGGTCTGGTTGCAGCGATTCCTGCCGTGGTGATTTACAACGTGTTCGCGCGTTCCATCACCGGTTATCGCCACCTGCTTGCCGACGTGGCAGCCGGTGTCGAACGTCTCGTCAGCCGCGACCTTGATTTCCGTCGTATCCCGCCGGGCAGTGCCACAAAGCCTGCTGTCTCGCTTGTGGGGCGCTGATCATGGCGGGCGGTATTCGTGACGGTGGCGGAGACGAGCTCTCCGAGAACCACGAAATCAATGTAACGCCTTTCATTGACGTCATGCTGGTTTTGCTCATCATTTTCATGGTGGCGGCACCGCTGGCGACAGTGGATGTGAATGTCGATTTGCCAGCGTCGTCGGCAAAACCCGCACAGCGTCCTGATGAACCACTCTACCTCACCGTCAAGGATGATTTGTCGCTCAATCTGGGCAATGACGCCGTCGCACGCGAAGCGCTCGCGGCACGTCTGGACGCCCGCACCGGGGGCAATAAGGACACCCGTATCTTTCTCCGCGCTGATAAGGCTGTTGATTACGGGCACTTTATGGAAATCATGAACACGCTGCGCGATAGCGGGTATCTCAAGATCGCGCTTGTCGGTCTTGCGGGCGCTGCGGCGGCAAGCCAACCGGGCGGTGCTACCGCAACTCAGCCACCAGCCGCGCCTGCGACCCCCGCACCCATTGGAGCGACCCCATGAGTGGAACCTCTTTTCCCCGCACCGGGCGCTCCCGGTTGGGAGAATTGGCGATCTGGACGACAGCAGCCGTGCTGACGGTGTCCGTGCATGCGGGCGCCGCTTACTATCTGATGCAGGAACAGCCGGAACCCGTTACCGATGGTGGACCGCCCGCGGCAATCATGATCGAGCTTGCAGCTCTTCCTGAAGCGGTCAATACCGAGGAGACGGTGGAGGCCAATGACGTTGAAGATGTCCAGGAAGTAAAAAGCGTCGTCCCTGACAAGGTGGAAGAGGTGCCGCCGCCGGAAGAGCCGCCGCCGCCGCAGCCACAACCGGAACCCGTGGTCCAAGACACATCACCGGAGCCAGAACCACCCCAGGAAGTGACCAAGCCTCTGCCTGAACCGTTGCCCGAGCCCGTGGAAGAGGTCGATCCCGTTCAGGAGCAGCAGATGGCTGCGCTGGAAAATGTCGAGGTCCCGCTTCCGGTGATGCGTCCACCACCTGCTCCTGTTGAGAAAAAGGTGGAGAAGGACGAGCCCGCCAAGAAGAAGGTCGAACGCAAAAAGACCGTGGCCCCTGCCGCATCTCCTGCGAAGGATATGGCCAAGGTGGAAACGACCCAATCGGATCGCACGGCTGCGGCAAAAAACAGCTCCGGCCTGTTCTCGTCTTCCGTCTCTCCAGCCAAATGGAATTCCAAGGTCCGTTCTGCCGTATCTCGGCGTGTGTCCCGGGCGGGCTCCAAAGGCATGTCGGTAACGGTCGCCTTCAACGTTGATGATGGTGGCTCAATCGGTAAGGTGCGCGTCATTAATTCGACGGGTGATACGGCTGTGGATCGGAAAGTAGCAAGCTCGATTGAAAATGCCTCCGTGTCGCAACCACCGCCGGGAGCCCAGACAGCCTTCCAGGTGAGAATAGAAATTCAGTAAGAGCGATTTGATTTATCGCCCTTTGTGCCGTCTCTCCGAAGTCATTGGACTTTCTGCTTATGCCGAAATGAGGTAGGCCTGCTGTCTCAACGGGAAGCAGTCACAGTCATGAAATTCAGCATTGAACAGGCGGAAGATCTCGTTTCTTCCATTTTCGAGAAACATGGTGTCGCGCCAGAAAACGCGAAGTCGGTTGCGCGCGCCATTGTCGCTGCCGAAGCGGCAGGTCAAGGTGGCCATGGTCTCCGACGTGTTCCTGCTTATGTCAGCCAGTTGCGCGTGGGCAAAGTCGATGGAAAGGTGCGCCCGGTTGCGACGCGGCTTCGTCCGTCCGTTCTTTCCATCGATGCAGGTCACGGATATGCTTACCCGGCTATTGACCTCATGGTAGAGCAGCTCCCCGCTATTGCCCGGGAACAGGGCATCGCTCTTGGCGTGATAGGGCGGTCGCACCATGCGGGCGTGATGGCGCTGACGGTGGAGCGTTTTGCAGAGCTGGGTCTTGTGGCAATCATGGTTGCCAACGCGCCCGCGTCAATGGCGCCATGGGGTGGCATCAAGCCGCTATATGGCACCAACCCGATCGCTTTTGCAGCGCCGATTGATGGTGCCGATCCCTTGGTGATCGATCTTGCACTGTCCAAGGTCGCGCGCGGCAAGATCATGGCGGCGCGCCAGAAGGGGGAAGCCATTCCAGAGGGATGGGCACTGGATGCCAGTGGTAGCCCGACGACTGACCCGAATGAAGCAATTAACGGTACGATGGTACCGGCGGGTGACGCCAAGGGTGCTGCGCTTGCGCTGATGGTCGAAGTGATGGCAGCGGGGCTGACTGGCGGTAATTTCGGTTTTCAGGCATCCTCCCTGCTGGATGATACCGGAACTGCTCCGTCTCTTGGCCACACCATCATCGTCATTGATCCCGCAATCGCCGGAGAGCAGATTCTCGCCAAGCGTCTTTCCCTTATGGCGTCCGAAATCGAGGGGCAGAAACACGCGCGTCTGCCGGGACGCCGAAGCCAGGGTCTCCGTCGTCAATCTCTGGAGAACGGCATCACCATCGAAGACGATATATTAGCGCAGATCAAAGCGTTGTAATTAGCGGCAGCGGTCGAACTGTTCTTCCAGTAGGTCTGCAAAGGCTGCTCCGGCCGCGTCCAGCGTGCCGCTGTTGTCGATGGTTGTCACGTCGAAATCGCCGCATACGTCCAACGAGCTTCTTTGAAGTCGGCGAAGAATATCGTCCCGGCTTTCGCGTCCGCGGCTCTCTAATCGCGCTGCCAGCACATCGGGGGTGGCGATGATATTGACGACTTTCAACACCGGGAATGCCGACTTGAAATGGCCAAGAGCGGAGCGCGAGCCGTTGGCAATGACGATATCGCCATGTTTCAGCCTGTCGTGAACGGACGCCGGAATCCCATAGCTCAGACCATGCGCCTGCCATGACACGCTAAACATGCCCTGTGCAAGGCGGCGGTCAAACTCGTCCTGCGTGACCGCATCGTGGTCTTCCCCGCCCGCATCATGACTTCTGGTGATCACCCGGCGTGCAAAATGGATGTTCGGCCGCTGGCCAAGTCTGACTGCAGCAAGTTCCATAAGGGTATCCTTGCCAGCACCGCTCGGCCCCACGACGACGACCATAACGCCATGGCGCTGGGACGGCGGTGATGAGCTTGAAGAGTGCAACTCTCTCATGCAACACGCCTGCCCCGCTGCCAGACCGACCGAACGACCGGAACGCCCGCGTCTCGATGAACACGCACCAGATCCGCGCGCAGACCGGGGGCAATGCGACCTCGATCATTCAGACCAACGGTACAGGCCGGTGTGGTCGTCACCATGGCAAGCGCCTTTGGCAGCGTCATGCCTTCGACCTGGTCTACAAGCAGGAACGGGGCGTAAAGCAGGCTGAAGGGCACGTAGTCCGATGACAAAACGTCCAGCACACCAAGTTCGGCGAGATCACGCGCGGCGATATTACCGGAGTGGGATTTGCCGCGAACGATGTTCGGCGCGCCCATCAAAACGCTCATACCTGCATTGTGCGACGCCTGGGCAGCTTCGGCGCTTGTTGGAAATTCGGCTAATGTCACGCCATGGCCGATCGCCTCTTCGACGTGGGCAAGCGTTGCGTCATCGTGGCTCGCAACCGTAATTCCGCGCTCTGCGCAACGCGCCGAAAGATAATCGCGATGCTTGGCGGAATATTTTGCTGAGGCGGCGACACGACGGTCGATGAAAGCCTTGAAGACCTCATCGCTCAGGCCACGCTTCTTCTGATAAAAGAAGATGTATTGATCCATCGTCTGGAACTGCCGCTGACCTGGAGAATGATCCATCAGCGAAATCAGCTTCACATTCGGGTCATTTTCGAAATCCTCGAAATGCTCCAGTGCATCCGCGGCGGCAACCTCGCACCGCAGATGCAGGAGGTGGTCGGCACGCAAACGGTTTTCGTTCTGCGCCTGCTTTATGGCATCTGCCATGCCGCGCATCTCGCCCTTGGCAAAGCCACCATCCTCATCCGAGCCGAGACGGAGACAATCAAAGACCGTGGTGATACCTGACGATGCAATCTGCGCATCGTGGGCCTGAATAGCGGCTGTCTTATTCCAGGTGACACCGGGGCGCGGAGAGTAATGCTGCTCCAAATGATCTGTGTGCAATTCCACAAGACCCGGTATCAGATAATCTCCATCGCAATCTTCGCCCGTGTGGGACGCATTCTCGCTGATATCTGCGATCAGACCATCTCGAACGAGCACGGAGCCTTTGACAATCTCGTTCTCCAGCACGATCCGTGCGTTGGAAAAAACATGTTCGGTCATGGGTATACTGCTTTCATATCATCTCGTTCCCGTCTTTCAGGCTGCCGCCGGTGCGAGCGGTAGCCATGTGTGAACGGTGAAGTCTTCGCCACGTGTCTTCTCAATAAACAGCCCGAGACCAGAAATGGTCAAAGGCTTCTCTGTAAATGCTGCAAACTCGCGAGCGAGAACACTCGCCATTTTCGCTCTGTCATCTTCGATCACAGGACCTGTCAGCGTCATGTGAAAGCGAAAATCGTCCATCACATGCGGATAACCCCAAAGGGAAAGATTCTGCCGCTGGCGTTCTGTCAGGTGTTGCGGCCTGCGCCGAGCGATATCGCTCTCGGACAAGGGTGCTCGAAACGGCTCGAAATAATCAACGACATCGGCGGCGAAATCCTGAAGGGGCTGGTAAATATCGCTGGGTACGATCGCGAAGAAAGGGCCAAGCGCCCCCACGACGACCTTCGGAAGATCGAAGGCATGGCGGGTCGCTGCAAATGCATGAAAGGCTGTCAGAAGATCGGCTTCGCTGTGTGCTTCAGACAGTTCGAAAGGCGCCTTCAGCGTAGCATGAAATCCGTATCGACGCGGCTCGGCAGTCACATCGGCAAAGGCCTCATGATCCCCATAACGTTTGCCGGAAAACGCGTTGCGCCCCAACCATCTCGATGCTTTATCTGTCAGAGCATCGGTTTCGGATGGCGTGAAATAAATCGCATAGCGCACGTCGTGTTACTTTCCAAAATCAGACAGTCGTCACGCAATTGAGCTGAATCGGCCCGGGCGTTCAAGGTCGCAAACGCGACTTAGGCTTTTCCCATGACGGAATGATGATAGGCCACGAAAAACCGTTCTCGGAACGCATTTTTTACCTCCGGCCGATTAGAGTAATTTGCGGCCAATCGGCGAAGATGAAACTTCTTCAAGCATCGCGCGTTATTATTGCAAGTTTCAAAGGATGCCAGGAGTAAAATCTTATGGAAATCGGAATATTGATCGCGCTGTTCTTCACCGTTTTCGCGGCTTCAAGCATATTCTGCGCCTACTGGTTCGGTGAGCATGAGAATTTCTGAGCGATTACAGGAACCAGAGTCTTTTACGAAAAGCGACGCAGATAGCCTGCGTCGCTTTTTCTTTGGCGTCAGTGCGCAGCAGACATATCGCCCAGTACTTCCTTGGAAATGACTGTGGAATCCGCTGTCAATTTGTAGACCATGGGCACGCCGGTGGCGAGGTTCAGCTTCAGGATCTCTTCTTTGCTCAGCTTGTCGAGCACCATCACCAGCGAACGTAGCGAGTTGCCATGCGCAGCGACCAGAACTTTTTCTCCACGCAGCACACGCGGCAGAATTTCAGTCAGATAATAGGGCCAGACGCGGGCCCCGGTGTCGCGCAGGCTTTCACCGCCTGGCGGCGGAATATCGTAGGAACGGCGCCAGATATGCACCTGTTCTTCGCCCCATTTCTCGCGGGCGTCGTCCTTGTTGAGACCGGAAAGATCCCCATAATCGCGCTCGTTCAAAGCCTCATCGCGAATGGTTTCCAGGTCAGGCTGGCCGACATTGTCCAACACCAACTGGCAGGTCCGCTGCGCCCGTATCAATGACGAGGTGTAGGCGACATCAAACTTGATACCGTAATCTGCGAGAGCCTTGCCACCGGCATTTGCTTCTTCGACGCCAAGGTCTGTCAGATCGGGGTCGCGCCAGCCTGTGAAGAGGTTTTTGAGGTTCCAGTCACTTTGGCCGTGACGAACAAGGACGAGGGTTCCGCTCATTTCGATAGCTCTCCAGAGTTGGTTATTGATCGTTTGCCAGACCCAGAACGTCCAGCATGGAATAAAGCCCGGGCTTCTGTTGATAGGCCCAGATGGCAGCCGCAATGGCGCCGCGCCCGAATATCGTACGGTCGGCGGCATGGTGAGACAGCGTCACCTGCTCACCTTCTCCGGCGATGATCACAGAATGATCACCGATAACGGAGCCGCCGCGCAGCGTCGCAAACCCAATCGTACCACTCTCGCGCGTTCCAGTGTGTCCATCGCGAACTCGTACGGATTTCTCTGCAAGGTTGACGTCACGGCCTCTGGCTGCCGCTTCCCCGAGGAGCAAAGCTGTTCCGGAGGGCGCATCCACCTTGTGTTTATGATGCATCTCGAGGATTTCGATGTCCCAGTTTTTGGGCTCCAGTGCCTTCGCTGCCTGCTGGGTCAAAACACTGAGAAGGTTGACACCAAGGCTCATATTGCCGGATTTGACGATCCGGGCATGGCGAGCGGCAGCCTCGAATTTTGCCTCATCGTCCGCCGTGCATCCGGTGGTGCCGATGACATGCACGATCCGCGCTTGCGCAGCCAGCCCGGCAAAGCCCACACTTCCCGCCGGTGACGTGAAGTCGATGACGCCTTCTGCCTGGACAAAGGCAGCCAGTGCATCGCTGGTGACTGCAACGCCAGTGTTGCCCAGCCCGGAAAGCTCCCCCGCATCACGTCCGATGAAGGGCGAGCCTTCACGCTCTACCGCCGCATGAAGCTGGACGCCCGGCGTTTGATGGATAAGGCGGATCAGTGTCTGCCCCATACGTCCGGCAGCACCTACTACCACCAGTTTCATGCCATCGCCGCTCATGCTGTCTACCTATGATTTGCTACTCAGAGACGAACGCCTGTCGCCTGAAGATTGTTGAGGCGAGCGTAAAGACCATCTTCCTGCCGCGCAAGCGTGTCGTGCACACCTTCTTCCACGACGAGGCCCTCATTCATCACCACGATCTTGTCTGCCTTGACCACAGTCGACAAACGGTGCGCGATCACTATGACGGTACGACCGGTCATCGCTGTGTCGAGCGCCTTCTGCACAACGGCCTCCGATTCCGTATCGAGAGCGGACGTCGCTTCGTCGAGCAACAGAATTGGCGCGTTGCGCACGAGAGCACGTGCAATCGACAAGCGCTGACGCTGGCCGCCGGAGAGTGTCATGCCGTTTTCTCCAACCGGGGTATCATAGCCCTGCGGTTGTGCCAGGATGAAATCATGCGCGAAGGCAAGCTTTGCCGCTTCTTCGATTTCAGCATCGGTGGCTTCCGGGCGGCCATAGCGGATGTTGTCGCGAATGGTCCCTTCGAAGAGATAGGGTTGTTGCGAGACATAGGCGAGGTTCTGTCGAACCGACATCGTTGTGACATCAGAGATATTCTGACCGTCGATCAGAATTTCACCGCCATTTGGATCATAAAAGCGCGGAATGAGATTGATGATGGTCGACTTTCCGGCACCCGACGGGCCGACGAGGGCGGTCGTTTTTCCGCCTTCAGCGGTAAAACTGACGCCCTTCAGGATCGGGCCGTCATTGTAGGAGAAGACCACGTCACGCAACTCCACCGTCGCGTTCGAAATGGTCAGGGGCTGGGCATTGGGTTTCTGGCGCTGGACCGGTTCCATGTCGAGAATGTCGTAGATCATCTGCGCATTGACGACGGCCCGCTCCAGCGAAATCTGGACGCGCGCCAGGCGGCGTGCCGGATCGTAAGCCAAGAGAAGAGCTGTTACGAAAGCAAAGAAGGCACCGGGAGGCACATTGTCGTAGATTGCACGGTAGGCCGCATAGGCCAGAACACCTGAAACGGCCAGACCGGCAATGGTTTCGGTCAGCGGGGCGCTTCTCTCAGTCAGCTTGGCAATACGGTTGGCGCGCCACTCTGCGGAATCGATGACCTTGTCAACACGGTCTTCAAGCTGCCTTTCCATGGTGAAGGCCTTGACGATGGCGATGCCCTGCAATGTTTCCTGCATAGCGCCCAGCACACGGCTGTTCAGGATGACGGCTTCGCGTGTGGCAGTCCGCAGCCTTTTTGCAATGTAGCGTAGCCCCAACACCAAAGGCGGTACGATGAACACGATGACGATGGAAAGAACCGGGTCTTTGACGATCATCACCGCAACCAGCGCGATGAAGGTCAGGAGGTCACGAGCAACCGTCGTCACCGTCAGGTTCATGACATCGCGGATACCACCGATATTCTGGCTGACCTGCGCTGCCAGATGGGCAGACCGGGACTCGCTGAGGTAGCCGACCGACAAGGTCATGAGATGCGAAAAAAGCCGCTTCTGATATCGCGCAACGATATTATTGCCGATTTTAGACAGTGCGACCGACTGGCCATAGGTTGCCAGACCGCGAATAAAGAATGCGGCAAAGATAGAGGCACAGATGATCCACACGAGATCTGCCCGTCGGTTGACGAACGCCTCGTTGATGATGGAATCCATGATCCAGGCCGTGAAGGCGGTCGTGCCGGCAACGGTCAGCAGGCAGAATATTGCGAAGGCATAGCCCGAAATATGATCGCGGGCGTTTTCTGCAAAAATACGCTTCAGGACTGATGTGATTGTGTCGGTATCCACGGGATGCCGTTTTTTGGCGGTCTTCAAGTGTTCATCCACCTTGTGCGGTTCGGGGCAAGCACGCTGCCCATTCAACCGGCGTCTATATCCATTTGGGCTGGTTTTGGCCAGTCCCGACTTGCCACCTACACCTGCCAGCGCCTGCCATCCAGTGTCAGCCCGAAGTTGAAGGGTGTCCGGGCATAGGTGGAAAGGCCTGCGAGCGCTGCCTGCGGATGGGTGACAACGTGGGTCGGAATGCTGCGCATCAGCGCCTTGTGTGGCGCCTTATCTTCGAAAGCTTCACGAAATTCCGGCAGCTTCAGCGCTGGAATGATTTTTTGGGAAATGCCCCCAGCAAGATAGACCCCGCCCCGCGCCATGAAGATCAAGGCCATGTCGCCTGCGATCCGCCCTAGATAGGTGCTGAACAGCGACAACGTTTCTTTCGACTGGGGATTTTCTCCGCTCAAACCCGTCGCTGTCACGTCTGCAGGATCGGAAAAAGCAGGCGTCACTCCATCGACGGCACAGATGGCGCGGTACAGGTTCACCAAACCGCGTCCACAGAGAATCTGCTCGCCGGCAATGCGGCCTTCGATTGTGTCAAGATGCGGAAAGATTTCATAATCCCGCGCCGTGCGCGGACCAATATCGATGTGACCGCCCTCGCCGGGAACCGGAAACCACATGTTGCGGGCGTAAACCAGCCCTGCAACACCAAGCCCCGTGCCCGGACCCAACACGACGCGTGATGCCATCATGTCCGGTTTTTGCGGGCCGATGGGTTGGCGATTGTCATCGTTGAGAGACGCGATAGCCAGCGCTTGTGCCTCGAAATCATTGATAACGATGACATCTCTAAGGCTGAGCTTGACCAGCATTTCTTTCGGCTTCACCACCCAATGGCAGTTCGTCAACGGAATCTCATCACTCTCGATCGGACCTGCGACAGCAAGAATTGTCGAGACGGGTTGGACCCCGGTCTTGTCCAGAATCGTGTGCTGTATCGCGTCATCAATGGTCTTGAAGTCTGCCGTCTTGACGCTGGTCAAATGAACCGGATCAGCGTCAGCATCCATCAAAATACAGAAGCGCGCATTGGTGCCGCCGATGTCTCCGATGAGAATCGGAAATGAAAGTGTTTCGTTCTGCGTGGTCATCGCTGCTCCTGGATGGCCGGGATATCACTGTGTCGAATAAAAATCGGTCAGCTGTTCGGCGGTGGCCCGGTTCAAGGCCATGGGAATGTCATAGACGGTCGCAAGGCGCGTCAGCGCCTTGACGTCAACGTCGTGGGGTAGGGAAGACAGAGGGTCAATGAAAAAGATCAGCATATCGACGTCGCCCGTCGCAATCATCGCGCCGATCTGCTGATCGCCACCCAGCGGGCCGCTTTTCAAACGCACGACGTTTAGGCCCGGACAGGCGTCCTGCACGCGCCCGCCGGTGGTTCCGGTGGCAACGATCCGGAACTGCGCCAATGCAAACTGATGCTTGCGGGCGAAATCCGCCATGTCATCTTTTTTCTGGTCATGCGCAATCAAAGCGATACAGCGTTGCCCGTTCATATGGTCTCTGTGCCCCAACCTTGTTCATCTAAATCGATTTGAAGCCTTCTACCGCAACTTTGTACAGTTTGGAAAGAAGGACAGCCTCAATTCGATGACGGACGCATGGACGGGCGCGGCACATCCGAAGGCGGCGTCGGCCCACCCGAGCCGGAAGTCTGCGCCTCAAGCGGGGCATAGGAATTTTGAGCGGCATTGCTTGCCCTGCCTGCCGACGGCGCGGAAGCGATTGCGGTGCAGGCCTTCGGCAGATCGGACACCATCATCGGACGCGGCGGCTTTGGCGGCTTGGCATTCGGATCTTTCTTTGGCGCAGCCCATGGTTCCTTGGTAAACCACCATGCCAGCGACTTGTCGCAACCGTCACCCGCTCCCACGGGTGCCTGCGGCTTGCAATTGGTCGCGCCGGGCGGGCATTCTAGGCGCACATGGAAATGCTCGTCATGCCCGTAAATCGGCCTGATCTTGCCCATGAACGTGCGGTCGCCCGTCCAGCTTTGACAAAGCTTCTGCTTGATGGCCGGATTGACGAAGATGCGCTCAACCTGCGGATAGCTCGCGGCCATCATGACGAGCTTGGCATTGAGCGGCGACCATTTGCGATCATCGACGGTCAGGAACTTGCTTTTGTCGAGCATGGAGATGAAGGGCGTGGTCTCGCGCTGTTCGGCGCTCATGATCTGGCTCGGCATCTGCCGCCACCAGATATCGGCATCCAGTCCGATCTGGTGCGACGCATGGCCCGTCAGCATCGGTCCACCGCGCGGCTGTGAAATATCGCCGATCAAAAGGCCCGGCCAGCCGATCTTTTGAGCATCTTTGGCAAAGCGCTCGATGAAGGAAATCATCTGCGGTTGGCCCCAGCGACGATTGCGGGAAAGCCGCATGGCCTGAAAGCCTTGCCCTTCGGTTGGCAATGCGACGGCGCCCGACTGGCAACCCTTGGCATAGGAACCGTAGGAGGCGGAAGGACCAGCGGAGGGCAGGGTGATGTTACCGAAGACCTGCTTGGCAGGGCCGTCCTGCGCAAAGGCGGAAGCGCCATCGATGGTCAGTATTGAGATCATCGAGAGTGCCAGGAGTGATGCCTTGCACACGCCTCTTGCCTGTTTTTCCATATTGTCCGCCGCCTGCGATGCTTGAAATGATTCTTTGATGAATATTACGCTGGAACGCGAATTAGGTGAAAGCATGTTTGCCAGATTTGAGCGGCATAAACTGCTTGTGAGCCAAATCCCCTATATTTTGCCAATGTTTGTCTTATGGTGCACGGCAATGAAAACGAAAAGGACTGTCGCTCTATGACATTGGCAAGGTTGAAATCCGGTGTGTTCGCTCTGGCTGCTCTATCATGCGTGATAGCGCCGATGACAGCGCGGGCGCAGGACAGCGAAAACTGGCGCAGCGGGATTTCGACCGTCGGTGAATTGAAGCATCCAAATGGTTTTAAGCACTTCGATTATGTGAACCCGGATGCGCCCAAGGGGGGGACGTTACGGATGTCTACGACCGGGACATTCGACACGCTCAATCCTGTTCTGGTCAAGGGCGAAGTTGCCACAGGTATTGCCTTGGTTTTCGACACGCTTTTCCAGTCATCTGAAGAGGAGTTGTCCTCGTCCTATGGACTTCTTGCCGAAGGGGTCAGCTTTCCTGATGATATTTCTAAGGCGACGTTCCGTCTGCGCAAAGAGGCAAAATGGGCGGACGGGAAGGCTGTGACGCCTGAAGACGTTGTCTTTAGTTTCGAAAAATCAAAGGATCTCAGTCCGCAGATGGCGACAATTTATGCGCACGTTATAAAGGCGGAAGTAACGGGAGAGCGAGACGTCACCTTTTCATTCGATGAAAAGGGAAATCGGGAGTTGCCACAAATCGTAGGGCAATTGGCGATCGTGCCAAAACACTGGTGGGAGGGAAATGGGCCAGACGGTAAACCGCGAGATATTTCTCGCGGCACTTTAGAGCCCGTTATGGGATCTGGTCCTTACAAGATCACCAGCGTCAACCCGGGCTCTACTATCACCTATGAACGACGCGACGATTATTGGGGCAAGGACATCAACGTCAATGTCGGGCAAAACAATTTCAAAACCATCACCTACGCGTTCTTCGCCGATCAAGAGGTGCAGTTCCAAGCGTTCAAATCAGGAAACATAGACTTTTGGCAGGAGCAGTCGTCCAGTCGCTGGGTTACAGGTTACGACGTCCCCGCAGTCAAAGACGGACGCATTAAGAAGGAAGAGCTTCCCAATATCTATCGGTCGATAGGGATCATGCAGGCCATGGTTCCAAATGAGCGCTGGGAGAAATTCCAAAATCCCAAGCTAAGACAAGCTCTCAACTATGCCTTCGATTTCGAGGACCTAAACAAGACACTGGCTTATGGGAGCTTCACCCGCATCAACAGCTTTTTCATGGGAAGCGAGCTTGCATCCTCCGGCCTTCCAACCGGTCGTGAACTGGAGATATTGCAGGAGCTGAAGGATCAGGTTCCGCCTGAAGTCTTCACGCAGGAGTATCGCAATCCTGTGGGGGGCGACCCGGCCAAGCAACGTGACAACTTGCGTGAGGCAGTCCGGCTGATGAAGGAGGCGGGCTATGAACTTCGCGGTAACCGCATGGTGAATGCCAAGACCGGAGAACAACTCTCCATCGAATTGCTGAGCGATTCCGCTGGTATGGAGCGCACCATTCTGCCGTTTGTACAGAACCTGAAGAAAATCGGCGTCAATGCCACGATCCGCACTGTGGATGCCTCGCAATATACCAACCGTCAACGCAGCTTCGATTTCGATGTCGTAATCAAATTGTGGGTAACGTTACCCAATCCTGGAAATGAGCAAGCTGATTACTGGGGATCGGCTGCTGCGGATCGCCAGGGGTCCGGCAATCTGGCTGGCATCAAGAATCCGGCAGTGGATACCTTGGTTAGAAAGATTATCTTGGCACCCAATCGTGATGAGCAGGTTGCCGCAGCAAGGGCGCTCGACAGGGTTCTTCTGTTCAACCACTACGTTATCCCCCAATTCTACAAGGGCGAGATGTTTCTCGCTTACTGGAACACGCTGGTGCAGCCAGAAAACCTCCCTGAATACGGCATCGGTTTCCCCAACGCCTGGTGGTCTGCAAATGCCGGAAAATAACGTGGGCCTTGCTTTATAAGCCGAGCCTTGATTCACATGAGCGATAACGAATCACGACGCCTGCGGTCTTTTCCGCCTGCCCGAAAGGAAACGGTTTGACGCGACCGATAACAACTGAGCGGAGCACCTGATGGGAGCTTATATTCTGCGGCGTCTGGCCCTGATGATACCGACCATTATCGGCATTATGGGCATTTCCTTTCTTGTCATCCAGTTTGCGCCGGGAGGTCCGGTCGAACAAGTCGTGGCCCAGCTGTCCGGCTCCGGAGACAGTGCATCCGACCGCCTGTCTGGCGGCGGCGATCTCATGGGGCAGGGCGGTCTGGATGAAAGCGGTTCGAAATACCGCGGCGCGCAGGGGCTCGATCCCGAGCTAATCGCCAAGCTGGAAAAGCAGTTTGGCTTCGATAAGCCGCCGCTCACCCGTTTTCTGGAGATGATGTGGAATTACATCCGCTTCGATTTCGGCGACAGCTTCTTCCGCAATTCATCCGTCATCGACCTCATCATCGACAAGCTGCCGGTTTCGATCTCGCTTGGTTTCTGGATCTTGATCATTTCTTATGCCATCTCGATCCCGCTCGGCATCAAGAAAGCCGTGTCGGATGGCTCGAAATTCGACGTCTGGACATCTGGCATCGTCATTGTCGGCTATGCGGTGCCGAGCTTCCTGTTCGGCATTCTGCTGATCGTGTTGTTTGCCGGTGGTTCGTTCTTCGACTGGTTCCCTCTGCGTGGGCTGACGTCGGACAATTTTGCCGAACTGACATGGTGGCAGAAGATCATCGACTATTTCTGGCATCTGGCGCTGCCGCTGACAGCGCTTGTCCTTTCGGCCTTTGCCACCACGACGCTTTTGACCAAAAATTCCTTCATCGATGAGATCAAGAAACAATATGTGGTCACGGCGCGCGCCAAAGGCCTGTCGGAACGCAAGGTTCTCTATGGCCACGTCTTCCGCAACGCCATGCTGATCGTGATTGCCGGCTTCCCCGGCGCTTTCATCTCGGCCTTCTTTACCGGTTCGCTGTTGATCGAAAACATCTTCTCACTGGATGGCTTGGGACGGTTGGGTTATCTCTCGGTCGTCAACCGCGATTACCCCATCGTGTTCGGAACGCTGTTCATCTTCTCGCTGATGGGCCTCGTCGTCAGCCTCATCTCCGACATGATCTACACATGGATCGATCCGCGCATCGACTTCGAGCGGAGGGACGTGTGATGACCGTGACACCATCAGCAATCACCGATGCGCCACCCCAAAAGCGCCCGTTCTTTTCTCCGACAAGCGTGCGGCGCTGGCAGAATTTCAAGGCAAATCGTCGCGGCTACTGGTCGTTCTGGCTGTTTCTCCTGATCTTCGGATTGAGCCTGTTTGCCGAGTTTCTGGCCAATGACAAACCCATCATCGCTTCCTACAAGGGCGAGATACTGGTGCCTGTCATGGTCGACTATCCGGAAGAGAAATTCGGCGGCTTTCTGGCCCAGACGGATTACAAATCCGCCTTCATTCAGGATGAGATCAATGCCAATGGCTGGATGATCTGGCCGCCGATCCGCTATTCTTACCAGACCGTCAATTCCAACATTCCGCATTCCGCGCCCACGGCACCCTTCTGGCTGATGGATGCGCAGGAACGCTGCTCCGGCTATCCGCAAGGCACGGCTGATCCCGGCTGCACGATCGGCAATCTTAACTGGCTCGGCACAGACAATCAGGCACGAGACGTGGCGGCCCGTGTCATCTACGGCTTCCGCATTTCCGTGCTGTTCGGGCTGGCGCTCACCATCGCTTCGGCCATCGTCGGTGTTAGCGCCGGTGCGGTGCAGGGCTATTTCGGCGGCTGGACCGACCTTCTGATGCAGCGTTTCATCGAGATATGGTCATCCATGCCGGTGCTCTATATCCTGCTGATCATCGCCGCCATTCTGCCCCCCGGATTCTTCGTGTTGCTGGGCATCATGCTGCTGTTTTCATGGGTCGGCTTCGTCGGCATTGTCCGCGCCGAGTTTCTGCGTGCCCGCAACTTCGAATATGTCAACGCCGCCCGCGCGCTCGGTGTCGGCAACGGCACCATCATGTTCCGCCACCTGCTGCCCAATGCAATGGTCGCGACACTCACCTTCCTGCCCTTCATCCTCTCAGGCTCGATTACCACGCTGACATCGCTCGACTTCCTTGGTTTCGGCATGCCGCCCGGCTCGCCTTCGCTGGGAGAGTTGATCGCGCAGGGCAAGAACAACCTTCAGGCCCCATGGCTGGGGCTGACGGCGTTCTTCACCATGTCGATCATGCTGTCGCTTTTGATCTTCGTGGGTGAAGCGGTGCGCGACGCGTTCGATCCGAGAAAGACGTTCCGATGAGTGCCGTAAAGGATACGATGACCGCTCCGCTTCTTTCCGTCCGTGACCTGTCCGTTGCCTTTCATCAGGGCGGCAAGGAGAGCGTGGCTGTCGATCATGTGTCGTTCGATATCATGCCCGGCGAAATCGTGGCACTGGTGGGCGAATCGGGTTCGGGCAAATCGGTCACGGCGAACTCCATTCTGAAGCTTTTGCCCTATCCTGCAGCAAGCCATCCCTCAGGCCAAATCCTGTTCGAGGGCAAGGATTTGCTGAATGCCTCGATGCGCGAACTTCGCGCCGTGCGTGGCAACGATATCACCATGATCTTTCAGGAGCCGATGACCTCGCTCAATCCGCTGCACAGCATAGAGCGGCAGATTGGTGAAATCCTTGAGCTTCATCAGGCCATCACCGGCATCGAGGCGCGCAAGCGGACGCTCGAACTGCTGTTGCAGGTCGGCATTCGCGAGCCGGAAAAGAGACTGAAAGCCTATCCGCACGAACTATCGGGCGGCCAGCGCCAGCGCGTGATGATTGCCATGGCACTCGCCAACCGGCCGAAACTGCTGATCGCGGACGAGCCGACGACGGCGCTGGATGTGACGGTACAGGCGCAAATCCTGGAGCTGCTGGGCAATTTGAAGAACCAGCACGACATGTCCATGCTGTTCATCACCCATGACCTCGGCATCGTGCGCAAATTCGCAGACCGTGTCTGTGTGATGACCAAGGGCAAGATCGTGGAGACCGGCACGGTCGAGCAGGTCTTCAGCAACCCGCAGCATGCCTATACCCGCCATCTTCTGGCTGCCGAACCCAAGGGTGAGCCGCCGCTGTCCGATAGCAGCAAGCCTGTCGTCATGCAGGGCGACGACATCAAGGTCTGGTTCCCGATCAAGGCCGGGCTGATGCGCAAGGTCGTGGATCACGTCAAGGCGGTGGACGGGATCGATATCACTTTGCGCGCCGGGCAGACCGTCGGTGTGGTGGGCGAATCCGGCTCCGGCAAGACGACGCTGGGACTGGCGCTGTCACGACTGATTTCGTCCAAGGGGCGGATCAGCTTCATTGGCCAGTCCATCGATGGCTATTCCTATGCAATGATGAAGCCGCTCAGAAACCGGCTTCAGGTGGTGTTTCAGGACCCCTATGGTTCGCTCAGCCCACGCATGTCGGTGGGCGAAATCATCGCCGAAGGGCTGCGGGTGCATGAGAAATCGCTGTCTGCGGATGAGCGTGACCGCCGCGTTGCGCAGGCGCTGGATGAGGTGGGGCTCGACCCCGCCACGCGCTGGCGTTATCCGCATGAGTTTTCCGGTGGCCAGAGACAGCGCATCGCCATTGCCCGCGCCATGGTGCTCAAACCGCGCTTCGTGATGCTGGACGAGCCGACCTCTGCGCTCGACATGAGCGTGCAGGCGCAGGTCGTCGATCTGCTGCGGGATTTGCAGGCCAAGCATGATCTGGCCTATCTCTTTATCAGCCATGACCTCAAAGTCGTGAAAGCACTCGCCAACGACATGATCGTCATGCGTCACGGCAAGGTGGTGGAAAGCGGTCCAGCGAAGTCCATCTTCGAGGCGCCGAAAGAGGACTATACGCGCGCGCTGATGGCTGCCGCCTTCAACATCGAGGCGGTCAAGACGGCAGCGATCAGCGAGTAGGCGTTTTCAAGAACGTGCTGGCCTTCTGGGGCCAGCCCACGTACGATGAAACGAGAACGTGGAAAACAATGAGGCGTGGTGTCATCATGACGACGCGATATCTTATTTATCAGCTTGTGGATGTTTTCCGTTAGCGACTCTGCCGCGAACCGAAAACGAAACAACGAGCTGGTGAATGATGGTCGATATTGATTACGCAAAAAGATTTTTTGAAGAAAACCCCGATATTGAAATTCTTGAAGCCTTTGTCATCGATGTAAATGGCGTGCCGCGCGGCAAATGGATACCGCGTGAACGCGCCATCGATGTCCTGGAAAAAGGCATGGCCGTGCCTCGATCCGTCTATGCGCTGGATATCTGGGGCCGAGACGTCAATGCCGCGGGACTGGCAGAGGGAACCGGCGACCCCGATGGTCTTTGCTTTGCCGTTCCTGAAACGCTGTCACGTGTCACGTGGCTGGGGCGTCCCACGGCGCAGGTTCTGCTCGCCATGAAAGACCCTGACGGCAACGGTTTTTACGGCGACCCTCGCAATGTGCTGGCGCAAGTGCTGGCGGGGTTCACCCGGCGCGGGCTAACGCCGGTTGTCGCCACTGAGCTTGAGTTTTATCTCATCGATCCCGTCCGCTCCGCACTCGACCCCGTGCGCCCGCCGCGCAGCCGCGAAGGCCGGTGGCATACCGGCCAGACGCAGGTTCTCTCCATCTCGGAATTGCAGGATTTCGAGGGCGTCTTCCACGATATCTCGACGGCCTGTCGCGCGCAGAATGTCGGGGCCGATACGACACTTCGCGAAAACGGTCCGGGCCAATACGAAATCAACCTCAACCATGTGCCGGATGCGCTGCGGGCAGCAGACGATGCAGTGTTCCTGAAGCGCATCGTCAAGGGCGTGGCGCGCAAGCACGATCTCGATGCCACCTTCATGGCCAAGCCCTATGGCATGCAGGCGGGCAACGGCATGCATGTGCATTTCTCCATGCTTGATAGAGACGGCAACAATATCTACGCGGGCGAAAATGGCCCCTCCGAAGCGCTGATGCATTCGGTGGGCGGCCTTCTGGAGAATATGGGAGAAAGCATGGCGGTGTTTGCGCCGCACGCCAATTCCTACCGCCGCCTGCGCCCCAGTGAACATGCGCCGACCTACGCGTCCTGGGGGATCGATAACAGATCTGCAGCGATCCGCGTCATCGTGGCCAGCAAGCCCGCGACCCGTATCGAACACCGCGTAGCCGGTGCCGACACCAATCCCTATCTGGTGCTGGCCATGATCCTGAGTGCAGCCCTTGCCGGAATGAAGGAAAAGCGCCAGCCGGGCGGGGCGATTGCAGGTGACAGCCATGCCATCAACCACGAACCGCTGCCGACGAACTGGGACTATGCACTTCAGCGCTTCACCCGGTCCAGCTTCGCCTATGCGACCTTCGGGCAAAAGTACCGCACGCTCTATTCCGCCTGCAAACAGCAGGAATTGTCCGAATTTTCTCTCCGCGTGACCGACGTCGAATACGACGCATATATCAGGACGGTGTAACATGGCTCAGGTGACTGATACCCCAAATCCCGGCCATACCACGTCGTGGTATGCCGCGTCCGCCAACACCAAGACCGTCCGAACCGCGCTTCAGGGCGATCAGGATGCGGATGTCTGCATCATCGGTGCCGGCTTTACCGGCCTGTCTGCGGCACTGGAACTGGCGCAAAAGGGTTTTTCCGTCATCGTTCTGGAAGGTGAGCGGGTCGGCTTCGGCGCGTCCGGGCGCAACGGCGGTCAGATCGTCAATGGTTATAGCCGCGATCTTCACACGATTGCCCGCCGTTACGGTGCGCAGAAGGCCGCGCAGCTGGGCGCGATGTCGCTCGAAGGCGGCCAGATCATCCGCGAGCGCGTGGCGAAATACGGGATCGATTGCGATCTTGTCGATGGCGGTTTCTTTGCAGCCTTCACCCCCAAACAGATCACCGAAATGGCCGCCAACAAGGCAAACTGGGAACAGCACGGCCATACCGGGCTAGAAATGGTGTCGAAGGCCGAAGTCGGAAAATACGTGAAGTCGGACCGCTATGCGGGCGGTATGATCGACCGTTTCGGCGGCCATATTCATCCGCTGAACTATGTTCTGGGTGAAGCGGCGGCAATTGAAAGCCTCGGTGGGCGCATCTTCGAAAATTCCCGCGTCATCGCGGTCGAGCAGGGTACGAACCCTGTGGTGCGGACGGCGCAGGGCAAGGTCGCGGCCAAATATGTACTGGTCTGCGGAAATGCCTATCTCGGCGGTCTGCTACCGGAAATCGGTGAGCGGATGATGCCAGTGTCCAGTCAGGTGATGGCGACAGAGCCGCTTGACGCTGCTCTGATCGAAGACCTGTTGCCTGCCAATTATTGCGTCGAGGATGCCAATTACATTCTGGACTATTACCGTCGCACCTCTGACAATCGCCTGCTCTATGGCGGGGGTATCGGTTACGGCGGCAGCGATCCAGCGGACCTCACCAGCGTCATCCGTCCCAATATGCTGAAGACATTCCCGCAATTGCAGAATACCAAGATTGATTTTGCCTGGAGCGGCAACTTTGCGCTGACGCTGACACGCATCCCGCATATCGGGCGCCTGTCATCCAACGTCTATTTCTCGCATGGCGACAGCGGCCATGGCGTGACGACGACGCAGCTTCTGGGCAGAATTTTAGGCGAAGCCGTCGCGGGTCATGCGGAGCGCTTCGATGTCTGGTCGTCGCTGCCGAACTACCCGTTCCCCGGCGGCAAGACCTTCCGCGTGCCGCTGACCATGCTCGGAGCATGGTGGTACGGTCTTCGCGACAAGCTCGGCGTTTAGAGCAATTCCAGCAAAAGTGAGAAGCGGTTTTGCGTCCGGAATTGCGTGAAAACCTATAACGCTGATAGCCTCTTCACGGCGTTATCGGTGATCTCGTCTGGCGTGGCGTCGATGCTGACAGTGACGACGCCGGGTTCGCCCGTGGGAACTTCCAGCGTGGCCAGCTGCGTCTTCAAAAGCGAGAGCGGCATGAAGTGGCCGGTGCGCGCGCCCATGCGCTCGGTCAAAAGTGCTTCGCTGCCTTCGAGGTAAACGAAGGCAAGGGGACCGCCGCATGCTTCGCGCAGGCGTTCGCGGTAGGTTTTCTTGAGGGCGGAGCAGGAAATGACGATACCACCGGCCTCATAACCCTTGCGCAGTTCAGCACCGACGAGATCGAGCCACGGCCAGCGATCTTCATCGGTGAGCGGCGTTCCCGCAGCCATTTTTTCGACATTGGAGGCGGGGTGAAGCTTGTCACCCTCCATGAAGGGAATGCCCAGCCGTTCGGCCAGTTCTTCGCCGACGGTAGACTTGCCGCAGCCGCTGACACCCATGACGATGATTGCCTGTTTCACGAATACCTCTGCAATTCCAAAATCAGTCTCATCCGCCTAGCGTATTACCGAGCGCTGTGGAAACTGTTTCTACACAGTGGCACTGATGACATTCAGTAGCCCGCTCGCTTGGCGGCCCTGGCTTCCAACATCGATAGCCCGCTATGGATCAAGACAGCGAGAGCCCCGACAATCAGGCCGCCCTGCAAAATAAAAGCGAGATTATTGGATTGCAGGCCTGCGATGATCACCTCGCCCAATGTTCTGGCGGCCACCGTCGAACCGATGGTTGCCGTCGAAAGGCTAATGACGGCAGACAGCCTGATCCCGGCCAGAATTGCGGGAAGGGCCAGCGGAAGCTCCACTCGCCACAGGCGCTGGAAGCCGGTCATGCCAGCACCTCTTGCCGCTTCCATGATGGTGCCGGGCAAGGTGGTCAGGCCTGTCAGTGTGTTTTCGAAGATGGGCAGCAACGCATAGAGGAAAAGGGCGATCAGCGTCGGCTTTTGGCCGAACCCCATGATCGGCACGGCCAGTGCCAGCACCGCGACTGGCGGAAAGGTCTGTCCGATATTGACGATGCTGCGCGAGAGCGGCAGGAACTCCCTGCCGAATGGGCGCGTGACAAGAATGGCCAGCGTCACGGCAATGACGACGGCCGATCCCGTCGCAATTGCCACCGTCGCGATGTGTGACAGCGTCAAGGATAGGAGATTGGCCTGAACATAGATTGCAGGAGCGCCTGCCTGCACGAGCGGACTGAAAATATGCTCGAAGACATCCGGCCTCACAAGAAAGAGGATGAGGAAGAGGCTGAGCGTTCCAAGCAAAAGAAGTTCGGACCGCCTTGTCATGGCTGGCCCGTCGCATTCTGCAGAAGGGTCTCACGGCGAATTTTTCCCGCTTTCTGCCCATCGGGTCCCATCACGGGAAGGGCGTCGCAACCCGCCCACAACATGGCCGACAAAGCGTCGCGCTGGCTGGTCTGTCCGGGCAGAGGCTCCCCATCAGCTTCGCCCGGCTCCATCATATCCCAGACCGTCCCGACCGAAAGCAGACGAAGCGGCCGCTCGCGCTCACCGATCATGATGCGGACGAAATCTGTGGCAGGTTTCAGCACGAGATCGGCTGGTGGCCCGTACTGAACGATCCTGCCCTTATCCATCACGGCAATACGGTTGGCGAGATGAAAGGCTTCGTCCATATCGTGTGTGACGAGGACGATCGTCACGCCGAGTTTTTTCTGGATGGCAAGCAGATCATCCTGCGCCTTGGCGCGAATAATCGGGTCGAGCGCACCAAAAGGTTCGTCCATCAAGAGTATATTCGGTTCGGCCGCCAAGGCTCTTGCGACACCCACACGTTGCTGCTGTCCGCCGGACAGTTCACTCGGATGCCGCTTGGCATAGAGTGACGGATCAAGCTGGAAAAGTTCGAGGAGTTCGGTCACCTTGGTGTTGATACGGTCTCGGTCCCAACCCAGCAGTTCCGGCACAGTCGCTATGTTTTGCGCAACGGTTCGATGGGGAAACAGCCCGTGACCCTGAATGGCATAACCGATACTGCGGCGCAGCGCGTAGCCCGGCATGTCCAGAATGTTCTGCCCATCGATCAGGATAGCGCCGGAGGAGGGCTCCACCAGTCTGTTGATCATGCGCAGGAGCGTGGTTTTTCCAGAGCCCGATGTTCCGACGATAACCGTAATGCTGCGAGCCGCAATCGTCAGCGAAACATCATCCACCACGGTGACGCCATCATAGGTCTTGCTAAGATTTTTTACCTCGATCATGAGCGGCTTTCCCGTTTGAACAGAAGGCTCTCGATGAGCGCATCGAGCAGAATGGCTGCGGTAAAGCCCAGAACGACGGTGGGGATGGTGCCCAGCAGAACCAGATCCATCGCCGTTTGTCCGATACCCTGAAACACGAAGACACCAAAGCCGCCGCCACCGATGAGTGCGGCGATGGTGGCTAGCCCGATATTCTGGACAAGAACGATGCGGATGCCGGTCAGGATGATCGGTAGCGCCAGCGGAAACTCGATCTTGAGCAACCGTTGCCAGCTTCGCATGCCCAATCCTCGTGCCGCATCGGTGACGGAATTCGGCACGCCCTCCAAACCCACGACGGTATTTGAAACGACGGGCAACAGCGAATAGAGGAACAGCGCGACGAAGGCCGGTGCCATGCCGATGCCCCGGATACCGATATCCGATGCACCTGGGATATTGGCAGCCACCCATCCCAGCGGCGCAATCAGCAGACCAAAAAGGGCGATGGAGGGTATGGTCTGAACAATGTTGAGGCTGTTTAGCAGAGCGGCGCGCAGCTTGGCGACCTTATGACAGAGAACGCCTAAGGGAATGCCGATGATGGACGCTGCCAAAAGAGATCCAATGGCCAATTGCAGATGCCGCCCGGCTTCTGTCCAGAAAATATCGGAGCGAGTGCCATATTCCTTCATGATGGAAAGGCCACTCCACTGGTCGGAAAGAAAGATACCAGTCAAGACCGCTAGGGCCACGAAGAGAAGGAGAACACGCACATAGGGTTTGGGGTTTAGCCTGGCGATCGTATCCGTTGCCAACAGAGCCAAACCAGCGAACATGAACCAGAACCCGCTTGCGGGTGACACCCGCGCATAGGCATTGCCTTCTGGCGTGAGGAAGTGAGCGGCAAAACCGATGACGATCATCAGCGTCAACAAGGCCAGCAGAGACGCCGCAAGCTTCAGCCTTGTGCCAATACGGAAGAACGCCGCCAGCGCTGCAAAGGTCATGACGGCAATGAGTGCATAAGCGGCACCTGTCGGAAGCGACGCGGTGAGGTCACGCGCTTCGCCCTGCACGATGCGATTGGCCCGAAACGTCACGAATGGCAGCGCTAAGGCGGCATAAATCAGAATGCCTGAAATGAGCACTCCTACCTTGTCGGGCAGGAGTGTCAAACGCATCGGGCTGTTGAGTGCGCGCTGCAAGCCCACGCTCTTATTTCACAAGGCCGCTTTTTGTCAGGAAGTCTGCAGCAACGGCCTTTGCCTGTTCGCCGCCAACCTGTACCCGCGCGTTCAATTCCTGAAGCGTCGCAAGATCGAGCTTTTCAAAGACGGGCTTCAATATTTTCTCGATATTCGGGTGCTGTTTCAGAACGGCTTCGCGGATGATCGGTGCGGGCTGATAGACCGGCTGCACCTTCTTATCGTCTTCCAGAACCACCAAACCTGATGGAGCAATGCCGCCATCGGTGCCGTAGACCATGGCTGCATTGGCATTGTTGGTCTGGTTGGCAGCCGCCGCGATAGTTGCGGCGGTGTCACCGCCCGAGAGCGTGATGAGCTGCTCCGGCTTCAGCGTAAAGCCATAGGTCTTCTGAAAGGCCGGAAGTGCCGCGGCGGAGTTCACGAATTCAGACGATGCCGCAAGCACGATCTGCCCGCCACCTGCGATATAGGTGCCAAGGTTGCTGAGCGTCTTCAAATTGTTCTTGTCAGCCACATCCTTACGAACAGCGATGCCCCAGGTGTTGTTGGCGGGGGCAGGCGTCAGCCAGACGATTTTATTGGCGTCATAATCTAGGGTTTTTGCTTCCTCATAGGCTTTCGCCGCGTCTTTCCACAGCGGGTCGTCCGCCTTCTCAAAGAAGTAGGCCGCATTGCCCGTATATTCGGGATAGATGTCGATCTCGCCAGCCGTAATCGCCTTGCGCACAACCGGTGTTGCGCCGAGCTGGATCCGGTCGGTCGTCTCGATATTGTTCTTGTTCAGAACGGTGAGAATGATGTTGCCGATGACACTGCCTTCTGTGTCGATCTTGGACGAAACAACGACTTGCGCCTGTGCAATCGAGGCATAGAGGGCAAGCGCCATTCCCGCGCTGGCCAGTGTGATAAAACGCTTCATCAACGATCTCCATTCAAAGAAATGTGGAGGGAAAGTCGTACTCATGTCGATGTAAGCGATATTTTCCCCGGTCCGATGGTCCTAACGAGAACCGAACCGAAAGAGTTGCAACTGAATCTCAATTTATGCGCAGATTCTAACGCACGGATCAGGGCTTATTTCTTGCGCACATCCTTGCCCATCACTGATGGCATCAGCACGGAGAGAAACAAAAGACGCAAAACGTGGTGTGAGCCGACATAGGCGGTATCGGCGTGCATCATAACTGCCATGGCGGCCATCGTCTCCAACCCGCCCGGTGCAAATGCGATCATAACCGCGTTCAAAGGGACGCCCGTCAGCCGTGCAATGAGTATTGCGATGAGAGAAGAAAGCACCATGACAGCGATGGTGACGACGCCCCCGGCGAGAAATGCCTTTCGCATGTCGCGAAGGGAGGCACGGGAAAAGCGCGTGCCGATCAGGCTACCCAATATGATATAGGTGGGTTGGCTTAACCAGCTCGGAACACCGCCGCTTGTCAGGCCGGTGATGTGAATACCGATCGACACAGCAACGCCGCCCAACAGCAAAGCTGCCGGAAAACGCCAGCGCATGAAAAGCCAGCCGACTGCAAGTGATGCAAGAATGGTCAGGCCTAAAACGACAGGGCTCATGGGCGCCGACAGGATGATCGGCTCTACGCTGATGAGATCGAAATACTCAACGAGCAGCGGTACAGCGAGCGTCAGCGCCAACACGCGAACGCTCTGAATGACGCTAACCGTGGCAAGATCGCTTTTTGTCTCGGCGGTAAGGCTGATGATGTAGCTGAGATGACCAGGCGAAGCGCCCAGCATTGATGTCGTGCGATCGTAGCCAAAGCCGTAGCGCAGAATCCAGAAGGCGACGTAGAGAAGCAAGACCACGGTCACGAGAACCGCGAGAAAACTTAACGGCCAGGCTCTTGCCGCGTCGATGACCTGCGGCGTCACGCTCGTTCCCATGGAAATGCCGACGACAACGAATGCGGCGTTTCGCACGAGGGGAGGGATCGACAGTTTCAAACCTGCGAGCCCTGCAAGAGTGACAGCGAGGGCAGGGCCGCACAAAAACGGGGCGGGCAGACCGATGATAAAGGCGACGAGCGCGCCGGTGCTTCCTATAAGGATGGTGAGGATAAAGCTGTAGAGGTCTGGCTTGATGATCATTGCAAATACGAATGGAACAGGGACAGGCGAATAGCTACGAACAGTTGCGCCCTTTCCGTCATTACCGTCAACCGGAAGGGCGAAAAGAAAAACCCGCAAACGGTGTTTGCGGGCTTCATATGACGGCTGATGCCTGCTTCAGGCGGCTGGCGCCGTGGCTGTCATGCTAACGGGGCGACGCTTCGCCATGGTTTCTTCAAGGCCAAGCAGGAAGCTGATCTGCGGGCGTGCCTTGACGAGATCATCGATCGAATACTGTGTCAGAACATCAAAGAACGCGTTGAGCGCCTTGCGCAGAGCCGAATTCAAGCCACAGCTATCAACAAGCGGACACTCGACCGCACCGTCTTCGAAACATTCAGCCATCGCGAAGCTGTCTTCGGTGACTTTTACGACGTCAAAAAGGCTGATCTTGTCCGCTGGCTTGCCCAGCTTGACGCCACCATTGCGGCCACGCACGGTTTCCACAAGGCCTGCCTTGTTCAACGGCTGAAGAATTTTGAACAGAAACAGTTCGGAAACGCCGTAAGCTTTCGCGATCTCCGGGATCCGGCTGAGGTTGCCCTCATTGGCAGCACAGTACATCAACATGCGGACGGCATAATTGGTCTGTTTGGTCAAACGCATGCTGATCTCCTGACTCTGTAATGTGGAGTCATATAGTCGCTTTTTCAGTTTAGAACAATTCCAGAAACAAAAAAATCTCCAACAGATTTCTCGTTCTCAAAATTGCCCCGTTGACCGTCCATTCGATTCATGAACAAACAACTCAAGAATCGAATTTATCGGAGGCGTTTCCCATGGCAAGCATGAAATCCATTATGTATGCGATGGCGGCGGTATCTCTGGTTGCCAGTGGCGGAATGTCCACAGCGTTTGCGGGTGAAGAGGTCAATGTATACTCCTACCGCCAACCGGAATTGATCCAGCCTTTGCTGGATGCTTTCACCAAGGAGACCGGTATCGAGACCAATGTCCTGTTTCTGGACAAAGGCTTGGTCGAGCGTATTCGGGCGGAAGGGGTTAATTCTCCGGCAGATGTTTTGCTGACTGTCGATATAGCCCGCCTTGTCGAAGCCAAAGAGGGTAAGGTTACCCAGCCTGTGCTGAACGATCCGGTTATCGATAAGGATATCCCTGCCAATCTGCGTGACCCCGAGGGCGAGTGGTTCGGGCTGACCACGCGTGGGCGGGTTGTCTATGCCTCCAAGGACCGTGTGAGCCAAAAGGACATTACCTACGAGGAACTTGCCGATCCGAAATGGAAGGGCAAAATCTGCATTCGCGACGGGCAACATTCCTACAATATCGCGCTTTTCGCATCGATGATCGCTCATCACGGTGTCGACTACACACGCACATGGCTGACGGCGCTCAAAAACAATCTCGCTCGCAAACCCGACGGGACGGACCGCACGCAGGCCAAATCGATCTATTCCGGCGAATGCGATATCGCGCTTGGCAATACCTATTATGTCGGCCTGATGCTGACCAACGAGCAGGAACCGGAAGAAAAAATATGGGGCAACGCCGTTCGCGTCATTTTCCCCAATGCAAATGACCGGGGAACGCACGTGAATATTTCCGGCGTGGCAATGACCAAATACGCGCCGAACCGTGAAAACGCTCTCAAGCTGATGGAATTCCTGGCGTCTGGAGAGGCGCAGGAAATCTACGCCAAGCAGGTTTTCGAGTATCCTGTCATTCCAGGTGGGCAGCCCTCGGATGTCGTAAAGAATTTCGGCCCGATCAAGCCGGACACCTTATCGCTTGCTGAAATCGCGGCCCATCGCAAACAAGCGTCCGAACTGGTCGACGAGGTCGGCTTCAATGATGGCCCTTCGAATTAAGGGGCGACCGGGCTTCACGGTATCAGCGACGCTTGCGGCGCAGGCGGATGACCACGTCGACATGGGCGATTTCCATGCCTTCAGGCGGCTCTGGCAGGTTGTCTATCTGCAGGTTGTTGACGGGAATATCCAGCACCTCGTTTTCACCTTCCACAAAGAAATGGTGATGGTCGGAAACGTTGGTGTCGAAATAGGTTTTCGCACCCTCTACGGCCAGAACGCGGATCAGACCTGCCTCGGTGAACTGATGCAATGTGTTATACACGGTCGCAAGAGAGACCGGTACGTTTGCGTTGACCGCTTCATCGTGAAGCTCTTCCACTGTCAGATGCCGGTCACCCTTGGCAAACAGCAGGTCGCCAAGCGCCACGCGCTGACGCGTGGGACGCAAGCCGAAACGGCGTAGCCTTGTTCCAATATCCAGCGTGGCGTCAAATGCCATAAGTGCGGCCCCAAAAGCTGTCAAATAAACTCAATTTAGAAAGCATATAACTTTTAAGGCCAGTGCATTCAATAGTTTCCGGCATTGCAGCTACCGCAATTGGCTGCCAACCGGGCATTTTTGCAATTTTCCTCTGGTTCAGGACTTATGCTTCCTGTATGCGGGCGCCATGTTACGGCAGGACTTTTGCCAAGAGCTTAAGGTATTGAAGATGCAAGCTGCCCTTGTGGCGCTTCATTTTGAACCTAACTTGCTCTACAGAAGTCTTTTAACACCAGAGAACGGGGAAGCAGAACACCATGTCAACGAGGCAATCGAGCTACAATTACGAGGAAATTCTGTCTTGCGGACGTGGCGAGCTGTTTGGCCCCGGCAATGCGCAGCTTCCTCTGCCTCCTATGCTCATGGTTCACCGCATCACCGAGATATCGGAAACCGGTGGAGCGCACGACAAGGGCTTCATTCGTGCAGAATACGACGTGTCGCCGGATGACTGGTATTTCCCGTGCCATTTTCAGGGCAACCCCATTATGCCGGGCTGCCTTGGTCTCGATGGCATGTGGCAGCTGACGGGCTTTTTCCTCGGCTGGCTCGGCGAGCCGGGCCGAGGCATGGCTCTGTCCACCGGCGAGGTCAAATTCAAGGGAATGGTTCGTCCTGAGACGAAGCTTCTGCAATACGGCATCGATTTCAAGCGCGTCATGCGTGGCCGTCTGGTCCTCGGCACGGCCGATGGCTGGCTCAAGGCCGATGGCGAAACGATTTACCAAGCGTCGGACCTGCGTGTCGGCCTGTCTAAAGAAAAGACCGCCTGATAGGTGATGTTGGCCCTGTGGCGGTTCTGGCTGCCACCGGGTCAATGCGTCATGCGGCAAACAGAGAAAAGGTCAACTTTATGAGAAGAGTTGTAGTCACCGGCCTCGGCGTTGTTTCTTCGATCGGCGGCGATGCCGCAGAGGTTACGGCGTCATTGAAAAATGCGAAGTCGGGGATTTCGTTCTCACCGGATTTTGCCGAGCACGGCTTCAGGTGCCAGGTGTGGGGCAAGCCCTCGCTCGACCCGACCGATTTGGTCGACCGTCGCGCCATGCGCTTCCTCAGCCAGGGCGGTGCGTGGAACCATGTCGCCATGAAGCAAGCGATTGCCGATTCCGGCCTCGAAGACAGCGTCATCAGCGGTAACGAGCGCACCGGCATCATCATGGGCTCGGGCGGTCCTTCCACCCGGACAATCGTTGAAGCGTCGGATATCACGCTCAAGAACAACAGCCCGAAGCGCATCGGTCCGTTTGCCGTGCCAAAGGCCATGTCGTCGACGGCATCTGCGACGCTTGCGACCTGGTTCAAGATCCACGGCGTGAATTACTCGATCTCGTCGGCTTGCTCGACATCTGCTCACTGCATCGGCAATGCGGCCGAAATGATCCAGTGGGGCAAGCAGGACGTCATGTTTGCTGGCGGCCATGAAGACCTCGACTGGTCCATGTCGAACCTGTTCGACGCCATGGGAGCGATGTCTTCCAAATATAACGAGACGCCAACCGTTGCGTCGCGTGCCTATGACGTCAATCGTGACGGTTTCGTCATTGCGGGCGGTGCCGGTGTTCTGGTTCTGGAAGAACTGGAACATGCCAAGGCGCGCGGCGCGAAGATTTACGCCGAAATCGTCGGTTACGGCGCAACATCTGACGGTTACGACATGGTTGCACCATCGGGCGAAGGTGCGATCCGCTGCATGCGTCAGGCGCTGGCAACGGTGAAGGGCGAGGTCGATTACGTGAATACGCACGGCACATCCACACCGGTTGGCGACAGCAAGGAAATCGGCGCGATTCGCGAAGTGTTCGGCTCGAAAATCCCGCATATTCAATCCACCAAGTCGTTGACCGGCCACTCCCTGGGCGCAGCAGGCGTTCAGGAATCGATCTATGGCCTGTTGATGATGCAGGAACGCTTCATCGGTGAGAGCGCGCATATCGAAACGCTCGACCCGGAATTCGAAGGCGTACCAATCGTCCGCAAGCGCATCGACGACGCCAAGATCGATACTGTTCTTTCCAACTCATTCGGGTTTGGCGGTACCAACGCTACGCTCGTCTTCCAGCGCTATAACGGATAATTGCCCATGAATGGGATCATGCAGGGAAAACGCGGCCTCATCATGGGTGTCGCCAACAATCACTCCATCGCCTGGGGTATCTCCAAGGCGTTGGCGGCACAGGGTGCCGAGCTTGCTTTCACCTATCAGGGCGAAGCTCTGGGCAAGCGCGTGAAGCCATTGGCTGCGGAGCTGGGCTCCGACTTTATCGTACCCTGCGACGTCGAGGATATTGCCTCGGTGGATGCCCTGTTCGAAACGGTGCGTGAGCGCTGGGGTTCTCTGGACTTCGTCGTCCACGCCATCGGCTTTTCAGACAAGAACGAACTGAAAGGTCTCTACGCGGACACGACGCGGGACAACTTCAGCCGCACCATGGTCATTTCCTGTTTCTCGTTTACGGAAATCGCCAAACGTGCGGCCGCTCTCATGACTGATGGTGGCTCGCTTCTGACGCTCACCTATAATGGCTCCCAGCGTGTCATTCCGAATTACAATGTCATGGGCGTTGCGAAGGCTGCACTGGAAGCCTCCGTGCGTTACCTTGCGGCCGATTACGGCCCGAAAGGTATTCGGGTCAACGCCATCTCCGCTGGTCCGGTGCGGACGCTTGCAGGCGCGGGTATTTCGGACGCACGGGCCATCTTCTCGTGGAACCAGAAGAACGCACCGCTTCGTCGCACACCTGATATCGACGATATCGGCGGCTCCGCGCTTTATCTTCTGTCGAATATGTCTCGCGGTGTAACCGGCGAATGTCACTATGTCGATGGCGGCTTCAACATCACGTCGATCCCGACACTGGAAGTGCTTTACAACGCAGACGGCGGCTGACGTCTCAAATTTTGCCAGAATAAAAAGCCCGGCCAAGCCGGGCTTTTTGCGTCATTGCTCAGACGGGATCGAAACCGAACAGCTCTTCGGGGTTTGTCACAAGCGCCTTTTTGCGAGCCTCATCGGACGGCAACCACGACAGCACCGTATCCAGCAGGTCTGCGTCATCAGGATATTCTTCGGTTGTTTTCGCATTGTTATGCGGCCAGTTCGTGCCCCAGACGATACGCTCCGGCGCGTATTCTGCGATCACGCGGGCGACGGCTGCGATGTCTTCGAAATCGGGTGCGCCTGAACGGCTGGATTCGTAGCAGCCAGCAAATTTGAACCAGCAATTGCCCTTGTCGATCAGCCGTTTCAGCGCTGATACCTGCGGACTATCAGGCGTCACGCCTGCGAAGAACTTGCCGTGATGATCAAAAATCCAGCGGCTCTTGACGGTTGATAGCCTCTCTTCATGATCGAGAATGTTGGAGCCATCGAACTGGATCGCAACCGACCAGCCGAGTTCCTGCGCTATGCTATCGACCTCGTCCAGATGGGTGAGATCGACAGCCCCACCCGGCAGGTCCATGATGCGGGCTCCGACCACGCCGGCTTCAATGAGGTCCTGCAGTTCATCGAGCGGTGTTTCGCGCGTCACGACAGCCACGCCCTTGGCGACACGGCCCATTTCCCGCAGACAGGCGATCAGGTTGCCATTGTCACGCTGGTGGGCATTCCCTTGGGTGATGACGACACGGTCAATGCCGATCCATTTCATCAAACGGCGGTATTCATCAGGACCGGGCGTTCCCTCTGGAACCGGTGGACCTCCAGCCCGTCCGCGAAACTCAGGCAAATACATGTGCATTTGCGTATCGATCGCGCCTTTCGGCATGGTGATGCGAGGGTGCTTCCCCTCAAAGGTTCGGATCAATGTCATGGAAGCTCCTTCGGGCACCCGCCCTTGACTGTGGCGATCAGCCCTGCCGCAACATGGCGCGGTAGCGCTGCTGGCTGCCTTTCAAGTGTTTGCGCATGGCTTCGCGGGCCGCAGATGCGTCACCATCCGAAATGGCGTGGACTATCACGTCATGCTCGTTTTGAAGCTGCTGTAGATAGGACGCGGCGGTCTGTTCGGACTGAGACGACCTCAATGCCGCACGCGGGATAACGTTCTGGCCCATGACTTCCAGAAATTCGCGAAAGCGGGGGTTGTTGGTTGCATCGGCGATTGCAAGGTGAAGCCTGAAATCCGCTTCCGCCGTTGGCTCGGCCTTGTCTATGCAGTCCTGAACGGCAGAAAGGCAGCGTATGATCGCCTCTTCCTGTGCAGGTGATCGGCGAACCGCTGCAAGCTCTGCTGCTTCGGTCTCCACCGCAGCGCGCAGTTCCAGAAGCTCGATAATCGATGAGATGCGGTCGTGGTCCACGTCCTGAAACGGTTGCGGTTGTTGCGTCGGCAGGGTCAGCACGAAAATCCCCGCACCGTGGCGGGCTTCCACGAGTTTGTCGGCCCGCAGTGCAGCGACCGCTTCACGCACCACCGTGCGGCTGACTTTGTAAAGCTCCGTCAGACCTGCTTCACTCGGCAACTTGTCACCGGGCTTATACTCTCCGGCCAAAATGGACTGCCGCAATGCGTTTGCCGTCTGGCTGACGAGCGAGCCACCGGCGCGTCCAATAGCGGAGTTTTCTTTCGTGCCGCCGTCGACGGTTTCATTGTAGCTGGCCAATATTCACTCCAGGCAAATGGGAAACAGCGCATGTGCGGTGTCTCCGTCAAAAATCTTGGTCACGCAAATATCCCGCAAATACGGAAAATTGGCAATATTTATATTATTTCCATCTCCATTGATATGATCTCCGATATGTTTGACGAAAATCGTATCATTAGGGGAAATGCGATGATTTCAAGCAAGGGAATATAAAGGAAGCGGCCATATAGTTCTACGGCATAAAAGCTTTCGGGCCGGACATGCTTTCTCATCATGAAGATAAAAAGCTCCATGCGATCATTGTTTTCCAAAGCAAATCCGGCCGCCAGGTTCATCCGTTCCCGTGATGGGTCGGCAGCGATCGAGTTCGCGATCCTGGCAATTCCTTATTTCCTGATCGTATTCGCCATTATCGAGACTTTTCTGGCTTTGATCGGGGAGCAGTTGGTAACGAACGCGACAGACACCATGGCGCGCAAACTGCGAACCGGGCAAATCGCAAGTACGATTACCAGGGAAGATTTTCGAAAGCAGTTCTGCGCTGAAGTGTCCATCCTGATCACCTGCTCCGCCGATGAGATCAAGACCCCGCAAAAGCTCTACATTGATTTGAGACGTTTCAACACCTTTGCGGATATACCCAAGACAATCCCGCTGACGCCGAACGGTCAATATTACGATCTCGATGATTCGACATTCGGTTTCACGCCAGGGGGGCCAACCTCCATCAACATGCTGCGTGTCTATTACCGCTGGCAGGTGATCACAGATCTCGTGAGGCCGTACCTGACCAAGATTCGCCCCAGAGATGGCTCAATGCCGTCTCATTTTTTGATCGTCGCAACGGACGCTTTCCGCAATGAAGCCTATCAATGAGTGCGCCGAGATCATGCAGATCATGAGAAAAACGAAGGAAGCCATGCGGGCTCTAGGCCGGACCTTCAATCGCTTGAGGCGAGATCGTCAGGGCGTCGGCGCGGTAGAATTCGCCATCATCTTTCCGATACTGCTTGCGCTTTACATTACAGCGTTCGAGCTCACGATCGGCTTTAGCGTCTACAAGCGCGCAACGCGCGCAGCCGGTGCAATCGCGGACCTCACGTCTCAGCCGCAGACCGTCAACAAGGCGTATCTCAACACCATGGAGGATGTGGCTGCGGCCATTTTCGTACCTTACGGAACGACTGGCCTGAAGTTGAAGATCAGCGGGATACAGGTCGATGCCAACAAGGTCGCAAAGATCAGCTGGTCATGGGAGCAGAATAATCCGCCGCCCTATGCGGTCAATTCCATCGTCAAAATCCCTGACAATCTGAAACAGCCCAATGCGTTTCTTATTCATGCGGAGCTGACGATCCCCCACACGCTTTTGATGTTCATGTCGACATTGTCGTCAAAGCTGACGCCGATCACCATCGGTCGCGATTATTATTTCGCCAAGCGCGAAGCCGATCCCATTACCTGCTCTGACTGTGGAACCTGAAAAGCCAAAAAAAGCCGCAGGATCAAGTTTGATCCTGCGGCGTTTTTGGTTTCAACTGACGTCACTCGGACGGCATATCCAGCGTTCGACTGAAATATAGCGCGACGAGCGTGCACACCGCCCCCGACAGAAGATAGATGCCGACGGCAAACAATCCGAACTTGGAAGAGAAGCCGAGCGCCACCAGCGGCGCGAAGCCAGCGCCGATCAGCCAGGAAATATCTGACGTCAGCGACGCGCCGGTGTAGCGGTATTCGCGGCTGAAACGCGATGCCAGTGCTCCACCGGACTGACCGAAGGAAAGCCCCAGCAAGGCAAAGCCGATCAGCACGAACAGGTAGCGACCGATATCGCCCGAAGACAGAAGAATTGGCGCAATGAAGCTGAAAACTGCGATCATGGCAGCCGCCGCGCCCAACAGCTTGCGACGGCCGAATTTGTCGGAAAGAACGCCTGAGACGACGATCATGCCGCCAGCAATGATGGCGCTGACGAATTGAACGAACAGGAAGTCCGAAACCTTCTGGTTTGTGTTGAGCGATACCCAGCTCAGTGGGAAGACGGTGACGAGGTGAAACAGCGCAAAGCTTGCCAATGGCACGAAAGCGCCAGTTAGCACCACGCGTGACTGCTTGCGCAACATTTCGAACATCGGCTTTGGCTCGAGTTCATGCTGCTGCAGCATCGTTTGGAATTCAGGCGTCATGATCATGCGCAACCGCGCAAACAGAGCCAAAACATTGAGCGCCAAAGCAACGAAGAACGGGAAACGCCAGCCCCATGCCAGAAACTCGGGGTTCGACAGCTGCGTCGTGAAGATAATGAAGAATGCGCTTGCGAGACCGAAACCCATGGCAGCACCAAGCTGCGGCATCATCGCGTACCAGCCGCGCTGTTTTTCAGGCGCATTCATGGCAAGCAGCGAGACGAGGCCATCCCAGGCGCCACCGAGGCCGATACCCTGGCCAATACGGAAGACGGCGAGAAGAATGGGAGCCAGCATTCCAGCGTCGGAGTAGGATGGGAGGAAGCTGATCGCCATGGTGGACCCACAAAGCGTAAACAGCGCCGTCGTCAATTTGACGGCACGTCCAAACTTGCGGTCGATCTGCAGGAACAGGAGAGAGCCGATCGGGCGGGCAATGAACGCCAGCGAAAACACGCCAAAGGAATAAAGCGTTGCCGTCAGAGGATCGACGAAGGAGAAAAAGACGTGAGGGAAGACCAGCGCGGACGCGATGGCATAGACGAAGAAGTCGAAGAACTCCGTCATTCTGGCGAGAATGACCGCAATTGTAATGCGATCGGGATCGACAGCAACCGGCGCTGGTGATTGGCCACGTGGCCCTTTGTGTTGCGGAAAAGCCGTGTCGGTATAACTCATAGAAATTCCCTCCTGCGTAGGGCATAGCCCTTATCCATAACGCACCCGCCTCCTCTTGCGTTGCGTCATATGCGGCGGATTGTCACACAGGGGTTTGAGCCCGTCAATTAGAGAATGCGCGTAGGGGCTTGCCCAGACCGCATCGTGTGAGATAATGGGGCCTACCCATCTTTTTCGGCTCCAAATCCGATCGCCGCAATGATCGCAGTATTAAGTTTATGCTGCACCGCGACAAACTACCTCATGTCCTTTATGACGTTTGACAATTATACGCCACATTACCAAAAACAGTACGAGTACCAGAACGTGCGCACGCTCATGAAAATTCCATCTGCCCTGTTGGCCATCTCGTCGCTTCTGCTTTTGAGCGGCTGCAATCTCGTCGTGATGAATCCTGCGGGTGATATTGCTGTCCAGCAGCGAGACCTCATCATCACATCCACGGTGTTGATGCTCCTCATCATTGTTCCGGTTCTTGCTCTCACGCTCTTCTTTGCGTGGAAGTACCGCGCATCTGCGAAAGCGGAGGATTATGATCCGGAGTGGCACCACTCCACGCGTCTTGAAATGGTGATCTGGTCGGCACCGGTCGCCATCATCCTGATGCTCGGTACCGTGACCTGGATTGCCACCCACCGTCTTGATCCGTATCGGCCGATAGAGCGTCTCGATGAGAGCCGTGAAGTCACGGCTGACATGAAGCCGCTCACCATCGAAGTTGTGGCCATGGACTGGAAATGGCTGTTCTTCTACCCGGAACTCGGTATCGGCAGCGTCAATGAGTTTGCGGCCCCGGTCGATGTTCCCATCAACTTCAAGATCACCGGCACCACGGCGATGAACTCGTTCTTCGTTCCTGCGCTGGCCGGCCAGATTTACGCGATGGGCGGCATGCAGACCAAACTGCACGCTGTCATCAACAAGCCGGGCGTCTACGATGGCTTCTCGGCCAACTTCTCCGGCCCTGGCTTCTCGCATATGCGCTTCAAGTTCCATGGTATGAGCCAGGAAGGCTTCGACCAGTGGGTCGCCAAGGCCAAGGATGGCGGCAAAGGTTTTGGTCGCATGGAGTATCTCGAATTCGCCAAGCCGAGCGAACGCGAGCCCGTGCAGTATTTCGCCAATGTCGATCCGGAACTCTACGATGCCATCCTCAACCGTTGTGTGGAGCCCAACAAGCTTTGCCTGCGTGACATGATGCATATCGACGCCAATGGCGGCGGAGGCAAGGAAGGCGTTGATGTTGCAAAGGCGCTGAACTCCGTCATCTGCACGCCGCTTTCGCCTTATGGCGTGGCGTCGGGACCGCAGTCTGTGCCAGCGGCCATCGAAGGGCAGACCTTCGAGCCTGCGGCCTTGCCAGATACGAAGGCGCAACTGCCTTCTGCAGGTAAAAGCGCAGGCTGACGAGAGTGAATGATCTGCGGCGCGTCGGTCGCGCCGCTCTATTCGTACCGGTCTTTTCGGTGCGTGGATTCAATGACGTGGGAATGTTCAGCCCGTCCCGGTGGACGAGCAGCACTCCGAAAATCGCAAGAGGCTAAAATGGTCGTCAATACCGATCAAACGTCGTTCCTTTTCGGGAAACTGACGTGGGAATCCATCCCTTTCCATGAGCCCATTCTGATCGTGACATTCGCGGTCGTGGCGCTCGGTGGCGCAGCCGTGCTCGGGCTCCTCACCTACTTTCGGCTCTGGGGCTATCTCTGGAAAGAATGGTTTACCAGTATCGATCACAAGAAGATCGGTATCATGTATATCATTCTGGCGCTCGTCATGCTGATGCGCGGCTTTGCCGACGCGATCATGATGCGTCTCCAGCAGGCCATCGCCTCGGGTGGTTCCGAAGGGTATCTCAACCCGCACCACTATGACCAGATATTTACCGCGCATGGCGTGATCATGATCTTCTTCATGGCGATGCCGATGATCACCGGTTTGATGAACTACGTCATTCCGTTGCAGATCGGCGCACGTGACGTCTCGTTCCCGTTCCTCAATAACTTCTCCTTCTGGATGACCACAGCCGGTGCCGTCATCACCATGATCTCTCTGTTCATCGGTGAATATGCGCAGACCGGTTGGCTGGCCTATCCGCCACTGTCAGGCATCCAGGGAAGCCCGAGCGTCGGCGTCGACTATTATATCTGGGGCTTGCAGGTCGCCGGTGTCGGAACGACGCTATCGGGTATCAACCTGATCGTGACGATCATCAAGATGCGCGCACCCGGCATGACCCTGATGCGCCTGCCGATCTTCGTGTGGACATCGCTGTGTTCCAACATCCTGATCGTGGCGTCCTTCCCGATCCTGACCGGCACACTCGCCCTTCTGACGCTTGACCGCTACGTTGGTACGAATTTCTTCACCAACGATCTCGGCGGCAATCCGATGATGTATGTCAACCTCATCTGGATCTGGGGCCACCCGGAAGTCTACATCCTCGTGCTTCCAGCCTTTGGCATCTTCTCCGAGATCGTTTCGACCTTCTCGAACAAGCGCCTCTTCGGTTATGCCTCGATGGTCTATGCGACGGTGGTCATCACCATTCTCGCTTACGTCGTCTGGCTGCACCACTTCTTCACCATGGGTTCGGGTGCCAGCGTCAATGCCTTCTTCGGCATCACGACCATGATCATCTCGATCCCCACGGGTGCGAAGATCTTCAACTGGCTCTTCACCATGTATAAGGGTCGCATCACCTTCGATGTGCCGATGCTGTGGGCCATGGGATTCATGATCACCTTCGTCATCGGTGGCATGACGGGCGTTCTGCTCGCCGTTCCTCCGGCAGACTTCGTGCTCCACAACTCGCTGTTCCTGATCGCCCACTTCCACAATACGATCATCGGCGGCGTGGTATTCGGTGTCCTCGCTGGTATCGCCTATTGGTTCCCGAAGGCCTTCGGTTATCGTCTTGACCCTTTCTGGGGCAAGATGTCCTTCTGGTTCTGGTTCGTCGGCTTCTACTTCGCCTTCATGCCACTCTACGTGCTCGGCTTGATGGGTGTGACCCGTCGTCTCAGCCAGTTCGAAGATACATCGCTCCAGATCTGGTTCATCGTTGCGGCCTTCGGTGCGTTCCTCATCGCACTCGGTATCGCCTCCTTCATCATCCAGCTCATCGTCAGCTTCCTGCGACGCGAAGAGTTGCGTGACGTGACCGGCGATCCCTATGGTGGTCGTACGCTGGAATGGTCCACGTCGTCGCCTCCGCCTGCCTACAACTTTGCTTTCACGCCAGTCGTGCATGAAATCGATGCCTGGGCGCATATGAAGAAGCACGGTGCAGAACGTCCGGTCGATGGTTTCATCCCCATCCACATGCCGAAGAATACCGGCACGGGCGTTATCATCAGCGCGATCAGCGTCGTGCTTGGCTTCGCACTTGTGTGGCACATCTGGTGGTTGGCGATTGCATCCCTGGTTGCGATTATCGGGGTCTCTATCGCTCACACCTTCAACTACAATCGCGACTACTACATCCCTGTTTCGGATGTGACGGAAGTCGAAGCAGAACGTACGAAGCTGCTGGCAACTCAGGCGTAACAGAATGTCTCAAGCACCTGCCCAGAGCGCCGATGGCGCAGAAAAGCCGGTCTTCTATCTGAAGGAAGACCACCACCCGGAAAACGGTACATCCATCGGTTTCTGGCTGTATCTGATGAGCGACTGCCTGATCTTCGCAACGCTCTTTGCAACCTATGCCGTCGTTGGTCGCAGCTATGCGGCCGGCCCTTCCGGCGCCGATCTCTTCGATCTGAAACTGGTGGCGATCAACACCGCCTTCCTGCTGCTGTCTTCCATCACCTATGGCTTTGCCATGCTGGAAGCGCAGAAAAAGAACATCAACACGACCCTGATCTGGCTTGCCATCACTGGCCTGTTCGGTCTCGCCTTCCTGTCTCTGGAGCTCTACGAGTTCCATCACCTGATCGAAGAGGGGGCTGGCCCTCAGCGTTCGGCGTTCCTCTCGGCCTTCTTCGCGTTGGTCGGCACCCACGGTCTGCACGTCACCTTCGGTGTCATCTGGCTGGTGACGCTCATGGTTCAGGTCAAGAAGTTTGGCCTGCATCCTGAAAACATGCGTCGCCTGACGTGCCTGTCCATGTTCTGGCACTTCCTCGACGTGATCTGGATCGGCGTCTTTTCCTTTGTCTATCTGGTTGGAGTTCTGTGATGAGTGCGAACACACACGACCATAATCACGGCCACGGGCACGCCCATGGTGACGATCACCATCACGATAGCGGCGAAGATCACGGCTCGTTCAAGAGCTACATGATCGGCTTCATCCTCTCGGTCATCCTGACGGCAATCCCGTTCTGGCTGGTCATGGGCGATGTCATCGACAACCGCACGACCACCGTCATCGTCATCATGATCTTCGGTGTGATCCAGGTCTTCGTGCACATGATCTACTTCCTTCACATGAACACCAAGTCGCAAGGCGGATGGACCTTCATGTCGCTGCTCTTCACGCTTGTCGTGGTCATGATCACGCTCGTCGGTTCTCTCTGGGTCATGTACAACATGAACAAGAACATGATGCCGACCATGACGATGGAGCAGATGCGCAACATGCCGTAACCGGCACTATTGCAACGATATCGCGGCCCGCGCAAAAGCGGGCTGCTCTCTCCGAGAGACACCAAACCCCAGGAATCGGAGAGCGGATTCCTGGGGTTTTTTGTTGAGCGGGAAAGCTCCCATGACCACCCAAAAAGAAACCAATCCACGCAAGGGCATCCGCCCTGCGGCCGTTGTCGTCATCTTCATGACCGTCATCCTCACCGGTTGCCTGCTGGCGCTCGGCACTTGGCAGGTCAACCGCCTGGCATGGAAGCGCGATCTGATTGCCCATGTGGAAGAGCGTGCTCATGCTGCTCCCGTAGAGGCACCTCTTGCCAGCGAATGGCCCTCCATGACTGATCCGTCTCAATACGAATATCGCCGCGTCCACCTGTCGGGCACTTTCCGCCATCAAGACGAAGTGCAGGTCTATACCGTTTCCGACCTAGGCCCCGGCTACTGGGTTCTGACGCCGCTGCAACGGGATGACGGTTCGTCCGTCATCGTCAACCGAGGCTTTGTCCCCACCGACAAGCGCGAGCCTTCCGCGCGCCCAGAAGGCGAGGTCGAAGGCCGCGTCGATGTTGTGGGCTTGATGCGCGCCCCGGAGACGGGTGGCCTTTTCCTGCGCACCAACGATCCGCAGAACAATCGCTGGTATTCACGCAACATCGCCCAGATTGCTAAGATCAAACAAATACAGAATGCAGCACCGTTTTACGTGGATGCCGATGCCACACCCAATCCCGGCGGTCTGCCCATCGGCGGCAAGACCATGCTAACGTTCCCCAACAACCACCTGTCATACGCCATCACATGGTATATTCTGGCGGGTATGGTGGTGGCTGCGGGATGGTATGTGACGCGCAATCTCAACGCGCCGAACACAGCCAGGACAGACGATCCCTCGTCCGACGTTCAAGAGAGCGCTTAAAGAAAGCGTTTCACCTTTCTCATCGTGGTGATTATATCACCCGTTTGTTATCGCGCCCGTTTGGGACGCGCTTTTTCGGGGTGACGTATGGCACGGGCCTTTCTTCTCGTTCTGGATTCCTTCGGTGTCGGTGGCGCGCCGGATGCCGAGCAATATGGCGATCTCGGCTCCAACACGCTGGGCCATATCGCCGAGTTCTGTGCCGCCGGTGCGGCGGACCGCGCAGGTCTGCGCTCCGGCCCACTGAAATTGCCCAACATGTCGGCGCTAGGACTTTTGAACATCGCCCAGCTTGCCAGCGGCGATACACCAGCGGCCATGGAGCCGCCGGACCGCATCTACGGCATCCATGGCTGTGCGAATGAGGTGTCCAAGGGCAAGGACACACCATCAGGTCATTGGGAAATTGCAGGCACGCCGGTGCGGTTCGATTGGGGTTATTTCCCGACAGAGGGCGATGCCTTCTCCCCCGAATTGGTTGAAGCAATTTGCGAACAGGGTGAGGTCCCCGGCATTCTTGGCAATTGCCATGCGTCCGGTACCGAGATCATCGCACGCTTCGGTGCTGAGCACATCCGCACGGGCAAACCCATCTGCTACACATCCTCGGATTCGGTGTTCCAGATCGCCGCGCATGAAACGCACTTCGGGCTTGAGCGGCTGATCGCTTTTTGCCAGACCGTGCGCAAACTGGTCGATCCGCTCAATATCGGTCGCGTCATTGCCCGACCGTTTACCGGTGAAACCGTCGCCACTTTCGAGCGCACAGGCAATCGTCGCGACTTTTCCGTTCTGCCGCCGGAGCCGACCTTGCTTGATCGTCTCTTGGAGATGGACCGCAAGGTGCTGGCGATCGGCAAGATCGGCGATATCTACGCGCATCAGGGTGTATCGAAAGTCATAAAGGCCAATGGCAATGAAGCACTGATGGAGGCGACGTTGGCGGCTATGGACGAGGCGGAAAACGGTGATCTCGTCTTTACCAATTTCGTCGATTTCGACATGAACTACGGCCACCGCCGCGATGTGGCGGGTTATGCCGCAGCGCTTGAAGCCTTCGACGTCCGCCTGCCGGAAATTCACCGCAAGATGCAGCCGGGTGATATCGCCATCCTCACCGCCGACCACGGCTGCGATCCAACATGGCGCGGCACGGACCACACCCGTGAGCGCGTGCCGATCATGGCCTTCGGCCCCGGCATTCGTGAACGCAATATCGGGATACGCTCATCCTTTGCCGATATTGGCGAAAGTATCGCATCCCATCTGAGTATACCCACTGGCCGACATGGCAGGAGTTTCATGTGACGTCGCATTTGTTGAAAGCAGAAATCCACTGCCATCTGGAAGGTGCCGCTCCACCTGCGCTGGTGAAACAACAGGCGCAAAAATACGGCATAGACAGCAGCAGCTTCCTGCGTGATGGCGCTTACATCTGGACGGATTTTGCCGAGTTTATTCGCTGCTATGATGCGGTGGCCCAAGTCTTCAAGACCGAGGACGATTACGCGCTTCTGGCCGAGACATATCTGACCGAACTGGCTGGTGAAAACACCATCTATAGCGAATTGATTATTTCGCCCGATCACGGCGACCGCATCGGTTTGGGTGCTGATGCTTATCTCTCTGGCATCGCCACAGGGATTGCAGCGGCGAAGGAAAAGACCGGCATCGAAGCGCGTATCATCGTCACCGGTGAGCGTCACTTCGGCCCGGAAAGCGTGATTGCCGCTGCGGAATATGCCGCGCGGGTCAAACACCCGCTGATCACAGGCTTCAACATGGCAGGCGAAGAACGCATGGGCCGCGTGGCGGATTATGCCCGCGCCTTTGACATTGCCCGCGATGCCGGACTTGGGCTGACCATCCATGCAGGCGAAGTCTGCGGCGCGTTCAGCGTCACGGATGCGCTCGATCTCGTCAAACCGCAGCGGATCGGCCACGGCGTGCGATCCATCGAAGACGATGCATTGGTCGCGCGGCTGGTGGACCTCGGCACAGTCTTGGAGGTCTGCCCCGGTTCCAACATTGCGCTCAATGTCTACCAGGATTTTGAAAGCCACCCGTTGAAGCGTCTTCGCGATGCGGGCGTGCGCGTCTGCATCAGCTCCGACGATCCGCCCTTCTTTCACACCTCGCTGGCGCAGGAATATGAGATCGCCCGCCATGCCTTCGGTTTCAACGATGTGGAGATCAATGCCATGACCCGCACCTCAATCGACGCCGCGTTTGTGGATGAAGGTACGCGCGCTAGGCTGCTTGCCAAGCTGGATGCGCAGTCTTCAGCTACATAAATCGGGTGGGAGCGGAGGTGCAAAATGCGCTTCCGGTCTTGCGAAAACCGTTCATTCGGTGAAATACAGAGACATCAGAGATAAAAGAAAAGGCCAGCTTCATGGACGGCGTCACCGTTATCGCTCATCCCCTCGTGCAGCACAAACTCACCATCATGCGGAAGAAGGAAACCTCGACCGCCGGTTTCCGCCGCCTGCTACGGGAAATCTCGACGCTTCTGTGCTACGAGGTCACGCGCGATCTGGAAATGACGATGGAGACCATCGAAACGCCGATGCAGACCATCGATGCGCCGGTTCTGGAAGGCAAGAAGCTTGTGTTCGCGTCCATCCTGCGCGCCGGAAACGGCCTGCTGGAAGGCATGTTGGAACTCGTTCCTTCCGCCCGCGTCTCGCATATCGGCGTCTACCGTGATCATGATACGCTTGAGGCCGTCGAATATTTCTTCAAGGCACCCGACAATCTCGATGCGCGCCTGATCATCGTTGTCGATCCGATGCTCGCAACCGGCAACTCGTCCATCGCCGCCGTCGACAAGCTGAAGGAACGTGGCGCGAAAAACATGCGCTTCCTTTGCCTGCTGGCAGCTCCCGAAGGCATCAAGAATTTCCGCGAAGCGCATCCTGACGTGCCGATCTTTACGGCCTCCATCGACAGCCACCTGAACGAACAGGGCTACATTATGCCCGGCCTCGGCGACGCCGGTGACCGCATGTACGGCACGAAGTAACGCCCACAAAAAATGCGCCCTCAGCGATGAGGGCGCTTGATTGTCGAGATCAATCTCTCTTACTTCATCGTCGGCATGACGAATTCAGCACCGGTTTTGATGCCGGATGGCCAGCGCGCCGTGACCGTCTTGGTCTTGGTCCAGAACTTGATTGAGTCAGTGCCGTGCTGGTTGAGGTCGCCGAAGCTCGAAGCCTTCCATCCCCCGAAAGAGTGGTAGGCCAAGGGAACGGGAATCGGCACGTTGATGCCGATCATGCCGATATTGATGCGGCTGGCAAAATCGCGGGCGGCGTCACCATCGCGGGTGAAGATCGCAACGCCATTGCCATACTCGTGCTTCATCGGCAGTTCCAGCGCGTCTTCATAGTTCTTGGCACGAACGACCGAGAGAACCGGTCCGAAAATCTCCTGCTTGTAGATGTCCATGTCGGTGGTCACGTGGTCAAACAGGCAGCCGCCGACGAAATAGCCATCTTCATAGCCCTGAAGCTTGAAATTGCGTCCATCCACCAGAAGCTTCGCGCCCTGTTCCACGCCGCTATCGATCAGGCCCTGAACGCGGGTCTGCGCTTCCTTGGTGACCAGCGGGCCCATATCGGCCTTGTCATCGGTATAGGGGCCGATCTTCAGAGCTTCGATCTGCGGGATAAGCTTCTCAATGAGGCGGTTGGCCGTCTCTTCGCCAACGGGAACAGCGACCGAAACGGCCATGCAGCGCTCGCCTGCCGAACCGTAACCGGCACCCATCAAGGCGCTGACGGCCTGATCGAGATCGGCATCCGGCATGATGATCATGTGGTTCTTGGCGCCGCCGAAGCACTGCGCGCGCTTGCCGTTTGCGGCAGCCGTGCCGTAAACATAGCGTGCGATCGGCGTGGAGCCGACGAAGGAGATCGCGCCGATATCCGGGTTGGTCAGAATGCCGTCAACGGCGCTCTTGTCACCATTGATGACGTTCAGAATACCGGCAGGCAGGCCGGCTTCAATCATCAGCTCTGCCAGACGGATAGGGAGCGATGGATCGCGCTCTGAAGGCTTGAGGATGAAGGCGTTGCCGCAGGCAATAGCTGGCGCAAACATCCACATCGGGATCATGCCGGGGAAGTTGAACGGCGTGATACCAGCGCCGATGCCGACAGGCTGGCGGATGGAGTACATATCGATGGCTGGACCTGCACCTTCGGTAAACTCACCCTTGGAAAGATGCGGAATGCCGCAAACGAATTCACAGACTTCAAGGCCACGAATGATATCGCCCTTGGAATCTTCCACCGTCTTGCCGTGTTCCCTGGACAGCAATGTTGCCAGCTCATCCATGTGCTGGTTCAGCAAATCCACGAATTTAAAGAACACGCGTGCGCGGCGCTGCGGGTTGGTGGCGGCCCATTTTGGCTGGGCGGCCTTGGCGCTTTCAACGGCAGCCAGAATTTCCGCATCGCTGGCCAGTGAAAGCGTGGCCTGCACTTCACCCGTTGCCGGATTGTAGACATTGGATGTGCGACCGCTGGTGCCAGCCACATGCTTGCCGTCGATGAAATGACCGATTTCTTTCATGGGTGTTCCTCCTGAATTTTTGATGCGCCTACCTTTGCGCTTTGAATTACACAAATCAATGACTAGGAATAATCATCCATTGTGCAAATTTCGGCATAACGAGGCCAATATGAATTGGGACGATGTGCGCATATTCCTAAGCGTCGCTCGAAGCGGGCAGTTTCTGGCAGCGGCGAGAAAGCTCGGCGTCAACCATGCGACACTGAGCCGCCGTGTCTCGGCGCTGGAGGTAACGCTTGGCTGCCAGTTGTTTTTACGCAGCACGACCGGCTGCGAACTGACCGAAGATGGCGCCCGCTTTCTTGTGTCTGCGGAGCGGATGGAAACGGAAATGCTTGGTGTTCAGGCCGATCTCGGGCGCGGAGATGCGGCGATCAGCGGCACGGTCCGCATCGGTGCGCCGGATGGCTTCGGCGTCTCTTTTCTGGCTCCACGCCTCGGCGCGCTGACGGCGCTGCATCCCGATCTGAAAATCGAACTCGTGCCCGTGCCGCGCTCCTTTTCGCTGTCGCAGCGCGAGGCTGATATCGCCATCACCATCGAGAGGCCGGAGCAGGGCAGGCTGGTCCTGTCCAAACTCACCGATTATTCGCTGGGTCTTTATGCGTCCAAGGGTTATCTGCGCGAAAACGAAATGCCTGATACGGTCGAGGCTCTCAAGCTACATCGCAGGATCGGCTATGTCGAAGACCTCATCTTTTCACCATCGCTTGATTACACCGGCGAAATCATGCGGGACTGGAATGCGAGCTTCGAAATATCCAGTGCCATCGGTCAGACGGAGGCCGTGCGCTCCGGTGCCGGTATCGGCATCCTGCATGATTATATCGCCCGCAATGATCCGGACCTCACGCGCATCCTGCCTGATGTCAGCATTCGCCGCTCCTACTGGACCGCCTTTCACGAAAACGCGCGCCAGCTGGCGCGCGTGAGAACGGTGGTACAGTTCCTTCAGGACATCGTCGCCAGCGAAAGGGCTATCTTCATTCCTGCGGCGTAAGACGAATTATATAGCAGGCATTATGATCTGCCTGGATGGACACCGTGGCATGGATCGACACCGCATCCAGCGGTCTCAGATAAACGGTGTGATGGTCCGATACAGCAGAGGCGTCACCCGTTGCCAAAACTAACACCCTTTCGTTTTCGGCATGTCTGCTAACTGAAAAACGACCACTGATGCGCTCGACGCTGTGACGATAGCGTCCACGTCTCGTCATCACATTGAGGTCGGTAATCGGCCCGTCGACAAGCTTCGCCGCCACGGGAACATCTGCAGCGAAGGCGATTGGTGGACTTGATCGCGTCAACATCCAGTTCTCTCCACCCGCTACCGTGAGCGACATTCCATTCCCATCCAGAATAGACAGCGTGCGATCAATGCCGGGAAAGATCGAAAATGGCCCATCACTGGCAACCGTCGCCATGCTAATGCGCCAATCGAAATCCTCGACGGACGCATCAGGTGGAGAGACGGCGATTTCCACCGTCTCCCCGCCGCCGTTCTTCCATGGCATGCGCTTATGTTCGCTGGCGCGGTAGAGCTTCATGGCACTTAGTTACCGAGAATGCCGGGCAGACGAAGACCTTTTTCCCGGGCGCAGTCCAGCGCGATGTCATAGCCTGCATCTGCGTGTCGCATCACGCCGGTGGCGGGGTCGTTCCACAGGACTCGGTCCAAACGTCGCGCCGCGTCTTCCGAACCATCTGCACAGATGACGACACCGGAATGTTGCGAAAAGCCCATGCCCACACCGCCGCCATGGTGCAATGAGACCCATGTGGCGCCAGACGCGGTATTGAGGAGTGCGTTCAACAACGGCCAGTCGGAAACGGCGTCCGAACCATCCTTCATCGCTTCCGTCTCGCGGTTGGGAGATGCAACGGAGCCACTGTCCAGATGGTCGCGACCAATGGCGACGGGGGCCTTCAGCTCACCGCTTTTGACCATCTCGTTGAAGGCGAGCGCCAGACGGTGGCGATCCCCTAGACCTACCCAGCAGATGCGGGCGGGTAAGCCCTGAAAGGCGATGCGCTCCCGCGCCATGTCCAGCCAGTTGTGCAGGTGGGTGTTGCCCGGCGTCAGTTCCTTCACCTTAGCATCGGTCTTGTAGATATCCTCGGGATCGCCCGAAAGTGCGGCCCAGCGGAACGGACCGATGCCCCGGCAAAACAGCGGGCGAATATAGGCAGGCACAAAGCCGGGGAACGCGAAGGCGTTTTCCAAGCCCTCTTCCTTGGCGACCTGGCGGATATTGTTGCCGTAATCCAGCGTCGGAATGCCCGCATTCCAAAAATCGACCATGGCCTGCACCTGAAGCTTCATCGAGGCACGGGCAGCGACTTCCACAGCCTTCGGGTCACTTTCCTGTTTGGCGCGCCACTCGGCAACCGTCCAGCCGACGGGCAGATAGCCGTGAACCGGATCATGCGCCGAGGTCTGGTCGGTAACGATATCGGGGCGGACGCCGCGCTTGACCAGTTCAGGGAAAATCTCCGCCGCATTGCCGATAAGACCAACAGATTTCGCTTCGCCTGCCTTCGTCCACTGGTCGATCAGTGCCAAAGCTTCGTCCAGCGTATGGGCCTTGGCATCGACGTAACGGGTGCGCAGGCGGAAATCGACGCGGGTTTCATCGCATTCCACGGCAAGGCAGCAGGCGCCGGCCATAACGGCGGCCAGCGGCTGTGCGCCGCCCATGCCACCCAGACCGCCGGTCAATATCCATTTGCCCTTGAGATTGCCGTCATAGTGCTGGCGGCCAGCCTCCACGAAGGTCTCGTAAGTACCCTGCACGATGCCCTGCGTCCCGATGTAAATCCACGAACCCGCGGTCATCTGGCCATACATGGCCAGCCCCTTCTTATCCAGTTCGTTGAAGTGCTCCCACGTTGCCCAATGCGGCACGAGGTTGGAGTTAGCAATAAGTACACGCGGTGCATCCTTGTGGGTGCGGAACACGCCGACAGGCTTGCCGGATTGTACCAGCAGCGTCTCGTCCTCGTTGAGGTCCTTCAGCGTGGCGACGATGCGGTCGAAATCCTCCCAGGTGCGGGCAGCACGGCCAATACCGCCATAGACGACAAGCTCGTGCGGGCGCTCGGCCACCTCGGGGTCGAGATTGTTCATCAGCATGCGCAGCGGCGCTTCGGTCATCCAGCTTTTGGCGTTGAGCTGGCAGCCTCGGGGGCTGCGGACCTCACGTTCGTTGTGGCGCGGATTGGTCATGATGGTCTCCCCTTATCGTTGGCGTGCAGCGCGAAGTCTTCCATGCGCGTCAGAATGTCTTTGAGGTGAATGCGAAGCTTTCCAGCTTTTTCAACGTCATAGGCGAAGGGTGGTGCTTCCGTTTCCAGATGCGTGCATTGCGCCAGCTCCATCTGAATGGCGTGAACACCGCTATATGGCTTTCCATATTCCCGCGTCGTCCAGCCACCCTTGAAGCGCCCGTTGAGCACAGAGGTGTAGCCCTGGGCATACGCTGTCACATCGACGGCAATGGCTTCGATGGCGGGATCGCAGGTGCGGCCCATATCTGTGCCGATATTGAAATCGGGCAGCGCGCGGTCGAACAGGAATGGGATGTGCGAGCGGATGGAGTGGCAATCATAGAGAATGGCGATGCCATGGATGGCTTTTACCCTCGCGATTTCCGCTGCAAGGGCTTCGTGGTAGGGCGCATGAAATGTCGCCAGCCGGTGGGCGATATCCGCTTGCGTCGGCTCTTGCCCCTCTTTCCAGATCGGCTTGCCATCGAAATCCGTATCAGGCACCAGACCGGTCGTGTTCTGACCGGGGTAAAGGCTGGAGCCCTGCGGGTCGCGATTGGCGTCGATGACATAGCGGTGGAACGTCGCGCGCACCGTGGTCGTATTCTCCAGCAGTCCTGCATAGAGATCGTGAATGTGCCAGTCGGTATCGGCCAGCATTTTGCCGTTATCGTTCAGGCGCTCGCGGATATCTGAGGGCACATCGGTTCCCGTGTGCGGTAGGCCGAGAATGATCGGCGAGGAGCCTTGGTGAGTTTCAAAAACGGGCATCCTCATGCCTCCAGGTTTGGCAGAATGCCATCGGAGATGACAGACACCAATGCCCCGGATGCGACAAGTTCGGACGCTGCTTTCAGATCAGGGGCCATGTAGCGGTCGTCATCCAGACATGGGATGACGTTGCGCAGCACGGCCATCGCCTTTTGTAGCTCCGGGCTCGTCTTCAACGGACCGCGCAGCTCTACGCCCTGAACGGCAGACAGCGCCTCGATGCCCAGAATGGCAAACAGGTTGTCCGTCATCGCCAGCAGGCGGCGTGCACCATGGCAGGCCATGGACACATGGTCTTCCTGGTTGGCGGATGTCGGCGTGGAATCGACCGATGCCGGATGCGACATCTGCTTGTTCTCGCTCATCAAGGCAGCAGAAGTGACCTCCGCGATCATCAGGCCGGAATTCAATCCGGGTTTCTTCGACAGGAAGGCGGGAAGGCCGTAGGACAAGGCGGGATCGACCAGAAGCGCAATGCGACGCTGAGCGATCGCGCCGATTTCGCAGATGGCAAGCGCCGTCTGGTCGGCGGCAAAGGCCACCGGCTCGGCATGGAAATTGCCGCCTGATACGACAGAATTGTCCGAAAGCACCAGCGGATTGTCGGTGACGGCATTGGCTTCGATTTGCAACGTGTGTGCGACGTGGCGCAGAAGGTCGAGGCAGGCGCCGTCCACTTGCGGCTGACATCTGATGCAATAGGGGTCCTGCACCCGCTCGTCGCCTTCGATATGGCTGACGCGAATTTCCGAACCCTCCAGCAGATTGCGAAGGGCTGCACCTGCATCGATCTGGCCCTTGTGGCCACGCAGGGTGTGGATATCAGGGTGAAATGGCGCGGATGAGCCCATGGCCGCATCGGTGGATAGAGCGCCGGTAATCAGCGCCGCTTGGGCGGCGCGGTGGGTGCGGAATAGTCCTGCGAGCGCAAGAGCCGTGGAGGTCTGTGTGCCGTTTATCAGCGCCAGCCCTTCTTTGGCGGTCAGCACCACAGGCGTCAGCCCTGCCTTGGAGAGCGCTTCAGCCGCGGGCAGCAAGGAGCCGCCATAATAAGCTTCGCCTTCCCCCATCATCACGGCAGCCATGTGGGCCAGCGGCGCGAGATCACCGGACGCACCGACCGAACCCTTTTCCGGGATCGACGGGATCACGCCCTTTTCCAGCATGCCCTCGATCAGCCGCACCAGCTCCAGCCGCACGCCGGATGCACCGCGACCGAGCGAAATCAGCTTCAGCGTCATGATCAGGCGCACGACATTTTCCGGTAGTGCTGACCCTACACCGCAGCAATGTGACAGGATGAGATTGCGCTGGAGGGTGGCGACATCGGCAGCATCGATCTTGATCGATGCCAGTTTGCCGAAACCCGTGTTGATACCATAGACAGGGGCATTGCCCGCCGCGATCTCGGCAATGCGTTTTGCCGCCCGCTCAATGCCCGCATCGAAGGATGGATCGAGCTTTGCCGAACCATTGTTCCAATAGATATCAGCGAGATCGGCAAGCTGCACGGAACCGGGGTGAAGCGTGATGGTCATGATGTGATCCGTCCCTTGAAAATACGGGCATGAAGCGGGTTGAAACCGATGCGGTAGACGAGCTCGGCGGGACGCTCGATATCCCAGATGGCGAAATTGGCGGATTTCCCGACTTCCAGCGTGCCGGTTTCTGGGAGCAGCCCGAGCGCCTTTGCGGCGTTGCGCGTTGTCGCCGTCAGGCATTCCTCGACCGTCAGGCGGAACAGGGTCGCGCCCATGTTCATGGTCAACAACAGCGAGGTCAGAGGGGATGTGCCGGGGTTGCAGTCGGTGGCGAGCGCGATATCGGCACACACATCGCGGAGAGCCTGAACCGGCGGCACCTGCGTTTCGCGAAGCGCATAGAACGCGCCGGGCAACAACACTGCGATGGTTCCGGCGTTTGCGAGTGCCTTGGCGCCCGCCTTATCCAGATATTCCAGATGATCTGCGGACAGTGCGCGGTAGGACGCGGCGAGTTGTGAACCGCCAAGGTTAGAAAGCTGCTCCGCATGCAGCTTTACCGGCAGGCCCAGCGACTTGGCTTTCTCGAAAACCGTGCGCATCTCTTCAACGGAAAAAGCGATGCCTTCGCAAAAGCCATCGACAGCGTCGATCAGGCCGTCTGCATGGCCGCGCTCCATTCCAGGTAAAACAACGTCTGCTATGTAATCTGCGTTACGACCTTTATAGTCCGAAGGTGTTGCGTGTGCAGCGAGATAGCTGGTGACGATATGCACGGGTCGCAATGTTCCCAGCTTGCGCGCCACGCGCAGCATTTTCAATTCGGTTTCGATGTCTAGGCCGTAGCCGGATTTGATCTCAATGGTGGAGACCCCTTCCGCTAGCAACGCATCCAGTCGCGGTAAAGCCTGTGCAACCAGCTCGTCTTCGCCCAGCGCCCGCGTATCGCGAACCGATGAGACGATGCCACCGCCTGCCTTGGCAATCTCTTCATAGCTTGCGCCATTCAACCGCATTTCGAATTCCATGGCGCGATTGCCGCCGAAGACGAGGTGGGTGTGACAGTCGATCAGGGCAGGCGTAATCCAGCGTCGCTTGCAATCGATGCTATCTGCGGTGTGCCCGAATTCAGCGGGCAACTCCGTTTGAGCGCCAACAAAGACAATCCGGCCATCCTGGACGGCAATCACCCCGTCTTCAAGGATCCCGAGGCCGGACATCGAGGGATCGAGCGTGGCGACGCGCGCGTTGCGCCACACCGAAACGGCCGTCTGGGACATGGTGTTTTCTGGAATGGAGTTGCCGGTCATGCTCAATTTCCCCTTCCTTTATGTTTAATATGTATATACATAATGAAGAGCGAGGCAAGAGCCGTGATATTAAAAATGGGGAGCCGGGATGAGCCTTCATGCTGAAAGCGCTTTGTTGTCAGAGGGTTGGGCGCAAAATGTCCGCTTTGACATTGCGGACGGGCGGATTGCCTCTCTTGAGGTTGATGTCGAAGCGAACGCTGATGACGAGCGGGTGAAGGTCATCGTCCCCGCGATGCCAAACTTGCACAGCCATGCCTTTCAACGGGCAATGGCAGGCATGGTGGAAACCCGTGGAAGCACCGCAGACAGTTTCTGGAGCTGGCGCACGCTGATGTATCGTTTTGCGCAAACGATGACGCCCGACCAGGTTGAGGCGGTGGCCGCTCAGCTCTATATGGAAATGCTGGAGGCGGGCTTTGGTCGTGTCGGAGAGTTCCATTATCTTCACCACGACATGGATGGCGGCCATTACGCCAACATCGCAGAGCTTGCGGAGCGCATAGCGGCTGCCGCCTCGCAAACGGGCATTGCCTTGACGCTGCTGCCGGTCCTTTACGCTCATTCGGGGTTTGGTGGTCTGGACCCGGTCGAAGGGCAGCGTCGCTTCATCAATTCTACGGATAGTTTTGCGCGTCTGTTCGATGGCTGCCGTGAGGCGGTAGCGGCATTGCCGAACAGCGTGGTTGGCGTCGCACCCCACAGCCTGCGGGCCGTGACACCGGAAGAGCTTGCAATCGCGTCGCAAATCGCCCCGAACGCGCCCCTGCACATTCACATCGCGGAACAGGTCAAAGAAGTTAAAGACTGCATCGCATGGTCGGGTAGCCGTCCTGTTCAATGGTTACTGGACAACAACGATGTCACGGATCGCTCGTGCCTTATTCATGCGACGCATATGACACCGCAGGAAACGATGGACGTTGCAAGGGCAGGTGCGGTTGTGGGGCTTTGTCCCATCACCGAAGCGAACCTTGGTGACGGCACCTTTGCCGCGCCGCAATTTCTGGCCGCCGGTGGTCTGTTCGGTATCGGCTCTGACAGCAACGTCATGATCGGGATCGGCGATGAGTTGCGGCAGCTGGAATATTCGCAGCGACTGTCGCACCGCGCGCGCAACGTCATTGCGCCTGCCAATGGCTCCACGGGCCGTACCTTGTTTGATGCCGCACTGCGTGGCGGCGCGCAGGCTCTGGGCGCGAAGGTCGCTATAGCGCAGGGTTATCCGGCCGATTTCGTCTCGTTGAATGTCGAGAACGCGCCCTATCTCGAAGGTGATCACCTGCTTGACGGATGGATTTTCGGCAATCTGGTCAAGCCCGAGACTGTCTGGATCAATGGCGACGTCGTCGTGCGCCAAGGCCGACATATCCAACGCGACGCTATCTCAAGGCGTTTCCAAGCGGCGATGAGGCAGCTTTTATCGATGTAGCGCCTTTAAAAGACGCTGCACCATGTTTCCGCTGGGCTTGACTTGGTGCGATGGCTCATCGAGTCATGGGCGTCCAGGGAGTTCAAAAACAAAATGCCCAAGTTTCTTCGCCAGCTTTCGCCCACGGGTTTGGGTGTGGTCGTCATGCTGCTCGGCATGTTCCTTTTCGCGTTGAACGATGCCATGGGAAAATGGCTGGTTTCGACCTATAGTCTTGGCCAAGTCATTCTGTTGCGCAGCGCTGCCGCCATCATCGTGCTTTTACCGATTTTATGGCGCGCTGGTTTGACCAGTGTGGTCAAGGTCGAACGTCCGGTTCTGCAGGCGGCACGCGTGTTTTTCTCCACCGCCGAACTCTTCTGCTTTTACTTCGCTGTCGCCGCATTGCCCCTGGCTGATGTCATGACCTATTGGCTGGCGGCCCCCATTTACGTTGCGGCACTGTCTCCATTTCTCTTAGGCGAAAAGGTCGGCTGGCGGCGTTGGACGGCGATCGGTATCGGCTTCATCGGCGTTATGATCGCTCTGAAACCCAGCGCTGCCAGCTTCACACCAGCGGCCTTGTTTTCCATTCTCGGCAGTGCTGCCTTCGCCTTCATGATGCTTTCAGGTCGTCAGCTGAGACATACGCCGGATACGGTTCTGGCATTCTGGCAGATTATGGGTGCTGCTGTCGCCGGTGTCGTGGCGGTTGCCTTCACGCCATCCGGCTGGGTGCCGTTACACTCCAGTTTCGACCTGATGCTTCTTTCCCTGCTGGGTATCGTCGCCATGACGGCGCATGTGTTGGTCAACCGATCGCTGAAGCTTGCCGATGCCGCCACGGTTGCGCCACTACAATACACATTGCTGCTATGGGCCGTGGTGCTCGGCTGGCTGATCTTCGGAGATGTGCCGCAGCCCAGCATCGTCATCGGTGCGGGGCTGATCGTGGTGGCTGGCCTCTATATCTTCTTCCGTGAAAACACCTTGAAGCGGCGGCAGGCAAAGTCGGCAAGTCCGCCGCTGGATGACATCGTATAATCAGCGCGCCAGCCAACCACCGTCGACAGGCAGCACAGTGCCGTGAATATAGTTCGACGCGCTGGATGCCAGAAATACCGCGGCCCCGCCGATCTCTTCCGGCTGACCCCAGTGCCCGGCAGGAATGCGGGCCAGAATGGCTGCATTGCGATCCGGGTCGTTGCGCAGGGCTTCCGTGTTGTTGGTGTCGAAATAGCCGGGTGCGATGGCGTTGACGTTGATGCCCTTCGAGGCCCACTCGCAGGCCAGGAGGCGCGTCAGGCCAGCCAGTCCGCTCTTGGATGCTGTGTAGGAAGGAATGCGAATTCCACCCTGAAACGACAAAAGTGAGGCGATATTGATGATCTTGCCTGGCTTGTTTTCCGCGACAAGATGACGGGCAAAGGCTTGGCTGAGAAAGAAAACCGTCTTCAGGTTCACATCCATCACTGCGTCCCAATCAGCTTCGGTGAAGTCCAGTGAATCGGCGCGTTTGATTATGCCCGCATTGTTGACGAGAATATCGGCACTGCCAGCCATGCGGATGGTTTCACTGATGATCTCGCCAACGGGTGCAATGGATGACAGGTCGGCTTTTATGCTGAAACTCTTGCCGCCCATCGCAGCAATTGCTGCTTCCGTCTCTGACATGGACGAGCGCCCCACAAGGGCCACCGTGGCTCCGGCACCTGCAAGAGCAGCGGCAATACCCTGTCCCAGCCCGGTATTGGCGCCTGTGACGATGGCCGTCTTACCGGTCAGGTCGAAGGAAATCGTCATCCTGTGTCTCCATTCGTCGAACTTTTGTCTTTCGTCTCTATCGCAGGGCGCGAGTTCAAGCAAGAAACAAATAGTATGTCTCGATAAAATGATATGATAACTGTACTACGTACAACTTAAGTTTGTAAATGGGCTTGAATCATTTGAGATTGGGCGGCCAAAGGGCTGATAAAACAACTTTCATCTTGACGAAGTCACGCAGTTGAGAGACTAACAAGGGCATTCCAGTCCCCTGACATCGGGATTTGGAAACTGAACTTTGGTGCCGGGCCCCTCTGGCGAGAGTTTTACGGCGCTCTCGCGATGTCGGTACCGCCTGCTTATGACGCCGGCGGATTTAAACCCATGAAAAATCTGACCATGCATTCCATGCGTGCGCTTTGTTCCATGCCTGCGCCACGTTTTCCCGTTCGCCCAGCCAGCACGGGAGCCCTGTGATGACACCGACAACAAAATCCACGCTCACCTATTTCAAGTGGGCCTTCATCGTGACGATCGTCGGCCTCATCCTGGGCGGCTATCTCGGCTGGCAGATGACGGGCACAGTCAGCGGTACCGCGACGATCTTCTTCATTTGCGCGGTTCTGGCAGTCCTCGAAATCTCATTGTCCTTTGATAATGCCATCGTCAATGCCAACAAGCTGAAAGACATGACGCCGGAATGGCAGCATCGCTTTCTGACTTGGGGCATTCTCATCGCCGTTTTCGGCATGCGTATCGTCTTCCCGCTGCTCATCGTCGTCATTGCGGCCAATGTCGGCCCATGGACGGCCATGGTGATGGCGGCAACCGAACCGGATCGCTATGCCCAAATCATGAAGGACGCGCATCTACCGATCGCTGCCTTCGGTGGCACCTTCCTGATGATGGTCGGTCTCAGCTTCTTCTTCGACCACGAAAAAGAAATCCACTGGGTTCGCTGGTTTGAGGAGAAGATCGCGACCTACTCCTCCATCAAGGGCATCGAGATCGCTTTTGTTCTGATTGTCATGCTGGTGTTCTCGCGCATTATAGCCAACAGCGCTGATCCGGCTCTTGGACCGGAAGCAGCCAACCTCTTCTTCAGTTCGGCGATCTGGGGTCTGTTGACCTTCCTTCTTGTGGAAGTCCTCGGCGGTATTCTGGACCGCAGCCAGCAGGTTCTGGAAGGTGCGGCAAAGGGTGGCTTCGGCGCGTTTCTCTACCTCGAAGTGTTGGATGCCAGCTTCTCCTTCGATGGCGTCATCGGCGCTTTCGCACTGACCTCCAACCTCTTCATCATTGCCATCGGTCTTGGCATCGGTGCCATGTATGTGCGCTCCATGACCATCATGCTGGTCGAAAAAGGAACGCTGGCCGAGTATCGCTATCTCGAGCATGGCGCCTTCTATGCCATCCTCATCCTCTCGGTCATCATGTATGTGCAGAGCCTCGTCCATATCCCCGAAGTCATCACGGGTCTCGGTGGCGCAACGCTGATCGGCATCTCGCTCTGGTCTTCGATCCGCTACAACAAGCGCGAACGTGCTCACGAAATCGAGGCTGGGCGGAGTTCGGCAGTTTAATCCTCTGAAATATTCTCTCGCCTTCAGAGGTGAAAGAATATTAATCGCCTGAGATTTGGGCGACGCACAAAAATAAGGCGATCCCGTTTCAATATCTTGGTCGAAGGAACCGGATATCGAGGCTTTTCGAACTGGCATGCTTCATGCATGTCTACGTCCAAGTCCAGAGGGGACGCAAAGCTCGAACGAGCCATGATAAAACCGCCGCCACTATCTGCGCTCCTGCGTGGTCACAGTGGCGGCGGTTTTGTTTTGTTCATTGATTTGCGGGAAGATCAGATTGAATGTGGGCGAAGCTCCCAACGAATGGAGAGGGATATTGTCTGTCGAGTTATCACCAACGCAAGCCCTGAGCCTGTGGCATCGGGTGGTGCTGGCGCAGGTAGAGGATGACGCGCCGGATATGACGTCACGGCAGCTGGCGATATTGCTGCATATCTACCTCGTTCCGCCGCCTCACACCGTGCGTGGCCTGGCCTCGGTGCTGGGTGTCACCAAACCTGTCATTACCAGGGCGCTGGACAGTATGGGCACAATCGGCCTGGTGGAGCGCGAGCGTGATCAGCGCGACCGCCGGAATGTCGTGATAAAACGCACGGTCGCCGGTGCGCTCTATCTGGAGAAATTGGGCGATTTGATTATTGATCAGGCGCGTAAGGCTTAAACAGCAGCAGACGCAGACCAAAAGAGCAGGACGCCAAGATATGACACTTTCAAACACGCCACTCGACCGCCGCCTGCACATCTTCCGTGCCGATCTGGCTGATGAAAGATTGAAGGGACAGGTCGAAGCGACGCGTTTTGTCAGCGGCACACCCGCGCAGGTGAAGGTTCCCGTCATCGGTCTTCGTCCCAAACCGGATATGACGGCAGGGATCGATACTGAGCTGCTGCTCGGTGAAACCCTGCATGTTTTCGAAAAGGCCGAAGGCTGGGCCTGGGTTCAGGCAGATGCCGACGGTTATGCCGGATATGTGCCGGAGACGGCGATTGGCGAGGTCGTTGCCGCCACCCATCGCATTATCGCGCCGCGCACATTTCTTTATCCTGAAGCAGAACTTCGAAAGCCTCCTGTCGCTGCGCTGTCCATGGGCAGTTGCGTCACCTTCGTGGATGAGGCCGAGACACGCGGGACGCGGTATTTGTTGACGGCTAAGGGCGAGGGCGTCATTGCCGCCCATTGCCTTGCCATAGATCAGCAACCGACGACTGACTATGTTTCTATCGCGCTGCGCTTTCTGGAAACGCCCTACCTGTGGGGTGGCCGCACCGGTTTTGGCATCGATTGCTCCGGCCTGGTGCAGATGGCTATGGCGATGACGGGAAAGTCGGTTCTGCGGGACACCGACATGCAATTCAAATCAATCGGTGTGCCGATTGATCGTCAGGATGTAGGCCGGGGCGATCTGGTTTTCTGGAAAGGGCATGTCGGCATCATGGAAGACGAAGCAACATTGCTTCATGCCAATGGCCACACCATGAATGTCTCGAGGGAGAATCTGGAAGAGGCGATCCAGCGGATCGGATGGCTTTACGAGATGCCGACAGGCTATCGCCGTCCCTGATGTTTTCACGAAAACGTTTCGTTTGAGCTGCTGTTTTGGTTTCGCCTGCCCCTATATGATGGACATGGAAGTGAGTGCAGGGCAGGACAAATGGCAAGACTAGCAACATGGATTTCCGCTCTGGCTCTCGTCGGACTGGTCTCGGCAACCGCAGCCGAGGCGCAGACAGTCTATGAAAACGGCTACATGCCTGCCCCTGACGCCTATAACAATCTTCCCGGTGTGAAAGACCCCAAGACACTCCAACCGAAGGAGCGTTACACCTGCCATTCCACGACGGTTACTTCCGGCTACCGGAACGGCCCCTATCGTGATCTGTTCGGCAGCGAGGGTTTATCCGTTCAAGGTTACCGGTGCTCAGGGTCGCCAGGGGTTTCCGTCACAGGAACGCGTGTGCCTACATCCAAGGACTGGTATCCCGGCATCAATCCACCTGCTGTCGATTTTTGATCGGTCCGGCAGAACCGTCTTCGCGCAAACCGGTCTGGACTTGCCAAGGTTTTATCAGATAAGTCTGTACCGGGAGCGGATCGGGCTCCGGGAGGCATTGGCCTCCTCAAATGCGCGGCGAAACCGGCTTTGCCGGTGCGGGGGATAGCAGCAGCAATGACGAAGACAGATATAGCGACCCGTGTGCACAATCACACCTGGAAGCTGGACCCCATCATTCGCAGCCTCATCGATACGGACTTCTACAAGCTGTTGATGTTGCAGATGATCTGGAAACTGTACCCGGATGTGAATGCGACATTCTCTCTCATCAATCGCACCAAGACCGTCAAGCTTGCCGATGAAATCGACGAGACGGAACTGCGTGAGCAGCTGGATCATGCCCGCACGCTGAGGCTTTCGAAAAAGGAAAGAATCTGGCTGGCCGGGAATACGTTCTATGGCCGCTCTCAGATATTCGATCCGGAGTTCCTGTCCTGGTTGGATAGCTACCAGCTGCCGGAGTATGAGCTTTTCAAGCGTGACGGCCAGTATGAACTGAATTTTCATGGACGCTGGATGGACACGACGCTGTGGGAAATCCCGGCGCTCGCCATCATCAACGAGTTGCGGTCGCGCAGCGCCATGCGCTCCCTCGGCTACTTCACGCTCGATGTGCTCTATGCTCGCGCCAAAGCCAAGATGTGGGAAAAGGTGGAGCGCCTTCGCGAGCTGCCCGGTCTGCGTATCTCCGATTTCGGCACGCGCCGTCGCCACAGCTTCTTGTGGCAGCGCTGGTGTGTCGAAGCCCTGAAGGAAGGCATCGGTCCGGCCTTTACCGGCACCAGCAACGTTTTGCTGGCCATGGACTCAGACCTTGAGGCTGTAGGCACCAATGCGCATGAACTGCCGATGGTTGTGGCGGCTCTGGCGCAAAATGACGAGGAGCTGGCCGCAGCACCTTACCAGGTAATGAAAGACTGGAACCGGCTCTATGGCGGCAACCTGTTGATCGTTCTGCCCGATGCATTCGGAACCGCCTCCTTCCTGCGCAACGCACCGGAATGGGTAGCGGACTGGACCGGCTTCCGCCCGGATAGCGCCCCGCCGATCGAAGGCGGTGAGAAGATCATCGACTGGTGGCAGAAGGTGGGCCGTGACCCGAAGAAGAAACTTCTGATCTTCTCGGATGGTCTCGACGTCGATGCCATCATCGACACCTACAACCATTTTGAAGGTCGGGTCCGGATGGGCTTTGGCTGGGGTACCAACCTGACGAACGACTTTGCGGGCTGCGCACCAAAGACGATCGAAAGCCTGAAACCCATTTCGATCGTCTGCAAGGTCATCGATGCCAATGGTCGTCCGGCCGTGAAGCTGTCCGACAATCCGCAAAAAGCGACGGGAGAGCCTGAAGAGGTTCAGCGCTACCTGAAGTTTTTTGGTCATGAAGACCGGAAGAATCAGGACGTGAAAGTCTGAGGCGAGGGCGGTTTCCCGCCCTCGCATCCCAGCTTATTTCTTCGCGAAGTTGCGCGAAATGTAATGGAACAACGCGCGTATCGCCTGCGCCTCGCCACCGATGGAGGAGTGGGGACGCTCGCTCAAAGACCATCCGTAAATATCGAAGTGCACCCATTTTTTTGTCTGTGTCACGAAGCGCTTGAGAAAGAGCGCCGCGGTGATCGAACCTGCCATGCCACCAGCCGGCGCGTTGGTAATATCTGCCGCGCGTGAGCGGATATCCTTGTCGTAGCCCATGTAAAGCGGCAGACGCCACAAGGGATCGTCCACATCGATACTGGCATCGGCGATGCTGTGTGCGAGGTCTTCGTCGTCGGTGAAGAATGGCGGTACGTCTGGGCCAAGCGCGACGCGGGCGGCACCCGTCAGTGTCGCCATGTCGATCATCAGATCCGGCGCATCTTCGTCGGCATAGGCCAATGCGTCGGCCAAAACCAGACGGCCTTCGGCATCCGTGTTGTCGATCTGGACCGTCAGACCCTTGCGGCTCTGATAGATGTCACCCGGGCGGAAAGCGTTTGAAGAGATGGAGTTTTCCACGGCCGGTACGATGACGCGCAGGTCGATGGGCAGGCGCGCATCCATGATCATCAGCGCCAGACCAAGAACATTCGCGGCTCCGCCCATATCCTTCTTCATCAGTGCCATGGACGAGGAAGGTTTGATATCGAGCCCGCCTGTATCGAAACAGACGCCCTTGCCCACGAGCGTCAGGCTTGGGTTACCCTTCTTGCCCCAGGTCATTTCCAACAGACGTGGTGCGCTTTCGCTGGCACGGCCAACGGCGTGGACCAAGGGGAAGTTCTCTTTGAGCAGATCTTCACCGGCAATGACGGTAAACTGCGCCTTGTAATGGGCGGCGAGACTGCGAAACGCGATTTCCAGTTCGTCCGGCCCCATATCGTTGGCGGGAACATTGATGAGATCGCGTGCCAAATAGACACCGGCCAGAACACGCTTGATTTCCGCATCTTCTGCGTCGCGTGGAATGAGAAGCTTTGCGCCGTTGCTCTTCACCGCGCGGTACTTGTCGAAGCGATAGGCACCGAGACCGAAACCCAGCATCAGACGATTGACCGTCAGCGGCGCGGTTTCGATATGCCAGTCGCCCTCGGGCAACTCTCTGGCCAGTTTGCCTGTGATGAAGGGCAGTTCGGAAGGGTTGGTGCCGAGGCCAAGTAGTGCGCCGCCCAATGCGCCCTCTGCAGAAGGGATCAGAAGAAGCGCGCCTGCCTCGCCCTTGAAGCCCGCCTTATGGGCCCAGTCCAAGGCAATCGGATCAATCGCACCTTGTTCGATATGGGCGGGCGTCACGGCAAAGACTGGCAGGGTCTTGCCCGCTTTTGAACTGAAAGGCGTGGTGCGTTCGATAAATTGATAGGGGGGCATGAGCTGCTTTCGTAAAGGTATGGAATCGGCAAATTAACACTCTGTTAGGGTTAACAGATTATTGCTGGAGCGAGGGTTGCGTCGAGGGAAATCACGCCGCGCCGAAAAAAATCCGATCCAACCCGAGAGCCGGGGCAATGTCATGAGTGCTGTTTCCAACATTTCAGCCCGTCCGAAAACCTTGCTTCGCGGAGTGTGTGCGGCTGCGCTGGCTGTTGCGCTTGCAGGCTGCTCCACCACCAAGCCGGACCGCATGTCGACAGGGTCTATCCCGGCTGTATCTCGCTCCTATGATCAGATGAATATGGATCAGTTGCGCCAAGCGGAAGCCTCCACGGGAAGGGCCTATGCTGCCAACCCAAAGGATCGCAACACTGGTCTCAACTACGCCAACCTGCTGATGATGACGGGCAAGAACACCCAGGCTCTTGCCGTCATGCAGCAGGTCGCCATCGCCTATCCGTCCGATCGTGAAGTTCTCGCCTCCTATGGCAAGGCACAGGCCGCTGCCGGGCAGCTGGAGCAGGCGCTGAACACCATCAATCGCGCACAGACGCCGGATCGCCCCGACTGGCGTCTCTATTCCGCTGAAGGTGCCGTGCTGGATCAGCTGGGCCGCTCGAACGAAGCGCGCGCCAAATATCGTCAGGCTTTGGATCTCAAGCCCAATGATCCCAGCATTCTTTCCAATCTCGGCATGTCCTACGTGCTCCAGAGCGACCCACGGACAGCTGAAACCTATTTGCGTTCCGCCGCGTCGCAGCCGGGCGCGGACAGCCGCATCCGCCAGAACCTCGCCCTTGTGGTTGGCCTCCAGGGGCGCTTCGAAGAGGCAGAAAGCATTGCCACGCGGGAACTGTCGGCTCAGCAGGCACAGGCCAATCTGACCTATCTGAGAGGCATGCTGTCCCAGCAGAACGCATGGTCGCAGCTCTCGGACAAGAACAAGAAAACCGCGACGAACTGAACGGTCGTCAATAAACATCAAGGCGGCCGCGATGGCCGCCTTTTTTGTTTGGATTGGGGAAATCTCAGAACGAGTCGGATATGCGGATACCGGCGGGGCCGAGAATGACGGCGATCAGCACCGGCAGGAAGAACAGGATCATCGGCACGGTCAGTTTCGGTGGCAGTGCCGAGGCCTTTTTCTCCGCTTCGTTCATGCGCTCGTCGCGACCTTCCTGCGCCAGAACACGCAGCGCTTGAGCCAAGGGTGTGCCGTAGCGCTCCGCCTGGATCAGAGCTTGTACGACGCTTTTCACGCCATCCAGCTGTGTGCGAAGCCCGAGATTTTCCAGTGCCGTGCGCCGGTCCTGCAAGAAGGAAAGTTCTGCTGTCGTCAAAACCATTTCCTCGGCGAGAGCTGGCGATTGATCCGCCATTTCTTCGGCAACACGACGCATGGCGGCTTCCATGGAAACGCCGGATTCAACGCAGATCAGCATCAGGTCCAAGGCATCTGGCCATGCGCGTTTAATGGATTTCTGGCGCTTGGACATTTGGTTGGAAACAAAAATGTTAGGCGCATAGAAGCCGAGGTAACCGACGACGAGAACCACCATCAGGCGCACGCCGAAGGGCCGTTCGGGCAGGTTTCCCATGATGAAAACCCACAGAAACGCCAGTGTGAGAAAGACGAATGGGAGAATAAACCGTGCCGCGAGAAAGGTGTTCAGCGCGTTCTGGGATCGATAGCCCGCAGCGCGCAATTTGTTGACGGTATTGGCGTCGATCAGCGCTTCACGCAAATTGAAGCGCTCGACAATCCGCGTGGCCGACTTGTTGTTGTTACCGCGCAACGACGTCTTGCTGCCCTTGGCCGCCTCGTTCATGCGGTCGCGTTCCCGGCTTCTAATCTGGTCACGCTCAGTGGATACCGCCTTCATGCGCTTGTTGAGATCGCCCTTTTCGAAATAGGGAATGGCCAACGTGTAAAATGTCGCAAACACCGCGACAGACACGAGAACGGCGATGATCAAATGCGGGTTGGTCAGGCTGGATGCGAGCTCTTGTGACATGCGTTCAGCCTCAAATATCGAAGTTGATCATCTGGCGCATGACGACGATGCCGATGGACATCCAGAGTGCTGAAGCACCCAGAATCAGATGGCCACGCGGATCGGTGAACAGCACGATGATATAGTCTGGTGAGGTGAGGTAGACGAGCGTCGCCACGATGAAGGGAAGAGCGCCGATGATGACGGCGGATGCTTTTGCCTCCATCGAAAGAGCAGCCACTTTAGCCTTCATCTTGCGCCGTTCGCGCAGCACTTTGGAAAGATTGGCCAGCGCTTCGGAAAGGTTGCCGCCAGCCTGTGCCTGAATGGTGATGACGGTGCCAAAGAAGTTCACCTCCGGCAACGGCATGGTCAGCATCATCCGGTTGATCCCTTCCGGGATGCTCATGCCAACCTGCTGCGCCTCGACGACCCGCTGGAATTCGCTTTTGACAGGCTCCTGCCCATCCGAGGCGATCAATCGAACGGAGTCGTTCAGCGGCAGGCCGGACTTGATGGAGCGGTACATGACATCGAGCGCGTTGGGGAACTCTTCGAGAAACTTGTTTTGTCTTCGCTTCACAAGGAAGCCGAGGATCCACCGGGGTAGACCAAGCGCACCAACGATGCCTCCACCCAGCGCCAGAAGAAAAGGTGCGCTGTACAGCAGGGCGACGAGAAACACGACAAATCCGAGAGCCCCACCCAGCACATAGAACTTTTTGACAGACATCGTCAGACCGGCCTGAACGAGCCGTGTTCGGATGCTCTTGTCTTTTCTGTCCTTGTTTTTTTCGTTCTGCTTTTTCTCAAGGTCTTTCAGGTTGTCCTGCACGGACTTGCGCCGCTTGCTCAGTTCCTGAACACGGTCGCGGGCAAGTTTGATCTTGTCCTTATCGGTTTCCGCGGCTTTGACACGGCTGACACGGCTTGCGGTTTTCTTTTCGACCTCGATCTGCGGGAACAGGAAGACATAGGCCATCGCTCCTGCCGAAACGGCGACGAGGATCACAAGCAGCATCACCGTCATGTTCATTTTCTATTCCGCCTTGGCCTCAGAACCTGACGTCATCGCGACGTCAGAAAAAACGCTCTTACTCAGTGCTCTATTGAGACTTGCTTTCCATTTCATCGAGAGCTGCCGCCAGGCGCTTTTCCTCGTTGAAATAGCGTGCGCGATCCCAGAAATGCGGTTTGCTGATACCGGTCGAAACGTGACGACCGATAATTCGGCCATTGGCGTCCTCACCATCCATTTCATACCGCATCAGATCCTGGGTGATGATCACATCACCTTCCATGCCCAGAACCTCTGTCACCTGCGTGATGCGGCGTGAGCCATCACGCAGGCGTGCAGCCTGAATGACGATATCCACCGATGATGAAATGATCTCGCGCACGGTCTTCGCGGGCAAGGTGAAACCACCCATGGCGATCATCGATTCCATGCGGCTCAGGCACTCACGCGGCGTATTGGCGTGGATCGTGCCCATGGAACCGTCGTGACCGGTGTTCATGGCCTGCAAAAGATCGAAAACCTCGGGTCCACGGACTTCGCCGACGATGATACGTTCAGGGCGCATACGCAGGCAGTTTTTGACAAGATCACGCATGGTGATTTCGCCCTCACCCTCGATATTCGGGGGCCGTGTTTCCAGGCGAACCACATGCGGCTGCTGAAGCTGAAGTTCGGCGGTATCTTCGCAGGTAATCACGCGTTCGGTTTTGTCGATATAGCTCGTCAGGCAGTTGAGGAGGGTCGTCTTGCCCGAACCCGTTCCGCCTGAGATCACCACATTGCAACGCACGCGACCGATGATCTGCAGCAGAACGGCGCCTTCCGGCGTGATGGCACCGAAGCGCACCAACTGGTCGAGCGTCAGCTTGTCCTTCTTGAATTTTCGGATCGTCAGTGCCGGCCCATCGATGGCCAGCGGTGGAGCGATGACGTTCACACGGGAGCCGTCAGGCAGGCGCGCATCGCAAATCGGGCTTGATTCATCCACGCGACGTCCGACCTGGCTGACGATGCGCTGGCAGATCGACAGAAGCTGTGCGTTGTCACGAAAGCGAATATCGGATTCGATGGTCTTGCCGCCGACTTCGATGAAGGTCTGGCCGGAGCCATTGACCATGATATCAGCAATATCGTCGCGAGCCAGAAGCGGCTCCAGCGGGCCATAACCCAGAACGTCGTTACAGATGTCTTCCAGCAGCTCTTCCTGCTCGGAAATCGACATCGCGAAATTCTTGATGGTGATGATATCGTTGACGATATCACGAATTTCCTCACGCGCGCTCTCGGTGTCGAGCTTGGCAAGCTGCGACAGATCGATTGTGTCGATCAGCGCCGAAAACACCTGCGCCTTCGTCTGATAATAGTCATCCGTCCGTGTTCGCTTACGCGGCTGCGGTGCTGCCGAATGGGAGGACGTCACGATGGGAGGTGGCGCAAGAACCAGAGTGTCTGCCGTGTCCAGGCGCGGCGCTGCCACAGCAGACTGCAGGGCAGGGGCAGATGCCGCCTGTCCGGTGTTTTGGCTCCTTGGAGAGCCCTCGTTGCCGCGTCTTCCGAACATGTGTTTCTTCCGGTCTGTCGCCGTCAGCGCGAGAGGCGCTTACTTGCGTTTGATCAAGTCCATGAATTTGCCAAGGCCTGCCCGTTTCGCCTTACGGGCGGAGGACCGGCCCGTCACGATGTGAGCGATCTGCGAGAAGGTTTCGGCAATGGGAGATTTCGCATCGATTTCGCTGATCATGCGCCCGCTATTGGCCGCATTGCCAAACAGCTGCACATCGAAGGGAATGATGGCAACGGGCTCGATTTCCAGCGGCTCGAAGAAATCCGCAGGCGCAATTTCCGGGCGCTTCAACATGCCGACCTGGTTGAGCACCAGATGCGGAACCTTGTCGTTGGGCCTAAGCTTCTTCAATGCGTCCAGAAGGTTCTTGGTGTTTCTAAGATTGGCAAGATCCGGCACGGCCGTAATCACCACCTCGTCCGCTTCCGCAAGCACGGTTTGCGTCCAGTCCGACCATATATGGGGAACATCCAGAACGGCTACTGGCGCGCTGCGTTGAAGCAGCTCGAGGAGGGGCTGAAAAGCCAGCCGCTCGAAATCATAAGGCCTGTCGAGAAGAGATGGAGCGGCGAGCAGCGAGAGGTGCTGGGAACATTTGGTCAAAAGACGGTCAAGGAAGACCTCGTCCAGACGGTCGGGTGCATACACCGCCTCCGCAATGCCCTGTGCCGGGTCCTGATCGAAATCGATATTGGCGGTGCCGAAGGGAAGGTCGAGATCTGCCAGGATCGTTTCGGTTGAAAACAGACTGGAAATGCCGAACGCGCAGTTATGGGCAATCGTGGAGGAGCCGACACCACCTTTGGCGCCGACGAAAGCGATGTTGCGGCCCAGTGGCTCGGCCTCGGGATCAACGAAGATGGCGGAGATCGATGCCAGCAAATCCGGCATCTTGACGGGAGCGACCAGATATTCGGAAATGCCGTTGCGGATGAGATCGCGGTACAGCGTGATGTCATTGTGGCGGCCCACGATGATGACGCGGGTGGTGGGATCGCAGACTTCCGCAAGCGGGGCCAGATCATTGAGCAGGGTTGATGGTTCGCGCGCCGTTTCAAGAATGATCAGGTTGGGTGTCGGGCTGGACGAAAACATGGTTGCGGCAGCTTCGACTTCGCCATTGGTGACACGCAGGCTGACCTTGTTCATACGACGATCGCCCGACAGACGTTCCATCAGCCGCTGCATGCCCTCGCTCTCGCAAAAGGCGTGGATCGAGATGCGCGGCAGGGGCCGCAGATCATCCAGATCTCCCATGCGCAAGGGTTCTTCGGCGTAAGGCTCGTCCGAATTTGCTTGCTGGATATCGTAGTTTACCGGGCTCATTGTGTTTCCTGTTGCCGCATGCGTTGCGTGCCGGACGTCATTCTGTCGTTGCCGTTGTCTTGCCTGCACGATAGTTCCCGATCACCGCGGAGCGTCGCTCCGCATCGATCGGACTCATGCCGCGTGGGCCGACGAGATCCATGGGGTTTGCCACCTGCGCGGCCAGATTGTTCTGGGACGCGCAGCCGAAATTGTACCAGTTCTTGTTGGAATAGGTGTTGTCGGACAGGTCTTCCGGCCATTGCCCGCACTGCCCTGTCATCGCGGTAACGGCGATGTAGCTCAGGCGGATCGGAGCCGCATCGCCGGATGGCGCGGCGCGGTACGGTGTCTCGACGATCTTGGCGGAAGCTACGCCCGAAGACATGAGGACCGAACGGACCTGACGTTTGAGGATCGATGCCGCCGCGGAATTCACAGAACCCGTCGGGACCTGAATCTGGACGACCCCTGACGATGTTGCGGTGTAGCTCTGGGCAAAGCCCTTGATGTTGTCTGCCACGCCCACGGTCAGGCGGTTGTCGCCCGCCGACACGGCAATATCCAGGGAATGCTGTGCTTCCGAAAGCGTGATCGGGTGGCGGGTCCGGTAGTCGTCAGGTATGGCACCTGTCGACATCGGGTCGCGCGCGCATCCTTGCGCCAGCGCTGCCGTCGTCAAGAGTGCCAGCAACAAACCGGCACGGCCGATGACGGGTCTGTGGGTGGAGGGCTTCATCTGATGCATCTTTGTCATTTGTAGATAAACCCTACCGAGCCCTGATAGGGCTGTGCCTGAGCCTGTTGCTTTTTGCTGTAAACCTTGTTCACCCGGTTCATGAAATACATGGCCGCATCATTGTCCGGATTGAAGTTGTCGTCAGGCCGGGCGATTTCGTTGCGCGCGACCGGGCGAACGAGGTAAGGCGTCGCGATGATGACCAGTTCGGTTTCATTGCGAATGAAATCCTTGCTGCGGAACAGCGTGCCGAGAACCGGCACCTTGGAGACGCCGGGTATGCCGGACATCGCCTGGCGAACATTGTCCTGCACCAGACCGGCGATGACGATGGAGCCCCCGGATGGAAGCTCCACGCTGGTGGAGGCCTCGCGCTTGCGGATCGACAGATAGGTGCTGCCAGGAACATTGATGCTGCTACCGTTGCCGGTCGCTGCACTGCCTTCGTAGGTCGGCTCGGACACATTGGTCTCGATTTTCAGGCTGATCCGTCCAGGAGAGAGCACCACTGGCCGGAAATTCAGCTCGATGCCGTAGTCGACGGTGTCGGTCGAACGCGTCACGGTCGGGCGCCCCGTTGTGTCGTCAATGGCCACCTGCTGTTCAGCAGGCAGACGAAACTCGCCGCCGACATAGAACTTGGCTTGCTCACCTGAAATGGCCGTCAGGCTTGGTTCGGCAAGGGTGCGCATGACGCCTGCCTGTTCCATGGCGTTGAAATAGCTGCCGAGTGTCAGCTTGCCGATTGTGCCCGCGACGTTGCCTGTACCGGCGAGACCGATGGCATTGCCGAGGTTTGCCGGGTTGGAGAATGCGATGCGTCCGCCCAAATCGCTGCCCGAACCGCTGATCGATCCGTTGAAGCCGAGTTGCTTCAGAACCTGACGGCTGACTTCCGCCACGGTGACCTTCAATGTGACCTGGTCTTCACCTTCGATGGTCAACATATTGACGATGGAAGATTGCTGACGGTTTTCCGCGAAAATCGCCACGGCCCCATCACCGTTGCTCTGGCTGGTCTCGGTAATGTTGCGCGTCGTTGCTTCACCGCCCTTGATAAAGGCAGATGCGAGCTGAACTGCGCGCGCAGAATCCTGCGGGGTACGAACGCTGCCTGACAGCACGATGTTGTCGGATACGATTTCGACACGAATGTCCGATTCTGGAATGAACCGGCGCAAATTGGCCTGAAGGCCGGAAATATCGCGCTCGACTTCAAGATCGAGACTGACGATTTCCTGGCCTTGGTCACCGAAGATGAAAATATTCGTCTGGCCGACCGATTTGCCGAACAGATAAATACGACGCGAACTGCGCGTTACGGCATCTGCCATGCTGGGGTCGGCAACGAGAATGTCGTGGGCGTCCTGCGGCAGGTCGATGACGAGTGCCTTGTTCAGGCCCAGCTTCAGACGCTTGCGAACACCCTGGCCACTTTCATTGATCCGCACGATGCTGGCGCTTTGTGCGAGCGCCTCACGCGTTGACAGGCCAGACGGAAGATTCAGTCCGGGAAAGCCGGAAAACGCGATGCAAAACGCCAATCCACCGGTGACGGAGGAGCGCATGGTCTGTTTCAGGCGCAGAAACGTGTAAGGTGTGATCATTGTGACGACCCTCCCTGTCCTTCCCGGACGATCGAGCCGGATTTGATGACTTGAATGGCCGGTCGTCCCGAGCCGCCGCTCAAGAGATAATTGGCCGATGTGGCGTCGCTGTCCTGGGCGTCGGCGACCGAGCGTAGGGACAGCGTCAGGCGATCCGCCATCTGTTGCGCGACGATCATGATTTTTGCCTGCTCGGCCGTCAGTTCAAGGGTTGCGGTTGCGCCAACGACAGCGGACTTGCCGTCTTCGCCTTCCTTGATCTGCTGATCGATGGCAAGGACGCGCACATTGTTCAAAACGTTCTCGGTCAGGAAGCTGCCACCATCGCCCTTGCGAACCATGATCACATCGACACGGTCGTTGGGCAGCACGAAACCGCCAGCACCCGTAGCGACAGAAATTTCCGTGGCGACGGCACGCATGCCCGCTGGCAGAAGAGCAGACATGATGCGTGTGCTGGAATCGACCACTTTTTCCGGCCTGAGCGGCTCGCCTTCGAACAAAGGCAGTCGCACGACGGAGCCGGTCAGTTCGGTGACCGCATCCGGCCTTTTGGCCTCGGTGACAAAATTGTCGTTGATGCTGCCCTGCGGCCAGGGTGCCCAGCGCAAGGAGTCTGCACTCAGGCGGCTACCCACAGGCAGATTGACCGAGGAAACCAATACGTTGACCGTCGGCTCTTTCTGAATGATGGCTTCCGCCTGTTCAACGACCTGCTGAGGGCCGCCAAGCTGCATGGCCAGCAAACCGGCTAAACCGGCGGCTACCACAGCAACGGACAGAATGATGACACGCGACGGCTTCATAGTTGGACCTTGAAAGAGTCAGAATCTCTGATCCCAACCTTGGCCCGCCATTGGTGTAATTATAGTTAATAAAATGTATCGGCGCGTGGTTAATGAGAAATAAACAGCGCAATTCGAAAATGCGACTTCAAAGCATATGTTGCATGGCAAGTTGCACGATGGGTGCTTCGGGGTAGGTCACAAGACCGCCGGCAGCAATAGCAATGCCGTAAGGCACTTTCTTTGCGACAAGAAATGAGTCTGGAACAGGCATACCTATTGCCAAAATCTCCTGTTGATAGGAGCGGATAAATAATATCCCTAAGGTTAGAATCCCGCCTAGGATGGCGACCGAAACCATGTATGCGGCAAGATGGACGTTAAAACCAAACCAGACTGCTGATGCGGTCAAGAGCTTGGCATCGCCTCCTCCCATCGTGTTCAGAGCGAAAAGGCCGAAGCTGCATACGAGTACTAGAAGAGCAGCGAGTAAGCTCATCGCGAATGTGTGCCAGTCCATCCCTGAAAGCGGCGCGATCAGACAGAATGAACCCAACAAGATAATAGAAATTTTATTCGGTATGGTCATTGTGAAGAGATCGTTCACAGCAGCAAGCGCCAGGCAAAATGGAAGAATAAGGAAGACTGCAGCGATGACCATGTCTTGCGTCCCTTTTAGAGTGCCCGCGTAAAGGAATACGCCGCCCGGATAGGGCGGCGTATTATACGTTCCATTCGATAGTGATCAGGTTGGGTTCGTTCTCGCAGGAGCGTTTGCATTGATACGAGCGGACAAGTTGTCAAAGAATGCGTTCAGTCGGGTACCAACTGCGGTCGCGCCAGTAATGATAGCAACGGAAATGAGGGCTGCGATCAGGCCGTATTCGATGGCGGTCGCGCCGGACTCGTCTTTCATGAAGCGAGCGAAAATGTTTGTCATGCGGGTTCTCCAAAACTCTTCGATTGTTGTTCAGCACGCCGACAACTGTTTTCCGCTGTTCGGTTACGCTCAAATTATAGAAGGTCGATTTCCAACGACTTAAAAAATCTCCTTAAAAATCAGTTAATGGAGGGTGTAATTGAGGATAGTAAACAATAAATCAAAGTAGAAATTCAATATTTATGTACCGTCTGTAGTCCGCACACAGACAGCTTTTCGGCTCACACTTGATGCCCTGAAATGCGTTTCACGGCGGTGCAAGTGCTGTTTTATAATGGCGCATGACGCATAATGGACCAAGAGCGCCTGGCCGTCGTAACCCAAGCAGTGCCGTTATGGGATTCTGACTTAACCGTTCATTCACCAATCCCGCGCATGGTATTTTCGATAAAGTGCGTTACGAGTGAACCAAGGCTGTCCATATCCCATGCTCTCCGCTTCCATAGCCAGAATTGCTGCGACCTTGACGGTGCTTTTGGCAACGTCGGCACCGCTTATGGCTGCAGATGGTGATATGTTGCGTGTGTCTATGAACCACGCACGGGTTCTGAAACTTGATCGCCCTGTCAGCAAAGTCATCATCGGCAATTCCAAGGTCGCAGATGCAACGGTCGCAGACGCGACCACGATCGTCCTGACCGGGCGCAGCTTCGGAACCACAAATCTCGTTCTTCTGGATGCTGACGGCAACGCCATCGTTGATGAACGTGTGCTGGTGTCTATCGATGAGGGCAACACAGTCCGCGTTTTCCGTCAAACCGCGCGCACCGTTCTTTCCTGCACACCGAACTGTGAAGAACACTCCCCAAATGAGGGCGCGACCAGTACCGGTCAGTAATTTATTGTTGGATGTTTGAAGAGAACATGACGAGACGCCGCTCGCTTTAACAGGCGCCCAGCATCGAACACATGCAAGATAAGAAGCGCTCGTCCGCCCGGAGGGCGTTGCTTTTTCAATGCGAATTTTCAGGTAAGTGATTGATCTGGCTAAGATCAAAAATGGAATGGTGCCCAGAAGAGGACTCGAACCTCCACACCCTTTCGAGTACCAGCACCTGAAGCTGGCGCGTCTACCAATTCCGCCATCTGGGCGACGAGGAGCCATGTACGGGGGCAGCCGTCTGGTGTCAACAGAGATTTTGAAGTTTTGTGACGATCACTGATTTTTCAGTGAAAAAATCGATTGTTGCGGTGGTCAACTCTCATAGGATGCCGGCAACCATCTCTAAAAGCGGTTCAAGAATCAGGTGTCGAGGCCTTCGTTTTTCGATCTATCGAGGTGGCCGAGGTCCTGGTCGGGGTCGATGACATCGCGGACGCGTCGCTTCAGTTCTTTCGCGCCGGGGAAACCACCATCTCGTTTGCGCTCCCAGATGACATGCCCGTCCACCTGAATTTCAAAGCGCCCGCCGGTTGCCGGAACCAGAGCGACTTCACCAATGCTTTCGGCGAATGTCTGCAGCAACTCCTGCGCCATCCATGACGAGCGCAGGAGCCAGTTGCACTGGGTGCAGTAAACAATGCATATGCGTGGTTTGGAGGTGACGTCGTCTGCCATGGTGCCCTCATTGGTTCTGGACGGATAATTCTTCAGCGGGCGGGTGTTTACAAGGGGTGATCCGCTTACGCCGTTGTGCCGATCCGTTTGTAAAAAAATGTGGTGCCGCAATATGCGCCATCTGGAAACAGCGCATAGTCGGGAATGACGCCCACGCGTTCCCAGCCGAACCGAGGGTAGATCGCCTCTGCCTCGCTGCCAGTGGCTGTATCGAGAACCAGAAGCGTTCGCCCGCGTTTTGCAGCCTCTGCCTCCACCTGTGTCATCAGTTTGCGGGAAAGGCCGAGACCACGGGCCGAGCGGTGCACCAGAAGCTTCATCAGATCACCCCGGTGGGGCTGGTTGGGCTTCGAGGCAAGTCCGATTTGAACCGTGCCGACCGTTCTCCCGTCCACGTCCGCCACCACATGGATCGTATCGCCGTGATCCACGGCCTGTGCCACACCTTGCCAATATGGCGACGCATCAGCAGGGACAAAAGGCAGCATGAAGCCGACGGAGGCGCCACCATTGACGCAATCCGACAGGATTTCGCAAAGGTCAGGTAGCACGGCCAAGGTCTCATCGCCGGTCAATGTACGGATGGTCGTCATTCAATATCTCCTGAAAATATCAGCGCCGGCGCTGGTCCAGCACTACGGCATAGCGGGCAGGGGTGTCGGTGGGGTTGTGGAATGTGTGTCCGTCGCCCACGGGCATGAACAGGCAATCGCCGGGGTCCATCCGGTGCACGTCTTCGCCCATCGTCATCTCGATGCTGCCCTCCAGCAGCCACACATATTGCGTCATGCCACGGCTTGCGGCGTGCGGCGGAAAGCTGACTTTCGCGTGGGCCGGGAAATTCACCTCGACAATATCGACGTCGGAGCCGGTACGGGGAGGGGAGACGGCGCGACGCACATAGCCCGTATCAGGGTCCTGCCAGATCGGTTGTTCTCGTCTTCTGATCAGGGGAGAAACGCTGTCTCCATCTTCGGCAAAGAAACCTGACAAGGAGAGCCCAAGGGCCGCGCAAATGCGCGCCAAAAGCGACGCTGTGGGGCTGGCCTCTCCGCGCTCGATTCGGGAAATCATGGCGCGGCTGACGCCGGATGCGTTGGCAAGTTGATCAAGCGTCAGATTGCCGTGTGTTCGCAATTGCTTGATGCGTTCCGCCACAGAGCGTTCGAAGATGCTGATGTCATTTTCCATTATATAAGAATAATAATCCTACATAATGGAGTCAATGTGCTTTCTGGTCAGATTGCATCTTCGTGAAGGCGTGATCTGCCCTCGCAATGCGCTTCAACACCCACAAGCGCAGTGTTATGCCGATCTGACAGGCTGAAAAGCCCAACTTAAAAGGCTTTTAACCAAATTCCCGCTTTTCCAGCGCAAAAGCCCCTGCTATAGCGCGGGGCATGAGCACAAATTCGACCCGCACCCCGCTTGACCATATCCGCAACTTTTCCATCGTTGCCCATATCGACCATGGCAAATCGACGCTAGCCGACCGGTTGATCCAGTCGACGGGCGGCCTTGCCGAGCGCGATATGTCCGAGCAGGTGCTCGACAATATGGATATCGAGCGCGAGCGCGGCATCACCATCAAGGCACAGACCGTGCGCCTGCATTACAAGGCGAACAACGGCGAAACCTATGTGCTGAACCTCATTGACACCCCCGGCCATGTCGACTTCGCCTATGAAGTCTCACGCTCGTTGTCAGCCTGTGAAGGCTCGCTCCTGGTGGTGGATGCGTCTCAGGGCGTGGAAGCACAGACACTGGCCAACGTCTATCAGGCAATCGATAACGACCACGAGATCGTGACGGTCCTGAACAAGATCGACCTGCCGGCTGCCGAACCTGATCGCATTCGCGAACAGATCGAAGAAGTCATCGGCATCGATGCATCACAGGCCGTCTTGATTTCGGCCAAGACCGGCCTTGGCATTCCAGATGTTCTGGAAGCTATCGTCCACCAGTTGCCGCCGCCGAAAAGCGAGCTTGGCGAAAAGGGTCCGCTCAAAGCCCTGCTGGTCGATAGCTGGTACGATACCTATCTCGGCGTCATGGTTCTGGTACGCGTGCTGGATGGCGTGCTGACGAAGGGCCAGACCATCCGCATGATGGGCACGGACGCGAAATATCAGGTGGAGCGCGTCGGCGTTCTGACGCCAAAGATGGTGGCTGTCGATAGTCTGGGACCTGGCGAAATCGGTTTCATCACCGGCTCGATCAAGGAAGTGGCCGATACCCGCGTTGGCGATACCATCACCGAAGACAAGCGCCCCACCGCGCAGGCTCTGCCGGGCTTCAAGCCTGCGCAGCCGGTGGTGTTCTGCGGCCTGTTCCCGGTCGATGCGGCCGATTTTGAAGATCTGCGTGCTGCCATGGGCAAGCTACGCCTCAACGATGCGTCCTTCTCCTTCGAAATGGAATCGTCTGCGGCTCTCGGCTTCGGTTTCCGTTGCGGCTTTTTGGGCCTCTTGCATCTGGAAATCATTCAGGAGCGTCTTGAGCGCGAGTTCGATCTCGACCTCATCGCGACAGCTCCTTCGGTGGTCTATCAGTTGACAATGACCGATGGCTCCGAGCGCGAGCTTCATAACCCCGCGGACATGCCCGACGTGGTCAAGATTTCCGAAATCCGCGAGCCGTGGATCAAGGCAACCATTCTGACGCCGGATGATTATCTCGGCGGTATTCTGAAACTGTGTCAGGATCGCCGCGGCATCCAGACGGAACTCACTTACGTCGGCAAGCGCGCCATGCTCACCTACGAGCTGCCGCTCAACGAAGTTGTCTTCGATTTCTACGATCGGCTGAAGTCCATCTCAAAGGGCTACGCGTCCTTCGACTACCATCTGGACGGGTACCGCGAAGGCAACCTCGTGAAGATGTCGATCATGGTCAATGGCGAACCGGTGGATGCGCTTTCCATGCTGGTCCACCGCACCGCTGCCGACAAGCGCGGTCGCGATATGTGCGAGAAGCTCAAAGACCTCATCCCGCGCCACATGTTCAAGATCCCCATCCAGGCGGCGATCGGCGGCAACGTCATTGCCCGCGAGACCATCTCAGCCATGCGCAAGGACGTGACTGCCAAGTGCTACGGCGGCGACGCCACCCGTAAGCGCAAACTTCTGGATAAGCAGAAGGAAGGCAAAAAGCGCATGCGCCAGTTCGGCAAGGTGGACATTCCGCAGGAAGCGTTCATTGCCGCATTGAAGATGAGCGACGATTGATCTCTCCGGCTGGCTCAATACGCATCACCCATACGCGTTGAGGCTGGAGTTTTGCTCTACTAAGGTTTTACACCTCGAAAAAAAACCGCTTGCCCGAAAGCAAGCGGTTTCTCATTTTGTCTCACGACTTGAGTCGTTATGGCTGTGTCGACGTACCACCAGTGCTTGGCGAAGCAGGTGCAGTATTGTTTGGTGCCGCTGGCGTCATTGGTGCAGGCGCTGGGGCCTGGTCGCTGACGGCTGGTGGTGTCGTTGACGACGTCGTTGTTGGATCGGTCGTTGACGGGGCGCTCATCTGCATCCAGATGAAGCCACCAACCAGAAGCACTGCGATCACGGCAACCCATGGAGCCCAGCCAGCGGATTTGCGGGCGGCCTCAGGTGTTGTGCGTAGTTCTGGGCGGTCTGGGCGAAGGTTGGGATCGCGTGGCATGTTTGGATCGAATGTCATGGTGTTTTCTCCTCTTACTATGCGGAGAAAATGCGAATATGCTAAATTGGTTCCAGAAATCTATAAATGGTAAAAACTGGTAGCTCTACGAGGTCGCTCGCGCACCATCGATTGCTTCCCTCAAAACCTCTGACAATTTGGGGTCGTCGCACTGCGAAACATTGAACCGCATGTAGGTTGAAGCGGTCTGCGACTGGCTGAAAATGTCACCTGGCGCCAGAACCACATTTTTTGAAAGCGCGTGACGAGCAACCTCCGCCGCATCGATCCCTCTGGGCAAGCTGCACCACAAAAATATACCCGATTGCGGCTCGATCCACGGCGTGATGCCGAGTGTGCGAAGCCGTTCAGCGGTTTCCATTCGTGCTTTTGACAGCCGCGCTTTCACGGCCTCAATGTGCCGCCGGTAGCTGCCATCTTTCAATGCCGCCAACACCACGGTTTCACACAGCCGGTTGCCCGAAAAGTTGGTGGCGATCTTTATGTCGGTCAAAGGCTCGATCCACCGCTCAGGTGCCGCGATGTAACCGCAGCGCACGGATGCCGAGAGCGTCTTGGAAAAGCTGCCGATCTGCACGACGCGGTTCAGCCCATCGAAGGCTGCCAGTCTGGGTGCTTTCTGGTCTTCGAAATCCGCGAAAATGTCGTCTTCTATAATCGTCAGTCCGGCCTTCTCCGCCATCATCAGCACCCGATGCGCTGTCACAGGTGAAAGAACGGCACCGGTCGGGTTGTGAATGGCAGAATTGGTGATGTAGAGCCGTGGCTGGTACTCGCTCAGCGCCTTCTCGAACAGCGCAACATCCGGTCCGGATGGCGTATAGGGCACGCCGATGATCTTGACGCGGTGGGCGCGCAGCAGAGCGTGGAAATTGAAATAACAGGGATCATCGACCAGCACCGTTTCTCCCGGCTCTAACAGGAAACGGCAGAGCAGATCGATAGCCTGCGTGCCGGAATCGGTCAGCATGATATGTTCCGGTGCCGCGTGCACGCCATTCTCGGACAGCCTCCGTGACAGCAGCTTCCGCAAGGGCAAAAGTCCAAGCGGTGTGGCATAGTCGGTCAACATTTCAGGTTCGGCACGCGCCACAGTGCGCATGGCACGGCGTATCGCCTCTTCCGGCATCCACGAAGGCGGCATCCAGCCACAGCCGGGTTTGATCAAGCCGGCCTCACCGTCCAGCGCCAGACGGGAGACCCAGAAGGGATCAACGGCACGGTCGAGCTTCGGGCCGATTTCGGCGAGCGAAAGCGGAGCCAAGGTTGCGGCCACATAAAATCCTGATCCGGGCCGGGAGTGGATGATGCCCTCTGCCAACAGTCGCTCATAGGCCTCAACGACGGTCGAGGTTGAGACCAGCATTGTCTTTGCGAAAGCGCGAATGGATGGAAGCTTCGCGCCCGGTGCAAGGGTGCGCGCAGAAATACGCTTGCGAATTTCCCCCATCACGCTGCTGATGCGGGGTGCGGTATCGTGGGGTCTGTTCGCGGTCAAATCCACCCGTATTGCTCCCAGTACCATGACAGTTTTTCCAAACTGTAATGGACTGTCGTTGTCTGCACCATCCATTTCAGCCCATAAATCCGTCGAAGTGGAGTGTTGGAATGGATAAGCAGTCGGCTGGCTGGGTCAGCGGGTTTTTGGGCGTGGTCATTTTCAGCGGCTCTTTGCCCGCGACGCGTTTGGCGGTGACGGGGTTCGATCCCGTGTTTCTCACGTTGGCGCGGGCCACTATCGCCGGTTTGCTGGGGCTCGCGCTGCTTGCGGTCTTTCGACAGAGGCGGCCTGCGCGCGACGATCTCCTATCGCTCGCCATCGTATCGCTGGGTGTCGTGGTCGGGTTCCCGCTGCTGACAGCCATGGCGTTGAAGCATATTACCTCGGCTCATTCCGTCGTCTTCATCGGTCTCTTACCCTTGGCGACGGCCATTTTTGCCGTGCTGCGCGGAGGCGAGCGCCCGCCTTTGGCGTTCTGGGTCTACTCATGTCTTGGCAGTGCGCTGGTTGCTGGCTTTGCGATGACTCAAGGGGGTTCTGCGTCGCTGACGGGTGATCTGATGATGCTGGCCGCCATCGCTCTATGCGGGTTGGGATATGCCGAGGGTGCCACCCTGTCACGCAAGCTGGGCGGTTGGCAGGTCATCTCCTGGGCGCTGGTCTTATCCCTGCCAGTCATGCTGCCGCTGGCGCTGTTCACGATGCCAGCATCGTGGGACGCCATCGGTGGTGGCGCATGGGGCGGACTTGTCTATGTCTCGCTGTTCAGCATGTTGATCGGCTTCATCTTCTGGTATCGCGGACTGGCTCTGGGCGGCATCGCGGCCGTCGGCCAATTGCAACTGCTCCAGCCCTTCATGGGCCTTGTGCTGGCAGCGACATTACTGGACGAAGCCGTCAGCATCTGGATGTTGCTCACCACGCTTGGTGTCGTGGCCTGTGTCGTCGGCGCAAAGAAATCCGCGACGAAGCCGCTGGCCCGTTAGCCGTTGCCGCGGCGCGTCGTCCAGCGAAGCCAGCTTTCTTCATTCCCGCCGAAGACATTCAGATCGATCTTGCCTTCGACGCCGTGGGAAAGACCGGAGCCGGAATATTGCCAGAACATCCATTTGCGGTCGGGATAGACCTTGGACGGATGCTGGGCGACGGCGCGCAGCCAGAATGGATGGTTGAGGAATTCACCAGACAGGTGGTCCTTGTAGAAATCCGGGGCGGTGTAGATGATCGGGCGCTGGCCGTAGTGGCGTTCCAGCATGTCCATGAAGACCTGCATCTTTTCCAGCACCTTGGCGCGCGGCAGGCGCATCTTGCAGCTGGATTCGCCGTTATATTCCACATCGATCACGGGCGGCAGCGCCTCGGGGTCACGCGGCACGTTGCGAATGAACCAGTCTGCTTGCTGGCTTGCAGGGCGGCACCAGTAGAAGAAGTGGTAGGCACCCCTGCGCAGTCCTGCTGCCTTGGCGCGGTTCCAGTTGGTCTTGAACATCGGGTCCAGGTGATCACCGCCATCGGTTGCCTTGATGAAGGCAAAGTTGGCACCGCGTGATCTCAGCCGTTCCCAATCGATATTGCCCTGCCAGCGTGAAACGTCGACGCCATGCACGGCAAAATGCCGTGGCGTGATCCTGCCGAAATTGATCGGCTTGGCATCGCTGAAGTTGGAGCGGAAGATGCGTGAACGCACCGCCGGCCCGGCGTTGATGGCGGGCGCTGCGGCCATGGCCATCTGCACTGACTTTTCGTCTGGAAGCCCAACGCCTGCCTGTGGCGACATGGACGTGTCGATTTGGGGCACGGCACGGCGGGGTGCCGACTGTTGATCCACCGCGGCAAAGGCCTTCGGTTCCTGTGGAACCGGTCCACCCCAGGCCAGAACCTTCTGGGCAGGTTCGGGACGAAGCCGCGCATGTGTCTGACCAACGCTTGCCTGCGGCACCGGCACTGAAGGCGTGACGGAACTGGTCGTTTCCTTTGAGGGAATTCCCGCCATCAGACTTTCCGGCCCGGAACTGGACGTACAGGCCGTGAGGGATAGGCAGGCTAGAATAATGGCTGGCACTGTCGATCGATGCATGAGAACCCGTACGCAAAACAGACGGGCAAGCACAAAATGCACCACCCTGGAACCGTGAAAGAAGATGACTAACGACAAATTATCAAAAAAGGCTGAATCCAATCTTTACGATCGAAAAATGATAAAGCGGTTGCGCTGACGTTTGCGTGAGACTGCGGTGAGACGGACAGCAAAAAAAGCGCGGACGAAACCGCCCACGCTCGAGTTTGAATAGTCAATCGTGTTATGGTCAGGCAGCGCGACGGTGATCCCCACGGCTGTCCTGCGCGGTATCGAGACGGAACTGCTCGAGCAGACCCAGCAACTGATCTGTCTCCTCGTTCAGCTGCTCGCTGGCCGCACTTGTCTCTTCCACCATGGCTGCATTTTGCTGCGTCAACACATCCACTTCGCCAACGGAACTGTTGATCTGCTGCATGGCGACCGACTGGTCCTGAGACGCCTGCGTTATCTGCTGAACATGTTCGCTGACATGGGAAATTTGCGTGCCGATCTGGGCCAGCGCTTCGCCTGTTTGGGTAACGAGGCTGGAACCGGCGGCAACCTCCGTATTTGAAACGGCAATCAGCTGACGGATTTCCTTGGCAGCGGCGGCCGAGCGTTGCGCCAACTCGCGCACTTCATGGGCAACGACCGCAAAGCCCTTGCCCGCCTCACCGGCGCGTGCCGCCTCCACGCCCGCATTCAGGGCCAGCAGATTTGTCTGGAACGAGATGGAATCGATAACCTCGGTGATGTTGCCGATGGTCTTAGACGCATTCTCGATCCGCTCCATGGCCGATATCGCGTTACCGACGATGACAAGCGATTCATCGGTGTTGCGGCGTGTTTTGTCGACAATGGTGTTTGCCTCACGGGCGCGGTCTACAGCATTGCGCATGTTGGAGTTGACCTCATCCACGGCGGCTGCCGTTTCCTCCAGCGAAGCGGCCTGCCGTTCCGTGCGGCGTGCCAGATCGACTGCGGATTCCGACATCTGCTGGGCGTTTCCGCGAATGGCGCCAACATTTTCGAGAATGCCGCCGATTGTCTCGCGCAGTCGCAGCATGGACTGGTTGAAATCCACGCGCAGTTGCTCGAGGCGCTCGCTGAATGGCGTATCGATGGTGGTGGAAATGTCGCCTGCGGACAGGCGCTTCAGTCCATCGGCCAAGGCGGCAACGGCAAACTGGATCTGGCGATCCAGCTCTTTACGTTCGGCATCGTTGGATTGGCGCTCCGCTTCGGCAGAAGCACGCTGTTCCTGCGTGGAGGCTTCGAGACGAATGCGCTCCTCGGCATTTTCCTTGAAGACCTCAAGCGCGCGCGCCATGTCGCCGATTTCGTCGTGGCGGTTCTTGCCAGTCAGCGGAATATCGATGTCGCCCTTGGCCAGCCGTTTCATGGCGCCGACGATCCCAAGGATCGGGCCCTTGAACGTCATCACCAGACCGATACCGGCAAAGATGGCGACGAGGACGCCGATCACCATGGCAGACAGCGAGATGCCGTCTGCCTTCGTGCGTTCGGTATCGGCAGCCATACGCTGTTTTTCGGCGAAGCTCGTCAAGCTCGCCCAGACGTTGCGGATCTCGTCCTCCGCCATGCGGAACGCGACCTGGCGCTGCTGCGACATGGAAAACAGGTCCGCCGATGCGCGATCAAGCTTTGTGGCCATGGCGTCGATTGACGCAGCACTTTTGCGCGTCGCTTCGGACATCGTGCTGTCGCCCATCATCTCGGCAGCAGAAACGTTCAGACGAAAGGCGACATCTCTGAATTTTTCCAGCGATGCCTTGGTTGGAGCAGCAACGAAACCTGCCATTTCGAGCTCTAGATTTTTGGCGTCTTCCGCGATCTGGCGGGCGGTGGCGAGAAACGCCGTTGCCTGTTCGATAGGCTGGTCAAGCTTGCCGAAAACCTCTGTCGCCTGTCTCGATTTGACGCTGGCAAAACCCTGAAGGCGAATGGTCGCGGGGCGCATCAGGTTGACGACGCGGTCGATCGTGCCAACTGTCGCGTCGTTGACGATACCGATATTGAGCTGCGCGCGGATCTGGCTCACGCCCTCGGCCAGCTGATCGATAATCATTTTCTGATCGACAGAGGCTATGCCGACAAGTTCCTTGGCGGTCGATTCCAGATTGGCAATGGCTGCCTTCACGACAGCGGTCTTATCCTCAGGTGAGGTTGCCTTGTTGAAATCGGTGACGACGGTGGCGATCAGATTTGCTCCGCGATTGAGTTTATCAGCCTCGCGTAACAGAAGCTTGGCCTTGGCTTCATCGGTCTGGAGCGTGTTTCTGGTGTTGGTCGCGTTCGCCAGAAGGCCGTTCAATTCCTTCTTGATGGCCGTAAGGTCTGCATCCATGCCAGCGCGGAGCGCCTGCTCTTTCTGATAGCTCGACCACAACTCATCGACCTGATCGGTGATGATTTTTGTTCTGTCGATAGCGTCTTTTATTTCGCCGGAGTTTCCATTTTCCGTCGCGCGGAGGAAATTGGCCTGTTCTGCAAGCTGACGGTGCAAAGTGGTCCGGGTCTCGTCGTTGGTATTGGTAAGAAACGACGTCATGCCGCCATACACTTCCTTGAAACCGGTCAAGGATTGAAGGATGGTGTTGGAAACATCCATGCGGCTTTGCAGCAGATTTGATGCGTAAAGCCCGGATAATCCAACAGCAAGAATACTTGCGATGAATGGCGCTATGAACACGATGACTTTCGTCTGTATTTTAAATCGCGCCAGCAAGTTATCGATCATCACTATTTCCCCCAAAGTCCACGATTGACTTTCAACGTCTTCGTAGCCGAACAGATCAGCGTGCCTTTACTTCTGCAACGTAGGTTTGAAAATAATGTTAATATTCAGTGAGTTCTCATTTTTCGAAGATTACGGCACGAGACCGGCGTAGCACGCCGGCTTTCATAACTCGGGGCAGAGTAAGCTTTCTCAATGGGTGGTTTTCAGCGTCTTCTCGAAGGCGCCAATGATCAGCCCGACCAATTCCTTATGAATATCCGCCCTGTCCCGCGCAGTGGGTACGCAGATGGGATCGACTTCACCGACCGATTTCAGGAATTGATCGGCATCGTGTTTGCAGACCGGTAGAAAACTGAAATGATTGCTGTCATCGACCTGCCTGTAGGTGGCGTTGGATACATCCTTGGCCAGTTGGTCGGCCAGGACAGCGACCGGTATTTGACCGACGCTGCCCAGGTTGATGAAGGACAGTGGAATGTCGATGGCCTGCAGACTGTCTTTGGTGAACGCCACTTCCAGCCCTGGATCGACAAGCACCGCAGAGCCGATGCGGGGATCACGGTTCGACTGTTCGAAACGGGCTTTGTCGATGCTGCGCAAATCGAACTTTGGAACGACGATCCGCTCATCGTTTTTGTAGCCACGCCCGCCTGCAAACCATTGGCAATCCATGGAACTGGCATAATCCACGCAATATTTTACGTAAGCATCGAGATTGGCACGCGCGCCTGCGAGTTCTATCGCCGCGCTTCCACCCAGTGAAAATCCGAGAACGCCGATGCGCGTCGCATCGACGGCCCCAGACCATTCGGCATTGGTGGTCAAGGATGTGATGATGGTGGAGATATCGTCCGTCCGTTCCCATATTTTCGGTGTGTCGGCAGGCGTGGAATCGCCGCTCGTCGTACCGGGGTGATCCGGTGCCGCAACGATGAAGCCCGCCTCGGCAAGGGCCGTTGCTATCCAGGCCATGCCGATCGCGCGCGAGCCGGAGCCATGCGATAGCAGCACCAAAGGCAGGTGATCGCGTGGTATGGCAGAGTTCTTGAGGGCTTCTAACCCTTCAAAAATACGATTTTCGCCAACACTGACCTTCTGGCCTGTCCCTTCGGATGGATACCAGAGCGTAACGGACAGGTCCCTTTCGCGCGCTGAAGAGTGAACCGTGATCGTGCGTGTACCGACAGCCGGGTCTGCGAGAGCAGGCTGTATGGCGAAGACTGACAGGAGGAGGGTGGCGGAAAGGGTGGAGCGCATGGGGAAGCCTCTTGGGTTGGAGCAACGAGGCCGGTGTCAGCTTAAGGCAAGATTTTCACGCCCTGAAACATGTTTGAGGTCGTGCGCAAACGCGATCTGGTCCATGTAAGGAGGGTGATCGTTCTAACTCGGGTTGTTTGCCTTGGTTTTCCTGCCGCTCCCTATCGTCGTCTCGCTCCTTCTCTGGCTTATGCTGATCTCGATCCTGCGTGGAAATGGCGAAGGAAAGGCCAATCTACCGTTTCTGGCATTGCTCGGGCTGAGCGCCATTCAGTCGTTCCTTGTTGGTCTTCGCTGGGGCTATCACGTTGAGTGGCTGAGATTTGCGTTGCCCGTCATGGCCTCGTTTTTGCCGCCGTTGGCCTATGCCAGCTTCCGAAGCCTGATGAACGACTGGCGCTTGAAAAGCAAAGAGACGCTTGCCAGCGTAACCTTGCCGCCTGCAGCCATCGTTGTCGTGTCGGTGACATATCCGGTCGCCATCGATGTCGTTATTGCTGGTCTCTTCGTGGGGTATGCGTTTGCCATCGTGCTGTTGGGCAGGCGTGGGCCAGACGGGTTGGAGGAAGCGCAGTTTGCCAGCGTGACATCCGTTCACCGCGCGCTTTATATTGCCGCCGCTGCTCTTTGCCTCTCCGCTTGCGTCGACATCGTCGTGCTGCTCGACTTCGAGTGGGCCAAGGGAGAGAATGTCAGCGCCATCGTCAGAAATGGCAATCTGCTTGGTCTTCTTCTGATCGGTCTCACCGCATGGGTCGCTGGCGACAGCAAGCCCGAAAAACCATTGGCGGTGACAGAGGCGGAGCCCGTAGGCCCAAGCGCCGAAGACCATGAAATCATGGCGCGGATCGAAGACGTGATGGCACGGCACAAGTTTTACCGCGATGAAAATCTCAATTTGTCCCGTCTTGCCCGCAAACTGGCGGTCCCAAGTCGGCAGATTTCCAATGCCATCAACCGCGCGACGGGCGGAAACGTCTCGCAATATATCAACCAGCTACGGGTCCGGGATGCTTGCCGGTTGCTTGAGGAGACGGATCAATCCGTGACCTCGATCATGTTCGAGAGCGGCTTCCAGACCAAGTCGAACTTCAATCGGGAATTTCGCCGCATCACCGGCATGAACCCGCTGGCCTGGCGGGAGCGTGAGGTCTGGACGTTGGTGTCTGCACATAAAAATGGCCACCCGGCGTAACCGGATGGCCTGCGAATACGGGTGGAAGATGATTACAGATTGCCGTTGCGCTGCTGGATCATCATGTAGGTGTCATAGGTGTATTCAGCGATCTGAGCCCAGAGATAGGCGTCTTTCTTGAATGCCTGCTGGCTTTCATAAATCTTCTTGAAGTTCTCGTTGACAGAGGAAATCTCGGCATAGGTTTCAAGTGCCGCCTTGTGGCAGACGTCGAGAATTTCCTGGCTGAACGGCCGCAGAATGGCGCCCTGCGCAACGAGTTCCTTCAAGGCCTTCGGATTGCGGGCATCGTAACGCTCCAGCATGGAAGCGCTGCCAGCCGCACAGGCGTCTTTCAGAATGCGCTTATAGTTTTCCGGCAGGCCGTTGAACTTGTCCAGGTTGACGAAGGCGTGGCAGGCTGGGCCACCTTCCCACCATGCGGGATAGTAGTAGTATTTCGCCACCTTGTAGAAGCCGAGCTTCTGGTCGTCATAGGGACCGACGAATTCCGTGGCGTCGATGGTGCCCTTTTCCAGCGCCGCATAGACGTCGCCGCCCGCAATCTGCTGCGGGGTGATGCCGACCTTCTGCATGACCTGGCCGGTGAGGCCGGCAATACGCATCTTCAAACCCTTGAGGTCGTCGATCGTGTTGATTTCCTTGCGGAACCAGCCGCCCATCTGGGCGCCTGTGTTACCGAGCAGAATGGAGTAGATGTTGTGCTTGGCAAGGAACTCGTTCATCAGCTCATTACCGCCAGCCTGGTTGAACCAGGCATTTGTCTGACGTGCGTTGAGACCAAAAGGAACGGATGTTCCGAGCGCAAAGGTCGGGTCCTTACCGACGTAGTAATAGGAGCAGGTGTGCGCCATTTCCACCGTGCCGGATGTCACGGCATCTGCGGCCTGAAGCGCGGGAACGATCTCGCCACCGGCAAAATGCTGAATGACGAAATTGCCGCCCGACGCTTCCTTGACGTGATCGGCGACGATCTGTCCGGCACCGAAGAGAATGTCGAGGCCTTTGGTGAAAGATGACGTCATGCGCCAGGTGATCTTCGGATTTTCCTGGGCAATGGCGGGTGCGGCTAGGGCGGTTGCTGTAACGCCCGCGCCAACGGCACCTGCCTTGCGGATGAATGATCTGCGATCCATGTTCGATTAAGCCTTGAATATGAAGATTTAAGGCGAACCGCCTGGTACGCCTCCCGTGAACTACTAACCATGTCCGGTTGCAGTCTTCAAGATAATCTTGATCATATTGAGGACGGCGTCTCTGTTTTCCAGTAGAAGCGGGGCTCCCTGTCAACCAGTGCGTGAATGAGGGGTTTCGTGAGAACTCACATTCGGTTCTGTCGCTCCTCCAAGCGCAATTTTTTAGAATTATTCTAAATCGACTTGCGAACGCCAGTCGCTGGGGTTATTTAGAACCATTCTAAATCGGATGGTTCCCATGCTTCTCAATCTCTTTTCGCGCTCCAAGCGTCCTTTTGCGTCTCTCAGCGAACAGGAAATTCTTGCCCTCGCAATATCGTCCGAGGAGGACGATGCGCGCATCTACCGATCCTATGCCGAACATCTGCGGGCGGATTATCCACAATCGGCCAAGGTTTTCGATGAGATGGCGGAGGTCGAGCACGCGCATCGCAACATGCTGATCGGCATGCATCAGGACAGGTTTGGCGACGTCATTCCACTTATCCGTCGCGAACATGTCAGCGGCTTTTATGAGCGGAAACCGGATTGGCTGGTCAAGACCCTGTCGCTGGAAACCATGCGGGAACAGGCCGAACTGATGGAAGGCCAGGCCATCCGTTTCTACGACGAGGCCGTCAAACATGTGACCGATGCTTCCACCCGCAAGTTGCTAGGCGATCTGGCAGAGGCCGAGCGCGGGCATCAGGACATTGCCGGCATGCTGGACGACAAACATTTGCCGGAAGAGGCCAGATCCGACGAGGAAGCAACCGCCAAGCGGCAATTTCTGCTGACCTATGTCCAGCCGGGGCTGGCGGGGCTGATGGATGGCTCCGTCTCGACACTGGCTCCCATTTTTGCAGCCGCCTTCGCCACGCAGGATACGTGGCAGACATTTCTTATCGGCCTGTCGGCCTCCGTCGGTGCCGGCATCTCGATGGGCTTTACGGAGGCGGCGCATGATGACGGCAAGCTGTCCGGTCGCGGTTCCCCTTTCAAGCGAGGCCTTGCCTCCGGCATCATGACGGCAATCGGGGGGCTGGGCCACACGCTGCCTTACCTCATTCCGCATTTCTGGACGGCAACCGCAGTCGCCGCCGTCATCGTCTTCATGGAGCTCTGGGCCATCGCGTTCATCCAGAACCGCTATATGGAAACACCGTTTCTGCGTGCGGTCTTTCAGGTCGTGCTCGGTGGTTCGCTGGTATTGGCGGCAGGCATTCTTATAGGCAATGGCTGATATTGGAGGGGGAGGGCTTAGTCCGCACTGAAACCCTCCCTGCACATCACGCAGTCTTTGGACTGCGGGCGATGACTTTGATCTCGAAATCGAAACCGGCCAGCCAGTTCACGCCGACCGCAGTCCATGTGGGGTAGGGCTTTTCACTAAATAGAGTCGCCTTTATCTCCATGATGGTTGCCAACTGTTTTTCCGGGTCGGTGTGGAAGGTGGTGACATCGATGATGTCATCGAAGGTCGCACCGGCAGCCGCCAGAACAGCCTTCAGATTGTCGAAAGCGCGCTGCACCTGTTTGGCAAAATCCGGCTCGGCGGAGCCATCGTCGCGGCTACCCACCTGACCGGAAACGAACAGCAGTTCGCCGGAGCGAACCGCTGCCGAATAGCCATGGGCCTCATAAAGCGCGTGGCGGTTGGCGGGAAAGATTACATCGCGTTTGCTCATTTTGTGACTCCCAGAGTTCCAGGCAGCAGTGTCCGGGCCTCGGCGCGACACAAGAAGCGTCGGGCAAGGTCGGGTGATCTGGCCTGTGATGACTTTACTGTTCGAGACGGAGTTTGATATACGTCTCGTATGTTTAAATATCCAACATACGGCGCGTATGTCAATAGTCATACGCACCGTATGTTAATTCCGAGGATGATATATGACATTGAAAACGCGGTCGCAGATGGTGGAGGAGACACGCGCGAAACTCATCGCGGCGGCTCGAAAGGCCTTTGCATCAAAGGGTTACGCCGCGTCTTCCATGGACGACCTGACGGCTGAGGCAGGGCTGACCCGCGGCGCGCTCTATCATAATTTTGGCGATAAAAAAGGCTTGCTACAGGCCGTTATCGACCAGATCGATGCCGAAATGCTGGCGAGAATGCGGGTCGTTCAGGAGGAAGCCGAGACGCCTTGGCTCGGTCTGCTGGCCGAAAGTGTAGCCTATATCGAAATGGCTCTGGAACCTGAAATACAGCGCATTATGTTGTTGGATGGACCTGCGGTTCTGGGAGATCCTGCAAAATGGCCCAACCAGACGGCTTGCCTCAAGCGGATTGAAAAAACGGTTCAAGCTCTGGTTGATGACGGCACGCTCAAGCCGGTGGATGCCAGGGCTGCAACATGGTTGCTGAATGGCGCGGTGCTCAATACTGCCTTGTGGATCGCCGCGGCCGATGATCCTGCTGGCGCCTCTCCGAAGGCCGTAGAGGCTTTCCGATGGATGGCCTCCGGCCTGCTGGCCGAAGGATAGTTCCCGTCTCAAGACGTTTACCGCAGTGCGCCGACCAGAACGTCGCGGCCATCTTCGATGGACACCCAACGGCCCGTGTTAAAGGACGCCTGACGCTTCAGATAGGTGTAGTTCGTATCGGTCCAGAGTTTGACGTCATCGGACAGGTTGTCGAGAATGAAGTCGCCGTCATTGGTGCGCAATGTCAGCACCGCGTGGCCTTCGCCATCCGGCTTGCGAACGACGGTGATCAGAAGGTCGGAAACCGCAAAGCCACGTTCCATCAGCTTTCTGCGCTTCAAAAGCACGAAATCTTCGCAATCACCCGCCGTCTTTGGGTATTCCCAGACTTCTTCTTTGCCGTAGACTTCCATATCGGTCATTGCGACGATGGTGGAATTGACTTCCTTGTTGATGTCGCGAACGACCTTCCAGCCATACTCCGTCACGCGGGGAGGAGGGGTCAGTTTGCTGCGGATATCGCACTCGGACACATACTTCTGGCAGAACTCATAATGACCGATAGGCTGGGACGTAATACCACCGGTAACCATGGCCGGGCTACCCTTGTTCTCGGCCTGTGCGGAGGCCACAGAAAGTATGCCAGCCGCAACTGCAAGAAGCAGTGCCCGCGCCCGTGGTGCGTTCATCATGAAACCCGTCCCTTAAAATCTTAACGAAAAGTTAAGAGACTGTAGGGGTGCGTGTCAATCGGAACTCGGTGTCCATGAACCTAAGATGAATAATATGGTTAAGACCGTGACCCGGGTCCCTGTAAAACAAGGCTTTTGGCCGCTGCCAACATGCGCTCTATGTCCTGCGGACGCGACAGTCTGTGGTCGCCATCGCGAATGAGGCTCAGCACCACATCGTCGGCGGGCAGATGCTCCAGCAGTTTGAGGGCGTGGGTGTAGGGTACATCCTCGTCTTTCATCCCCTGTAGAATGTAGACGGGGCACCCTGTCTCTATAATACCTTGCAACACGCGGTTGTTGCGACCGTCCTCGATCAGGTCGCGGGTAAAGATGTTCGGCTCCGGGCTGTATTCGGATGTCTCTTCAAAATAGCCTCTATCCCTCAGCGATGCCTTTTCATCCTCGGAAAGATGAGGCTCAATCAGTTCGACGGTAAAATCCGGGGCAGGGGCGATGAGGAGCAGACCTGCCACGTCAGGCCCGTCTTGCTGCTTGCGCAACTCCTCCACCAGCCGCAACGCGATCCAGCCGCCCATCGAAGAGCCGACCAACACGATGCGTTTCGGTGCCTTATGACGCAGCACCGCCATCGTTTCTTCCAGCCAGCGCGAGATTGTGCCTTTGTTGAAGTCTCCCTTGGAGGCGCCATGGCCGGAATAATCGAGGCGGATGCAGGCGAGGCCATTCTGTTCGGCAAAGGTGTCGAGCTCCACGGCTTTGGTCCCTGTCATGTCGGACCGATAGCCGCCGAGCCACACGAGCGCCGGAGCATCGTCGCCACGGGTTGCTACGCGTGAGAGTATGGCGATGTCGCGAGCATCATCGGCGGTGCCAACGGAGATGTATTCGATCGTTTGCTCAGTCATGTCGGTGAGAATCTCCTGCATTTTGCTCTCCATGTAGCGTAAATTCGGAAAAAGCACGACAGGAGGTGATTTTTTTGCGCGGGCATGCTATTGACTTCGCGGCGGCATTCACGACATTTCCGCCATTTGCACCGACAAGCTGGTTTTTGCCGACGCGATCCCGAAACAGATCAGGAGAATACGACCATTCGCAGACCGTTCAAAGCCGATGCCCCCGTCAAAGAGGGCCCGCGCTCCAACAGGGAAATTCGAATTCCCAAAATTCAGCTGATTGATGAAGAAGGCCAGAACCTTGGCGTCATGGCGACGGACCAGGCTCTGAAGATGGCGGAAGACGCCGGTCTCGATCTCGTTGAGATTTCACCGAACGCAGAACCGCCCGTATGCAAAATTCTTGATCTCGGCAAGTTGAAGTATTCGACCCAGAAAAAAGCGGCCGAAGCGCGCAAGAAGCAGAAGATCGTTGAGGTCAAAGAAATCAAGATGCGCCCCAACATCGACACCCATGACTATGAGGTGAAGATGAAGGCGATGAACCGTTTCTTTGAAGAAGGCGACAAGGTAAAGGTAACGCTGAAGTTCCGTGGCCGCGAAATGGCCCACCAGGAACTCGGCATGAAGCTTCTTCTGCAGGTTAAGGAGGACACGCTGGCGATTGCCAAGGTGGAAGCAGAACCGAAGCTCGAGGGACGTCAGATGATGATGGTTCTGGCGCCAAAATAATGTGAGAGCGTCTGTTTTGCAGGCGTTTTGACCAATCCGCAGGGGAATGTCCTATTCCCCGTTGCTCTTTTTCATAACTGCGGTTATAGGAGCGCGTCCGAACGGTCCGGCAGGGCATGCCGAGTCCGTTCTAGAATAGCTTGAAAGCAGGCTTCGTCTGCCTGTCTTTCGATACAAAAAATGGAGTAGCAAAATGCCCAAGATGAAGACGAAGTCCGCCGCCAAAAAGCGGTTCAAGATCACAGGCACCGGCAAGGTTCTCGCAGCCGCCGCCGGTAAGCGCCACGGCATGATCAAACGGTCCAACAAGTTCATTCGCGACGCGCGCGGAACCATGGTTCTGGCCGAAGCTGACGCCAAGAAGGTCGTCAAGAACTACCTGCCGAACGGTCTCTAAGACTTTTCCGCATTTTTGGATATTTTAAGGAGATCATGACATGGCACGCGTAAAACGTGGCGTAACTTCCCGCGCCAAGCACACCAAGACACTCAAGGCAGCCAAGGGCTTCTACGGCCGCCGCAAGAACACCATCCGCGCAGCCAAGGCTGCTGTGGACCGTTCCAAGCAGTACGCTTACCGCGACCGCAAGGTCAACAAGCGCAACTTCCGCGCTCTGTGGATTCAGCGTATCAACGCTGCTGTCCGCGAATTCGGCCTGACCTATGGCCGCTTCATCGACGGCCTCAACAAGGCTGGCATCGAAGTCGACCGCAAGGTTCTGTCCGACATGGCTATCCATGAGCCAGCTGCTTTCGGCGTTCTCGTCGATAGCGCCAAGAAGGCTCTTGAGTACCTAAAGGATGCAGGCACCACCAACGAATTTGAAGCCGCTGTAAAGTAATTACGGCGCGGACAATCTGTTGTTCATTTGAAACCCGCGCCGGGCCACCGGTGCGGGTTTTATCATTTCGACCTCCGCCCATGGATATCGCACATCGGGTTTCATGCCCGCCTATGAGTTCTCAATGCTGGAAGCCGCCGACCCACAGGAGCAAGCACAGGGATTTCACGTCCACCTCGAGGACGCGGATATTGCTGCCTTGATGCAGGTGCTGTTGACGAGTGATGGCCGCATTCAGCAACTGAACCTGTCTGCCGGGTCCGTCTGGATCAAGCGGCAGGGCGCCGAAAAAGCGCCGTGGTGGGTGAAGTTCCAGGCGTTTGCGGCGTCAGCTCTGCCATACAAGTTTCTGAAGCCATCACCCATTCTCAAGCCAGTCGAAATGATGGAGCGCGAAAAGCGGCGGATGATGGAATTCGGAGCCAAGGGTTTCCCTGTCCCCGAGATCATCTATTCCTCGCAGACGGCCATCGTCATCTCCGATGTCGGTCCCACCGTTCAGCGAATTTTGAAATGGAAACGGCAGGCTGGCGAGACAGATCACGACGCGCTTCTGATCGACTGTGCTGCAGCGATTGGAGATTTGCATGCGGCAGGTCTTTGTCACGGGCGCCCCCATGTCCGCGATTTCTTTTTGCGCGACGGCCGCGTCGGTTTCATGGATTTCGAGGAGGAGCCACAAGCCGTGATGCCGCTGGAAACGGCGCAGGCACGCGATATCTGGCTGCTGTTCCTGCCGCTGTCTGCGCTCGCGCAAAATGGCCGGCCGACCCTTGATGCGGCCTATCGTGCGTGGGCCTCGCGGGCACCGGACGCTGCAATCATCGAATTGCGGCGACTGGCGACTGTTCTTGCCCGTTTTTTGCCGCTCGCCCGGTTGATTGGGCGCGTGCAGATGGGTAGTGATCTGCAACGCTTTATCGTGGCGACCGATTATCTGAAGAATGCTGTTGAACCCGAAGCCGCAGGCTAAAGCCCGACGAGGCAGGAAAATATGACCGAACTGGATACCTTGAAATCACAATTGATCTCGCAGATCACGGCTGCTGGAGATGAAGCCTCCATCGAGGCTGTGCGCGTGTCTGCGCTGGGCAAAAAAGGTTCGGTCTCCGAGCTTTTGAAGACGCTGGGCTCGATGACACCGGAGGAGCGTCAGACGCGCGGCGCTGCCATCAACCAGCTCAAGAATGACATTACGGACCTGATTTCTGCTCGCAAAAGCGAACTGAAGGACGCAGCCATCACGGCGCGCCTCAAGGCCGAAACACTGGATATCAGCCTGCCGGTTCGCCAGTCGCCCGCAGAACGCGGTCGTATCCACCCGATCAGCCAGATCGTTGATGAGATCACCGCGATTTTTGCCGACATGGGCTTCTCCATCGCCGAAGGCCCGGATATCGAAACCGACTATTACAACTTCACGGCACTGAATTTCCCCGAGGGCCATCCGGCCCGCGAAATGCACGATACCTTCTTCTTCCAGCCAGATGAGAACGGTGAGCGCAAAGTGCTGCGCACGCACACCTCGCCTGTGCAGGTGCGCACCATGGAAGCACAGAAGCCGCCGATCCGCATCGTCATTCCCGGCAAGACCTACCGTCAGGATTCGGACGCCACCCACTCGCCGATGTTCCATCAGGTCGAAGGTCTCGTTATCGACAAGAAGTCGAATGTCGGCAATCTGCGCTGGGTCCTTGAAGAGTTCTGCAAGACCTTCTTCGAGGTCGACAGCGTCGTCATGCGCTTTCGCCCCTCCTTCTTCCCCTTCACGGAACCAAGCTTCGAAGTGGATATCCAGTGCGACCGCTCCGGCCCCATCGTCAAGTTCGGCGAAGGCAAAGACTGGATGGAAATCCTCGGCTGCGGCATGGTCCATCCGAACGTCCTGCGCGCTGGCGGGCTGGACCCGGATGAATATCAGGGCTTTGCCTGGGGCATGGGGCTGGACCGCATCGCCATGCTGAAATACGGCATGCCCGACCTGCGTGATTTCTTCAACGCCGACGTCCGCTGGATGACCCATTACGGCTTCCGCCCGCTCGACATGCCGACATTGTTTGGTGGTTTGAGCAGTTAAGGAGATAGACAATGAAATTCACACTCTCCTGGCTGAAAGAGCATCTCGAAACGGATGCGTCTCTCGAACAGATCTGCGAACGCCTGACGGCGATCGGTCTCGAAGTCGAGGATGTCGATGACAAGGCGGCTTACAAGCCTTTCGTCATTGCCAAGATTTTGACGGCTGAAAAGCATCCCGAGGCGGACCGTCTCAAGGTGCTGAGCGTCGATGCGGGTGATGGAAAGCCGGTGCAGATCGTTTGCGGTGCACCGAATGCGCGCGCCGGTTTGGTTGGCGTACTTGCACGTCCGGGCGACTATGTTCCGGGCATCGATGTGACGCTGGCAATCGGCAAGATTCGCGGTGTGGAAAGCCATGGCATGATGTGCTCCGAAAAGGAGCTCAATATGTCCGACAGTCATGATGGCATTATCGACCTGCCGCAGGATGCGCCGGTCGGCACGTCGTTCGCCACCTATGCCGGTTTGGATGATCCTGTCATCGAGATCAACCTGACGCCCAACCGCCCGGATTGCACCTCGATCTATGGCATTGCACGCGATCTGGCTGCGTCGGGTCTCGGCACGCTGAAGACGAAGCCGGCGCCGACTTTCAAGGTTGAAGGCGTAACCCCGATCGATGTCACACTCGACCTGGACGACGCAGCACTGTGCCCGGGCTTTGGCCTGCGCCTCGTGCGTGGCGTGAAGAACGGTCCGAGCCCAAAGTGGATGCAGCAGCGCCTTTTGGCCATTGGCCTGCGTCCCATCAATGCGCTGGTTGATATCACAAACTACATGACCTTCGATCAAGGTCGCCCCATGCACGTCTTCGACGCGGCAAAGGTCCAGGGCAACCTCGTGGTTCGTCGTGCCAAGGACGGCGAAACGATCCTCGCGCTCGATCAGCGTGAATACAAGCTTGGGCCTGCCAATGTGGTGATAGCCGATGATAACGGCATCGAATCCATAGGCGGTGTCATGGGTGGCGAGCACTCCGGTTGCGATGAAAACACCGTAGACGTTCTGATCGAGTCCGCGCTGTGGGACCCGATCAACATCGCCAAGACAGGCCGGTCGCTCGGCATTATCACTGATGCGCGTTACCGTTTCGAGCGTGGCGTGGACCCCGACTATATGGTGCTGGGTCTGGAGCGCACGACCGAATTGGTGCTGGAGCTGTGCGGCGGCACTGCGGCAGAGGCGAAGGTGGTGGGTTACAAGGGGTTCGAGCCAAAGTGGATCGATTTCCCTCTTTCCGAGGTCAAACGGCTTACAGGTCTGGATGTCTCGGCGGAAGAAACGCTCGACATCCTCAAGGGCCTCGGTTTCGGCATCGAAGGTTCTGGTGAGCGCGTCAGCGTCTCGGCGCCCTCCTGGCGCCCGGATGTGGATGGAAAGGCCGATCTGGTAGAAGAGGTCATGCGCATCCATGGCGTCGATAACATCAAGCCGGAGCCGCTGGAAAGCTTTGGCGCGGTCAATGGCCGCATCCTCACCACGCTGCAAATCCGCACCCGCACGGCCAAGCGCTCGCTGGCCAGCCGTGGCATGCTGGAAGCGGTGACATGGTCCTTCATTCCGGAAGCGCAGGCAAAGCTCTTCGGCGGCGGTTCGCCCGCTTTGAAGCTTGCCAACCCCATCGCCGCCGATATGTCGGACATGCGTCCTTCGCTGCTGCCCGGCCTGCTGATGGCGGCCCAGCGCAATGCCGACAAGGGCCATGGCGACGTAGCGATCTTCGAAGTTTCCGGCACCTATGAAGGTGACACGCCGGAAGCCCAGCGGCGCGTCGCCGGTGGCGTTCGTCGCGGCACGGCATCGCTGGCCGGCTCCGGCCGCATGTGGTCCAACACGGCCAAGGGCGGCGGTAAGCCTGTGGATGTCTACGACGCCAAGGCAGATGCTCTCGCCGTCATCGAAGCCTGCGGCCTGCCGATGGGCAATGTCCAGATCGAAGCAGGCGCACCCGGCTGGTATCACCCCGGTCGCTCCGGTACCATCAAGATGGGCCCGAAAGTCATCTTGGGTTACTTCGGTGAGTTCCACCCGAAGACGCTGTCTGAACTGGATGTCTCCGGCGCATATGCAGGCTTCGAAATCTATCTCGACGCCATGCCCGAGCCGAAGAAGAAGGCCACGCGTACCAAACCCGCTTTGGAACTGTCACCGTTTCAGACCGTCAAGCGCGATTTCGCTTTCGTGGTGGATCGCTCCGTCGAAGCAGGCTCCATCATCAAGGCCGCAACCAGCGCCGACCGCAAGCTCGTAACCGGCGTCAATGTCTTCGACGTCTTCGAGGGCGCGTCGGTCGGGGAGAACAAGAAGTCCATCGCCATCGAAGTCCAGATCCAGCCAGTCGACAAGACCTTAACGGATGAGGACTTCGAAGCCCTGACGGCCAAGATCGTCAGCAATGTCGAGAAATCGACCGGTGGCGTTCTGCGCGCATAGTGGAAAGGATGAGCCTCATCAAAGGCTCATCCTTATTTTCAATTAAGATATTGATTTTTATAATTTTTACACGCAAGATGCGGAAATTCCGTTTTTGGGTGTAAAAATGTTTGAAATCAATGCCTTGAGTGGAGATGACGTTCGGGCGCTTGTTGATGTGAGGCAGCGTTATGAAGCTTTAGTGCAACTTCAGCACCAGCACTGGCACAGCTTCCGCGGCACCATGCGGTATGGGGAGCGCTCAGGTAAACAATATCTTCTTCGCCGCGTCGATAAGTCAGATCGCTCCCTGGGATCGAGAACGGAGCAAACCGATAAAGTCCTCGACAGATTCCAGACGGAGAAAGCGGCGATAGAGGCGCGCATCGCTGGGTTGAAGGCGGACATAGAGGCCCGTGCACCAGTGATGGCAGCGCGGGGCGTTGGCCGTCTTCCTATCGTCCCGGCGCGAATACTTCGCCGGCTGGATACAGCGCGTTGGCTGGGCGAGGGAGTCGTCGTCGTTGGAACGAATGCTTTGTTTGCCTACGAGGCGATGGCGGGCGTGCGTATCGTTTCAGATGTCATTGCAACAGAAGATATCGATCTTTTAAGGGATGCGCGCCGCCGCATAAGCCTGACCACAAATGGCGTCAGCGAGCGCGGTTTGGTTGGCTTGCTTAAAGATGTCGATCCGACTTTTGCCGCTGTGCGTCAGGGCAGTTTCCGGGCTGTGAACCGGAGTGGCTTCATGGTGGATTTGATCGAACCCCTCTCGAAGTCTCCCCTGCATCAACCAGAAAGCGGCGTCTCCAATCATGAGGATGATCTTGTCAGCGTACAGATAGAAGGATTGGCTTGGCTCGTGAGCGCGCCGAAGAGTGAGGCCGTCATTCTTGATGAAACCGGCCTGCCGCTGAGAATGGTGACGATAGATCCGAGGGTTTTTGCGCTTCATAAACTGTGGCTGTCGGAAAAGGCAGATCGTGATCCGCTGAAAAAGCGCCGAGACAGACAGCAGAGCAATGTCGCTGCGCAAATCGCCCAACACCATTTAGGCCTAAGCTTCGAGGCTGAAGAGTTGAGCGCACTTCCGACGGCGTTGCGGCAGATGAGAGATCGCCTGGAGATGTCACCGCCGCCAAGTGCACAGTGGTGACATCTCGCAGCGTTGTTTAACGGTTCGCCATTGCCGCCATCTGCTCGGGATACCGTCCACCCGCGACCTTTGCCGGAGACAAGAGCTCACCCAGCTTCGCAGCCTCTTCCGCACTCAGCACGACATCCGCCGCTGCCACGTTTGCCTCCAGATTGGCGATTTTCGTTGTGCCGGGAATGGGGACGATGAAATCGCCTTGTGCCAGCACCCATGCCAGAGCCAGTTGGCCCGCGCTCACGCCTTTGTCTGCGGCCATCTCTTCGAGGAGCGTGATGAGCGCCAGATTGGCGTCGAAATTCTCCACCTGAAACCGGGGCAGGGAGCGGCGGAAATCGGTGTCCGAGAGGCCATCGAGCTTCTTTAATGCGCCTGTCAGCACACCGCGACCGAGCGGGCTGAACGGCACGAAGCCGATGCCGAGTTCGCGGCAGGTGTCGAGAACACCGTTTGTTTCCACATCACGGGTCCACAGCGAGTATTCGCTTTGGAGAGCTGTGATGGGGTGGGTGGCATGGGCCTTGCGGATGGTTTCGGCATTGGCTTCGGACAAACCGAGATGCCGGATTTTGCCAGCCTGCACCAATTCGGCCATGGCGCCGACCGTCTCTTCAATAGGCACATTGGGATCGACACGGTGCTGGTAGAAAAGGTCGATGACATCGATGCCCAGACGCTTGAGAGAGGCATCCGCCACGGCGCGAACATTCTCCGGACGGCTATCGGTGCCCACCATCATCTGTCCGGCAGGCTTGCTGGTATCGATCTTGAAACCAAACTTCGTGGCGATGGTCACCTTGTCACGATACGGCTTCAAACCTTTTCCGACGAGCACCTCATTGGTGTAGGGGCCGTAAACCTCTGCCGTATCGAAGAAGGTCACGCCGAGTTCGACTGCGCGGTGCAGGGTCGCGATGGACGCGCTCTCATCCGCAGATGGGCTGTAGGCGTGGCTCATGCCCATGCAGCCGAGGCCAAGCGCCGAAACCGAGAGATTGTTTCCGAGAATTCTGTTTTGCATCTGTCTGGCCTTCCATCAAGAAATTGCCCGTCACTGCGAGCATGAGATGAAGATAGCCCAGCATGGCGGCAAAAATAATCGCTGCAATTTACGTCAGCTTGTTCTATCATTTAGAACAATGAACCGTATCCAACTGTCCCAATTGGCCGTTCTGGCCGCTGTTGCCGAAGGACGAAGCTTTCGCAAGGCGGCGGCAGAGCTGGGCATAGCACCCTCTGCCGTCAGCCACGCGGTTTCCTCGCTGGAGGCAAGCCTTGGACTTCGCCTCCTCCATCGCACAACGCGCAGCGTCTCTCCGACGGAAGAGGGCAGGCGGCTTCTGGAGACGCTGGCCCCCGCGCTTGCAGATATCGATGCCGTGATCGGCGCGCTGGCAGAACATGGCGGTCGTCCCGCCGGGCCGCTGCGGATCACTATGCCACGTCTGGCTGCGGAAGACATCGTCGTTCCCCGGCTGGGCGAATTTCTTGACCGATACCCGGATATATCGCTGGAGATTTCCACCGATGACCGGTTCGAGGATATCGTTGCCAAAGGCTTTGACGCCGGTTTGCGGCTGGGTGAGAATCTGGAAGCCGATATGATTGCCGTTCGCGCCAGTGCCGCATGGCGCGGTGCCATTGTCGGCTCACCTGAATATTTCGAGAAGCACCCGATACCGCAGCATCCGCGCGATCTCATGCAGCACCGCTGCATTCGCCGCCGGTTTTCAAGCGGGCTGATCTACCGCTGGGAACTGGAAAAGGATGGCAAGCCACTGGTGGTCGATGTGCAGGGACCTCTGATCCTCTCCGACCAGAGCCTGATACGCTCTGCGGTGATGGATGGCGCAGGCCTTGCCTTCGTGTTCGAGCAGCGGATCGAGAGGGACGTCAGAGAGGGCAACTTGGTCAGGGTGCTGGAAGACTGGTGCGCGCCCTTTGATGGTTTCTATATCTACTACCCCTCGCGCCGACAGATGCGACCGGCGCTGAGGGCTTTCGTAGATTTCTTTCGCGTCAGAACTTGAGCCGATAACGGATATGGCCGTCGCTCTTGACATAGGTGTCGTACAGCTTGCGAGCCTGCGCATTGTCGTCATTGGTATGCCAGTAAAGACGTGACCAGCCCTTGTCCGTGCAGATGGAAATCAGGTCATCGATCAGGGCGCGACCAATGCCTTTGCCGCGAATGGTGGCATCGATGAAGAGGTCTTCCAGATAGCAATCCGGTGTCTTCACCCAGGTTGAATCGTGGAAGTGGTGGATGGCAAAGCCAACCACCTGTCCATCCAGCACCGCAAGCCGCGCAGACACGCGCGACGCCGGGTCCATAATGCGCGCCCACGTGTGGGCCGTTACATCCTCGGCCAGATCGACATTGTAAAAGGCAAGATAATCATTCCACAGCTTGAGCCAGTCCGCGTGATCTTGCGGGCGGGCGTCGCGAATATCCAGATCCATTTATGCGCCAGCCTTGTCCAGAAGAGCCATCATCTCGTCCGTCAACGTCACCTCTGTCGCGCGCTTGAAGCTTTCCAGCTGGGAAAGACTGGTGGCGCTGGCAATGGGTGCGGTCACCGCCTGCTTGCGCAGCAGCCAGGCGAGCGCGATATCGGCGAGCTTTGCGCCGGTTTCGGCAGCGACCGCGTCCATCGCACCGAGAATGGCCAGACCGCGCGTGTTGACGTAATCGCCGACGCGGTAGGAGCGCGCAACGCCTTCCGTATCCGCCTTGTTGCGATATTTCCCGGTCAGGAACCCGGCAGCCAGACTATAGTAATTGATGACGCCGATATCTTCCTTCGCCGTCAATTCGGCGAGCGGCCCTTCAAACCGTTCGCGCGTGTAGAGATTATATTCGGGCTGCACGACATCGAACCGCGCCAGTCCGGTTTTCGCAGACACATCGAGCGCCTCTTGTAACTGCGGCGCATCGTAATTGGAGCAACCGATGGAGCGTGCCTTGCCTTGCTCCTTCAGCTTGGTGAAAGCGCCAAGCGTCTCTTCGATCGGCGTCTCGGCATCAGGCTTATGAGCGAGGTAGAGGTCGATATAATCAGTCTGCAAACGGCGCAGAGATGCGTCCACCGCTTCGGCAATCCGGCCAGCCTTGAGGCCCTTGTCGTATCCCACCTTGGAAACGATGATTGCCTTGTCGCGGGCAACGGTGCCGCGTTTCAGCCATTTGCCGATGACGGTTTCGGACTCGCCGCCCTGGTGGCCATCAACCCACACGGAATAGACATCCGCCGTATCGATGGTATCGAAGCCTGCGTCGAAAAATGCGTCCAGCAAGTCGAAAGAGGTCTTCTCATCCGCAGTCCAGCCGAAGACGTTTCCACCAAACACGATCGGGGCGATGGACAGGCCGGTTCGGCCAAGCGTACGTTTTTCCACGGATAATACTCCCTTTGTTTTTTCTGATGTACCGCAACAGTAGCAAGGGCATGGAGCCATAACCATTGAATTTCCTTGATGGCTGGCCGATGCTTGCGTGATGGAAACGACGCTTACGGCGAAACGGTTCGGTAAAAACTGGGCGGCTGTTCATGATGCTGCTGCCAGACGCGGCGCAGATGCCGCGCAGAGGCAAAGCCCGACCGCTCTGCAACGGCCTCCATATCCAGGCGGGAGTGTTCGAGAATGTCGCGGGCAAGATTGACGCGCATCAGGTTGATGTAATCCACCACGCTGATGCCGGTATGTTCACGAAACAGCCGGGAGAGGTGCCGTTCGCTCAAACCTGCTGCTCTTGCGAGCCGACCAAGCGACCACTCGGCCGCGGGATCTGCCACGATGGTATCCTGAACCCTGTGAACGGATGGGTGAATGTGGTTGCGACCGGAAAGCCATGGCGAAATTTGCGGGTCATTCGCCGTGCGCCTGATGTAGACGACCATGGTCTGGGCAATGCGTGCGGCAACCACCGGGCTGGTGAGCGAGGACACCATGTGCAGCAAAAGATCGATGCCGGTTGAAATGCCAGCACTGGAAAAACATCTGCCGTCTTCCACGAACAGCCGGTTGTCGAGCACATGCGCCAAAGGCGCTAGCCGTCGCAACTTGTTCATGCAGTCGGCATGGGTGGTGCAGCGATGACCATCGAAGACGCCTGCTTCGGCGGCAATCAGCGCGCCGGAGCAGATGGAGACGACCGTCGTATCGTCGCGCAGTGTTGTGCGCAGCCAGTCCGCGAGAACGCGCCGCTCGGCTCGGCCTTGCTTCGTCTCCACCAGGGAGCCGCCGGAAATCACCACCATGGCGTTATCGGGCAGGGCGTTCGGTAGCGATTCCAGCCCGGCCAGCGAAAGTCCGATCGTCGTCGTCTGGCTCTCGCTGGCTGCAATGTATTGGCAATCGAACCTCACAGCATCCTGCTGCCGGTTGGCATAGCGGAGTACCTCCAGCGGGCCCGCGACGTCCAGCAGCAGCGTTTGTGGCGGCAGCACCACGAAAACCGGAATGATCTTGGTCGGTCTGCCGCCAGTCGTCATCATGCCGCCTCTTTGCGTGCCTGCAATGCCTCTTCCACGGTCACGATGCGCGCGAAGCGACCGGACAGCACCAGTTCCGTGCGGGTCGCGATATCCTCTGCCGAGAAGATCTTGCCGGATGCATGCGTCATCGGAAAGGTCAGTGTCGCCTCGGTCACGAAATCGACGGTGTAGCCGAGGTCGGATGCCTGTCGCGTCGTGGTTTCGCAGCACTGCTCGGTGCGAATACCCGAGACGATTAGCCGGTTGATGCCGTGCTGGGTCAACCACACATCGAGGCCGGTGCCGATAAAAGCCGAATGGCGGTTCTTGCGGAATGTAACCGTCGGCTGGATGCGAACACCCTCCAACGCGCGAATAAAGCCGCTACCCTCGGCAAAGGCGCGGTCCCCATCCACATGGAATATCTGGATGATGGGAATACCCGCGGCCTCGGCGCCATCGATCAGCTTTTGCTGTGCGGCGAGATAGGCAGCCAGGCCGCTTTCGTCGAAATAGGGTGCCTGCCGAAAGGATTCCTGCACATCGATAACCAGCAGTGCGGTATGGTGGTGGGACATTTTCTGTATCTCCATTTGATCGTGAATACAGTATTTTACATTTTCTTGTAAGCCGAAAGCCGCGATAGAGCCGAAGAAAGGACGTTTTCGGCCATCGGTATTCTTGAAGACGGTTGAGTTTTCCGAACGGTTGCCTGTGAGTGACAGCATGCTAAGGTGCCGCCCAACACAGTGGAGGCAGGCATGTTGCGTTTCGGAATTCTATCGACGGCAAAAATTGGGCGGGAACTGGTTATTCCCGCCATTCAGGACGCAGAAAATGCTGTGGTGACCGCCATTGCCAGCCGGGATTTGACCAAGGCTCGACAGCTGGCTGACCGTTTCTCGGTTCCTCACGCTTTCGGCTCCTACGAGGAGATGCTGGCCTCAGATGTTATCGACGCCGTCTACATTCCCCTGCCCACCGCCCAGCACGTGGAGTGGTCGATCAAGGCCGGTAACGCCGGTAAACACGCGCTCTGCGAAAAGCCGATTGCCTTGAAAGCGCACGAGATCGACAGCCTGATTGCGGCGCGAGACCGCAACAAGGTCCTGATCTCGGAAGCCTATATGGTCGCCTATGCGCCGGTATGGCTGAAGGTACGAGAGTTGCTGGCCGCCGGTGCCATTGGCACACTCAAGCACGTGCAGGGGTCGTTCAGCTATTTCAATCGCGATCCCGGCAATATGCGCAATATTCCCGAACTCGGCGGCGGTGCCTTGCCTGATATCGGTGTGTACCCCACCATTACCACCCGCTTTGCGACTGGCAAGGAACCGAAGCGCGTTCAGGCCACGGTCGAGCGTGACCCGGAATTCGGCGTCGATATTTACGCGAGCGTGAAGGCTGACTTCGGTGATTTCGAACTCAGCTTCTACATCTCCACCCAGCTTGCTGGCCGCCAGTTGATGGTCCTGCACGGCACCGAAGGTTACATTGAGGTCAAGTCACCCTTCAATGCCGACCGCTGGGGTGCCGAAGAGCTGGAACTCACCAGTCAGAACCATGGCGTGTCGCAAGTCTTCCGCTTTCAGGACAGCCGCCAGTACCGGCGCGAAATCGAAGCCTTTGCCAAAGCTGCGAAGGGTGGGGATGCCGAAGTTGTCACGCTGGAAAGCTCAAAGAACAGCCAGCGCTTCATCGATGCTATCTATCGCGCATCTGAAAAAGACGGATGGGAAGCGGTCTAAAGCTCGCTGTTTCGCCGTTTCAGAGCTCTGCGATACCCGAAGATGCCGAGCGCGAGCGATGCCACAGATGCGACGATGAAGGCAATCGGCCATTGGACGGCGGGATTCCGCGTCAGGATAAGCGCGAAGAGGCCGAAGCTCACGATCAAGGTGATCCCGCTGATAATCGTTGCCAAGGTGGTCGGAGATGCGTGGCGTCTTCGCGCGCGCATCTGCACCATAAAAAGCGCCGCAAATGCAATGCTGACGCCCAGCAGACGGGCTAGGAAAACATCAAGGCCTGCGATGTTGGAAAACCCATACGTCGCCAAGCCGTCACAGACGACCAAGGCGGTGTTGAGCAGAATGAATGACAACAGTGTCACGCCCGGATATCCGATGTTGAAATTGCGCTGCTCCCTGCATAGCGCAATTTCCACAAACGGGTAGCACTTACACCGTGCGCAGGCGCTGAATAGTGATCGCTGTCATAAAACCACTGGCGATGCCGACATTATATCCAGCCAAGGCGATCAGCAGCGGAAGCAGATGAAAGTCGGGATAGGAGATGATGGCAGCGACAGAAAATACAACCAAGATCAACAAACCAACCACTGCAATTGCTACCGCAGAGCGAAGAAAAAGTGCAGTGACGCCCAGTGACAATCCGAGAATAAATACCATGATGCCGCTCCTCCTCCAGTGGGGCTCGAGGAAAGGCACCGTCATCCTCAAAAGCCCCTATTCTCCTCCATGCATGCACGTTCAACCCACACGTTAGCAAATTGTTGCAATTTTGTGAAATTTTATCTGAGGGTAAAACGCAGAATTGATCAGAGGGTGCGATTTGCGAATCGCAGCCCATCGGGTAGAAACGGGCATGAGCGATATTTTCAGCCAGCCTCTCACCAACCTTGCCGAATTTTCGGTGTCGGAGCTCTCAGGCTCCATCAAACGCACCGTCGAAACCGCGTTTGATCAGGTGCGGGTGCGCGGCGAAATCTCCGGTTATCGCGGGCAGCACACCTCCGGCCACGCCTATTTTTCCCTGAAGGATGACCGCGCCCGCATCGATGCCGTCATCTGGAAGGGCAGTTTTTCCAAGCTGAAATTCCGCCCTGAAGAGGGCATGGAGGTCATCGCCACCGGCAAGATCACCACGTTTCCCGGCTCGTCGAAATATCAGATCGTCATTGAGAGCCTTGAGCCTGCCGGTGCCGGTGCGCTCATGGCGCTTCTGGAAGAGCGCCGTCGCAAGCTTGCTGCCGAAGGCCTGTTCGATCAGGCGCGCAAGCGCCGTCTGCCCTACATGCCGAGGGTCATCGGCGTCGTGACCTCGCCCACCGGCGCCGTCATCCGTGATATTCTGCATCGCATTTCGGACCGCTTCCCCGTGCATGTTCTGGTCTGGCCGGTCAAAGTGCAGGGCGAGGGCTCCGGCGACGAGGTGGCCAACGCCATCAGAGGCTTCAACGCACTGGACGTCGGTGGTGCCATTCCGCGCCCAGACGTCCTTATCGTGGCGCGTGGTGGCGGCAGTCTGGAAGACCTGTGGAGTTTCAACGACGAAATCGTCGTTCGCGCCGCCGCCGAAAGCCAGATACCGCTGATCTCCGCCGTTGGCCATGAGACAGATACGACACTGATCGACCATGCCGCCGATATGCGCGCGCCGACACCCACGGGCGCTGCCGAAATGGCGGTGCCTGTCAGAGCCGATCTCGAGGCACAGCTTGCAGGCCTCTCCGCCCGTCTCTCCGGCTCCATGTCGCGCCAGATGGACAATCGCCGCCAGGGCGTGCGGGCGCTGGTGCGGGCTCTGCCGTCGCTCGATCAATTGCTGGCTTTGCCACGCCGCCGGTTCGATGAAGCAGCCAGCGGTCTCGGTCGGGGACTGGAACTCAATACACTCAACAAGCGCCGCAGCTTCGAACGTACCGCTTCAGGCCTCCGTCCGGATGTGTTGGCCCATGGTCTGAAGCAGCAACGCCAGCGCATTCAGGAGCGCATGCAGCGCGCCGAAAGCCTGGTGGAGCGTCGTCTGCTGCAGGCCCAATCGCGCGTCTCATCGTCCGATTCCTCCCTGCGCGCTCTTCCCGCACGTCTCCTCGGCCAGTTGGAGCGACAAAAAGAAAGGGTTGCCACGGCGACCCGCCGCACAGATACCGCCATTGTGCACCGCATGTCTCAAAACCGCTCCGGCATCGCCGCCCATGACCGCATTCTGCAATCGCTCTCCTACAAGAACGTGCTGAAACGCGGTTACGCCGTCATTCGCGATGAAGACAACAACCCGCTGACGCGTGCTGCTGCCGTCGCATCCGGTGCTGTCGTGTCGATGGAATTTGCCGATGGCATCGTCTCTGCGATCTCAACCGGCGAAGCTGCGCCGGTGGGAGAAAGCGTTGCCGTTAAAAAGAAGCCTTCGAAAACCCCGACCTCAGGTCCAGCCGGTCAGGGCAGCCTGTTTTAGGACATCGTCCGGGCTTACTCGATACCAGCAAGAAACGTTTTCAGCAGCCGATTGAATTCCGCTTTGTCTTTTTCACCGATGGCGGCAAGCAGCCGGTGCTGATTTGCGACATGCGCCGTCACCGCATCCTCCACGGTGGACAATCCCTTATCTGTCAAGGCAATCAGTACACTGCGCCTGTCTTCAGCGTTGGCGATGCGCTCGACGAAACCTGCTTTTTCAAGCTGGTCGATGCGGTTGGTCATCGTGCCGGAACTGACCATGGTCATTGCCAGCAATTCCCCCGGCGAGAGCCGGTATGGCTTGCCAGCCCGCCGCAGCGTCGCCAGCACATCGAACGCCGAAGATGACAGTCCGTGTTGTAAAAGCACTGCTTCCACCTCCCGGCCAAGATGCGTCGCCAACCGGTGCAGACGCCCCATGATGCCCATGGGTTCTACATCGAGGTCCGGTCGTTCCTGCCGCCATTGGGCCAGTATTCTGTCGACGTGATCCGCGTCAGGTGTCTTCTTCATACCCTATCGATATCATCAGATGTCTTGACGTCAAGATAAAATGCGATACGCTGAATTTATCTTGAAGTAGAGAATCTTGAAATGAAGAAAAATACCGATTATTATCTCGATGTGGCCCTGACGGCCATCGCCCCTGCGATCTGGGGCAGCACCTATTTTGTCACGACACAATTTTTGCCGCAGGGTTACCCCCTGCATGTCGCCATGCTGCGGGCATTGCCTGCAGGGCTTTTGCTGCTGTTGCTGGTGCGCAAACTTCCCTACGGCATCTGGTGGCCCCGTGCTTTTGTTCTCGGCGCGCTGAATTTCTCGTTTTTCTGGGCGATGCTTTTTATCGCGGCCTATCGGCTGCCGGGTGGTGTAGCGGCCACCGTTGGGGCTGTGCAGCCTCTGATCGTTATTGCTCTGGCGCGGATATGCCTTGGCAGATCCATTCGCGCTCTGGCAATTGTCGCGGGACTTGTCGGCATGGCGGGCGTGGCATGTCTGGTGGTAACCCCAAATGCGGCGCTTGATCCCGTGGGCATTGTCTCGGCACTGGCAGGCGCGGTGTCGATGGCGTTCGGCACGGTTCTGACACGCCATTGGCAGCCGCCAGTGTCCAACCTGACATTTACCGCATGGCAACTGACGGCAGGCGGGCTTCTGCTCGTGCCGGTCGCGTTCCTTCTGGAGCCCGCCTTGCCTCCGCTCACCACCGAAAATATGCTTGGAATGGCCTATCTCGGGCTGATCGGCGCTGCCTTGACCTATCTTCTGTGGTTCCGGGGACTGTCGCGCATCGAGCCATCAGCGGCGGCGTCGCTTGGCTTCCTCAGCCCTGTTACCGCCACGCTGCTGGGGTGGCTGGCGCTCGGTCAAAGCCTCGCGCCAGTCCAGATTGCCGGTTTCGTCATGGTGCTGTTCAGCGTGTGGCTCAGCCAGAAAAGCCAGGCCCCTCGTTGATCAGGCCCACTCTCCCTTGCGCATCACAGGCACCTTGGAGCCGTCGGCTCTGACGCCGTCGATATCGACCTTGTCGGAGCCGATCATCCAGTCGATGTGGATCAGGCTGGAATTGCCGCCCTGTGCCTTGATCTGGTCTTGGCTCAGCGAAGCGCCATCGAGGAAGCATTTGGAATAGCATTGGCCGAGCGCAATGTGGCACGAGGCATTTTCGTCAAACAGCGTGTTGTAGAACAGAATGCCACTGGCCGAGATGGGCGATGAGTGCGGCACCAGCGCCACTTCACCCAGACGCCGCGCGCCTTCATCCGTGTCCAGAACCTTGTTGAGAACGGCCTCACCCTTGGAAGCCTTGGCTTCCACGATGCGACCGCCTTCGAACTTGACCTGGATGTTGTCGATCAGCGTGCCCTGATGCGACAGCGGCTTGGTGCTGGAAACGTAACCATCCACCCTCAGCGCATGCGGCGTGGTGAAGACTTCTTCGGTCGGAATGTTCGGGTTGCAGGTCACGCCGTTCTTGGCCATCGACGCGCCGCCATGCCATTCATGGCTATCAGCCAGACCGATAGTCACATCCGTGCCCGGACCGGTGAAATGCAGCGAGGCGAAACGCTCGCCATTCAGCCACTTGGAGCGCTTGGCAAGGTTGGCATTATGCTCGGCCCAGGCGGCTACCGGATCGGCCAGATCGACGCGTGACGCGGCAAAAATCGCATCCGCAAGCTTCTTCACGGCCTCGTCTTCGGGAATGCCCGGAAACACCTGTTTGGCCCAGGAGGGGTTAGGGTAGGAAATGATGTTCCAATTGATGTCGAAGTTCGAGATTTTCTCCAGCGCCGGCTTGTAGGCTGTGGAGTTCGCCTTGTTGGCGCGTGCCACCTTGGCTGGGTCTGCATCGGCCAGCAACATCGGGTTGTCACCGGAAATGGCCAATCGGGCAGCTCCGTTCGCATAGGCTTTCGCCATGCCCTCATAGAGCCAGCCGGAGGCGCGGTCGAAATTGGCGTCGCTGGCATGGTTGTAACGCGCCAGTGTCGTTTCTTCGTCGGAATAGAAGGTCGTCACCAGACCGCTGCCAGCCATATAGGCGTGCTTGGTCAGAAACCGCACCAACGGCAGCGCCGCCAGCGGTGCCGTGATGACCAGATCCTGATCCTTCTGCAATTGCAGCCCGACCTTGATGGCAACATCGGCCAGCTTTTCCAGCTTCACGGGATCGATTGGGGAGACTGTCATGATACGCCTTCACGTCTGTATTGCGAGGCGCAAAACATAGCCCATTCGCCGCGAAAGCCAACCGGCTTTCTGCTATTCGCTCACCAGCGGTGCGGCGATGGCTTTCAGAACCGACTGCGCATCTTTGGGCGATAGGCGCACCTGCAATCCCCGCTGGCCGCCATTCATATAGACGAGATCATGGCCCATCGACTGAACCTCGATGGCCGTTGGCACCTGCTTTTTCTGACCGAAGGGGCTGATCCCGCCGACATGATAGCCGGTTGCGCGCTCGGCATCGGCAGGCTTCATCATCTGGGCCGATTTGCCACCAAAGGCCGCCGCCAGCTTCTTCATGCTGACCTCATGATCGGAAGGCACCACAACGCAGACCGCCTTGCCATCCACTTCGGCCATCAATGTTTTCAAGACCAGATGCGGCTCGGCGCCGATCGCTTGCGCTGCCTGAAGGCCGATGCGCTCGGCATTCGGATCATATTCATAGGTCACGGAGGTGAAGGAAATTCCGGCTTTGGTCAGCATCTGCGTTGCGCGTGTGGTCTTGGACATGGCCGGGCTTAACCGAACAAGGCCGCATAGGCGTCTGGCTTGAAGCCGACGGTGATCTTGCCCTTCGCCTCCAGGACCGGACGCTTGATCATGGAAGGTTGCGCCAACATCAGTGCAATCGCTTTCTCGCGCTCAAGGTCAGCCTTGTCAGCCTCATCCAGTTTCTTGAAGGTTGTGCTCGCGCGGTTCAGCACCGTCTCCCAACCGGCAGCGTCGCACCAGGCCTTGAGATGGGCCTCATCGATTCCAGCGGTTTTATAGTCGTGAAACACATAGTCGACGCCCTCAGCCTCCAGCCAGTTGCGGGCCTTCTTCATCGTGTCGCAGTTCTTGATGCCGTAAATCGTAATCGTCATATGGTCAGCCTCTCAGATTTGGCTCAAGGCATATCAAAATATCCGCAGCATTCAAATCTCAACGAGCTATGCAAATTTGCATGGCCTGTCATCCAAATGAGTTCGAGCTAAGCTGCATGGCTTGCTTGCTATATCATGGGTTGTGCAAAACTCTTTGAGTGCTCATATTCTGGGCAACACGAAGGAAAAACCCACATGCGTAACGTTGCTAAGACATCCCGTAGTTTTTTGGCGAAACATTTGCCGTTTTCGGTGCGGCTCTGGCAGTATCCGCAGCTGTTCGCTCCCACCGCAAGCCAGCTGGCGCAGACCTTGACGCTCTCGGCATCGACCGCAAGGCTTTCGACAAGGTCCAGCTCTAACGCTGACGCTTGGTGGCGGAGCGGCAGCGTTTCGCCTGACAGATATTAAACAATAAAAAGCCGGTCGATGAGGTTTCATCGACCGGCTTTTTCTATTGGAAAAGAGCGGGTTCTATTCCCACTCGATCGTGCCCGGTGGCTTGCTGGTCACATCATAGACGACGCGGTTGATGCCCTTGACTTCGTTGATGATGCGGGTGGCCGCACGTCCGAGGAAGTTCATGTCGTAAGGGTAGAAATCCGCGGTCATGCCGTCGACGGAGGTTACGGCGCGCAGGGCGCAGACGAAGTCGTAGGTGCGGTAGTCACCCATGACGCCCACGGTCTGCACCGGTAGCAGCACGGCAAAAGCCTGCCAGATGGTGTCATAGAGACCAGCCTTGCGGATTTCATCGAGATAGACGGCGTCGGCCTTGCGCAGAATGTCCAGCTTTTCGCGCGTGACAACACCAGGGCAACGGATGGCAAGGCCCGGGCCGGGGAAGGGGTGGCGACCGATAAAGCTTTCGGGAAGGCCGAGTTCGCGGCCAAGTGCGCGCACTTCGTCCTTGAACAGCTCACGCAGCGGCTCCACCAGCTTCATGTTCATGCGTTCTGGAAGACCGCCGACATTGTGATGGCTCTTGATGGTGACCGACGGGCCACCGGAGAAGGATACGCTCTCGATGACGTCAGGGTACAGTGTCCCCTGCGCCAGAAAGGCGGGTGCGCCCTTGCCATCGGAGGCGATCTTGCCAGCTTCGGACTCGAAGGTCTCGATAAACAGGCGACCGATGGTCTTGCGCTTCACTTCCGGGTCGGACACACCGGCCAGTTCCGTCAGGAACAGGTCGGAAGCTTCCACATGCACCAGAGGAATATTATAGTGGTCGCGGAACATGCTGACGACCTGCTCGCTTTCGGCAAGTCGCATCATGCCGTGGTCGACATAGACGCAGGTCAGTTGGTCGCCAATCGCTTCATGGATGAGAATGGCTGCAACGGAGGAATCGACGCCACCGGACAGTGCGCAGAGTACACGCTCGGTGCCCACCTGCTCGCGGATCTTGCGGATCATTTCGGCGCGGTAGGCAGCCATTGTCCAGTCGGATTTCAGGCCGACGATCTTGTGCACGAAGTTGGACAGCAGTTTCGCGCCGTCAGGCGTATGCATCACTTCCGGATGGAACATCGTGGTGTAGTAGCGGCGCTCCTCATTGACGGCGATGGCAAACGGCGCGTTTTCAGAGGTGGCGGCCACTTCGAAACCGTGCGGCAATTGCGTAACGCGGTCGCCATGGCTCATCCACACAGGGTAACGTCCGCCCATTTCCCAGAAGCCGTCAAATAGCGGGCTTGCCTTCTTGATCTCGATATCGGCGCGGCCGAATTCCGCAGCATGACCGCCTTCGACGGTGCCGCCCAGCTGGGTGCAAAGCGTCTGCTGGCCATAGCAAATACCGAGGATCGGAATACCGGAATCGAAAACCGCCTGCGGTGCGCGCGGGCTTCCTTCCGCCGTCACAGATGCCGGGCCGCCGGAGAAGATCACGCCTTTGGGCGCCAGCTTCTCGAACGCGTCCTCCGCATTCTGGAACGGGTGGATTTCGCAATAGACGCCGGCTTCGCGAACACGGCGCGCAATAAGCTGCGTCACCTGGCTGCCGAAATCGATGATGAGGATGCTGTCGGGATGGGCTATCTGGGTCATGGCGAGCCTTTAAAGAAATCCGGGGCTTTAGGCAACCCGTGAGAGGGCCTGAAAAGCCAGAAAATCAGCGGTTGCGCAAGAGATTTAGAGTGAAATGCTGCCGTCTTCTATCGCGCGGCACAGCCTGTCCACCGCCTCGGCCAGCTTCTCGTCGATCACATGCAGATACTCCGTCCAGTCGGAAATGTGGCTGACATCCGCCTTACCATCGGAGATTCCCCGCAGACCAATCAGCGGAATACCGAACCGCTGGCAGGCGCGCAAAATGGCGAATGTTTCCATCTCCACCATGTCGGCATCCACCCCGTCATAGCCCGCACCAGAGACGACGTTGGCACCGGTCGAAAGCCGTGCTTGCCCCACGCCGGGAATGCGCAGCGGCAGTGGAATCTCTGCGGGCAGATTAAGAAACGGCGTGCAGCCCTTCTGAAAGCCGAAGGCAGAGGCATCCATGTCGCGGTAGGACACCGACGTGGCCTGATAGACCTCCGCCTGTTCCAGCACACGCGAACCGGCGGACCCCAGGGAAACGACGAGGTCTGGAAGATTGACGGTTGCTTGAAACTTCGCCAGCGCCGCGGTCAGCGAGACAGCCGCTTCGACGGGTCCGACACCTGTCATCAGCGGCTCGAAGCGGGCTTTCAGATGCGGGCCATATTCGGCATCAGCTGCCATGACGAACAACAGGTGTTTGCCCGCCACATCGACTAGTTCATAGCTCATTCGTTAAAGCCTTCGCGACCCTTCATCACCATCATCGTGCCTGTCATGGAGGCGATCAACTTGGCCGGACCATCCGACAGCGCATAGGCGCGGCCATCGGCGACGATGATGGTGCTGCCTGGCTTGGTGATTTCACCACGAAACAGAAACCGCTCGCCCCGCCCCGGAGACATGAGGTTGACCTTGAACTCGATGGTCAGCAGCGAAGCGTCCGGCTCGATGATCGTATAGGCCGCATAGGTGCAGGCGGTATCGAGGGCAGCGGCAATGACGCCGGCATGCAGAATGCCGTGTTGCTGCGTGAGTTTGGGATGAAACGGCAGCTCGATTTCCACCAGCCGGTGCTCGATTCGCGATATCTCGGCGTTGATCGCCTGAACGACGCCCTGGCGTGCAAAGCTCTTGCTTATCCGCTGGCGATAATCGCCGGGATCGGTGAAATTCATTCCCCTGCCTTTCCTTGTTTCAGATTGAAAACATGGCGTGTGGATCACCACAAGGCAAGGGCGCAAGGTTGGCTAATTGAGATAAACGATGCTCGCGTTGAGCAGCGTCGCAAAGGCGACCCATATGGCATAAGGCACGAACAGCCACATGGAGATGCGGTCGCGCGTCGATGTCATGATGATGAAGGCGACAATGCAGATCAGCATCGGAACGATCAGGATCAGCGCGCCCAGAGGGCTCTCCATTCCAAAGAAGATTGGAGACCACATGAAGTTCAGCAGCATCTGGCTGCCCCACAGCTGCATCCGCCCACCCATTCGGCTTTGCAGCCATGTGCGCGCACCGGCAATGCCGATCAACACATACAGAGCCGTCCACATTGGACCGAAAATCCAGTTGGGTGGATTGAAGAAGGGTTTATTGAGCGTCTGATACCACTCACCCGGCACATTATTGATGCCGATCAGCGCGCCGATGGTGACGACAGCGAAAACGAAAATGAGATAAATCAGCGCTTTGTTCATGCCACATGAAATGCACAGAAGATGCTTCTGTTCCAGCCCTATATTAGCAATTTAGCCGGCAAGCCGGACGATGTGCTGATCCCACGCGACGCTGCTCGTTTTCGCCGCGAACAAACCGTCATAGGACGAGGTGACGATGCCCTTCGCCGCCGCAGCGACACCCGCGGCTTCACGAAGCGTGGTTTCGCTCAAGACCTTGCCGCTTTTCTCATCCAGCACCACCATGGCATTGCCGTTGGGCGACGTCAGGCCGATGATGCCATCGCGCCGGTTGACGGCGATAGCGCCGACATAATTGGCCAGCCGCGTTGTGGTTTCCTCCGGCAGATCGATGAAACGCACGTCGTCGCCCTTGGAAAAATACCCCACCAGCGGCGGCATGGCGTTGCGTGGTCCCTCATACTGGCAGGCGAACCAGATGCGGCCGTCGCGGCCCAGATCAACATGCCGGGTGGACAGCTGACTCAGATCCTTCGCAAGACCATGTTTCTGGATCAGCCGTCCCGTTGCCGCATCCAGCAACACCAGAGAAGGCTGCATCGTGTCGATGTTCAGTTTGGTGCGCCCGAAATCGGGATGTGTCTCGATGCCGCCATTGGCGATGATGATCATCCGCCCGTCGTCGCTCACCGTCATGTCGTGAGTGCCGATACCGCGCGCATCATATTCCCCGATGCGCCTGAAACCGTCGCGGGCATCGTAGAGGCCGATCACGCCACGATTTCTGTCGAAGTCGTTTTCGCTGGCATAAAGGATCGATCCGTCGGGCGAAAACTGTCCGTGGCCGTAGAAATGCCGGTTCTCCGGCGTGTGCATGATCATAGGTTCGCTGCGTTTCGCAGGGCCGAAGGCCATGAAGAAGGTGCCGGGCCTGCGGGCAAAGGCCACGGTCACACCGGTGGCGCGGCTGGCTGCCATGCCATGGGCGCGGGCGGGCAGCACCAGCCGGTCGATAATCTCTCCCGCCTCGCTCACCGTCGCTACGCCGTAGGAACCATTACGGTCGCGGAAAGCCGAGGCAAAGACGGCATCCGTCCGCTCCAGCGCATAGAGCGAGCGCGGCGCAAGCGAGGCCAGAAACGGCAACCCCGCCGCCTTGATAAACGCGCGCCGGTCGATCAGCAGTCGCTTGTCGCAGGGCACGGCTCAGTCCCCATCCGCAAAGGAAAAGCCGGAGCTGAGGCCGATGGCACCACCATACTGGTCGTTGATGCGGTAGATCAGATCCTTGCCGTTCAGCAGCAGATAATCGACCTTGGCCCGTTGCTTGTCGTCATCGAGCGCCTTTTCCACATCCGGTTCGATGGTGAATGCCACTCGGATCATGGACTTGGCAATGAAGTCGATGGAACTGATGATGGAGCGCTGGTCGGGCGGCAGCAGGTCGCTCATGCCGGCCTTGTGCAACAGGGTCTGGACGGCGGAGACATTGTCGCCAATGCTCTTCCATGTCAGACCCGAGCGCCAATAGATCGCGGTGCGCGGAAATTTCACATTGTCCGGCCCTTTGTAGAAGGTTTCGATGCGCTGGTCGCGGATGGCTTCCGAACCATGCACCAGAATCCCCAGCAGCGCCACCAGCGCCTCGCGTTCGTCACGAAACACCGGATTGTCAGGCCCCGGTTCTTTCCAGTTTTTCGCCATTCCATCAGGCGCATCCCAGAGGTCGGAAAGCTCGGTGCCGATATTGGCGATATTGCCCGCAATCGCTGCGCCATAACGACAGCGGAAACTGTCTTTCGCAGCCGTCACATCATCGGAACCCGTGCCGTAAAGCACATATTCCAGCGCTCCAAAGCCCTGTGCCGCAACGCTTTTCGTCCGCAATCCCTCAGGCGTTGTGACGGTCTCGTCCTTGTCCGAAAGGTATCGTTGCACCTGCTTGAGGCCAAGACCCTTTTTGTCGGGATAATAGAGTACCCGCTCGAACCGGTTCTGCTCGATGACAGGGCCGACGCGGACGACTTCGATACCCGCCCATGCGTGGGCCGCATCTGCAAAGCCAACTTTGGCTGCTGCCATCGTCTCTGTGGAAGGGGCAGCACACAGCGCCTGCATCTTGCCCTCGAGCGACTTTGCGCTATCGCGAAAACCGTCATAGCCGGGGCGGATGAAGCCATCGACGGCCTTTGCCATCATGCCGCGCACCTTCACCGGATCGAGTGGCGGTGGCGGCATCAGCTCCACATCCTGCGCCAGTGCCGTGCCGAAGCTCATCAGAAAAGCGAGCGGCAGAAGGGCATGAAATTTTCGCATCGCATTGTCCATCACAGAGACTCCAGAAATGTCAGCAAAGCCTGCCGGTCAGACTTTTGCAAGGCAGCAAAAGCATCGCGCGCTTTTTGCGCCTCGCCGCCGTGCCACAAGATCGCTTCGGTCAGGCTGCGCGCCCGCCCGTCATGCAGGTAAAAACCATTGCCATTGACGGCTTGCGTCAGCCCGATGCCCCAGAGCGGCTGGGTGCGCCAGTCACGCCCCCCAGCCTCACCCACCTGTTGGCCATCCGCCAAGCCATCGCCCATGTCGTGCAGCAGAAAATCGGAATAGGGCCAGATCAACTGGAAGGAATGGAGCGGGTCGCTGGCATCGCGCTTCGTCACGAACTTCGGCATGTGACACGATGCGCATCCCGCCGCGTAGAATTGCTGCTTGCCGCGCAGAACGATGGGGTCATCGACCCTGCGGCGCGCGGGCACGGCCAGATTTTCGGTGTAGAACGTCATCAGATCAAGCACGGGAGAGGGCGCTTCCACATCGCCCAGCCGCTTCTGCACACCGGTCGGCATGGAACGACACTCGGTTTCCCTGGTTGTGCAGTCGCCAAAGGCGTTGGGCGCGTCCGGGGAGGATATGCCGATGTCGTGGGAGAGGGCACTGGCGGCCTGATCCCGCACACTGGCATTTTGCGCCTTCCAGCCGAAACGACCAAGCTTCAAAGCGCCGCTGCGGTGGTCACGCACCCATGCCGGTCTGCCGCCGTCAGGTTTGGCATTGGCCAGAATATCTTCATCCGCAATGGCTTCGACCAAGCCCAGACCCAATGTCGGCTGGGCGATGCGGGGGGACAGTGTCGTGTCCGTTTCCAGCGGTCCGTAATTCAGCCCGTCTGTGTGATAGGTCGGCTTGCGCAGGGATACCGTCTCGCCATCGCCCAAGGTCACCCTCTGCTCGTCATAGGAGACGGCAAGTCTGCCTTCGGCTTTCAGGCCGGGAACACCGAGGTTCTGAAGCTGCCCGCCATAGGTCGCGTCGGGAAAATTCAGAACGTCATGCTCGGCGACTGCCTTCGTCTCCTCCGGCGTGCGGGCAGGGCGGGCAAGACGTAGAAACATCGAAACGGCAGTCTCGTCACCCACCGGTGGGCGCCCACGCCCATCCTTGATGTGGCAGGTCTGGCAGGACCGCGCATTGTAAAGCGGCCCCAGCCCGTCAGACGCCTGCGTGGAGGATGGTGAAGACACCCACAGCTTCTGAAACAGCGCATTGCCCAGCTTGAAATCATGGCCACGTTCGAAACTCATATTGGTGGAAGGTTGCGAAAACGGATCGGTTGTCGCGGTAGTCGTTGCCTCCCCGGCTGACATGGCCTCGAAGGGCTCCGGTTTCGAGAAGTCCGCTGTGGGGCGTGTGATCCGGGTCACGCGCGCAAGCTCTGCGGCGGAGAGATCCTTGCGAGTGATGGTTTCGGCCTCGGTGCCGCCCAATACACGATCGTGCGACTGGCTCACCCCTCTCTGTCCTGCCGGACATCTCCCNNGGACAGAGGGGGGTGAGCCAAGCACACTGTCTTGGCCTATGGCGACATTGCTCGCTGCCAGGATAAACAGAAGACAGAAAAGGCGTCGTTGCCGCAAATGTCTCATGAAATCCTACACATCGGGTTTAAGGCAGCGGTCGCCCCATGGCCATGCCAATTCAAGGTTTGGAGGATGGAGATGAGCCGCGTTCGTCGCAAAATGATCCGCCTGCAAATGTTCTGGCAGCAGTAGACAGGCCGCGTGACATCCACGCGGCCCATATCATTGTCTTACTTGAACACCGCGTTCGGGCTATCCAGGCTGTCGGAGCCTTCAAGCTGGATCTTGCCCAGATCAAGTGCTGCAATCACACGCTCGATGGTCTTCGTCTGGTCGAGAAGCCCGTCGATGGCGGTCTGCACGACGGCATTGCCGTCTTTGTTGCCCTCGGCAATCATCTGGTCGTAAGCCTCGACTGTCTGGCCGCGTTTTTCCATCGCGTGCATGGCGTCCAGCGTCTTGTTCAGTTTGCCCTGCATTTCCTTGTCCAGCGTCTTGTTGCTGGCGGCAACAAGTTGCGAGAGCGATGGTCCGGTAATCTTGGTGCCGTCTACGCGGGTATAGTCGCCGGTATAGGCCGATGCGATGCCGATCGCATCGTTCAGGTGCGAGTTGTAGGTGTTGTCGGAAAAGCAATCATGCTCTTCTTCTGGATCATGCAGCAGAAGGCCAAGCTTCATGCGCTCGCCTGCCAACTCACCATAGGAGAGTGACCCCATGCCGGTCAGGATCGCGGTCAGGCCCTTCTTCGGATCGGCCTCCACCGTCTTTGCTGCTTCACCATCCGGTGCCCAGTTATCGGTCATTTCCTTGAGGTCCGCCACCAGAAGCGTCGATGCGGCCTTCAGATAATCGGCGCGGCGGTCGCAATTGCCGCCGGTGCAATTCTTGGTGTCGTAGTCGGTGTAAGGTCGGTTGCCAGCACCCGGTCCGGTTCCGTTCAGATCCTGGCCCCAGAGCAGAAATTCGATGGCGTGGTAGCCTGTCGTCACGTTGGCCTCCACTTCGCCCGCTTCCGCAAGGCTCTGGATCAGCTCCGGCGTGATCTTGGAGGCATCGACCTCTTCGCCACCCACCTTGATCTTTTTGCTGGCGATGATGTTGGCCGTGTAAAGCTCGTTTTCGTCGCTTTCTGTGCCATAGGAACTGTCGACATAGTCGATCAGGCCTTCGTCCAGCGGCCAGGCATTGACCTTGCCTTCCCACTCATCGACGATGGGGTTGCCGAAGCGGTAGACTTCCGTCTGCTGATAGGGAACGCGGGCTTTGATCCAGGCTTCGCGCGCGGCCTTCAGATTGGCTTCGCTGGGGGTGGCGATCAAGGCGTCGATAGCCTTGTCAAGCGCCTGCGCCGTCGTCAGCGAATCCTGATATTTTGCATGGCCCAGTTCCGCGTAGTGCTTCACCACGGCGGCCGTGTCGGTTGCGGCCCGGGCTGGAAGTGCGCTGAACGTTACGGAAGCGGCCAGAAGCGCCGCACTGGCGCCAAGAACGGTTTTGCGAAACATGCTCTCTCCTATCAGCCCACTCATACGAGGCTGTGAAGGCGAGTTCTGAACCAATCACAAACTTGTGTCAAATATTCTAGTTTAGAAGCCTTCCAAGCAGAAGCGGCCGAAATCACATCCGGCAACCCCTGCGTGGTTTAAGGTCGTCAGGCATTGCGTTTCATGGCGCAGAAGAAGAAGCCATCCGTATCCGTCGTCGCAGGCGTCAGCGTTACGGAATGTCCATCTGTCGAATGCGGTTTGATGGCGTCGGCGCCGAAGATAGCGCTCCAACGGTCAAGCACCGGCCGCAGGGAAAATTCCGGGTTCTCGGCGACAAAGCGTTGCATCTGGCGCTCGTTTTCCTCGGGCAGAACCGAACAAGTCACGTAAAGCAACTCGCCGCCGGGCCTCACGAAGGTCTTGGCCTGATCCAGCGCCTGGATCTGCTGCTCGACGCGTTCTTCCAGATTGTGCGGTGTCAGCCGCCATTTGGTATCCGGGCGTCGTCGCCATGTCCCGGTGCCGGTGCAGGGTGCATCGACCAATACGCGGTCGAATTTGCCGATGTAGCTTTTCAGCCCTTCGGCGCGGTCGTGGACCTGCACATTGCGCGTACCGGCACGTTTCAGCCGCTCTATGATGGGGGCGAGGCGCTTGCGGTCGGTATCGAAGGCGTGAACCTGCCCCTTGTTGTTCATGCTGGCAGACATGGCCAGCGTCTTGCCGCCGCCGCCTGCGCAATAATCGAGAACCTGTTCGCCTTCCTGCACACCGGCCAGATCGGCCACGATCTGCGAACCTTCGTCCTGAACCTCGAACCAGCCCTTCTGAAAGGAAAGTTCCGCCGTCACATTGGGCAGGCGTGATGGGCCTTCGCCCGCAGCGATACGCACGCCCTGACGCGCTAGGCGGGTGGCCGCAGCACCGGCGTCGGACAGTGCCTTGATGACTTTTTCGCGGGTTGCTTTCAAGGTGTTGGCGCGAAGATCGAGCGTCGGGCGCTGGTTGAGCGCCTGCGCCTGCCGCAGCCAGTCGTCACCGAAGGATGCCTCGAGAGATGTCTGAACCCAGTCGGGAACATCGCCCTGCACATGGGCTGGCGCATCGGACAGCGCGCGAGATGCAAAGGCGCTTAAAGCGGTATCGGCAAGCGGCTCGGGCGCAAATTTGTCGCCATCGAATTCCGCCACCAGCTGCTCGGCGGATTTGCCCCATTGCCGCAGCATGACGGCGTAACCCAGCGCCGTGGCACTCTCGTCATCCATCAGCCATGCGTGGGAAAGTTTCATGCGCAACGCGTCATAGACGATATTGCCTATGGCCGCCCTGTCGCCTGAACCGGCAAAGCGATGTGCCAGTCCCCAGTCTTTCAGGGCATCTGCGACGGGGCGTCGACGCGCCTCGATATCCGCCAGTACTTCTATAGCCCCGGCTAAACGCCCGCCCAAACGCATTGTCTACCTCATCATTATGAATGGCGGTTGGTAGACGCGAATGGTGGCGAGGGCAAGTCTTTGCGAAGAATTCGCTAAACAACAGCGAAGCCGCCCATGCGCTTATCTGGAGGCGATGACCTCGTAGCAGACCTTGGCGGTGCCGGAGCTGACCATGCCGATGTTCTTGGCGGCAGCTTTGGAAAGATCGAGAACGCGACCCTTGATGAAAGGACCACGGTCGTTGATGCGAACGATAACGGCCTTGCCGTTGTTGGCGTTGGTGACCTTGACCTTGGTGCCGAACCGGAGGGAACGATGTGCTGCCGTCAGCGTTGCAGGATTCATCCGCTCGCCAGAGGCCGTTTTGGAGTTCAGCGCGTACCATGAAGCGCCGCCACAGCCATTACCTGCATTGGCTGCAAATGGAGTGAGGATGGAACAAGTGGCTATAGTCGCAGCCGCTAAAGTCATGCGTCGGATATTCGTCAAACTGTGCTTCCCTGATACTCGGCCCCGCGCCGATAGACTAAGGCTAACTGAATTGAGGTGAGTGTAGAGCGAGCGAAAAATGGCAAAAAATGGCCAAGGGCTAATCACGAAGTGTTACAACGTGTAACATTCGTGATTGATGGAGAGCATCAGAATTTACATAGCCTTCGATGCTTCAAGCAAAAATTTATTTAGAATCAACAATAAGCAAGACATTCGTCGCCGGGCCGAAGTCGCGTGCACGGGATCACGAAATCATATTGAAATAATTTTCCAAAGCATGAAAATTTTAGCCAAATTCGCGCATTAACGAAAGGTTAAAAGGCCAAAATGAGATTAATTTCTTCCTGAAAAGTGCCTTTGAAAGGATTTTTCTTCACGCTGAAAGTGAACGTTTATTCATCTCTCCACACGCCATCGTCCCAAAGCTGACGCAGCGACTGGCGATAGTCCGGGTGGGCGAAGTGGAAGCCAAGTTCTTTCAGTTTGCGATTGGAGACGCGTTTGTTCTCTCCATAGAACGAGCGTGCCATTGGGCTAAGCTCGGCGGTCTCGAATGCCTGCTCTTCCGGAGGCTCGGTACCCATCATCGCTGCTGCGAATGCGACGACGTCCTGTGGCGGTGCCGGTTCGTCATCCGTCACGTTGAAAATACCGCCTTCATTCTTGTCGATTAGAAAGGCAGTCGCCGCACCGATATCCTCCACGCGAATGCGATTGAACACCTGATCCGCCTTGACCAGCCGCCGGGCGGTTCCCTTTTCCAGGTTGACGAAGCCGTTGCGGCCCGGTCCGTAGATACCCGATAGCCGCAGGATGCAGACCGGAATTGCGGCCGTCTCGCCTGCCGCTTCCCAGGCATTCTCCGCCTCGACACGTTCCGTCGAGCGCACCGATATCGGGCGGCAGGATGTGTTTTCGTCCACCCATGCGCCATCGTGGTTTCCGTAGACGCCAACGGTGGAGAGATAGGCCGCCCATTGCAGATCGGGCATCAGGCTTTTGAGATCACCGTCGCAAAGCCGCAGCAGCGGGTCACCGGAGGTGCCAGGCGCGATGGACTGCACGAGATGCGTGACACCCTTGAGTTCTCTGCGCAACTCCTCGCTCAACGTCTCACCGTCAAAGATAAAGGGTGCAATCGCCTGGCATAGAAGACCGGTCACATTGCCTTCGCTGCGTGTCGTCCCGGAAACCTTTGCCATTTTGCCCTGAAGCGCTCTGGCGATGGCCTTGCCGGAATATCCGGCGCCGAAAATCATCAGATGCGACATTTACACTCCTGCCATCAGCCATTCTTTCTGCACGTTCGAATCGTCTTCGGGCGCCCGCGCAGCAGCGTAAGTAGTAAAACTCTGCGCATCCATCAACCTCGCAAGCGCCCAAACGGCCATCCCGCGGACCTCTGGAGACGCGTCCAGAGCCAGTGTCTGACACTGTTCGATAAAGCTGTGGTCACCGGAATTACCCGCTGCGATCAAGACGTTACGCACAAAACGATTGCGGCCGATCCGCTTCACCGGAGACCCGCTGAAGAAAGTTCGAAACGTCGCATCATCCAGCGTCAGCAAAAAGGCGATCGAGGGTTCTCGAAGGTCTTCACGCGCCTTCAGCTTCATCTCGGACGCACTTTCGGCAAACTTGTTCCAGGGGCAGGCGGCAAGGCAATCGTCGCAGCCATAGATGCGGTTGCCGATCAACGGCCGGAATTCCGCTGGTATCGGTCCTTTGTGTTCAATCGTCAGATAGGAAATGCAGCGCCGTGCGTCGATCTTGTAAGGCGCAGGAAAGGCGTTGGTCGGACAGGCATCCAGACAGGCGCGGCAGGAGCCGCAATGGTCCTTTTCTGCCTCATCGCGTTGAAGCTGCGCCGTGGTGAACATGCTGCCCAGAAACAGCCAGGAGCCATGGGTGCGGCTGACGAGGTTGGTGTGCTTGCCCTGCCATCCAAGACCCGCCGCTGCCGCCAGTGGCTTTTCCATCACCGGGGCGGTGTCCACAAAGACTTTGACGTCTTCGCCAGCCTTTGCGGCAAAGCGCGTGGCAATTTCCTTCAGCCGTCCCTTGATGACGTCGTGATAGTCGCGGTTGCGGGCGTAGACGGAAATCGCAGCTTTATCCCGCTTATCCAGAATGCTACGCGGGTCTTCGTCCGGTCCGTAATTCAGGCCGAACATGACGACGGAACGGACGTCGCCCCATAATGTCTTGGGGTTAGCGCGGCGCTCTTGCGTTTCTTCCATCCAAGCCATGGTGCCGTGGAAGCCGTTGCCGATAAATTCCCGCAATCGGTCCGGCGCTTGCGGAATGCTATCCGGCGCGGTGATGCGACAGAGATCGAAGCCGAGCGCAAGCGCTTCTGCACGGACAAACTCCGTCAGCTTTGCCGCGCGCAACTGCTGCTTCTGCAATGCTGTATCGATGACGCTTCTCCCGCGATTGCTGCCGATGCTGGCAGGCATGACGCGTCTTATATAGCAAGCTTTCGTATCAGGCTAAAAATCGAGATCGGCATAGTGGGAGGACGGCGCAAGACGCGGCACGCGTTCGGCCAGCAGAGGTCGGAAGGACGGGCGCGATTTGACGCGCTGGTACCATTCCTTGGCAATCGGCGCTTCCAGCCAGTTGATCTCGCCGAGATAATCCAGAATGGAGACGGATGCACCGGCGGCAAGGTCGGCATAGCTCAACCGGTCGCCCGCCAGCCATGTGCGCGATCCCGCCAGCCACTCCAGATACTTCATGTGCTGATGAACGTTGGAGCGTGCCGTGCGCAATAGTTTGCTGTCTGGAGGGCCGCCGCCTTGCGCCGTGGACATCTGCAGCTTGTAGGCGCGTTCGCGCACCAACGGGCGGGTCACGTCGGTTTCCATCTTTTGCAGAAACCACTCCGTCAGGCGGCGAATTTCAGCGCGCTGGAAAGGATCCTCGGCCAGAAGCCGCCTGTCCCGTTTCAGCACACCATGGGTCTCGTCCAGGAATTCAGCCAGGACGTAGGGACCACAGAGTGAGCGCATATTGTCATCGAGATAGACCGGCAAAGTTCCCGCCGGGTTGAGTGCCAGAAACTCCCGCCGCTTTTCCCAGGGCTGTTCCTCGACCAGATCCGCCTGAAAACCGTATTCGGTCAGGATGAGCCGAACGAATCGTGAGGCAGTCGACATCGGAGAATGAAAAAGGGTTGGCATCGGCACTCAAATTTTTGATGAAAGGAAAGGTTGTCTTTATCGCCAGAGGGCGGACAATGTATGGGCCTGTGCAGAAACTATAAGTTCAGCTTTTTTAAGACAAGTTTAACGTCGGGCCGATTGCAACACGACTTTCTTGCTGAAAATCGGTGCTCAACCATGAAAAAAGCGCCTTCGATTAACTCGATGGCGCTTTTTGAAAATCATAACCCAAGCGCTCTGCTTGAAATCGATCAGTTTGCCGAGATCGAACTCGTGGCGCATGGATCGACGCCATAGGCTGGCGAACAACCGGTCTTGCCGGCTGCAACCGTGCCCGGCGCCATGAAGGAACCTGCCAGAACAACCAACGCCGCACACGCAAAAAAGAGTGCGATAGACTTGCCCATTTTATATTTGCCTTTCAGACGATGACCGCAACGACACCAGCCGCCGCACGATGATTGTTAGGTTCTGGATTGTGTGTAGGATGTGGCGTTTAGCAATAAAGTACCTTGCTGAACACCGGGTTAACGCGAACTCTTGTCCACAGTTGCCCATGTGCCACGCTTGGTCGAATGCTGTGCTGATTTCATGATGTGCCCCCACATACGAATGAAAGGGCAGCGAACGTATCGCTGCCCGTTAGGTGCATAACTCACGACTTTGATTTTGGTTGCACGCTTATTTCAAAAGCATTTCGCGAAACGCGGTCGCCCGTTTTCCGTTGAAAAATGCGATGAAATTTAAGCGGCCTTGCCCGCATTGCTGAACTGTCCGTGCGTACGGTAGCTCACCATGTAGGACGGCAGAACGGAGGCGACGCGCACCGGCGTGATGCCGAGACCTTCGAGCGTCAGCCCGGCCTTTTCGGCTTCTGCGGAAACGACATTGTCGTTTCTGAGCAGGGTAACCTGGTCAGCTGTCAAAGGCGGCGTGATCAGCGGCACCATGGATGCGATCTTGCCCATCAGCGAAGCGATGCCGAAGGGCAGATTAACCAGGGGCCGCTGACGATAGGTCGCAGCGAGAACGGCCTCGAGACAGTCGCGGAACGTCATGACGTCCTGACCACCCAGTTCATAGGTCGCACCGGCCGTCAGGGCGCCATCGACGCTGCGGGCAACGACTTCGGCCACATCTTCCACATAGACCGGCTGGAACTTGGTGTGTCCGCCACCAATCAGCGGCAGGAACGGCATGCGCTGTGCCATGCCAGCGAACTTGTTGAAGAAATCATCCTCCGGTCCGAACACGATCGAGGGGCGCAGAATGATGGCATCCGGCAAAACGGAGCGGATCGCTGCTTCGGCGCGGCCCTTGGTGCGGGCGTAGCCGACAGTCGAATTGGCATCGGCACCGATAGCGGAAATATGTGTCAGCGTTGCGCCAGCATTCTTGGCGGCTTCCGCCACGGCGCGCGCGCCGAATTCCTGCACGGCGTCGAATGTGTTGCGACCGCTCTCGAAAAGAATGCCGACGCAGTTGACCACATGGTCGGCGCCTTCGACGGCCTTGTTGATGGAATCCTTGTAGCGCAGGTTGGCCTGTGCAAAGGAAATCTGTCCGACATTGCCCAGCGGCTGCAAAAAGCCGGCCAGATCAGGACGGCGAACGGCGACGCGAATGCGGTAACCGCGCTTGGCCAGAAAACGCACCACATGCCGGCCGACAAAGCCCGAACCGCCAAAAACGGTGACGAGAGGGGGAAGGTTGGCCAAAGGCATGGGAGGCTCCTGCGAAGCGTTGACTATGTAAGTTTCCGTGTCTTAACTCAAAGCCGCTGCAACGGGAAGAGAGAACCGTATTCGCACGGAAAGTCCCACGAATACGGTCCCGATTGGATCAAGCGCCCTCGACGATCATGAGGTCGCTATCGGCGGTCTCCTTGCGAATTTTCAGTGCAGCCTGATACTCCTCGGAATTGTAGCAATCCAAGGCATGCTGTACGGACGGAAACTCGATCACGACGTTGCGTGCCCGGCCCTGTCCTTCGAGCTGCGTCACCGCACCGCCGCGTGCCAGAAAATTCGCGCCGAACCGCTCGAATGCTGGCTTTGCCGTTGAAACATAGTCCTTGTAGCGTTCCGCGTCGTTCACATCCACGCGGGCAATCCAGTAACCCTTTGCCATCATCTTCTCCTTATAGCGCCTGTGTCATTTCATCCAGAATGGCGCGCGCCGCAGCTTTGGGGTCTGCGGCCTTTACGATCGGGCGGCCAACGACAAGATGGCTGGACCCGGCCTTGATCGCATCGAACGGCGTCACGACCCGCTTTTGGTCGCCTGCATCGCCACCTTTAGGGCGAATGCCCGGCGTCACCACCGCCATATCGGCCCCGACGATCTCACGCACAGCAGCGGATTCTTCCGCCGAGCAGACGATGCCACCCATGCCCGCATCCCGCGCTTGGCCCGCGCGTTTCAGCACCAGCGAACGGGCGTCGCCCTGATATCCGGCTTCCGTAAGATCGGCGTCATCCATCGACGTCAAAACCGTAACACCCAAAAGGCAAAGCCCGGAACCCTGCGCCGCCTTCACCGCAGCGCGCATGGCTTTGGGGTAGGCATGCAGCGTCAGCATCGACATGCCCATCTTGGCGATGTTTTCCACGCCTGATGCCACCGTGTTGTCGATGTCGAGAAGCTTCATGTCGAGGAAGATTTTCTTGCCGCTTGCGGCCAGTTCCTTGGCAAAGTCCAGCCCGCCCGCAAAGGCCAACTGGTGGCCGATCTTGTAGAACAGGACATCGTCGCCCAGTGCGCTGACGATGGTTTCGGCTTCAGCCACGGTTGGAAGGTCAAGCCCGACGATCAGGCGCTCGCGTGCGGTCATAGTGTCATCCCCTGCCACGTTTCCATTGCCGTCCAGTCGCATGTGATGCGCCTGTCTGCAAGGGTAAAACAGAAGAGATTTCCACCGCCCGGCGGCTGGTCATGGCTCCGGGTAATCTCGCTGCCTGCCAGGTGGCATTTCAGCAAAGTCCCAACGCCGCCATGCCCGATAAAGGCGATCGGCTGCAGTGGATCGTGGCTGGAAAGGATCGCGTCTATGGCTCTCACGATGCGGGCCTGTGCATCGACCGCCGTTTCCCAGCCCTTATAGCTGGCATGCGGATGGGCGAAGAACCAGTCCGCTGCGCGCTCGAACTGGTCAGGTGGAAGAAAGCCCGTCGCACTGCGGTCGTTCTCGTGCAGATCGTCGGCGGTCTCGAAGGCGACACCGCTGGCCGCTGCCAGAATCTGCGCGGTATCGACGGCCTTCTTCTCGGTGCTGGAAACGATACGCCGCAGGGATTTTGCAAAGGGCAGGGCGCTTGCTCGTCTTGCCCGTGCTCGTCCAATATCGGACAAACCCCACTCGGGGACCGGGACATCAGCCTCGATCCTGACCTGCGGATGGGTTATGTAAAGTGCGTACATAGCCGCAGGTTAGCTTACGCCCGGGTGTAGGTCCACAGCTGCGCCGGGGGAATGTTGCGCACCACGAAGTCGTAATGGCGGATGTGATAGAGATGCGGCTGCGCAACGATCGGCGAGACCGCGCCATAGGAAATCTGGATGACCGGACGTCCATGCGGAACCCGCTTCAACAGCTCGTCCAGCAGTCTGATCCTGTCGGCCATCGGGAAGTTCAGCATGGGAACAGCCGAAATCACGCAGTCGAACATCTGGTCTTTCTGCGTGGCAAGCGTCGTGTCCAGATCGAAAGCGTCGCCATTGATGAAGTTGACGCCGGGATAGCTGCGCAGAAGCTGTTGATAGAAGTCGGTGGAATATTCAATAGCCGTCACGTTTTCCGGCTTCACGCCGCGTGCCAGAATGGCTTTGGTGATGCAGCCGGTTCCCGGCCCAAGCTCCAGAACGGGTAGGCCGGATTGCGGCGTAATGACGCTTGCCATGCGCCGCGCGGTCACACCGGAGGTCGGAACGATCGCGCCAACCTTTTTCGGCTGGTTCACCATTCCCTTGAAGAAACGAATTTCCTCCTCGAACTTCCTGCCGAAGCGCTGTTTCAGGCTCAGTCCCATCCGGTCCCCCTCTGTGTTCGGTCAAACCAACATTTGGTGAAACTGTGGCGATATGTTGTTTCGCTCTGTCGTAAAACCAATGAAAAATGTCGCAATGGGGAAATCTTAACAAAGTCTGTAAAATCCGCAAACAAAAACGCCGGTGAGGGCGTCACCGGCGTTTTTTTGCATTTTATCTGAATGAGGCGGTGCTAAACGCGCATCGGCATCAGCACGTAAAGCGCGTCGTCACCCGCCGTATCACGCACCAGCGTCGGTGAACCCGCATCTGCGAGCAGGAAAATCGCATCCTCGCCGGAAAGCTGGGCGGTGATATCCAGCAGATATTTGGCGTTGAAGCCGATCTCCATTCCATCATGCTCGTAGCCCACCGCCACTTCTTCGGTCGCGCTGCCCGAATCCGGGTTGTTGACGGTCAGGGTCAACTGACCCTCGGTAATCGCAAGCTTCACGGCGCGGCCACGCTCGGAGGAAATGGTCGAGACGCGATCCACGGCCTTGGCGAAGGACTGGCAATCCACGCGCATTTCCTTGTCGTTGCCGGTCGGAATAACGCGCTGATAGTCCGGGAATGTCCCGTCGATCAGCTTGGACGTCAAAACGATATCGCCAATGGCGATACGGATCTTGGCGTCAGAAACCTCGATCGTGACTTCCAGTTCGGGATTGTCGACCAGCTTCTGCAACTCGCCCACGGTCTTGCGCGGAATGATGATGCCGGGCATCCCTTCCGAACCCGAGGGAGCATTCACGTCGGCGCGTGCCAGACGGTGACCGTCGGTGGCGACGGCGCGAAGCTTCAGGTCATTGCCGCTCTCAATCGTGTGGAAGAAAATGCCGTTCAGATAATAACGGGTCTCTTCGGTCGAAATCGCAAACTGCGTGCGGTCGATCAGCATCTTCAGGTCGGCAGCCTTCAGCTTGAAAACGTGGCTGAATGTGCCGGCGGTCAGGTCCGGGAAGTCGGTTTCCGGCAGGCACTGCAACGAAAACTTCGATCGACCGGAGGCAACCGTCATGGTCGAACCATCAGGATTGGTGGCCAGAAGAACCTCGGAACCGTCGGGCAGCTTGCGCACGATTTCATAGAGCAGATGCGCGGGCACGGTCGTCGAGCCGGCCTGTTCCACCATGGCAGGTGTCGCTTCGGTAATCTCGAGATCGAGGTCGGTCGCCTTCATGTCGAGCTTGGCGTCGGATGCGCGCAACAGCACGTTGGACAGGATCGGGATCGTATTGCGCCGTTCCACCACGCGGTGAACGTGGTTCAGCGATTTCAGAAGGTTCGACCGCTCGAGGGTAATACGCATGAAGACTTCCGCTTTCAACCGTTGCGATTCCGTCGGGCGGGATCGCCAAGATAGTGTCTCCGGCATTTTGGCCGGATAATGTGGACGGGCAAAATGGCAGAGTTACCGAGGAAAAGGCAAGAGGCCAGACCCCGTCATTCCTCAATTTTCCACTCTATACATTTGCTTGGATGATGTGGGCGTCGAGAACGGCCCTTGTTCGAAGGCCGCGTCTTGCCCATAAAGACAGAGAAATGAGACATGACGGGAATGATGCAGTGACAGATGATGCTTTGAGTGAACAGTCGACGCAAGACGCAGACGCCACGGCGCGCGGTTTCAAGGTCGGCGGCTTCACGGTCCCGGCACGCCCCATCGATGCGGCATTGTATCTCGTTGCCACCCCCATCGGCAATCTCGGTGACATCACCGTTCGCGCGCTGGAAACACTGGCCTCTGCCGATGTGCTGGCCTGCGAGGACACCCGCGTCACCCGCATCCTGCTGGACCGTTACGGCATCCGCAACCGTCCCTATTCCTATCACGAGCACAATGCCGAGGAGGCAGGCCCCAAGCTCATTGCGGCTCTCGATGCCGGAAAATCTGTGGCTCTGGTCTCGGATGCCGGAACGCCTCTGGTCTCCGATCCCGGCTACCGTTTGGGGCAGATGGCGCTGGAGGCGGGCCACCGCGTCGTGCCCATCCCCGGCGCGTCCGCGCCGCTCGCAGCACTCGTCGGTTCCGGCATGCCCAGCGACGCCTTCATGTTTGCAGGCTTTTTACCGGTCAAGGACAAGGGCAAGCGCGATCGCTTCTCGGAACTGTCGAAAATACCGGCAACCATGATGTTCTTCGAATCCCCACATCGTATCTGCGCCACCATCAAGGTCGCATCGGAGGTGCTGGGGCCTAACCGCCGCGCTGTCGTCTGCCGCGAACTCACCAAGACCTTCGAGGAATTCCGCCGCGGGACGCTCGGCGAACTCACGGACTTCTACAATGAGGACCGCATCGTCAAAGGCGAGATCGTGCTGCTGATAGAGCCGCCCTCCTATAACGAAATCCCCGATATGGAAGACGTCGAAAAGCTGCTGAAAGACCTCGTCTCCACCATGCCTGCCGCAAAAGCCGCCGCAGAAGCCGCCAAACTCACCGGTTTGCCGCGCAAGGAGCTTTACCAGCGCATCCTCGACCTGAAGGACAGCGATGGCGCGTGAGGCAAACAGCAGACGCCACGCCGAGCAGCGCGGTCACCGGGCCGAATATTGGGCGGCGGTCTACCTGATGGTCAAAGGTTACCGCATCCTTGCCTTGCGCCACCGCACGCGATTGGGAGAGATCGATCTGATCGCGCGGAAGAAAGACGTCATCGTTTTTGTCGAGGTCAAGGCCCGCAGCACCGAGACCGGCGCGGTCGATGCTGTCAGCTACGCCTCGCAAAACCGCATTCGCGCCGCCGCCGATATCTGGCTGTCTCGCCGCAAGGATGCGGCACATCTGTCCTCACGCTTCGATATCGTCGCGGTCCTGCCGCGCCGCCTGCCCAGACATTTCATCGACGCCTTTTGAAAGGGTATCCTATGCGCAGCGAGCGGGAAAAAATGGCCGCTGGAGAATGGTATTGCTGCCTCGATGGCGAGCTCGATGCCCTTCGCGCCACAGCACGGTTGGCCGTTCACCAGCACGCCACCATGGCGCCGGATGTGCGCGGCGCGATGGCACCGCTCTTGCGAGCCCTTCTTGGCTCGGTCGCAGACGGCGCCTTCATCGAAGCGCCCTTCCATTGCAGTTATGGCTTCAATATCTCGCTTGGCAAAAACACCTATCTCAACGCCGGATGCGTCATTCTCGATTCCGCCCCGGTCAGAATTGGTGACGGCGCCATGCTGGGCCCCGGCGTACAGATCTACTGTGCGGATCATCACAGAGACACACGCTCACGCTCCGAAGGTATCGAGATCGCGAAAGCCGTAACAATCGGCAACAATGCCTGGATTGGCGGAAGCGCTATCATCCTGCCCGGCATCACGATCGGCGAGGGCGCGATTGTCGGCGCAGGCTCCGTCGTCACGAAGGACGTGGCACCCGGTCAGACCGTGGTGGGAAATCCGGCGCGAAAGATCGCCCCCTAGGATGGCGATACCCTCATTTGATGCATCCCTTTTATCGGGATGCTTGATTAGGTTGTGCTGTAATAAATCTGCCATAAAATTGTAAAAGGCCCGTCATGGAACGCGCCTATTCGCATCCTCAGCCAACAGGGGCGGTAGAGGATAAATCCATGATCAAGAAATTTTCCATGGCCGCAATGGCCATAACGTTTTCGGCAACGTCGTCCATGGCGGCGACCAACATCACCTGGTGGCACGGCATGGGTGGCCGCAACGGCGAAGTCATCAATGAAGTGTCCCAGAAGTTCAACGCTGCCCAGACCGAGTGCGCGATAACGCCGGTTTCCAAGGGCTCTTACGAAGAAGCCCTGGCCAGCGGCATCGCGGCCTTCCGCTCCGGCGAACAGCCAAACATTCTTCAGGTCTTCGATGCCGGTGCCGCCACCATCATCAACGCCAAGGGTGCGGTCATTCCCGCCGAAGACATCATCACCAAGGCCGGTTACAAGTTCGACCGCGAAGCCTTCATTCCCGGCGTGCGCAATTTCTACGCCGCTGCCGATGGCAAGTTCGTCGGCATGCCGTTCAACTCGTCTGCTCCCATCATGTATTTCAACACCGAAGCCCTGAAAAAGGCCGGGGTCGAAGCGCCGAAGACCTGGGAAGAATTCGAAGCCGCAGCACCGAAGCTGAAGGAAGCCGGTTTCATTCCACTCGTCCAGACGCAGCTGACATGGGAATTCACCGAAAACTTCTTCTCGCGCAACAACCTTCAGTTCGCCACCAACAACAATGGCTACGACAGCGTTGTCGACACAAAGCTGAAGGTCACCGACCCGAACCTCGTCATGATGTTCGAAAAGCTGAAATCCTGGAAGGATCAGGGTTACTTCGCCTATTACGGCGCGGGCTGGAACGATAACCAGAAGCCATTCGAAGAAAACAAGGTCGCACTCTGGATCGGTTCTTCCGGCTCCTTCGGTGGCCTGCAGAAGACGGCACAGATGCCGTTCTCGGCAACCTTCCTTCCTTACTGGGGCTCCATCAAGGGTGCTGGCACCAACTCCTTCATCGGTGGCGCTGCTCTATTTGCCATGTCCGGCAAGTCGGAAGCAGAAAACAAGTGCGTGGCCAGCTTCTTCCAGTTCCTGACATCGCCTGAAATCCAGAAGTTCTACCACGAAGCCACCGGCTACGTCGCCATAACCCAGGCCGCTTACGAGTTGGCCAAGAAGGAAGGCTACTACGAAAAGCAGCCCGTTGCCGAAGTCGGCATCAAGCAGCTTTCCCTTCCAGGCGGCGAATGGTCGAAGGGCTATCGCCTCGGCTTCTACCCACAGATCCGCGCCATCATGGAACGTGAATATGGCCGCATCTTCTCCGGCGAAGTCTCCGTCAAGGACGCCTTCAACATCATCGAAAAGGAAGGCAACGACCTTCTGGCCCGTTTTGCCAAGACTGCTGGCTGATACGTGCCGATAAGCGGACCTCCCTTCTTCGTGAGGGGAGGCTCCTTGGTTGCTTGTAAGTCTCGTTCAACACTCCATCGTCATCCTCGGGCTTGTCCCGAGGATCTAACGAACCACAACATTGAACGTGGTTAGATCCTCGGGACAAGCCCGAGGATGACGTCGAGTAAGAATGCAAAGCCTCTCTACAATCCGGGCCTCCCTCCATTCACTTGGCAGGTCCACAACACATAAAGGTTTGCGCGCGTGGCCTATACGTCTTCACAACCGCGTCCCGTGCGGTTCCTGCCGGGCTTCATGGCCAAGGCCAAAAAGCCTGCGGTCAAAGCGGAACCAGCCAAGCGGGTGCAGTTTTCCTCATCCGCGCTGCCCTATATGCTCATCGCGCCGCAACTGCTCGTCATTTTCGTCTTTTTCTACTGGCCCTCGGTGCAGGCGGTTCAGTCTTCCTTCTATATCGAAGACCCGTTCGGTTTCGGCTCGACCTTCGTCGGCCTTGCCAACTATACCGACGTGCTGTTCAGCGCCGAATATCTCAGCATCGCCAAATTCACGGTGATTTTCACCGTTCTCGTGACCGTCTTTTCGCTTGCGCTCGGCCTGTTGCTCGCGGTCAAGGCAGATGCGATTGTCAGGGGCAGCTCCACCTACAAGACGCTGCTCATTTCGGTTTACGCCATCGCCCCGCCCGTTGCTGGTCTCATCGGCATGATGTTCTTCGATCAGCACATCGGCCCCTTCGTCAAGATGGCCGCAATCTTTGGCTGGCACATGCAGGTGGGCGTCAATTATTTCGACACAGCCTTTGCCATGATCTTCGTATCGGTCTGGAAGCAGATACCTTACAATTTCATCTTCTTCCTGTCGGGCCTGCAAAGCGTGCCCGTCTCGGTCCGCGAAGCAGCCTTCATCGATTGCCGCAACGGCTTTCGCCGGTTCTGGACGGTCATCATGCCGTTGCTCGCGCCCACCGCATTCTTCCTGCTCATCATCAACATCACCTACGCGTTGTTCGATACCTTCGCCATCATCGACGTTATGGTGAAGGACAAGGCCGCCAACAACCCCATCACCCTTGTCTACAAGGTGTTCCTGGATGGCTTCCGCGGCAATGATATCGGTGGTTCATCGGCGCAATCGGTCATTCTCATGGTCGTCGTCTTCGTGCTGACGGTGCTGCAATTCCGTTTCCTCGAAAAACGCATCCATTACGGTTGAGGGATATCAGACATGTACAAGACCAAACCCCTTGATCACCTCATTCTCATCATCGGTTCGCTGTTTCTGATCTTGCCGGTCATCGTGTCGTTCATGACATCGACCCACACCGCCGCTGAAATCCATATGAATGGTCTTGCCATTACGCCCGGCACCAACTTCATCGCGACCTACGAGAAGGTGCTGACCCAGAAGGGCGGCTTCACCGGACAGATCACCGGTTTCAATATGTTCGTCAATTCGATGATCCTCGGCATCGGTTTTGCTGTCGGCAAGATCGTGCTGTCCATGCTGGCGGCCTACGCCATCGTCTATTTCCGCTTCCCCTTCGCCACGCTTGCCTTCTGGGTCATCTTCACGACACTGCTTCTGCCGCTCGAAGTGCGCATCATGCCGTCCTACGAGGTCATGAGCAAACTGGGGCTGTTGAACTCCTATACCGGCCTTATCGTGCCACTTCTGGCATCGGCGACCGGCACATTCTACTTCCGGCAATTCTTCAAATCGGTGCCGGATGAAATCCTGGAGGCTGCCCGCATCGATGGGGCCGGGCCGGTCAAGTTCTTCATCGATATTCTGCTGCCGCTCTCGCGCACCATGGTCGCCGCCATCTTCATCATCATGTTCGTCTATGGCTGGAACCAGTATCTCTGGCCCATGCTGATGACCAATGATGAGAGCTTTTTCACGCTCATGCGCGGCATCAAGTCGATCCTGCAGGTGTGGGTCGGTTCGCAAATTCCCGATTACAACGAAGCTTTCGCGCTTGCCGTTCTGGCCATGCTGCCGCCTGTGTTGATCGTCGTGATCTTCCAGAGCTGGTTCATCAAGGGCCTCACCGAAAGCGATAAATAAGGAAAACGACAATGGCCGAGATCGAAATCAGTCAGGTCTGCAAGGATTATTCCAACGGCATGCGCGCCGTTCACGACGTGGATATCTCCATCAAGGATGGGGAATTCATCGTGCTCGTCGGCCCCTCGGGCTGCGGCAAGTCCACGCTGCTGCGCATGGTCGCGGGGCTGGAGGAAATATCCGAAGGCAAGGTCAGCATCGGCAATCGCGTCGTCAATGACGTCGAACCCGCTGACCGCGACATCGCCATGGTGTTCCAGAACTACGCGCTTTACCCGCACATGTCGGTGCGCCAGAATCTGGAATATGGTCTGAAAAACCGCAAGACGCCAAAGGCCGAGATCGATGCGCGCGTGGCGGACGCCGCCCGCATGCTGGAGCTTCAGCCCTATCTGGATCGCAAGCCCCGTGCGCTCTCCGGTGGTCAGCGCCAGCGTGTGGCCATGGGTCGCGCCATCGTGCGCAAGCCTGCGGCCTTCCTCTTCGATGAGCCCCTGTCGAACCTTGATGCCAAGCTGCGCGTCTCCATGCGCGGCGAGATTAAGCGCCTGCAACGCCGCCTCGGCACCACCTCCATCTATGTCACCCATGACCAGCTGGAAGCCATGACGCTGGCGGATCGTCTGGTGGTGCTCAATGCCGGTCGCATAGAACAGATCGGCGCGCCGCTCGAAGTCTACCACAAGCCTGCCTCCACCTTCGTCGCCAGCTTCATCGGTTCACCGGCCATGAACCTTCTGTCGGGCGAACTGCATGGCGACAAGCTCGCCATCGGTCCGACGATCCTGTCGCTCAACGGTTTTGCTCCCGCCTCCGGTCCTGTGACCGTCGGCATGCGTGCCGAGGACTTGCGTTTCGTTCACGGTGCTGAGCCGGGCATGCCGTTCCGCGTCGAATATATTGAAGAGCTCGGTTCGCAACGCCTCATCCATGGTATGCTGGGAGACCAGACACTCACCGTCGCCTGCGCATCCGAAATCGATATTCCGCATGACTTGTCGGTCTCTATAGCGCCGGAAAAGCTGCACTTCTTCGACATGGAAAGTGGAAAGCGCATCGAAGGCGCAGCCGCCACCGTCCAGCAGCCAGCGCCGCAGCTCGTACCGGTCCATTAAGCCTCGTAAAATGCACTTCCATTAAATATGATTCAATTTATGGAAGAGCATTCTTACTCCATTTGTGTTATTGCGTTCCCGTTGCAAAGTGGGGGCGCAATATGGTTTTACATGTCGTAATCGCAAGTGTGGCCGCGTTGGCAGGGCGCTCGGTGCCGTCTATGTCGCTGTCGAAAACGCGTGAGAGAACACAACCCGTCGTCTCCGCATCCTCCCACACTATCGACATGCAACCGGCGCCCATCAATCCGGACTGGATCATCACAGGGCAGCCCGTTGCCCGGATGGCAGACCATTCCAGAAGTGCAGATCGCGCCGCCTATACAGCCCTTTGGGATTGCACAGCGGGCACCTTCCGCTGGTTCTTCGCCTGGGATGAAACAGTCCACATTCTCGAAGGCGAGGTTCATGTGACTGCCGAAGATGGCGCCATTCATATGCTGCGCGCGGGCGACGTCGCATATTTCAAAGCAGGCACCTGGGCCACATGGCGGGTGGACACTTATGTCCGCAAGGTCGCCTTTCTGCGCCGACCGTTCCCGGCGCCTATCGCCTTTGCATACCGCCTGAAGAACAAGCTGTTCCCGGCCAAAACGCCATCGCTTTAAGCCTGTAATCCGTCAATAAAACTCATAGATACGCCACCGCGCAGCAGTTGCCTTTAAAGCTTGCCTGCCCTACACATTTCGGGCTTTTAAAAGGAAATTGCGCATGGCCAAAATCAAGAACGTCGCGATCCAGATGGATCATGTCTCCGGCATCAACATTGCGGGCGATAGCACCTTCGCGATCAGCCTTGAGGCGCAGGCACGCGGTTACCGCTTGTTCCATTACACACCCGATCGCCTGTCCATGCGTGATGGCAAGATTTACGCTACCGTCGAGCAGATGCAGCTGCGCGATATCAAGGGCGACCACTTCTCTCTGTCTGAGCCGGAACGCGTCGACCTCGCCACCATGGATGTCATCCATCTGCGCCAGGATCCGCCCTTCGACATGGCCTACATCACCTCCACCCATCTCTTGGAGCGTCTTCACCCTAAGACACTGGTGGTCAACGATCCGGCCTGGGTGCGCAATTCGCCGGAAAAGATTTTCGTCACCGAGTTCGCAGATCTCATGCCCACGACCCTTATCACCAAGGATGTGGCGGAGATTGCCCGTTTCCGTGAGGAAATGGGCGACATGATCCTCAAGCCACTCTACGGCAATGGCGGCGCTGGCGTTTTCCACTCCACCCGCGATGACCGCAACTTCTCCTCTCTCCTGGAAATGTTCGGCCAGATGTTCCGCGAACCCTACATAGCCCAGCAATATCTGCCCGAAGTCCGCAAGGGCGACAAGCGCATCCTTCTGGTGGATGGAGAGCCCGTCGGCGCCATCAACCGTGTACCCGCGGAAAACGACGCCCGCTCCAACATGCACGCCGGTGGCCGCCCTGAACCGACGGAGCTGACAGCCCGCGAAAAAGCAATCTGTGAACGCATCGGTCCCGCTCTGCGCGAACGCGGCTTCCTCTTCGTCGGCATCGATGTCATCGGCGACTACATGACGGAAATCAACGTCACATCCCCGACCGGCATCCGCGAAGTGAAGAAATTCGGCGGTGCCGACGTCGCGAGCCTCTTGTGGGATGCCATCGAGCGCAAATGCGACGCTCAGGGCTGAGTTGAAACGCGGCAGCTTTTGACAATTTAGGGCAGAGTGTGTGGCTTACCCCCTCTGCCTGCCAGGCATCTCCCCCTCAAGGGGGGAGATCGATTCGTGGTAACCCCTCGGCCATCTCTGCTGCTTTGAATAAAGTGGTGAGCATGCGTCTTGCCGATCTCCCTCCTTGTGGNNGGCAGAGGGGGGTAAGCCCAAGCTCTGCCGCAAACCGCCTATCTCATGCAAACATCACGCCGCCTTGGCGACGTGATATTCCTTGATCGCAGCCATCTTGATCGACGGATAGCGCTCCGCCTCATAGCGCAGCGAAAACGCATCCTGCGCCAGAAACACCGGGTCGCCATCGAGATCGCGGGCGATGTCACCGCGCTTGACGGTCAGGAACTTCTCCATATCCGCAGCCTGATCCGATGAAATCCAGCGGCAGACGGAAAAGCGCGACATTTCGAACGACACCGGAAGGCCGTATTCGCCCATCAGCCGCTCTTTCAGAACGTCCAGCTGCAACGCACCGACCACGCCAACGATAGCAGGTGAGCCATCTTCCGGCGAAAACAACTGCACGACGCCCTCTTCGGCCATCTGATGCAGCGCTTCCTTCAGCTTCTTGGCCTTCATCGCATCTTCCAGCCGCACGCGGCGCAGAATTTCCGGCGAGAAGTTCGGTACGCCCTGAAACACGAGATTTTCACCCTCGGTCAGCGTGTCGCCGATGCGCAAAGTCCCGTGGTTGGGAATGCCCACCACATCGCCTGCAAAAGCGGTATCGGCAATGTGCCGCTGCGAGGCGAAGAAGAATTGCGGTGCCGTCAGGCCCATCTGCTTGCCGGTGCGCGCCAGCCGCGCCTTCATGCCACGCTCCAGCTTGCCGGAGCAGATGCGGGCGAAAGCAATGCGGTCGCGGTGGTTCGGGTCCATATTGGCCTGAATCTTGAACACGAACGCCGTCATCTTGTCTTCGTCGGCATGCACGGTGCGCGTATCGGCGACCTGGTTGCGCGGCGGCGGCGCAATGTCGCCCAGCGCATTGATCAGGTCGCGAACACCGAAGTTGCGCAGCGCCGAACCGAAGAAGACCGGTGTCAAATGCCCTTCCAGAAATGCGGTGCGATCGAATGGACGGCAGGCTTCCAGCGCGAGTTCGGTTTCCTCGATGAAGGCGTCCCGCTCGTTTGCCGGCAAGCGGCTCGCCACCGCCTGTGGACCGTTCACCTGCGTCGCTTCGACCTCGTTGTCGGAGCCGCGCACCCGGTTGCTGGCCAGATGATAGGACCCGCAGAAGCTCTTGGAGCGCCCGATCGGCCAGGTAATCGGCGCCGTATCCAGCGCCAGCTTTTCTTCGACCTCATCGAGAATCTCGAAGATGTCGCGGCTTTCGCGGTCCATCTTGTTGACGAAGGTGATGATCGGAATGTCGCGCATGCGGCAGACCTCGAACAGCTTCAGCGTCCGTGGCTCGATACCCTTGGCGGCATCGATGACCATGATGGCTGCATCCACCGCCGTCAGCGTGCGGTAGGTATCGTCAGCGAAGTCTTCGTGGCCGGGCGTATCGAGAATATTGAAGACCTTGTCGTCATACTCGAAGGTCATCACCGAGGTCACGACGGAAATGCCGCGTTCGCGCTCGATCTTCATCCAGTCGGAACGCGTCTGGATACGATCCTTCTTCGCCTTCACCTCACCGGCCAGCTGAATGGCACCGCCGAACAGCAGCAGCTTTTCGGTCAGGGTCGTCTTACCGGCGTCCGGGTGCGCAATGATAGCGAAGGTGCGGCGGCGGGAAACCGCCTCTGCGAGTGTTTCGGGCATCAGATAAATCCTGTGGAATTGCCGGGTATCTAGCGTTTCGGGGCCGCTTTTGCAATTGACCTTGGCACCCACACGGCAAACTAATGCCGCATGACCGTAAAAAACGAAAATCGTCCCGCCCTTCATCTCCTTCGTCTGCCGCATGCGGATGGCATCGATCTGCCATCTTACGAAACATCAGGTGCCGCTGGCATGGACCTGCGCGCCGCAGTCGCAGCAGAGGAGCCGATGGTCCTGAAGCCGGGTGCCCGCGCTCTCGTTCCCACCGGCTTCATCTTCGAAGTGCCGCAGGGCTTTGAGGCGCAGATCCGCCCGCGCTCCGGCCTTGCCATCAAGAACGGCATCACCTGCCTAAACACGCCGGGAACGGTGGACAGCGATTATCGCGGTGAGGTCAAAGTCATCCTCGCCAATCTGGGGCAGGAGGAGTTCGTGATCGAACGAGGCATGCGCATCGCGCAGATGGTCATCGCGCCCGTCACGCAAGTGGCAGTCCTGGAGGTGACTGAAACGTCCGATACCGCCCGTGGCACCGGCGGCTTCGGCTCCACCGGCGTTTGAAGCCCCACAACCGGGCAGAATTTTTCTGCGCGGTATAAGTGAAATTGTTCACTTCTTGTTCTTGTTTTCCTGACCGCGTTGTGCAAGGTTGCATGGGCGGGTGGTTACACGCTTTATTGCGTGTTTTCTAAAGTCCGCTTGTTGGGGGCTTACATGGTTGCGCGCGTCAATACGGTGGCATTTCAGGGCATAGAGGGCGTGCCCGTCGAAGTTCAGGTCATGGTCGCACCGGGCAAGGTCGGCATGCAGATCGTCGGCCTGCCGGACAAGGCGGTGGCCGAAAGCCGGGAGCGGGTTCAGGCAGCCCTCCACGCTTCCGGACTTGCTCTTCCCGCCAAAAAGGTGACCGTCAATCTGGCACCCGCTGATTTACCCAAGGAGGGCAGTCACTTCGACCTCCCCATTGCGCTAGGCCTCATGGCTGCCTTGGGTGCCATTCCCGCAGATGCACTGGGGTCCTATGTCGTGCTGGGTGAACTCAATCTGGATGGCACCATCGGTGCCGTGTCAGGTGCGCTTCCCGCCGCCATCGGCGCAAATGCCCAAGGTAAAGGTCTCATCTGCCCGGCAGATAGCGGTGGAGAAGCCGCATGGGCGGGTGCCGATTTCGATATTCTCGCACCCCGCAGCCTCATCGCGCTCGTCAATCATTTTCGCGGTACGCAACGCCTGTCGCGCCCTGTCGCCGCCATTCGCGCCCATCCCGCCAACCTGCCTGATTTGGCCGATATCAAGGGACAGGAAAGCGCCAAGCGCGCGTTGGAAGTGGCCGCCGCCGGAGGCCACAATCTCCTGGTATTGTGATACATTAATTGCGTCCCGTCCGGACGGCTCGTTCATAAGCTTGAATAGCCCAAGTTTTGCCTGGCTATTTTAGGCAGGATTCACCTTAGAGGCGGTTCTAAAATTTTTCTCTTTAAGTCGGTATCCTCGCCCTTTTGCAAAAAAAAGCAGCGACCTTAGGTAGTAAGCCATCCTAACAGTCCTCTATTATGGAGTTCAAAACTGATTCGGGCGTAACGGGGGAAATTTAATGAATCAACAAGCCGATTCCGGTTGGCGGAACGCTTTCGACGCGATGAAAGCAAACTATTCACTAACCGACGATGCCATTGGTGTTTTCGCGATCAATTTGCGCTTTAATCTGGATGATACACAGTCCATAGCGAGCGAAGCGATCACGGGCGGAGGTGACGATAAAAAATGCGACGTTCTTTACGTTGATAAAGAACGACAAGTGGCTGTAATTGCCCAGTGCTACATCTCAAAAAATAGTAAAGCCGCCGCACCTGCTAACAAGGCTTCTGATCTGAACACGGCTCTCACCTGGCTGTTGTCAACCGACATCGAAAAACTTCCAGACGGGTTGAAGGGCCGTGCCGATGAACTGCGGGCTGCGATCAACGCAGGCGAAGTGAAGCAATTTTATATTTGGTATGTTCATAACCTGCCTCGATCTAAGAACGTTCAGAACGAACTCGAAGCAGTCGAAGGCACAGCGCGCTCTGCTCTGAAATCATACCCTTTGGGACCCGAAATTAACATTTTCGCGGAAGAAATATGTGACGCTCAACTTGATAGACTTTACATGCAGGCTGAGAGAACCGTTATTGTAACGGACGAGATAGTGACAAACGTTCCCGATGCGATTGAGATTAACAGCTCTGATTGGACGTCTCTAGTTACTACAGTAAAAGGGTCATGGCTCCGTGAGCTCTACACTCAATACAAAACCGACCTATTTTCTGCCAATCTGCGCGGCTATCTCGGGTCAAGGGAAAGCGATTCAAATATAAATAATGGCATAAAGAAAACTGCTCAAGAGCAGCCTCACAACTTTTATGTATATAATAATGGTATTACCGCGTTAGTACTGGACTACGAGCTGGGAAGACGTGGTAAATCAGGGCGTAAGCTAAAAATTACTGGAATTTCTATCGTCAACGGAGCGCAAACTACTGGCTCTATCGCAAACCTTCCCGAAAATCCAACGCCCGATTTACAAGTTTCGATACGCTTTGTGAAAGCGAAGAAAGACACCATAATTTCCAATGTCGTTCGTTTTAATAACTCACAAAATAAGTTGCAAGCCGCTGATTTCCGCAGCACTGATCAGATTCAGGACCGTCTTCGAACGGAGTTCGATTCAATTCCAGATGCAGAATACGAAGGCGGTCGTCGCGGTGGTGCCAGTGACACCATAAAGCGAAGCAAGTTTACGATCCCGTCTTATACAGTTGGGCAGTCTCTTGCCGCGTTCCACGGAGACCCTGTTACTGCTTATGACAAAAAATCGGAACTCTGGACGAGCGAAAAGAACTACCGCCAGATATTCACAGATAGAACCACCGCTCGCCATATCATTTTCTGCTATTCTCTCTTGTCAGCCATCAATAACAGAAAGATTGCTCTTTCCCAAAAACAGAAGAACGATCCGGCTACGCTCACCGCCATCGAGAAAAATAGCCTATCATTCCTCAATAAAAAGGGTTCTAGCTACTTGCTTTGCCATGTAATATCGCAGTGCATGGAGACGATTATCTCTAAGCCTATACCCAATAGGTTTGATTTGTATTTCACTAAAAATATCAGTCCTGCGACTGCCGAGGGATATTGGTCGCCGATCGTTGAGATGATGCTGTCCCTGTCGAACCAACTTGATAATTCATTCTCGAGAAATCGTATATCTAACGAAAGTGTAGCAAAAACGGTACCGAACTTCGTTGGTGTCGTCGCGTCCATTAGCAGTCTTCAAAGCGAACTGTTCGGGAAATTTGCATCCCATACACGTCTTGGACATTGAGTAGAAAGTTTGTGAACTTGGCTTCCTGTCAAGTTTTACCCAGCCGCCAGATGCTATTAAAAAGCATCTGGCGAAGTGTTATCCTTTTCAGACCGATTTTACTCTTAAACCATGAAATGGCCGATGCTCAGAACGCAGTGATGAGCTGTATTCGGTCTATACAACTCACTTTTTCTTGCCTTGGTCTTCGCCGGTAGGCACCATTCGGGTATTCGTTAGAGTACCCCACACTTGGCCTACCAGTTTGCGCGTATCGAGCTTTATAGCCGTTCCGGTAAGGCTGGGCGAACCACGGATTACATCTTCGACGAGGTCACCAGGGTTCCGTCGGCATCCCTGCATGTACCCTCGCCGCAGCCTCCGGAACTCGTCTACGGGATCGACCCTGACGCGGTGCGGGTGCTGCACGACGAACGCGCCGCGGCGGCGAAGACTTCGAGGACGGATAAGTCCGGCAAGACGACACTGAAGTCGATCCGCAAAGACCAAAACACTTTAGCAGGCCTGATCTTTTCTCACCCCGCGAACATGGAAGAGTATCGCGCCAGCGTAGACGTGCGGCGTGACGTTGGAGAATGGGAGCAGCGTTCTATTGCCTGGCTTCGAAAACAACACGGCGATAGGCTGGTGTCTGTCGTTCGCCACACCGACGAGAGCCACCCACATCTTCACGCCTACCTGCTTCCCGACGATAGGGACATGCGCGCGGGTCTCTTGCACCCAGGCTACCCTGCCAAGAACGCCGTACTCGCCGCTGGGCCTCTTTCAGGAGAGGACAAAAAGGCTATGGGCAAGCGGGCGGACCGTGCCTACGTCGCGGGCATGAGAGCCTGGCTCGACGATTACCACGAAAAAGTAGCGATCCCAGCCGGTTTAACGCGCCTCGGTGCCGGGAAACGTCGCCTTACGCGAGCGCAATGGCATGCGGAAAAGGCCCAGGCAGCGGCGTTGAAGCGGGCTGTCGAAAGGGCTGCCGTCGTAGACGCCAAGGGGCGGACCTACATCGATCAGACTAGAGAAAAAGCCGCTGCCATGAAAGCTGATGCCGCGACGGTAAAGGCCTCTGCCGATCGCCTCAAGGGTGTCGGCGGCGCAGTCCGAGCCGTCATTGACGGTGCCAGGGAATCCGCACTGCGTGAGAGTGTCCGGCAGGAATATGTCGCGGTGTTAGCCGCCATTAAAGCCGATGCGGAAACGGCGAAATCCGAAGCCTCTCAGGAACGCAAATCGCGACGTGAGGCCGAAAAGCAGGCTTCCGAACAGCGTCACGCATTCCGGCAACAAGGGCAGCGGTTGGCTTCCGCTCAGCAGGAAATACGCAACCTATCACGGGCATTGGCCGCCGCGTTGGACGAGCCGCAACCGACACTGGGAGGTATGTCACCATGACGAAGACAGGCGAAGAGATTTTCTGGCAGACTGCCCGTGGCACTCTGCGGCAAATCGCGATGGCGTGGCTCGATCCCGCTCACGGCGCCGCGGTAGACACAGTGCGATGGTGCCTTCTGGTCCGTAGTCGTCCGACACACCATCGACAGCGGTTTCTCGAAAAGGAGGCGCCCGCGATATTAGCCTATCTGGAAAAGCTGGCATTGAACGGAGATGCGCAGGGTTGGCGGACCCTTGACGAGCGCATCCGCGTCCATGCCGAAATCCTGAAGGAAAATGACATGCAGCCATGTGCTCGACCGTGGCTGGCCGCGATCTGGCACACCCTGCCGGAAATGGCGGCGGTCGGACAGACAATCCTCGACCGACTTGCGGAGAAAAATGAGCCTACTCCAAGGAACGGGCCGTTCACCTCCGATACGGGAACAGGTTCAGACGGCGATGACGGAAAAGGGAGCTCGGGCAAAGCAGGATCGGTGACGGCTAACAGGCCGCGTCCGCCATCACGTCTTACCCTGCCGATTGTCACGGTGACGCTAACCTCTGCGGAAGAAAAGGCCCTCGACCTCGGCGACGATCCCGAGGACACGACGACTAAAAACGGCATCACGGCTGATGGTCCTGAAGGGTCAGAAGGTCCTGCGGGACCAAAGTCACCTGGAGGTTTGAAATAATGGACCTGTTCGCGGAACCGTCATCTACGAATCTGGCGTGGCGGCTCGTGACCGCAGTCCTACCCTCCGATGCGACATTGGCGTGGGGACAGACACTACAGGTTTTCACGGCGACCCTGTTTGCGTTCTACGCGGCGCTGATCGCGTATAATACGATCTCCGGGATCGTGCAGAGCGCGTACACTGGCAAGCCGCTAGGGGAGCGCTGGCACCAGATATGGACACCGCTTCGCGTGATAGTCGGTGCAGGCCTGCTGTTGCCGCTGCCTAGCACGGGGTTTTCGCCAGCCCACTACCTGTTGCGCGACGTAATCGCTCGCGGTGGCATTAACCTGGCCGACGCTTCATGGAGCGTCTTCGTGCGAACGGTAGCATCTGGCGAGACGACGATCCTTCCTGTCTCATCTTCGGGATCGACCGTGGCGATGTCGGTCCTTCAGCATGAGATATGCGTCGCGGTGTATAACAAGGCAGGCGCGACCTGGGGATGGCAAGCACCTCTGCCGGCACCCGTCGGTACAACCGCAGGCCTTGGCATCCCCGGGTATGCGCAAAAAGTGTCGTGGAGCTACGGTCCGACATGCGGGCATTTCTCATACACGATCCCGGATGATCGGGTCGCATTCGCTACATCGCGACGGAAGGCGATCGCAGAGATAGTTTCGGCTTATAGGAAAGAAGCCCAACGCTACGCCGCGATCGCCGCCGAGACCTCGGGAATGTCATCCGCCGAAGCGATGACACGCGCCATCTCCGCAACGGCTTTGTCTTCCTCGATCGTTCAGGACATCCGTAGTCGCGGGGCATCTTTCGATATGGCAATCGCGGCATCGGCAAAAACGGAAGCCGCGACGGTCGAGAAGGAGTCGCGGTCGAAGCTTGTCGAGAATGCCAAGCAGGAAGGCTTCCTATCGGCCGGCTCCTACTTTCTGGCACTCAGCCAAATCAGCGAACTGACCACTTCGCTGGCGAACGAGACGACGGATGAGATTGCGCCGAAACTCGACGGCGACTTCGGAGAGGCGCTTGAACGTGCCTTTACCATGCTACGCCTTCAGGTCTCAGGAGAGGCTGATCGGGCAAATCTGAGCGCAAATGACTTCGCCGCTGCCGGTGACGAGGGATCGAACTTTTTGATCAAGCTTCTGGCTCCTATCACACGCGGGTTGGCGGAATGGAGTGCCACCCCGTCAGCGACATCTGGAAATGCGATGTCGAATATGATTTCTTCCGGACACGCGATGCTCTCGATCGGATGGACGGCCATCGGAGCGGGTGCTAGCCTGATGGTGGCATCCTCGAATTGGTTTTCCTCCGCCGTTGGCGCTGGCGGGGCGGCAGACTTTCTCCTTGGTTGGGCCAACTGGGTCATTGGCGGAATAATGTTCATAGGCGCGCTGAGGGCCTATGTGATCCCGATTCTCCCGTATCTTTTCATCCTCGCCGCGGGGATCGCCATGGTCGCGGCGCTCCTTGAAGCGATGATCGCCCTGCCGCTGTGGTGCCTGAAATGGGGTAAGATGGAGGGCGGTGAGGACTTTGCCAGCGAGGGTGTCCGAATGGGCCTCATGCTGACGGTGAATATTTTCCTGCGCCCCTCCCTCGCGATCCTGGCATTCTGTGGGTCCTATCCGGTTTTCGACGTTGTGCTGCGCACAATGGATGCTACTTGGTCCACGGCATTCCTTGCCCAGACGGGCGGCGCGGTCGTCGGCCTAGTCGGGTTCCTAGTGATGTCCATCATCCAGCTTTACCTGACATGGTACGTTTCGTTGAAATTGTTCGGACAGTCTTGGGCTCTCCCTGATCGTATTCTCGGCTGGCTCGGTCTCCCTGGAACCGCAGGCGAATCGAGCATTGCTTCCGGCGCTGTCGGCGGAATGCTGGGCCTTGCCGGACGCGGGTTCTTGCCGAAAACTGGTGTTGCGATGCTCGCAAAGGGAGGAAAGACAAAATGAAGAAACTGGGATTCTGGACAGCGAGCGGTCTTGTGCTGGCGCTGGTTTGCGGGCTGGCAGGGCTAGGCCACCTGTCAGCCACGCTAATAACCATGACGGTGTTCTGCGCCGTGTCGGCACTGCTGTCGTTCGTTTGCACCTGGGCCTCTGGTCTTGTTGCAGTCAAGCCTGACCGGATCGCGACCTCGCTGGAAACACAGGGTTCGGGACCTGGGCGAGGCCGCGGATGAAAACCCTCATCGCCGCCGTCGCGCTGGCGGCATTGATCGCTGGTCAGGCTATGGCCGACCCCGTCTTTATAATGCGAGCCCAGACAGGCACCTACGGAGGTAAGGTTCTTCCTTCCTATGCTCTTCCCATGCCCACGCCACCAGATGCCAAGTATGATTTCCAATCGTTCGATTTCATCGCACCTGGGCTTTCCCGCACTTTAAGCCTGTCGGCTCTTGGTTGGCTGGAGATCGATCCTGTAGGGGCAAGTCCCAAGGCTTGCCGCATCTTACCGAATGCCGCAGGGTACTCACCTACGTCCTGGGTCGGAATCACACACAGCGAGCAAGGAGGGAAATACGAGCCGTATCTATGGCCCGTGTCTGGCGGACGGATCGCGATAAGCGTGCATTGTCCCCGGGATGGCGGCGGCGTCGCGTATTACTACGATATTGAAATCGTGGAATGAGTGGGACGACATGACGAGAAGTGCCATCGCGGTTCCTACGTCGAGCCGACGCACACGATCTGGCGCGGGGGCACCATAACGCTATAGAAGGGACGTTCGGAACTTCGGTTATGGCTTCCCTAGAGGGATCAGGAAAAATCACGTCTTCGGATTTGTGGTATCCAGCCATTGCTTCCCGTAAGGGATGATTTTGACTGCCGAAAGGTGGACTGGAAGGGCGGCAGAAATGCCGCTCTTTTCCGTTTGGATGGTTGATGAGGCTGCCCCGCCATCACGTACATCTACATGATGCGAAATGCGTGGCCGTTGTTGCTACAACACGATGCCGCAGCGTCCACAAGATGGTGCGATCCTGGAGGGCATCAGACATCGTCCGAAGTCCGCGAACGCGCTGTACGAGTCTCCCTGCCCATCGAATCCCGTCAACGTAGCGTGAAACCGCAGGATATGTTCTGTCAACGTCGCTTTAGGCCGCCTTGGCCAGCTCGGCGTCTGATATGATCTCGACTGGGACCGCTGCCGCAACTGTCGTCTTGCTTCTTTTCGCTCGCGTGGTCTTCGATGCCTCGAATTCCGCATGAAGCATCAGCGCCTGACGGAGATCGGATCGCGTGCCCTTGGATAGATAATGGAAACCGGATGCCGCCTCCAGGGCTGCCAGTTCCATGGCGATCTCGGCGAACGACCTTCCACCGAGCAGGCGCCTGGCGCGATTGACGTTGGCTTTGACGTTACGCGCGGTGGCTCGCTTTCGTCCGCGGCATTCGAGCCAGTCGAGAAACCTTCCCTCGATCGCGGGAGCCGTGTAACCGTGATGGCGGGCAAGGATCACCTCGCCTAGCGCTTTCGCGACAGGAGCAGGCACGGCATTCGCGATCATCTGTAAAATGTCTCGCTGTGTCTTTGCAATCCACCGCCAGTCCGAAGGAAAACCCTGTATCCGCGAGGCTTGCTCTCTGGTGAGAGCGGCGGTTGATGCCGCCGGTGCCGGGTCCCGTGGATGGGGATCGTTAAGGTACTTGGGACCGGGCCGCTCCCAGGACGTGCGTGTTACGGTGGGGAAAGGTTCGTCGACCGTACGAACGCCACGGCCCCCTCGCACAGGGCGCGAGAATACATAGCCATTTTCCAGCAGGGCTGCATCTGCGAGATGGGGCTGGAAGGACTCGGGTATCGGTCGAATAGAACGTTCACGGATTGTAGGAGCAGGTTCATCGGATGACCATACCGAACGTCGCGCCGACGATCTTGCGGGAAAATAAACGGTATCAGCGACTGCCGACCCAAAGAAATCACGAAGGGTCATAGGCTCTGAAGATGCAGCATTAGCGACGGCTGAAAGGAGAAAGCCGTCCCGCTCTCCCAATCGGCCAATGCAGAAGAATCTTTTTCGATCCTGCGGGACGCCATACCTGCTCGCGGTTAGGGTGGACTCCGACAGGCCGTAGCCGGCGCGCTTAAGCATATTGCGGGCATCGGCCCACGCTTTCGACCGAGAAGCCTGGGCAACGTTCTCCATCATAAACCATCTGGGCCGTACAGCTGTTATAGCGATGGCAAAGGCAACAGTGAGGCTGGCATTCTCGCCTTCCTCTCGCCGTCCGGCTAGACTGTAATCTTGGCAAGGGGGCCCGCCACATATCAAGTCGGGCTTAAGGAGTGAAATCTCTGGAATGATCGAAAGCAGGTTCTTGAGGTCCGCGACCTCGGCATGAGGTCCGATGTTCGCCCTATAGTTTTCCACCGCGACGGGCCAGGCGTCGTATGCCCTGACCACATCTATACCCGCGTCAATAAGGCCTCGGGACATACCGCCCGCGCCACAAAACAGTTCAACCGCCCGCACTGAAACTCCCGTCTTAAAACGTCACGTACTTGTACATGACGCAAAATGGCATGGGAGCGGTTACGAAAGTGAGAACATCAGGCCTCGTATCAAAGTCTGCATTCGCGATCCTGGATTTCCTGAATCAGACTCCAAGTACGACCGAGACGCGCCCAAACCTCCATAAGGTCTTTGTCCACCATGCGCCCTTCTGCCGTTCCCAGATCAGCAAAACCACGGGCTGCGTTACGAATCCTATCCATCAGCTCGTTGTAGTTCCGATGGTTCAACGGGAAATTCTCAGGGAGTATTTCAGAAAATTTTGTCATGCCAATTCAATCTTTCACTTCGATCCGGTTAGCCTGTGGTTGCCGCAAGGATCGCGTTCATGAGATCAACTTCAGCATCACCTTCCTTCAGGAGGGTTCCGCTGCCGTCGCTGTCTCGCCCAAATCCGATGGCCTCGGCGTCAATTGCTAATGGTATGAAGGGTACCTTCTTCCTGAACGTCTCGCGCTTCGACATCAGGAAGAGGTCGGAATCCTTGATGACGACAGTTATGTCCGCGTCCGGGAAGCTGTAGATTTCGGCCTGTGCATTTACGCTCCAGTCCTCAACCGCACGATCGATGAATTCCAGCGAGTTCGAATAGACATCTGTGCTGATAAACAACCTGCTCATCCCCCGCCTCCATTCGCGAAATCCTCACCGAAAACATCCAGAACCGTCCAGGCGATGCAGCGCTCAAGGTCGCCAGCCTGCATTAGAACGTCAAGACTGGCTCGCTCGGCGCCTGCCATCAGCTTGACGGCAAGCCATGGAAGGTACATGGGCTTCATCATCGTCGGCTTGTAGAACTGACGAACGACACCCCACTGCGGTACGTCCCCCTGCGGCATCCATGCCATATAACCCGAGGCAATGCAGAGTCCGCCGTGGCGCAGGTTAAAGCCCGCCGCCCCGCCAGCCGCGCCGTGCACCATCTGGATACCCCATCCCGCAAGTTCCCCCTTGCCTTTACCGATGATTGGCGTGAGGGCATCGATCGTCTCGCTGCGGACTTCATTTTCCGGGCTGTTTCGCACATGCCCAGTGTCCAGCGTCAGATGGAAAAGGGTTCTCATCGGGCATCTCCTTTGATTTCCTTGATCAAGAGCGAGCTGACGACCTCGCGGATCGTCGTTTCGCGCTGCGCGACAAGGATTTTGAGCGCGGCAAGGGTTCCTGCTGGAAGGTCCACAGTCAGCCGTTTGCCGCGGGAGATGCGCTCCGAGTCTCTGGGATTTGTGTTCACGCCATTGCCTCCTCGATCTTCTCTGCGGCCTCTGCGATCTCCGATTGAATCTCCTCAAGGAGGGACACGACCTCCTCCAGAGCCTCAATCGCCGCATCGGCATTCTCTCCGCGTGCGCTTTCGCCGATGCCGTCCGGCATGGCATCCCGGTATTCCTGCTCCTCTTCCTGCAGCGCCCTGATATCGTCGCGCAGTTCCTCGATCACGGGCTCCAGCGGCTGAAGCTGATCGAGCAGTTTCCGGAGATTTTTCCTTCTTGCCTGGTTCATTGTATTGCCTTTCTTCCAGACCTTGGGACATGGCTTCGCCATTCGCTCCGAGGTCATCGTGCGTTGAAAATAATCCTGAATTTCAGGAGGTTATGGTCTGTGGAGAACCACTTTTGTGACTGTCCACATACAAAGTGTCAGAGCGGAATTTATTGGCGTCAAGCCGAAAAATTCCCGGTCCATGACGATTTCTGTTCAGCCGTAGACCCGCCACTCCTGCGCGATCCATCGCTCGTAGTAATGTTCCGCCCGCGCAGCCGCGGCACCGATGTCTTCGCATGTGCCTCGCGCGACCTCGCGTCCGTCGGCCCGGACGAACCAGAAGCAATCGCGGCCGAGGCCAGGCAGATGGCAGATGTAGAGCAGGTAATCGATGCCCGAGTGGCGCCTCTTGCAGAGTGCGTAACCGTCGGCCTTGGATTCGATCCAGCGATACTTGCTCATACGAGCCTCCTGATGATTTTGGGATGATGACGAGGGGCGAGAATCGTCCAGAGGATTAGACTGCCGATCAAAGTTCGCCACATGCCTGAACGGCCGCCAGCTTCGGCAGACGAAGGATGTTCATGGCGTTGTATTTCGCGATGAACGGGGCCATTTCGCGGGCATCGGCCAGCTGGTCCTGTGCGGCAGACAGGAAGTCCAGCGAGAGTTTCGGCGGCAGCGTGATCCCTCGCAGCCCCTTCACAAGGTTTGTCGCCGAGTCGACAAGATGGATGTCGATGAACATGCGCTGATGCTCGTTCGTCACGTCCGGTAGCTGACGACGATCCTGCGGGATGATCCGAGTATCGAACGGGCATTCGAAAATCAGGTTGCCCAGGAATTCGAAAACCCACAGAATGAGCGGGCCATCCTTGATGAACCCGGCTTTCATCTGGCCTTTCCGGATCGTCTGCGTCTCAGACCGCTGGATGCCCGGCATGCCGATCACCAGCCGATGGCCGCCAATCGTCAGAAAGTCAGCCTTGGCGCCCTCCATGTTCCCAAGGCGGATCGGGTAACTCTCGCCTCGTGCAATCTTGATCATTTTCATGTGTATCCCTTTCCTTGTGGCATGGCTTCGCCGGCCGCGCCGAGCACGTTTTTTGTCGTTCATCTTGGGCTGTTTCACTCGTCCCATTCGCTGTGAATGACCACGACAAGCATACAGAAAACGGAATGCCTTCCAAGGGGGTCTGTAGCTAACCTATTGAAATATTTTATTAAAGAACTCGTTATGCGAATTCGGTATCGGAGTCTTCAGTTGCACCCGAAATGAAGACTCCGTTTTGGTCTGGGGTCTTGCATTAAGGAGGAATGGCCCTCGTCACGGCCGCCGATCCGCGAATACTTGGAATGATATTTCAATTCCAGATGCGGATGGTGAGCTTTGCGATCAGCAACAGGGGCAAGGCCATCCAGAGGACAATGCTGCCGATTTCGACCGCCTGCGGTGCCTTGATGCTGATGCTGTAGAGGGCCGACAACGTCAGCAGGGCGATGGGCAGGGTCAGGATGCGGATGAGGAGCATTCTCAGGTCCTTTTGTTCAGGGTGTGGTAATGTGGGTTGTCAGGCGAGCGCAAGGCGGCGGAATACACGGATGCCGTCACGCTGGACTTCCCGTTTCATGATGTCGGCGGCACCGGGCAGACGTGACTTGCGAATAAGGTGGCGGGCTGATGTAATCCGATCCTCTTTATAGAAGGATGCAAGATATCCGTTAAGGCGACCGCTTGTGTCTCGATCATGGAACTCTTCAACGACGATGTTAAAGGTTAGCCCTCTGAAGGTTGTGGTAGTGATCGCCATCGCGAACCTCGAATTGACTGTTTTCATTCAGGTATTTATAGCATTTCCGAGCACTGGAGCCCAGGATACTACGCGGCAGGGTTGAGATGTGCCGGAAACAACGTTAACGGGATCGGTCGGATTTTAACGATCTTTTGGCTTTTGGCTGTTCCCTGTTCGATGCGGGCCGCAGGCCGACCTTCGAACCCGCGCGCAGCGCGGCCTCCATTGATGTTCCCTGTCCCGATGCTTTCATCACCGCCGCCGATCGCAGCGGCAGTCACCCGCAGGGCCGCAACACAGTGGAGGACGGCACCGCCGTTGACAGAGAGAGAAAGGTGGCAGCCTTGCCGCTGACGGTAGGGAACTGGATTTCTGTGACCCTCGGGTCATCTGAAGGGATTGTGCTGCTGTACAGGCTTCCCTACGCGGCTGTACGGCATACTCCGTCTTCGAATGGGCCATCGGACCATTCTCGCGCGGCACCGCGCATGTGGTGAGGATGAGCATATCGGAGCGGCGAGCATAGCGACCGTCGCAGAAGACGCCGCGGGCATTCGCGCATGCGCTTTCGGGATCAACACCAGCCGCAGGAGCGTCAGCATAGCGACCCCGTAACGCGGGATCGACTGGCACCGAAAGCGCATTCATGATTTCTGAATGCGGCTCGTTTGGTTTGCTACTCTGCGGTGCTATCACGATGTTGGATGGGAACAGAAGATGGAGGAAAATATGGGTGAGGCAAAAAAACGGGCATTGAAGCGTGCGGAAAATGAGAAACTCATCAAGCCGATAAGTGCCGCTCGGTTTCACCTGCTTTCCATCGGCGTCAGGATGGCGGTTAGCAGGCTGCTTTCAGGCGAGGTCTCGTTTTGGTCAGACCATGACGAAAAGATACTTGGGCTCATAAGCCGCGATTACACCGATCAAGACTTTGCCTGGATGATTCTCGCACGTGATCGCATTGGACGGTTTCGATGCTGCAGAGTGGATGCCAGTATCAAAAGCGAACCGCTGGCAACTGAGATTATGTTGCGCGAGATGGCGAAGCTTGTACGGGACGGAATCCCAGCTGACTTTGGCTGGCAAGGAGATGAGCCGAATGCGCCCTTCGACCTTCTACGTGTGACGGAGGGTGTAAAGTTGCACCCGTATTTTGAGATCGTAATGAACTCTCCTGGTCATATGCCTGCCAGAGCAGCTTTGAAGGAAATCGGCCCATGGTTGGCGCCGTCCGATCCGCATTTCGTCAGAGAGTTTCAGACCACGGCATTCGATCAGAGGATTTGGGAACTCTATCTTTGGGCAGCTTTCCGCGAACTTGGTTTCGATGTTACGCAGCCAGAAGCCCCGGATTTTTCGTGCCGAGCACCAGGGATCGCGTTCACCGTGGAGGCGACTGCGGTATCGCCGTCCACGGCAGGTCCGCTGGCCAATCACCCCGATCCCGAAACGCCAGAAGAACAAGCAGATTTTCTGAAGCACTACATGCCGATGAAGTTCGGCTCAAGCCTGACCAGTAAGCTCAACAAGACGAATGCCGCTGGTGAACCTTATTGGGACCGCCCTGATACGAAGGGGAAACCGTTCATCATAGCCATCGCAGACTTCCACAAGCCCGCCGATCTCGAATCCCTCGGCTCCATGACCTACAGCCAGTCGGCGCTATGGCCATACCTCTACGGCAAGCGCGTGGTGTTCGAAAGTAAGGGGGACGGTGGAGGATATTGGCGGATGGTAAAGGGAGACGAGCATATCTACGGGGGCAAGACGATCCCAACTGGCTTCTTCGACCTTCCAGGAGCGGAAAATGTCTCGGCGGTACTTTTCTCGAATGCGGGTACTTTGCCGAAATTCAACAGGATGGGCCTTCGGGCAGGCTTCGTTCCCGAGGACCATATGTATTTCCGCCAAGGTTATCGCTATGACCCCGCTCCAGATGCGTATGTCGGCATCCCATTTCAAGAAGATGTTCTGTCACCAGAATACGAAGAATACTGGTCGGATGAACTACAGGTCTTTCACAACCCGAACGCAAGCAATCCGATTTCGCCAGACACGTTTGGAGGGATCACGCAGTATTACTTTGAGGACGGCGAGCTTTATAGCATAACGCCAGTATCAGCGGTGATCGCCTCGTTTACCGCGGTCTTGCGCGTTGTCGAAGATGAAGAGTGGGAGTCTCAGGCGTAAAGGGCGAGCTATCGACCCATGCACGCTTTAACCCCACGGTCCAGGCGGTATCGCTGTGAAGTGATCTTCGATGCTCTCGCAGCAACTTGCAGGCCAACGATCCAATCCCGTCATTATATGCTCATGGAAGTCAGTCGGTTCGGCCTGATACCTCCATGGCAGCGCTCGATGTCCGCGCCTGGGCTTTCTGAGTAATTTTGGGGTGTGCACGCCGCTGATCCGTGGACTACCCAGATTGATTTGTTCAAACGCAGCAGCCCGAAGGGGGTTTAATCTAATCGTAGACCCCACCAGCGGGTCGCGAGACATAGCTGTGACGACGGATACACGTACTTTGACGACATCGAATTTACTTCGATCTGGTGGCTACAATCTGGCATAGGGTCGTCGTATATTGGACGCTCGTGTTAATCCTGCCAATCTTCGTCGAACGCGGCAGGGTCCATCGGCGGCTGTCCGAAAAAGGCTTGTCGATGCAGATGGATATTTACCCTAGCGGCCACGTTCTTTTGCGCTGTATCGATGCCAAGCTCTTCATTGATTGTTGTCTGCTGGATCAACTCTTCGCCCCATATTCCAAGGTTGCCATCCCAAACAGGACTTTGAACGATGGCCGATGCGGCATCGCGAAAGTCCCATTCGTCATCCTTGTTTCTTGCGATGTGCCATACTGAGTCTGTCGGGTAGTCGATCCTGTCGAGAGGACGGTTCGCAAAACCTCCGACTTCGCGCGGTCTTGTACTTCCCCAATCGCCATAAATCACTCGGGCTCTGTTGGAATTCCTGGCGACCTGATCGATTAGGCGTCGGTTGTTGAATGCCACAGGGACAGGCGCGGTCGAGTTAAAGTCAGAGAACATCTTCGGCATTGAGGTGCATGACAAAACTACCGGAACAGTCGCATCGATATCCTGAAGTGCCTCGGCCAACAATCCATTGAACCATACTGCCAAGCTCAAGGGGTCTCTCGTCCAGCCGCCTTCGAGAATAATAATAAAGTCGGCTGCGCCCCCAGCCGCAAAAGCTCCAACAATTTCATTAATGTTGCTTGGAAATCGATCTCGGACTATCCGCATACAGTAAGGGCGGCCGAAAGACTGAAATGCCTCGATTTGAGCGCGTATCTCGGTCTCGGACTGTCCAGTAGTTTGAACACACGGCCAGAGATTTGCATGCTCACCAACGAAGTTGACCCAATTTTCAAAGGAGTTTTCGGGTAGCATCAACCTCGAAAGCTCCTGCTGAGGACCGCTTTCCAGGTTCGTAAAGTCGTAGTCTCTGTCGATGTCGAGAAAGTAAGGACGGTTTGGGAACGACCTCTCGACCCGAGTAATAGTACGTTCTAACGTGTTCGAATTGGCCCACGGAGCCAGAAGGAAACACGGGGTCATTCGATCTTTCGTCGCTCCAGGCAAGAACTCCAGCCCGTTCATCTCACTCGCTCTAACGGCTAGTGTCGGCACGTAGGTCTTGTTCTCAAGCACGATTAACCCTCATCAAGCTTCCGCGAATGTAGAAAGTCGAATTTCCATAGCGGCCTTTGACACCTCGAAGTGCGCGGCCAAACTCTCAATAGCAGCCTCGTTTATCGTACCACGAAACTTCGTACGAAGTTCCTCCTCGATCAGGGCCATCGGCATGACTATGTCAGCGGCAAGACGATTCGCCTCGTACTCGATCCTATCAGGTTCCCCCGAGCGATAGAGTACGTTGTCGGTTATGCCGTCCGGCGACGTATCAATGATGTTTCTATGAAGCAAGAAGTGCGCGAGTTCATGGGCGATCGTGAATCTCTGACGTTCCCTCGCTTCGTTCCTGTTGACCCGCACTGTATACTCACCGTCAATTCGCGCAATCTGACCAGATATACCAGACCGCATGCTCGATACCTTGATGGAAACACCAAGTTCTCTTGCGAGTTGCCCAAGCTTTACGGGAAACGTTGACATGTGTTTTTCGAGTATGGCTTTTTGAGCTTCGTTAATTTTCGCGAGTTCTCTCGATGACATAGTACTATCCTATCTTTCTCCCGAATCCGTTGGGTCGAAACCTTCCTCAAGTTCCTGAAGAGATTTTGGCTGGGATACAGCCTTAGCATAGAGGTCAAACACCATTGCGCGAACCTTGATTTCTGAAAGGGCGCTTTCTGAGACTGCCCCTGCAGTGTCGGCAGCAGTCTTCTGAGCCACCTCTTTAATCTCTCGAAATGTGTAAGCGGCGATAATCCCGATGCCGATCGCAAGAGCTGCCAATACTGTGGTAACGGCGGTCATCATGACACTCATGAAACTCAGGTAAGTAGGTAGCGTCAGAGAAGGCTCTTCTTGAGCCCCAGGGATGCCGTCTATTATGTCGATTACGCCGAGAGAGAAGAAAAGGTAGCAGGTGGCCAAACCACCGATGAAGACAGCGATATAGCCTACAAATCGCATTGTCGCGTAATCCCCCGGTGACCAAAACACTTCAATGCGTTCTTTATACGTTCTTCGAGGTTATGGCTACATGGCGGTTCCAAATTAGTGTGCCGATGACATTTGAAAGCTGGTCCGGTTTGAGGCTTGAGCGATCCCCAGACTTATTAGATCATCCCTATGCAAGCCCTCGGGAAGTTTGGGTTCAAGCAAGCCGATGATCTAATCCTCTTGGGCAAGGCTAATCTCGACATGGTACTCGCCACAAGCATACTTCTCAGCGCATGAGGGGTGCGGAATGCGTTTCGGACGGCATCCGGATTTCATAGCAATGCCCAGCCCACTGCATCAACCGTCGTCCACGTACATGAATTGCTAGATATCTCATTGGCCACTCTTCGCATTGGATGTGCCTTTGTCCGACATGGTGGTTAGTTTATCCTTGATCTGGTCGCTGTCGTATCCCTTTTCTAGGAGCGTAACGCGGACAAGATTTTGGACAATGGCGATAACGACACAGCTACGTGCGTCTATGTCAGCATCTGGAGCAAGTTTCGAAAGGTAGACGCGCATCATTCGTTCGAGGCCGCCGCCCTCGACGGCAGCCATATAGGCATCGGCGACGGACCGAGCGTCGGGTCGGCGGAGGACCTTTGCCTTTCGGCGGTTCTTGGCCGCGTAGGCGGCTTGGCGCTCACGGCGCCCAGATGCGAGCTCACTTATAGCCCCCGTGCTCCAGCGACGATATACTGATTGCCCTCGTCAACGAATCGACGGGAAACTCGACCACGTTCACACCGTACGCCACGTCATCGCCCTCTTGCGTATAGGGACGCAACGAAGAGGAGGACGGCAGCGCCGTTGACAGAGTGAGAACGAAGGCAGCCTTTGAGTTGATGGTGGGGAAAGGGTTCCAGAGGGTAGTCTGACCCATTTGAGTGTATTTAGTGCTGTACGAGGCCGTAGGCTTGGCCGTCCAGCACCGTCGTCGTTCTAAATGTCCCTTTTGGCTTTGTATCGCTGGCAACGCATCGCAAGGTGAAGGAGAGCATATCGGAGCTACACGCATAGTTTTCCCTCATACCGGGGATGGCGCGGGAATTCGCGGATGCGGATGTGGTTTCAGGCTCGAAGTTAGCTGCATGAGGTTCGGCATAGCGCCGTCGGCACGGCGGATGCCGGGCCGACGGCTCCGCCGAGGCCATCACGACAGGGCTTTGTAGAGTTCTGTCGGTTCGAGCGGACGCGCGGCAGGAAACACGGCCGCAACGTCGGCGATCACCCTGGCGATGCGCTCATGGGAGCCGTAGCGATCGGCAAGACGTCGAAGGCGGTCAATTGCGTATGCCTTGGCGACAGCGGTATCCCTATCGGCCCGATCCGCTTGACGCCGTTGTTCGACGTGGGCGGCTTTGCGTTCGTGATCTTTCCTCCGGGCAATGGAGCGTTCCGCCCGGAGCCGTTGAAAATCGGCCTCAAGCGGCGCGACATCCCGTTCCGTGGATTTGACGGCATCGCCAAAGCCTTCTTCACCGCCATGAGCGACGCGGGCTAGGAATGTCGATGCTAGGCCGTGACGCATCCAAATGCGCCACATAGGCGCATCGACGTGGCCCACCACTTCATCCGCATCGTGCAGCGACTGCTCCCCGCGTTCATCCGCCTCTCCACCCGCGCCGATGCCCAGCGTTCGAGCTAGCGAGGCAGATACTACGCAGGAGCGCGTGCCGGGCATTGTCTCCATATACTCGCGCCAGCGGCCATACATTGCCGCTTCACCCTCGGCGGCGGCCGCGGCAATGTCCCATGGTGTCATCGAAGTTTTTGATTTGGTCTCGTCTTTGTGTCCGCCAGCGACTTCCCAGGCCATGCTCCCTTTTGCAGTGTAATCACTGGCATCATCCGCATCGCGTGCGACGCGGACATGCCATCCGTGCCTGTCAGAGACAGTACCGCCTCTGGCGCGGACCTGTGCTGTGTAGGCTGTGGCAATCCATTCGCCCGCTGCTCGCGCACGTTCGTGAGCGTCTTCGTCTGGCCCGTCTACCATAACGGATAGATGTTGATGATAATGCCAGCCGTTGATTGTGCTATAGGTCACCTCCTGCCCGACGACGACGCCGAGAATTCCGAAGTCTTGAGTTGCCCGCACCCAGGCGCGCCCCTTCCGGGCGGCGCTTGATGATGCTGCAACGAGTGCCTTGATCTCAGCGAGTGACATGTCGAGCGAGTGTGATGCGGTAAGGACCACAAGCGCGGCGCGGCCACCGCGTTGGAAAGTGGCGTTTGCGGCGGACTGGACGCGCTCTGCTCGATCGAAGGCCTTTTTCGTTGCGCAGGTAGGGCAGAGCCAAGGCGAGCCGCATCGATATATGCCAGACACACCTGGGCGTATCTCGCCTGTGCCCTCCGCCGTGCGGAGGTGGATGTTTACGCTGGTCGCATCGTGCGCGGGCATGCCGCAACCGCACACGGCGGGGCCGCGCTGGTCTGGATCGGCCGGGCGACTGATTTTCTGTATCTTATGCAATAGAGCCCAGCGATTGACGGTCGAAGAGCCAGACAGTGCGTGAGAGTTTTCAGCCTGGTGGGGTAGTGGATGACCTCCGCCCCCGCTGCGCGGAACCGTAGCTCCTCCACTCCCAAGGCGGCCCTGTTTGGGCCTTGCCTGCGCGCCTTCGTCTTGCTGGTCGCCTTCGGCGATACGGGCGCGAGAACGCGCCACGGAAGCCGCAATCATGCTTTGCACCAGTTCGGAAGTCGAAGCTGCCGACGTGGAAGGCGCTACGTCGACGGCGGCGCGGACCAGCACCTCGGCGCGATCATACAGATCGAACTTAAAACCCTTGTCCGAGAAGAGCTTGTCAACAAATTTGAATTTGGATGTTGTGGGTGGCGTTGGCTCGGCTGGGATATGTCCCAGCCCCGGGCTCACCCTTCAGAAATGGGGGGCTTTACAGCAATCGCGCCGACGGCAATGATCATCTTGCTACTCCAAAAACACCGCCGAGGGTTCCAGCCCAATGACAGCGGTGTTTTTTAATGGTCATGTCTGGCGGCGCGATTGCTGTAAAGC
>UCJU01000009.1:0-11429 GCA_900472925.1 Hyphomicrobiales bacterium
ACCGCAACCTTCTTTGAACCGAAACCGTCTTCGGTGAGCGGGCGCAATGTGGTCATGAGATGGACGTGGGGATTGCCGGGGGCGTCGTGGTAGACCCAGTCGGCGATCATGCCCTTCGCGGTGATGTGGCTTGTCACAAAGTCGCGCATGAGCGCAATGTTCTGGTCAGCCGTCAGCTCGAGCGGCAAGGCTATGGTGACGTCCTTGGCGAGTTGTGCGTCGGATCGCTTCTCGAAACCCTCCACCTTGTTCCAGAACGCCTCGGATGCGCCAGCGACCGAGCGATCGGCAATCATGCTGCGCACCCATTCCGGCGCGTCATCAGGGATCACGAACGCCTCATGCAGGAGCCCCTGCTTGCGGGTGTAGTCGATCGTCCGGGCTTCCCGATCAAACTCCATCCTGGCGCAATGCCGGTAGGCCGCCGACAGCACGGCGCTGCGACCGGAGCCACGGGCGACGATGCTGACGGAGAAGTGAGGGACGGCCACGGCGGAGTTCTCTCCCGGTTGCGAACGACATCAAAGGGTTCGTCGGGAGCGGCGGCATTATCAGGCTCTGTCAGCAACATGTCGCGCCAGCGACGTATAATTGCGCCCTTGGAAGCCGTCCTTACGAACGGCCGGGATCATTCCCGAAAGCATCGTCGGTGGCGATTGTAGGATTAACAGTAGTGCGTTGGGCACTCCATTCCGAAAAACTGGGTTCGAAAGACAAGCTCTCTCACCAAGGGAGCGGACCGCGCATCTTCTCGAACTGGTGAAAGTCGTTCTTGACGAGCACATCGAAACGCCGGACCGTGATGTGTCCCTGGAGCGCGATAACAGCATGTGATCAACCGCTGAGTTTCGTAGATTGAATTGCCGCCCCTGCAAGCAGCACACACATAAACGTCAGCCATTCCAGCGCTTCTTTTGTGATCTCGTATTGAGCGCAATAGTGGGCTTTAACATGGGCTTCGTTGAGAATGTTGAACCATGTCATAAAGCGCTGGTTGTTGCGCGGCCGGACATCGATAAGGCTGGGTCTTAGGTCTTCGGTCAGACTGCCCAGAGACGGATAGTGTGAGATGGCGGCTGCCGTTGGTCTTGACCAAAAGCAGCGTCGAGCAGGCTTGTTCAACCTCCTGATGAAGCGCAAATTGGCGTGTCTGAAATGTCTCTTCTGAATGAGACACTGGGGCTGTGTCGAAAAACGATCTCACTGCGGGTAATTTTCTGTCATAATGCCCATACGCGATGCGCCAAGCCTTTGCGGCGGGAGCGCTTGCGGCTCAGCCAAGGGTTCGCCATCGATCATAAAGCGCAATGCCATCGTGGCGGATTTCGATGAGGACGTACCGATCCTTCTTCAGCTCCGTGTTCACCTCACGCAAGGAATGCACGATGACGCTGACGGGTGCACCGATCTCACCGTTGCGCGCTAACCGGTCAATCTGTTTGCGGCAGATGGCGGCCAGCGCCTCGAACAGGTCGGTGGGCATAACGACACCCAAACGAAGGACAACAGTCTGAGCTCGTGAAATCCGATAGTCCCATATCGCGCAGAACAGGTTCATGTCATGCAGCCGCATGTACCAGAAGAGGAACCGGTGTTTTGCCGCCACATTGCCCGCTGTCGCTTGATCTGTGATCGAAGTTCCATGGACGAGCGATAAGGAGTTTCTCCATGGACACTACGTTGGAGGTTGTCACAACGCGGCGGGAAAGGCGTGAGGCTCATCGGCATTGGCCAGATGAGATCAAGGCGCGGAGCGTGTCGGAGAGCTTGCGACCAGGAGTGACGGTGAATGAGGTCGCTGCCGGCCATGGGCTGAAGGCCAATCACCTGTCGACCTGGCGAACACCGGCAAGAGAGGGCAAGTTGGTTTTGCCGAAACGGAAGACACCGTCGAATTCGCGGCCATGGTCGTCGAGACACCCCCACCAGAGCCGCTGACTGTCAACCCAATTTCCCGCACCGAGATTGTGTTGGGGCCGGCCGCCATCCGTCTTGATAAGGGTGCGTCTGCCGCCCGGCTCGTTGCCTTCGCGCGTGCAATGGCGGCGGTAACATGATCTTTCCATCGAACCGGGTGCGGATCATGGTGGCGACCAAACCCGTAGACTTTCGTCAGGGGCACGACGGATTGGCGGCGCTGGTGAAGAACCCAAAAAGCGGCCAGGCTCCGATTGGCAGACACCTGAAGATCTGGAGGTCGACCGCGTGGAAAGCTCGCGACGAACTTCATTGACAGCATGAAGCTGCCAACTCGTTTCGATCTGGTGCGACCGGATGCATGGTTTTCGAGTTTTCGAGATCAGGTTAGGAAGGACGTACTGCCACTGCTTCCAGGCGTAAGCGGCAACATCGCGATCATTGACGATGACCATTTCATGGGGATCCGTCGATGGTATGCGAACGCCTGCTGCGCCTATCTTAATGCCGTCGCAAATGTGATAAGAACAAACCCGACCAACGGAGCGCGGCTTGTGATCAGAGATACCAGGAACAAAGCATTGTTGACAGTGTGTCTCAGCGGCATGGCGTAAGCCCAGACGTTGTCGAGCACCTCACAATGGCGCTAATCGCTGGCCATACACATCAGGCACAGTTTAATCATTCCGAGCTCGGTGGGATGGGACAGTGGTCGAACGGCGGTATGACCATGGTGGGCGACATGTTCAACAACGGCTTGAAGCACCGGGTTGATATGCTGTGCTCAGAGATTGCCGGTTATATAAGGGAAGGTCGGTTATCCGGCCCGAAACCAGATCGGTCTCACCAGTCCCAAAGCCAGGGAAGTGGCAACAGCTTTTTTTATCAGTCAGGTTCGCACAGTGGTTCATGGCCGCAACACCTCGGCCAGCCGTCATCGACCGGTACACAGAATAATTTACGTTATGCGCTTTTTCCGGCAAGCCGGCGTCTGGCCATTGATGTCAACGGACAGATAACGGTCTACGATACAAAGGACCACAACATCGGTGGGTTTTCTCAACAGCAAAGCGGTGACCAGTCGTTAACCTTCACGTCCCAGCATGGCCTCGTGCGTGTTGCTGATCTCGATGTTTTGACCGAAACGGACGGCGTTCCGGCTTCCCAAGCGCCGCTTGCCGTGGCCGAGCCAGTCCCAGTCCCAGTCCCAGTCCCAGTCCCGGTCCAGGACTTGGCACCTCTAGGCACGAACGTCGTCTCTGGCCCGACAGGTTCTGAGGACGATATTATCAGCAAAATCGAACGGCTCGCTGGTTTACACGCGAAAGGCATTGTTTCCGACGAAGAATTTGCGGCCAAAAAGACGCAGTTGCTGGAGCGGTTGTAAGATTACGGCCATGTGTCAGGACGAATATCACCCCAGCAGTCGTGCCCGAACGATATCGATGTGATCGATATCGTTTTACGTAGGTGAGGTTACAGCTGATGCGTCTGTTGCGAAACGAGCCCGAGCGAGTTATAAGATTTCTGCAAATTCCTTATAACAAGCGATGTCGCCCGTGAAGCAGATCGACCTGATGTATCGTACCGCCTTCGCTGAACTTGCGGAGCGGACATTTGACGCCCAATTCGAAGCGGACTTTTCGTTGGATGGTCGGTTCGTCTCTGTGCCAGTCAAAGGACGCAATTATTGGTATTTTGAGCACCCGACCGACGAAGGCGATAAGCGCCGCTACGTGGGGCCGGAAGCTGACGAAGAGATCACGGCTCGCGTGGGCCGTCATAAGGAAATCAAGAGCAACATCCGGGAGCGGAGGCGTCTCGTCGGTATGCTTCTCCGCAGCGGCGGCATGTCCGCTCCTGATCGGTTCGCGGGCGAGGTTACGAAGGTGCTGGCGGAGGCAGGCCTCTTCCGCCTCCGTGCGCTTCTGATTGGCTCTGTAGCATTCAGCTGTTACTCGGGCCTCCTCGGTGTCAGGCTTCCAGGTGCATCCATGCAGACCGGCGATGCGGACTTTGCGCAGGACTTTGCGATCTCGGCCGAAGTCGAGGACAGCTTACCACCGATCCTCGATCTCCTGAAATCGATCGACACCACGTTTCGGGCGGTCCCACATCAAGCCGACAAGGCCAAGGTGGTGGCTTTCGTAAACTCGGTGAACTACCGCGTCGAATTCTTGACAAGCAACCGTGGATCGGACGATTACACCGGCAAACCTTCTCCCATGCCTGCCCTTGGTGGCGCATCTGCTGAAAACCTACGGTTTCTAGACTTCCTGATCTACGAGCCAGTGAGAACCGTGCTGTTGTACCGGGAGGGCGTGAGCGTGAATGTCCCTGCGCCCGAACGGTATGCCGTCCACAAGCTGATCGTGGCTTCCAGGCGGCGTACAGATGCGATTGGGGTGTCCAAAAGGGACAAAGATCTCTTGCAAGCTTCCTTGTTATCTGAGGCTCTCGTGGAGACACGACAGGGCTATCTTCTGGCCGATGCCTACCATGAGGCATGGGAGCGCGGAGAGGCTTGGCAGGACGCGATCGTGGCGGGGCTCATGCTGATGCCCGACAACGGCAAGAAGGCTCTGGCTGACGCCCTTGGGGTTAAGGTTGATAGCCTCGGTAAAGCTTAGAAATGAACAATTGGCTTTGCCGTTTGCATTTGGCTCGTAGATAACACTCATCGTATGTCGTCTATCGTCCCAACAGAGCTGCTAGGACGTGATGGGGTTGCTGTGATTGTTAAAATGGAATGTTACTATTGCGACAGTCGCCGCTCGTCGTCGATCAACGTCAGGCGAGTTGGGGCTGATCCTCGCCATGTCCACAGGACGATATTGAGGTCAGCATCGGTGGTGCCTGGAGCAAAGCTCCTGACGACCAATCCGCAGAAGCCCGCGCTCTTCAAATCGCGCGCCAGCCGCTGTGTCGGGGCTTCACCGAGCACTTTCATATCGTCGCGCCACGTTGTCGCGCCGAGAGCTTGAACTTTGAAGCCATGATCATGAAGCGCGTTTTCGTCACGGGTATCGAACAGTGGCTTGAGATCTGCCTCATAGGAGACGAGAGTGGTTGGCTGTAGGCTTCCTGCCTGATTTGCTTCCTTCAGTGCCGTCATGATGGTCAATGACGTATAAAGCGCGGGCGTGCCCTTGGGGTTAAATCTGCCGCCGTAAAGCTCTGCGCCTCGTCCGGAAAGCGGTTCGCGAGCGTAGACAGGGTTGAGTGCTCGATAGAGCTTACCTTTGTACTGCATCGCGAATGTCAGGCATGCACGCCAGCATCGATGGCATCGATATAGTCGAGCACTTCGTCAGCACGCCCATCTCGAACAAGCTGCATTGCGGTTTGCCCGGAAAAGCCAGAGAGAGGTTCTGAGCGATACCAGGCGTATGCCATGAGCGCGGATCCAAAGCGGGTCTCAACTTTATTGACGACTTCGATCATTTCGCGCAGCCGCCGCTGTGTCTTGTCGGATCTGATACGCTCTTTGCGCTGGACTGCATCCTTGCCAAGTCCGGCGCTACGGGCAATGTCGTCGCTGGTTGTGTGAAAAACGTCAGCGATTTTTCTTGGCGCAAACAGGCCATTGTCAGCATATTGAGCAAGAGCCATTTGAGATATCCTTCGATACTGACGTTATTTATGACGCAATATAGCGTCAATATGATTGGCTTTCAAGTGTTGAGCGCTATCCAGTCGGTGGGTTGTCAGCGTAGCATCTGATGAGAGTAAGGTAGTCTTTGTGGTATTCTCCCCGCCACGTTTCGCGCCAATGTAGCGCGGCGGTAGATCGGTCGTCGTGATACTTTTTCAACTATAGACTGTTCACTTTTCTCACATCGTCGTTGAGGCGCGATTGTCTACCTCGACCCGTTTCCTTGTAATGCTTGACGAGATCGTGGTCGAGGCGATCGTCACGGGCGTTTGGTGCGATCTGCTGGCGATCTGCCTTGGCGGCACATTTCCAGGTCGATGCTTTTGGCTAGATCGGGAAAAGCTTTGTGAAAAGGCTTTGTCTGTCCGATCTACGTGTCGGTGGCTTCCGGTGAGGCATGGGAGCGCGGTGAAGCTTGGCAGGAAGCGATCGTGGCGGCCTCATGTTGATGCCGGACGCCGGCAAGAAGGCTCTGGCTGGCTCGCTTGGGGTTGCTGTAGACAGGCTCGGCAAAGAGTAGGAATTCACGACCTCTTTTTCGATGCCGTCGCCGTCAGCGCAGCCTGCGTTGCGAGCTTGCGCCAGGCGAACACCTGGTTCGGCTGAATGCCATGGGCGATGGTTAGGTGTGCTGTTACGAATTGATACACGCAGGAGGCGGATCTTCAAGATTGCGGCACGACGATCAAGGTTGTGATGAATATTGACAATATATGCGACGCTACCCATAATCTTATCGAGAACGAAAGGGTAGGCACATGCCGTCAGGTAGCATCCACGTTAAGGTCAGTGGCGCGTTGCAAGACCACATCCAACAGCAGATCAGTGAGGGTGGGCTGTATGAGAATGCCAGCGAATACATTCGCGCACTGATCCGTCGTGACCTACAAACCCGTGATGAGGCATGGGAGGCCCTGCAACGGGAGCTTTCTCCTGCAATGCGGGCGGATGACACTGAGTTTTTGGCAGTCTCTGCTGACGACGTCATCCGCCGCAATAAGCGCCGCTAATCATGCCCGGTTATCGTTTTTATGCGCCTGCCGATGTTGCGCAGGATAAAATCTGGGATGATACCGTAAAGCAATGGGGCGAAGCGCAAGCTGAGACCCATCTGCGGGGTTTACACGCGCATTTGCAGCGCCTCTGCGACAACCGCCTGCTCTGGCGTCGTCTACCCCAAGGACTTGCCGTGCCACGCGATATTAAGCGGGAGGCATATTTCAGCCGCTACGAGCGCCACTACCTGTTCTTCCGAACGCTAGATGATGGCGATCTCGGTGTGATGAGCATTCTCCACGAGCGCATGGATATGGCGGTACGCTTGAGAGAAGACCTCGCTGCACTCGAAGCCAAGAACAGCGATTCCAACTGACTCTCCAAGCCAGGAGGCTTCAGGGTGTTTCAGTCTGCTCTTTCTTGTTGAAGACTGCATCAATCCGCATTCTGCCGCAGCCGCAGGTCTCTTGGTGCACATCAATCGAAAACAATGTTTTGTTGACCTGGATACCGGAGAAGCTTTCCGCAGCTATGGCTTGGCCCGCTTCTGGAGGACGGCAGTGCTTTCGCCTTTGGCAACTCCTGCCATGATTTGTAAGAGACAGCTGTCACCATTGGCCCGCTTGAAACCGTGGAGTTTTTCACGCGTGGTGCTGCGAAGACCGGGCATGAGGAGGCGATCAGGCCCAGAGCTACGATCGGATATTTCACCATGTCTGATCCGATTGTTGGTAAAAACTGGCAGTATTGGATGTATCAGAATGTCGATCGTTTCCTCTGTATGTTAACGCGGAGGATGCGCCTAGTGCGTGGCAATCGAGAATGACCGCCTTACAACCGGTTTGCAGCGGGTCAAGTCTCCTATAATAACCCTTGTACAATACAATAGTTCATCATATATGACGTAAAATCTGTTTTTATTCATCTTATATGGATTATTGACATGGGTTCACCGAAATCTAGATCTGCGCTCGAAAGGCTTGGACACGACGTCCGCGGCGCTCGTTTGCGGCGCGGCGTCGCCGTGGCTGATCTGGCGGTACGCGCGGGCACGTCGCCCAGCACCGTCGCGCGGTTGGAAAAGGGGGATCCCGGCGTTGGGATAGGCACGCTTGCGGATATCTTGGTTGTACTTGGTCTTGTCGATCGGCTGGCCGATCTGATCGACATCCGCAAGGATGATCTGGGACTAGCGTTGATCGCTGAACGCCAGCCGCGTCGCGGACGGTCTTTTGCGACCACACTGCGCAGGCAGAAGGTCAAGCCTCAGACGGAACAGGATGATCGGGATGTCGTCGACCCGGACGGCGCGTCATTCTGATGCCCGACTTCAACGCCCATGTTGTCCTCGGCGAAAGCCTGACAGCCGTTGGCCAGCTTCGTTTCACGCAGGTGGGGCCGCGGCAGTTCTCTACCTTCGCCTATGATCCCGCCTGGATCCAGAATCCTCGCGGTTTTGCCGTTCAACCGACCTTTCCCCTTGAAGCTGGGCCATTTCACACCTCTGGTCAGTCCCGAAATATGCACGACGCACTGGCGGGTGTTTTCGCCGATGCCGCGCCAGATAGTTGGGGCCGCAGGCTTCTCGAGCGCGCTTATGGCAATGGCCTTTCCGAATTCGAATATCTAACACTATCTGATGACACTTGCCGGCAGGGGGCTCTGCGGTTTCTCGACGATACGGGGCAGATCATCCGGGGTGGGGCGGTCGATGCTGTGCCACGGCTGGTCGATCTACAAGCGATCACCGCTATTGCGCGCGCTTATGAACAAGGCAGGGAGATTTCCGCCGAAGAGATGCAGGTACTCGCTGGTGCGGGTGGCTCCGGCGGCGCACGTCCCAAGGCCAATGTCCAGGATGGCGAGACGATCTGGCTAGCCAAGTTTACTTCGGTTCACGACCAGCAGCCGATCGAAAGCGTCGAGGTTGCCACGCTCCGCCTTGCCCGCGCCTGTGGCATTCGAACTCCGGAAGTCAGGCTGGAACTCGCCGACACGCCATACCCGGTCGCTCTGATTCAGCGGTTTGACCGGCGCGGGATCGCACGTATTCCTTACATTTCGGCCCGCACTGCTTTGGGGAAGACGGGAACTGAAATTGGTTCCTATACGGAGATTATCGACTTCATGCGGGTAAATGCCGCTGACCCACAGGCCGATTTCCGCGAACTCTTCCTGCGTCTGATTTTTACCATTCTCGTTTCGAATAAGGATGACCACCTGAAGAATCACGGTTTCCTCTATGTCGGAGGCGGCCGCTGGCGATTGTCTCCGGTTTTCGATGTGAACCCCGCACCTGACCGTAATCCGCATCTCGAAACAGCGATCCTTGAAGGGGGCGTGCACGATCGGTCGATCCTTCTGGCGCTTGAAGCATGTGAGTTCTTTGAGATCGCGGACGAGGATGCCCGCCAAATGATCCGCGAGACAGCGCGGCGTGTTTCCGACGAATGGCGCGAAGCGCTTCGACAGGTGGGCGTCTCGGGGGCTTTAGCCCGCCAATATGAAACGGCCTTCATGAACGATCAAACTGAGATAGCGATGGGTGTTTAAGCGCTATATATGAACGATTTTTCAACATAATACGTCATATATGGCGTGTTGATTTGCGGCAGAACGGAAGCATGGTCTGTGTTAGCTCTGATTATCATGCATCTCACATGCGCAATAATTCCCTAATTTCTCTGATTTTCATGCACCAAACAACCCCACGGCGCTTGCCCATTCCAATGGCGAGCACGCTGTGGCCAACTTATTTTTGGTGTCGATGGACGATAGTTGAAGGTCCATCGGACGCGAATAGCCAAATTTGTCATGCTCTCTGCCTCTTTTTCAGGATCGTGCAGAGCTTGTTATTCGGCCCGTACGAGTTTCTACAACACATGGGGAGCTTTTGCCTTGGGCACCTCTTCAGCACCGTTCTTTCTTTGGTGCATGTTGGTCGCATTGAAACCGAAGACCTATAACCCATGGGTGGAAAACTACCGCGATGATGACGCGGTCCTGAAACGCGCAGACAGTGATAAAGCCAGGTTCGCGTGGCACGCATGCGACTTGTGATTTCTTTAAATGCTATTATATTGGCATTAATGTCACATATTTCTATTAAGGTGATAATATGTTAGCATTTACGATGTCGTCCCCGGTAGAAGTTATCAGGGGGCTGGCGGATAGAATTAAGCGCCGACGGATTGAGCATGGATTGACCCAGCGTGAATTGGCTTCGAGATCGAATGTGTCCTACGGATCGCTGAGGCTATTTGAAGAAACCGGGAAAATCTCCCTACAGAGCCTTGTGAAGATTGCGTTCGCCCTTGAGGCGGAGGCGGAGTTCGAACGCTTGTTTCCAGGTCGTCCGCCACAGAATATCGATGACGTCATTGATCGTCCTCTCAAGCAGCGTGTGCGCCGGAAATGAAGTTAAGGTCAATCCAGCAGATGAGTGTTCATCTGGAGCTCGAGGGCAACCAGAGGAAAGTTGGCACGCTTGCCTGGAGTGGCAGGGAACGGAGGGCTTACTTCGAGTACGCGGCGGAGTTTCTGGCAGCGCCTCTTTTGATTTCTCCGTTCCACATGATGGCGGCCACCGGGTTGATTGCGGCGCCTCGCGATCCGTTCGACGGGCTCCATGGGCTATTCAACGACAGCCTGCCTGACGGATGGGGTCGTTTGTTGCTGGACCGCCGTCTCCAGCGAGCGGGCATTGACTATACCCGGCTCACGCCGGTTGACCGTCTGTCGGCGGTGGGCAGAACGGGAATGGGGGCGCTCTCATACGTTCCGGAATTGCCAGACGATCAGAAACAACAGGCCGTCACTGATCTTGATTGGTTTGCTGATCAGGTGGAATTGGTACAGACGGAGATTGACATCGCTGACATCGATCGTTTGCAAGGCGCACAGGGTGGATCGGCGGGTGCACGTCCGAAGATAATGATCGGCTTCAACAAGGCGGAAAATATCTGTGTTCTGGACTACGGCCAGCATTTGGATGCGGGGTTTGAAAGGTGGATGGTCAAGGCACCGGGTTCTGATGATCCGCGGGAGATTGGCGCTGAAGAAAGAGCCTACGCGCTTATGGCGGTAGCTGCAGGACTGACGATGGCTGACACGCAGCTGTTGGAGACCCGGAAAGGAAAGCGGCTTTTTGCGACAAAGCGTTTTGATAGGACACCTGCCGGCAGGCTCCACATGCACACGGCAACCGGTCTGTTGAATGCCAGCCATCGTGAGGCGAGTGTGAACTATGAGCAACTTCACAAGCTGACCCATATGATCACTCGCGACGCTGCGGAGATCCTCAAGATGTTTCGAAATATGGTGTTCAATGTCTATGCCAGAAATCGCGACGACCATGCGAAGAACCATGCATTCCTTATGGACGGGAATGGTCGGTGGTCTCTGGCACCCGCATACGATCTTACTTTTTCGTCCGGACCGGGCGGTGAGCACAGCGCGGCAATAGCCGGGGAAGGTAGAACCCCCGGCCTGTCTCACCTTTTGGCGGTCTCCAGAGGGGCGTCGATCCCGGATCAAGGTGCCAGGGAGGTTATAGAGCAGGTTCGAGCGGCAGTAGACCGGTGGCCGCAATTTGCTGAAGAAGTTCGGCTATCCAGATCCCGTACTGTTGAACTTGACAAATTCTTGAATGGCAGTCGGCTGGCTGATCAAAAGCGATGAGGCACAGAGTTGCGGTGACATGTTTCCTGATGTGTGATCCGGTGATTGTTAAGATGGCGGCGTTGGCGATGAGAGGGCCGACCGTTTGCCTCTGTAGGTGATTGGTGGCGGAATAGCCTCATGGGCCTGTGCAAGCGTTTCAAGCCATTCGGCCAGGCCGGCAGGGACGGCGTCATTGCCC
>UCJU01000009.1:11458-13141 GCA_900472925.1 Hyphomicrobiales bacterium
TATCGAGCGATGTTCGGCTGGTCGATTGTGAGAGTCAATCGATTTTACAACTTTTGGGAGATGCAGTGCTCCACGCGCCTCCGGGTATATTTTCCGTATAATTTTTAATTTATATTAATTGGCGATATTTATACTCTGCCTATGGAATATTTTTCTACCGTTTTCCTGGACGGAGCCGGAGACTAAAAAGCCAGGACTTTTAAGTCCATTTTTAAGTCGAAAGTAGGCGGGCGCGGCGGCTTCCGGATTGATGCTGGTAGGAGCGAGGCCGACGAGACAAGCATCTGGTCCTGACGCATGTTCAGGAGCTAAAACAGCATGCCACTCTCCGATCTGGCAGTTCGGCAGGCCAAAGCCACCGGCAAGCCCTATACACGGCCATGGCGTCGGCCGCGGCCTGCGTCAGCCGCTCGTTCAGCAGTCGGCCACATAACTGAGAGCCTTCATACGAACAAACCGGAATTGGTCGAGGCGGCTTGTCCGTTGCCAGAGCGTGCGATCCGTCCAAGGTGCTAGCTCGATCCCACCACGGTCGCGTCGCGCCATCCCAGGGGAGGCGCCGATCACCCAGGCCGGTAGGTGAAACTTGCGCAGAGTGCAATTTAAGTGCATAGTTAGCTCAAGTTGAGTTGAAATTAAGTTCAACAACAGTGCAATTTAAGTGCGAGGATTGAGCCATGAATGCCGTGCTGCAGCAGCCCTTCGTTGAACGGTTCCGGGAACCCAACACCCAATACCTGTCTCCTGCGAGGGTCGGAAATTTCTTCGGGTTTCAAGTGCAGGAGCTTGCGGAGCGCGCGCATGTGCATCGCAACACACCCACGACCCGGCCCCAGGCACCCCAGCTGCAGAAATATCTGCAGGACCTGGTGCGCGTGCTCGCCGTATCCACCGAGATGACTGGCGATGTGGAGAGGGCAGCGTTCCTGCTTCGCAATGAGCCGCTACGTGCTTTCGGCTACAAGACAGCCGACGCGCTTGTTCACGAAGGCAGGGCAGAGGCAGTGATTGCTTATCTGGAGTCGCTTGCAGGCGGTGCCGCTGGATGATTGAGGCGATGATCGGTGAGCACGACGATGTCGCCCACTACCGGGTGATCGTGCCCGCTTATGCAGGGACACCAATGTCCGGTATGGGCGCGGACGACGCGGCGGGCGCTTCAATCGCCCCTGTCAGGAGGCGCTTTACCTGTCTGCGGACGACGCGACGGTGCTGGGGGAGTACAAGCAGGACAATCCATGGATACAGCCGGGCACGATCTGCACCTTCTTCATCAGACAACTCCGCGTGGTGGACTTCAGCGCCGGCTTCGATCCCGGCCTGTGGCCAGCCGTTTGGGCGGATTTTGCGATCGACTGGCGCGCCGAATGGTTCGACAAGTCGATCGAGCCGTCGACTTGGTACATGGCGGATGATGTCGTGGCTTCAGGGCTGGATGGCATCCTGTTTCCGTCGCAAGCCCGTCCCGGTGGCACCAATCTTGTGATCTATCGCAGCTCTGAGCGATCAGCATCGCAACTGCGCGTCTACGATCCTGATGGGGCCTTGCAAAAAATCGATCCTCCTGCGGGAAGCTGAGTCGCGGTCGGTGGTGTCCTCTTGGAGACGCAATACGCCAGGGACCGAATGGTTTTTACTCCAACGCATCCAATGGCAGTGTCTAGATCCGGTGATTGTTAAGAT
>UCJU01000018.1 GCA_900472925.1 Hyphomicrobiales bacterium
GGTCAGCAAGCGACCTTAGACGTTCGCCGCTCCTCAACGACGTGGTAACGCTAGCAACATTCTAGAATTTAAGCAATACTCTCTTCTCTCGTTTCTACAATTCATCTGGCCACCCAACTTGCATATATGATATTCGCATCACCGCAAAACTCTTACTCTCGAGGAAATATCACTTGATTGCACCCCGTAGTGCCGGCAAACGCCCCGAGGGTTGAATGTCTTGGTGGGCCTTCATATCTGATGCTCCGGCACCATTTCTGACCCGGTGCAATTCAATCAAAACATCACGGAGATCTAAACATCCCACGAAAGCACATCATGGCACGTGTTGACCTTCCCAATTTTCCGACACAACCCGGCTATATGACCGAAAAGATCCAGCGAGATTACATCCAAGCTGCGATGGCCAAGAACTTATTGCCACCGCAAGCCCATCGCATGGCGGACATACTGTCGCTCACGGCACCAAGTGATGCGTCGAAGCCGATACAAATCTGGCAATTGTACTCCGTACTTGGCCAGGAGGCTATCGTGGAGCTCGTCCAGAGCTTCTATCAACGCGTGTTTGAACAGGACAACTGGTTCAGGTCCGTGTTCGAGCGTGTCGGTGTCATACAAATCCACATCAATGCACAAGCATCAATGTGGATCGATGTGATGGGCGGCGGGCCGTACTATCATGGCGCTGAGTTCCGGCTCAACGCTCATCATACGCATAACGCGATGCAGTTGATGAACGATAAAGGGGCTGAACTGTGGTCCAGTCTCATGCTGGAGACGCTGGATTCATCACCGCACCTAGCGGCGGCGGACCCGCGTATTCGGTTGAGCATCAATACGTTTCTGTCGTTCTTCATGAGCAAATACGCCGACGATTTTTCGTTTGAGAACCGCAGCTTCTTCGGTGAAACGAACCCGCCATACAGGCGCAAGATCAATTTCATGAAGATGACTGAACAGGAAATCGAGGCGCTAAGCGAGACTGAACTCGCTGAAGCACTGTCCGATCAGGGAGTGGATATTACTCAATACGAAGGCAAAGCGGCAAAGGTGAACAAGGCGCTGATGATGTAGTCTCTGTGTGCGTTTAAGCTATGACCGCGCAATGTAGAGAGCAGCAACTCTTCACAAGGCCTCGACCAATCGTTGTCGTCCGCCCACACGATTGCTGGAGTTTTTTGTAGGTAGGCGGATACCTATCCTGAAGAGACAAATAAAAGAAGGTCTGTCTGCTAGAATGACCCTTATAGACTGGACGCGCTGGAAACTGGTCGGCCTGCAAGAAAGTGATCCATCGGATTTTGCGATGGATACTATCAGGACAAGCCGGCTTTTTTCCGGTCTCTTGGCATGTCATTTACGTGGTCATGATCAAAGCGCTCCGAGAATTTTTCGCCCGCTTCACCCGAGCGCTACCGGCTAAATATTGAGCCACACTCGCGCTCTGACCGACACGGGAGTCAATCCATGCCTTTAATCACCAGCCGCCGCAATCTGTTTAAACTTACTGCGGGCGGTGCAGCCCTGTCCACCTTGCAGGCGAGCCAGGTGTTCGCGCAAACAGCAGCCTCCAGCTCCGAAAAAACGGAGGCTCCGCGCTGGCGCCGGAGCATGGTGGGAGATACCAAATTCACCTTCATCAGCGACGGCATAGGGCAATACGACCTGCATCCAACTTTCGGAAAAGATCAGACCGTCGAAGCCACCAGAGCTGTGGCGGCGGCTAACTTCCTGCCGACGGACAAGGTGACAATGAACCTGAATATCCCAATCGTAGAGATCGGGACCGAGACGGTGATGTTTGACACCGGCATAGGCGAGTTCGGTCATCAGAATGGCCGCGGTCTGCTGGTCAACGAACTCGAGGGCGCCGGTTACTCGGTCAACGACATAACCGTTGTTGCCCTCAGCCACATGCATCTCGATCATATCGGTGGGCTGATACTCAAGGGCAGGCCTGTGTTCCCCAACGCTCGCTACCTGGTGGGAAAAGTGGAGTACGATTATTGGACCTCGGACGCCGCCAAGTCAGGACCTCGCCCCGAGACAGTGGAATTTGTGGCCAAATACGTCACTCCCCTACTCGATCGCATCACCTTCATTGAAGGCGGCCAGGAAGTGCTAAGGGGCGTTCGCGCCGTAGACACCTTCGGTCACTCGCCTGGCCATCTCATCTATGAAGTTGACACCAGCGTCGGCCCGGTTGCCATTACCGCCGATATTTTGCTGCATCACGTCTTTGCGTTCAAAAAGCCAGACTGGACGAACGTCTACGATGGAAACCCGGTGCAGGCAGCCGAAACCCGTCGACGACTGCTGGCCGACATGGCAGATCGGCGGATGCCGTTCCTCGCATATCATGTACCGCTACCAGGCCTGGGTTTTGTGGAGCGAGATGGTGATGCCTACCGCTATGTTCCCGCTTCATACCAGTTTGGCTAAAGGATATCTTGGTCCTCGACTGCACGCGGCACGCCTTCCGGCATGGCCTGCAGTTTGCCCTTCCAAAAGCACGACATGGGCAATGGGTTACAGTCATCTCCACAGCATGACGTCGATCGGCGGAGGTCGACACCTTCCGCTTGCAGGAAATGATGCGAGTTTGTCGCGTCTAGCTCATCCGTTGGCCGCCACGAATATATCGGTGTCTCCGAGGTGCAACCGTCAACTTGTGGAACGTCGAAACTCGTCGTCGGAAACCTTCTCCATCCACTCGCTCGCTATGTCATCCACGACCTCGACAATTGCGACGTGGGACATCGCGGTCGTGGCGGTCGCGCCGTGCCAATGCTCTTCGCCAGGCCGGATCCAAACGATGTCCCCCGGACGAACTTCCTCAATCGGATCGTTCCGACGTTGCACCCAGCCGAGGCCGGAAAGGATGAGCAGCGTCTGGCCTAGAGGGTGAGTGTGCCAAGCAGTACGGGCCCCTGGCTCAAATGTGTTGGTCCTTCCGAGTATTCTGGATCCTTCCTCTCTCTGGAATGGACCGTCAAGGCGCACCATCCCGGTGTAATGTTCTTCGGGAGCCCACACCGATGGCGACGAACCACTGCGACTAATTTTCATGACCGTTCCGATTCCTGATTCAATTTAACAGGAGGCGCTCCCGGGACAAAACTCAGGCTCGCTGTTTCAGCTAGGCGATACGCAGCTTGCATTGAATCAAGCGGCCCGCAGGTGCTTTGACGACTTCTTGGTGTTGAACCTAGAGGCCAGATCACTCATGGTATGCGCCTGTTCGGCCAGATCAACGGTTGCCGCGGCCGATTGCTCGACCATTGCGGCATTTTGCTGAATCCCCTTATCGATAATGTCGATCGATACCTTGATCTGATTTATCGCGGTCGACTGCTCTCGGGAGGACGACACCATCCCATCTACGTTTTGCTTGATCTGGATCACGCCTTCAACGATTGACTGCAGCTCAGCACCTGTTTTCTCTACCAACTGCACACCTGTTTTGACCTCGGCGTTCGACGTGGCGAGTAGAGATTTTATTTCTTTCGCCGCCTTGGCGGATCTTTGAGCAAGTTCACGAACCTCCTGTGCGACGACGGCGAAGCCTTTGCCAGCTTCACCCGCTCTTGCGGCTTCAACACCCGCGTTCAAGGCAAGAAGGTTCGTCTGGAACGCGATATCATCGATCACGGAGGTGATATTATTGATTTCAATGGAAGATTTTTCGATTTTGCGCATCGCAGTTATCGCATCGTCCATCACTTGCCCAGATTGGGCCGCATGGGAATGTGTCGCCGAGACGAGCTTTCCAGCAAGTTCCGCCTGGCCCATGGCGCTGTCAACCGTTTCGGCTATCTGTTCGAGCGCCGCAGCCGTTTCTTCGACAGATGCTGCCTGTTGTTCAGTCCTTTTTGACAGGTCATTTGTGGCATCACTGATGTTTTCACTGGCAGCAAGGATCGTCGCAGCATTGGTCTCGACCTGCCCTAGAATAGAAGTGAGTTCCTTCAATGCCGTATTGAAGTCTACACGCAGGGAATCATATTCGGCCGGGAAACCGGATTGTATGGCGCACGACAAATCTCCAATCGCCAGGCGATGAAGGGATTCAGCCATCGCTGATACAACTGTTGTCTGTTCTGCGGCTTTTTCGGCGACGCGAATTCGTGACTGGGCTTCCGCTTGCCGTGCTTCATCAAGGGCTTTGATGTCCTGCCAAAAGGTAACGGCGACGTTTCGATTACAAATAGTTGCCAACATTACCGTGACTATGACGGGAAGGTGCTCGCCATTCTTAAGTTGCAGTCTCCATTCAAAACGCGCGAAGCCATCACGAGCCACCACGCCGAAATGTTCAGCAGCAGCTATCTCGGAGGGTTGACCATTGGCCTGGAAGGCGGGCGAAAATTGGCTCGGATGAAGCCCCAGGATTTCATCCCGCCGCATACCGAGGATCTTTTCCATGGCACCGTTGCAATCAACTATCCGTTCATTTTCGAGGACGAAATAGGCGTCAGGCGAGTTGCTGAAGATTAAACGGCAAAGTTCATCTCGGAAGCTTTCCTTCCTCTGAAAAGTAAACATTTCTTCTCCTCTCTTGCGCAACCCAGACATAATTGGTCATCTGGAAGATCATCCTCTATAATTCTAGAATATATGCTTTAAAGGTTAAATTCTCGAAAACTCGCGCTTCTAATTTTAGAATAAACTTGGAAATGGACCAATCAATTCGCAGTTCGAAGGTCATTGGTTGCTGCACTTTGGATAAAGTACCTTTATGCATCAGACCTGCGGTCAGACCGAAGGCGCACGTCCCTCAGATGGTTCCATGGGGTACTGTTTTTGTTTATCTAATATGGATTTTTCAGTAAGCAAACGCAGTGATGTGGGTCAGTTTTCTGACTTTTGCCCTCAACTCGACTTAAGGTATCGTGCAGATTTCAGCAGAATTCTTGCGGCTCACTGATGTGGCGTGGCAGGCCTACCGTTTGAAGAATACATCACGCAAATCAGACGCGTAACGGCCACATACTTTGCGGTAGGCCTACCTCTATTTCAGAGAAGTTCGCTATGAGAGTGCCATCAGGCAATTGCCTTGCCAACAACACTCCCGCTTGGCACTCTCGTCCGAAGCGTCAGCAGTTCAGCGTCCCGGTTGCAGAACAAGCTTCAGATATTCCAGTTTCTACAAAGATTGGGAGCCTACGCGCCCGTCATTCTTGCCAAGCGGAATTTCTCAGTTGCCAGTCGATGTTCATTCACACGTTACCGATCGCAAGATACTTGATTTCAAGATAGCCCTCGATACCGTATTTTGACCCTTCGCGGCCTAAGCCAGACTGTTTCACCCCGCCAAAGGGTGCAACTTCGTTGGCAAGGGCCGCTGAATTGACGCCAACCATTCCGTACTCAAGCTGCTCTGCGACGCGAAGAATACGGCTGAAATCCCTGGTGTAGATGTAGGACGCAAGTCCGTACTCTGTGTCATTTGCGTCGCGGATAGCGTCTTCTTCTGTCTGAAACGTAAAGATGGGAGCCAGAGGTGCAAACGTCTCTTCCTTCGCGACCTTCATCGATTGCGTCACACCGGAAATGATCGTCGGCTCGTAGAAAGTCCCACCCAGTTCAGACTGCTTTCCTCCAGTGACTAGAGTGCCACCCAGCGCCAACGCGTCATCGATATGTTCCTGAAGCTTGGCGATGGCGCTGGCGTCAATCAGAGGTCCGATCGATACGCCGGTTTCGGTTCCCTGACCGAGCTTTAGCGCCTTCACTTTCGCTGCTAGCTTTGTTGTAAACTCCTGTAAGACGGGTTCATGGACATATATTCGGTTGGCACATACACATGTCTGGCCAGCATTGCGGAATTTCGAAGCGATCGCACCATCGACCGCGGCGTCGATATCCGCATCATCGAATACGATGAACGGGGCGTTGCCTCCAAGTTCCAAAGATAATCTTTTGATCTGATTTGCAGACTGAGCCATCAGCCATCTGCCGACTTCTGTTGAACCAGTAAAGGTGATCTTTGCGATAATAGGGTTGGTGGTAAATTCTTCACCGATCATCCGGGAGTTGCCGGTAACGACAGAGAACAGACCAGCAGGCACGCCAGCTCGTTCCCCTAGAACAGCCAATGCCAGTGCGGAAAGAGGTGTTTGCGAAGCGGGCTTGAGAACTATCGCACATCCCGCAGCCAGAGCCGGCCCGACCTTTCTCGTAATCATGCCGTTGGGAAAATTCCACGGCGTGATCGCCGCACAGACGCCGATCGGCTGCTTCATCGTTAGGATGCGCTGGCTAGCACTTGGCCCTGCCATATAATCGCCCTCTATACGCTTGGCCTCCTCGCCAAACCATTCGAGGTACGCAGCGTTGGACACGATCTCAGCCTTTGCTTCAGAAAGCGGTTTGCCCTGTTCACTGGTCAAGATCAAAGCTAGATCATTGGCATTTTCAATGATGAGGTCGTACCAACGACGCAGGACTGCAGCTCTGGACTTGGCGGGCACTTTCTTCCAGGAAGCCATGGCTAAAGCAGCATCGTGTATGGCTTGCTTCACCTCGCCGATATCAAGGTTGGGAACGCGACCGAGGGGTCTCAAGTCAAATGGATCGGTAACGATAATTCCGTTGTCATCCGACGCGACCCAGCGCCCGGAGATATAAGCCTTGTCAGTAAGAAGGCTCGGGTCCTTGAGATTAATAGACCGGCGTTTAGCTTCCATATTCATATTTTCCTCCCGAAAATTACGTTTTGATCGTTAATGGATATCAATTGTCGGCCCAACGAACCGAACGCTGTAGAAGTTAGCTCACTTCAGCGGTGAGAACCGGGTTGGAAGAAGGATGGTGGAATGCTGCTGCTGCAATGCGTCGGACGTGTTGTTAGCTGGATTGGTCCAGTCTGGGTCACTCCACAATGCGGCTCGACGACGCTCTCTGTCAGCATAATCTTCATAAGCCCAGATTTGCACCAACTGATTGAGCGTTCCCGTGTCCGGCGTGAAAGCTCCGACAAGATTGCCAAGGTGGTTCTTTAGAATTGGGAGTCTCGTCTCCTCATAGGTTCTAAGCCATGGGCCCAACCGTCCGGGTTTCGCTTCGTAGGTGCGAAGTTCGTAAATCATCCAATCCTCCTGGTGAGATTTATAATAAGTTCAATTCCGCTGCTGCGGCACATATTCGAGATAAATTGGCGCTCCGCAACACACAATATGTTATCAGAAGAATACTAGAATGTCAGCTGATTAATGGTGAAATTGTGCATATTATTATGGTCTTCACGCGACAAAAAGAAAGTTGCGTTGACTTATGAATTCTAGAATGTTACTAATCTCGCCAATGGAGGAGGATCCCATGAACCAAGTTACCAACATTTCGTCTGTGGACGAGAAGGTCGAATTCACAGTTTCGGACGCAGTTGCCCGGGCGCTTAAGCGTCATGGCGTTACCCACATTTTTGGCCAAAGCATTCCCGCGGCGTTATTTATGGTCACGCCGAAATACGGCATTGAACAAGTTGGTTATCGCACGGAAAATGCCGGCGGTGCCATGGCCGATGGATATGCGAGAATCTCCGCAAAAGTTGGCGTGGTTGCCGCCCAAAATGGACCGGCTGCGACGCTGTTGGTTCCACCCTTGGCAGAAGCCTTGAAAGCATCGGTTCCAGTGGTGGCCTTGGTGCAAGATATTGCTCTTTCCTCTGTTGATAAGAACGCCTTCCAGGAATTCGACCACATCGAACTGTTCAAGTCTTGCACCAAATGGGCGCGACGTCTGGATCGCGCGGACCGCGTTGATGACTATGTTGACATGGCCTTCGCCGCAGCGGTCAGCGGCAGGCCTGGACCAGTCGCGCTGATGCTTCCGATGGATCTCTTGCGAGCCCCCGCCCCGCAGGCCTCTGTCCGTTCGCAATCCATTGGCAATTATCCGCTGGACAGGTACGCCCCCGAGCCAGCGAAGATTGCGCGTGCAGCAGAGCATCTCATATCGGCAAGACAGCCTGTGATTATATCGGGCGGCGGAGTGCATCTGTCTCAGGCGCAAGAAGAACTGGCGCGCCTGAGTGACCTGCTTGGTTGCCCCGTGGGTACGACCAACATGGGCAAAGCAACGTTTGACGAAAGTGCTGATCTTTTTGTCGGGATGGTTGGCAATTCGATGGAGAAGGGTTCGCTCGGATTCCACACGAAAGAAATTATTTCAAACGCCGATCTCATTGTCTTTGTCGGTAACCGCACCAACGAGAACGGCACCGACAAGTGGAGCCTGTTTCCTAAAGCTGCTCGCTTCATCCACATTGACATCGACCCTGCGGAAATCGGTCGAAACTACGAAGCCGAACGACTGGTGGGCGATGCTCGAGCCACATTGGCCGCGCTCGCAGATCATGTCAGTGCGATCCTGCCGGTCGATTTCGATCGCAGCCGCGAACACGTAAAGAAAACAATTGCCTCGGCTCGAGTGAAATTCAGCGAAGAGAAAAAAGCGATCGGGCCCGGTCGACAGGGCGCCATTCGGCCGGAATGGGTAATGTCAGTTCTTAACAGGAGGCTTTCTTCTGGAGACATCGTCGTCGCCGACGCCAGCTACTCGACCAATTGGTCAACCATCCATCTCGAGGCAAAGCACCCCAATATGCGGTTCCTCGCTCCACGCGGACTTGCCGGCTTGGGTTGGGGCGTACCGATGGCGATGGGCGCCAAGCTCGCTCGCCCGGATGCGAACGTTTACGCGATAGCAGGCGATGGCGGCTTCGGGCACTGCTGGCAGGAACTGGAGACTGCTCGCCGAATGAATATTCGCGCGACGGCAATCATTTTGAACAACGGCATACTAGGCTTCCAGGCCCATGCAGAGAATGTCCACTACGGTGACCACACCGATGCCTGTGAGTTTCTCGATGTGGACCATGCTGCAATAGCCCGCGCCTGCGGATGCTTCGGCGAGCGAGTAACGGATCCGGCTGAAGTCGAGGCTGCCCTTAATCGCGCTTCTCAGAGCGGCAAATTCGCAGTCATAGAGATCATGACAGAGGCAGCCGCATGGCCACCGATATCTCTTTTCAGCGGCAAGGAACCTTGGAACGACGAATCGCGTCATAATGGAGGTGCACATGTCTAACCGAATAGTTTGGGTAACCGGTGCATCCAGTGGTATTGGGCTCGCAACAGCGACCTATCTTGCAGAGCAAGGATATACGGTCGTTCTCAGTGGCCGGGATGAAGGAAAACTGAAAGATGCTGTTGCATCGCTGACCGCCCGAGGCTTCAAAGCCGATGGGGTTCCCGTGGATGTGACCGATGCTTCTGCGGTGAAACGTGCCGTTGAAACAATCGTTTCGAAGTTCGGACGAGTGGACGCTCTTGTTGCGAATGCTGGCGCAAATGTCGGTGCGCGTGCATGGGGCGAGATATCGGTCGAAGACTTCGACAGTCTCTACCTGCTGAATGTAAACGGGGTCTTTTATTGTGTGAACGCTGTCTTGCCTTACATGCGCAAACAGCGCTCAGGCCAGGTGGTCGCACTATCCTCCTGGGCTGGAGTCACCATAAGCGCCAAGCCAGGACCGGCTTACACCTCGGCCAAGCATGCTGTCGTTGCTCTGACGGAAAGTCTGAACGCAGCCGAGTATCAAAACGGAATTCGGGCATGCGCTGTGTGCCCTGGTGAAGTTGCGACGGCTGCCATGTCCAAGCGCAAGACCCCGCCCTCTCAGGAGGCTCTCGCGAGGATGCTCAAGCCGGAAGACATAGCAAGAACCGTAGGCTTCGTTCTGGATGCGCCAGAACACGTCACCCTAAACCGGATCATCATGTCTCCAACTTGGAACGGCGCATACGGCGCCCCTGCCCTATAGGAGTAGCAACATGTCCCTATCTGCGCTCGCTTACGTTGGCATTCGGTCCGACGACCTTGGCGAATGGGCTGATTACGCGACCAATCTTCTCGGCATGCAAATGGTCGACCGATCAAAGAAAACGCTGTCATTGCGAATGGATGACCGCAAACAGCGATTCATAATCCATGACGACCCGGGCGGCGGCTTGAAGCTGATGGGTTGGGAAGTTGCTTCTAGAGCAGATTTGGAAACGGTCTGCAACAAACTCGAAGAGGCAAAGGTTCCCTATAGTCAGATGACGCCTACACTCTGCGAAGAAAGGTTCGTCAAGGAAGGGATTGTTCTAAACGACCCCGCCGGAAACCGTGTCGAGATCGTTCTCGAACCGGCATTGGCTGACGATGGCTTTGTCCCTGGACGTTCGATTTCTGGCTTCGTCACGGGGCCACTCGGCCTTGGGCATGCGGTGCTTACAGTTCCCGATATGGATGAAACATGCCGGTTCTATCAGGAGGTCCTTGGCTTCAAACTGAGCGATTTCGTTCTGTCACCATTCAAGGCCTATTTCTTTCATACAAACTCCCGCCATCACAGTCTGGCGTTGATAGAGATGCCGAAACTCGGCACCCATCATTTGATGATGGAACTCTACAACCTTGATGATGTGGGCCAAGGCTACGACATCGCACTCACAAAGCCAGAACGCATTGGTGCGACGTTGGGGCGCCACAGCAACGATTTCATGACGTCGTTCTACACGTTCACACCCTCAAAGTTCATGATCGAATATGGTTGGGGCGGCAAGTCGATCAACGTCGACACCTGGGAGCCTTACGAAATGAAGGACGGTCCGAGCCTGTGGGGTCATGAACGAGCATGGCTGGATGAAGCAGGTCGGGAGCGCGCGCGTGAGATGCGGATGAACGCTGCGAAGAATAATGTAAGAGAGCCCGTTTACGTGACAGGCGACAATTACCGTGTCTCGGAAATCGACTGCCTCTGGTGGAATACCGAAGCACGCAATCGGTAAAATTTGTCTGGTAATGCGAGTGTTAGATCATGCGATGTCGTTGATAGCGATACCGCATAGGGAGGAATTATGACTTACGATTGCGATGTTCTGGTTGTGGGTGGAGGTCCCGTTGGTCTCGCCTTGGCGGGAGAGCTCGGGCGGCGAAACGTCGATACGATCATCATCGATCCGAAGATGGGCTTTCATGAGCATCCGCGCGCAACCTACATCGGTCCCCGCACTCTCGAATATTTTCGAGCCTGGGGCATCATTGACGATGTCATGGCGGCCGCAGTGCCAGAAGATTATCCTATTGATATAGCATTTACCGAAACGGTAGCTGGGGAAGAGTTCATGCGTTTGAACTACCCCAGCATACTGGAAGCCTCGAATCGATCACCCGATATTCTCGAAAAATACCCGCAGCTCCACTGGAGCAGGTACGGGAAGATCGTCATCGGACAAAACATTCTCGAGCCGGTCCTAGCGAAATTTGTGAACAACCAACCTTCGGTCCGACATTTCCACGAACAGACTTTATCGAGTTTCGAAGATTTTGGGAATCACGTCGTTGCGAAGGTCAGCCTTGCCGACGGATCGACCAAAGAGATTCGAAGCCGATATATCCTAGGGTGCGACGGAGCCCGCAGTGTCGTTCGTGCGCAAATGGGCGTTAAGCTTGAAGGCTTGGGAAAAGTAGGAGAATCGGTCAATACATTTTTCCGTAGTGACAGGCTTCTTGACGCAATTGGGAAGCAGCCAGCAGCTATCTACTGGGTTCTGAAGCAGGGCGTTACTGGCGCCTTCCTCGCTATTGACGGAAGAAATCACTGGGTGTTTTCGCGGCATTTGATGCCGGACGAAGCCGGTGCTGAGGAAGATCCGGCAATTGCAATCCGGACGGCACTTGGTTGTGACGTGGATTTTACCGTCATAAGCTCCTGGCCATGGATCCCGCGTGAGCTGGTGGCGACGACATATAAAAAAGGCTCTGCGATACTCGTAGGAGACGCAGCTCATCTTCTGTCTCCCACTGGCGGATACGGCCTTAATACCGGCATGGGTGACGCGATGAATATTGCCTGGAAACTTCAGGCGACAATCGAAGGGTGGGGCGATGATGCATTGCTTTCAACCTACGAAAATGAGCGCAAGCCAGTCTTCGTCCGCAACGGCGCGCAGGCGACACACAATCGGTCTGTGATGCGTGAAATCATGAGCGCTGGAAGGCGGCTGGCGAAGCCATCTGAGAGAAAGGCCGCAATTGAAGAAATCGCTGCGTCCAAACCCCGGCACGGCAAACACTTTGATGGAATGGGAATTTATCTGGGCGACCGTTACGACGACTCGGAAGTAATCGTACACGATCACACATCCCCCCCTCCATGGGACGCAGAAATTTACCACCCCTCCCCTAAACCGGGAGGCCGTTTACCTCTTGTCTGGGCAGATAATAAGACGACGCTTCATGATCTTTGTGGACAGGGGTTCACTCTATTCACAACAAGCGTGGATATATCCGACCTTTTCAAGCGAGAAGCAGAGCGTAAAAAACTCCCCCTGACCGTACAAAAAATGGCGAGATCCGTTATGGATCAGCTCCAGGCAGATCACGTATTGGTCAGACCTGATGGCATTGTCTGTTGGAGAATGACTGGCGTATCAGCGAATGCTGAAACCATACTAGGGATCGTGACAGGTAAGAGAGTGCTCACTGACGCTTGAATGGTGTTTGCCCGTGTTCCCATTGGGTCGCGGTAGCGCCTGGTCTGCAGATCTTCTCCGATTTCCAAGCCCATGAGGCGGCGTCCGCCGACGCGAGGGACCGCGACCGCCGAGGAAACGGTCTAGAATTGGCCCGAAACGTAAGACTTTCAGTCCCAGATTAAGGGCCTGACGTTTTATCAAACCAGAATATGCCGGAGATTAAATGCTCAACGAGAAAACAGTTATTGTAACCGGCGCTGCAAGCGGAATCGGTCGAGGCATTGCGTTGGCGGCTCAAAGCCATGGCGCCAAAGCCATTGTGCTGGCAGACCTCACGGAAGAACCACGCGAGGGTGGCGATACAACGGCGCAGTTGCTCGCCCGAACTGGGATTCCCCATCTGTTTCGCCGGGCCGACGTCACGTCGCCTGAAGATATGGAAGCTTTGATAGCTGAAAGCGAGGCTTTCGGCGGGGTCGATCTTATGGTTTGCAACGCGGGTATCGCGTTGCCCAACGACACTCTCGATCTGGACCCGAGCGACCTTCGGCGGCTGCTTGCTGTCAATGTGGAAGGTGTCTTTTACGGTGCGCAAGCGGCCGCCCGGCAAATGTTACGCCTTGGCAAGAAGGGTAGCATCGTGGTGACATCCAGTATGGGTGGATTACGCGGAGCCTCGTTCACCGTGGGATACAGCACGAGCAAAGGAGGCGTGAACCAGATGGTTCGCTCGCTGGCGGACGCTTTGGGGCCTCATGGCATTCGCGTAAACGCTGTATGTCCCGGACTTATCGATACCGCCCTGGTGCAGTCATCGCCTGAAGCCGCCGCCGCTTTCGAGCCCTTGCGCCAGCGAATGCCTTTGCGGCGCTTCGGCGATGTGCGGGAGGTCGGCGATGTGGTGGCGTGGCTTGGCTCCGACTTTTCATCCTTCGTCACGGGCGTGGCGCTTCCGGTCGACGGCGGCCAGACGGCGATAATTTAATGAAACTGGATGTAATATCTACTCTGCCGCACATACATCCTCCCCGGTTCAGGCTCGGGCATTGGCCGTGCCGGCGGAATGGCTACTGCACAATTCCGTAAATCAGAGGCGATTTATGGGAATTATGGCGTAGATTTAAGTCGTTACAGCGCCTTTTGTGCATTTTATAAAACGCAAAACGCTGTAGCTTGAAGGCAACTAACTATCGCTGATGTCAAAGTCGCGGCAGGCTGGATGGCTTGCACGACAAAGTCGGGATCGTGCCCATCGCCGATAAAAGCGAAATCGAGCGGAACCGTGGGATGCCGGCGAACCTGACGGGCGCATGGGGCTGTGGACCTAAAACAACGATCGGCCCAATATAGGTATCTGCGGCCTAACGCCCATACAGAAACTGAAAATGGCCGCATGAATTCTACTGCGGACCCTGAAGGTGCAAATGAGAAACTTGCAACCGAAGCTCTAAGCTTCTCAGGGGCGTTCCGCGATATCTGAAAGGCACTGGCAAAGGAGGCACTGGTCGCCTGGCCTCGGATTGTGTTATGGCGTCACATTCAACTCAGCAACTGGCGGTCCTGCCTCAAACTGCGGCGGCAAGGATTGAAGACATCGCGCCGAGCCTGCTGGTGGACGTGGTATCAAGGCTTTTGAAATAATGCGAGAACTGCTCACTCAACAGCAACAGGTTTACCAGGCACTCCGCGAACAGCTTATTTCCGGTCGTTTTTCTCCGGGCACAAGCGTCAGCCTGCGGGGACTGAGCAAGAGTATGGGCGTCGGACTTATGCCTGTCCGTGAAGCGATTACTCGCTTGGGTGGAGAGCGTGCACTAGAGGTGCGCCGCAACGGCCGTGTCTGCATTCCCGAACTCACCCGCCACCGTTTTGAGGAGCTCATGCAAGCCCGGTTGCAGTTGGAGCCTCTCTGCGCATGCCGAGCGCTACCTTTCGTAACACCCGAGACCATTGCGGTCATGGAGGCTTGCGACTTGCGCATGAACCAAAGCTACGGAGCCAAGGACGCAGATGCTTACATGCGGGGAAACTATCAATTTCACTTCGAATTGTACAGAGCCGGAGGGTCTGAGGTCCTCGTCGCTCTCTTAGAAAGTATTTGGATGCAGTTCGGTCCGTTCATGCGGAGCGTATATGAGATGACCGAAACGACAACAATTGTCGACAAACATCAGATGACGCTTGAGGCTGTGCGCCGGGGTGATGGTGAAGCGGTAGGCGTTGCGATCAAGGCAGATATTCTCGACGCCATTTACCTGTTGAAGCGCACTCTTGGAGACAACCCGCCGTAAACAGTGTGAAGGTCTCCCCCCACCGCTAAACAGGTTTAGAGACATAGGCGCCATCGTCACACGTAGCTGCTATTTCTCCCAAATATATCTCATATAAAATGCTGCCAGCCTGTTTGGCTGGCAGCATTTGAGCTTCGGGCTGGCCAACGCTACTTTCATTCGATGTTTAAGCCGAAATGAATAGGATAGAGCGGCTGGAGCGTGTCATGCGGGACATCCGACTTTTGCGCGTTCACGGCCTGCATGGACGATGGAAGTTCCAAAGGGAGTTTGCCCTCAGGTTTTATCTTTCCTTCCAGGACATCGAACAGAGCTTCGTCACTGATGCCGAAATTTGCAAGGAGTGCAGACGCTTTCTCTTTTAGTTCGGGAATGACTGCTGCTCTGGTGATGTAGATAGTCGCAATCGTGGGAACAACTTTCGCGGCCTGTTCAAAGCTTTCAAGTTCAGAATTGTCCGGCCTGAAACCGAGGTCGCCTTCCTGTTGCCTTGCGCCGAAGAAGTAGTTCTTATGCGGCTGTTCAAAGGGTGTCGTCATGCGTACGAGAGCGACGTCAGCTTTTTCTGGTGTGCTGACGACGTCATATCCGCGCGCCTTGGCAACGTCGGGATTGACATTCACAAGGAAAATTCGCTTGCGATCTTTAAGCGGCAATAGATGATCGTGATTTTCCAGCAGCACCGTTGATCTGGCCTGCGCCGCTGTCGCTTGGGAAATGAAAGAGCGGTTTCCGACGATGGAGGCGGCTTTATCAGGATCTACGTAAGGATCCTCAAAGAGCCCTTGCTGGAATTTCTGCACCAGAATTCTCTTTGCCGAACGATCCAGTCGCTCTTCACTTATCTTGTTCTCCTTAACAGCTTGAACGATGAGGTCAGAGTTGATCACGCCGCCAAACTGGTCAATCCCAGCATCGATAGCCTTCACAAATCGGTCGACCTTCGACAGCCCCTCGACCCCCCATGGCATTCCGAATGTGTCGTCGTTTACGGTCGGTGTCACTCCAGGAGCCTCACCTTCGAGGCAGCCATCCTTACAATCATTCGTAATCAGCCAGTCACTCAAGATCACGCCATCGAATTTGTACCTGCCACGCAGGAGATCTGTCAGAAGCTCTTTACTGAAGCCGGCACCGACGGGTTCGACCGGCTTGCCGTCGATGACGACATTATCGAGGATCGAGTAAGTCGGCATGATGCCTGCGACCTTGGCCTTGAACGCACCTTCGAACGGGATCAGGTGCTCGTCGAAGTTTCCGCCGGAAAAATCTGCGTGTTGCCCATAGGCGCTGTGGCTGTCCCAGCCATTCTTCGCAGCACCATATCCTACCCAGTGTTTGGCAACAGCAATGACGCTCCCGGCTTTGATACCGTCTTCGCCATCCTGGAAACCAGCGACATAGGCCTCGGCCATAGCCTTTGAAAGTTGTGCATCCTCACCAAATGTTCCAAAGCTGCGTGCCCATCGGGGCTCTGTTGCCAGATCGATCTGAGGAGAAAGGGCCTCATGTATTCCGACAGCGCGGTACTCCTGTCGCGCCGTGTCAGCGAAGGATCGCGTCAAAGCGGGATCCCCGATTGCGGCAAGCCCCAATGTTTCAGGCCATTGAGAAAAACCAACGGAGGCATTACTCGCCCCTTGCACGAATTGGAAATGGCTGCGCGGATCGGTGCTGATTGTTACCGGTATTCCCAGACGACCGCCTTCCGCGACATCCTGCAATGCGTTGTTCTGGCTTGCCAGTTTACTCGCTTCATCATTCAGGCGGGTGATGAAGGTCACGACCTTCATGTCGCGGATCATGTGCCCGGCCCGCTCGAGATCATATGCCTTTCCGAAGCCGAGATTGGCGTTCGGCCCGAAGGAGGGAGCCGAGCCGTGCATCATCAGGCCAGCCTTTTCCTCCGTCGTCATCAAGCCGATAAGGTCATCCGCCCGCTCTTCCGGAGACATGCGCCAGTCCTCATAGGGATCGAGCTTGCTGTTGCGATTGAGGTCCTTGAAACGTTTTCCATCCACCTCGATTATCGTGGTTGTGCGTACGCCAAGTGAGGGCTGGACAGTCGCAGCCGCCAGTGGCGAGTTGACAGCTAGTAACGCGGTCAGTGTGATGAACGTTTTCAACATATCCTCCTAATGCGAGTCTAACTTGGGCAATGGCCGAGGCGGCCAGTCCTCTGTGCATGGAATTGACTGGTCAATCTTTTCGTTCAGTGCCGATGAGGACGAACAGCATGGTTGCTGGCTCCATACTCCGGTTGCGCCATGCGTGTCTGCTTCCGTGTTGGACGACAACATCACCCGGCTTTAAATCGACAAGCTTTCCATCATCCAGTTCAAGCGTGATTTCTCCGTCCAGAACAACGTCGTAATCGATTGTGGGCGTCGCATGCATACCGGGATTTTCAGCCTCGAAGTAATCGAAAAAGCCAGGCAGTCGTTCCGCATACTCCGCTCCCGCACGCTCCGGGTCGAACCCCGGCGAGGCCATGATGCTGTCAGGTGGAAATACGACACGCCAAAGCCGTGTGCCACCGGGAGCAGGCATCAGCGAGTTCGTTTTCGAGGCTGGATTGATACCATCCCAGGGCAGTACGGCCAACGGATCGGTTCCCCATATGACCGCAGGATCAAATCCTGGAACGGATACGAAAGCATTTGACGGAGGCTGTCCCTCACTTACCACGTGAGACTTGCCTGCGCGCGTGTCGACAACGATAAATCTGGAGGTCATCGCTTCGCTCCTTCATGCATTACGACCACATTGCTAAAGCCGCCGGCACGGTTATCAACTGCCTCCAGAGCCTCGCTAATTTTGTCCAACGGGAATGCATGGTGCTCGAAAACGGAGAGATCGAGCGTTCCAGCCTCTGCCATCCGCATCATATCCTCGCCCTCGGCGACATCGAACCACAGCGATCCGATGACGCTGATCTGGAAGCACATGAGACGAAACATCTCCAGCGGCAGCGGTTCCGACATTCCACCGATATCGACCATCCGCCCGCCTCGTCGAAGCGCATTAATGCCTTCCAAAGACAGCGAATGAGGTGCACCCGGGCCGACAGCATCGATAAAAATGTCCGCGCCCAGTCCACCCGTATAACTTCGAACCCAATCGCCCAGAGGTTCAGTTCCCGCTGATAGAACCTCTATTCGCTCGGGAGCAAGAGCACGCACCCTGTCCAGCAGGGCTTTATTGCGTGCTATAGCGAAAATCTTGGTCACTCCCATTGCCAGCGCGAGCAACACCGCCCCAAGGCCGAGTGTGCCGGTCGCGCCGCTGATAATGACCGTTTGTCCAGACCGCGCACCGGCTTTCCTCAGCGCAGAATAGGCTGTTCCAAGATATCCCATGCGTGCCGCAGCTTCATAGGAGACGCTATCCGGAACCTTCACGAGCGAGGACGCAGGGGCGGTCATGTATTCCGCAAAGCCCGCATAGGGGTAGTCCTCGAATACTTCCTTTGAGCGCGGGCCGAAGCCGAAGTAACCGAGGAACGTGTATGCGTCGCAGTTGATTGGCTGCCCACATCGGCAGGCGTGGCACGAACCGCATGACGTACCGGGATTGACGTAGACGCGCTGGCCAACAGAGATTGCCTTGACTTTCTCACCGACCGCGACCACGTCGCCGGATGCATCGAGCCCATAAATCGCCGGAAGGGGTGGAAGCGGCAAAAACGGAAACCATTCGGCATAATGCGCCATCACGTTTTTCATGTTGGGGATAATGCCGCAGGCTTTCACCTTGACGAGAACATCGTGAGGGCCCGGGGTGGGTATTTCGATGGAGTCGATGGAAAAGTTCGTACCCACCGTGTGCAGCCGCGCCGCCTTCATATATTTAAGCATAAATTTCCTCCCTATATTCAGTGCCACTCTTCTCATCGCGGCCATGTCTTTGCCCGAAGCGAAATGTGAAAACGCTTGTGAAGATGTGGCTCGTTACGGCTGTTGAAGCTTGAAAAACTGGAGCGCTTCCGAATTGAATTTCGTAGCGATCATTTCAGGCCCAATCCACGGCAGTTGAGATGGCACAGTGCCCTCCAGCATAGGAACCATCTGCTTCAGCGCGCCTTCTCGATAAAGCGGAACAATGTCCACGCCAAGCGTCGCCACCCCGCCCATATCGGTGTATCCACCCGGCGTATCCATCACGACCGGGAAGTGCTTTGCCCTGGCCATATCGGCTATTTCCCGACGGATCGCATAGGTGTCGGCGCCAAGGAGTCCGATTGCCATTTCAGCGCCGTCGCCAATGGCTCTGGATGCAACGGCATCCAGATCGCGAGGACCGGTGACGGCCATATCGATAATCGTTATGTCTCTGGCCTGTGCCGCCGTTTTCCACAGGCCCAAAAGGCGTAGGTGGGTGTTATTTCCGGGGTTGAACAAGACGGCAAGTCGGGCGAGGCCCGGCTTCATTACCTGTAGTCCGGAGAGCTGTTGCGCCACACCGTCCGGCAAATAGCTATGAACACCAACGACATTCGCTTCTCCACGCTCCAGCGACCGGGTGAAGCCCTCCCTTATCGGGTCGTCCTGAACAGAAATACACAGGACTGGGATCTCGGTGGTAGCTTTCGAGGCTGCCGCACATCCCGGTGACGACGAGACAACGAGAATATCGACCTGCTCATTTAGCACCTGTCGAACCAACTCGGGCATCTCTGCCATATTTCCGTTCGCCGAACGGAACACGACTTGCATCGTGGTCCCGTCCTTATAGCCTTTTTCTGCAAGCGCATCGAAAAAGGCCTGATTTGTGACAGCCATTCTTGGATAACCGCCGGCCCCGGCAACGAAACCTACGCGTGGAATTTTAGTTTCTTTTCCGGTCGCGACCGCGCTATCGGCAACGATTAGCGCGCACGCCGCAATCAACGATGCTGTGAAGATCTGGCTCAAGTAATTGCTCCTCCCAAAGCAAGTCGAACTTTCTATCCATCCTCAGGCGGTGTACTTATGTTGTGAAGAAATCGACAACCATACGGTTGAACTTGTCGCGATGTTCCCATTGCGCCCAATGACCGCAGTTGTTGAAAACGTGCAGTTCGGAATTCGGTATGCCTGCAATGAGACGCAGGCCGACATCCAATGACACGAACCTGTCGTTGCGCCCCCAGATGATCAGGGTTTGCGCCATAATCTCACCCAGTCGATGTCCAACATCCGGGAACTGCTTAGGGTTTATTTCAGTGCTCTTGACGAAGTTTTCGAGATGGTCCCGGCGGGCCAGAATATTGTTCAGGCGCGTCTGATAGAGTTCTTCAGTGAGGGCGGAGGTGTCGAAAACGAACACCGACATCATTTTCTTGAGGTTTTCGATTGTCGGGTCGCGATACAAAGCACCGATCAACTTGATGCCTTCTGTCGGCATAGGAACAAAGGGGCTGACACCACCTGTACCACCACCCATAAGAACGAGTTTGCCGACGTTTGACGGATTGGCAAGCGCGAATGCAACCGCACAATGGCCGCCCATCGAATTGCCAACGATGTGAATATGGGCCAGGCCCAGATAATCGACAAGACCCTTCAGAACGCGGGCGTTCAACTCGGAGCGCGAGCCGCTCGAGATTATGCTGTCGCTTTTGCTCCATCCCGGCGCATCAAGCAATATGACGCGGAAACCGACGTCGGTAAGCGGAGAAATGTTGAGATTGAAGTTGGCCCAACCGCTGGCACCAGGGCCAGAGCCATGCAACAGAACAACAGTATCGCCACCCGTACCAGGATCGCAGTCGTTGTAATGTATCTTCAACTCACCGTCGCCTTCTTTCATCGAAAAGAATTTGCTGGTGGCGGCTTCGGTGAATACCTGGCTCATTGATGGACTCCTGGCTTGTTCCTGTTCAGGGAGATCAGGCGACCAACTTTGTGCATGAGTAGCACATGCGTCTACCGAGCCTCCCACTCGACGCGAGACGGCTGAGCGTCGGTCGCAATGCGTGTGTTATCAGTCGCAGCAAGTAAGCTGCAAATCATATGCCTCCCATGTTCACCAGGTGCACAGTTCAGAAGCTGATATGCCTGCACAGCCTTCTGGCGTTGGGACCAGCGGCTGAAGAGGGCACAAAGTGCACCAACGGGACTTGCCCGTTGAACTTCCATGCGCTGTGGCTGATGAAAAGTTATGCGGCGCGCTGTGGGAGGGGCACCGGATGCAACATCCTCCGCGCCACGTTCGCCACCATAACTTTGGCGAAAACGGCAATGTCCGACATTCAGGGCTGCATATCTTCCCGGCGAAGATAGCACCCGTCAATGGACTTCAAATCAAGCAGGAGGAGCATATGCAGTTGTCCGATCAATACGATCCAGGTCCACAGATCGCCCAGTGCGGCGGCATCAATCTCGGCACCCCCGATCTGGAAAAGTCCCTTCTATTTTTCAGGGATACTCTGGGAATGGAGGAGGTCGTTCGCACGGGCAACGTTTCCTACCTTCGTTGCCATCAGGAACTCGGCCATCATTCGCTGGTATTGACCGAACAGGCGGAAGCGATTGTCAACGCGTATTCATTTCGTGTCCGGCGCCCGCAAGATGTGGAGTTGTATGCGGAAGAGCTGAAACGGCAGGAAATCGAGGTCGTTGAGGTTCCCGGTGGCAGCGAGATCGGTCGCGGAACAGCAATCCGTTTCCTTCTGCCTGGAGGCGACCACCCCTTTGAACTCTATTATGATATCGAAAAGCCCTTGGCACCGGAACATTTACGCTCCCGCCTGCCATCCAACTCCTCGAAACGTCGCGGTCTGGGCGTTAGGCGCATCGACCATTTCAATATTCAGACATCCCCTTCGACGATCAATCAGGCGGAGCAGTGGGTGCGGGATAATCTTGGCTTCAAGCGTCGCGAGTTTGCCTATCTTCCCGAAAGTCCGGGCACGATCATGGCATCCTGGATGTCGGTTACGCCACAAATGCACGATCTTGCAATCGTGGCCAACCGCATGGAGAAGAAAGCGCAACTCCATCACGTTGCGTTTAACCTGCAGGATTTTTCCGACTCTCTGGTTGCCGCCGATGTTTTGAAAGATCTCGACGTATCCTTCAGCGCCGGTCCGGGCAAGCATGGTATTGGGCAGGCCATGTACCTCTATGTTCACGACCCTGCGTCAGATCACCGTGTGGAGCTATATGCCGGCGGCTATCTGATTTTCGATCCGGACTGGGAACCGATTGAGTGGAAGAAAGAGGCGTTTCCTGACGGGTTGACCTGGTACGGTGATCCGATCGACACCTCCCCCGGGAGCCGCGGACGCGATACCACGGGATCGGCTGGATTGCACCTTCCCGCGAGGTAACAGACGAGCGCATAGCGAAGGGGGCCGAGGCCCCCTTTTTTTTAGGCGCTACCGGGGTGCAATCAGATACTCTTCTATTTTATGTGCCGCAGCATGGAGCGCTGACAAGTAACGCTTGCGGGCTTCGGCGAGGCTCAATGCAGATCGAAGCATGACGATGTTTATGCAGCCCTGCACATTGCCGTCCAGCATTACCGGGACGGCCAAAGCCAAAATTCGCTGCTCGGTAGACCACTCGCCATTATTGTGGGCGTGACCTAATTCCCGATGTTGATCGAGCAATTTCATCAGCGAATAACGTGCCGGACCGTTTAACACAGATCCTGGCAAGGCTGCGAGGCGACTGAGGAGATCTTCCCGCTCATCGTCTGGACAGAAGGCAAGATACGCTCGGCCCGCCGCGGTGGTCGCAAGCGGAAGCCTGCGTCTGACGGTGACTTTGTGGAAAGACAACGGAGAGAAGCGATGGGTGGATTCGCGTACCCGCATATCGATTCCGTCGAGTGTTGCGAAGTCCGATGGCCAGACGACCTTCACGAGAAGTTCGCCAAGAACCGGAGACGCGACTTCCGATATCCATTCCTCCTCGCGGAAGCCATCGCTTAACCCGCGAACATCATAGGTCAGCCGATAGCTGTCGTCAGAGGCCGAGCGTCTTAACACGCCTTCCTTTTGCAAAGTCTCCAGCAACCGCCTTACCGTGGTGCGGTGAAGCCCGGTCGTCAAGGACAGCTCTCTCACGCTGGCCCATCCTCCATCTGCCTGGTTCAATGCGCGAAGAACCGACAACCCGCGGGATAGCCCCTGTACAAATTTATATGGACTGTCGTCCACCTCATCCTCCCCGTCGAAAAATGTGCACTAAGTGCACCAAACTGACATGAGAATTGTCACTGTGGCAACTCTCTTTATAAACTTCGATCAATTACCGTGAGACGAGGAGGTCCATCGGTTCGGTCTGGGAGGCCCGACGTTTCACAAATATTACAAAGACCATGCAGTATTGCGCGCAGAGTTCGCATCAACCGTCAAAGGCCGATACGAACCGGCACGGGGAGGACTAATGACATCGCTGGAACTTGTAGCTGCGCTGGCAGCGGAATTGAGACAGGCTGAAAGTGCCGGGATGCCGGTCGCTCCTATTCGGGACAGGATGCCGAACGACGACGGTGCCACAGCTTACGCTGTTCAGCGCGCCAACGTCGATTACTGGACACAGAACGGTCGTCGCGTCGTTGGTCGGAAGGTCGGCCTCACGTCGAAAGTCGTGCAGTCCCAGCTCGGCGTCGACCAGCCGGATTTCGGAACGATTTTCGCAGATACCGTCTATGGCGATGATGAGGTAATTCCTTTCAACCGTTTGCTTCAGCCAAAAGCAGAGGCCGAGATTGCTTTGGTCCTCAAGAAGGACATCGTTGCGGCTGACGTGACGCTCACGGAGCTCATCCAGGCTGTCGATTTCGTGCTTCCTGCGATTGAGGTCGTCGGAAGCCGCATCGCGGACTGGAACATACGGTTCAACGACACGGTGGCTGACAACGCTTCCTCAAGCCTGGTGGTGCTGGGGGCAGTGCCAACCTCCCTTTCGGGACTCGATTTGAAAACGCTGAAGATGTCGATGAAGCGGGGAGATGACGTCGTTTCTCAAGGCGAAGGGGCCGCCTGCCTGGGACATCCGCTAAATGCCGCACTCTGGTTGGCACGGAAAATGGTCAAATTCGAAACGCCTCTTCGGGCTGGCGATCTGGTTATGACAGGTGCGCTCGGCCCTATGGTTCCCGTTACCCCGGGTGATCGCTTCGAGGCGACGATCGACGGCCTTGGAACCGTCCGTGCGCTGTTCGGTCACGACGGTTAACCGGGCACACTTTGATACTGAAAATTTGAAAACCACGTTGTCACCTGTCGTGACAACGCACGACTTGCTGCGCCTTCAATCAGATGAAGATGCGGTTGGCATTGGAGGATCCAAAACTATGACCAAGGTGAAATGCGCCATCATTGGCTCGGGTAACATCGGTTCGGACTTGATGATCAAGATCATGCGCACATCGAAAAACATCGAGATGGGCGCGATGGTCGGTATCGACCCGGCTTCGGATGGACTGGCACGAGCACAAAGGCTCGGCATTCCCGTCACCCATGAGGGGATCGAAGGTCTTCTCCGTATGCCTGAATATCACGATATCCGGTTGGTCTTCGACGCAACCTCCGCGAAGGCGCACATTGGCAACGACGCTCTTTTGCAGAAAGATGGCAAAAAGGTCATCGACCTGACGCCAGCTGCGATTGGCCCCTTCACGATCCCGAGCATCAACGGCGATGCCAATGTCAACGAGCCGAACGTCAATATGGTCACCTGTGGCGGACAGGCGACCATACCGATGGTTTATGCCGTCAAACGCGCGACTGACCGTGTTGTCTACGGCGAGATTGTCGCATCGATATCGTCACTGTCAGCCGGGCCCGGCACACGGGCAAATATCGACGAGTTTACCGAAACGACGTCGAAAGCGATCGAGACGCTCGGCGGCGCGGAACGGGGCAAAGCCATCATTATCCTCAATCCGGCCGAGCCGCCCGTGATCATGCGCGACACTGTATTCGTGCTGTCGCAGGGCGGCGACAGAGACGCAATCGAAGCCTCGATCCTCGATATGGTCAAGACTGTTCAGGCCTATGTTCCGGGCTATCGTCTCAAGCAAAAGGTGCAGTTCGAGACGATCGGTGACAATGCACCGGTTATAGTGCCAGGCATCGGCCGGGTTTCGGGATTGAAGACAACGATCTTCCTCGAGGTCGAGGGCGCTGCCCACTACCTTCCAGCCTTCGCCGGTAATCTGGACATCATGACATCCGCCGCATTGCAGACCGCTGACCAATGGGCCGCGACTGTTTTGGCAAAGGAGGCCGCATAATGGCTCGCGCAAACCTCGACAAGCTCTATATTCAGGACGTCACGCTCCGCGACGGCATGCATTCCATCCGCCACCAATATTCCATCGAGCAGGTTCAGACCATAGCCCGTGCTCTCGATGCTGCGAAGGTGGATGCCATCGAAATCACCCATGGCGATGGATTGGCCGGATCGACATTCAACTACGGTTTCGGTCTTCACAACGATACAGACTGGATTTCGGCAGTCAGTGAGGTCTGCACACATGCGACCGTGACCGTCCTGTTGATCCCCGGCATCGGTACAGTCCATGATCTGAAGGAAGCTTATGCCGCGGGGGCAAGATCCGTCAGGATTGCTACGCACTGCACCGAAGCAGACGTATCCCGCCAGCACATCGAAGCCGCGCGATCCCTTGGAATGGATACCGTCGGCTTTCTGATGATGTCGCACATGGCCGAACCGGAGAAGCTTCTCGAACAGGCAAAGCTGATGGAAGCCTATGGCGCGGAATGCGTCTATGTGACGGACTCAGCGGGCGCTCTGCTGCCGGAACAATACACACGTCGCGTCAGGACATTGCGCGATGGCTTGATGCCATCGACGGAAATCGGCGTACACACGCACCACAACCTCACTTTAGGCGTCGCAAACGCAGTTGCAGGTATAGAGGCCGGCGCTGGTCGAGTAGATGCCTCGCTGGCAGGGATGGGAGCTGGTGCCGGAAATGCACCGCTTGAAGCGCTGATTGCGGTACTGAACCGGAAAGACATTCACACGGGAACCGATCTGTTCCGGCTCATGGATGCGGCAGACGACATCGTTCGTCCGCTTCAGGACAGACCCGTCCGTGTCGATCGCGAGAGCCTGTCGCTCGGTTACGCGGGCGTTTACTCCAGCTTCCTGCGTCATGCCGAAAACGCCTCAAGACAATATGGCGTGGATACGCGTGAAATCCTCATCGAACTGGGTCGGCGAAGGATGGTCGGTGGCCAGGAGGATATGATCGTGGACGTTGCTCTCGATCTTGCGGCAGGCAACGCATAGTGCGCCCAGCTGGCAGCGCCTCTCCGCGCAAAGTGTAAGAAAGCCACCCTATGTCCAGCGAACCCCTCGGGGCTGCGGGCCAATACGAACGTCTGAAAGCACAGGATTTGAGACATGACGCAGCGCAAATTTGATACCGATATTCTCGTTGTCGGAACCGGCCCAATGGGAGCAACCACGGCGCTGGCTCTTGCTCAATATGGCGTACGGGTCCACGCGATCAGCAAGTGGAACTGGCTGGCCAACACCCCCAGGGCTCACATCACCAATCAACGAACGGTGGAAGCGCTCCGAAGCCTCGGTATTGAAGACGAACTAAGGCAGCAGGCAACCCCCTGGGACCAGATGGGCGACACCCTGTTCACCACCAGTTTTGCAGGACCGGAAATAGCCAGGTTACAAACATGGGGAACGGGAGACGCCCGCTATGGCGATTACATTGGAGCAAGCCCCTGCCCCATGCTCGACATCCCCCAGCCGATCATGGAACCAATTCTTGTCAACGCTGCCGCACGCAGCGGAGCTCAGATTTCTTTCAACACCGAGTATCTGAGCCATGAACAGGACGAGGACGGCGTGACCGTTCGTCTGCGCAACCTGATCTCCGGTCAGGACTACGAGCAGCGGGTTCGCTTTCTGGTTGGAGCAGACGGTGCGCGTTCGCAAGTGGCGGAAGATATCAAGCTACCGTTCGAAGGTGTATTGGCCCGTGCTGGCACGGTCTACGTCCAGTTCAAGGCCGATCTGTCGAAATATGTTGCCCACCGTCCCAGCATCCTGCATTGGATCGTCAATCCCGAAGCCGGGTTCGGCGAGATCGGAATGGGCCTGCTGCGGGCGGTCAAGCCATGGACGGAATGGATCGCTGGCTGGGGCTTCGACATGTCGAAAGGGAATCCGGATCTCAGCTTTGAAAATGCCCTTGAAAAAATCAGGATCCTTGTCGGCGACCCGTCGCTCGAATGCAAGATCATGTCGGTGTCGCCTTGGTATGTAAATCAGCAATATGCGGTGGAATACTCGAAGGGCCGCGTTTTTTGTGGCGGAGATGCCGTCCACCGTCACCCGCCTTCAAGCGGACTTGGCCTGAATACATCAGTGCAAGACGGGTTCAACCTTGCCTGGAAGTTGGCCTACGTGGTCAAGGAGTACGCCGAGCTCGGATTTCTGTCATCCTACGGTGACGAAAGAGCGCCTGTCGGACGTCAGATCGTGGAGCGGGCCAATCAATCCCGCGTCGACTATGCACCGATCCGTTCGGCATTCTACGGCAAACCCTCCGGGATCACAGGCACCCTTGATCAATACCTCAACAGGTTCTTCGCGCCGGATGCGGAAGGCATCGAGGCTCGACAGAAAATGATCGATGCCATGGAACTCAAGGACTACGAGTTCAACGCCGAAGGTACCGAGATGAACCAGCGCTACATCTCTACGGCTCTCATCGCCGAAGAGCAGCCCGAAGAATGGCTTCGCGACAAACAACTCTTCCATCAACCGAGTTCACGTCCCGGTGCGAAGATACCTCACGCATGGCTTGTCGGGCCCGATGGCAAACGCATCTCGACGATCGACGTCGTGGGGGACGGTCATTTCACTGTTCTGACGGGAATTTCGGGTGAGGCGTGGGAACAAGCCGTCCAATCGCTTGGACTGCCATATCTTCGCTGCATCCGTGTCGGTGCCGGTCGCTACTCCGACCCGTATTTCTATTGGGCGCGGATCCGCGAGATCGAGGAAGGTGGCGCATTGCTGGTTCGCCCGGACGGAGTGGTGGCATGGCGGCATAAGCAGTCTGTCGCAGCGCCGCAGGATGCCGGTGAGCACCTTTCCACTGCGCTAGAAGCGGTCCTTGGACGCACGAAAACCGCAATAAGAAACAGCGTAGGTGCAACAGGCGCCGCCGCATAAACAGAGCCGGAGGAGGCTCGAGGAGGAGAAGTCTATGACAATGGTAAAACCTTTGCTGGCACTGGGAATGCTGGTTAGTTCCACAGCACTGGCTCATGCGGATGTATCCGTATGTGCGCTGCTCTCCATCACCGGGCCCGCGTCCGCGCTTGGAGCGCCACAGCAAAACTCCGTGCAGTTCATGCCCAAGGAGATCCAGGGCAAGGCCGTACGCTACACTGTCCTCGATGACGCGACCGATCCCGGTGCCGCAACGCAAAGCGCGCGAAAATGCCTTTCCGAACAGAAGGCTGACATCCTGATAGGAGGAGCCGCAACGCCTGTGGCAAGCGCTCTGGCAGCGGTCGCTGCAGAAACGGAAACGCCCTTTCTGGCAATCGGTCCTGTCACCACCAAAGACGCGCAGTTTAAATGGACCTTTGTCGTACCACAGCCTGTGAGCCTGATGGCGTCCGCCGTCGCTGAGCACATGAAGGCGGCAGGCATCAAGACGATAGGTGTCATCGGCTATAGCGACGCGTATGGCGATCTTTGGCTCAATGCCATCACCCCGTTGCTGAAGAGCGCGGGTATAGCGATTGGCCCTGTTGAGCGTTTCGCTCGCAATGATACCAGCGTTGCCGCTCAGGCGCTGAAAGTCGCATCGGCGAGACCGGATGCGGTTCTCGTTGTCGCTTCGGGTGCTCCCGCAGCCGGTCCCAATCTCGCGCTTGCTGACCGCGGTTACGCAGGCGTGATATACCATACGCACGGCTCCGCGAGCCCGGCCTTTCTCAAGGTCGCGGGGCCCGTGGGCAATGGCACCCTTCTCCCGGTCGGACCGGTTGTTGTGGCGTCCCAACTCGAAGACTCCAATCCGGCAAAGGCGCCGGCGGTTAAATATACGGCTCAATACGATGCCGTATATGGTCCGGGATCGGTTTCACCATTTGGTGGATACCTCATCGATTCAGGCACTGTCATCGTCGCTGCAGCCACTCCCGTGCTGGAATCAGGTCTTGAACCTGGCACCAAGGAATTCAGGACAGCGCTGAGGGCCGCGCTCGAAAACCTGAACAATGTTCCCGGCGTGCATGGAGCCTATAGCGCCTCGGCAACCAATCATGACCTGTCCAATAGCACGGCCAGTCGAGTGATGGCTGTTGTAGAGAACGGCAAGTTTAACATCGCAAGGTAGGAGCAATGGTGGAGGCGGCACTGCCAGCCTCCACCCATCTCCCACGCGCGTGAAACCGGTGCCTATACCCGGTCGATGGAGACGAAATGGATTTTGATATCGCCCTCTTCCTGACGCAGGACGGCCTCGTCAGCGGCGCGATCTACGCCCTTGTCGGCGTGGCTCTGGTGCTTATCTTCATGCTTACACGCATCATCGCTGTCTTCCTGGGAGAGTTCATCGCCTACAGCGCTCTGACCTATATTACCCTGCAAAACGATCTCGTTCCGCAGGTGATCTGGCTGACTCTGATATGCGGCCTAGCGGCGGGCGCTATGAGATTCTACTCCCGCCGGGGCCAAATTGGACGCGCAGAAGCGCTACGCCTCATCATGATCTATGCCCTCTTTCCGGCGATTTTGACATGTGCCACAATCTACCTTGCGCCGATCTCGATGCCAACAGGTGCGGATATCGCTCTCACGTTTCTGATCGTGGTCCCACTGGCAAGCTATCTCTACACGATCGTCTATAGGCCAGTTGCCGATTCCTCCGTGCTAGTGCTGCTGATCGTTTCCATGGGCGTGCATATGGCGTTGCTTGGTCTGGGACTGGTTTTCTTCGGCCCTGACGGTTTGCGCGCGTCTCCCCTTGCATCCGGAAATATCACTTTCGGTGATATCCGCGTCACGGGACAGCAGATCGTCATCCTGATTGCTGCAATCGTGGTTATGTCGGCTTTGCGGATGTTTTTTGGTAAAACCTATCAGGGCACAGCCTTGCGAGCGACTGCAGTCAACCGGCTCGGTGCGCAACTTGTCGGTATTCCACCTGCTCTTGCAGGGCAACTATCCTTCATCATCGCAGCATTCATCGGCAGCCTGTGCGGAGTATTGATCAGCCCCGTGACAACCATCTACTATGATACGGGGTTCAACATCGCGCTCAAGGGTTTCGTTGCCGCCGTCATTGGAGCGCTCGCTAGCTTTCCGATCACGGCAATGGCGGCCATCGGTGTCGGGGTGCTGGAATCTTTCGCATCCTTCACTGCCAGCCAGTACAAGGAAGTGATCACGTTCGGGCTCATCATTCCCGCGTTGTTGCTTCGCTCATTCTTCACAGCAGAAGAGGATCACGATTGATGTCACCCCTTGCTCGTTCTTTGGCACTGGTGGCCGCACTGGCAACTCTGCTGGTCCCGCTCTATGCGCCATCCGACTCGATCGCCCTTTTGGCATGTTACATCGGAATGGCTTCGCTGATCGCTATCGGTCTCGTCGTGCTGACTGGCGTCGGCGGCATGACGTCTTTTGGCCAGGCTGCACTTATGGGCATTGGATCGTACACCACAGCAATCCTCTGCCTGAATTTTGGATGGTCGGCATGGGCAGCGCTACCCGTGGCACTTGCGTTGACTGGCCTGGTTTCATTCATAGTGGGCATTATGACAGTCAGATTGTCCGGCCACTTCCTTCCACTCGGAACCATCGCGTGGGGACTTGCGCTTTACTACTATTTCGGCGCATCCGAATTCCTCGGCGGATACGGCGGTCTCTCCGGCATACCGCCCTTGTCCATCGGGTCGGTTTCGCTCATTGAACCGCGTGACTTTTATCCGGTCATATGGGTAGCGGTGGCAATCGTTGTAATCATCACGATCAATCTGCTGGATTCGCGCCCCGGCCGGGTTATCAGATCGTTGCGAAGTGGCAGGACCGTCGTGGAGGCGTTCGGTGCAAGCACCTCGCGGCTCAAGCTGTTCGTTTTCATCTACGCGGGCGTTCTCGCGGGGCTTTCTGGCTGGCTATACGCTCTTTTCCTGCGAGCCGTCAGTTCCTCCACGTTTGGCCTGAGCCCCGGGATAGAATATCTGTTGATGGCAGTCATCGGTGGTGCGGGTAATGTATTTGGGGCCATATTCGGAGCCGCCGCGGTGATCCTCGGCAAAAATTATCTTCAGGATTTTTTGCCGTTGATTTTTGGAAGCAGCGGCAACTACCACATCATCGTCTTCGGCATGGTCCTCGTTCTGCTTCTCGTGCGTTCGCCCGACGGAATATGGCCGATGATCATGCGCCGTCTGACGCATGCCAATCCCTTTCTCCACAAACGCCGCCCACAGTCGCAAGCGCTGGAGAGGTCCGAAAAGCCGCACGCCGGAAATGTCATCCTCAAGGTCCAGGCACTGGAGAAACGGTACGGTGGCCTTGTTGCGGTAAACAACGTGGATTTTGAGGTCGCTGCAGGATCTATCGTTGGGCTGATCGGGCCAAACGGTGCGGGAAAGAGCACCACGTTCAATTTGATCACAGGGATTGTCCGTCCCAGCAGTGGCGAAGTGAATTTTCTGGGTGAGTCTCTTGGTCAAATGAGCTCACGGGCCATCGCCCGCAGACGCATCGCGCGGACATTTCAGCATGTAAAACTTGTCAACGACATGTCGGTTCTGGAAAACGTGGCGGTTGGGGGGCATCTGCGCAGTTCGGCTGGACCATTGCGCAGCATGCTGTGGCTGAACCGAAGGGAAGAAGCGCGAATTAAGGGTGAGGCAATGTCAGCGCTCGAACGGGTAGGCTTAGCCGATCTCGCCTTCCAGGAGACGGGCTCACTCGCCCTTGGGCAGATGCGTGTGGTGGAAATTGCCCGTGCATTGTGCATGGACCCGGTTCTGTTGTTGCTGGATGAGCCAGCCGCAGGCCTTCGCTTTCGGGAAAAACAGGCACTTCTCAATCTCTTGCGCTCTCTTGCCAGTGAAGGCGTGGCAATCCTGATCGTCGAACATGACATGCAATTCGTCATGGACCTCACAGACCGACTGATCGTGTTGAATTTTGGAACCAAGCTTGCCGAAGGCCCTCCCGACCTGATCCAAAAAAATCCGGACGTGTTGGCCGCTTATCTGGGTGTGGAAGAATGATCATGTTGCCTTTAGCGCTACAAGTCCGTGATGCGACCGTACGATACGGCGTTGTGCCTGCGGTTACGAATCTTTCTCTCGAACTAGCAAAGGGGCAGATCACCACGATCATCGGAGCCAACGGTGCCGGTAAATCCACCTTATTGAATGCCATTGCCGGGATATTGCCGTTGGAGGGATCTGTTGCTTTCTTCGGGCAAGATATCGGCAAGCACTCGGTCGAACAGCGCGTGGCCGATGGCCTCATCCTCATCCCCGAGCGCCGGGAGCTTTTCGGCAGCATGACCGTCGAAGAGAACCTTCTTCTTGGAGGATACACTCAACGCGCACATATCCGCACAATCATGGAAGGAATCTACGAGGATTTCCCCCGACTGAAGGAAAGGCGTAAACAGGAAGCAGCCACGCTGTCCGGCGGAGAACGGCAAATGCTTGCGATGGGGCGGGCCATGATGGCTAAGCCCAAGGTCTTGCTGATGGATGAGCCCAGCCTCGGGCTTGCGCCCCTGATTGTCCGAGAAATTCTCGACATTGTCGTCAGGCTAAAAGACCTCGGCGTTTCCATTCTCCTCGTTGAGCAGAATGCCAGAGCGGCCCTGAGAATTGCCGACATGGCGTATGTCATGGAAAATGGCCAATGCATCCTCGCGGGAACGGCAGCCGAAGTCTCCGCCAATCCGAGAATAGAGCAGATCTATCTGGGCCACCACACCCCCGCTTCAGCAGGAGACTGACAAAAACACAAGATCGATGCGTCTAGAAAGCCTTGTGCGTAAATGCGGCGATGTTGCCTGAGACGATTTCAGCGATAGCAGGCGTCGGGCCTTCTCCAGGCAAACACAGGGTGGGTTCAATACCTGCCTCGTCGCGCCGCGTGTGCTCCAGGCTTATAACGCCGATCATTCGTCGATACCATCAAGTATCGCTAGCGCCCTTTTGAATATCCCAATATGGGTGGGGGCCGAAACGCTTGACAAGAAAGTCGATGAAGTTGCGCACCTTGGGCGGCAAAAACTTGCGATTCGGATAAACGGCAAATACCCCGAGCTCGTCCGTTTCCCAGTCGGAAAGAATGCGTACGAGTTTCCCTTCACGTAACGCCTCAAAGATCTGAAAATCCGGCTGGAGTGTTACCCCGAGATCTTCAGCCGCGGCATTGCGCAAGATATCGCCACTGTTGGCGCGCAAACCACCGGAAACGACAATCCTTCGCTCTACGCCATTGCGTCTGAAGCGCCATTCGTTTGGTGAACTGACATAGGCATAGGTGAGACAATGGTGTTGGACGAGATCCTCGGGCACTCTCGGCACTCCATACTTCTTCAAATAACCAGGGGAGGCGGACGCCACGAGGCGAGCGCGCGCGAGCTTGCGTGCAACGAGTCCATCGTCAATCCTTGATGCGACGCGGATCGCGAGGTCAAAACCTTCCTCAATCAGGTCGACCACCCGGTCGTTGAGTGTAACATCGACCTGGACCCCCGGATATTGCTGCAGGTACTCCGTGATCGCCGAGCCCAAATGACGGGCGCCAAACGCATTCGAGGAGCTGACTCTCAAAATTCCGCGGGGAACGGAAACTCCACGCGCTACAGAATTCTCGGCCTCCGCGATCATGATCAAGACCTGGTTGGCCCTCTGATTATAGTCGTTGCCCGCCTCCGTGAGCGAGAGCTTGCGCGTGGTCCGATTAAGTAACCGAACACCAAGATGCTCTTCGAGTTGCGCCACGTAACGCGTGGCCATGCCTCGCGACAAATCGAGTTTGTCCGCGGCGCCGGCGAAGCTCCCAGCTTCGACCACTGCTGTAAAAACTCGCATGCAAGCTACGATATCAACCGACATCATTGTTCCATTAAATCAAATAGTAAATTGATACTTTGCAGGTTTATCTCATGCTGCGCAACTGATTAGATGCGGCCATCGCTTGCAGAAAGCGTCATGACTGAGACCAAAAACAATCTTCAAAGCGCGAAGGCGAGGACTCTGGCCGCAATTTTCTCTGGCATGCCTTGGGTTGGAGTGCCGCAGTTGCGGCGGACATCCAGAATGCACTCGGGGCAGTCGTGGTCGAGCGTGCGCCTCTACAGCTTGATAAGGCTCATTTAAAAATATCAATCGATAGGAGAACCAAATGAACCGTAGAGAGATGCTTACTGCTGGCGCTGCAGCCGGTGCAGCGACATTGCTGACCACCGCGGCAACAGCGGCGGACAAAGCCACCGCAGGCACCACCTCCAGCTCCAAAGCCAAAGGAAATGACATGACATTCAACAAGTGGATGATTGATCCCAACGATGCGGTATTGCTGCTGATCGACCATCAGAGCGGCTTGTTCCAGTTGGTCCGTGATATGGATTACAGGGAGCTTCGTAACAATGTAACCGCTCTTGCGAAGATGGCGAAGATCGCGAAGATTCCGACCGTTGTGACGGCGTCAGTTCCGGAGGGTGCGAATGGCCCGAGCATTCCCGATATCCTTCAGAGCAACCCCGATGCAGTGTACGTTCCCCGCAGCGGCCCGATCAACGCCTGGGATCACCGCCCCTTCGTCGAAGCCATCGAAAAGACTAAGCGCAAGACACTGCTCATCGCAGGCACGCTCACGAGCATTTGCATGGTATTTCCTGCACTGAGCGCCCTCGCAGAGGGATACAAAGTGTTCTGCATCGTGGATGCTTCGGGTAATTGGTCGAAGATGGCAACCGACATCTCCATTGCCCGTGTCACGCAAGCAGGCGCGATGCCAATTGACACATTCGCGGCGATTACTGAGGTGATGCACACTTGGGACCGCCCAGAAGCAATGGAATTCGCCAAGGTCTTTGTTGACCACGTCGAACCCGCATATGGGGCGTTGTTTGAAAGCTATTACGCGGCACAGAAAGCCGCGAAATAGGTTCCGACAAAAACTGGACTTGGGCCACCTGGCGACAGGTGGCCCCTCAGTCTTCAGGTCGGAGGAGGTTACAAGACGCGTAATTTAGGCGATAAGATATCACGATCAAAGACGAGTGAGGCCAATCGCCAAGGGTAAACTTGAGGAGAATGATATGAGCTGGAATCCCACACTTGAACCCAACTGCCCGGATGCAGGAAGTCTTGACGCCATTGAGACTCTTATCATCCCGCGCTCGCGCGACCTCGGCGGCTTCGAGGTCCGGCGTGCGCTGCCCGCACCCGCACGACAGATGGTTGGCCCCTTCATTTTCTTTGACCAAATTGGACCGGCCGAATTCATCACCGGCGGTGGTATCGACGTCCGTCCCCACCCACATATCGGGCTGGCAACGGTTACTTACCTTTACAAAGGCGGTTTCCGACACCGCGACAGCCTGGGCACCAACCAGATAATCGCTCCAGGCGAAGTGAACTGGATGATCGCCGGCAATGGCGTCACCCATTCCGAGCGCACCACCGAAGATACACGAAAGGCCAAAAGCGAGCTTTTCGGAATCCAGACGTGGGTAGCACTACCGGAAAAAGACGAAGAAATGGATGCAGGCTTCGAGCATCAGGGAAAGGACGCATTGCCCTTCCTTCAAGGCGAAGGCAAGGAAGTGCGCCTTATCCTCGGTAATGCGTGGGGAGAGAAGTCACCTGTGCGGACTTTTTCTGACATGTTCTATGCGGACGCCATTTTGCAACCAGGCGCCAAATTGCCGTTGCCGGACAATCACGAAGACCGGGGCGTCTATGTCATGGAAGGCGAAATCACGGTTGCCGGAGACCGGTTCGAAGCAGGCCGCATGATGGTCTTCCGACCCGGCGACTCCATCACCATCACTGCCACCGAACGTGGCGCGCGCCTGATGCTGCTTGGTGGCGAAACGCTCAATGGCCCGCGTTACATCTCCTGGAACTTTGTCGCATCCTCTCAGGAAAAGATCGATGCCGCCAAGGAAGCCTGGGCTGCGGGCGACTGGCAACATGGCCGCTTCAATTTGCCGCCGGGGGACAGTGACGAGTTTATGCCGCTTCCCAACTAACGAAAAGGGGGCAGTGATACATCGCGATCGCAGTGGTATCGTAATCTTAGCAACTGTATCGCCCAGATGATCTGGGCTGCCCAAGTCGGTGCGATTTCCACGCTTCGTCAAAGGAACGGATCGAGGAGGCAAAGTCGCAGTAGAGAGCGAAGAACTGGGGCACCGCCCTGTTCGGCCTGCCGCCTGATGACAGCTCCCAGTTCATGCCGCTGACAGATTAGCTTGGGGGCACTCGGCTCCAAATCCCGATCTTATATGGAACTTTGCTTCAGACGATCAATCATCCAACGCGCGGCGGGGCCGGGCGGCGCATCCACCTTGTAAACCGCAGACATCGGTAGCTTCAACCCGCCGGGTGGTATATCTTCGATGTTGAGTTCGATCAGGCGTCCTTCGGAAATGTCTTTTTCGACTGTGTGCAAAGGCATCCCTCCCCAGCCAAGGCCGCTCAAGAGAAAAGCATGTTTTGCAAAGAGATCTGCCAAACGCCACGTCAAAGGCGACATGACGCCGAAATCCCGCCCGGTTGAAAGATCAGAGCGATCGGTCAACACCAATTGAACGTGACGTGCAAGTTCCTCACGTGGTATAAGCCCCTCAAGCTTGGCGAGCGGATGTCTGGCAGCTGCAACCATGACAAATTCGACGCTCGTGATACGTTCTGCCACCAAACCGCCAGGCAATGTCGGCAAAGATCCAACTATGCCGAAGCTTGCTCGTCCATCGATTACCGGCTGCATTGCAGCCCCCAATGCTTCGACATAGAGCCGCAATGGGGTGACGGGAAACTCCCGCCGAAACTCATGCGAAACATCTGCAATTGTCGCAATAGGGAAAAAAACATCGATTACGGCCGTGAGTTCAGGTTCAAGGCCACCAGCAATTCCTTTCGCTCGGGCTTTCATAAAGTCGACAGCACCGACGACAGTCCGTGCGTCGGCAAGAAGCACGTTTCCTTGCGCTGTCAGTTGAGGATAGCGAGCGGAGCGGTCAAAGAGCGTAACCATCAGTTGAGCTTCAAGATTGGCTATGCTCTCACTCACAGCAGACTGCGTTCGCTTCAGGCGGCGAGCGGCCGCCGAAAAGCTGCCTTCATCAGCTGCAGCCACAAATGTTCGTAACTGATCAAGAGAAACGCCATCGAGCATGTTTAATAATCCTATCGGCCAAGCCTATCGGTAAGCTCGAACAATACAGGCTAATCGTATACACGAAGTTTCGTCCTGACGTTCATTGTTTCATGTCAAAGGTGAAATGATGAAGTCATGTTCATTACCTATGTTGCGAAGTGGTTGGGCCTGAACCAAAGGAAATCAGCCACTTGGGACGGGAATGACGTCACGATTGATACCACCAGAAAAGGTGCACCTCAGCGTTCTCAGCCCTTACTCCGCTGGAATATTTATCCATCGCCTTAACCGATGGATAACATCGAAAAATACCGGCTATCACGGGAGGCTCTAGTGTGCGATCTGGTGGTCATGATCAAAATGCTCACAAAATTCTTCACTCGCATTCGCGCCTCCTTTACGCTCGATCACTCGGAGATACCGGACATGACCACCATTCTTCATATCGATTCCAGCATCCTTGGCGGCTATTCTGTAAGCCGCACGCTCACGGCTGATATTGTTGCCAAGCAAGAGGCGCTACACCCAGGCGCGCGAGTCATCCGTCGCGATCTCGTCGTTGATGCGGCAATGCATCTTTCCGATGCGCACTTGGCCGTATTTCAGGGCGGCGAGGTCGGAAGTCCGGCGCTCGGCCAGGATCTGGCGACAGGCAGCGCCTATATCGACGATCTGTTCGCCGCCGACGTAATCGTCATCGGGGCACCGATGTACAACTTCACCATTCCGACACAGCTGAAAGGCTGGATCGATCGCGTGTGCGTTGCAGGCCGCACCTTCCAATATGGCGCCAATGGTCCAGAGGGCCTGGTGAAAGGCAAAAAAGTCTTCGTTGCCTCGGCTCGCGGCGGCGTTTACACCGGGGACACCCCTGCTGCAGGCCTCGATCATCAGGAAAAATACTTGCTCGGCGTTCTTGCTTTCATCGGCCTGACCGACGTGACCATCATCCGTGCGGAAGGCCTTGCTCTGAGTGAAGATGCCAAAACTGCCGCTATCGCCGGTGCCAAGTCGCAAATCGAAGCGCTCGCCGCCTGAGCCCAGAACTTTAACCACCCCAAAATCAAGGACCAAACAATGTCTCAGACTAATTCCATAGCGGTCGCTGGCCGTCTGCTTCTCGCCATACTGTTCATCTTCAGCGGCTTCGGCAAAATCATGTCACCTGAGGCCACGCAGGGTTACATCGCGTATGCCGGTTTGCCCCTGCCGTTGGTGTCCTATCTGTTGGCAGTCGTCGTGGAAGTCGGTGGTGGCATCCTTCTTGCCGTCGGTTTTCAGACACGTATCGTTGGCTTCCTGCTTGCAGCCTTCACGCTCGCAACGGCGGTGGTCTTCCATAACGACTTTGCCGATCAGAACCAGATGACCCACTTTTTGAAGAACATCGCTATCGCCGGTGGACTTCTCCAGGTAGCGGCGTTTGGAGCAGGCGCTCTCAGCCTCGACGCACGGCGTCTGCGGACTGCATGACTTGGAGTAGGCCCGTTCACGACAGTGACGGGCCTACCTCATCCTCCGGATAACACCATATTGGAACGAACATGGAAATCGGCATCGATAGCTTCGCGGCGACAATACCAAATCCGGCAACGGGCCTCACAGCGCCGCCTGCGGACAGAATAGAGGCCTTGCTCGCTGAGGTTGAGACGGCGGATCGCGTCGGCCTGGACGTGTTCGGCATCGGTGAACATCACCGCAAGGAGTTCCTCGATTCCGCCCCAGCCATCCTTCTGGCTGCTGCTGCTGCGCGCACGAAACGCATCCGGCTGACGAGTGCCGTCACCGTTCTCAGTGCTGCTGACCCTGTCCGCGTCTTTCAGGATTTCGCAACGATTGATCTGATTTCGAAAGGCCGTGCGGAGATTGTCGCCGGGCGTGGTTCATTCGGAGAAGCCTATCCCCTCTACGGCTTTGCGATGAACGACTATGACGATCTCTTTGTCGAGAAGCTCGACCTCCTCCTCAAACTGAGGGAAGAGACAAATGTGACCTGGCGTGGACGCTTCCGGCCTGCGCTTACCGGCCAGAGCGTTTATCCGCGCCCACATCAGCCGAAAATGCCAATATGGCTCGGTGTTGGCGGAACACCGCAATCGTTCGCACGCGCGGGAACGCTTGGCCTTCCGTTGATGGTGGCAATCATCGGCGGCAGCTTTGACCGGTTCCGTCCTCTCGTGGATCTGTATCGTGAGGCTGGCCAGCGAGCAGGTCATGCACCAGAGACGCTCAAGGTCGGCGTTCATGCCATGGGTTTCGTGGCCGAGACTGACCAGAAAGCTGCTGATGCCTTTTTCCCGGGGTGGGCGCATATCTTCACTGAGGTCCGCCGTGAGCGCGGTTGGCCAACTGCGACGCGTGCGCAGTTCGATGCGATGTCTGGCCCGCAGGGCTCCTTCTTGATCGGAAATCCACAGACTGTGCGCGACAAGATTATCGCCGCGGACAAGTCGCTTGGCGGCATTTCCCGCATCACCTTCCAGATGAGTTCTGCCATGCTTGAGACAGAAGCAATGCAGCGTTCGATCGAGTTGCTCGGCAACGAGGTCGCCCCCGCGGTCAACGAAACTCTCAAGAAGGTATCGCATCATGGGTGAATTGATCGCAGGCACTTGGCACCGCAACGGCATCGACGGCGTGCTGGCAGATGGTCAAATGCGACGAGCGCCGTCCGTGTTTCGCAACTGGATCACCAATGAACGCGACAGCCGCTTTAAGGCAGAGTCCGGTCGCTATCACCTCTACGTTTCGCTGGCATGCCCATGGGCACATCGCACACTGATCATGCGCAATCTGAAAGGCTTGATCGATCTGATCGATATCTCCGTGGTTCATTGGCTGATGGGCGAAGACGGCTGGACGTTCGATCCTGATCACGGTGTCATCCCCGATGCCGTAAACCGAGCTCATTTCCTGCACGAAATCTATACGATCTCGGACCCCGACTGCACGTCGCGCGTGACCGTGCCCATCCTGTGGGACAAGGTTGAGCGCCAGATCGTTTCGAACGAATCTGCCGATATTCTGCGTATGTTCAATTCGGCCTTCGATGGATGCGGCGCGGTTGCAGGCGACTATTATCCTGAAAAACACCGCGAGGAGATCGATGCCGTCAATACCCGTGTCTATACAACACTGAACAACGGCGTTTATCGGTCCGGGTTTGCCACCACACAGGTCGCATACGAAGCCGCCGTCGGTGAAGTCTTCGGAACGCTCGACTGGCTCGAACAGCGTCTCGCGCAACAACGCTATCTTGTGGGTAGCCAATTGACGGAAGCGGATATCCGGCTGTTTACCACGCTCGTACGCTTTGACCCCGTCTATTTCGGTCATTTCAAATGTAACGTCCGGGCATTGGCCGATTATCCTGCGCTCTGGGCTTACACACGCGATCTATTCAGCCATCCAGCTATCCGCCCTACCGTCGATTTCGACCATATCAAAGGTCATTATTACAGCAGCCATCCTTGGCTCAACCCAAGCCGTATCGTCCCGGTAGGACCTGATTACGATTTCGACTTACCTTCAGGACGTGAGGCATTTGCATGAGCGAGGTCGCTTCATGGGGTGGACAAGATAGGAGCCTTGACCACCTTTGAAGCGGGCTGACCTCGCATTTCACTGATAGTATGCGTCACCCTAACGATGGCGTTGCTATTCCACTACGCAGCGCCTCCGCGAACTCGAAGCTGCTTCGAAGCGGACAGCACGGTGCTTGGCCGTTGCAATTTCAAGCCAACGACCTTTCGTAAGCCTTGAGCACGGACTGTATGCGCTTTGGGCAAGCGTCCCCTGCTCCCAGCTGTCGTTAAGTCAACGAAGGGTCAATAGCCGAGTGCGATCCCGTCCTTGCGCGATTCCGATGCGCCTGAAAGCGTGCCATTTTCCCAGTCGATGCGGATCACCTGGGCGCCACCGATGGGGTCTTCTGTCGGCACAATCTCGAAGCCGCGTGCTTGAAGTTCGGCAATGGTCGAAGCAGGAACCGTTTGCTCCACCTCGATCTTTGGCGCAAGCCCGCTTGCTGGCACGAAACGCGGCAAGTCGATGGCATCCTGCATGTCCATGCCATAGTCGAGCACCTTGGAAATCAGATGCGCGTGACCCATGGCCTGATAATAGCCGCCCATGACGCCGAAGGACATTTCGGTTCGGCCGTTGCGCGTCACCATGCCCGGGATGATCGTGTGCAGAGGACGCTTTTCTGGCGCGATCATGTTGAGGTGGCCGCGCTTCAGCGAGAAACTCTGGCCACGGTTGTGCAACATAACGCCTGATTTCGGCGCGACGATGCCGCTACCGAAACAGTCGAAGATCGAGTTGATGAAGCTTACTGAATTGCGCTCGGAGTCAACCACGGAAATATAGACCGTGTCACGGTGGCGCGGCAGTTCGAAGGGCGGCAGGTCCGCAATTGCTCGCTTAAGGTCAATCATACCCGCGAGCCTGCTGGCGAGCTTGTCGGAGAGCATCTCCTCCACCGGCACATCGGCCTTGGCAGGGTCCGCCAGCCAGGCGTCGCGCGCCGCATAGGCAAGGCGTGTCGCCTCGATTTCGATGTGCATGCGATCGGTGGCATCCGGCGCGCCTGCGGCCTCGAAATGCGACAGTATGTTGAGGATCATCAGCGCAATGATGCCTTGCCCATTGGGTGGGCATTCGTGGATTGTGTAATCGCGGAACGTCGTGGTGATGGGCGTCACGTATTCGCCCCCGGCATTGGCAAAGTCCTCAAGCGTATGAAGCCCGCCGAGCGAGCGCAGGCGCTCCACCATGTCTTCGGCAACTGGCCCGCGATAAAACCCGTCTCGGCCTTCGGTAGCGATCCTGCGGAAGGTGGCGGCCAGCTCTGGCTGGCGGTGCATCTCGCCGATTCGCGGCGCTCGCCCCCGTGGCAGGAAAATGCGCGCGGCGGCCTCGTCTGCCTCAAGCAGCTTCTCTTCCTTAACCCAGTCGCGATGCACACGCGGCGAAATGGCATAGCCGTTTTCCGCAAGTGCGATTGCGGGCGCCAGAACCTCGGAAAAAGGGAGGCGACCATGATTGGTGTGAAGTCGCGTCCAGGCGTCGATCGCTCCGGGAACGGTAACCGAGGAAGGCGACTGGCGCGGCACTTCCGCCAGGCCCAGCTCCTCGAACCAATCCACCGTCAGAGCCGCCGGTGTTCGGCCCGAACCATTATAGGCAATCACCTCGGTGCCGCCCTTCGGTGCATAAAGCGCGAAGCAGTCGCCGCCAATGCCCGTCGATCCCGGCTCGACGACGCATTGCACAGCGCAGGCAGCAATGGCGGCGTCCATGGCGCTACCACCTGCCTGCAGGATGTTGACCGCCGTCAATGTGGCGGATGGGTGCGATGTCGCAGCCATTGCCGTGGCGGATACGGCGACCGATCGCGTCGGCGTCTCGAAATTGCGCATTGCCTTTTAGTCTCCGTTATATGCAGTCATGGAAAGTGGTTCAGTTGCGTACGCGATCAGGCGTAAGCCTTGCCTCGAGCAGCGCGAGCGCCCGTACGATGAGGAAGTTGAGAACGAGGTAGATTGCGCCGGCTGCGATGAACACCTCCATGGCGCGGTAGGTCTGCGAGATCAATTCCTGCGCTATGCCGGTCACTTCCGTCAGCGTGATGATGGAGGCAAGCGAGGTCCCCTTCACCATAAGGATGACCTCGTTGCTGTAGGCGGGCAACGCCTGACGCAGGGCCAGCGGCAGGACCACCAGCCGCAAGGTCAGCCCGCGCGACAGACCCAGCGCGGAGGCGGCCTCCGTCAGCCCATGCGGCACGTTGCGGATCGCACCGCGCAGAATTTCGCTGCCATAGGCGGCGGTGTTCAGCGTTAGCGCCAGAATTGCGCACCAATAGGGCTCGCGAAACAATGACCAGAGCCCGAGCGTCTGCAGGCTCGGGCGAAATTGTCCGAGCCCGTAATAGATAAGGAATATCTGGACCAGAAGCGGCGTGCCGCGAAAGATCGCGACGAATGTCCTGATGGGCCAGACGATGAAAGGCTTTTGCCCCTGCTGCGCCAGCGCGAGAAGAAGCGCAAGGACGAAGCCGAGCAAGACAGAGGAGCCAGCCAGCTCGAGCGTCAGCGGAAGGCCAGCCAGAAGCTTCGGTATGATTTCGAGGAAAAAGCCAGGGTCGATCATCAGTGAACAACCCCGCGGGAGGCATTGGCTTCAGCTCGTCCGAAGACAAGGCCGGTAATGCCGGCGATGGCGAAATAAAGCGCGGCGGCGGCGCCATAGAACAAGAACGGCTCCCGTGCCGAACCCGCCCCGATCTGCGCCTGGCGCATCAGTTCAACAAGGCCAATGACGGAAATAAGAGCCGAGTCCTTCAAGACAAGTTGCCAGACATTGCCAAGGCCGGGAATGGCGTGGCGCAGCAGTTGTGGCACGATGACGAGACGGAGCATCTGGATGCGCGTCAGTGCCAACGCTTTGGCCGCGTCGAACTGGCCCTGGTCGACAGCCAGATAAGCGCCCCTATAGACTTCAGCCTGATAGGCCCCGGAAATGAAGCCGATGGTCACTATGCCAGTGGCTAGCGCTGGCAAGCCTGCAAAACCTTCCGCACCGAACAGACGGAACAATGCCGTCAGCGCGACGCTGCCGCCGTAATAGAAGAAATAGATCGTCAGGAGATCCGGCACGCCGCGAAACACGATCCCGTAGGCTGACGCGATGCCGCGCGGAAGTCGCGCTGCGGAAAGCCGACCGGCCGCGGCCAGCCCACCAAAGACGATCCCGAGCGCAAACCCTGCTACCGAGAGGAGAAGGGTGACGCCGGTGGCTTCGAGCAATGCCGCACCCCAGCCTCCGGGTCCGAAACCTAGCAGAAGAAATTTATCGAACATGAGGTTTCAAGACCTGTCACACGGTCGGCGACGACGGATCGCCGCAAAGCCGCTTTTTTGAAAAATGGGACGGGATCGAATGACCTTTGCCAGTTGATCCCGCCCGGTCTGCGGGTGTTACTTCACCGGCGTGACGTCGGTATGCACCCACTTTTCGGACAAGCGCTTGATCGTGCCGTCAGCGATTGCGGCATCAATGGCTGTGTCGAAAATCTCCTTCAACGCTTTGTCTTCCTTGCGCATCCCTGCGCCGCTTCCAAGTCCAAATATGCCACCGACAAAGCCTGGGCCTGCAACGGTATAGTCGGCAAATTCAGGCTTGGCGAGCGTAGCGGCGAGCACCGTCTGCTGAGAGAAGAGCGCGTCCACGCGGCCAGCGGCCAGATCGAGGTCATGCTGCTCCGTCGTCTTGTACTCGCGGATTTCGACCGTATCGCCGAAATACTTCTTCACGAATTCGAGGTTTGTCGTGCCGGACTGGACGCCGACGACCTTGCCCTTGAGTAGAGGTTTCAACTTCTCGATAGCAGCCTTGGAAACGGCTTCGTCCTCAAGCTTGAACTTCTCATTGGAAATTCCAAGCTTGCCGAGGTCACTGTCCTTTGCGACCGCGAAACCCGAAGGATCGACAGCGTAGGGTTTACTGAAAGCAATCGTTTCCAAGCGCTTGGGCGTGATGAACATGCTGGCCATGATCACGTCGAACTTTCCAACGGTCAGCGAGGGGATGAGACCGTCCCAGTTTTGCGCGATGATGGTGCACTTGATCTTCATGCGAGCACACAGATCGTTAGCGATTTCGATTTCAAGCCCGTCGAGCTTGCCGTCGGCGGTGGTGAAGTTCCACGGCGCATAGGCACCTTCGGTCGCAATAGTAATGGCTTTTGGCGCATCCGCCGCACTTGCAAGCGGCGCGGATATGATTGTCATGAAGGCAGCCGCAATCGCGGCCATACGACGAGATGTCATGGCTTTTCCCTTGTTGTTGTGCCGCCTGAACGGCTGTTCCCCGTCCTTGCCGGATGTTTCCCCGGCTTCGGACAATTTTCCAGTCGGCGATCAGCGCCGGCTCGGACTTGCGAAATCGGCAAGCAGCGATGCCGTACAAAGCACGTGTTCCTGCATGACCCTTTCAGCTTCGGCAACATCGCCTGACCTGAAAGCATCAATGAGGTTCTGATGCTCCTCGCGGGCCGAGAGCGGCTTGTCGACATAATCGAACCAGATGCGCATGTAAGGCTCGATGGCCACGTGAAGCGCCGCGATCTGGCGAATGAGTTTCGGTCGCTCGCTCATCCCGTAGAGAAAAGCGTGAAATTCCTGGTGGCGCAACACCCAGTCACTGCTGCCTGTGTCGCCAGCGCGCTCCATACGCACGAGCAATCTGTCCAGCTCTTCGAAGCTCTCCAGCGTCAGACGCGGCATGACGATTCGCACTGCAAGACCCTCAAGGACAGAGCGAATCTCAAACGCCTCGTTGAGCTCATCAAGCGTAAGGCCTGCCACCACGCAGCCGCGATTGGGCCGAAGCGTAACAAGACCATCAGCCGCCAGCCGCCGAAACGCCTCGCGAACCGGCATGCGGCTCATTCCTATTTCTGCAGCGATCTCTTCGGGAATAAGGCGGTCACCCGGCTTGTAGCGACTGAAACGCAGCGCCTGCTGGAGGTACGTGTAGGCCTCCTCCTCGGCAGTTGAGGCGACGTGTGCGGTGGATGCATATGAAATTGCCATCGTCGCCTTCTGGATTTTTGTATCCACTTATCCAAACACCGTGTTGGAGGCCCGTCAAGGAGTTTGTTGTCGAAAGTTTTAGCTCAAACCTGATGTGGCAATCTACGTCACCACCCAATGTTCCTAATAACTAAGCATTCTAAACGTGATCACATGTATACTTACGCCTCCTACAACCCGAGTAAAATCCCAATTTTATCCCGAATTTACTGCAGATAACATAGACTCACATTGACAGAAAATATGATCATCCATAAATGTGATCACATTCTTCCGTTCGAGAGGCTTTGACCAGTGCAGAACATTTCACCCGCCAGATCACTGAACTCTGACTCCATAGTCTCTGCCGCGAAGCGGATTCTCGCCGAGGAAACTGCGCTCTTTACGAGCCAGCGACCGCGCAGTCAGGAGATTTTTGCAGCGCCAACTTCCGGCTTCTTCAATCAGGTTCCGCAATATTGGATGCGGGACTGGCCAATGCCTTTCCCGGTCTTGATATCCAAAGCCACCGGAAGTGAGGTCTGGGACGTCGACGGAAATCACGCGATCGATTTTTGCCTTGGTGACAGCGGCGCGATGTTCGGACACGGACCGCAGCCGATCCTGAATGCGCTAGCCGGGGCCAGTACCTTGGGCCTGACGACCATGTTGCCCTCCAAAGATCTCACTACCGTTGGCCAACTGTTGCGCGCAACATTCGGCATGTCCATGTGGCAGGTCACGGCCACCGCCAGTGACGCCAACCGCTTTGCCTTCCGGGTCGCACGTGCCGTGACGGGGCGTAAAAAGATCCTGGTGTTTGATGGTTGCTATCATGGCGCGGCTGATGAAGCGCTGGTGGACCTCGTGGACGGGAAGACGGTCGCTCGCAACGGCCTGCTTGGCCAAGCGGTGAATCTGGCCGAAACGACGGTGTGCATTCCCTTTAATGATGTACCTGCTCTCGAAGCGGCATTGAATGAAGGTGACATAGCCTGCGTCGTGGCGGAGCCTGTCATGACCAATTGCGGTATGATTCTTCCGCTTCCCGGGTTTCATAAGACCCTGCGGGAGCTGACGCGGTCCCACGGCACGCTTCTGCACATCGATGAAACGCATACGATTTCGACCGGATATGGCGGGTACACGAAAGTGCACGGTCTAGAGCCGGATATTTTCGTCGTCGGCAAGCCGGTCGGCGGTGGCATCCCTGTTGCTGTATGGGGCATGACAGACGATGTCGCGGGCCGGTTCGACGACGTTCGCGCGGCCAATACCGGCACAGGTCACTCTGGCATAGGCACGACGCTTTCGGGCAGCGCTTTGCAGCTTGCCTGCCTGAAGGCCTGCCTCGAAGAAGTGATGACACCCGAGGCGCACGACACAATGAACCGTCTCGCCGATATCGTCGAGACGGGCTTCTCTGCGGCTATCAAGCACTATAACTTGCCTTGGCATGTTGGCCGCGTTGGTGCACGGCTGGAAATCGTGTTCTCGCCTCGTCCCCTGCGGAACGCAAGTGAAGCGCACGCCGCGGCCAACCCGACAATCCAGAAGGCATTGCATACGGCATTCCTCAATCTGGGATATCTGGTAACACCATTCCACAATATGATTCTGGTGGCACCGACCACCAGCGAAGAAAATGTCGCTGGCCTTGTCGCCAGCTTTGAGAAAATTCTAGATCGAATGACGAAGGCTGCATGACATGACCGGAATACGTCCACTCAACGCGGCACCTATCGAGGAAGCCGAGGCATTCCTTGAGCAACACCCGGACATCACAGCCTTCGACCTCGTACTGATCGATCCGAACGGGGTAGCGCGCGGCAAGATTATCCGCCGCCATGAACTCTTGCCACTGTTCCGTTCCGGCCGGCATCTGCCAGGCTCCATTCTGGGGCTGGACGTGACGGGGGCCGACGTTGATGAAACGGGTTTGACTTGGGACGATGGAGACGCCGACAGAATCGCATGGCCGATAGCCGGATCACTCGTGAGATTGCCCTGGACATCTCCCGAACGCGGCGAAGTTCGCGTCATGCTGTATGAACTCGACGGATCCGCGATGGGTGCCGATCCCCGGCAGTCTCTTCTGCGCCAGATCGAGCGATTTGAAGCGAAAAACCTCTTCCCGGATTTGGCGTTCGAGCTAGAGTTCTACCTACTCGATGCGGACAAGGATGTTCTTGGCAAACCGAAGGCTGCACGCCTGCCGCTTTCGGGCGCGTCGTCAAAGGGAAATCAAGTCTACAGCGTTGCCGTGCTGGATCAGTTCGAACCGTTTATCGATGCGCTGTACCGCGCCGCTGCCATCCAGAACCTGTCGGTCGAAACGATGATCTCCGAATATGCGCCCGGCCAGTATGAACTAACGCTTCGCCACCAGGCCCAAGGCCTGCGGGCGGCAGACGATCTGGTGATGCTCAAGCGTCTCGTTCGAGGCCTTGCGCTGCGGCACGGCATGCGCGCGAACTTCATGGCCAAGCCTTTTACCCAACATGTCGGCTCCGGCATGCATCTTCACGCCAGCCTCGCCGACCCGTCGGGTCGCAACCTGTTTGCCGACGTCGCGGATGATCTCGCGCCGATGTTGCGTCACGCGATCGGCGGTCTTCAGCAGACGATGGCCGACTCGATGCTGATGTTTGCGCCCAATCTGAATTCCTGGCGTCGTTTTTCCCGCAACAGCTATGCGCCGACATCGCCGACCTGGGGGCGCAACAACCGCAGCGTTGCCATAAGGGTACCCGCAGGCAATCCGGCCAACCGGCATCTTGAGCACCGTTCCGCCGGTGTCGACGCCAACCCTTATCTGGTCGGTGCGACTGTGCTTGCCGGAATGTATCACGGGATTGAAAAACGGATAGAGCCAGATGCAGAAGCGTCCACCTACAGCGACGATACCGCAACGACCTTGCCGCGCGACTGGGGCGCAGCGATTGATCAAGCCGCTCAATCCGAGTTTCTGAAAGACGCATTAGGCGCACGTATGGCCTCGGTCTTCGTTGCGCTGAAGCAAGTGGAACACCGCTTCTTTTCCAGTGAAGTCACGGACGAAGAGTTCGCCTATTACAGCGACGTCATATGACGGCGCACGAAGGCAAGTTTCGCACGGCTCTGGTAACCGGCGCAGGAGGACCTGATGGCATAGGCTTTGCGATCACCCGCAAACTTGCACAGCAAGGCCTTACCGTTTTCATGACCGGCGCCAGCGACCGGATCCACCTGCGCGCCAAGGAACTGCGGGAACAGGGCTACGACGTAACGTCCCATGTCGCAGACCTCACAAAGGCAGAAGAGGTCATGCAATTGCGCAGACTTGTGGGGCCAGTCGATGTACTGATCAACAATGCAGGCATGGGATCCAAGGCGGTGCCAGCCGTGCAACGTGACTTCCTGGCGCTTAATGAAGCTGACTGGGACACTGGAATTGCCGTTTCCCTAAAGACGGCGTTTCTGGTCACTCGTGCCTTTCTGGGATCAATGGTCGAGAGCAAGCGTGGACGTATTGTGAATATAGCCTCTGTCACCGGGCCGCTCGTTTCCAACCCAGGAGAGGCTGCGTATTCGGCTGCAAAGGCAGGGATTATCGGGCTTACCCACGCCCTGGCGCTCGAAGCAGCGCCACATGGAGTAACCGTGAATGCAGTCGCACCGGGCTGGATCGAGACAGGGGCATCAACCGAAGACGAGCGGGTCGCTGCGCGGCACACACCTCCGGGACGCGCTGGAACGCCGGACGAAGTCGCTGCCGCCGCAGCCTTTCTCGCCTCTGCCGAAGCAAGTTACATCAACGGCGCCATGTTGGTCGTTGACGGCGGCAATGTCCTACAGGAACGCAAGGTTCAACAAGTTTCCTAAGCGAGCTAATAATCACTTTCGCAAGCGTTGGTAACTCAGTGGCGTTCCATGCATTCTATAGAGGCAACCGCGGCTTTGACCGGTGATTGATCGCTAGTTGAAACGAGTACCTGGGTCTTAGGAGAATAAGTGGACAACACAGCCCAGATCGATTTGCCTAAAACCTGCCCCTCGCCCGCCTATCGGTTCTTCCGATGGATACCATAAGGAGATTTGGGCTATTCCTGTCTTCACACTATGCTAATCAATTACCATCTTACGATAACGATCGACTTGCTTGACCTCGGCACCTCAACTCTTTTCATTGAAGGGAGGCGCCAAAGGCTGCGTTTCGGATCGCCACGTGGGTATATGATGGAAATTGGCGCGCGAGGCTGATGACGTAGCGGCTAAACCCAAAATAGAGCAGATTTACTCGGGCCCGGATGCCCCGCTTCAGTCAGAGTTTGATGAAAACCGCACCTGAGAAGAGATTAAGTGCCGTCAGAATACCTTGGGCTTGAACGCAAGGACGTGTGCTTCCATGATTTTGGCGACCTTGTCCGCCTCGCGGCGCTCGATCGCATCGACGATCTCTTCATGTTCACTGATGGCATCCTCCATCCGTGCGTCCAGGCTGGCGTAGGTCGTGATGAAAAAATCTGCTTTGTCTCGCAGGCCTTCCACCATCTCCGTCAATATGGGAGATTTGGTACTTTGGCTTATAACAGTGTGCAGTTTCCGATTAAGGGAGCGGTAAAGTGCAACGACTTCTGACGCGCTGACTTTTAACTTCGGCAACACGCTTAGCTGAGCGGAGACCAAGCGGAGTTCCATAATATCGTTGGCATCGGCCCTGATGGCTGACGTTCGTGCAATGTGGGATTCGCCCAACGAGAAGTAATCAAAAAAGTCGCTCACATCATTTGAGCTGTATTGCCGGACGCGACTGCCGACTTGAGGGACAATTTCCACGAACCCCTCAATGGTCAGCCTCTTGATGGCGTCCATCACTGGCTGCCGACTTACACCGAATTCGACTGCCAGATCATCTATCGGAAGCCAAGCGCCGGGCAGATAATGTCCCTCCAGAAGCTTCTGCTTAACCGTCGCGTAAACCTGGGAATTCGCCGCGACCTCTCCGGATCTTTGTGATCCGCGCATTTTTTGCTTGAGCTGCACAGCGCTGCTACCATTTCTTTTCTGACGCGAGGCATCCTCGTTTGTCGACTGAACAAGTTTAGATCTGGCCAATCCCAGTCTCCTTTGACGGTTGCATGCGGGCCTAGCATCGACTTTCCCAAAAGAAAAGAATGAAAGTGCCAGCCCTAATGAAGGCGATAAATTATTACCCCATCATCGTTTGAATACCTTAGCATATATGCAAGTGCGGTGGCCAGACGCATTGCAGAAACGAGAGGTCAGTGTATTGCTTAAATTCTAGAATGTTGTTAGCGTTATCGTGTCGTTGAGGAGCGGCGAACATCTAAGGTCGCTTGCTGACC
>UCJU01000002.1 GCA_900472925.1 Hyphomicrobiales bacterium
GACGAACCGAGCCACCTCTAGCCTAGCCCCTTTGTCCGGCGAAACGGGAGCACTCCATATTGTTTGAACTCCTTGGTTGCCGTCGCCGCCATCTAGGAATATTTGGAGACGAAGCAGCCGACGCGTTCGACGGCCCTCAAAAAATACGCTCGTACTCGGTTGCAATTTCCTCCACGCGTAGACAATGTTAGATCAGACCAATTTAGAGAATTGATATGCTCATCGCCGAGAACATCGACTATAAAATTCATTATGTCGATAGAGAAACGGATTTGCTCGTGTTGAGCTTTTCTCACATGGATTTTAACGCTGATGTGCAGCCTTATTGGGGCCGTGGAGCGCTTGAGAAATTAGGTCTGTCCGTTTTGGGGATAACCGCTAAAGCGAACGACTGGTATCCAGATTCATTTTTGGATCTTCCGATCTTTTCACTTCCTCTGCGGCACAAATTTAGGATCGGTTATGGGTTTTCCATGGGCGGTTATGGGGCCATTAAGTTTAGCAGAGCACTTTGCGCGGACGTTACGTTGTCTCTTTCTCCGCAATTTTCAATTGATCCAAAAGACGGCGATGGCCGGTTCTCAAACTTCCACCCTGCGCCGCGATGTGGTGGGCGGCCCTTGCGCGAAGAAGACACTGGCGGGAAAACAGTGATTGTTTTCGATCCAAATCTTTACGAAGACAACCTTGCTGCGCAAAAAATTCAATCAATTTCAGCCGATGTTGAGAAAGTGCTGCTTCCTGACGCTGGACACTTCACAAGTAACCTCATTGCCAGCACAGAGAAGCTTGGGCGGATATTTTCATGCTTGCATGCAGCGCCTTCATTAATGACCATGGAGAAGATCGCAAAAGAGCTTTCAGCTCCAGCCGACTGCTAATCCCCCCGTTTTTAACGGAGCTCTGCAGTAGAATTCACGCAGCCGGGCTGGATGTAGTTCAAGGCAATCCCTTGTTTCTCTGCCCATTCGATGAGCTTGCCGCTGACATATTCTGGGCCGTTGTTCACCCGAATGGCGTATGGCTTGCCGCGCTATTCGATGATCTGGCCCAAACTACGGATGACGCGTTCAGCCGGTAGCGAAAAGTCCACCTCGATGCCGAGCCCCCCTGGAGTGCCCCCCATTTCACCGAACAGGTCGGCTAGGTTGATTTAGCCCTGATGAACTGCCGAGGGGAAGCCATCTTGAGCGCGGAATGGGGATGGATTTCGTTGTAGTCCTCGATCCATCCATCGATAAGCCGGAGCGCTGTTTGGGCGTCCGGTAGAGCTGATATCCGAATATAGTCCCGCTTCAACGTTTTGACGAAAGCTTCCGACATGCCGTTCGACTGCGGGCTGGCGACCGGCGTGAAGCAAGGTATCAGATTGAGTGCCTGGGCAAATATCCTCGTGTCCCGCGCTGTGTAAGCCGAACCATTGTCCGAGAGGTGCTCGATAGCATTCGGGGCTCGGGTTGCGCGGAAGCGTTTCTCGACTGCCTCCAACATCATGTCGCGCACGTCAGAGCCGGAGATGCCTGCATTGGCGACTGCCGTCCAAGCGATGATCTCGCGGTCGAAGGCGTCGATGATGAAGGCGAGACGGATGACCTCGCCATTCCAGCAGGTGAACTCCAGACCGTCGGAGCACCAGCGCAGGTTAGAGCGCATGACCATGACCTTGCCATCATGGATGCGGCCTTTGCGAACGGCCGTATGTTTCTCCAGCAGCATGGCATGGTTGCCCATGATGCGATGAACCCGTTTGGCGTTGACGACAGGCTGATCGGCGGCTCGCCTTTCACGATTGAGCAGCGCGGCGATCCGCCGATAGCCATAGGTTGGCCTTTGATCCACCAGCCTGCGAATGGCGGGCAGAAGCTCTGCATCCTCAGCCTTGTAGTAGGCTCCGCGTGGCTTTGATCTGCCTTTCAACCGCTCGACAAGGTTCGAGCGGGAGATGCCCAGCGTGTCGGCGACGGTCTTCATCGGGAACCGTCCTTCGGCAACAAGATCGGCCGCGATATCCGTTTTTTTGAGTCCGCTTTGGAAAGGGCTTCGCGGAGGATTTCGACCTCCATCGTCTTGCGACCGAGCATGCGCTCCAGCTCCCGAACACGATCCTCCAGTTTCTTCACTTCAGAATTCCCGACAACCGGCTCGTCAGAATCCACGGCTGCAGCACCTCCCTCACTCAAAAGCCTGCGCCATCGATAAAGCAGATTGGGCGCAACGCCATGGCGGCGCGCGGTCGATGATACCGTCTCGCCTGGTTCAAAACTCTGCTCAATAATTGTCAGCTTCTGCTCGGTTGTCCACCGCCTGCGGCGCACATCTCCCGTCAGCGATTCAACGTGTCGATACTCGTTAGACATAAGCCTGTCCTCAAGCCTGTGCTTGAGCCTTTCTGCTTATGCCGACTGTCCGGTCGAAACGGGGTGCAGTTCACCCCCCAACTAAGGTCTTCCACCCGATCTCCTCGATCAGCAAGTCCGCTGGCCGGACACTCACGAACCAAACGCCCGAAACTGTTCATTTCAATGAAACATCACCCATTCAGAATTTGTCGCCGAAGTACCCGCTCCATAAGCAGGCCGATGGCCAAGCTACCGCACGCCCACGCAATAAGGTATGTTTTACTGAGATATTGTTCTGAGTAACCGAGATAATACGCCGCTCTAACCCACTCCACAGCGTGAAAAGCTGGGTTAAACGAGCAGTAATATATCACGATATCAGGAAATGCATGCAAGTAGATTACGGCGCCGGAACTCAAATATATAACAGCCGTAAACAAGGCATAAAACATCGCAAAAAACGGAAAGATAGCGGAAATTACACTTACGACAATCCCAACGCCTATCGACAATACTGCGACAAATAATATAGCCAATGCGGCGTCTTCCATTGAACGAGGAACTGGATTTGATCCCACCGAAACAAGAATGACAAGAACAATTAATATTGACATGACAATAGCAACAAGTTCCAACATAGAACGACCAAGAACGATGTCCAACAGGCGGACCGCAGGGAAAGCCAACATAGCCTTATTCGACATCACCGATACCGACATGAACCTCGAAACATAATTGAACGTAAGTACAGGGATGAGCCCAGTGGCGAAAAACAGCACAAGATCGTCACCAAACACCGCTTGACGATCAACAATCTTGTAGATGATGAGCAAAATCAGCATATGCGCGACGGGAAAAAGGGGCACGATTAGGAACCCCAAGCCGTGGTCAAAGTAACGACTTCGTATGTCACGCAAGATAACCGCGTGCATTACATTCAGCTTCCGAGCGATAGCGACCTTAACCGTCGATTTATTTTCTCTTTTGCGGATGTCAAGTTGCTCATCAGCCATCAAAATCTTCTGTGTAAGAGGGATAAAGTTGTTTAAACGGCGATACTTCGCCTATCTCGACGAAGTGGGAGTTAGAGTTCCTACGCGGTTAGCCACATCAATCCAGCTTTTTTCGAACCACAGCGATCGAGCCACAAACAAAACCCGCCACCGCAGAAAACGCCAAAAACCGCAGAAATAACTCCAGCATAGCTTTTGGATAAGTCGCGTCGTCAGGTAGTGTCGGTTGTGTAAAATTATCGACGTAAACTAGTTGAAGTGAACTCACCAGTCGCACCTTTTCAAGATCGGTGATCGCCGAACGAAGACGTTCTTCCCCCATGCTAAGATCAAGCCTGACATTCTCAAAAGCGGTTGAGTAGGCGGCCAGGCTCTCTTTACCAACACCCGCCGTTTTCTCCTGTAGTTCTTTTGACTGAGCCTCTAACCCTTGCAATCGTCTTTCGATCTCAGACACCTGCGGAGCATCCCTGCCAACCGTTTCAGACAAAGCCGCCTTGCGACTTCTAAGATCAGCTATGCTGGCTTCCACGCCGGTCAATACAGTACTAAATCGCTCTGCAGACATATCAATATCAAAAACTCCAGTCGTGTTCTGGATATCCCTCAGCCGTCCTCTCAGATTACTCACATCCTTTGTAGCATTTTCTACGTCGCGCTGTGTTGTGACCAGAAGATCATTCCACATGCCTGAACTGAGCCTGTTGACCTGAGCCTCCGACAATTTCAGGACCAACCGCAGCAAATCTTTTGCCTCTTGCGGGGTATAGGCCGTAACCTGAAGCTCAACAATCCCGCTTTTAGGATTCACCGAAGCGGAATAATGTTTGCGCCAATACTTCAGCGTCTTATCCTGATTGGCCTCGGGCTTCAGCCTGGAAAAGTAATCAATTTCATTGCGCCCAAAATATTTCTCGAGAGATATGTTTTTTGACACATCCTCAATCAGAGCGGGACTGTCGAGATAATTTAATAGTACAGCGGTGTCCTGAACGATCTTTGCTTTGGGCTCGACAGTTGAACTCGCGTAGCGGTCTCTTGAGAGCATGGGAGCAGAAGACCGAAGAACGAACCGAACCTCCGACACATAACCAGGACTGGCAACCATCGTGTAATAAATCACGCTCATTAGGAGCGGGATGACGAATGTTAGCGCAAAGCAGATTGCGATCAATATGGAGAAAATTTTGTCACGCGTTCGCGGCGCTAATCCTGCCAACCGGTAAAGATTACGGCGGCTTCGATTTTCAAACGTCAGCATACGCGCGTAAGAGCTAAGAGCGGATGCTAGTTTTTGGCTCCGTTCCGATGCAGATAAAGCGCCCTGTGGAACAAGCTTATTGTTTTCTTTCACACCGTATCTCCGAACGACAATGCCAATTAACGGTTCAAGCGCATGTAAGTCGATATTCCTTCTTCGACGCTCTCGAATTGCACCATATGCCCATCTATAAGGACAAGCACGACGTCGCAATAATCTTTAATGGTATCCATATCGTGGGAGATCATAATCACGTCCGACCTCTCTCGCCGTTGCCGAAACGCATCCCGACATCGGCGCTGGAAGTTCGAGTCTCCGACCGCCGTTATTTCATCTACGAGGTAGCAATCAAACTCTATAGCCATCGAAAGTCCAAACGCAAATCGCGCCATCATACCAGACGAATAAGTCCGTATTGGCTCATTGAGATAGCTGCCAATTTCGGCGAAATCAGCGACAAAGCGGAGAACCCGGTAGAAATCTTCGCCATAGGCGCGCGCCACGAATTTCAAGTTTTCTTTACCGCTTAACTGATAATTCAAACCATTCGCGAAGCCTAAAGGCCAGGAAACGCGCACCTGTCGCGTTATACGGCCAGAATTTGGCAGTTCGGCTCCTGAAATCAGGCGCATAGTTGTCGACTTGCCCGCGCCATTGACGCCCAGTAGGCCATAGGACCTTCCGGACATAAAATGCATTGTCTGATCTCGCAGGATATAACGACGGTGTGCTGCTGTTTTGTAGTATTTTGTAACGCGGTCAAGAAAAATCATGATTATACTCGATGATCCTCGATGGACATCCAGATCAGTGTGCCGGTCATCCAAAGGGTCAAAAATCCACCGACAAGAATAATCCACTGAGAAAAACGATCAGGATATCGCGACTCTTCCGGAATATGCGCGTCCGAAAAAACCGAGATGAAAGTCGTTCTCTTGAGTGCGGTCGATTTCGCTGTGTCCAGGTTTCTCACTGTTGATTCGTACAGCGCTTGCGTGACGACGCGCTGCGTTTCAAGTCGTGAAAACTCTGCCATGCTAGATGAAATTTGCACACCATCGCGAGGCGTTGCGCCCGCAACGCTGTCCTGGCGCAATCGTATTTGGTCATCGATCGCGTTAATGGACCGTGTCAGTTCACGACCTCTGGCGGTGTTGTCGGCGCCGGCAGCGACGAGTGAGTTCAAGCTTACTGTCAGTGTCAGCTTCTGCTCTGTCAATTTCGCAATAATCGCATTAGACATTTTCGCCGACGCCAAAGGGTCGAGGATGCCAGTCTTGTTTTGGTATTCTCTCAGACCGTCGAGCGCCTTGCGATATTCCGCCAGTGCTAAGGTGACGTCATTCTCACCGCGTTGTATGAGGTCGTGTTTCGCTTTTTCTGAAATAGTATCAATCATCTCGTCGGCCGCTTGCAGCGCAGCCTTGGAAATTTTGACGGCATCTTCCGGTGAAAATGCACGAATAGTAAGAATGATAATTCCCGACGGACCATCAACATAGGTATCGACCTGCCTTGTCCAAAACTTGTGAAGGTCTTCGAACTTGGCATTTTTGGGCAGGCGTGAAAAATAATCGACATCGGCACGGGAAAACATGTCGTGTAGATGAATACGCTCATCGAGGAGCCGCACGATCTGTGGCGACTGGATGTAATTGGCGACGATATAGGAATCTTGAGTCAGTGAGTCGCCACCAATAATCGACCGACCATCCCTCTTCTCAGAAGTATCGAACTGTTCACTAACTCCGATTGTGCGAACAACCATGCGAGATTCGGAAATGTACTGACCGCTTGCAAAAAGGAAATAATATATTCCGGCAATTATTCCTGGGATAATCACGAATATAAACAATGAGTTCGTTTTGTTAAACAATCTGCTGCCGCGCTCATAGTTTTCACTTTTGGCGTCTACATCGTCTGCCGGCGCGATACTAACCGTCTTATCGAGATGACCGACCTCAAGATTCATAGTTTATCCCTGGAACTGGTATTCAATGGTTCTGCGTCAGCATACCAGTGTGTTGCGCTGCGTTGTATCTAGCCGAGAGCTAATAATCTCGTGACGACAGTCCGAGCATTTAAACTCTCCAGATACATCCATCAGTAGATGGTGTCATCAGCATGACGACCATTAAATCCTCATTACGCAAACGACGCGCTGGCGCGTTGCTCTGCTTTTCTGATGAAGTGAAAAAGAATTAGATCGTTCTCAAGAACTTGTTCGAGAACCTTAATGTCTCGCAGCACTTCTGAAAGTTCCAGAAACGGTGAGCGTACCGGCGAAAACGAGATCTGAGCACTGTCCAAACCAATGAATTCAGCAATCGACTGCGTGATGCTACTGTCTATTTCGCCTGAGTCAAATATCGTGAATTGGGATAGCGCATCCAACGCGCTCGAGACCCCTTCCCGAGATATCTTGTCAGTGGGGCTGGATGCAACCAGCTGGTGCGTAAACGGTGATTCAAAAAGGGCCACCACATCTTTGGGGGCGGAAAGGATTTTGGACCTTATTTTCTCGGGGTCGTCAAAACTCGTGTCAGCAAAATAACCCATTGCGGGTTCAAACAGGATTGCGTCTCGCTCCGAAACGAACGAAAGCGGTCGTTTTCTGTAGGACGCAATAGAGACGAGCCTTATGGCCAGTTCGTAAAACGGATCTCTGAGGGAAGTAATTTTTATTGTGTCTTCAGTGAAATATCGATGGACACTGCGTAACAAGACGCGGCCGCTGACATATGTGGACGGTTGGTTGATAATCTCCAACATTTGACGAACCGTCTCTCCGCCATATTGTTCAGCACTGCCTGCATAGAACTGAAAATGGCCTCTGAAGCTATTGTCGACTTCTCGATGCGGGGCGAACTGGGTTTCCAACCTGAAGACACGTTTGTTTATATGCTCGGGCTTCAAACGGCGGTAAAAAACGAACCTTGATTCCGCGTCGCTAATTTCGAGATCTGTCGCGTCCGATAAGCCAGGTACATTTTCTTCGCTCAACCGGAAACCAACGATACCCGTGTCATGATGACCATGCTTTAGCGGAGCATCGAGAAAAACGTCACATTCGTATGGCCCGAAAACGTTTTCTCCGCAGGTCACCATAATCGATGGCTTAGTGGAGAAGCCATCCGGTATGAGATAACCTTCGACGATCTCTCTGGCATCGGTATAGACATTAAAGTACATTAACGAAGATGTCCTTGATCTCTATGTAGTGATGCAGCGTCCTGAACAAAACGTACTCAATTTTGTATCAGTTGACCTCGTTTATTTGGCTGACCATCAGTCCCATCTGAGCAAGCTCTGCGCCGGAATTTGCGCTTGTTGCATTGGATATTGTAAACGGTTGGAAAGCGCCACGCTTTCTCAAAACAACGTCAAAACTGATTTTATGCTCCAGAGTATTTATGACTTCTAATTCGAATTTCTCATACAAATTCATCTCGAAAAGCTTCTTAAAGATTTCGGCGCTTGCATTCCATTTATGTCCAAACTGGCTTTGGTCTCCTGCGGCGTCCCAAGTGTATTCGTAATCGGGAAGCACAAGGCCAATACCACCTCCCGGCTTTAATACGGTTTCCCAGTGAAGGAGTACATCTACCGGGTTGGCAACGTGCTCAAGCATGTGGAGAGCCACTATGTAGTCTATACTCTCAGCTTTGAATGGCAAATCTTCCGGGTTCGCCAGTATTGCATCCTTGAGGAACGCGTGATGAGCACCACTCGAATCCTGACCCTCGCGCATAATATCCACCGGAGTGAGGTACTCACTTATCCGACGATCCCCACATCCGACGTTGATGCCATTTAATTGCTTTAACTCGTAGCCTAGAGGAGCTGCACGGAGAGCAGCCTTCTCTTCGAGGTCTTTGATGATAGCAGCCTCATCTGGCGGATACAACACAAGCGACCCGGTCTTGCGTGCGAATTCCTCGCGGCTATGAGGTGTGAAGCGAGACATCATTTTGATATTCCGGGCATCGGCCATGAACGAAAGATTCAAGTTGTTCCGGAGGAACTCTTCATCCTCGGGTGTCATTTCTCGCTGATGGATTGGCCGCTCACTCACTTTTTTCGCGCGTTTATAAGCTTTTATGAAAAACTGCTGAACACGCGATCTCATATTGTCCATTCCGATCTTTATCATTTGGCTGGTGCTAGGCTCTAAACAGCTTCTGATCAAGTGACATTCTGGCAGACAGCCATATAGGTAGAACCTCGTGGTTGGCACCCACGCAATGTCCAGCAACGAGTGCGGATCGTCTTAGAGCACGCCCGACACGATCTCCAAACCCAACCTTACCGTAACGGGCATCCACCTTTTGCCTGAAGGCCTGAATACTCAATCTCACGACCGCCTCGCACATATGCAAAAAACTGGGGGTCAATTTATAACCGAAATATTTTTTGAAATTGCGGGATTCATCGAATGCACGTTGAAATTGCTCTCTAATGCCGTAGTCATGCGAATGATAAACGACGGCATTCTCCGCGTAGCCCTTGCGGTATCCCGCGTCGATAACCGCGCGCGCCCACAATTGATCCTCAGCAAACTCAACATCCGGGTAGGGTATTTTTTCCCAAATGGATTTTCTCAACATGGAATTGTTGTCGGAATAAAAGTGCAGGAGCTGTCGCCAACCCTGGTCGGTTTTGTAGCGGGCTGGGTCCGTATCACGCCCAAGAATTTTTGGGTGAGCTCGAAAACCTTCAAAATGTTGATCCAGATCGCTTTTGGTAAAGGGGGACGCATGTTCATGCGCAATGTGACGGCCGTAGACCCCTGCTATTGAGGGATCCTCGTTCGCAATCGCGACCAGATTAGCGAGCCAGTATTCGTCGCGGGGGACAGCATCATGAGTCAGAAACGCGACAAACTCGGCGTCTGCGGCTTGAATGCCCAGGTTTCGTGTTTTGCCGTGACCAAATTCCCCGGATGGAATTTCGATGAGCCGCACGGTGTCAAGCTTACGTAGATACTCCACTGTGCCGTCAGTCGAGCCAGAGTCGATCACTATGACCTCATAAGGCCACTGCGTTTTCTGAGACAATACTTGAGACAGAACACGTGGCAGTATTGTGATCGCATTTTTTGCGGGTATAACGACGGCACATTTGTATGTGTTCATCATGCCACCGCTCCGCTGGCGACATTAGCAACACGTTCCCGAATAGCCGCTTCAACCAGTCTTGCTGACTTCTCCCACGACAAATTCTTCACATGCTCCTGACCGCGCGAACTAAGAAGACGTCTCTCTTCTTCGTTAGAAAGCAACCGCTCCATCACATCTGCAATACCTTCAGGTGTCGGATTTGCCAGAGCTATCGTTCCGGCGGGGAAAATAGATCTGACCGTATCGAGGTTGAGGTCGATCACCGGCAAGCCACACGCCATCATTTCCCTGTTAACCAGTGAGTGATTGGTGGCGGAGAAAACAACCCCAATGGCGGTTTCCCGGTACAGCTTCGCGAGTTCGGTGCTCGTCAATATTCCATGATCTCTGTAGCGAAAATCAACATTGAGTTTACCGAGTTTCCAGCCAAAAAAATCGACCTCGAAGTCAATGTTACGGTTCTTCAGAATTTCAAGAGCCATGAATGCCAGTTCGACAGCCCGACGCGGGGTAACGTAACGCGCGTATAGGGCAATTCTGTTTTTTTGACGAATACTCTCGCCCTGTCCAAGGTTATAGACACTGCCATCGAACGCCAAAGGCCATGACATTGACCAGCGCCCGAATTGATCCGACATTTTTCTGTGGAGCCATTCGCCCGCACAAAGGCAATCAAAATCATAATGATATGTCGCTTCGCTCAGCAGTGCTTCCGTGCCGGCAGGGTAGAAAGACGGCTCGAAGTCCTGCACGAAGTAAAATTTTCTCGTAAAACGGTCCATCGCGTTCACCGGATAACAGGTAAAACGGTCCGTTGCGATCAAGGCATCACCCTCCGCGTCCGGCGTTTTTCCCTGAAACAACTCGACAGGCCCCGAGAAGGGCTGGAAGTGCCTATTGATCGTTTCGAGAGCGGCAGCACCTGTCTTGTGCTTGCTTGGATTTTGAACGAGGAACCGAACATGATGGCCGAATTTCTCAAGGTGGCTAGCAATCCGGAAAATCGTCATATGTCCGCCGGCACCGGGCATGAAATCCGGAATGACCCAGGTGATGTCCAGTCGGTTCATATCAGCAGGACGTGCGGGCGGTGATCCGCCAGATGGCTGATAGCTCACAAACTTTTCAAGGTGCGCGACCTGTCGTTCAATTTGAGATTTTCTTTTTTTGCGAGCCAGAAATACATCACTGAAACGCCGTATTGCGGACAAAAGAAACACGTGTACCCACTCCAAAATTTATTGTCCGGTGCCACCAGGATCTACAAATCAGACCGCTCGCAAGTCAAAGTTGATCGGTTAACCCTTACGCGCGCTCTACCGGCCTCACAATGTCAGGCATGTTCGCACTAAAGCTTGTCACCAGCTAACTTGACTGGCCTCGACCGAGGAACGCAACCCGCATCTCCGCCTGGTAGATTGACCATATTGCCCAATATCCTCTTCGCAATCGCCAGCGCAGCAGCAGCAACGCCGTCCCTGGAATAGAAATTCCCTCGTTCCTGAATGGAGGCAGCCACGAGGCGGAAGAAGGCGGTTCTCAATTCGGGGTCAGGTATCTTTGGTGATTCCCAGAATTCATCGAGCGGTCCCTGATCTGTAAGTCCCTCGATATCAAAAAGGGCCGTTCCCAGTGCTTTCGTTGGAATGGACTGGCTGAGCGCAGAAAGTGCAGCTGTGGAGTTTACGGTTACAACGCCGCGACATCCTGTCATGAGGGCATTGAAATCTCCGCCGTCGATATACAAAACCCTATCAGCCACCCCAGATTTCTCAGCGGCTGACTGGATAACCCGGCTCCAAGAAATCAGCCCGTTGGCCAAGGGGTGAACCTTGATTGCCAATCTCGCTGATCCATCAGCAGAGTTTGCAAAAGAGGAAATCACATGTGCAATCGCGTCGCGCTGGCTATTGTAAGGTGAATGGGCGCGTAACTGGTAGTCTGTTTCAAGCTGCAAAGGGTAGACAAACCACGGAGAACCGCAGTTTTGTAATTTCTGGGTCATCAAACGTGCTTTTTTCTCTCTGTGCCGGGACGTTGCAAGGCGCCCTATCCAGCCCGCATATTCCGCCAGCGGATGAAACAGGCCGTGGAACCGATATCGGGGATAGAGAAAACCGAAGAATACAGACGGGAGATAATAGGCAAGGTCCGCCAAGGCCTCGTTCAGGAAAGTCTGCGAGTATCGCCGCGTCCAGTCGGGCTCTGGCAAATCCGCCGCTGCTCTCAGGATCACATTCGGATCATTCGGAAACCGGGAATTTGATGACATCCCATCCCGTTCAACCGTGACCCAATCCGGTCGCAGATACCCCATCTCGATGACGACGACTTCGACACCAAGCTCTTTAGCCGCTCGCACTGCCTCCTTGTGGTAGGGGCGCTCTTCTCCGAGAAGAATGATTGTACCGATGTTGCGGTCTTTGAGACACGCCCTGATATAAACGCCCCAACGTCCAAGGCCGGCGCGATAATTGAACGCGCCACCACGTCGCCAGAAAATCCAGTCGCCAACATTGAAGTTGATACGGTAGCATGCTCGCCCCGCACGGGTGAGATGCTCTGCAATTTTGGCAGAGAGTGGCGAAGAAGGGCCTTGTAGAAACAGAAACGCCTTTTCGTCGCTCACTTGAATTGTTCCTTGTAAAGATGAGCATGCCACAAAAGCGTTTCGAACAGGGTCCACGGGGCCTCGATGCGTGAGGCGGTGGATTTGTGTTTGTCTTGTCTTGCCTTCGCCAGTGGAACGATAAAGTAATCCGTTCGTGGGTCCGGGAACGGATCGGCGTATCGTTTGAGCAGCGGGGCGTGGTCACCGTAAAACGCTAGCCAGACAGGGCGGTCATATTTGTCCAACTCGTCTATCAGATAAGCCAGGGCCTCATCGGCTTTGCGTAAAAGCTCTTTGTAGATATCGACCGGATCTGTCAGTCCTTCGCAGCGACCGGGCTCCCAAGGCCCGTGATTGGCCATAGAGGCCACGAAAAGAAGTGCAGATCGCTGTTTGTCGATCTTGTCCGCGATGTGCAAAACCTTTTGGGTCAGACGCATGTCGGAAACGTAGGCCCCGTCCCTTTCCAGCACATGATCGAAATCATCGAGCATCGTCATCTCGCTGAAGCCGAGGATTGGCATGGCTTTATGCCGGAGGAAAAATGTCCTGTCATAGGGATGGATAAAATGCGTGAGCCAACCGGCCTTGCGCAATTTGTTGGGCCAGACGACGTCGGCATAATGCGAGGCCCGCAAATAAGGATAGCTGGCATCGGCATGGACTTCGTTGGGCTGAAGACCGCTGAGCACGGCGAACTCAGTGCGAAGCGTATAGCCGCCCTCAAACACTGTGGTCATACGCCCCCATTGCGCCGCACGTTCTTTCAGCAAGTCGATGGTGGGCAATTGCAGATCCGGATCGCCCGCGTTTCTCAAATCCATGAAGGATTCGGATTGCCAGACGATCAACAGCGGCGCGTCATTGTTCGGTTCGCCCAGCATATCGTGGATGACGCTTTGAAGGCCTTGCGCGATTTCTTCAATGATGGCGTCCCGTTTCATACCAAGCCATATTATGAAATGATAACTGACGGATGTGAACGTCCCAAAGCGGGTCGTGTTAGATTTGACGTCTAATGTCGTTAAAAGCCACCTCGAAATCGTCGCGGCCAGATGACCGATAGGTTTTACAAACAGCAGCAGGACGGACAGCGTTGGAACGAGGATGCCAACGAGTATCCAGAGTGGAGTGTAACTCTGCGGAATGATAGACGGTTCTGTGATCATGAAAAGCGCTGTCACGCCAAAAACGTAACCGAGCGCAATGATCCAGAAGACGATATTGAGGTTCGTCGCATAGAAAATCGACTTGTATTTGAAGACGTCAACGACAAGCGCAATATCTGAAAACACCAGCGGTTCGCGAATGAAGATGTACTTCGCACGTGAAATACCCGTGAAAATCACGAAGAAACTGATCGTTCCAAGGCAGCAATAGAGTGGTCGCCAAGAGATGGCGAAAAAGATCGAGAACACGAAGAGAATGATCGGCAGCCGCATGACATGCTCGACCAAGACCCGTCCCCAGCTATGCGACAGGCGGCTTTGTCGTCTGACCGACTGCGGCATGGCAAACGGATCTGTCAGATAGACGACAATCGCGGCGACGATGAATGAGGCGGCTGTCAGCGCTAGCGGATGATCATCATGTGTCAACATATCCATGAAGCCCTGTTATACTAAGCTGTCAGGCGCGCAAGCCGCCAGAACATGACTGGCTTTATGAAGGCCGAAAAACACGATAAAAGTTTCAAGGTGAGGCCGAAATGGACCTGTCGTTTTCCTCTCTCGGTACCATCCACCAATAGTTGCGCCACGGTCTTTGGCCTCCATGGACGCACCGTCCCCATCAGCACTTGAGCAATCGGCGGACGGAGGCTGATTTCACGCTCATATTGTGGCGTTAATGTATCGGGCGGATAGCAGATCGAAACAGAGACGCCATACCCATGCGCTTCCAGCCTTAGCGCTTCTGCAAAACCGGTAAGCGCCGATTTCGATGCGCAATAGGCGCTATAGGCGGGAATTCCAATGAGTGCTGCGCCAGACGATATCAGCATGATACGCCCACTTCGCCTTTGTTTCATTCCGGCTAGGACAGCGCGAACGGCGTATACAGTCCCAAAGAAATTGACTGCCAGTTGCGCGTCGAAAACCTCGGAAGACTGCGAATCGAAAAACTGTGGATCGACCCGGCCAGCGGACGTCACCAGCACATCGCACGGTCCATATTCGGTCTCGGCAGCGATGACGGCTGCACGCATTTCGGTCTCGTTGCAAACGTCGACACTGACAAGGAAAATGGCATCTGGCGTTGCAGGATTGGCCGTGAGCAGTTCATCGCGCGCCGTCTTGAGAAGATCGGCTCTGCGTGCCATCAAGGTAACGCGGTATCCTTTGGCGAGGTACACACGGGCGACTTCAAGACCGATCCCGCTTGATCCGCCTGTTACGATAAGGTGAGCCATAAAGTCGTTCCCAAAGCCGTCGCGTTTTACATGAACAGTTTCGCGACCTGCTGCATATCGAGAGAACTTAAGCCGACATTCCGCTCAGTCAGATCCTGCAATATTTCATCCGTCAGTTTGACAGCCTGTGCAATCTGCTCGGGCGTGTGGTCGCTCGTCAAGAAAAACCGTAGGCGGGCCATGCCCTCCTGGACCGCGGGATAGATAATGGGCAGCGCGTTGATCCCCGCTTTCAAGAGGTCGTTCGACAATTGAACGGCGCGCAGGGAATCACCCACGATCACCGGCACCACCGAGTAACCTTCGCTCGGGCCCGTATCGAGGCCTGCCTGCTGCGCAAGCTGGAGAAACAATTGTCCGTTTCGACGAAGAGACGTCACCCGTTCCGGTTCATTTTCGAGAACCAAAAGGCTTGCATGGGCAGCACTTGCCAAGGCAGGGGAAAGCCCAACGCTGTAAACGAAGCCACCAGCCTGGGCCTTCAATATCTCGATCAGCGGCAGACTGCCGGCAACATAGCCGCCGCAGCTGGATGCTGTTTTAGACAAGGTGCCCATCCAGATATCGACGCTGGAAGAATCGATACCGAAATGCTCGAACGTCCCTCGGCCCGTCTCACCCAGAACACCAAGTGCATGGGCTTCATCTACCATCAGCCAGAAGCCGTATTTCGACCTCAAACGAACCAGTTCCGGGAGATTGGCGATATCACCATCCATCGAATATACACCCTCGACGATGACGAGAATGCGGTCGAAATCTCCTTCGATACTGGACAGGATTTTCTCTAGATCGACAGGATCGTTATGCCGGAAGAAACGACGCGAGGCACCTGACAGCTTGACGCCTGACAGAACGCTGTTGTGAATCAACTCATCGTGGATAACGAGGTCCTTGGGACCAACGACGCAGCTGATGATGGTGGCATTGGTGAGGTATCCGCTCACGAAACACACCGCCGCCTCGGTGCCATAAACGGACGCAAGTTTTTGCTCGAGAATGGCATGCAAAGGCCGCTCACCCGCAACAAGGCGGCTGGCAGATGCGGAAATTCCGTAAGCACTGATCGCGTCTGTGGCCGCCTTCAGGACTGCCGGATGCGTATTTGCACTGATATAGTCATAGGATGCGAAATTGATGAGTTCCTGACCATCAATACGGGTTGTTGCACCTGCTGCACCTTCATGGGACCGGTAAAACGGGTTATCGACACCCGCGAGGTCGCTGATCGCCTTTTGCGCGATGATTTTCTTGTATTCCGGCAGCTCATCGAAGCGCTTCGGAAGCTTGACGCGTTCTGGCGCGCGGCGATTGATACGCGCCATACGGTTCTGACCCGTGGCGCCCTGACGCTCGCGAAGCACGCCGACAAAGTCGGACTCGGACGTCGCATCCCTCCGGTCGTTCTGATCTGTGCCATCAACCATTGTGACCGATCTTTCTGTCCGAGGCTGCCGCCGTATGTTTATCGGTGAGCTGCTCCACCAGCGATGTGCCGTTCGCAGCATCGTCTGCGTCGTCGGCATTATCATTGGCGGTCACTTTTTCATACAGCTTTTGTACGATGTCACCAACGGTCGCACCATCCCCCATGCCGGACAGCGGTATATCGATGCCTGTTTTCTGCTGAAAACCAACACCCAGTTCCATCGCCATAAGACTGTCCAGGCCGATGTCCTTTAACACCTTGTCGGCTTTGACGCTATCTTCCGCAACCTTGAGGATCGCCGCGATTTCGCCTGCCAGGAAGCCATGGAGGATGACGTGAGCCTCCTCATTCGACTTGCCAGCCACCAGCGCGGCCAGATCGATCTGGTCTCCGTCAGCACCAGCGGAGCCACCAGCCGCATTGCGCGGAATAGCCGAAAAGAGAGGCTGCGATGTGATTGGCAGGGCAGACGCGCTCGACCAGTCCAGTTCAGCGATCATGACGACAGCCTGATCGACCGCGCCCGTATCGTTCACGATGACACGCTCGACAAAACCGAGAGCGCCACGCGCCTTCAGTGCGGTCTTTCCAAGTCGCCGTGACAGAATATCGCTGACATTCGTGTTGCGGGCCAGAAAGCCCGTGTCGCCGATGGCACCAAAGCCAATGGCAAGCGCTGGCAGACCAGCACGGCGACGTGCGCGCGCAAGACCTTCGAGGTAGCCGTTTGCAGCCACGTAGTTGCCCTGACCGGGATTACCGATCATCGTTGTCGCTGACGAGAATAAAAGGAAGAGTTCAAGATCGTCCGAGCGCGTCATACGGTCGAGATTGCCGGCACCGACAGCTTTTACATCGATGACCGCGCGATTTTTCTCACGATCAAGATTGGAAATGAGACCGTCGTTCAAGACCATGGCGGCGTGCACGACACCTTTGAGCGGGCCATATGAGCGAAGCTCTGTCAGCAATGATTGCAGCGACGCTTCGACTGTGACGTCACAAGCATGAACAGTGGCTTTGATGCCAGATGCGTTCCATGCCGTGACGGCATTCAGCGTCTCCTGATCGGCCACGCCGCGACGTGTGGAAAGTGCGATATGAGTGGCTCCACGGTTGGCGAGCCACCTTGCCGTCTCAAGACCGAACCCGCCGATACCGCCGACGACAAGATAGACACCAGGCGGCAGTGTGAGCGGTTCGTGAGAGAAGACCTGTACGTGATCCTGCCCCCGAACAGGAGGACACACGACGATCTTGCCGATGTGACCTGCATTCTGCATGAGGCGGAACGCGGCACCCGTCTCATCGTAGTTGAAGGCACGATAGGGCAAGGGTGTGAGTTTGCCTTCCGAGAACAAGACACCAATGTCGGCAAAAATCCGCCGAGTCAGATCAGGCGCCTTCACCAACAACTGGTCGGCATCGATGCCGAAATAAGAAATGTTTCGGCGGAACGGACGCAGTGCGAGTTTGCGATCCGAATAATAATCGCGTTTACCAAGCTCCAGGAAACGACCGAACGGCTTGACGAGTTCGAAACTGCGCTCCATCGCTTCGGCAAAGAGAGAGTTCAGTACAAGCTCGACGCCCTCCCCGTCCGTGACGCGCAGAACATCGCCCACGAAGGCAAGAGTCCGTGAATCGAAAACATGGTCCGCGCCGAGCAGTGTCAGGAAGCGACGTTTCTCGACGGTGCCAGCCGTTGCAATGACTTTGGCGCCTTTGAGCTTTGCAATCTGCAAAGCAGCAAGACCGACGCCGCCAGCGGCACCATGGATCAGGATCGTCTCGCCTTCGCGGATACGGCCCAGTTCCACCATCGCATAATAAGCCGTCAAAAACGCGACGGGGACGGTCGCGGCTGCGGCGAGATCAATGCCTTCGGGCACCTTGGTGACGCCATCACGGGCGACAACCATATGTGTCGAGAATGCTTTCGGTCCAATGCCCATCACGGCGTCACCCACAGAAAGATCGGTCACGGCTGCACCGGTCGCGATGACCGTACCGGCCATCTCCATGCCGATAGTGGCCCCGGCGAACCCATCCTCCAGAGCCTCTTCAGGTAAGAGGCCCATGGACCACATGACATCACGGAAATTGAGGCCGGTTGCTGACACTTCAACGACGATTTCATCTGCGCCGGGAACAGGAACCCGATCCTGCGTCCAGACGATGCTATCGACGCGTCCGCTGGTCTGCTGATGGATGGTCGCAGCCTCAAAGTTGGTGACTTTCCGACCCGCGTCGGAGATAAAGCCCGGAACAGCACGCACCACGGACAACAAACCTGTTCTCGCATGGCATATCCATTCACGTTCTTGACCGTCATAAGACAGCAGCGACATGACTGCTTTCGCGGTCATAGAACCGGTTGAAACGGCATCCAGCAGGACGACATCGAGTTCTTCATATTCGTTTTGCAGCGTTCTTGCGAATGTCCACACCCCGCTTGCATCTGGATCAGCGAGATCGGACAAGGCTGGCGAACCGCCCGCCGCGACGATGACCAAGCGGACACGGGCATTGCCTTGGGTCCGCAAATGAGCGCGCGCAGCTTCTGCAAAGCCGCTCAGGATCAAAACCGCATCCTGCAAGCCAGCCGCGTCCGAACGTCCTTCGGGAAGCGCAAATATTATCGCCAGCGGATAGGAAATGTGATCCGCAAACAGCTGATCAAATGCGGAACGCGCTTCATCAGGCGAGCAGTGCAGAGCTTTCGAGAAGCCATCGGACAGGATTGGGGTAAAGGCTTCGCTCTGGGTTATCTCGAACACAGACGCAAAGGACGTTGCGCCCACATTGCCTGCGGCAGCTTTGGTGGATGATGCGGCCTGAACCAGCAGCAATCCGCCCTCGTCAGTGTCAGACTGCTTGACATCGGGCGTGTCAAAACCGCACTCTTTGAGAAGGTCTTCCCATTGCGTGGCGGATGCATACAAGCCGGTTGGGAATTCCGCAGTCGTGCTGTCGGAAAACCAGTCCTCCGTCAGGCCGAAAACGAAATCGGATAAAGCCGAAGACGCGGTTTCTGCGATTGCGACGCAGCCAGCAGAGGATGCCGCCGTTCGCAAAACGTCTTTCAGGCCGCTATGCTGGCGGAAATGTCCGTAGAGAGAACCGCTGGCGCTGACGACAACATCCACCCGCTCCAAATGCGTGACCGCGTCGGGGGAGAGGCAATCCACAGACGGATTGCGTTCAAACCCGATTTCAAGCGTGCGCCGCAAGTGGTCGGAAGGTTCAACGATAACGAGACGCGCTCCCTTGAAGGACACCATGTCCGCAAGGCGATTGCTGAATGCGGTGGAAACGGCACCGGCTTCGACAATAGTGACGCCATCACCCGGCTGAACATCCACCAGAGCGGCAGTCACCGCATCGATGACAAGTTGTTCACGGCGCCGTCCAAGCGCTGTGTGGTGGCGTACGTGATCAAGGGTCGCGTCACTGATAAAGGACGACGATTGCGCGTGCTCGGACTGTTGCCCTTCGAGACGCTTGAGCGTTTCCTGATATGCGTTGTTGATCAACACGGTTTCTGCGACGCGCCCAGGGAAGCGACGGTAAATTTCATTCAAGAGATCGCCGAGTGGTGGCAAGCCGCTATCTGGCTCGATTGTCCAGCCCGTATCGACAAATTGGGCGATGCCGGCATCTTCCAGAGTGTACAAACTGCTCGATAGGAAACATTGGAATTCAGTATCGCCAGGCAGCGACGACAAGGACACGGTGTCGTCTTCACCGGCGATGAGCAGGGCGATATCGTGACAGGCACGCTGAACAGCAGCATCCAGCAGCAGCGTTGCCTCATCTGCCTGCGTATGAGTTACCTGCGAAAAGAGGCTTGCGGGCAATGTCGGAGCCGAGTGTGACGACGTGTCGAAAGAGACCTGCCGCCTTGCGACAGCCTCGTAATGGAACGCCACCGTATCGAGAGTGCTGTGCTGGCGCAGCCATGTGCGACGGAAGCGGCAATCGTCCAGAGCGGCAACGAGTGTGCCGTCTTCAGTCAGCAATTCGATGCGCGCTTTCAGACTGTTGGCACTGAACCTCTGTATCTGGATAACAGCACTGGCGATAGGCTCGCCCGAAGATGCCGTTCGAACCGATCCGAACCGAACAGGGATGTAGGGCGCGCCGTCAATCTCGCCAGTCAACGTGCCGAACAGTGCGACCAGTCCATGGAAGGCGGCGTCGGTCGAGACCGGGTCCATGCCATAGGTGAGATATGGATGCACCGGGGAAGCCGCCGGTCGCAAATTGACGACAATATGCCGATCGCCGAAGACCTCGGCTCTCTCCAGAAGCTGGAAGCATGGCGCGTAGTCCAAACCAAAGCGTCGGGCCGTTTCATAGGCTTCGGCAGCGAGAATTGCATGCGCCTTACCGAGCGGAACGACGTTGAGTTCAGCTTTTCGGGAGAGGCCCACGGAACGGCGGCTGCGAGCCGTGGCGTGGATCGTCCAGCCGTCTTCACTCATATATTCCCGAGACGCGATTTCAATCATCCCGGTTTCCGGGGATATCCGGGTCAGAAGCTCCGCCATCCGGTTATCACGCAGTTCCAGCGGCCTGAAAATCTCCAGATTGGTGATTTCCACTTCCGGGGTGCCATAATAGCCCCTCGCTGCTTGCACGGCGATTTCGATGAATGCACTTCCCGGTATGATGGATTTTCCGTCCACGACATGCCCGGCCAGATCGGGAAACAGAAGCGCGTCGATATGGTTTTTCCACACGGATGCATTTGGATCGGTGCGCCATCCGAGCAAGGTGTATGGGCCATCAGCGCCGTCACGACCGAACACATTGATAGCGTCCGATGTCATATTCGGTCGATAGGTTGCGTTCTCGAACGGCAACGGTGGTAAATCGATGCCGGTGACACCCCGTGTGCGCCCATCGATATCCGCAACCTTTGCGCCATGGGAAATACCGCGAAGCGCCGACCGTTTTACAGGATCGATACCATCCGCCAGCCCTGGACGGGCGAGTGTCGGCAAAACCACGGCAGAAGCGGAAATTTGTTTGGCCGTCTCGGTGACATAGGTCGATAGGATTGGTCGCGGAGAAATCTCCATGAAGACATTGCACCCGGCTTCGAGCGCAACACTGACAGCCGCCTCGAATGCAATGGGTTCACGAACGTTGCGCCACCAATATTTGGCATCTAGGTGTTCCCCATCGATCTCCGACCCGGTCACCGTGGAGATGAATGTAGTATGTCCACTGCGCGGTGTAAGCGACGGAATCTCCAGAAGGAAAGCCTCTTGCTCTCCATCGATTACCGGGTGGTGGAAAGGATAGTTTATATCGAGGATGTGTACTGTGTTGCGCGTTGCCTGCGCAGCTGCCTTGAAACCTTTAATCTCATCTACCGGCCCGGAAATCGTTACCGAATTATGGGTATTCGTGGCCGCAACTTTGATGTTCTCGAGCCCATGACGTTGTGCAAAGGCAACGGCCGCAGGCTCCGACATGACCACGGCAGCCATCGTACCCATGCCCGCCAATGCATGCTGATGCTTGGACCGAATCGATACAACGGTTGTTGCATCTTCGGCACTCAAGATACCCGCTGCGTAGGCCGCGGCGACCTCGCCGACGGAATGGCCGAAGACGAGATCGGGTTTTACCCCATAATTCACGAGGCAATCGGTCAGCGCCGCCTGCACCGCAAAAAGCAACGGCTGCGCGACACGCGTATCCCGCAACTGCTGATCGAGGTCATCTGCAAAAAGGAGCGCGGCGATATCAATCCCGGTGCGCTGAGCAAACAACTGGCTGAAAAAATCAAACCTGCTTTTGAACGCGCTGTTCTCACGGTAGGCATCGACGCCCATTCCAGCCCATTGCGAACCGTTCCCGGCGTAGACGAATGCCGTTTTGACCGTTTTGCCTGGAACCTCGCCAGTCTGTGAGTGGCTATCGCGCCCCTCAGACAGATAAGAAGACACGGCGCCGGCGATAGCATCGGCACTCTCACCGGCTGCGACGAACCTGTGTTTCAACATCGAGCGATTGCGTGTCGCCGAAATGATCTCTGCTTTTTCTAAATCCGACGACACCGCAAATCGGGCGTCATATTCTTCCAGTAACGTGTGAAGAGCGGACTGCGTGTGTGCAGACAGGGTGAACGTACCACCCTCATCTGCAACATCTGCTTGCGCAACAGACGATGGATCAGAGATGACCACGTGAACGTTTGTGCCGCCGAACCCGAACGAATTGACGCCAGCAAGACGGGGCTCTTCGGTTCGAGGAAGCGCTCGCCCAGCCCTATTGACCTCGACGTTCAGATCATCAAAATCAACATTGTCATTCAGAGTTTCAGCGTGAAGAGACGCCGGCAAATAGTTATTTTCCAGAGACAAAACGGCTTTGATCAGCCCGAGAACACCTGATGCGGGTTCGGCATGTCCGATGTTCGACTTGATCGAACCAATCAGCAGAGGCTGCGATCGAACCTTACCCAGGACCGAACCGATAGCCCAAAGCTCTGCGGGATCACCCACCTTCGTACCGGTTCCATGGCCCTCGATGAAAGCAAGTGCGCGCGGGTCGATCCCATTGTCATCATATATGGAGCGCAAAAGCTGTGCCTGCGCTTCGCGCGATGGCAGGGAGATACCATTCGTGCGACCGGCCGAATTCATTCCCGACGCTACGAGTGTGGCACGGCTTCTGCTTCCATCGCTTAATGCGCGATCAGTGCGGCGCAGAACAACGACGCCCGCGCCTTCAGCGCGCACATAACCTTCGCCATTTTCACTGTAAGCGCGGCATAGTCCTTCCGGGGACAACATCCTGGCCTGCGAAAAGCCGATGAAAGAGAATGGATGCAGCAGCAGATTAACGCCACCAACAATTGCCGTATCGATTTCTCCGTCCAGCAAAGCGCGTTCTGCCTGATGCAGCGCCACCAGCGACGATGAGCAGGCTGTATCGATCGTCATGCTCGGACCGTTCAGTCCAAGGATGTGTGAAATTCGGTTGGAGACGATAGAAAGTGTGTTGCCCGTCATGAAATGCGGGCCGCCAGACGCTGGGTCTTCGACCTGCAGATTGCCATTGTCGAGCGAAGATGCGCCGATATAGACGCCAACACGTTCTTTCTGCAGCTCTGCCTGTGAAACGGATGCATCTTCCAGAGCACGCCACACAGTCTGAAGAAGTAGCCGTTGCTGCGGATCCATATAGGATGCTTCACGTGCCGAGATCCCGAAGACAGCTGGATCGAAATCGTACACATCTGCCAGAACGCCAGCAGAGAACGTATAGGACTTGCCCGGCATGCCACGCGAGGGATGCCAGAAACGTGCCTTGGCCCAACGTTCGTCTGGTATAGCACTGACGGCACAGACTTCCCGCCGCAGAAGCTCGAAAAGCTGCTCAACATTTTTTGCGGATGGCGCCACACAAGCGCGTCCTAGAATCTCAACCGTCATGCGTTACCACTGTTCAATCTTTAAAAACGTCACCAATCTTGCTCGATCGATGATCAAGCGATCCACATGTGTATCCTAATCGCCACCAAGGGTTCCACTTAAGAAGATAACCGTTGGCACGAACAGAAAAAATGTTAGCAAATCACAGCAACTTCGAATACTCCTGCGACCAAGATAGTCTCATGTCAAATTTTCTGGTTGCAGAAAAGGTTTTTTATGGACTGTTGGTATGCGCGCTAGTCATCTTTAACACTTTCTTGCTATTTGGTGGCTGACTGCGAATTTGCGTGACGGAGTGATTGTGAAGAAGGCTAGTTTTTTATTGATTGGGCTGGGCCTGACCTCGTGCAACAATTTGCCTGGTGACGGTCCCCTCGCATCAGACGTTCTGGAACAGTCCAGACAGTCGATCAATGAAACAGGGTCACGACAGAACGTTGTCTTCGACGTCGTTGATATCGACGTGAATTCAGCCACGCTTATTTCTGCGTTCGACGGGAAGCTACTGCAAAGCCGATTCGGCATTGGCGGCTCCGTTAAACGGCCTGTCATCGGTATCGGTGACCAGCTTAAGATCACCATATTCGAAGCTGGCTCAGACGGTTTATTTTCCACAGGCGATTCCAAGCAGACGACACTTGATATCGTCGTCCAGCCAGACGGAAAGGCTGCCATCCCCTATGTTGGCCTCGTTGCCTTCGCTGGCAAAACATTGGAACAGGCGCGTCAGACCATTCTTGCCGCCTTGAAAAGCAAAGCCGTTGAACCCGACGTCATCATCAACAGTGCTGCCACCGCGTCCCGAAATGTTACAGTTTCCGGCGCTGTGAATAAGCCAGCTGTCGTACCGCTGAACCTGGTTGCAGAGACAATCATGGAAGTTATCGCGAAGGCAGGAGGCCCAAGCGCTCAGCCCTATGAGAGCTACGTGACGCTAACCCGCCAAGGGAAAACCGGGACGGTTCTGCTCAAAACGCTCCTCCAAAATCCGCGTGAGAACGTCTATCTCCAGCCTGGCGACCAGATTTTCGTAACACGCGAACCACGGACCTTCACTGTACTCGGCTCCGTTAAAAGCAACAGTCGGATCGAGTTTGGCGCGAATGATCTGAACCTGCTGGAAGCAGTTGCTTTGGCAGGCGGGGGATCGGCTGACACCAGCGACATGAAGGGCTACTTCGTATTCCGTTATGAAGAACCCGACATCGTCATGGATCTTCTAGGAGCCCAGCGTTTCAACCAACTGGTGAGCAAGGGTATGCGTCCGGATAAACTGGGACGCTACCCAATCGTCTATCGTTTCGACATGACCAAGGCAGGCAGCATGCTGACAGGTCAGAATTTTGATATCAAGGCAAGAGATGTCATATATGCGTCTCGTCATCCTTCTGTCGATTTTACCCGATTTGTTACGATCGTCGGGCAGCCTATTGGCATAGTGTCAGGAGGCGCTGGCGTTTATAATAACTTTAAGTGACGGACCAAAAGAATCATCACGTTATTCAGCGTCTGGTCTTGGGGCGGACAAGGCTTTTTATCCATAAACGAATGGAAGCCCATGGCGAAAAGGGCGGAATTCCAATTTTGCTGTACCCAGCTTCTGTGAGATAAAAATGCCTTACACCATTGCGTTCGCGATAGCGCATGTAGCCCATGTTCATGCCCACATTGATTGCTGGAGTCATGTCGGCCCTCCAAGCGATAGCGTGCGCGGGTACATTCTCAGCGCCTGCGTCGTACAAAAGCAATAATACGTCTCTTAAGTCATCACCCATCCATACTGTCTAGCATAATCAAAAGCAGATGCTAATTGACTAAACCGGGATTTTATCGCGGGAACGTTTCGCTTAAGCGATTGGTGATGTGGTTGTCGTTCCCCGATCTTGACGTTAAAGCTTGCGGTTGCCAGATGATTGATAATCATGCAGGAAACGACAAACAAACATGTGGCATGAAATGAAAGAAGCAGACATTTCGTTGACCGCAGAAAACTCCAAAATACCGTGTGCACTTGGCGACATGCCGGTTTCCATCAAAATTGATGCTGCAGGGACCGGGAAAAAACGAGCTTGTATCGTGAAACTTCACAGGAAAAATCGCATTCCTGAGGTAGTCACCAGATCTCTTCTGCTAGATGAGAAAGGGCGCGGGACGTTCTTCGGCTGGATGCCAGTCGATCTCGAAGCCATTTCCTTACATCTGCCCGACAGCATTGACAGTCGTACAACGTTCTCTGCGCGACCGATGAACTATCTTGAGATGGTCATGCGCCTTGCGTGCCACTCGCCGAAAACGATGTGGCAAGCTCTTCTTCTCCTTCTGCGACGAAATATCAGAGGTTTCCAGTTTCGGATTGTTCGTCTTTGCGACAGTTTAAACGAGCCATCCTACCAAAATTGGCGCCAGGTCAATGATATCTCAGGAAAAATGCCAGACTTCAGCAACTGGCTGGAAAGGCCGAACGTCGTCGTCTCCATCATTGGCGATCCAGGGATGGTGGCGAAAACACGCGATTCACTTGCAGCTCAGACATATCCTCATATTCAAGAAGTTCCCGTCGGTCCCGGCGACGGCGATTTCATACTTCAAAACCCAAATTGCTTCTGGATCCGCCTGACTGCTGGAATGGAACTGAGTGCCGACGCCGTCGAGCGGCTTGTTAAGCCCCTCGTCCACGACCCTGGCATAGTCGCTGTTTATTGTGACGAAGACAGAATTGATACGGACGGAAAACGTGTGGACCCATTTTTTAAACCCGCATGGAACCCACCCTTGGCTCAATCGGGATGGCTTGTACCAGATGGTGCGGCCATCCGCGTAAAGGCTTTGGCTGATATACCCGATTTCGAAAGCATGGATGCGGCTACTTTGCTGTTGGCAGCGTCACACTATGGCAAGATTGGACACCTGCCTGCCCCCTTGCTTCACCGACGAGATCGCAGACAGCCTGCCAAAGTTCTCTCAGCTGCGTGTCCTGCTGCACCATCCAAGGTCAGCGTCATTATTCCAACCCGAGATCGGGCAGATCTCCTCTCTGTTTGCCTTGCCGGCCTGTTTGAGAAAACAAGACACTATGGCTTGGACGTTATTGTGATCGACAATGACAGCTGCCAGCCGGATACGTTGCAGTTGTTTTCTCGATATGAAAACGCTGGCCTCATTCGTCGCATTTCCCTTCCGGGCGCGTTCAATTTCGCGAAAGCCTGCAACGTCGGTGTGAACGCTGCAGAACATGACCTCATTCTGTTACTGAACAACGATGTCGATCCATTGCATCCCGAATGGCTGGACCGGATGATTGTAGAACTTGATGATGAGCGTGTCGGCGCCTGTGGTCCCCTCCTCCTGTTTCGTGATGGTTTCGTGCAGCACGCAGGGGTGACACTGGGAGCAGGATCGGTTGCACGCCACAGCTTTCATTTCCGCGACCCTGATGGTGATGAAGACTGCGGGCTTATTTCTCAAAGGCGTGAGATCAGCGCCGTTACCGCCGCATGTCTGTTGACCCGAAAGCAGCTCTGGATGGACGTCGGCGGAATGAACGAGAACAAGCTATCCGTGGCCTTCAATGATGTTGATTACTGCCTGAAGCTCGCTGTCTCCGGGAAAAAAGTAATCTGGACACCTCATGCGCGCCTGACGCACCTTGAATCGGTTTCGCGTCTAGCAGACGATACGCCTGAAAAACAAAGGCGCTTTGCTGCGGAGGAACAGTATATGCATGAAGAGTGGAGCGAGGTCCTTTTAAACGATCCGCAATACAACCCGAATTTCTCCCTTGCAGCTGGTGATCATGTGCTCGACGTCTTACCCCGAAGTCTTGATGTCAGAACACCAGACATCTGGCGCAATGCCAGTGCCCTTGAACCGGGGCAAAAAGCACCTTCCTTTTAAGTCAACTGCTGTTGCTAAGCCTTATGGCGATCGAACGAGAACTAATGGTACCTTCATCCTGGCGTAACTATCTTACAAAGCTGCTCCCCCAACCTAGCCTTCGCAAAGGAGCGGGGAATGCCTCACGCAAACCAGTTCGCCGGATTTATTTGTTTGGCCGCCATCCCAACCCGACCGCGGACTATTATTTCGAAGGAAGATTTGCCGATAGCCCCCAGCTTCCCTACGCGTTGGTGGATATCAGAGACTGTGACCTTTCCACGCTCAATCCAGACGGCGCCCTGATCATCATATGCCGCTATGCCTCTACCAGCGTTTTAAAATGGATGGAGACTAATCGGGCTAGCATTGCAGGCGTCGTGCTGTTTCTGGATGACAACATTCCAGCGATCATCACCGGAGAAGATGCGGCGCTGTCTTACCGTCTTTTTCTCTATTATAGGGCCCTTTACCCTCTCAAACGCCTAAACGCCCTTCTTGATGCCGTTTGGGTATCCACACCGACGCTCGGCAACACGATGACGCATGTAGCGCCTGTCGTTGTACCTCCGGCCCCCCCTGCTCGGCTGTGGGAGGTATCCGCTCCTAGAGAAGATGCAGACGATGTTTGTATCGCCTACCATGCGACGGGCGTTCACTATTCAGAGCATCTTTTCCTCCATCCGATTATTGAAACAATCCTGGCGCGGCGCCCCCAAGCAAGATTTGAAGTTTTTGCCGGCAAAGATGCGGCCAAAATTTGGAGGAATATGGACCGTGTTATCGTTCGATCACCCGTCAGTTGGAGCGAGTATCTGGACGAGTCCTCACGATGCTCGATCGACATCATGCTCGTTCCCCTCACCCCGTCGCTCGTCAACGATTGTCGGTCTCCGACCAAGAGGATCGATGTCGCAAGGTTTGGTGCCGCAGGGGTTTTTTCCATATCCAAGGCATATGGTGGGCAAGAAAACGCGCATGAAATTCTCCTTCCTTATGAAGCCTCGGTCTGGACAGAGAGTATAATCGAACTGATCGATGACACTGATCTGAGAGCCAAGGCGGCCGCGGCGACGCGTGCCAAAGTCGCAGCCATGCAGTCAGCAGCAAGCGCATGTGAGATTAAGCGATTATTGGAGCTTTAAAGGTACCGGAAACGTGGTCGACTCTGTTTGTCACATACATGCTCAACGCTAGGACTATGATTTTGAGACACGCATGCTGGGGTACATGCCTGTGCTTCTGAATTCACTCGGGTTGATACCGTATAACCGCCGGAAAACCTTCGAGAAATAATTCGGATCTTCGAATCCACATCGAACGGACACCTCCTTTATGGGCATGGTTGCAGCTGTGGTCAGAAGTTTTGCTGCCTGTCGTAGCCGCTTTTGCAAAACGAATTCGGCGGGCGGCAGACCCTCGTTCGCAGCGAAAATCCTGGAGAAATGCGCTCGGCTGAGACCGGCAACGGCTGCGAGATCATCCACCGACAGGTTTTTATCCAGATTACCGTCGATGTGACTCAGCACTTGTTGCATCGTGCGGTACTCGCCGCCGAACGAAGGATGAGACCCAAACACATCATCGTAAAGCACCATCGCCGCTTCATAGGCAACGGCGGACGCACTGCCTGGAGTTTCAGCGCCGTTGACCAGCCTTGAACAGCAAGAGGCGAGATGATTGATCGTGTCTGGCTTCAACTTGATGACTGGCCCGGTCACGGATAGAATGGCCTGTTGAATGCGTAAAGCTTCTTGCCCGTTCATCGATATCCAGAAGAATTCCCAGCGACCATCATCTTCCAGCCAGTAGCGGTGGTTGTGGGGAACGAGCAGAAGCAGGGTCTCATCAGGCCCAACGCGGTAAGTGCGGTTCTCATATCGCAGGTTTCCATGACCACTTATGCAATATTGCAGAACGGTAAACGGGGTCTGCCCACGCTTTCTACCATCCCAGTCATAGCCGCTACCCTCGCGGATTTCATAGCCACTACTGGTGGGCATCGTGTGCAATGTTTGCCGGCCACGCGGCAAGGAGACAGTCCGCATGGCAGGACCTTTATCGATTAAATCTTGCAGCACAAAATTACCCATAAAAGCATAATCCTTCTCTGGCCCTTGCGATTTTTATCAGCATAATCCCGCTCCAAGAGGAGGATCAAGGGGTAAAGACGGGAAGAAAATCCAACATATCCGGCTATAGAGCGATTTTTTCTCCGTTTCCTCCTGATTGAAATCCATACCTTGCTTTCGCATTCCTTTCGCAAACGAAGGTGCCAACATGAGTTTCAAAATCGCTATCATCGGCGCAGGAAGTGTCGGTTTTACAAAAAAACTGTTCACCGATCTTTTGTGCGTACCGGAGTTTCACGATGTGGAAGTCGCACTGACCGATATCAGTCAGCATAATCTCGATATGATCAAAGCGATCCTTGATCGCGTTGTGGAGGCCAATGGTTTTCCGGTAAAGGTTACGGCTACGACCGAGCGCCGCCGTGCTTTGGAAGGTGCAAAATACATCATTAGCTGCGTTCGGGTTGGCGGTCTGGAAGCCTATGCGGATGATATCCGCATCCCGCTGAAATATGGCATCGACCAATGTGTCGGCGATACGATTTGCGCGGGCGGCATTCTTTATGGCCAGCGCAATATTCCGGTCATTCTGGATTTCTGCAAGGATATCCGCGAGGTTGCTGCACCCGATGCCAAGTTCCTGAACTATGCCAACCCCATGGCCATGAACACCTGGGCGGCGATTGAATATGGCAAGGTCGATACGGTTGGCCTGTGCCACGGCGTTCAGCATGGCGCCGAGCAGATTGCAGAGGTGCTGGGGGCGAAGTCCGTTTCGGAGCTGGACTACATCTGCTCCGGCATCAACCACCAGACATGGTTCGTCGATCTGAAGCTGAATGGTCGCAAGATCGGCAAGGACGAGTTGATTGCCGGATTTGAAGCGCATCCGGTTTTTTCCCAACAGGAAAAACTGCGCATTGATGTCTTGAAACGCTTTGGTGTGTACTCCACGGAAAGCAACGGGCACCTGTCGGAATACCTGCCATGGTATCGCAAGCGCCCGGATGAAATTGGCCGCTGGATTGATATGTCCGACTGGATTCACGGCGAAACCGGCGGTTATCTGCGGCATTCGACAGAGACCCGCAACTGGTTCGAAACGGAATTTCCGCAGTTTCTGGAATCGGCGTCGAAGCCTATCGATCCGGCCAGACGTTCGAATGAACATGCCAGCCATATTCTCGAAGCGCTTGAAACGGGGCGTGTCTATCGCGGCCACTTCAACGTCAAGAATAACGGCGTCATTACCAACCTGCCGCAGGATGCGATCATTGAATCGCCCGGTTTCGTGGATCGTTTCGGCATCAACATGGTCTCCGGCATCACGATCCCCGAAGCCTGTGCGGCGACCTGCATGGCATCGATCAATGTTCAGCGCATGTCGGTTCACGCTGCCGTCAGCGGCGATATCGACCTTCTGAAACTCGCTGTCCTGCATGACCCCCTGGTCGGTGCGGTATCCACACCAGAAGAGGTCTGGCAGATGGTGGACGAAATGGTGGTCGCGCAAGCGCGCTGGTTGCCGCAATATGCGCATGCCGTGCCGGCAGCGAAAGATCGTCTTTCCCGATCCACCGTCAAAACGAGCGATTGGACGGGCGCTGCACGACGCAATGTCAGGTCGATCGAAGAACTGCGGGCCGAAAAAGCGGCATTGAAAAAAGCTGTTTGATGGATGTGCGGCAGCATCGGCGCGAGGAGGCGCCGGTACTGCCCCTTTTCGGGAACTATCAGGGACAGGCGTCTCACCGCGCCATTGGGAGGATATGACGATGCACCATAACCACAGGAATTTCTTCAGCGCTTGCCTTGCTTTCGGTGTTTCGCTGATCGCGATGAATGCCCATGCTTTTCAAACATCCGCACCGCCTGAACCAGCGAAATTTCCCGCTGAAGGCAAGATAAAATATGTGGAGCGGGATTCCATTCTGGAGTTCAAGGCGCTACCCAGTTACTCGGAACCTGACTGGGTTTCCGAAAAGTTCGAAAAAACCGGCAAATTGCCGCCGCTCAAAGATCGGCTGCCGGAAGAGCCAATGGTCTACAAGACGGGAAATATGCCCGATGGTATCGGCGTTTACGGCGACACTCTGCGCCACGTCGTCGGTGGTCGCCCGGAAGGCTGGAACTATATGGCTGGCCAGACACAAGGCTGGGGCGGCATCGATATCGCGTTGTCGGAATGCCTGACGCGTACCGCACCATTGTTTCAGGTGGATGCCAAAGACACCGAGCCATTGCCCAATCTGGCAAAAAGCTGGGAGTGGTCAAAGGATGGTCACAAGTTGACGATGCACCTGATCAAAGGCGCCAAATGGTCGGATGGCGTACCCTTCACAGCAGAAGACATCATGTTTTACTGGGAAGATGGCGTGATCGACCCGAATGTGTCGCCGCTTGGTGGCGGTGCGTCGCCAGAAGCCTTTGGAGAGGGCACAACCCTTACCAAGATCGATGATTACACGGTCGAATGGACGTTCAAGAGCGCCTACCCCAAGCAGTATCTCTACACCATGGCCTATCCGAATTTCTGCCCGGGGCCAGCGCATATTTTAAAACCGCAACACCCGAAATATTCGAAAAATACCTACAATCAGTTCAAGAACGCTTTTCCGCCCGAATATATGAACATGCCGGTCATGGGTGCGTGGGCGCCGGTGTCGTACAGACCGGATGACCTTATCGTCCTGCGTCGCAATCCCTATTACTGGAAAGTCGATGAGAAGGGCCAGCAATTGCCCTATATCGACGAAATTCACTACAAGCTTTCCACATGGGCTGATCGCGATGTGCAGGCGGTGGCCGGGTCTGGCGATTTCTCCAACTTGGAGCAACCGGAAAACTTCGTGGCTGCGCTCAAGCGTGCTGCTGATGAAAACGCCCCGGCAAGGCTTGCCTTCGGTCCGCGTCTGATCGGCTATAACTTGCAAATGAATTTCTCCGCCAATGGTTGGGGTTCGCCTGATGAGCGAGAACAGGCTGTTCGTGAGCTGAACCGCAATCAGGATTTCCGTGAGGCGGTGACATCGGCCATTGATCGCAAGGCTGTCGGCGACTCGCTGGTCAAAGGTCCTTTCACAGCGATTTATCCCGGCGGCATTTCATCCGGCACCAGCTTCTATGACCGCAACTCGACTGTCTATTACCCCTACGACCTCGAAGGAGCTAAGGCCGCTCTTGCAAAGGTTGGGCTGAAGGACACAGATGGCGATGGCTTCGTGAACTTCCCGGCGGGCAGGGCTGGCGGCAAAAATGTCGAGATCGTTCTGCTCGTCAACAACACCTACACGACAGACAAGAGCCTCGCAGAGGGTCTGGTTGGCCAGATGGCGAAGTTGGGTCTGCGGGTGGTGCTCAACTCTCTCGATGGCAACCAGCGCGATGCGGCGCATTACGGCGGCAGGTTCGATTGGCTGGTGCGCCGCAATACGACAGAACTTGCGTCTGTGGTGCAGAACACCGAACAGCTTGCACCGGTTGGTCCGCGCACCAGCTGGAACCACCGCGCACCGGAAGGCAAGCAGGTTGATATGATGCCGTTTGAAAAAGAAATGGTCGATCTCGTCAACCGCTTCATTGCCTCGCAGGACAATGCGGAGCGGGTCGATCTGATGAAGCAATATCAGAAAATCTATACGCAAAACCTCTACACGATCGGTCTGACCGAGTATCCCGGAGCGCTGATCATCAATAAGCGTTTCTCCAACGTACCGCAGGGAACGCCGATCTTCATGTTCAACTGGGCGGAAGATGCCGTCATTCGCGAACGCCTTTGGGTCGCGACCAATAAACAGGGCAAATACGAGCTCTTCCCCCAACAACTGCCCGGCAAGCCCGGTGATAAAGGCCCCATCAACTAGCTCCCTCCCGGAGACACCATGACCGGTCGCGCCTGAAGCGCGGCCGGCGGGAGAAAAAGCGGAACCGACTATAAGCCGGAGCCGCAATGCAGGGAGATATTTTTACTATGCTCAGGTTCTTTCTCGTCCGCCTCGGCTCGGCAATACCCGTGATGCTGATCCTCAGTATCGTGACATTCGCGATCATCCAGGCACCGCCCGGCGACTATGCGGACTATATTCGCGCTCAATTGATGAACCAGGGTGGCGCGTCGTTCGAACAGGCCCAGACCCAAGCGCAGGCATACCGGGTCGAACACGGTCTCGATAAGCCTATCGTGGTTCAATATTTCAACTGGATCGGCGGCATCGTCACCCGCGGCGATTTTGGTTACAGCTTTTATTACAACAAGCCGGTTTCAGAAGTGGTCGGTGAACGCCTGCCGCGCACGCTGCTTCTGGCACTGGTCTGCCATGTCCTGGCGTCCATACTCGGCATCACTTTCGGGATATTGGCTGCGACACGGCAATATTCGTGGGTCGATAATATCCTGTCGGCCATCGCATTTCTGGGCATGACGATCCCGCGCTTTCTCATGGCGCTGATCATGGTCTACCTGATGGTCTTCCACTTCAACGTCGCCGAAATCGGCAGCTTCTTTTCCCCTCAATATGGCGGTGCGCCGTGGTCCTGGGCAAAGTTCGTTGACCTCGTCAGCCACGTCTGGCCGGTCGTTGCCATCGCCACATTCGGCGGGCTGGCCTACAATATGCGCGTGATGCGCGGCAATCTGCTGGATACGTTGAATGCGCAATATGTCGAAACGGCCCGCGCCAAGGGGCTTTCGGAAGGTGCTGTCATTATGCGGCACGCTGTCCCTAACGCGCTGCATCCGCTTGTCATGTACCAGGGTGTTGTGTTGCCCTATATGCTGACCGGCGAGATTGAAACGGCCATTATCTTCGCTCTGCCGACCGTTGGTCCAGCCATTGTTGGCTCCATGGCTGTTGGCGACGTCTATGTCACCGCAACCTTCATGATGGTTCTCGCCGCAACGCTCATCATCGGTAACATCATCGCAGATATCTTGCTTGCTCTGCTCGATCCGCGTGTGCGTGAATTAGGGAGGGCCTGAGATGGTTGCCGTAAACAGTTCAACAAGCCAAGAACAGGTCGTCAGCGTTCCAGAACAGCGCGCAAACGAAAGTTATCTAGCACTTGTCTGGCGCCGATTGCGGCGGTCCTTTACTGGCATGGTGGGGTTGGTTCTGGTCGTCCTCCTCATCTTCATCGCCGTTTTTGCCAATTTTTTCGCACCAGCAGATCCAAACGAAACGGGCGCCAGTTTTACACCGCCACAGACCATTAGCTTCACGGATAAAGACGGTACTTTAAGCATCTGGCCGCGTGTTTACGCGATGGCGGAAACGGAAGAGCTCGACCCTGTGACGTTCCAGCCTATCGTCGGACCGAATTACGATAATCCCCTTTATCTCGGCTTTTTCGTAAAGGGCGCGCCCTACAATCTCTTCGGCATCATTCCCATGGAAACGCACTTCTTCGGTTCCGTGGATGGGCAAACCGTACATTTCCTTGGAACGGACAAGTTTGGTCGCGATGTGCTGTCTCGTGCCATTCATGGCTCACGGATTTCCTTGGCGATAGCACTGAGCGTGGTCTTTATCGTGACTGTGATCGGCACCAGTGTCGGCTTGATATCTGGCTATTTTGGCGGCGCGGTGGATGCGTGGGTACAGCGCTTTGTCGACATCGTCCTCGCCTTCCCGCAATTGCCGCTCTATCTGGCACTGACATCGCTTATTCCTGTCACCGCTCCAACCAATGTGTTTCTCACCTTCGTCGTGGTCGTCATGTCGGCGCTCGGGTGGGCACAGATGTCGCGTGAAGTGCGTGGCAAAACCTTGGCGCTGGCGCGGATCGACTATGTGCGGGCCGCCATGGCGATCGGCGCGACAGACCGGCGCATCATCTTCCAGCACATTCTGCCCAATGTGATGAGCCACGTTATCGTTGCCATCACGCTGCATATTCCAAGTGTTGTGCTGCTGGAATCCTTCCTTGGTTTCCTTGGCTTTGCCGTCAAACCGCCGCTGATTTCGTGGGGGCTGATGTTGCAGGATACGGCGACCTATTCGGTCATCGGTTCCTATCCCTGGATATTGGCGCCCGTCGGTTTCGTCCTGGTGACTGTCTTTGCCTTCAATGCGCTGGGCGATGGCTTGCGCGACGCTGTCGATCCCTATTGAGAGGAAACTGAAATGGTGACGTCCTCGCTGGCATCCTTTGCACCCGAGACACGCTTCGATGATGCATCGCGCCAAGATGCGCCGATCATCGATGCGCGTAACATCGCGGTCAATTTCAAGGTCGAACATGGAACTGTCGAAGCGGTAAAAGGCGTATCGTTTCAGCTCTATCGCGGTGAAACCATAGCAATTGTCGGTGAATCCGGTTCCGGCAAATCCGTAACGGCAAGAACCGTCATGGGTCTTTTGTCGAAACGAGCCGTCGTTTCAAACACAGCCTCCGTTTCCTATGACGGCAAGAACATCCTGAAATTGCCGGAACGTGCGCGCAGGGCGATGCGCGGGAACCGTCTGGCGATGATTTTCCAGGAGCCCATGAGCTCGCTGAACCCGATCTACACCATCGGTAGCCAAATCGTTGAAGCCATCCGCGTTCACAACCGGATGAGCCGTAAGCAAGCTGAAGCGCGGGCGCTGGAACTGCTCAAACAGGTTCATATTCCAGACCCGGAAGCGCGGTTGAAGCAATATCCACATCAACTGTCCGGCGGGCAGCGTCAGCGTGTGATGATCGCCATGGCGCTCTCGAACGACCCTGACGTGCTGATTGCCGATGAGCCAACGACAGCACTTGATGTCACAGTGCAGGCGCAAATCCTCAACCTCATCAGAGAGTTGCAACAGGCACGCGGCATGGCCGTCGTCCTCATCACGCACGATCTGACCATCGTTCGGAAGTTTTCGGACTATGTTTACGTCATGCAGCATGGTGAGGTGCGCGAGCACAATACGACGGAAGACATCTTCACCAACCCACGCCATGCCTACACCAAAAAACTTCTGGATTCAGAACCGCAAGGGCATGCCCGGCCACTGCCATCTGGCTCCAGTGTCCTGCTGGAGGCGAGTGGTGTGCGCGTGTCTTTCATGTTGCGGCATGGCGGCCTGTTCAAGCCGCAGCTGAAAGAATTGATTGCCGTCGATAGTCTGGGGCTGACCCTTCGCAGACACGAAACGCTTGGCATTGTGGGGGAGTCCGGGTCTGGAAAGACGACCTTCGGACAATCGCTGCTGCGGCTGAATGAACCGGAGGACGGCCGTATTCTGTTCGACAATGAGCCGATCCATGGCAAGTCCCGGTCTGAAATGCGGCCCTTGCGGTCACGCATGCAGGTCGTCTTTCAGGACCCGTTTTCCTCGCTCAATCCCCGCATGACCATAGGCCAGATCATTGAGGAAGGACTTGTTGTCAACGGGCTGGGAGCGACCAAAGCGGAGCGGCTGGAGCGGGTCTGCGATGCGCTGTCCGCCTCGGGCATGCCAACCAATATTCTCTCGCGTTTTCCGCATGAGTTTTCTGGCGGCCAGCGCCAGCGCATCGCGATCGCGCGCGCCATTGCGCTGGAGCCGGAATTCATTCTGCTGGATGAGCCGACATCGGCACTCGACCTCTCAGTCCAGTCCCAGATCATCGCCCTGCTGCGCAAACTGCAGGATGAGAAAGGTCTGAGCTACCTGTTCATTTCGCATGATCTGAAAGTGGTGCGCGCACTCTGCCATCGCGTCATCGTCATGCAAAATGGGCGGATCGTGGAGGAAGGGCCAGTGGAAGACGTATTGGCAAATCCCCAGACCGCCTACACGCAACGGCTCGTCAAAGCCGCATTCGAAATCGCCTGAATTGCTATCGGAGACAGAGATGACAAAAGACCCAAGAATTACCTTCATCGGCGCCGGATCAACGGTTTTCATGAAAAACATCATCGGCGATGTGCTGCAACGTCCTGCACTTTCCGGCGCAAAAATTGCCCTCATGGACATCAATCCGCAGCGATTGGAAGAAAGCGCAATCGTCGCCAACAAGCTGATTTCCACATTGGGCGCAAAGGCGACCGTTGAAACCCATACGGATCAACGCAAGGCGCTCACCGGCGCGGATTTCGTCGTGGTCGCCTTCCAGATCGGTGGATACGAGCCTTGCACGGTTACGGACTTCGAGCTGCCCAAGAAATATGGCCTGCGCCAAACCATTGCCGATACGCTGGGTGTTGGCGGCATCATGCGCGGTCTGCGCACCGTGCCGCACTTGTGGAAGATTTGCGAGGACATGCTCGCTGTATGCCCCAATGCGATCATGCTGCAATATGTAAACCCGATGGCCATCAACACCTGGGCGATTGCTGAAAAATACCCAACAATCCGGCAGGTCGGGCTCTGCCATTCTGTGCAGGGAACGGCCATGGAACTGGCAGAAGACCTCGATATTCCCTACGCGGAAATCCGTTATCGTTCCGCTGGTATCAACCACATGGCGTTCTTTCTGGAATTCGAACATCGCCAGCCAGACGGCAGTTACCGTAATCTTTATCCCGACCTTCTTCGCGCCTATCGGGAAGGCCGCGCACCGAAGCCCGGCTGGAACCCACGATGCGTCAACAAGGTGCGTTACGAAATGCTGACCCGGCTTGGCTACTTCGTGACCGAGAGTTCCGAACATTTTGCTGAGTACACACCCTACTTCATCAAAGAGGGTCGCGACGATCTCATTAAAAAGTTCGGCATTCCATTGGACGAGTACCCCAAACGTTGCATCGAGCAAATCGAGAAGTGGAAGGGCCAAGCTAAGACCTATCGTTCGGCAGATAAGATAGAGGTCAAGCAGTCCAAGGAATATGCTTCTTCGATAATCAATTCGGTCTGGACCGGTGAGCCATCGGTGATCTATGGCAACCTGCGCAACAATGGCTGCATCACCTCGCTACCATCAAATTGTGCGGCAGAGGTACCCTGCCTTGTCGACCACAACGGCATTCAGCCAACCTTTATCGGTGAACTTCCACCGCAACTGACGGCGCTGATGCGCACCAACATCAACGTGCAGGAACTGACAGTTGCCGCGCTGATGACGGAAAACAGGGAGCATATTTTCCACGCGGCCATGCTGGACCCGCATACGGCGGCTGAACTGGACCTCGATCAGATTTGGTCACTCACCGACGAATTGCTTGTTGCACATCGCGACTGGTTGCCGGAGTGGACACGCGGGAATGGAAAGATGCGGGCCGCTTAGCAAGGCCTATCAGCAAAAAGTGCTCGGTGATGGTATCGATTACCAGTGTGAGGTAGGTGGATAACCAATGGGTGGACGGCGAATCTTCGCCGTCCACCCAGAAAACGAACGAAACGGACATCATGTGTTCAACACGCGAAGGGCTTTTTGGCGACATCAAACCGCAGCATAAATCACCTCTTCGTCAGTCCGCACCACTCGTTTCAGATCGTGAAGCGACGGAGAAGCCCAAAACAAATGCGATGACTTTCTTGGAAGACATTTCGCAAGGCTTCAACATCGCAGCGCCAGACTTCATTAGGTAGAGATTGAAGCTGACAATTTCGGTTCCACCGCGTTCTTCTGCGAACAGCCACATGCGTTTGCCATCGGATGACCGCTTGATCGTCGCACCCCAATGGCGACCATCGAACTGGCCCTGCATGTAACCGTCTGGAAGCTGAGCGATTGCCCTCAAGAATACATCATCCGTCATCTGAGCCGACAGAGGTTGAGAGGTCACCGCTTGTTCGGCCTGATCTGCTGGCGTAGCTCCACCAAGCGGTCGAGCGTGGATAAGGTTTGCTCTCGATTTTTGCCTGCCAGCCCAAGTGTCAAGGCCTCCACACAGACGAGTGACGCTCCATGCATGGCAACCTTTTCGTTCTTGGCGCGGGGCAGAACGATCGCTGCCACCGCATGCTGACTAAGCGCCGTCTCTTCCTTACCCACAATGGCAACAATCGGAATAGAGAGCCGTCCGGCTTCCGTAATCGCCGTCATGACCTCGCGATGCGGTCGGCCCTGCGCCAGAATGAGCAGGACATCGCCTGTTTCCATTTGGAGAAGCTGTTCGGCAAGCATGATTCCTGTTTGGTTCAATGCGTAAGAGAGGTAGCCTGCTCTGACAAAGTTGCGCGACGCGTAAGTTCCAATGATACCAGACGCACCGATACCGAACACGCCAATCTTCTTGGCAGTTGATAACAGGCTGACGATCGTTGCCATCGCACGCCTGTTTTCGTCAGACGATAGGGCTTTCATGGCGTAACCCATGTCCGCTATCACGAAGTCGATGGCGGAATTGGTATCATCCTGAAGTTCGTTCGTGGTCACTGCCATTTTCTCGGATGGTGAATCCGTTTGCCCGAGGTGGCTTTCCAAGGTGTCCTTGAGGTCAACGAGCCCCTCGAAACCCAGCGCCTGAATTGCGCGGATGACTGTCGCATCAGAGGTCCTGATCTCGCGCCCAATCTCGAGTGCAGACTTTGCCAGTACGGCGTGTCGATGCTTGTCTATGTATTCGGCGACGGCCAGAAGTCCCGGCGAGAGCGTATCGCGCTTCTTCTTCAGTCGCTCTCCGAAGCGATCTATGTGGCGTTTCTTGTGAACGGAATTACCCATCGAGGCCATTGTTGTTTATGTAAAGTGTTTGTTTCGGCACAATGCCCGACGCAGCGCGATTTTTAAAGTCGAAAGCTCAGTTCACTGACGGGCGTGGTGATATCGAGGATTTGACGACTGCTGTCATCAGCCCCATGGCCGCATAGCTGTTTGAAATGGCCTCCTCTCTCGAGACCATGATGTAGCGGCCCTCGCCACAAGCTTTCAGGAAACTACAAAAATCCGGCACGACCTTCTCCATCGCATCGATTTCCTCTTTTGATGTGCCGCCCGTGTCTGAGCGGTAGGGATCGAAGATAAAGTCCGCATCGACATCCGGAAGACGCTCACCGCTGATCTCGATGCGCCCGCCGTCCTCGATATCATCGATGATTTTGGGAAACGTGAAGCCAGCGTCCCTCAGCACCTGACCAAGCGCACGGTAGGTGTGATAGACACTGATCTTGCCGTTGAGCGGCTGGATGACGGACACGGTGATGTCCTTGGTATCGATCGCGGTTTTGAGTTCTTCAATTCCAGCCTTATATCGCTGATCGAGAATGGCGAGCCTGTTTTCCGTTCCCGTCAATGTGGCCAGTTGACGGTAGGCATGCGCTGTTCCCAACTTGGTGGGGTCGATAACGACGGTGGGCGCTATTTTCTCCAGTGTAGCAATTGGTGTGGGGCGGCCGGTCGCCGTTATGATGACGTCTGGTTTTTGCTCGGCAAGCGCTTCAAGGTCGATATCAACAGCACCAAGAAAGGCCATGTCGGAGTTGTTGAAATCAACGCCGGTCAAAATCGCGCTGGAGCGCAGGTAAGGCTTGCCGTCGATCCCCACCCTGCCGTGACTGGCAATCGGAATGACGCCGAGCTCGATAAGCGGAATGGTGACGTCAATATCGTGGAGCGATGCGATGCGAAGTGGCCTGTTGGGAATGACGACCGTGCGCCCGGCATCATCCTGAAAGCTTCGCGTATCCTGTGCGGCCACAACGCCGGGGAGCAACAGAAGCAGGAATGTAAAAACGAGCATTCGCATCTGGGAAAACCTTTCACAGTTGATCACGACGGCGCCAGAGGAGCAGCAGTAAAATCGGAACGCCCACGAGCGCCAGCACGATGCCTGCGGGGATTTGCAGTGGCGCGACGGCAGTGCGACCGATGGTATCTGCGATGACGACGAGCGCTGCGCCGATCAGCATGCTTGCAGCCAGCAACGCAGTCTGGCCACCGCCAATGGTCATTCGTGCTGCATGCGGCGCGATGAGCCCGACGAAACCGATACTGCCGACACAGGAAACAGCGGTTGCGGTCATCAGAACCGGGGCCAAAAGGCTTATCGCCGCAAGTGCTTTGGCGCGAACACCCAGCCCGATCGTCGCGCTGTCTCCCAGCGTCGCCACATCGGTTGCGCGTGCCGTCGCAAACAGCAAGGCGGCACCGACGCCTAATCCGGTCAGAGCAATCGGCAGCATCTCCGGTGTAACGGTCGCCAAACTACCCGCCATCCAGGTCAAGGCGACCTGGATGCGGTCGAGATCGGAAATCGTCAGCAATAGGGTGATGGCTGCCGACAACGCCCAGGAAAATCCGATTCCAATCAGCACGAACCGCAGGCGCGACAGCGATCCTGCCAAGACCGCGACGGCGGCGGCAACCGCAAATCCCCCTGCCATTCCGATGAATGGACGCAGCATCAAAGGCGCTTGCGGAAAGGCGATGATGAGGGTGACGATTGCAAGTGCCGCACCTTCACGCACCCCCAGAAGACCCGGATCGGCAAGCCCGTTTCGCGTCAGAGATTGCAAAGCGGCACCAGAAAGGCCAAGCATTGCTCCGCAACTAAGCGCCATAACAATCCGCGGTAGCCGCAGGTCTCCGATAACGGATACGCCATCAACCGATGCTGTGCCGGTGGCAAATTTCAAGAAATCGCCGATCCCGGCGCTGCCGCTTCCCGAGACGAGCGCCAAAAGCCCAAGAAGGCTGACCACTGTCAGCAGTGCCATGATCATGGCCAGTCGCGTCGGATGCAGCTTGACGCTCAGATCAAAACTTTGAAGCAAACGATAGCCGCCGCCGATCTTCTTCGCACTCATCGCAGCACCCGCGTCACGACCGCGATAAAGACCGGAGCACCCAAGAAAGCCGTCAACACGCCGGTTGCCAATTCGTTGGGGGCAGCCATGGTTCTCGCGGCAATATCGGCAGCAATCATGAGATTTGCGCCCAGCAGTGCCGACAGCGGAACGGACATCATATGCCGCCCTCCAACCATGCGATGGGCAACACCACCAACGATGAGGCCGATAAAGCCGATTGGACCGCAGAGCGATACGGCGGAACCGCAAAAGAGTGCAGTGGCGATCAGTCCGATCATCCTCGTCTGGCGAACCGGCACACCAAGGCCCGTTGCGGCCTTGTCTCCGAGAGCCATGATATCCAGCCGAGACGTGATGAATATCGAAGCGATGACGGCAAGGCCTGTTATCGGCAATACTACCCGAAGTTCAGCCAGAGAAATGCCGGAGAGATCGCCTGCAAGCCAGAAACGCATCTGTTCAAGCGTTTCCTGATCGAGAATAAGGATTGCCGAGACGCAAGCCGATGCCAGTGCCGACAACGCAATGCCGCAGAATGTGACCTTGGTCATGGTCAGGCCGGTCCGTCCAGCCGATGACAGAAACAGCACGAGCGCGAACAGAGTACCGCTTCCAGCCGCCGCAATGAGCGGACGACTGACTGGAAATATCATCAAGCCCGTAGGCAGAGCAGTCGTTACCACCAAGGCAAGGCTGGCGCCTGCATTCAGGCCAAGAATATGGGGCTCTGCGAGCGGATTGCGCAGAATCGATTGAAGCAGCCTGCCTGCAATGCCCAGCGATGCGCCACAAAGGATAGCAGCAAGCAGACGGGGAAGACGAAGCTTGAGAAGGATTTGTTGGTCAAAACTGGTGTGATCACGACTCGCCAGAGCATCAATGATCAACCGAGGCGACACCGGTCTTGCACCGACGCTCAAATGGATAAGCGCGAAAACCAGCAGCACAGCAAGGCAAGCAGGAAGCCAAAGACCGCCCCTCCCCTTTTGCCATGCTGCTGCGTTATACCCCTCCGTCACCGCACGGATGTCCCGGAGAGCGGATCCGGCAAAAACACTGGCTTGCCGGTCGTTGGATGCTTTACGGCGATGACCTTCGTATCGAAGACGCTTTCGACATGCTTGGCGCAGCACTGCTCGATGTCTTCGACGACGTGATGGATAGCGCCGTCTTTCAGAAAAATGATACGATCTGCATATTGCAGAGCGGCGTTCAGATCGTGCAAGACGGCAACGACGGTTCGATTGGCCGTGCGGCTAAGGCTCGAGAGAAGCTCCATGACCTCGACCTGATAGCGCAGATCAAGAAATGTCGTCGGTTCATCGAACAGGATCGATGTCGTATCCTGCGCCAGGGCAAGGGCTATGAAGCACCGTTGGCGCTGCCCACCAGACAGACTATCGACTGCTCGCGCCGATAGATCACGGATGCCGGTAATATCCAGTGCTGTGTTGACGGCGTCCTCGTCGCCATCGTCCCAGGATTTAAGAAAGCTGCGATGCGGATACCGCCCCCGCGACACAAGATCATAGACGCTGAGGCCTTCAGGCGCGATCGGCGCCTGTGCAAGCAAGGCGAGCTTGCGTGCCACTTCCTTTGTCGGCAACCGATGCACATCGTGCCCGTCGACAAGCACCGTTCCGCCAGATGGTTTGAGGATGCGTGAGAGAACGGCCAGCAGTGTCGATTTTCCCGAACCGTTCGGCCCAGCCAGAACGGTAAACTTTCCTTTGGGGACGACCATCGAGATATCCACAAGCACGTTGGAGCGGCCATAGCCTGCCGTTATCTGCTCGGCATCCAGTGCATTGTCGCTGCCATCGGATCGCATAGAATAAACCGTCGTCTTCCCTTTAAATCGCATGTTCATTTGTATTTTATGAATGTAGTAGTCAACAATTAATCCAACCAAATTTTATTGGTCGAACACCTATATGCCCAGCGTGATCGAATTTTCAGGCGCAAAACCGCCTTTCAAGATGGCAAATCTGGGCAGCGTTGTAACTGCCGACGCCATCAGAAAGTTGACTACTACATTCATGAAATTCAAAAGGCCAAGCATCGGGGTAGCCTTGAGCGTGCTGTTGGGGAAGAATGAGATGGGATTTGAGAAACTTGATGGGCCGACGGTCTCAGCCGTGATCGCGCTTGCCTGCATGATGGTTGCCTTGCCTGCAAAGGCGCAGGATGACGTCGAGGTCAAGATAACGTCACGCCAGCCGGTTGCCAATCAGTCCAATCCTTCGGGAACAGCCACCGTGCTTGAGCCCATCGTCGTAGACGGCACCAGCGCGACGCAAGGGTATCAGCCGAAATCGACCAGCACGGCAACGCGTACGGATACGCCGCTTATCGACATTCCACAGGCGGTCAATGTTGTCAGTGAACAGGTTCTGCGAGACCAGAATGCCAGCAATCTGGATGATGCGCTGGGCAATATCAGCGGCGTGACCCAGACAAATACGCTTGGCGGCACGCAGGATTCCGTCATCCGCCGAGGTTTCGGCGACAATCGCGACGGCTCCATCCTGACAAATGGAATGAAAACAGCCCTGCCGCGCTCCTTCAATGCCATGACTGAAAGGGTCGAGGTTCTCAAAGGTCCATCGTCCACGCTTTACGGCATTCTCGACCCCGGCGGCATGGTCAATGTCGTGACGAAGAAACCCAAGGATAGTTTCGGCGGTGAACTCTACGGCGGCCTTTCCAGTTTCGGTGGTGGCACAACGGGGCTGGATGTGACCGGTCCGATACAAGGTACCGACTTTTCCTATCGGCTGATCGGCGAGTACAAGAATGTCGACTATTGGCGCAACTTCGGTGAGAACAAAAACTGGATGATTTCTCCGTCCTTCACATGGACCGGCGAAGACACCGAAATCACAGCAACATACATGCACGAAGATTACAGCGTTCCGTTTGATCGCGGCACCATTTTCGATGTCAACACGGGCCGCGCCGTTAATGCGGATCGGAAAGTTCGCTTTGACGAGCCCTACAACATCACCGACGGCAAATCCGACCTCTTTCAGGTCGAGATTGATCACGAGTTGTCCGAGAACTGGAAACTCGGCATCGACTACAGCTACAGCCGTAATGTCTACTCGGACAATCAGGCGCGGGTCACGGCTTACAACGCAACCAACGGCAACGTAACGCGCAGGGCTGATGCGACCGACTATTCTACGATCTACAATCACGCGATCCGCGCGGATTTGACAGGCGACGTCGAGATCGGCGGCATGCAACACGACCTCTTGATCGGGGCCTCCTACGACTACAGCGACACGCTGCGTACAAACATGATCCGCTGCAGCCCCTCTGTGAACTTCAACATATACAACCCCGCCTACGGCAATCTGCCGGAGTGCACGACTGTGTCAGCTTCCGATAGCGATCAGACGGAGAAGCTCTCCACGGCCTCGGTCTATGTTCAGGATTCGATCCACCTCAATGATCAATGGATCGTCGTCGGTGGACTGCGTTATCAGTATTACGATCTGCTGGCTGGCAAAGGTCGCCCCTTCAATGCCAATACCGACAGTTTTGGGGACGCTCTGGTCCCGAATGCGGGACTTGTTTACAAGCTCACGCCCGACGTTTCATTCTACGCGAATGCCGCCAAGACATTTCGTCCGCAGTCTTCCATCGCCAGCGAATTCGGGAACCTAAAACCGGAAGAAGGCGTATCTTATGAGGTGGGCTCGAAATTCGAACTTCCATCAGGACTGACCGCAAACGTTGCGCTTTACACGTCCGACAAGGAAAATGTCGCCTATATCGACGCCAGCAATATCGTCAAGACCGCAGGTCTAGTCAGAGCACGGGGCGTGGAAATGGATGTCGCCGGTTCTCTGACAGACAGCCTCGATTTCATCGCAAGTTACGCCTTTACCGACGCGCAGGTTTTGGAAGGTGAAAACGCTGGCAAACGTCCTGTCAACGTTGCCCGCCACACGGGCTCACTTTATCTCGCCTATGATGTGGGAGAAATTGGCCCATCAGGCAACACACTAAAGGTCGGCGGCGGCATCCGAGCCGTGGGCGACCGAGCTGGTATCAACAACAATTCCTATGACCTGCCCGGTTACGCGGTGGTGGATGCCTTCGCGACATATACGTTCGAGCTTGAGCGCCCGATCACGCTCCAACTCAACCTGAAAAACATCTTTGACAGAACCTACTACACGTCATCAATCGGTGGCACCGCATTCGGCAACCAGATCGGCGAACCCTTCAACGCAACCTTGACGGCGCGCGTGAAGTTCTGAGGCGGCAGACAGAGTTGTGAGGGAGTCATCAGGATTCGACCCGATCGTAATCCATCACTCGAAGCATCCATCCCTAGCGTTTCGGGCACATGTTCGAGAGAAACACGGGTAAAAGACCCGTCGAACGTAATGCGCCTATGTATTCGCCATTCTCGCATGACGCCCTGCTCGTATCGACTTTTGCACATCGGGCGATTCCACCATCGGAAGAGCGAGGAAGCATCTGATCCAGCCGCTGTCGGTCGGGAGCCGGTAAATCATCCCGGAAAGTGTCCAGTCGTTCTAAGAGTTCGGCGGTCGGAAGTTTACTTGTCCTCGTTTTCAGGCAACTCTCCCAGATGTCCTTAGTTTCCAGCTTTTTGCGATCAACCTCGCCTGGATTGCACTCTTGTGACGTGCCAGGAATATAAAACTTCCCATCTGGCCCTGGGTCGGTGCCGCCGCCACAGCCGGGAATTCCGTTGGCTAAGCCAGTTCCGCCGTCAGCCCCAGATCCGGAACCGCCATGACCACCCGTCGCCCCCAATCCTCCAGCCCCGCCCCTTCCCGACGCGGCTTCAGCCACATTCAATGCGAGGGAAAGAAATATCGAGATCGTAGCGATTGATCTCAGAAAACTTTTGAGCATCTGCTTTCGTCCACCACAGCGAAGCCTTCGTAACGACATACCGCACGTGATTTTGGCGAATTATTGTCAGTGAAAGGACATAGGAGAACACTGGAGAGCATACGCGTAACATGCATGACAGCGAGCGCCGCGGTGCACGAGACGCGCACTGCGACAACCTCATGAGAGTGGGGTGCTCTGAGTCATTTCAAACTTGCCGCAAGCCACCATCGACGCATAGTTCGGCACCAGCGATGTAGCTCGCGTCGTCACTCAAAAGAAACAAGGCGGCCGCAGCAACTTCTGAGGGTCGTGCCATACGCCCCATCGGTATCGGAGCGACAATCGCCGCGCGCGTGTCTTCCGCGACAGAAGCCATCATGTCCGTATCCGTTGGGCCGGGTGCAACGACATTGACCCGAATACCTTTAGAGGCGAGTTCTGCCGTCCAGGTTCTGGCATAGGATCGAACCGCTGCTTTCGTGGCGCAGTAGGTTCCGTAACCCGCATAGCCCGCACTCCCGGCTATGGAGCCAATGAGGACGACCGAGCCGCCGTCTGTCATGGCGGGGAGAGCTGCCTGGAAGCCGAACACCATTCCTCGAACGTTGACGTCGAAGTGGCGGTCGAAGTGCTCCGGTGTAATCTCGTTGATCTGCGAAGGCTCGGACAGGCCTGCATTCAAAACAAGCGCGTCGATACGACCGTATGCTTTGAGGACCTGCTCGACAACAACGACCATGTCTTGCGGAGAACTCGCGTCAGCGGCAATACCGACCACGCCATCGCCAATCTCGCGGGCCGCTTTTTCAGCATCTTCTCCTCTGCGACTGGTGAGGAAGACCTTCGCGCCTTCTGCATATAGTCGCTCGGCAATAGCCATTCCGATTCCCTTTGCGCCGCCAACGACCAGTGCCACTTTGTTATCCATGCGAGCCATCGTAAATCCTTTCACTGAATGGTCTCACCATGATATACGGTGGATATCTGATATCAATTACGCACCTGGAATAGCCTAGATATGGATGAGTATACCGACCTTGAAGCCCTCTCCCATCGCGCACTCTGCGACATGCCGCTGGTTCGCCCTGTGCTGGACAAAATCGCTGATAAATGGACGATCCTGATACTGACCGTGATTTGTCCGAAACCAGCGCGCTTCAACGAACTGAAGCGGCGTCTCGACGGGATCACCCACAAGGCGCTGGCCGATGCCCTGAAGAGGCTTGAGCGGAACGGTCTGGTCACGAGAACCGTACTCCCAACGCAGCCGATCGGCGTGGAATACGCAATCACCCCGCTAGGTCATTCTCTACGTGAGCCGTTTGAAGCATTGTGCGCTTGGGCAGCGGCCAATGGCGACAAGGTCGAGGCTGCGATACAACGCTATGATGACATCGGTATTCGCCGTTGAAGGCGTTACTGGGTCCGTCCGCTTCTGGCGCGCTTCCGCTATATTGGTCGTCACCCTGAACCGCGCATTTGGCCGACCAATATCATCCTACATCTCCCCACCCCACTCCCTGCGGGCCACCTTCAAAACAAATAGATTGAAGCCGGTTGATCGACCCCATACACCCGGCTAGCAAGTTCTTGATGACCGTTCCCTAACTGGTGGAGCGCGTTTCAATATGCATAGAAGCCGACAAAGGAACGTAGATGTCGATCACCGTAGAGAAAACAATTCCCGCTGCGCGTATGCGCCAGTTCCATCAGATGGTTGATCGCTGGCTTAGCGAGGGCCCGATCAGGCTTGCGACGAACGCCACAATCACCGCGATGGACAATGCCGGAATCCCGAAAGCTGAACAGACGGCGATCATAGAGGACCGGGATATCATCATGAGACACAATATGCGTCTCGGTGTCATCAGCGAAGTCTTCGCACCAGCCATCGAGAAAACGGTGAATTCGTCTCGGTCGGGAAGTGACGCACAGGATGAGATCGCCCGGTTGATTGTAACTGCAGTCGGTCTCCGCCGGGACGACGACAGTGAGCTGATCAGGTTCACTTTCACCAGTCAAACTGAGGCAGATGCATTTGATAAATCCGCCTGATAGCTTTGTCAGCGGGTTAAGTTTAACTGATTGGCTGCCACACCGTGTACCGCCTACGTCGCATATCGAACTCTGATGCGTTAGCAATCAGTCCCTCAGCAGGGATCGAACGCGTTTCCGATGCGTTGTCTCCGCATCCACGCTCGCGGGACCCATTGATGTCGGACGAACATACTCCATTTGCTCTTGTGGTCGACGATGACGCTCTCATTAGAATGGATGCCGTTCATATCCTGGAAGAGGCCGGATTTCGGGTGTTGGAGGCGGCAGCTCCGGAAGAAGCTTTGGCTGTCCTCGAACAACGTGGTGACAGCATCCAATTCCTCTTCACCGACGTGCAGATGCCGCCAAGCGAGCATGACGGTTTCTACCTCGCCAGAAAATGCGCCGCGTATTGGCCCGATGTCGGAATTATAGTCGCTTCGGGCATGCTCGAGCCTCAAGCTAAAGAATTGCCCGCCGGTGCAATTTTCGTGAGAAAGCCCTTCAGTGCGAATGTCGTATACGACCACCTCCAGCAGTTGCTGCCAGACGGAAAGAAGCCTGAACCGCTCAAACAGCGGGCGTTGGCCCTAGGTTGAAGTAACGCATTCTCACGCTCACCTCTATGATCGAGCAACACATTCTCGTCACTCAGGTCTGTTGGTAGACGGCAACCACGCGCTCGAACGCCCGATCCTTAAGATCCTTGGTGCGAATAAGGAAATAAACCGTGCCCTCCCCGCTCTCCTGCATCCAGTCGGACACACTGAATTGCAGCAAAAGCTGCCAGTCCTTCGCCGTCTCCATGATCATGTCTCCATTCTTGCTCCAGTCTGCGCCGGAAAGAGACTGAATGTTGAATTGGCTGACGACGACAGCGTCGTAACGTGGATCGTCCTGCTCCGGTATGGGTGCACCGACGAGCAGCGCCTCCGGTGCAGCATCGACTGAAAGTTCGTCATAGGCTTGGCTGAAAGCTTGGGCACCGCCGATGACGCCGCGATCCGCGGAATAGGTCTTAACCAGTCGGCCGGATGCCTGAAATTCAAGACTCGAAAAAGAGGGCAATTGCAGCGCAGGCTTCAGCGCCATCGCTCTTGAGGGGCCGCCATAAGGTGTACCTGGCACTGGAGCAGCAGCCGGGCGAGCGGGCGACTTTATGCCGTATTGCCTGTTCGTGTCTTCGATCATCGCGCGATAGGCAGAGGCGGCGGTCACAAGGCTGTCCGGCATGGCAGCATGTGCAAGCGCGTCGGCGGGGCTGCGGTCCCATATCACCTTCGCCGACTGTACCCCGGTGTCGAAGGGACCAGCAATCATATCGTAGAAGAACAACAACCGACCCGCATCAGGCAGGAGATGTGCCACGTCGCCGAGACCAGCCGCCTCTCCCAGATCAACCTGCGCGACGAAGGCGTAGGGCAGGCCCGCCGCCAGATGCCGGCGCAAATCCGCGTCGAATGGTTCGCCAGCGCGTTCGGCAATTTTATAAACATCGTCGGGGACGGGTCGGCGCGGCCACTCAATCACCTTGGGCAAATCTGGCGTGCCACCGATCCGACTGCCGCCAAGCCTGTCTTCGACCTTCCCTGAGAACACAATGGCTGGCCGCAGCGCACCCGCTACCATCTCAACCATGCTTCCAGCAAACCGTTCTTCGATAATCTGATGCGCTTGCGCTGGTGTATCGAACATCCCTTACTCCTAGAGCATTTGCATTTTAGGGCGAGGCAAGAACCAAAACTTTGACGGCATGTGAAGATAGAGAACCACTCCATTACGTAAAGCCGGAAAACATGCCTCCGCCAAAGTAGAACGCACACTTTGCCCTAGGAAGCTAAAATGGCATGCGTCGGAAATCATATCCACTTCAATTGTGAAGGCGACGTTCAGCGGAAGTGGTGTTCATATCACGCGCCCCGTCCCAACGGGGTATCGGTCCTACCCCGTATGAAACTGCCGCGCGATATGTCCTCGCTGACGTGGCAGCGTGCTCAAGCAACGATCTGAGTTCGCAAGAGCACTCAATCGGAACACCGCGAGTTGACCGGCATAAAAGTCGATGCGAGCAATCCCGCTACCCCACATTTGGTTCGAACAGTTGCGGTCGGGAACGGACGAAGGTTTTCCGTCCAGCTTTCCAGCCCGCCAGGGTCTGCGCCCCGGATCGGACGCTGCTGCGATGGTCCTGGGCATCAAGGATGACAACGTCGGCTACAGCGCCAACAGCCAGTCCGTAGGGTACTCTCTTAATCGTCGCAGCATGCGCGCCGACCATGTGGAACACAGCGTCTATATCCTCATCGCGGGAAAGCTGCATGACGTTTGCATAGAGATTGGCCATCCGCATCAGCGAGGCATCGCCGAACGGGGTAAAAGGATTGAGAATGTTGTTGGTCGCGATTGCAGCCCGCACTCCGTCTTTAAGCATGAGATGCGCCGGCGTAACGCCGCGAGCGATGTTGAACTGCTGATCGCGTCCCATCAAAAAAAGATCCGTTGCCGGCAGAACCGTGACAGCAATTCCGGCAGCTGCAATTTTGCGCGCGATAATTGAACGTGCTGCCGGATCAAGCGCGGAGAGGTTGGTGACGTGGCCAATCGTGACCCGGCCACCATACGCGTTTGCCTGTGTAGCCTCGATCACCGCGGGCAAGTCTGTCTTTTTCGGATCGAGGCTGAAATCGAGATGGAAATCCACATCGACATCATGCTTTCGCGCTAGCGCAAATATCCGCCTGATATGCTCTTCCGGTCGCAGGTCGGTATAGGGGCAACCGCCGATCAAATCGGCCCCGGTGCGCAGCGCCTCGTCCAGCATCCCCTCTGTTTCCGGCTCTTGCGTGAAACCCTCCTGCGCGAAAGCGCAAATCTGGATGTCGATTGCAAATTTGAACCGCTCACGAACACGCTTGATCGCTTCGAACGCACGCATACCAGCGCGCGGATCGATCTCTACAAAGGTGCGCATGTGCGTGGTGCCATGAACGATGGCCTGCCGAACGACAGCAGACGCACGTTCAAAAACGTCTTCTTCAGAAAATCCCGCCTTGGCTTTTGCCGTTTCTCGCACAGCTTCTTCCAGCGTACCGGCACAGATCGTGCAGCGCTCCAGGATACACGCTTTGTCGAGATGGATATGGCTATCGACAAAGCCGGGAAACGCGAAGTTGCCGTCAACATCTTCTTCAGTCACGGCATCGCAGCGTATGTTTGCGCCAATCGCCACGATGCGCCCGTCCCTTACAGCGATATCCACCGGTCCAGGCTGATCTGCCAGTTGCGCATTTCTGAAAACGAGATCAGCGAGCATGTCGGGCCTCAAATACCAATGGCGCAGCCATCGCTGCGGGGATCATGTGCGCCGTCGATGCAGCCGTCAGCGTTCAACCGGATAACCCCCGCCTGCCCGGCCAGCGCACTCAGGGCAGGAATAGTTATCGTTTCGTGGCCCATGGCATGCAGTGTCTCGATAACCTCGTTGCCAACTGAAGCCTCGATCTTCAGATTGTCACGCGTGTCGGAGAAGGTTCGTCCGAGAAGAAACCGTGGCGCAGAAAGCGCGGATGACGGATCGAAGCCGTGGTCTATGAGGCGGCTCAACAGCAGCATCAGCGTCTGCGGCTGCCCATCGGCACCCTGTGTGCCATAGAGAAGGTGCGGTTTACCGTTTCGCAAACCAATGCCAGGATTGAGCGTGTAAAATGGCCGCTTGCCGGGCGCCAGAACGTTGGGACTTGTTGGATCTGTGCTGAAGGCCGCACCGCGATTTTGCCAGAGAATGCCTGTGTCGCCAAGCAACACCCCGCTTCCCCAATCGTAATAGGTGCTTTGAAGGACACTTGCACAGCGGCCCTCGCAGTCGACTGCGGCGAGGTAGACAGTGTCACCGTGCTGGTAGGGCGATGGCCAGGCAAGAGCGTTCTCCCGGTCTATATCTGCGGCTTTGCCGGAGAGGTGGAGTGTATCGAGCCACGCTCCGCAATTTTGAGCCGCGAAATCAGGATCGGCAATTCGCCCACGGTCGAGAAAGGCCTGCTTCACCGCCTCGACGCAGAGATGATAAAACTCTGCGGATGACGGGTCCACTTTTGCCATGTCGAAATGAGACAGGACGCCCATAATCCCAAGCGTCGTTACGCCTTGCGATGGTGGCGGTGGCGCAAGAAGCTCGATGCCACGATAGATCATGGAAATAGGTTCGACCATCTGCGCCGCGGTCTTTTGCATATCACTCAACTGAATAGGACTACCCGCAATCTCCAGTGCATTTGCAATGCGTTGAGCAAGCTCGCCCTCGTAGAACTCCCGGTGGCCGTAAAGAGCGATCCGCTCCAGGACGGCAGCCAGTTGCGGTTGCCGCTGGATACCCTCCGTCACGAAGTGGTCTTCGAAATTCGGCCATTCGGAAATTTCGGCGGCGCGAAATGCGTGCCAGTGCTTTTGCGACTGGCTGACCGGAAAACCCTCTGCCGCCAGCTCAATCGCGTCTGCGAGCAACGTGGCTAGGCTCTCCGTTCCCTGCCAGTTCGCAGACGAGTATCGCAACGCCTCGCCCCAACTATCGACAAGTGCCGCTGTTGTCAGCGCCGATAGCGGGCCGCGTTGCGGGACGGCATCCAGCGTCGGCAGATTTTCAGCCGCCTGACCGATTCCCATGATCGTCTTTCGCCGACCTGTGCCGTCTGCCACGATCCATATAGCGTCTCCACCCAACCCGCAAAAATGTGGATAGAGAACGGTGAGCGCTGCACCGGCGGCAATCACGGCCTCGATCGCCGTGCCTCCACGCCGCAACACCTTCGCACCAGCCTCACTCGCCACGTGATGGGGCGTTGTTACCATGCCCTTATGGGAGCGGGCTGCGGTGCTCTGCGACTGACGCATGTATCTTCCTAATCGGATACCGAGATGTAACGGCTGAGAATCTGGCCGATGTCGGGACCATCGTCATTGTCGTCCACTTTGGCACGGTCTTCAACGGCATGAAGGTGATGATCCATAATGCGGGTCGCAGTCTCGGCATCAAGGTTCTTCAATGCCTCGATCAACTGGACATGCTCATCGATCCCGCATTCGGCAGAGTGCGGGCGTCCAAAACGCGCCAGAATGAGCGATGAGCGCGAGACGACCTGGCTGATGAAATCAATCAGCAGTTTGGAGCCCGTCAGTTCAGCAAGAAGAATATGGAACTCGCCTGCAAGCCGGATAGATCTTGGGGACAATGCCTGTAGGGCGCGCTCCTCTTCACGCACATGACTGATCAAAGCATCGATGCCGTCTCTGGGCATGCGCTTGCACAGTCGGCCGATCACTTCCCGCTCAAGGCAGCGCCTCAGCGCAAAAACCTCTTCCGCCTCTTCCAATGTTGGCATGGCAACCGCTGCACCGCGATTGGGTTTGATCTCAACCAAACCATCCGCTGCGAGACGCAGCAATGCGTTTCGGGCGCTCGTTCGGCTGACACCGAATGTGTCGCCAATGGAATCCTCCGGCAACTTCGTGCCCGGTTTCAAAGCCTGCTCAAGAATGGCTCGACGAAGAGAGGCGTAGATTGCGTCGCTTCTGCTGAGATTGGTCGACATGAAAATGCGCTCCTTGTCTGGATGCAATTTATCTTCGTATTGCACGGGTCATGCCGAAAATCCAGGCCATGATTGTATGCAATTATGTATTGATTTTGCATTCTTTCGGATTTAGCATTGATCAAAGTTTGAAGAAATGAGCGAAGAGACATTTGCATCGACGGGTTTCGACAACGTTCATTCTGAGAATCTCCAAATTGCCGGAGAGATTGAATGCAATCCGAGGGGATTTGTAAATGCAATTATCGACAGGCAGTGACCCATCTTGTTGCAGATCTACTGACGATCGCGGGTCTTTCGCCCGATGACATCAGGCAATATCCGCATGAGTTTTCTGGCAGTCAGAGGCAGTAAAACACGTCACGAATTTCATCAGGAGTTCAATAAGCATGACGAAGACTGTGTTCACCAATGCCAAACTGGCTGACGGACTGCTGCATGATATCACTGTCGAACAGGGACAGATTACATCCATTGAACCTGCCGGATCAGAAACGGCTTCAGTCTCAATTGTTGAGATCGCCGGAGATATGCTTGTACCGGGCTTCGTCGAAGGACATATCCATCTGGATACCAGCTTCTACGGTGACACATGGATGCCGCACCGCCCCTGCACCAACGGCTTCGACGTGCATGAGCGCGTGGTATTTCAGGCGGAAAATATGGCCGCCGCTGCACCGATGGACAAACGCGCACGCGACCAGCTCGATCTGTGCATCAGCAATGGAACGCTGCATATGCGCAGCCATGTTATGGTAGACAGCTCCGTTGGCCTGAAATCGTTGGAGACTATTCTGGCGGTTCGTGAAGACTATAAGGACATCATCGACATCCAGCTCGTTGCCTTCCCCCAGAGCGGCATTTTGAAAAGCCCGGGGACGCCGGAACTCCTCGATGAAGCGATCAAACTCGGTGCGGACCTTGTGGGCGGTCTTGACCCCGCGAGCTTCGACCGAGACGTAAACGCCCATCTCGATGTCGTCTTCGGCATTGCCGAAAAACACGGGGTGGACGTGGACATCCATCTGCACGATGCCGGAAGCATGGGAGCTTTCACAATCGAGGAGATTTGTGCGCGGACGGTGGCGCTTGGCATGCAGAACCACGTCGCAATCAGCCATGCTTACGGGCTTGGGGACCTGCTGCCGGACACAGCGCGAAAGATTGCCGCGACCATCGCCAAAAGCGGCGTATCAATTATGACCAATGCACCAGGCAATCACACTTTTCCGCCCATTTCTCTTCTGCGCCGCGAAGGTGTTACCGTTTTCAGCGGTAGCGACAACATCCGCGATTCCTGGTGGCCCTATGGCGACGGCGACATGCTGCGTCGCGCAGAAATCATCGGCTATCGCTCCGGCTTCTACACCGATGAGGACCTGCAAGCTGCATTCGACATCGTCACGAGCGAAGGAGCAAAGGCTCTTCAGCTCCATGATTACGGAATTCAGGTTGGCGCAAAGGCTGACTTCGTCACGTTTTCCGCCACCTGTATCCCTGAAGCGGTCGTCTCATTTCCAAAAAATCGCAAGGTATTCAAAGGCGGAAAAATGGTGGCGGAGGGTAACAAAAAGATCCGGTGATGACGGCCTTTCGAATTCGTGACAACCAAAAACACAGCCATCTCCAAGACTGATGACTTTGGTCATCTCATTTCCACCTGTGCTATGTCGAAGCTAGAACGATCACCAACCAATAGGTCAGGCAATAGCCTACAGAAGATAGGGCTTGCGGTCTGTTTTACGTTTTTATCCGAGCGCCCAATGCCGGATTGATGGTATGCAGCCGAGTGTCAAAAGGATTGAGTTTCGCCGAGAGAGCTTGAGCTTCTTTGCGTAGAAGATCTGTGATCGTTGCAAGGCGCTTTTCGGTGAGACGAGACGCAAGTGTACCGATGCTGAAGGCCGCTACGGCTTCACCGTCGCGGTCGAGAATTGGCACGCCAACGCCGGCCATGCCGTCAATCATGTTGAAATTGAAAGTAGAACAGCCTGTACGGCGCACATCATCAATCAGAATGCGCAGGTCAACCTCATCTACTGCCGATTTATCCAGAATGCGCGGCATGTTGAAACGGATGATCGCCTCTCGTTCCTCTTCCGGCAGGAATGACAGGATCGCGAGACTGCCTTGACCAATACCAAGCGGAACCTTGCCACCGATATCACCTGTAAAGGACCTTATCGGGAACGGCCCTTCGACCCTGTCCAGACAAACCGCATCGAAATTGCTCCGAACCAGAAGAAACACAGTGTCGTTGAAGGTAGCCGACAACCGTAAGAGCGCCGGACGTGCCAGGCTGTAAATGTTGTCTTTTCTTCGGGCCTGTGCCGCAATTGTAAAAAATTCCAGCGACAGGGCGTAAGTCTTGCTGTCTTGCAATTGCTCTACGAGATTTTCAGCGATCAGAGATTTCAGCAGGCGATGGGTGGATGGCTGACTAAGCTCAAGCGCCCGGGCGAGGTCGATCAAGCGCATTCCGCCTTCGCCAGCATTTGCCAAACCCTTCAGAATATGGATGGCTTTAATCAGGCTCGTGTTGATCGTCGCACTTGATTTTGTTTTTATGCTCTCATCCATCATTCACCTGATACTGAATTTCGTATTTTGAAAGAAATAGACAAAATATTCCGTATTTGGAAATTTTAATTTGTCTTAGCGCAAGTTCCTTGCAACAAATTTCACAATAGGAAATTCGACGGACCGAGAACCGTAATTCGAGTTCGTCGATCGCCAACATCTTGCTGCCGCCCACTTGTGCGCAATGCCGCCTCTTTCCTGATTGGAGACGAAATGACCTTTCTGACGCTATCTGGAATTTCGCGCTCGTATGGGATCTACAAGGCGGTCAACGATTTCAATCTCGACATAGAAAGAGGCGAACTTGTCTCTCTTCTCGGACCATCCGGCTGCGGAAAGACGACGACTCTGCAGATGATTGCAGGGCTCGTGGAACCCACCGCTGGGACGATCAGGCTGGACGGTCGAGACATCACAAACATCGCTCCGGCAAAGCGTGATCTGGGTGTGGTTTTCCAGAGCTATGCCCTTTTCCCGCATATGACCGTTGCGCAGAATGTCAGCTTCGGGCTGGAAATGCGCAAGGTGGCCAAGGCCGAACGCGAGGCGCGTGTCCGCGACATACTGGAACTCGTGCACCTGAGCGCGTTAGCGGAACGTTACCCACGGGAGATGTCCGGCGGCCAGCGTCAGCGTGTCGCGATTGCTCGCGCGCTCGTCATCAACCCACCTGTCCTTCTGCTTGATGAACCCTTGTCCAATCTAGATGCGCAGTTACGCGAAGAAATGCAGTTCGAACTGCGACGCATTCAGCGGACAGTCGGCATCACCACGATCATGGTCACACATGATCAGGCCGAAGCGTTGTCTATCAGTGACCGCGTGGTCGTGATGGAACGTGGCGTCATCACCCAGGTCGATATGCCTTACAAGCTATACGAGCACCCGCGAAATCATTTCATTTCGAATTTTGTCGGGAAATCCAACTTTTTGAAAGGCCGCGTCGAAGACGGCAACGTGACTGTTGCGGGCACGTCGATCCGCCTTCCCGTTTCAAGCACAAACGCCGCCACGGATGCGACAGTCTTCATTCGCCCCGAAAAACTGAGATTATCCGATGTTGGCACTGCGCTGATCAGTGGTGAAGTGACGATGCGTTACTTCATGGGCAGTCAGTGGTTGCTGGGCATAATGACGCCGGCTGGCCCGCTCTTGATCGCCCTGCCCAACCTTGGCGCACCGCCACCGGTAGAAGGAAGCACGGTCGGCCTTGCATGGAACACCGAAGACTGGCGCGTTCTCGATGCGGAGATGAATTGAGCCATGAGCAGCGCTATTTCATCAGAAACCACAACGGTCGGCAATGGTCGCAACTTCAAGCCACTCCTGCTAGCGGGGCCATCGACACTTCTTTTTTTCGCCCTCGTCCTATTGCCACTCGGACTGACTATCCTCCTGTCTTTCAATAGCTACAGCTATGAAAAGGGGATCCAGGATACTTTAACGTTGGCCAATTACCTGCAGGTCTTTGGGGACTCCTACTATCTCGAAATATTCTGGCGCACGCTGCGTCTCGCACTTGTAACCACCGTGATTGCCACACTGCTCGGCGTGCCAGAGGCCTATATTCTCTCGCGCATGCAGAAACCGTGGCGTTCGATATTTCTGCTTGTTATCATCGGGCCGCTGCTTGTGTCTGTCGTCGTACGGACATTCGGCTGGAGCATGCTTTTAGGCCGAAACGGACTGGTCAACAGCACTCTTTCGTTGATCGGCCTGCCGACGACCCAGATCCTCTATAGCGAAACGGCCATCGTCATTGGTCTTGTGCATATCATGCTGCCCTTCATGGTTATTCCGGTCTGGACGGTTCTTCAGAAACTGGACCCGTCGGTAGAGGCGGCTGCATTGACACTGGGCGCCTCTCGTTTCACGGCGCTTCGCCGGGTGGTGTTGCCACAGGCGGTTCTTGGAATTCTTTCGGGCAGCCTCATCGTCTTTGCGCTCTCCGCCAGTTCTTTTGCAATACCGGGTCTGCTGGGCGGACGCAGGCTGAAAATGGCGGCAACCGTTGTCTATGACGAGTTTCTGATCGAGTTGAACTGGCCACTCGGTGCGGCAATCGCAATCATCGTTCTCGTGGCAAACCTGCTGATCATGGTTGCCTACAATCGAATGCTTGAAGGTCAGGCGAAAAAGAGGCTCGGCACAGCATGATCAAGAATGGCCCCATTGCCCTGATCTTTCACACCGTCATAGTGATCTTCATGCTCGCACCTATGGTGGTCGTATGTCTCGTGGCATTCACCCCTGAAAACACTCTTTCCATGCCGTGGAATGGGCTGTCGCTGCGCTGGTTTGCCGCCGTGTTTGCGCATAACGACTTCATGACGTCATTTACCAACAGTGTGAAGCTTGCATTTCTTGCGGCAAGTTTTTCCACATTGCTCGCCATACCTGCCGGGCTGGCTATCGCACAATACTCGTTTCGTGGACGAGACGCGCTCAATGCCCTGTTTCTGTCCCCGCTGATCATTCCACATCTCGTGCTGGGTGTCGCATTTCTTCGACTGTTTTCTCTGATGGGTTTTACCGGCTCGTTCGGCTGGCTGGTGGCCGCACATACCATCGTGATCACCCCTTATGCTTTGCGCCTCATCCTTGCGTCGCTCGGCAGCATGGATCGCAACGCTGAAAACGCAGCGAGAACACTCGGCGCCAGTGAGTGGATCGTGTTTTATCGTGTGACGCTTCCGCTTTTGCTGCCGGGCTTGACGGGTGGTTGGCTGCTGGCTTTCATCAACAGTTTCGACGAGCTGACGATGTCTATCTTCGTCACCTCTCCATCGACGGTCACGCTGCCGGTGCGCATGTACATGTATGCCAGTGAATCGATTGACCCGATGATGGCGGCCGTCTCCGCGCTGATGATCCTTGTCGCCACTGCGACCATGCTCCTCATCGACCGCCTGTTCGGGCTTGATCGACTGCTTGTCGGAAAAGGCTGACGGCAATGGGCATGCAAGCACAATTTCACCGCCGTTACAGGCTGGCTGAAGAGCAGATACCGTTTCTTCTCGACGGAGTACCCTGCACGGGACGCAGAGGCGATACGGTGATGGTTGCGATCCTAACTGTTGCGGGCGAACTCCGCAGCACCGAATTCACCGGAGAAAAGCGTGCCGGATTTTGCCTTATCGGTGCCTGTCAGGATTGTTATGTCCTCACAGCCGAGGGCAGCCGCGTTCGTGCCTGCACGACGTTGTTGCGACCGGGAATGGAGTTCATCACCTCCATATTAGAGGCCGGAGGGGTGCGATGAGCGACGTTTCTCCGGTTATCGTTGGCGCAGGTCCTGCAGGTGTGCGTGCGGCCGCTATACTGGTCGAGGCAGGCCTTCGACCTGTGGTGCTGGATGAAGGCTTTCGCGCCGGTGGCCAGATTTATCGCCAGCCACCAGTGGACGATGGCCGGGGATACAGGGCACGATATGGCTCCGAGGCCAGTCGTGCCAGATCGGTGCATGAGACCTTCGACGGCCTTTCGGGCGCAATCGACTACCGTCCGGAAACCTTGGTCTGGAATGTTTCCCGGCAGGGCGGTAACCGACTGGACGTGCTGTCCGCTGGAGCTCATTATCAGCTCGCCTTCACCCATCTCCTGTTGACAACCGGCGCAACCGATCGCGTGCTACCATTTTCTGGATGGACAAAGCCCGGCGTGTACACGTTGGGAGCAGCGCAGACGGCACTCAAAGCGCAAGGCTGCACTGTCGGCCAGCGTGTGGTCTTTATGGGGTCTGGCCCACTTCTTTATCTCGTCGCGTGGCAATATTTGAAAGCAGGCGCGAAAGTCGTTGCCGTTCTCGATACAGCGCCATTATCGTCCAAACTGCACCTTGCGCATCTTGCGTTGCACGCTCCGCGCGTCGTCGCTTTGGGAGCATCTTACGGGCTACGGCTTCTCCTTGCTGGCGTCTCGATCCAATACGGCATTCGCCCGGAAAGAGTTGAGGGGGACGCCAGAGTTGAAGGATTGCACTACAGACAGGGAAGCAAGCGCCGCTCAATCGCATGCGATGCGCTGGCCTACGGTTTTTCGCTGCGACCGGAAACCCAACTCGCTGATCTGGCTGGGTGCGGATTTCAATTTGACGCACGCGACCGTGCATGGCTCCCTGTCGCCGACGTCAGTGGGCGCACGGATCAGCCGGGTATCTATGTAGCAGGCGATGGTGCAGGCATTGCCGGTGCCGACGCCGCCGAAATCCGCGGCCAGTTATCCGCAATGGCGTTGCTTGACGATATCGGACGGCCTGTCGACGCTGAGAACAAGCGCCGTCTGCTGCGTGCGCTGGAGCGTATTCAGACCCAAAGAAACCTTTTGGAGCGTGCGTTTCCTTTTCCGGCTGACTGGTTCGAGCATGTCGAGCCCGACGTCACTCTGTGTCGGTGTGAAGAAATTCGGCTGAGGGATGCGCAAGAGGCGATCACAAGCGGCAGAGCTTCCGAGGTCAACCGCCTGAAAGCATTGACGCGTGTGGGGATGGGCCGCTGTCAGGGCCGTATGTGCTCTCCGGCTGCGACAGAATTGCTATCGGCCATGCGAAAAAATAGTCCTGCGACCGTGGGCAGATTGCGCGCACAGGCGCCAGTCAAACCGATCCCACTGGGTTTCAAGATGGAGCGGGAGGACGCTCCATGATAGCAAAGCTTCAATTCGATGCGGCCGTGATAGGTGGCGGTATTGTCGGCGGGGCAACGGCTCTTTTCCTGCGCAAGGCTGGACTTTCCGTCGTGCTGATCGACAAGGGATTTTGCGGCGCGCAAGCCAGCGGCGTGAATTATGGCGGTGTTCGAAGACAAGGACGCCCCCCTGAACAACTGCCCCTTGCGGAACGCTCCCACGCACTCTGGGGACAGCTTAGAGAACTCATAGGGATAGATGGTGAGTATATCCGTAGCGGGCATCTCAAGATTGCGCGCACGGCAGAGAATTTTGCAAAGCTGGAAGCTTATGCCGACAAAGTCCGTCCACTGGGTCTCGATCTGGAACTGATGGGCGCAAACTCTGTCAAAGAGCGCCTGCCCTGGCTGACTGGCGATGTCAGCGGTGCTTCCCTGTGCCATGACGACGGACAGGCAAACCCTCGGCTGGTTGCGCCAGCCTTTGCACGAGCAGCGCGCGCAAACGGCGCAACCGTGTTGAAAAATACACCCGTGAACGCCGTGGAAGCCACAGGCAGCGGCTTTGCACTGATGGTAGGCGGTGGCACGGAAATAAGATCACGTCTGCTGTTCAATTGCGCCGGTGCCTGGGCAAACAAGTTCGCCGAAGCGCTGGGCGAGCCGATACCGTTAACCCGCATCTATCCTTCGATGGTCGTTACCGAGCCCCTGCCCTTTCGACTGCCATTCAGCCTAGGAGAAGAAGGTGGCGGGTTCTATGGACGGCAGGTTGCGCGGGGAAATTACATCATGGGTGGTGGCCGAGGCCAGGCTCTCGAAAATCCGGACTTCTCACGCCCATCCGTCATGGCCGCCTCTTCCGTAATGCAGCGCGCAATCGACCTTTTCCCGCATCTCCAGCACGCACAGGTCATCCGCTTCTGGTCCGGAACCGAAGGGGAGATGCCCGATGGCAATCCGGTCATCAGCGCCAGCACACGCATCGAGGGGCTGTTTCATGGCTTCGGATTTTGTGGCGCGGGTTTCCAGACCGGCCCTGCCGTTGGTGCAGTCCTGTGCGACCTCGCCGTAAACGGAGCCACGACGACACCCATTTCAGCCTTTTCCATCGGCCGGTTTACGGCCAACCACCTCAACCACGAAGCAAAAAAGGGAACAGCATGACAATAAATAAAACAATCCTCGCAGCCATCGCGGCGCTGACAGCCAGCACGACGCTCGCATCCGCCGAGACGAAGACTCTTTACATCGGTATGAATGGCGGCAACTTCGAACGAGCCTATACCGAGCATGTCTTGCCCGATTTTGAAAAGGCAAACGACGTAAAAGTTGTCGTCGTGCCGGGCACATCTGCTGACATTCTTGCAAAAGCAACAGCACAGAAAGACAAGCCGCAAATGCATGTCATGCTGCTGGATGATGGTGTGATGGTTCGCGCCATCGGCGCGGGTCTGTGCCAGAAAATTGCTGATGACCCGGTTCTCGCCAATGTCCAGCCTGCTGCCCGTCTCAAGGGCGACATGGCAATCGGCGTCGATATGGGCATGACCGGCCTTGCCTACAACAAGAAACTTTTCGACGAAAAGGGCTGGGCAGCACCCACTTCATGGATGGATCTTGCCGACGAAAAATACGCAAACGCCGTCGTTTTCCAGTCCGCATCGGCCTCGACCTTTGGTCTCCACGCATTCCTGATGTTCAACCGCATCCAAGGCGGCGATGAAAAGAATGTCGAACCCGGCTTCGAAAAGTTCCGCGATACGATCGGCAAGAACGTGCTGGAATTCATCCCATCGTCCGCCAAAATTTCCGAAATGGTACAGACCGGGGAAGCTGCGATCTTCCCGCTAACGCCAACAGGTGTTTCGAACCTCAAAGAAAAGGGCATTCCGGTTGAATATGCTCAGCCAAAAGAAGGCTCGGTCATTCTTGCCGTAACTGAATGTGTATTGGCGGGTAACAGCGAGCCTGAACTCAGCCAGAAGCTTGCCCACTACCTGCTCTCACCCGAAGCACAAAGCAAAGCCCTGGATTTCGGCAACATCATTCCGTCCAACCAGTCGGCTAAAGCGGGTACCGAAGCTGCCCAAGCCAAACTGGACGCCTTTCAAGGCTATATGAAGACCGCCAACACGCTGGACTGGGACGCCGTGAACGAAAAGCGTCAAGAATGGAACAGCCGCTGGAACCGCACGATTGAGCGGTAATCACTGACGAGAAGACTTCAAAGCCGTTCGACGAAGTGTCGAACGGCTTTTCGCAATTGTGAATTACCAACAAGCAAAATGCGCGCAAAGCGGTTCCTTCCAGCGGTAGGCGCCAGGCCCCGCCGCCGGTTGGTTCTTCAAACGTCGTCAAATAATACGAAACATAATCGCGTCTATTTCGCGCCGGTCTGTTCACAACGCGACAGGACGTGAGTTTCAATATTTGACAAAGTTCCATATTTGAAAAACCATAGAGAGAGAGCCTAATCCGATCTAATGCTGTTATGTCAGCGGATTGGCGTTGTGCTCGGGAACTTCTGTGGGGTTCATAAAATTGACCGTTTCGTTCACATGCTCTTCAAACAATAGAACACGAGTGTTGGGATTTGTTCACCCGTGAAGGCGCGGCAGGGTAGCAGGGCTTGGCTGAGTAAGGCTCTTGCGGGCGCTGGAGGTCTCTGCGCGGCCGCAATAGCGCTTGGCTATTCTGTTTATCAGCAACGCGAAGCAGAAATTGTTCCTCAGGTCGAACGGGGCACGCCGATTGAGGCGGGTCGATGGACCGTCATCGTTACCGCGAGCAATGTGGCGTATGCGATGCCGAATGGTGGTCGAGTGTCGTCTGGCAAAAAGGCGATTGTGGTCGACATGGCGCTTGAAAACGTCTCTGCTGAAAGCTCAAATCTTTATGGCAACCTGATCAAGCTTGCCAATGTCGCTGATGCGTCCAGGCCACAATATTACCTCAAGCGCGATCACGCGATATTATGGGACCTGCAGCCACGGCTGCGCGAGCCTGTGCAGGCCGTCTGGGAGGTTCCTGCAACGCTTGCCTTACCGAAAACTCTTGAGCTTACGGTTGAAGGTGAATTCTTCAAGCCGCGTGATAACCTCTATGCCGCTCCGGGTTGGTTTCCCTCAGGCCCTGTCGCGCAGGTCACTCTCGCGCTGGATGCCGATAGACCGGAGACGACGCAATGAGGCGGAGCGCACTCATCGGTGTCAGCGTTCTCTTATTCCTAGTGCTGCTCGCATTTTTGCAGGCAACGACACCCCCTTATGCCACGCTGACGGGGCCGATCCGCACATCGGGACATGAGGGGGAATTGATTTCCGGGACAGACTTCAGCGCGAAAGTCGCAAACGTTATTACGGCCAAAGCAATCAGCTTCGAGCGCTTTGGTCGAACGATCAATCTGGAAAGTTCCGGGATATGGGTCGTCGCCTCGATCGAGGTCGATGCCCGCAGGGAAACGATGCCGGTTCGAGCAGCTACTCTTGTCGGTTCATCCGGTCGCAAATATCGTCAGTCACGCCGGGCGGACGACGCGCCGAATGCCCTTTATGCGAAAGTCGCGCAGCCAGGCCTTCAAACCAAAGGCATCGTCATCTTCGAGCTTCCGGCAGACGAGACAACGGAGATGACGCTATTGCTATCGGAGCAATATGATCCACAGCTGAAAGATCAGATCGAGATATCGCTTGGAAATACTGGCGGCGCCCCTCGCGACACATTGGAGCTCGACAAGAATGACATCTGAAAAGAAGATGTGGTGGTTGACATTCGTCAGCCTCCCCGTCCTTATCGCTGCAGCGGTTTCCATCAACGCGTGGCGTAACATCAAAGAATTCGCGCGTCGCACCGAAACAGAGGTCACGCAGGCAACTGGTGAGGCCGTATATGCCGGCGCAACCTGGCGGCTCGACATGTTTCGCATTTTAGGTGATGGACGGGATACGAATTTGCGCCTCCCTGGCGAAATGCGTCTTATCATCCTGCGTATCGCTGCAACAGCGAAACAGGAAATTAGTGAAGGATGGGGACAATGCGAGGTAAGCTTGGTGGACGATAAGGGCCGACGCTGGTTACCGCTCGATGTGGCCCTGTCTCGTGATATCAGCCGCGATATCGAGCCCGGCAAAGAACCTGTCAGAGGCTGCGGACTGATATCGATCGATCCGCCTCATAAAGACCAAAGCGCGCTCATCGAGGAAAAGTTTGTCGTTCCCGCGGGAGCAATACCATCCCTGGCGGCCAGATTAAGCGTCGCGGCATCACGCCCCCAAGCAATCGGCTTTCCCCTCCATTTATAGTCAAGCCTGCTGCGATTTTAGCTGGCTTGACCGTCCTCTCCATTCGCGTCCCTGCGCAAATCCTGTTTCCAGCGTCGCGGCCAGAAGGCAAATCTTGACTGGCGTGACCAGAAGGCCTTCGCCTGGGTCGCTTGGTGTTCCGATGAAGGGGGATATGGCTTGAGCGATGACCTGCCATAGAGGGAGCTCATGGGGACCGATGAGCTGGGTCAATCCATACCATGCCCAGGCTGAACCCCAATCAAGCAGTCGGTAACCGAGAATGGCGATGAGTATCGGAATCAGGCCGGAGTTAAACGCGAACCCTATACCCTCAGCCAGTGCCCTATATCTTTTCAGCGTCCCAGAAATGAAGTGCGAGATGAAGTCGCGCAGGGCTTTTGGCAGCGTCTGCCATCGAGATACGGCGCGAGCCACCCGACCTTCGCCAAGAGCGCGCTCATCGTTGATGTCATAACCATAAACCAGGGCTGCAAGTGTCAGCCAGACCACCGGATAGAGCCCATAAAAGAACAGGCTTACCAATCGCGTACCAACGGGCGAGGCCACGAATTCCGGCGGAGGTGGTACCACGTATTGGGCGACCGCATCTGTCACTGGAGTCAGAAAAGCCAGCAGCGCGCCAATTGTTTCCGGCAAATGGCTGAACCAAGCACGGATCTCGTCCTGCCATTCCGAGACCACAAAAATGCCGATGAACGCCCAGTTTGCTTCGCACACCACGATGAGAAAAGGCCACAGCGCAGATGATGAACGCTTGTGCATGGACTTCGAAAAATGCCGCACAGCCCATGCAAGGACCACAGGAAACAACAGCCACGGACCGCCGGAAACGTTGAGAAGTCCAGTACCTTCACCTGACAGCAGCAGACTCAGCACCAGTTTGCTATAGTCACGCACGGTATCGCTGAGAAAACCCCAAGCCGCGTAAAATGCGAAGAACGGTACAAGGCTGAGTGCCAAGACGCTCACGAAACTGTCAGATGATACGTCTGTTCTCGAATTCATCTGTTCGGGTTTCGCCCAAGAAGCCGCATTGATCTTCGGCAATCCCGGTCGCACCGTCGCAAATAAAGCAACGATAACGACAAGTTTTAAAAGCACGACAAATGACAGGACTGATAATCCCGCCAACGAATTCCAGCGCCCAATCGCGGCTGCGGTCTCGTTCAACAACAGATTTCCGATAAATCCAACCAGCCAAACCGCGGCAAGTTGGGGCCAGAACCGCCCAAGAAGTGACAACGTAAGCAGCAACTGCCGACGCGCAAGCGGGGTACCGATCACTGCGGTGTTAAGTTTCACTAGGATTGAACCCGTATTTCCATTTCGCGTGGGCCCATCCTAGTCCAGTGTAGCGAATTGTTCGACAACGTTTTTATCCGGCGCAAGTCAATCACGGCGAGATGGAGTAGTGGATCAAACTCACACGAAAACCAACACCCTGATCTGCAGCTCTATCAAGTTGCATCGAGGTCATGCCAGATCTCGTCCGCGGCCAATTGACGGAGGGCATTTCGGATGACGTCGACGCGTCAAACCATTTCCGATACCACCTTTCCATTTTCGGCAGGTTCGTCCAAATGCTTCTTCATCGCTGGGCACTGGCCCGACAATTGATCTTCGCTGATCTATTTCAGCACACAAATGTTGAAAGGTTCAAATTTGACATCTCCTAGCCCCTTCCCCAGCCGCCCACTCTCTCTGGCGCCGAATGTGATCTCGACCCCGCGGGCATATTTCTGGTCGACGCCGATCGTACTGCTTCTCACGGCCTTTATGCTCATCTGGGAAGCCCCGGGGATCTACCGCGACTTTCAGATCAGCCAAAATCCATTGGTGTTGGATAGTGGCGACGTCCAAAACGGCCGCTGCACCACGCGCAAGGGCGTTTTTACCGATTGTGAGGCTCGACTGGTCTACAGTTACAATGGCCGTGACTACGAGACCGACGTGGAGGTCATGTTTATCGATTTCCATATAGGTGACTACGAAACTGGCTTGGTGATTTCCGCGGACCATCCGGAACTGGCAACCATCAGCCTCGGCCTGGATAAGCTCTGGAACCGTATCATCACGCTTGCAGTCTTGACTGTCTTTCTAGGCGGCCTTGGTTTCGCGATGATATTTCTGGGCCTGCGCATCTGGCGGGTCAAAGCACAGTTGCGCCACCCGGCGGTGCTCGTGCCTGTGCCGGTCGAGATTACCGCTTTTGATCGCAGACGCAGGGTCCTTTCCATTACCTATAGTGATAAGATTGCCAGCGACAAAACAGGACGCTCGTCCTACACCCGCATGAAGGACCGAGAAGAGCCGCTGATCATTGGATCGGCCAATGGAAAAACTGTTGGCCTGGCTGTTCGGCACGGCAAAACGGCGCTGCCGGTGCTGCTAGATCATCGTCTCCAGCGTGTCTCACTGACGGATGAGGAGCGGACAGCCGCATTGGCGCCCTTCGCTCACATCTACGAAGATGGTCAGCAACCACTTCTGGTCGATGCGCCGACCAAAACGATTTCAATCTGGAAGCGCCTTCAGATGTTCCTGGGTGTGCTGCTTCTCATGGTCGTCGGTGTGTTTGGATTTTGGCTTTGGTATGTGACGACCTCCGACACGCAGTTTCAATCTCCGGGCATGGACATCAACAACATGATGCCCGCGCCCTTGAACAGATGGGGATGTGACCAGCTGAAAAAGCGCTTCGGTCAGGATCGCGCGCCATTCGGATGCGCTGCGGCGGATTATACCAGTTGGAAATAAAGCGGCCCAGTCCATTCGGCGAGGATCGTCATGGCCTGTCTGGCGGAATAGGACGGTGGTCGGTAGGATGACATGTCTCTACCGGATTTTGGGTGAAACATGCGCGTTTTCTACTCTACTGTGATCGCCTATCTGATCGGAGCTCTCGCCACCCAGGCGGCTGACGTGGTTACCTATTCCGGCTCCATAGGCTCGCTGCCGATCATTCTCGAATTGACATCACCGGGTCCCGATGGCCTTCGGGCGGGGCGTTATGCCTATCTCGCCAAGGGCGGTGATATTCCGTTGCACGGCGTGAAGAGCGCCAACGCGGGTTCTCTCCGGTTGGAGGAGGAAAAGCCCTGTACAGAAACGCTCTGCAAAACCGCCAGTGGCGAGTTAACCGACGTCGCGCCGATCGCTGCCGAATGGAATTTGAGCGTCGATGGTGGCCGAGGCATTTCCGGGACGTGGCAGGACAAGGAGACCGGCAAGACATTGCCGGTGAAGCTGCTCAAGAAGGGTGAGAGGTCGATTTCCCCCACTGAACCCGATCTGCTATCCAACCTTGATCCAAGCTATGCGCAAGCTGGTACCGCCGATCCGATGGTCCTGAGCAGAAAAAGCCTGCCCTATGATTTTTTGAAAATGGATCGTGCGTTGGAAAAAGGAACCGTTGAAGATTTCGACGGCAATAGCTACCGCATGGATGTAGACAGCCGCACGGGGCTTTCCTATCCCGTCGTCGTGACGATCGGGAAGGTCGACCCGGCGCCACTCAACCGCTATCTTTCGCAACAGCGGCTGCAGTTCGCTCTGCCTGCTTTTTCTTGCATGGCGAAAGCCTATCTCGGCTTCGGCTGGTCCGGGCAGGATGCAAACGGATCGACGGGGTACGATGGTGGCGGTTCTGTCGCGGTTGAACATCTGACGACCCGCCTTATGGGCATTGCGGAAAGTGGCAGCTACTGGTGTGGCGGAGCTTATCCAAACAACTTCGAAGACCATCGTCTCGCCGATGCCCGCACGGGGAAGGCGCTGGTGCCCGAAACCCTGCTGCGCGGCTGGGTCGCAACCAACGGGGACGGCAACGTGGTCAACCCCTCCACGGTGGCTGATCCATCCTTGCTCAGCTTTGGACCAAACGAGGACCTGATCCAATTCGTCATCAAAAACCGCGAGAAATCTGATGACGAGACGGAGAAGGAGTGCGGTTTCGACGATCTCATTCGCAGCAATCTCGCTGTCTATTTCACTAAGGACGACCTCGTCTTCACTATGAAGGGCCTGCCGCATTTCAATTTCGCCTGTACCGAAGATCTGTTGCGGGTGCCCCTGAAGGATGCGCGCCCCCTTCTCACAGATGTGGGTGCCCGATACTTCGAAGTGCTGGATCGCTAATTCCCTAAAATTATGCGGATATGACCGCGAATGAAGTGGACGTGCTCTAACATTGGTTCCTTAATCGATACGGTCACCCCTTGCGTCAAAGATATGCAATTTGTCCGTCGGCAGCCCAACTCTGATGGAGATGCCCGGCTGTAAAAGGGCGCGGTCCGATGAAAACAGCTTGAACGGAAGACCGTGAACGGCCAGATGCAGGATAATGCCGAGACCCGTTGGCTCGACAAGGTCCACCTTCGCCTCGATGCCGTGTGCCTCCGGAGAAACGACGACGTGTTCGGGTCGAATGCCGAGGGTTATCGCTTCGCCGTCTGGGACCGCAACCTGCCGCCCCAGTGCCAATTCGCTGCCATCCGGCAATGCCATTGCGCTTCCGGAAGCCGTCTGCACGCATCGGCCTTCCAGAAAGTTCATTCCGGGGGAACCGATGAAGCCTGCGACGAACAGATTTGCCGGTCGATCATATAGATCAAGCGGCGCTCCGATCTGCTGAACGTAACCGTCATTCATGGCAACGATGCGAGATGCGAGCGTCATCGCTTCGATCTGGTCGTGTGTCACGTAAACGGAGGTGGCACGCAGATCAGCATGCATTCGCTTTATTTCCGCACGCATCTGCTCACGCAGCCGCGCATCCAGGTTCGAGAGTGGTTCGTCGAAGAGGAATGCCTTCGGCTGGCGCACAATCGCCCGGCCCATGGCGACGCGTTGCCGCTGCCCGCCAGAAAGCGCCTTCGGACGCCGTGCGAGATAGGGGTCCAGACCAAGCTTGCTGGATGCCGAGGCAACCGCTGCCGCTATCACCTCCTTGGGGCTTTTGCGCAAACGCAGACTGTAACTCATGTTATCGGCAACACTCATATGCGGATAAAGTGCGTAGGACTGAAACACCATAGCGATATCACGGTCCTTTGGCTTGAGATCGTTGACCAGTTGCCCGTCGATAGAGAGCGTGCCTGACGTGATCTCCTCAAGACCCGCTATCATACGCAGCAAGGTGGATTTTCCGCAGCCAGATGGGCCGACGAGGACAACAAACTCGCCATCGGCAATGGATAAATCGACGCCGTGCAGCACAGGATGATCGCCATAGGACTTGGCAACGCGATTGAGCTCGATGGAAGCCATGGATTATCCTTTCACCGCACCGGCCGTCAGGCCCTGCACGAGGTATCGTTGAATGAGCAGGAAGAAGAGGCATGCGGGGATCAACGCCAAAACGCCGGCCGCCATCATCTGTCCAAAATCGACCGAGAACTTAGAGACGAAGGTCAGCAAACCAACCGGGAAGGTCGCGCTTTCGTTTCCAGAAATCAGCATCAGAGCAAACAGCAGTTCGCTCCAGGCCGCCGTGAAGACGAAGCCAAGCGTTGCGGCAATGCCCGGCAAGGTCAGCGGCAGAATGATTTGCCGAAACGCCATGAAGCGGCTGGCGCCATCGATCATCGCAGCTTCCTCGAGGTCTTTCGGAATACCGTCAAAAAAAGACTGCATCAGGAAGGTCGCGAAGGGAACGTTGAATGCCGTGTAGACAATGACAAGGCCGGTGAGGCTGTTCGTCAACCCCAGGGGCGATAGCATCTTGAAGATGGGCGCCACCAGCATGACCAGCGGAAACATCTGCGTCACCAGCATCAGCCCGATGATCCAGTATTTGCCGCGGAAACGAAAACGCGAGAGCGCATAACCGGCAAGCGAAGCCAGGATGGTCACAGCAAAAGCTGTCGAGCCTGCAACGATGACGCTGTTCTTGAAGAAGGTTGGAAATGCGCTGTTTTCGATAACATAACGATAGTGATCCAGCGTCGCATGTGAGGGCCACATGCGCACGCCCTCACTGTAAAGAAGGTCGTTGGGAGTGACCGACACTTTGAGCAGCCAGAACAGCGGGAACAGTGCAAAGACGATGTAGAGAAGAAGCGCAAAACGATGCGCGATGGTGAGCAAAATCCTGCTGGTCATGGGTCAATCCTTCTCGATAAGGCGTTGGCGCATGATGACGATGATCATGGAATAGGCGAGGAGAAGCACAAGAAGTGCCAGCGCAATGGCGGATGCGTAACCAAAATCCAGCCTCTTGAAGGCTTGCGTGAAGATGTAGCTCGCAACGATCTGCGTCCGGTCTGCCGGTCCGCCGTTGGTCATGACGATGATCAAGTCCGCGAAATTGGCAATCCAGACCGTGCGCAGCAACACCGTGATTGCGATGGTCGGCGCGAGGAACGGGACGGTGATGGATGTGAAGCGCTGTAACGGGGTCGCCCCGTCGATGGATGCGGCTTCATAGAGATCGCGCGGGATTGCCTGCAAGGCGGCCAGCAACGTGATCGCGAAGAACGGAATACCCCACCAGACATTGGCGATAATTGGCCCCCACATGGCCAGATGCGGGTCAGAAAGAATATTGTTGGGTGCGGAAAGCAGCCCGAGCGACGCCATCCAGTGCGGCAAGGGACCGATGACCGGATTGAACATCCAAGCCCAGTTAAGCCCGGCAAGAAAGGTGGGTACGGCCCAGGGTAAAAAGACGAGCGCCTGCACCACGCCACGGCCTGCGAACGGCTTATCCAGCAACAGAGCGAGGATAAGTCCGAAGGAGAATTGGAGAAAGACTGAAGCACCGGTCCACCAAAGTGTGTTCTTCAGCGCGCGGTAGAAGGCGACATCCTGTGAAAGTTCTCTGAAATGGTCGAGCCCGACAAAACCTCCCGAGAAGGGGTTGAGCAACTGAACGTCGCGGAAGGCGTAAGACAACCCCAAAACCAGTGGCACCATCATGACTGTGATGATGAGGACCAGGACCGGCGCGCTGTAAAGCCATGGCTCAGCCGAGCTGGCAAGACGCTGCAATGCGGGTTTACGCGGAGCCAAAGGCCCGGCGCTTTGCGTATAAGACATCAGATGCTCCCCAGCGAAATACGGCGACGGAGGCGCCATGCGCTGATATAGATTGGTCCTGAACCAGAGAGATGATCAGGCAGCGCGCATTGCTACGCGCCGCCTGTCTCTATCATTTCGATTTCAGGAACTTTTGCTGAGCCTTGGTCAGGTAATCAGCCCACTGCTTGGCGAGTTCTTCCGGGGTGATGTCACCCAGAAGTGCCTCCTGCGATGTCTTGATGACGAGCGAGTCCTTGAAGAAGGCGAATTCTTCGAGATAAGTCGGCATGGTCGTTGGCACGGCATTCTTGTCCGCCAGTTCCTCGAACCAACCCTTGAACTGCTCGCTGGCATAGAAGGGGTCTTTTTCTGCCGAGGTGTGAACCGGAAGCGCACCGGTTTTCTTGTTCCACTCGATGTTGCCTTCTGGCCCTTCCAGCGTTTCGATCAGCTTCCAAGACAAGTCCTTGCTCTTGGACGACGCCATCATCGACCAGCCGGCAAAGCCGATTGTCGGGAACGTCTTGCCATCCGGTCCCTTCGGCATCGTCATAACTCCGAAATCTTCGGCCTTCATGCGTTGTGCAATGGCAATGAGAGCATCAGGGTCCTGATCAAGAAAAGCGCATGTCCCGGAATAGAAACCGGCCACGATCTCGTTGAAGCCCCAGTTTACGCTGTCTTTCGGCGCATAACCGTTCTTGTAGAGATCAACGACATAGGTCAGGCCCTTAACCCAGCCCGGGCTGTCAAAGGTCGACGTTCCATCTTTGGTGAAAAACTCGTTGGAGCCAGCCATTGCGGCACCGAACATGACCCAGCCGTTCAGCCCGCCAGGGCCGCCGCGCAGGCAATATCCATATTTTCCGGGAATAGCGGCAATCTTCTTGGAGGCATCGGCGAATTCGTCAAGCGTCTTCGGCGGTTCCTTCACGCCTGCCTGTTCCAGCAGCTTCTTGTTGTAGAACATGGCCCGCAGATAAAAACCGTAGGGCAGCATATAGGCTGTGTTCTTGACGTCGCGACCAAGCTCCAGCGTGCGTGCGCTCAAACCGGCGGTGTGTTCCCACTTTGCAAGATAGGGCTCAAGGCTTTCGAGCATGCCGTTATTGGCATAGAGCGACAGCCACGTATCGGGCATTTCAAGCACATCGGGAACATCACCAGCCGAGACCATCGTGGCGAATTTCTGGAAAGCTTCGCTCCATGGAAGCGAAACGATTTCCACCTTGGTACCGGGGTTAGCGGCTTCGAATTTGGAAACGAGGCCCTTCAGGGTCTCGGTGCGTTCGGGGCTCGTGATCACTTCCACGAGTTTCAATGTCGTGTCCGCCAGTGCCGTTCCGGCCATCAAGACGGTAAAGAGTGTTGCTGCTACCAGTTTTTTCATTGCGTTCTCCCATTTTTTTGTCGTCGTTCGTCGTCAATGCATCAGGCGGCGGCAGATGCCTCCCTGATCGCAGGTTCAAGATCGTTCCAGAGTGCTTCAGTGCCCTCAAGACCGACATGCAGGCGCACGGAGCGCGGGCTGATACCGAACGTATGCGCTGAATTCGGCTGCGCCTTTTGTTCGAGCACCACTTCACCAGGGACAATCAGGCTCTCATGCCCTCCCCAGGAAACACCAAGTTTGAAAAGTTCGAGACGGTCGGCAAAGGCCCTGACATCCACGCCCTCGCGAAAGATGAATGAAAACAGGCCGGACGTACCGTTAAGGCCAGGCGGCAGGCGGTTGACCAACCCCGGGTGGCATACGGTTTCGACGACATCGAGCGCCTGCAACCGCGAGGCGATTTCGAGAGCCGAATCCTGATGCGCTTTCATTCGAATAGGCAGGGTCCGCAGTCCGCGGATCAAGAGCCAGGCATCAAACGGAGACATCTTGCCGCCCAGATACGGATAAGCCTCGGCCCGGATGTTGTCGATCAATGCTTTTGAACCTGCAACGATGCCTGACACCACGTCGCTATGGCCGCCAAGATATTTCGAAGCGGAATGCACAACCATATCAACGCCAAGAGACAGAGGATTTTGAAAAATCGGGCTCGCCCACGAGTTGTCGATCATCGAAATCGCACCGTGACGACGAGCAATCGCGGCCAACGCGCCAACATCATGCGCTTCCATGACCCAGCTGGTCGGGCTCTCCATATAGAAAAGCTTTGCACCCGGCATCGCTTTGTCGACGGCAGCCTCATCACGACCGTCGACATAGGTCACGCCGATATTCATACGCTTCATCAATGTGCCGAAGAGACGAAACGCATCCGGATAGATATGGCGCACGGCAACTATACGGTCCCCCGGCGAAACGAACGACAGTACCGTCGAGGAAATCGCTGCCATTCCACTGGCAAATCCCAGAGCATCTTCGGCACCTTCAAGCTTGGCCAGCATTTCCTCGAACATCCGAACCGTGGGGTTCAAACCACGTGTATAGACGGGGCGACTTTTCTCGCCGCGATAGGTGGCGACCATTTCATCATAGCTTGAGAATGTGAAAAGCGAGGTCTGGACGATAGGCGGCACAACAGCCTCAAAGGCGTGTGTTGCATCATGAGCAACGATTAGCGATGCGGGATCATAGAGATCATTGCCTTGGCTCATTTGGACATATCCTTGATATCTTCCTCGACAATAGCGAGGATTTTCAACGTTTCTTCGCGCGCAGCCACCGCATCGGCTGCGACGATCGCGTTGAAAAGCGTGCGGTGGAACGGAAAGGAACGCGCTGCGAAATCCGGCCTGTCAAAAGGTTTCGACCAGAACCGCTCAAAACCCTCACGCATCTGCTCCAGGAGCTGTTTGAACAGCGAATTATGGGTCGCATCATAGATGGAAAGGTGAAAGGCGAGATCGGCCTTGCCCGACGTGCCTTCAGCGAGATGAACACGTTCCATCTCCTCCAGCCGCAAGCGCATGGTTTCAATGTCGTCGTCTTTTCTCCGACGCGCGGCAGCCATGGAGGCCTCGACCTCTATTCCACGGCGCACCTCAAGCGTCATCAACAGGGCATCCCGAAGGCTTTCCGCTTCAATTGAAATCGGCATGTGCAGGGTCGCACTCGAAATCGGCTTGAGCAGATAGTTGCCGCTCCCCTTGCGGCTATCGATAACCCCGAGCGCCTGAAATTTGCGGATAACCTCTCTTATGGTGGAACGGCCGACACCTAAAGCCGCCATGAGTTCACGTTCGGCAGGCAGGCGGCTACCAGCTTTCAAACCTGCCCTTGCGACGAACTCGGCGAGTGCGGCCTCGACCTGACGCACCCGGTCAACCGCCGGCAAGGGTGTCATCAGATGATTGTCCGCCGATTTGTACATCGCAAAACCCCGACCCAACTTGAATAATTGGTCTGACATCTTACCGGTTATCATAAGTTAGAAATTTATCAAATGGATATTTTTCGGGAATCCATCTGGCAGTGAGCTCATTCACCGATGCCGGCCGGCATTTTCATTTCCTAGAGCCCCTGCTTAGAAACTATGAGCTTAGAGACCTGTTTCCACTGAGATGTCCTCCCCTCGGCCGAACGGTACGTCGGGGTGATCGACAGGAAGATTGAGATTTCCCTCTTCCGCCGTCTCGACGCTTCGTCACTGGGGAAAGCCACAACTGTTACCATGGAGCCGCTACTTTCGAGGCAAATGACCGCGACAGCCCAGCGCATTCCCCTGCAAGCCTCGACGTCAGGATAGTTCCGGGTAGTAGTCAATATCCGCTGTTGGCAAGACGCTTACAGGGGAGCAATTGGCCCACTGCGGCCATCGATCCGGGCAACATCCAGTACTTGGCGCTTCACGCACTGGGCAAGAGATGGTTCATAAGGACGCGCCTTTACTTCCGAGGATACGAGCCCTTGCTACACTTCCCGCCTTACGGACGATCATGTGCGGGTGTCGTTCACAAAACTCAGCAACCGGCAAAAGCTCAGCTTTTGGACGTGCCGCAATCTGGCTGGCGATTGCTTCTCCTATTACGAAGTCCTCGCCGATCAGATTTATGAGGAACTCGGGCTCAGACAGATCAAGAGATGGAACAAGCGCAGGTATGATATCGTCAGCGTTACCCCTAAGTCGCAGGGACGACAACAAGTCGCGGAGCGCAGCCTGGTCCTCCGCGAGGAGCGCGGCATTAGGATGCTGCTCGCTAACATAGTCGTCTATCTGCTTTGCCTTGACAGCAGCGGCTAAGAACCCTTCCAGCGTTTCAAATACGATCCGGCTATCACCGTCATGCGCAAGGTAAAGCACCATTCCCTTTAAGGGCGTTGCGCAGATAAGAACGTGGTAATCACTTGTTTCTGGATCGTCCAAAACAATGCCCAGGAGAGCTTGGACTACCGGATGGAACTGGCGAAACTCTTTCGACATGTCGAAAGATTGGTTCAACGACAAGAGACCGATGGCTTCATCGGACCTTAAGCTTTCATGCAATCCATTCAGGGATGAAAAGTAAGAACGGCATTGCTCGGAGAGTAGCTCATCCGCCGTTAATTCTGTAAGATCATGGTCCATCAGCTGTTCCGCAAGGCATCATCTTTTTCCGCTATGTTCTCTTTTCTAATATAGATCGGCGAGTGCATTGGGCAACGTCAGCATCTGGCGCAGCGCAAGGCAGTGGTTTGCCTAGGCGGCTATTCGCTCAGTTTCCTCACGATCTCCGCAACACTTTGCTCAACAGACAGAAGAGAGGTATCTATGCGCAGATCAGGCATCCAAGCCTCGTAGTGCCTGTTCTGGATTGCCGCCCATGATGGCGGGGATAGTCCATCGACAGAAGGTGGCCTTGTCTCGGCGCGATGGCGGTGGACCGCAGCATCGGAGCAAACGATTTCAACTTCGATGAACTTAGTACCAGCTCCAGCGGCTACGTCTCGGAATGCATTTCGGGTTGTAGGCAAAGGGTTTACGGAGTCTGCGATAACCGTGTGCCCGAGCAGCAGGTTATCGGTCGCCAATTTATAGACTGTCACATAGCCGCTTGGGCCGACATCCATCCCTTCCGCTAATGGTGCGGATGTACGGATTGCCTGCTCGACTGTGTCCACTCTCAGATAAAACGCGCTAATCTTCCGTGCCAAGGCTTGAGCAACGGTGCTTTTTCCTGATCCAGGCAGTCCGCCAAAAATTATAAGCATTGTTCCTCCCCGCCCCGCGAATGCCATCCTAGCGGCATTGTCTTTCAATGTCTCCAATGTGGCCTATTCCAGTCTGCCCACTTCTGCTGGTGGGGCAAAGTGCTCGTGCCGATTGCAAACCGAAACATACCGATTGATTCGGAGAGGTCATCCTAAAAGGTGTCGATTCAGGTTTCTGCCCGGCTGTCGAACCGCTCCTGGGCTTCCTCTATTTCGAGCTTATTCTGTCTGCTCCAAATCACCAGTGAGGCAACTTGTCTCGCAAATGAGTTCCCAAGCTCGGTCAACTCGTACGTCACACTCGGTGGAATCGTTGGCTCGACATGACGTAGGATATGTCCATCGCGCTCTAGACGACGTAGCGTCAATGTCATCATTCTCTGCGAGATGCCCACGAGCGAACGTTCAAGCTCACGGTACCGTCGAGGTCCCGCTGAGAGTTCGGCGAGCGCCATCACAGTCCACTGTTCGCCCAAACGATCAAGCACAAGTCGTATTCCGCAGTCCTCGTGATCAGGCGAGCTGCAGGGTTCTATCGTAGCTTCGCTACGAACAATGTTGTGCGTGGCGGACATGATTGTGCCTCCTTATGTGCCGGATCGCAAATTCCTAGACTAGCAAAATCACAACGGAAAGAGATACCTCCATGATTTTGATAACTGGCGCTTCAGGACAGCTTGCATCACTCGTAGTCGATAGAGTGAGGGAGGCGGGCCTTTCAATCGAGACGGCCAGTCGGTCACCAGACGCTGACCGTCCTATGAATTTTGACGAGCCCGACACACTGGACTTCGCGGGTATCTCAACGCTTTTTCTCCTCTCCGCTGGCTATGCTGAGGATGACGTTGTCATACGGCGACACGGCCGTGTTATCACCGCGGCGCTTCGACAGGGCGTTAAACACGTTGTCTACACCAGCCTATCGGCGGCCAGTGATCACCTTGGTTTCGCGCTTGCCCACCGCTGGACCGAACGGGCCTTGATAGAAAGTGGTCTTACGTTCACGATCCTGCGCAACGGCCTTTACGCAGAACTTATCGGCATGCTCGCCGCCCCGCGTGACGGACGGATCACGGTACCCTTCGGCACCGCTCCGATAGCGGCGGTGGCGAGAGCCGACTTGGCCGACGCGGCATTCAAGGTCCTGAGCAACCCAGAGGCCCACGCGGGTGTCACATACGAGCTATCAGGCGTTGCGCCATTCTCCGTCCCTGAATTGGCGCAGCGACTCGACGTCAGTTATGAGTCATCGAGCTTACAGTATGAGCGTAAACGACTATCGAAATTGCCGCTTCTGCCATTTCAGGCTCCGATGCTTCTATCGATTTCTTCAACTGCTATGGCGGGCTTCCTGAACTGTGGTGTCAGCGACCTTGAAAAACTCGTTTCGAAACCACGCGACGCACTCTCGGTTGCGTGCGACGCCGCGCGGCAGCACAGCTCTTAACTGAAGTGTCCGCAGGCTGCAGAGCACTTGCGGCATTTGCACTTGGAGGCGGCGATCGCTCGATTCATTCCCTTCGCTGTCGAACAGCCTGACGACGTCGAAATCGGGAACATTGTGGTTCGTCCAACGGCACAAGATCAGGCACGTGGAGTTTTGCTCACTGACTGGTTTATCTCCTGCTCGCCGTCTCTATGAGAGCCAGCGGATTTTCCTTTTGTCTCTCGACATCGTTGCGAACAAAATTTGACGTTATCCCAGTCCTTCTCCCACTTCTTGCGCCATGAAAACGGTCTGCCGCAGACCGGACAAACCTTCGACGGCAGGCTCGACTTATCGCGGTGTTTTGCCATCTGCTGTACCGTATCCCGTCGGTTACACTGATTAAGCCCAAACTGGCGAGATCAGTTTGGCAAAGTCCCCGCGGTCAACTTGTTTCCATCAGGATCACGAAGATATGCGACGAAAGAGCCATTAGGGCGCAAAGACGGTGGGCTTTCAATTGACGTGCCACCATTGTCTGCTCCGGCGTCATGCCACGCTTGCACCTGATCCGGACGAGAGGCGACGATCCCGATTGTTCCGCCATTGGCAGCCGTTGCGGGTTTACCATCAATTGGAGTCGTGACCATCAGACGGCTGCCATTGTGGATGTAAACAAGTCTGCCCCGATCATCGATCTTGCCGGGCGTCCCTGCAAGGGCGGTGAAGGTCGCATCGTAAAAGGCTTTCGATCGATCAAGATCATTGCTACCGATCATCACGTGGGTAAACATTGGTGGTCTCCTGTCACCGTTCGCTTTCGCCAAGGACCGAAACCTAGCAGCAATAGGACGACAAGTCTCGGAGCCCCATGTTGGAAGGCGCGGACTGTCTGATTCTTGGCTGTACCGAAGTCAGGATGTTGCTCGATCAAGACTCCGTTTCCGTACCGGTTTTCGATACCACGCTTATTCATTGTGACGCAGCACTCACCATGGCATTAGAGGTGTAACTGTTCTCTCTATGTCGATGAATTTGATGTGTTTTTACCATGACGTGATCGTTGTATAAATCCCGCACAAGCATTCTCAGGGGAGCCAACAGCGGCGCTCGCTTTCTATATCGTCTTCTTGCTGCGCCATGAGTGAAACCTACACGCTCGTCTGGTCGAGGAACAATTCGCCGCTCTCCTGCTTACATTGCTTAAGCACACAGGAGAGTATCAGCAGGTGGCCGAATCCAGGATACGCGTTATTGATCTTGAAACGGGCGGCAATGGCCCAAACGTCGTTTGTGAGATCGGCTGGCAGGATGTGGTCATCAACGAGGCCGGAAAGTGGGAAGTCACTGATGAACGCGGTGCGTTTTTCGTAAACCCGGGGCGTCCAATTTCACCTGACACCATGGCCATTCATCATATTCTGGATAGTCATGTTGTGGACGCGCCGTATTGGAAAGAGATAGCGTCGACGGTTCTTCGTCCACCTGGCCATATCGATGCCTTGGCAGCCCATCGAGCCGCCTTCGAGCAAAGGTACTGCACACCGCGGTATACAGGCGGAACACCTTGGATTTGCACATGGAAATGCGCGTTGCGTGTCTGGCCAGAGCTTCCCCGGTTTTCAAACCAAATGCTACGCTATCAACGAATGCCAGAGGGCCTCGTGCATGAAATCGGGCTGCCTGCTCACCGAGCCATGCCAGACGCCTATGTAACAGCTCACCACCTCCGCGATATGTTGAACGAGACGTCGCTTGAGGATTGCCTTGCATGGAGCAACGAACCCGGCCTTCTACCGCGTGTCCCTGCGGGACCTGACCGAGGAAAGCCCTGGGATCGTATCAGCACAGAGACACTCGCCCAGCTTATTGCGGATCGCGATGTCGATGTGCGGTATAGCGCGCACACCGAACTAGCCCGTCGTCAGGAACACAAAGCGTCACCGGACATAAAACCAGCACAAGGGACACTTGGTTTCGAATGAACGAACAGTTTCCAGACACGCCTGATGGCCGATACTTCGTCGTAAAAGGAAGGTTATGGCGTCGCAGCAACCCCGGACTCGATGAGAATTCTCGTGCGACATTGGTAAAAGAGCTGATGTCCGCACGCCGGGCAATTCGTAACGCGTCTCCAGGTTCCGCAGCCATGGCAAAGGCCCGTAGTAAAGTGGATGCAGCAAAGGTGGCACTCGGCGAGCGCGGACCCTTGTGGTGGGATGACGGTGCGCCAAATTTCAATCGGAAACTGGCGAAAAACACTCCCTATGCTGCATGGTTTGTCAGTTTAGCAAATGACTGAAGTGGCACCACACTCTGTCGCGCTCGCAAATCTTTATGGGAAACAGCATCGTAGCGATGCGTCTGAGACGGCCAAACCAAGAATAGTTTATGCGGGACTTACGGCGGGAAGCCAAACAACCAGTTTCAGAATGGAGAAGAGAGGGCTTACGGATGGGATTTGATCTGGAACGATTCGTTACAGCACAGCGGGACGTCTATGGCGTAGCCTTACGCGAACTACAGGCTGGCCGTAAAAAATCACATTGGATGTGGTTTATCTTCCCCCAAATCCGCGGACTGGGTCGTTCGGATACTGCCCGTTTTTATGCGATCTCCGGACGTTTGGAAGCTGAAGCCTACTTGAACCACCCTGTTTTAGGGTCGCGTCTGGAAGAGTGCACGGGCGCGATGCTCAGCCATTCTGGTTTAAGCGCACATGACATTCTCGGCTCTCCCGATGACCTCAAGTTTCATTCCAGCATGACATTGTTTGGAGCGGTCGCTCTAGATGGTTCATCATTTGAGACCGCCCTCCATGTTTTTTATCAAAGTAAAGGCGACGAAACGACGCTTTCAATGTTGAAACAACATCTCTAATCAGATGTTCTCTTGTTTTCACATTCGCTTCAGACAGACTGCGCGGTGAAGCGTGGCAAACTGGTCCCCGTGCTTTCGAATTTTGCAGTCGAACTGCACAATATCACAGTCGTCTGGCCAGAGAGCCGGCGCACGAACCCTGCCGTAAAGGCCTTCCTGAACATTTTGATCGAGAGCTCAAGCAAAGCAAGAAAATAGAAAAGACGGTAACAACACCTCGCCTGTTACCAGCGGGGTCGTTGACTTGAAAACGCTCAATCACCATCTGCATGTCATGCCAAAGCGCGAAAAAAATGAAGTCGAACTGATAAAGACGTGGACCCTGCCGACCACCGTAACAATGGGGTCATCGGTTCGCGCGAAAGGCGTTCTCCAAGAAATACAGGCAAGGCTGCCTGCCACCTCGAAAAAGTCGATCTCTCTTGAAGGCGTCGATCTCATACTGGCGATGGCAGCCAGCGAGAAGACTACCTTCAACGCCGCCGTGGCAATCGCCTCCAAGGCGGTCACAGAGGCCGTCGCCATGCCGGTCATCCCCCGCGAAATCGAAGACATCCTGACGATGAAGACCAGCGAGCGGCACCGTTGGCTCGCTGACGGTCGTCTGACCAGCGCTGGAACGAGAACAGTCAGACTAAACGGACGCGCCCGCCAGATCACCTTCCACATCTTCGACCCCAAGATGGTGGAGGATCTTCTCGACAGGGGCGCTGTTGAAGAATGGCGAGTGGAAGACGCAGAGGCGAAAGCAGAAAAGAGACAGCGGGCAGCGTATCAGGCGAAGCTGACGCGCTCGCTGAAGAAAGAGGCGGAAAAGCGCTCTAAAAAGGCCATTGATGGCTCAAAGGATGAAGCGCCGAAGCTTGGTGGCTGGGAAGAGTTCGACGTTGACGGACTGCTTCGTTGAGCCTGCGTCAAACGCGGGATACGCGAAGTCATTTCGTTTGTTCGCGATGAGGCAACTCTCGTGTTTGATCCCATTAACCCATGGATCACTCGAAACAGACCCCCTTGGCGACAAAAGAGTTGATCCCGCAGCTTTGATCCCAGCGACTGGCCAAGCTCATGTGTGATACGCGGGCGCTAACCCTGCCCGCCTGAAAGTGCCGTCCTCATTTTGTCGCAAGTCAGTTGCGCACGCTCTCGCCGACGATACCTGCCGAACTCCACCGAACCTGCAGACGTGCGAAGGAGGCAGCGATATATCTTCCCGCCTTCATTGTCACTTTCCTCCTCCATCGCTGGCATGGGTAGGTTCCGACGGTTGACGCGCACCGTTTTGACTTTCCAAAGCCATCGTCGAACAATCAACCAATCGTCACCGCCGTCATCCCAAATGGAAATGACAGGGACCTGTAAGAATTTGATGAGGAACAATACACCGATCAGCGAGAAAATGACCGCGACCGCTGCGGCAGACGGGTCGGTGGCTATATTTTGTTTTCGAAAAGCCACAAAAGCTGTGGCGGCTGATATCGCACACCATGCAATGGAGAAGAGCCACTCGTAGAGCGGATAAAGATTTCGAAAGAGCAATCGAGTCATGTTTTCTTCGCTCCTGTTTTGAACCGAATACGTTCAAGAGAACCGACATTTCCATGCTGCTGATTTTGATTGCCTGCTTGAATCGACTCCGTTTTTTCATTTCGATCTGACAAACCGATCACAGATAAATCGGAAAAAATGGCCAAAAAAGGCCATACCGTCCACCCTGCACGGATACAAAGGCTCGAGGAGACTTTTTAGCGGGGTCCAAAGAAGCACCATCGTCGCTGGTCCCGCCTTGGTGACGCGGAGGCCCGCTTTCAAAGCGGGCCTCTCTCAATCAGGGCTTTGTCTCGTCAGAAGGTGCTGTTTCATCCGAAGGAACCGCCTCGTCGGACGGCGCGGTGTCATCATCGACCGATTCATCCGGCCCCTTGATCTGCTGGCCGTTGACGCTGACCGAGCCGTCGCTGGCAACCGCTACGTCCCAGCGTTGCGCACCATCGGGATCGGCCTTGGCAAAGCCCTTGATCATCATCAGGCCGAAGGATACCTGGGTCATATCCGGATTGGTCTTTGCCAGCTCCTGCACGGCAGCGATCGTCTCATCGTAGCCACGCGCCACGATTGATGCGTTCACCTTATAGTCCTTCTGCGTATCGACGCGGCCTTCCATCTCACCGGATATCTCGACATCGTAGACGCTGGACTTCGCGCTGACTTTCGGAAAATCAATCTTCAAGATGCCACCCGGGAAGAGCTTCTCGGCAGCTTTTTGTCCCGCCATCTCACCATCGCCGCTCGACGTGGTGAAGTCTATCTTCATGAACTCGTCGCTAAGCGCTGCAAAATCCATGCCCGGGACGCCGAACTGGATATCGAGTGCCTGCGGCAAGAAGGCGTTATAGCCGGCAGGAACCAGCACACTGTCGAGCGTAACGTCGGCAGCATCCATCGCCACGCCGATGCGCGTCGCGTCACTCGGTCCGTCGACCTTGAATTGATAGCCGAAGGATTTGGCACCGCCGCTGCCCATGGCGCTGGTGACGGCGAGGTTGTTGAGCTTGATGGTTTCCTCAAGCGAGCTCAGCAGCGGAAATGCGTTATTGAGCATGCCCTTGAACTCAGTCTCGTTCTCTTTGGTCAGATGCTCCTTGTCGACGTGATCGAGCACGAACAGAACTATTTCCTTCAGGTTCTTGGCTGCGATGCCGTTGACCTTCGCATCAAAACTCACGCTGTCTGCCGAGATCTGGATCGGCGGCATTTCCTTGCTGCTGACCTGCTCCACGAAGGTGCCGAACGTGCCGTTGGTAGCGAAATCCAAACGGCCGGCTGTGGCGCTTTCGGTAGAGCTCAACTTGTAGATCATGTTGCCCAAGCTGGCATTGATCGCCTCGGTATCCGTGGCCGAGGTGAATTTCAGCTCCTTGGCACTGAAATCACCGGAACGGAAATAGCTGATTGCCGGGTCAAAGACGGAATTGAACACCATGTCAGCAACCGAATAGGTGAAGTCCGAGCGCTTCTTGTCTGGACCGGTAACATGCCCGGTGACATTGAGGTTGTTGTTACCCTCGACATTCCAGAGCCCGCTGTCCTGCGGTGTCGCGAATATCTTCAGGGGCGTCACGCCCTTGATGTCGAAATCCTTTTTCTCGATGTTCGCCAGCAGTTTGGCGAAGTCGTAGACAATCTCGTAGCGCGATCCGGCTGGAGTGACCGTAACGGGCGAACTTTTGGCGATGTCCTTGGGCAGCAGATGATTCAGATTTTCAAGGATGGTGTTGGCACCGTCCTGGCTGATATCCGCCGCAGACGTCCCCGTTGTAAGAGCCACAACAATAGCGCTCGTCGCTGTGATAAGCCTATGACGCATCGATAAATCCCCCTTGTCGGCACGAAGTCATGCATGTGAGTTTGACGCCGTTCCGATGTCAAGGCTGCAACGCGTTTGATACGGAAGCTTTTGAGCTCGAAAGTGTGAGTGGATGGTGAAGCGCTTCAAATCGCCGCGACAGCTTCGGCGTTTGGGTTGGCGTCGAGATCTTTGATTTCCGGCCATAACTCGGCGGCGGCAGTCAAGAGTTTTGGCGTTCCAGCCGCGATCCAGGGGATGTCCGATCCGGCTCGAACACCCATTCGGACATCCAGGCCAGCTTCGCGCGCAAGAACGGCCCCACCTGCGATATCCCACATGGTGGTCAACTTCTGAAAGTGCCCATCGAAAATACCGCGTGCTGCGAAAGCTAGCCCGACCGATGTAGAGCGGATCGATTCCACAACCCAACCCGCATGGCGAAGTCCCACATTCAGCGCCGCCACCTCCTCAGCGTCCGCCGTCGCACTGTCACCCAGCGACATGACCTGAACATCCTCGAACGGGACATCTCGCGAAATTGGCTTTCCATTCAAGCGCAGACCAGTGCCATCGGCGGCAGAATAAATTTCCCGCAGGGCAGGCAGTGCCACAACACCGAGTTCCGGGCGGCCATGTCGCACAAACCCGAGCGAGATCCCCCAGAGTGGCGAGCCTCGCAGGAAGTTTGCCGTGCCATCGATAGGGTCGATGATCCAGTAGGCATCGTCGGCGACGCCGCCCATTTCCTCGCCCAGAACAGTTTCTCCGGGAAATGCGGTTGCCAACCTGTCCCGCACGAGCCTTTCAATGCTTGTGTCGGCTTCAGACACGAAATCCTGAAAGCCCTTTGTCTTCGTCGCGATGGTGCTGCGCACTTCGAAAAATTCCAAAGCAAGGTCCATCGCCTCATCGATGACGGTGACGGCGCGTTCGAGGCGCGTGTTGCTCGCATCCATCATCTGGCACCCTTCTGCGCGCTGATATGCAGCCATGTCTTGAACGCATCCACTTCGTCAGTCTGGACGGCACCAACTCCTGCACCCACCAGTGACGACCAGACAGCGTCGGGATCAGCCAGAGCGCGCGTATCGTTGAAGTCGAGGCAATAGGAGACATTGAGCGTGTTGATCCAGAGGCGGATATTCTGACGCTCCAGCTCTTCGCGGCCAGCCGCGAGATCTGCAATGTCGGAGAATTTCACCTCGATCATCGGCGCATGCAACGCCTCGATCCGGCGTAGATCGTCGATGAAGTGGCCCGGACGCACGTCAAACATCGGCATATGCGGTATCTTGCCGAACCAGTCTGCGTCGAGGATATCGAAATGCGCGGCCTGTGGATCGATGTCGGTTTTCACCAGCACCTGATCGTGAATGTCGAGCTTCAGCACCGTCTCCATTACTTGCGGCAGATCGCGGGTGAATTTGGTATCGATGTTGACGGTGATCTTGCCTCGGATTTCTTCCAGCAACTCTTCCAGCGTCGGCACACACTCGTCCGTAATGGCTGCATCCTCGCCGCCAGCCCCTGCCCGCAGCTTCGCCATCCTGACGACATCGAACGGCAACGCACTGATCGTCCCGGTTCCCGTTGTCGTGCGGTCGAGCGTCTCGTCATGGATGACAACGAGCCTGCCATCCAACGTGGACTGAGTGTCAATCTCGATCATCTCAACACCAGCCGCAACGGCCGCGCGCACCGACGCCAGCGAATTCTCCGCCGTGTTTTTCCAGCACCCGCGATGGGCGATCGTCAGGATGGCTGGATTGCTTCGTGAGGATAATGCGCGGACATCCCAGATGTTGCTGACTGGAGAAGAGGCGGCAGGTGTTTGAGACATGGTTTTGACTTTCGGATGGTGAGCGGTTTTTACGCAAGGATTGTTCACAGTTTCCCCATACCCGCTGCCATCAGGTCGTCGCGCAGAATGCGACCCGCGATGATGAAGACGACAAGGGCCGGGAGAAGCAGGATGAAGGAGACGATGGAGGCCAGCGGCAGCTGCATCGAATAGGGATCGAGATACATGTAAAGCTTGATCGGCAACGTCTCGACAACCGGCGCGCCGACGATGAAGGACTTGTCGAATTCCTCGAAGCTGCCGATGAACGACATCAGGCCGCCCGCAAGCAATCCCGGCACGGCAAGCGGCAGGATGATGTGGAGGACGATGCCGAAAGTGCCCGCGCCAAGCGAACGCGCAGCATGGATGAGATCATCTGGAATGGTTTCCAGCGCGGCCGTCATCAGCCGGATCATCAACGGCAAGGTGCCGACGATCTGCACGAGGATGACGCCGGCAACCGAGTAAGCGAGACCCATGACCATGAACACCTGCCCGATACCCACGGCAACGACAATGCCTGGAATGATGATCGGCGCGAGGATGAAGATTTCCACCACCCGCTTCAGCCGGAATGGGAAACGGGCCATGGCCCAGGCCGTCGGCAGGGCGATTCCGGCCGTTGCAAAGGTCACCACAAAGGCGATTAAAATGCTGTTGAAGGCCGCACGGATCAGACCACTGTCACCTAGAATGCTGGCCCAACGGGCAGTCGTATAATCCTTGGGCACGACCAGCGGCGGTGCCCAGCCATCGGCAACGCTCCACAGGAACATCAGGGCAAGCGGAACCAGAATGGCAAGGCCAAGCGCCGCGAAGAGCCCCATTGAAACAAAGATTCGGTCATGCGGATGGAAGGTACGGCGACGGGAAAGACCATGGACTTCAGTGATGACAGCGGTCATTTACGTATCTCCCCGGTTCTGGTCGACACCAATGCGGGATGTCAGCGTGTAATAGGCAATGAGGACCAGAATGGCGAAGGCGCTCAACACCATGCCGATCGCGTAGACCTGGTTGAAGCGGCCCTGCTTGAATTCCTGCACCATTAGAACCGACAGCGGCCGGGCTGTCGGAGGTCCGACAATGTCGGGAATCGCGTAGGAGCCCATGGAACCGATGAAGGTAAGAAGAATGGCGGCGGTGATGCCAGGCATGGCCAGCGGCACCTCAACGAATAGAAAGGTCTTCAGCCGCGATGCGCCAAGCGTGCGAGACGCATAGCGAATATCTTCCGGAATGGCGGCAAAGGCGCTGGTGATGATCAGCGTCATGAACGGGATCTGCTTCCAGACGCTGGCAAGAATAACGCCGACGCCCCAGTCGTCACGCACGAGCTTTGGTAACCCAATTCCGAGCGGCGCAAACAGCCGGTCCATAAATCCACCGCGTTCGAAAACAACAATAACCATCAGGCCGACGATGATGCTGGGCACCGCCATGGGCAGCTTGTATAGTCCGCTGAACAGCTTTCGACCGAAGAAGCTTTTGCGGATCAGAAGTGCCAGAGGTACCGAGAGCGCAAGCGAAACGATGACGGGCATGACCCCATAATAAATCGAGGTCGTCAGGCCGCGGATCATCGAAGGGCGGGTGAAAATCCGCTCGTAAAGCGACAGGGTGAAACTGCCATCCTCCAGCCGGAAGCTTCCGATCAGCGCCGACAAAAGCGGGCTGCCGAAGAACACAAGGAGATAACCGACGCCGGGTGCCAGCAAGACAAGCAGCTGAGCGCGCCGGTCGCGAAAAAGGCCGCGCATTATGCGGCCTCCTTTACCGGACGGTCATCAAGAAGATGAACAACACCCGGAAACTGAACCGATACGCGGCATCCGACATCGATCAGAGACGCGGCACCGGACTGATTGATGCGTATCTGTTGTCTGCCGATCTCGACGGTGTAGAGCGCATTCGGCCCCATGAAGGAAACTGCAGACACCGTGCCAGCACCCATGGCATCGGCAGCGATGACGATGTTTTCCGGTCGCACGGAGATTTGCGCCGGACCTCTGGCACGTCCATCCAGCGTAACAAGCTGACCCCAGGGCAAACACGCCTCTTCGGTACCATCCGTCGTCACGGGCAGCAGGTTGGTTTGCCCCAGAAAACCAGCCGTGAAAGCATGTTTGGGGGCGCGGTAAAGTTCGAGCGGCGTACCGATCTCCACAACACGACCCGCATTCATCACGACGATCCGATCCGACATCGCCATGGCCTCGGCCTGATCGTGTGTCACATAAATGCTCGTGGCCCCTATTCTTTTATGCAATTCCGTCAGCTCGTGGCGCAATGTATCGCGCAGCTTGGCGTCAAGGTTCGACAAGGGCTCGTCGAACAACAGAAGAGTGGGCTGCATGACGATGGCGCGTGCCAGTGCCACACGCTGCTGCTGACCGCCGGACAGTTGTCGAGGCATACGGTCTACGAGAGCCGTCAGATTGCAGATCTCAAGCGCATGGGTGATGCGGCTGATACGCTCGTTCTTGGGCACCTTCTTCATGCGAAGACCGAAACCGAGATTTCTGGCAACCGACATATGCGGAAAAAGCGCGTAGGACTGGAAGACCATGGCGATATCCCGTGATTCCGGCGGAGCCTGGTCGATACGTTTGCCACCCAGCCAAATCTCACCACCGGATGGTTCGCTGATCCCCATGAGAATACGCAGAAGCGTCGATTTACCGCAGCCGGAGGGGCCAAGGATCGTGACGAATTCGCCGCGCTCCACGCTGATCGACAAAGGATGGAGTGCTCGGCTTACGCCGTAGTCCTTGGTGATGTTGTTGATCTCGAGTTCACTCATGACAATCTTCCTTGGCGACTACGACAGGCCGGGACCAGGCCGGCCCATGCGGTATCAAGCGCTACTGGTTGAGCACTTTTTCATCCAACGCTTCGCCAAGCGCCTTTGCCATGTCCCAGAAGGCGGGAACCGAGAGACGCGGGTAGACCTCTTTGGGCAGGACGTGCAGTTGCGCATCCTTTGGCATCATGTCGTTGGTGACGTCGAGACGCGGTGACCGCGAGGCCTTGTGTTCCAGCTTCCATGTCTGGAACTCCTTGCTCATTGCCATGTCGATAAGCAGCAGGGCAGCGGCTACGTGCTTGGCATTGGCCGGCACGAACATGGCATCACCGGAACCGATTTGCCCCTTTTCCAACAACGTCAGACGAAAGCTTTCGGGCAATTGCTTGTTGCCCAGAAACGTCATGACCTGATCTTCCCATACCGTGCCGATATAGAGTTGTTGGTTGTTGATGAGGTTCAGCGTATCGGCATTGCCGTTGGTCAATTCGGCGACGGGCAGCAAGCGCTTATAGTAGTCCCAAACCGGGTTCAGGCATTCGGACGTCATTGCCCAGTCTTCGGCCTCCTGCAGCGTCTTGCTGTAATTCGTCAGCTGCGTGCGGCAGTCGCCGGTCAGATAGTTGAGCGCGACCGAATAGATGAAACCGCTGCCGGAACCCCCTTTGGCAGGAAGAGTGACGCCCAGACGCTTGGGGTTCTTTTCTGCCCAGGTGAGCAACTCCTCGAAGCTTTTCGGCAGGTCTTCGGGCTTCACGAAAGCCGAGTCATAACCGATCGCTGTCTGGTTCATGTGTACCAGCGGATAGGTGCCGCCATGGTCCTTGCCAAAGAGGTTTTTTGCCAAGACCGGATCGTAATTGGCCATGTTGGGCAGGATGTTCGTCAACGCAATTTTGCCCACCACACCTTTGGAAGACAAAAGGGGATATTCACCCCCACCGGCGAAATATGCATCCACCGGCGAATCCTGGCCCGCTGCATGGACGGCAATCAGTTGCTGGTTTGCCTGATCTCCGTTTACGTCGCTATAGGCGACCTTGATACCGTATTTGGCCTCGAAGCTGGTGATCAGTTCCTTCCACGTATCCGCGAAACTGCCGGCGAAATTGTACATCGTCACGGAGCCCTCGGCTTTGGCGGCGGGAACGACGATGTCATAGAAATTCTCGCGCGTGACCTTCGACAGATCGAAATCGAGGTTCTTCATATTGGTGTCAGCCGCCAGACAAGGTGCAGCCGTCGTTGCCAGCGCCAGCGCGGCAATCGCAAGATACTTGATAGGCATTGATAGCTTCCTCTTGGAGGTCCGTTGAGCACTGACGCTCAATTACTACACTTTGAGTGTAATATTTATGACAGTCCTGTTGAGAATTCTTGGCGGAGCCGTAACGGGTCATTGCCGCAGCTCTGTGCAGCCGCTATCCAAAGTCATGACCTTCGATCCAAAAACACGCGATACGTTTGATCGCCACCCGCTCGCCAGCGGCAACGAGCGGCTTATTCTCGATATCATCAGGCGGTATGGACCGATCTCCCGGGCGTCCATCACTGGCCATACCGATCTGACGCAGCAATCTGTGCATCGGCTGGTAGACGGCCTGCTGGAGCGCTCGCTTCTCCAGACCGGCGCCCCCATTAAAGGCACGCGCGGCCAGCCGAGCCCGACCATCGAACTGGTGCCGGAAGCCGCCTATTCGCTCGGCATTTCCATCAACACCGATTCTGCTGTGATCTGCATTGCTGATTTCCGCTGCGACATCGTCGTGGAGGAAAAGCTGGAAATGCTCCCCGGTGATCATGAGTTGACATTGGAGGCACTGTCTCTCGCCCTGGAACGTTTGCTTGGGCAATACAACATCTCACGCGAAAAGCTGATTGGTCTTGGCTTTTCGATGTCGGGATTTTTTATATCCCAAGACCGCGTCTTTAACGCGCCCGAGCCATTACGGGACTGGTCGCTGAAAAATCTGAGACCAGTCCTCGAGGACAGGTTCCGCCTGCCCGTTTGGCTTGAAAACAACGCCACAACTGGCGCAATCGGCGAAAGCCTGTGCGGCGTAGGCTCATGGTGTCAGACCTTTGCCTACCTTTCTTTCAACTACGGTTTCGGCGGAGGTCTTATTTTAGGTGGCCAGCCGTTTCACGGCTTTTACGGCAATGCTGGCGAATTCAGCGGGATTTATAACCCCGACGAATCTCCTAAGCGCCCTGCCCTGCAATATTTGATCGAGACACTCCAAAAAAATGGTGTCGAAATATACTCCATTGAAGCGCTATACCGGCAGTTTGATCCAACATGGCCCGGTGTGGAAGAATGGTTAGTTAGAACCATGCCGCAGGTAGACCGGCTCGTCGCCAGTTTGATTGCAGTCATCGACCCCCAGGCCATCGTCTTCGGAGGACAGGTGCCGCGAAAGCTCGGCCAGATGATGATCGAGCGTGTTCACATGCCCTCGGAGCGAGAACATCGCTACGGCGTTGGCCCACAGGAGGCCAAATTGGTGCTCAGCGAAACCAAAGGGGACCCCTCCGCCATCGGCGCCGCCTTGTTACCGCTTAGGATACGATCATTTCATTAGTCGTGTGATCGACCAAATTGTTCGCGCATGTGCAGCCGCGAAATCGCATTTCGGCGTGGTTCTCGAGGCGATTCCAACCGTCGGTCCACGTAACAGGTGACTCAAGCTGTGATAGGGATGTAGCGTGTGCCGTTATACCGCAAAAACCTGATCATGTGTGGCGACGAAGAATTGGCCTTCGGATGTCACCCATCCTCGAAACATTCCGTCCGTATTGTAGGGAGCAGCAATCGATCCATCCGCGCCGACAGCGACCAGCCCGGCACCAATGCCGTGCGGTTTCAAGTCCTCCTGAATGACCTTAGAGGCAGCCTGCTCCAGTGTCTCACCAAGGTAGCCAACACGGCTTGCGACTTCATGACCGACAGCGTAACGGATGAAGAACTCACCTTTTCCCGTGCCGGATACGGCGCAGAGCCCGTCCCGCGCATAAGTCCCAGCACCTGCGATGGGCGTATCGCCGATGCGGCCGACCGGTTTGTTGTTGTAACCACCTGTCGAGGTAGCGGCTGCCAGATGTCCAGACGCGTCGAGAGCCACCGCTCCAACCGTTCCGTGTTTTTCGGATTCGCTTGCCACAGCCGCTGTGCCAGCCTCCGCGTGGGCTTTCATCGCAACCAGTGCTTTGACGCGCTTTTCGGTGGTGAAATAAGTGTTCTCAACGATGTCTAGACCTTCTGCTTCGGCAAAATTGTCAGCAGCCGGGCCACCCATAATAACGGCATCGCCCTTTTCCATCACACGCCGTGCGGCCTTGATCGGATTGCGGATACGTCTTGCAAGAGTGATGCCACCGGCCTCCAGCGTCGCACCGTCCATGATCGAAGCCTCAAGTTCATGGTTGCCAGCAGCATTGAGTGCAGCACCATAACCGGCATTAAAATGCGGGCTATCTTCCATCACAACGACCGCCGCCTGCACAGCATCGAGCGCTGAGCCATTGGCTGTGAGCACGGCCCAACCAGCCCGCAACGCATGCGCCAGATCGACACGCGCTGCCTCCCACTCGGCTTCCGTCAGGCCAAGCTTCGCCATCACGCCGCAACCACCATGAATTGCCAGTGCGATCTTGCCCATCATTTATCCTTTTCTTAAACCACACCAGCCGGGCAGAACGTCTGCCCGACCGAGATATGGAGATTGCGCGCCTTACTTCGCAGGGCGAACGTTCATCGCCAGCGTATCTTCGTCCGAACGCGGCACGATGGTGATCGTCTTCTTCATGCCCCAAGCCGAAACAATCGAGGCGATCGATAGATTGGGGCGATCAGAGGCCACCAAAGCATTGGCGTCCTTTAAATATTGTTCGCGTTTACCAGCGTCCATTTCGACACCCGCTTGCTCGATCAATTTGTCCAGCGCCGGGTTCGAATATCCACGGATGTTGAAGGCACCCAGTTTCTTAGCAGGCTCGTTGGTGTGAACAAGCGACGACAGCGTGTAGTTGGCTTCGCCTGTCAATGTTCCCCAGCCAGACATGGTCAGCGAATAGTCGCCACGCGTATTGGCGGGGAAATAGACCGCGCCGGGCTGGGCATTGGCCTCTACCTGAATGCCAATGGCCGTGAGCATCTGCGCAATCGTCGTACCGGCGTCCTTGTCGCCTGGGAGACGGTCGTTGGTGAAGGAGAACGTCACCTTGAACCCGTCTGGATACCCCGCCTCGGCAAGCAGCGCCTTTGCCTTGTCCACATTAGACTTGGTCGGTTTAACATCCGGATTGTAGCCAAAGATGTTCGGCGTCACGAGCTGTGACTGGACCGTGCCCATGCCTTCCATGGCGATCTCGGTGATGGTTTCCCGGTCGATGGCGAGATCGAAGGCTTCACGGACTTTTGGATCGGTGAAAGGGTTCTTGGGCAGCGGCGAGCCGTCCTTCGCACTCACCTGCGGGGACTTATCCCGGAAGTCGAAGGCGATGTTGAACAGGTAGACGCTGTCCTGGCGAACGATGGTGAGCTTGGAATCCTGCTCCAGCGTCGGCACATCGGAGGCGGGGATGCGGGCGATGAGATCAACCTGACCGGCTTTCAGCTGCGCCACGCGGGCAGCATCGTTCGGCAGCTCTTTTCGGATAACCTTGTCCCATGGCTCTTTGCCGCCCCAGTAGCCATCGAACCGCTCCAGAACGAGCTGTTCTTTCGGCGTCCACGAAACGAACTTATAAGGGCCGGTGCCGATGGCGGCCTTGCCGGAGTTGAACCCTTCGGATGCCTTTTCGGCGCTGTCGGAATAGTCCTTGGCAGCGTTGTGCGAGACGACGAACAGACGAATGAAATCATTCGGCAGGTTCGGAGCCGGGCCATCCGTCTTGACACGGATGGTCAACGGATCAACGATTTCGACGCTCTTCACACGGCGCACATAGATCGTGGTCGGGTTCGGCCCTGCCACACGCGGAATACGTTCGATGGAGAATTTCACGTCTTCCGCGGTGAAGTCGGATCCGTCGTGGAATTTGACGCCCGGACGCAGCTTGAATTCCCAGGTGCTGTCGTCAATCGCGGTCCAGCTGGTAGCAAGGCCGGGCTCGAGTTCAAGGTTGTTGCCGGATTTGATCAGCGAGTCGTAGATATGCTTCATCGCCTCGGCGTGGGTCCCGGCGGCGGTGAAGTCAGGATCGATCGACAGCGGTCCGGCGCGCACGCCAATCGTCAGATCGGCGGCAAGAGCGGCACTTGAAACGCCGCCGAGCAATGCCGTTGCGAGCACGGCTGTTCGGAATGTTTTCGAGATTATCATTCTTCGTTCTCCTCTGTTGTTGTCATAGGCGGCCAGTTCGGTGAATCCACGACGACCTTGGCGAGCAGTTCAGACAGCATCAGTTGTTCGGCAGGCGTCAGCGATGAGATCATCGCCTTTTCGCGCTCGACCATCGGTTGCATGGCTTGCTCGACGATGCGTTTGCCTTCGTCGGTGATGTAAAGGACAAAACTCCTCAAATCCGCCTGATCGATTTCACGGCGGATGATGTTCTTGTCGATAAGCTTCTGAATTGCCCGACTGATCGTATTTTTCGGAAAGCCGGAAGAACTGCAAATGGCGCTGGCGGTCAGCCCGTCGGACAGGCCCAGCGAATAGAGAACGACGAATTCTGGCCGTGGAATGCCGTGTTCCTTTTCGATCAACCTGTAAATCGGCTCGTTAAATTGCAACGCCAGAAAGTTGAAGCGGAACGACAGCCAACACGGATTTTGCCAGAGCTTGACGGAGACGAGCTGCTCTACGCCATGGCTTCCGGCCGCGACCTTGCCGCCTTCCCGCAGCAGAGCATCCAGTGTTGGTCCGCGTGATTGTCGCAATCAGTCCTCGCTTGGCCGCAATTCAATTTAGTCCCGTATGGAACTTGACGTTGGATTAAATGGCTGTCAATTTCTTTTTTTAGTTCCATTTAGAACTTTGTTTAATGGGGCGCAGATGGGTGAAAAGCACAAATATTGTGCTTAAACGCCAAATAGTGGACGTTCTTTGCGCGTTTGCATCGATAACGAGAATGAGGATCGCGACTTGAAGATAGCCGACATGAATTGGATGCAGGTTGAAGAGCGCGTTGCAGAAAACGATTGCTGCATTTTACCGATTGGCAGCGTCGAACAGCACGCCTATCTCAGCCTCGCAACGGACATGATCCTCGCCGAGAAAATCGCGGTCGATGCAGCCGAGCCGCTCGGCATTCCAGTGTTTCCGGTCGTACCCTATGGCTTGGCCTCGTCCTTTGCGACATTTCCGGGAACACTAACACTTTCGCTTTCGACCTATATCGGCGTGATCAGGGACCTGCTCGACAGCATCTACCTGTCCGGCTTCCGCCGAATCCTCGTCGTCAACGGCCACGGCGGCAATGTTCCAGCCACGACGGTCATTTCCGAGTGGCTGAACACCCATCCGGATGCGTCCGTCAAATTCCACGACTGGTGGCGGGCGCCGAAGACGCTTGCCAAGGTGCAGGAGATCGATCCAGCGGCCTCGCACGCCTCATGGATGGAGAATTTTCCGTGGACGCGCACGAGGGATCAACGCCAGCCGGATACCTCCAAGCCGCAGATCGACTATGCGGCCCTGGCCCGTGTTGGCGCAGCCCGAAAACTCGAATTGCTGGGTGATGGCAATTATCACGGGCTCTACCAGAGACCGGATGAAGACATGCTTGCGATCTGGGACGTGGCTGTGAAGGAAACGCGCGCACTTCTGGAAACGGACTGGCACTGACAACCACGCGGATATCGTAGAAAGACGGGCAAACCCACACAAGACGGGAGAACTGGGAACGCATGTTTGGTTTTATCCTGCAAAGACTGTGGCAGGCGCTGATCGTGGTTATCGCCATGTCGGCCCTCGTATTCTGCGGCGTCTATGCCGTCGGCAATCCGATCGATGTATTGATTTCTCCCGATGCGACGCAGGACATCCGCGCCGCCGTGATTGCGCAATACGGTCTGGACCAGCCTCTATGGCACCAATATTTCACCTTCGTCGGCCGCATCCTGCATGGCGATTTTGGGCGCTCGTTTGTCTATAACATGCCCGTCAGCGAGCTGATCCTGACACGGCTTCCGGCAACGCTGGAGCTAACATTGGCGGCGGTGTTGTTTGCCAGCCTCGTTGGCATACCCATTGGCATGTATGCCGGTTACCGACCGCACAGCCCCGTCTCACGCGCCATCATGACGCTCTCAATCCTTGGCTTTTCGGTGCCAACCTTCTGGTTTGGTCTGATGCTGATCATGGTCTTTGCGGTTCAATGCGGCTGCATGCCCGCCGGTGGACGCGGGGAAACGGTCAGCCTGTTCGGCGTTGATTTCAGCTTCCTGACCGGCGACGGTCTGCGCCACCTTATATTGCCCGCGTTGAATCTGGCACTGTTCAAGTTCTCATTGATGATCCGCCTGGCACGTGCCGGAACCCGTGAATTGATGCTAAGCGATACCGTGAAATTTGCACGGGCCGCTGGCCTTTCCGAATTCACGGTGCTCAGCCGCCATGTGTTGCGGCTGATCTCGATACCACTTGTAACAGTTTTTGGACTAGAACTCGGCTCGACGCTGGCATTTGCGGTGGTGACCGAAACGATCTTTTCGTGGCCGGGACTTGGCAAACTCATCATCGACAGCATCACATCGCTGGACCGGCCTGTCATGGTCGCTTACCTGATGTTCGTCGCCCTTTTGTTCATCACTATCAATCTTATGGTCGATCTCGTTTATGCGCTACTTGACCCGCGGTTGAGAAAGGGACGTGCCTGATGCGAGACACTCCGTTCAGCCGTTTTCTGGAAGAATTTCGCGGCAACAAGGTCGCCCTTGGCGCAGCTGTCATGGTGTTCATCATCGTGCTCGTGGCCCTGATCGCACCGCTGATCACACCACAGAACCCTTACGACCTCGCCCATCTGGTGCTGCGCGACGCTCGTCGTCCACCGGGTTATGTCGGCACCGGCGGGTACACCCATTGGCTGGGAACGGACTCGCAAGGTCGCGACCTATTGTCTGCCATCATTTACGGCCTGCGCATTTCGTTGCAAATGGGCATCATCGCCGGTGGCGTCGCCTTCGTCATCGGGGCTGTGGTGGGGTGCGCTGCCGCCTATATTGGCGGGCGGTTCGAAAGCCTCGTCATGCGCATCGTGGATTTGCAGCTCTCCTTCCCGGCCATTCTGCTTGCTTTCGTCATCGCGGCCTTGCTTGGGCAGGGCCGTTATCAACTCATTCTGGCGCTGATCTTTGCGCAATACGCCTATTTCGCCCGCACCGCCCATGGCGCTGCGGCGGCCGAGCGGCAGAAGGATTATGTCGAAGCTGCTTTATCCATCCCACTGTCATCATGGCGCGTTGTCCTGAAGCATATCCTGCCAAACTCCCTGCCACCTCTCATCGTTGTCGCGACCGTACAAGTGGCGAGCGCCATTTCGCTTGAGGCGACACTATCCTTCCTCGGCGTCGGCCTGCCACCGACCGAACCTTCTCTGGGCATGCTGATCGCCAATGGGTTCCAATACCTGCTGTCGGGTCGCTATTGGATTTCGATCTATCCAGGTGTGGCGCTTATCCTTTTCATCGTCTCGCTCAACATTGTCGGCGATCAGATACGCGACCAGCTCAACCCGAGGCTTCGCAGATGACCCCAAGCACGATCAACACGTCTGCGACACCGCTTCTCGACATCACCAATCTGAAGACCTGGTTCCCAAGTGGACGAGGCGACGTGAAGGCCGTCGATGGCATCTCCTTTTCCGTAGCGCCTGGCGAAGTGCTAGGTCTTGTCGGTGAATCCGGTTCGGGCAAGTCGATTACCGGTTTCTCTATCATCGGCCTGATCGATGAACCGGGCCGTATCGTTGAGGGCTCCATCAAGCTGGAGGGCCGGGAACTGGTCGGCCTGCCGGCCCACGAATTGCGCGCCATCCGTGGCAAAGTTATTTCCATGGTCTTTCAAGACCCGATGATGACGCTGAACCCGGTCTTAAGCATCGGCACGCAGATTAAGCTGGCGCTGGAAGCCCATGAAAATATTGACAGCTCAGACGCACGCGAACGAGCGATCAAGGCTTTGGCGCAGGTGCGGATCAACGATCCCGAACGCAAGGTCGACTTCTTCCCGCATCAGTTCTCCGGCGGCATGCGCCAGCGCGTGGCAATCGCCATTGCGCTGCTGCACCGGCCAAAGCTGATAATCTGCGATGAGCCGACGACGGCGCTCGACGTCTCGATCCAGGCTGAAATTCTGGCTGAGATGAAGGAACTGGTCGCTGACCTCGGGACCGCGCTGATCTGGATCAGCCATGACCTCGCGGTTGTCTCCTCCATCGCGGACCGTGTGGCCGTGATGAAATCCGGCAAGATCGTCGAGATTGGTCCGGCGCTGGGTGTCTTGACCAAGCCGCAGCATGATTACACCAATTCCCTGCTTGAAGCGTTGCCCTCTCGCGCCAAACCGGGCGAGCTACTGTTGCGCGGCAGCGGTATTGCGGATGCAGCACCACCACCGCGAAAAGCTGCGACTGCCAATCTGCCTCCGCTCGGCAGTCCCTATCTGGTCATCGAAAATGCGGTAAAACGCTTCGAAAAGCCGGTTGGCATTCTGCATGGGCTGGCGATCAAGGCTGGCCTATCGCAGCCCGTTACCGTCGTGAAAGCGGTCGATGGAGTCTCGATTACTGTCAATCGCGGCGAAGTGCTCGGTCTGGTGGGCGAATCCGGCTCAGGCAAATCGACGCTCGGGCGCATGGCAGCTGGCATCACCGTGCCGACAGCTGGCACTATCCGCCTCAACGCCCAACCTGTGATGAGTGCCGGACGTAGCCCGTCAAAGATCACGACGCGTATTCAGACCATCTTTCAAGACCCGTTTGCCTCGCTCAATGGCCGCATGCGTATTGGCGATATTGTTGCCGAAGGGCCGCTGGCGCATCGGCTGGTCAGCCGCGCAGAGGCACCCGATTATGTCAGAAAATGGCTGGCGGCAGTGGGGCTGGATCCCGCTTTCGCCAACCGTTTCCCGCACCAGTTCTCCGGCGGCCAGCGGCAGCGCATCGCCATTGCCCGAGCACTCGCCATGCAGCCCGACGTTATTGTCTGCGATGAACCTGTTGCCTCGCTCGATGTCTCGATCCAGGCGCAGATCATCAACCTTTTGATCCGCTTGCGATCTGAACTTGATCTGTCGCTTCTCTTCATCAGCCACGATCTGTCCGTCGTTCGCCATCTCTGCGACCGCGTGGCCATCATGTATCAGGGCCGGATCGTTGAAGAGGGCCAGACAAGAGACATCTACGCAAATCCGCAGCATGACTACACCAAGCGATTGCTCGCTGCCGTTCCGGTCCTGCCGCAAGCTGCCGAATAGAATACGAGGGAGAACGACAGATGGAACCTTGGGAATGGAACGAAGCCACATGGCGCGGCAAGGTCGAAAAAGTGCGCGCTGGCCGTTCACTGAAGCCGAAGATGTGGAAGAACGGAGCACGTTGTGCCGTTGCCCTCTCCTTCGATAGCGACCACGAGACAAACGAATTGCGCGATGGCGGGGAATCCATCGGCCGTCTGTCCCAGGGTCAATATGGGAATCGCCGGGGCGTTCCACGCATCCTCGAAACCCTGAAACGGGCAGATGTTCCCGCCACCTTTTTCGTCCCCGCCGTCGCCGCCCTTCTTTATCCAGATGAGCAGAAACGTGTGATTGCCGAGGGTCATGAGATTGGTCTCCACGGGTGGATTCACGAGGTGAACACGAAAGTACCACCCGAAAAAGAACGCGAACTGCATCTACGCGCCGCCGATACGATAGAGATGATCACCGGCGTACGCGCCGTGGGCATGCGCACCCCATCCTGGGATTTCTCGGCCGTCACGCTGGAGATCGAACGGGAACTCGGGCTTCTCTATGACAGCTCCCTGATGGCCGACGACGATCCCTATGAGCTGATCGAAGATGGCGAACCCACCTGCATGGTCGAGCTGCCGGTGGAGTGGATCAGAGATGATGCCGTCTATTTCAACATGAACCGTTTCACCGCCCACCGCCCCTATACACCACCAACTGCCGTGCTGGATATCTTCAAGCGAGAGTTCGACCGTGCCTATCAGGAAGGCGGGCTGTTTCTGTTGACCATGCATCCGCATGTGTCCGGTTATCGCTCGCGCATCTTCATTCTCGAAGAACTGATCCAGCACATACAACAATATGACGACGTGTGGTTTGGCACCCATGCGGACATCGCCCGTTACGCCAAGGAGAATGCCGATGGCTGACGTGGTACGCAAAGTGGCAATCGTCACCGGCGGCGGCCGCGGCATTGGTCGCGCCTGTGCGCTGGATCTCGCAAAGCACGGCTTCGATATCGTTCTTGTAGATCTGATCGAAGAGGATCTGGCGCGCACCGGAGCAGAAATTCGCGACCTTTCGCGCGAAGCACTCACCTTCATGGCCGATGTGCGGGACCATAAGCGTGCCGCTGAGATCATAGCGGAGGTCGATGCGACGTGGGGACGGATCGACGTTCTCTTCAACAACGCCGGTCGCCCAATGCCGAAGGGAATAGAGGATATCTCGGAGGAGGAGTTCGATACCACCATAGACATCAACCTCAAGGGTGCCTTCAACTACATCCAGCCGACAGTCCCCGTCATGCGCCGTAACGGGGGTGGACGCATTATCAATATGTCGTCGATGAACGCTCATACAGGCGGCGTCACCAGTGCCGTCAGCAAATTTTCCTACACGGCGGCGAAAGCCGGTATTTTGGGCATGACAAAAGCGCTGGCCAAAGAACTGGCGCCGGAAATTGTCGTCAATGCCATCTGCCCCGGTGTCATCAAGACGGAGCGTTCAAACGCCATGATCGACGCGCGCGAAGCGCAGCTCGCGGCAGGCATCGCGATGAAGCGTGTCGGCACGCCACAGGATGTCGCAACCGTCGTGACTTTTCTCGCGACCTCGCAGCCAAATTTCTTGACCGGCCAGGATATTCAGATCGATGGAATGCAATGGGTGCGTTGAGAGATAATCGCACCTTTGAGATGACAAACGCAGCCTAAGGTCGATCTGTCTGGGCCTCATTCGCTGTCTGACGCTTTGGCGAAGACGATGCTGGCGGCGCCGACGATGGAGACGTGACCGTAGGCTGCCACTGCAGCTGCATGGCCGTCACCGCATAAAATTGCATCAACGATCTTTCCGTGTTCCCGCCAGGACTGGTCAAGTCTTCCATCCAACCGAAATTGCGCGCGGCGGAAAGGTGCAAGGCGTGCTCTGGTTTGGCTGACCATGCCTTGAATATGAGCATTATGCGCGCCCGCGTAAATCTTATTGTGAAATTCGACGTTGAGGGCGGCGTAGGCTTCGGTGTTGCCTGATTTGACAAGAAGGTTCGACGCCTTGTGAACGTCCTGAAGGTCAAGCCGCTCGCGAATGGACATACGTTCGGCTGCTAGGCGCGCACAGATGCTTTCCAACTCGGCCATCGCTTCGAACATCGATGTGAGGAAACTGTCGGACACGCTTGTAACGACAGCACTCTTGTTCGGCGGCCGTTCCACCAGACCCATCGCGCATAATTGCCGAAGCGCTTCCCGCACTGGCGTACGGGATACGTCGAAACGGAGTGCAAGACTTGTTTCGTCAAGCTTTTCGCCGGGCTTCAGCTCCCCCTTCACGATGAGATCTGCGATGGCACGGACCATCTGCTCAACGGTTTCACCCGTTCTGACCAACTCTTTTACCTGCTTCATGCCAAACCTGATTTGCATACAATTTTGGAGATCATAACCGAAAATAAAAAGCTTCGTAATGCTACTTCTAGCAGGCATAAAAATTTTCGTCTTCAATCCAACTCTGCATGGGGCGTATGAATTCACCTCGAAAGCCAGCAAATGGCGCAATTTCGAGCACATCAGAATGATTATGCACATCGAGAAGGCAGAGGGGCGCTACAAACTTCTCTTTTCCAACGCCGAGAAGGCTTCAAGCATTCTGGCACGCACATTGCATACACTTTATCGAGCCGGCGTTTCGGTTTCCTAACAAGGGGAAGAAAAAGTCATGACCACGTTGCTTCAGCCATCTCGACGCCAATTGCTGCAAACCGTCCTTGCAGGGACATCCGCCCTGGCACTTTCAGGTCTTCACCGAACAGCGCTTGCCGCAGGCCCGTTGACGGTGGGATTCGTTTATGTCGGTCCCAAAGACGACTACGGGTACAATCAGGCACATGCCGAAGGCGCCGCAGTGGTGAAGGCTCTTCCCGATGTAACTGTCATCGAAGAGGAAAACGTCCCTGAAACAGTCGATGTCCAGAAGACGATGGAGTCGATGATCAATCTGGACGGCGCAACCCTGCTTTTCCCGACATCCTTCGGCTATTTCGATCCCCATGTGCTGGCTATGGCAGCGAAATATCCTGACATTCAGTTCCGCCATTGCGGTGGCCTCTGGCAGAAGGACAAGAACCCGGCAAATGCCGGTTCGTATTTCGGCTACATTTTTCAGGGGCAATATCTCAACGGCATCGCCGCAGGATATGCGTCGAAAAGCAAAAAGATCGGCTTTGTGGCCGCCAAGCCGATTCCCCAGGTGGTGCAGAACATCAACGCCTTCCTGTTGGGCGCGCGCTCCGTTGATCCGTCTATCACGTGCCAGGTGATTTTCACCGGCGAATGGTCGCTGGCCGTGAAAGAGGCGGAGGCAACCAATGCGCTGATCGACCAAGGCGCGGATGTCATCACCTGCCACGTCGACAGCCCCAAGGTGATCGCACAGACCGCCTCAGGGCGCGGTGCCTTTGTCTGCGGCTACCATGCCAATCAGTCTCCACTCGCGCCTGAGAAATATCTGACGGGCGCGGAATGGGCCTGGGGCAACGTCTATACCGACTTTGTAAAAAAAATGCAGGCAGGCGAGCCGCTTGGCAACTTCGTACGTGGGGGCCTGAAAGATGGCTTCGTCAAGATGAGCCCACTTGGACCTGCAGTTTCTGCAGAGGCACGCAACAAGTTCGAGGCAACGATGGCCTCGATGAAGACGGGCGAGTTCTCCGTCTTCAAGGGTGGGCAAAAAGACAACAAGGGCAATGTCGTGATCCCCGCAGGGACAAACTACAGCGAAACCTCCATCGAGCTTGAAAGAATGAACTATCTAGTGGACGGCGTGGTCGGCTCTGCTGGCTGATAAACGGAGAACAGCCCATGGGTTCCGATCTTAATCCACCAACCAGCGCTGCCAACACCGCTCCCAAGGGCAAGTTCCTGCGGGAATTTTCGGCGCGGCGCAGCGAACCGCTGGCGGTAACGCTCTTTGCGTCATTGGCAGGGCTTGGGCTGTTCAGTCTGTTTTTGCTTTTGCTTGGCAAATCTCCCGTGCAGTTCGTACAACTGATCTACGCCGGGGGATTTGGCAGCTGGTTTTCGTTGCAAAATACCATGAGCAGAGCAGCACCTCTTTTGCTCACAGCACTCTGCGTCGCACTTCCAGCAAGGCTCGGGCTCGTCATCATCGGCGGTGAGGGTGCGCTGGTTTTGGGTGGTCTTGCAGCTGCGGCAGCGGCGCTGCCATTGGCTGGTTTCGTCAGCTCTGGATGGTTATGGATCGCCATGGCGCTGTCAGGCATGATCGTGGCGGGTCTGTGGATTGGACTGGCAGGGGCGCTGAAACACTATCGCGGCGTCAATGAAACCATATCGTCGCTGCTTCTGACCTATATTGCGATTGCCCTATTGAACCATCTGATCGAGGGGCCGCTGCGCGATCCGGCAAGCCTCAACAAGCCATCGACCACGCCTCTGCCCGCTAACGCCATGATCGGCAATCTGCCGGGCATGGATGTTCACTGGGGGTTCGGTGTGGGGCTCATTGCCTGCCTCTTCTCCTGGATTCTGATGGAGCGCACGACGATCGGCTTTGCCGCGCGGGTTGCGGGCGGCAACATGCGGGCAGCACGGGTTCAGGGCCTGCCAGTCGGAAAGCTCATCGTTGGCTTTACTTTTCTGGCCGGCGCTTTTGCCGGGCTTGCAGGCATGCTGGAGGTCGCAGCCGTCCAGGGAAGCGCCAACGGGGCGCTGATCGCAGGCTATGGTTACACAGGCATCCTGGTTGCTTTTCTTGCACGCCAGAATCCTCTCGCCATCATCCCGGTTGCTGTTTTGCTGGGTGGCATAACTGCGGCGGGTGGATTGATCCAGCGAAGAATGGGATTGCCTGACGCAAGCGTGCTGGTGCTTCAGGGCACGCTGTTCATCTCCGTCCTGTTCTGCGAGACGCTCTATGGCCGGTTCAAGCTTTTCAATCCGGAACTATGGCTTGCCAACCGTATTGGTAGGGAGGCGCGTTGATGGAAAACACAGCACTGGGCCTATGGGGCGTTCCACTGGCCATTCTGGCCGGAGCAATCCGGGTATCGACCCCTTTTATCTTCGTGAGCCTTGGTGAAACCCTCACCGAGCGTTCTGGGCGCATCAATCTCGGCTTGGAAGGCACGCTCGTCTTTGGCGCAATGTCCGCCTATGCCGTCGCCGTGATGACCCAATTGCCGTGGCTTGGCGTTCTCGCAGCCATGGCGGCCGGTTCCGTGTTCGGCCTTGTGCACGGGTTCATTTGTCGGTTTCCCAAGGTAAACGATATCGCAATCGGAATTGCCATGATGCAGTTCGGGCTGGGTTTGGCGTTCTTTCTCGGCAAGTCCTTCATCCAGCCAATTGCTCCGACGCTGCCCGCCATCTCGCTTGGCGGCTGGTCTTCCATTCCGCAGGTTCAATCCGCGCTCAACATCAATGTGCTGTTCATCCTCGGTATCGGACTGACATTTCTGATCGCATGGATGTTGAAGAGCACGCGATGGGGGCTTATCCTGCGCGTGGTGGGCGATAGCTCCGATGCTGCGCGGGCAATGGGCATCAATCCCGATTACGTCCGGCTTTTGGCAACAGCCGTAGGCGGCGCTTTTGCCGCCGTGGGCGGGGCGTATCTCTCGCTCTATTATCCAGGGTCCTGGAACGAGCGTATCTCCTCCGGCCAGGGATTGATGGCGGTGGCGCTCGTCATCTTTGCCAGATGGAACCCGAAAGGATGCCTTCTCGCTTCACTGCTCTTCGGTGGCGCTGGCGCCCTCGGCCCAGCCCTGCAATCGGTCGGTGTTACGGAAGGCTATTACCTTTTCTACGCGGCACCCTACGTGCTCACCCTCATCATTCTCATCATAACATCATCGCCAGAGCGTCGTCTTTCAGGCGCACCGGAAGAACTTTCACTGAATAAGTGACAGGCAGGAAAGGAATACAATCATGAACGGATTGGGCGGACTGAATGTTTCGGAAAACGGGGTCGGTATCGGCCTCGTGCAGCTGCAATTGCCCGTCACCGTGACCAAGCAAGACCTTGCGCGTCAGACCGCGCGGATCGTCGAGATGGTCGGCAAGGCAAGACGTAACCAGCCCGGCATGGATATCGTGGTATTTCCTGAATACGCTCTCCATGGACTTTCGATGGATATCAATCCCGAGATCATGTGCCGACTGGACGGGCCGGAAGTAGTGGCTTTCAAGCAAGCCTGCCGGGACAACCGCATCTGGGGCTGCTTTTCCATCATGGAATATAATCCCGATGGAATGCCCTACAATTCCGGTATCATCATCGATGATGATGGCGAACTGAAGCTTTATTATCGCAAGATGCATCCTTGGGTGCCGGTCGAGCCTTGGGAACCCGGTAATCTGGGCATACCGGTGATCACCGGACCAAAAGGGGCCAAGATTGCCCTCATCATTTGCCATGATGGCATGTTCCCGGAAATGGCGCGCGAATGTGCTTACAAGGGCGCGGAAATCATGATCCGCACCGCGGGCTACACCGCGCCGATCCGCGAGCCCTGGCGCTTCACAAACCAGTCCAACGCTTTCTGTAACCTGATGGTCACGGCCAATGTCTGTATGTCTGGTTCAGATGGGACGTTCGACAGCATGGGCGAAGGCATGATCTGCAACTTCGATGGCTCCATCATTGCCCATGGATCCAGCGGTCGCGCAGACGAAATCATCACCGCCGAGGTACGGCCCGATCTTGTACGCGAAGCGCGGCTTGGATGGGGCGTTGAAAACAACATCTACCAGTTCGGCCATCGCGGCTATGTCGCCGTGGATGGTGGCGCGCAGGATGCGCCCTATACCTACATGCACGACCTCATGGCAGGCAAATATCGGCTGCCGTGGGAAAACGACGTCCGGGTCATCGATGGTACCGGCTGTGGCTTCGAAAAGCCGAACCGTGTTTTCGAAAACCCAACAAAATCCGCAGCGGAATAGGAGCCCAAGATGGATATGTCGAGCAACGATTCCACCCATTATCTGGACGCAGATCCATATCCCTGGCCTTACAATGGCAAGTTCAGGCCAGATAATACCGCGCTGATCATCATCGACATGCAGACGGATTTCTGTGGTCCCGGTGGTTATGTGGATCACATGGGCTACGACCTCTCCCTCGTCAGGGCACCCATCGAACCGATAAAAGCTGTGCTGTGTGCAATGCGGGCCAAGGGCTATCATATCATCCACACCCGCGAGGGCCACAGGCCCGATCTTGCCGACCTTCCCGCCAACAAGCGATGGCGCTCCCAGCGGATCAATGCCGGAATTGGTGACGCTGGTCCCTGCGGACGAATTCTCGTGCGCGGCGAACCGGGCTGGGAGATCATCGACGAATTGAGGCCGCTCGAGGGCGAAGCCATTATAGACAAACCCGGCAAAGGTTCTTTCTGCGCAACCGACCTTGAGCTTATCCTCAATCAGCGTCGCATCGAAAACATCATCCTCACCGGCATCACCACCGATGTCTGCGTCCATACCACCATGCGTGAGGCAAATGACCGCGGCTTCGAGTGCCTGCTGCTGGAAGATTGCTGTGGCGCGACCGACTACGGCAACCATCTGGCTGCGATCAAGATGATCAAGATGCAGGGCGGCGTGTTCGGCGCCGTTTCAAATTCCAAGATGCTCATCGAGGCGTTGCCCTGATGAGTTCCTTTCGCGCAAACGTCTACCGCATATCAGCCGCGTCACCGGACGATGTTTCCGGTGTTCAAACGCTTATCGATAATGGCCTCGACCCGAAAACCATCGTTGCTGTGTTTGGCAAGACGGAAGGCAACGGCTGCGTCAACGATTTTACCCGTGGTTTTGCCACTGCCACGTTTGAGCGACTGTTTGATGGACACGGCGTGAACGATGTCTCCATCGTCATGTCCGGCGGCACTGAGGGCGCCCTGTCGCCGCACTGGACGATCTTTACCAGAGAAGAGGTCGACGCGCCGCCGACAACCGCGCTTGCGGTCGGTGTTGCCCGCACGTCAGTCATGCCACCGCAGCACCTGGGGCGTAAGGAGCAAGTTGCGCTCGTTGCCGAGGGTGTCCGCTCTGCGATGCACAACGCCGGAATTGAAGACGCCAGTGAGGTCCATTTCGTCCAGATCAAATGCCCGCTTCTGACCTCGGGTCGGATCAGCGAAGCTGCGGCGCGCGGAAAGACGACAGTCGTGAGCGATACGCTCAAATCCATGGGATTTTCACGCGGGGCGTCTGCGCTCGGGATCGCGGTTGCGCTGGATGAAGTTCAACTGGACCAGCTCCGGGATGAGGATATCTGCCGGAGTTTTGAGCTCTATTCCAGTCGCGCCTCGACGTCGGCCGGGGTGGAACTGACCGGCCACGAAATCGTGGTCATTGGCATGGGAAAAGGCTGGTCCGGGCCGCTTGCGGTGGATCACGCCGTAATGCGTGACTGCATCGACACATCGGGCATCAAACAGGCGATCGAACGTTTGCCTGAGGGAGAGATGATTGCTGTTCTGGCCAAGGCGGAGGCAAGCATTTCAGGAACCGTCCGCGGTGCCCGTCACACCATGCTGGACGATTCCGACATATCCTCCACGCGCCATGCCCGTGGCTTCGTCGGCGGCGTGCTTGCCGGGTTTTTTCAAGACACGATGCTCTATGTCTCAGGGGGCGCGGAGCATCAGGGGCCTGCCGGGGGCGGTCCTGTGGCGATCATCGTCAAACACAAGAAGGATTTGCCCGCATGAGTGCGCTTTCGCTTGAAACGGTTGGCATGACGATGCGATTTGGCTCCTTCACCGCGCTTGATGACGTATCCATCCGCGTCAAGGCGGGATCGTTTCATGCTCTTTTGGGCGAAAACGGCGCGGGCAAATCCACGCTGGTGAAATGCATCATGGGCTTTTACCATCCCACAGACGGGCAGTTGATGGTGGAAGATCGCGAAGTGACGGTGAATTCACCACGCGATGCCGCAAGCCTTGGACTGGGCATGGTCTACCAGCACTTTACGTTGGTACCGTCGATGACGGGTGCCGAAAATCTTGTCATCAGCCGCAACGATGTTGCCGGCGTCATAAACTGGAAGCAGGAACGGGCGGCTCTGGCTGATTTCATGCGGACCATGCCTTTTCCTATTCCGCTCGACAGGCAGGTCCGTGAACTGTCTGCAGGCGAAAAACAGAAACTCGAAATCATCCGCCAACTTTATCTGGGACGGCGCCTCCTCATACTGGACGAACCGACATCGGTGCTCACACCCGCAGAAGCGGATGACATGCTGGGCATCGTGCGAGACATGACCGCGCGCGGCGAACTCTCTGTCATCATGATCTCCCACAAGTTTCACGAGGTCATGAAATTCGCAGATTCCGTCTCTGTTTTGCGCCGGGGCCGATTGGTGGGTAGCGGTAGCACCACCGAACTGACACCCCGGGATATGGCAGCGATGATGATCGGCGACATTACGCTACCGACCCTCGACAGTCGCATTGCGGTGAAGCCGGAAGCTCCTGCTCTTTTGACACTCGAAAACGTCAGGGCGCGCGACGGCAGCGGCCTTAAAACAATCGATGTCGATGGTCTTTTTGTGAAGGCGGGCGAAATCGTTGGCATAGCGGGCATTTCCGGTAATGGGCAAAAGGAATTGGCCGAGGTGCTGGCCGGGCAACGCCGGCTTGAGAAAGGCAATGTGCGAGTCAAAGGTGCGACCTACACTGCGACGCGCAGTGAAAGCCGCACCGGTAAGTTGGCATTCATTCCTGAAGAACCGTTGCAAAACGCATGCGTTGCCAAAATGACGGTGGCGGAAAATCTGGGTCTGCGCCGTTTCGATATCAATGAGAAAGGTCGCAAGCGCTTCTGGCTCAGCAAAAGCCGGATCAAGCAATATGCCGGCGATCTGGTTTCGGCCTTCAAGGTGAAGACCGCATCGCTCGAAACGCCAATCGGCGCCCTCTCTGGCGGGAACGTTCAGCGCGCTGTGCTCGCGCGTGAACTGAGCGGCGATGTAGACGTCCTCATTGTATCCAATCCTTGTTTCGGCCTCGATTTCTCGGCGGTTGCAGAAATTCGCGCCAGGATCATGAAGGCGCGCAACAGCGGGACGGCAGTCCTTTTGTTCTCGGAAGATCTGGACGAGCTTATGGCGCTATCCGACCGCATTTTCGTGATGTCGGAGGGGCGTCTCGTCTACGAGACACAGGCGCGGGATGCCGATCTGTCCGTTATCGGCGCGCATATGGCGGGGCATGCAGCATGAGAATGATCACGGCTCTTCCCAACGATTTCGTTTATGACCCCACCAAGACGGCTCTCGTTATAATCGACATGCAGCGCGACTTTATCGAACCGGGCGGCTTCGGCGAAACCTTGGGCAACGATGTCAGCCTCGTGTCTTCCATCGTGCCGGACGTCAAGCGACTGCTGGAAGCCTGCCGAAAGGCAGGTCTTGCAATTATTCACACGATGGAATGTCACAAGCCCGACCTGTCCGATCTGCCGAAAGCCAAGCGGAGCCGCGGCAACCCTACTTTACGAATCGGAGATGAAGGTCCCATGGGACGCATTCTGATTACGGGAGAGCCGGGAACGGCGATCATTCCTGGTCTTTCTCCCGCGCCCGGAGAAACATTGATCGAAAAGCCGGGCAAAGGCGCTTTCTACGCGACGACGCTGGGAGAGACACTCGCTGCAAAAGGCATCGAGCGCCTCATTTTCGCAGGGGTTACGACCGAGGTCTGCGTGCAGACCACCATGCGCGAAGCCAATGACCGAGGCTACGAATGCCTTCTGGTCGAGGAAGCCACCGCATCATATTTTCCCGAGTTCAAGCAATCGACCCTTGCGATGATACCTGCACAAGGCGGCATCGTTGGTTGGACCGCTCATTTGGAAGACGTCATCAAGGTAATTCAAAATGGTTGAAAGCATACGAAGCGACCTGACCTCAGGTGGCTGGAAATCATTGGCGTTCGAAGCCTTCCGACCGGGTGTAACGATCCACTGGATCAGACGGTTTGCCGATGACCAACCGGGTGTGGCATTTCTGAAATATGAAGCAGGCGCCTCGGTTCCCCGCCACCAGCACCCGGGCCTTGAAACGATACTGGTGCTGGAAGGCAGCCAGTCCGATGAAGGTGGCCGCTATGAAACCGGAACCTATCTCGTCAATGCACCGGGCAGTGAGCACTCCGTTTGGAGCGACGATGGCTGCGTGGTTCTCATTCAATGGGACCGACCGGTAGAAATTCTGGAAGATTGATTATGGCATTTACTCCGGCATTCGACATTCAATCACTTCACGCTGCGTATTTATCCGGCTTCACCCCTGTTCAGATGATAGAGGAAGTCTTCGCGCGCATCGAGGCGATCGATGATCCCGGCATTTTCATCCAGCTCGCGGAGCGGGATACTTTGCTTGCGGAAGCCTCGGCACTTGGAGATTTTGATCCGGTCCGCTTGCCTCTTTTCGGTATTCCTTTTGCCGTGAAAGACAACATCGATGTTGCAGGACTGCCGACAACGGCGGCTTGTCCCGATTACGCTTATTTGCCTGCCGATGACGCAACGGTCGTTCGGCTGTTGAAACAAGCAGGCGCGCTGGTGATCGGCAAAAGCAATCTCGACCAGTTCGCAACCGGGCTTGTTGGGGTGAGAACGCCCTACCCCGTGCCGCGCAACGCGCTTCATAAGGATCTTGTGCCTGGTGGCTCAAGTTCCGGCTCTGCTGTTGCCGTGGCGCAGGGGATTGTCACCTTCGCGCTCGGAACCGATACGGCAGGCTCCGGCAGAATTCCGGCAGGACTGAACAATATCGTAGGACTGAAACCATCGGTCGGGGCCATCTCCACCACCGGCGTCATTCCGGCATGCCGGACTCTCGACTGTGTCTCGATCTTTGCTTTTTCTGCCTCGGACGCGCTGAAAGTTTTCAGCATTGCAGCGAAACCAGATCCTACGGATGCATATTCCCGCAATCTTCCGCATGACGTTGCTATGACAGCACCACCGGTGCTGAAAATAGGCGTTCCAGCTTTGGCCGATAGAGAGTTTTTCGGCGACGCCCAGATGCAGGAAAGTTATGAGCTTGCCCTTCAACACCTCGCTTCCCAGGGACATGAGATTACCGAACTGCCGTTTGGCGGTTTCTTTGAAGTAGCGCGGCTTTTGTACGAGGGTGCATGGGTGGCCGAACGATATCAGGCCGTGAAAGAGTTTTACGATTTCTCGGCTGAGAGTTTTCATCCCGTCACCCGCAGTATCTATGGCGCAGCGAAAGAGCTTTCTGCTGCCGATGCCTTTTCCGGCTTTTACCGACTTCAGGCACTCAAGAAACAATTGGCACCGTTAATCGCATCCGTCGATCTGCTTTGCGTCCCGACAGCACCTACCCACTATTCGCTTTCGGATCTCAAGGCTGAGCCCATTCTGGCCAACTCACGACTGGGCACTTACACAAACTTCGTAAATCTGCTGGACTTATGCGGAATGGCAGTGCCCACGGGCAAACGATCCGATGGACTTCCCGCAAGCGTGACGTTTCTTGCACCCTTCGGCGCCGATGGTCTTGTCGCGGCCGTGTCCGACCGTTTGCACCGAACGACCAGCCAAACCACAGGCGCGACCGGCTGGCCGCTTCCACCCTCTGTCGAACAGTCGTCGTCCCTCAACGAAACGATGATACCGATTGTCGTTGTTGGAGCACATCTTTCCGGAATGCCGCTCAATCGTCAGCTCACAGACCTAAATGCTCAGTTTTTACGCGCTGGCAAGACTGCGCCAGCCTATGCCCTTTATGCTCTGGCAAACCAAGTGCCAGCAAAACCTGGTCTGGTCGATGTGGGACATGGGGCGTCCATCGACATCGAAATCTGGCAGCTATTCTCCTCAGCATTTGGGCAGTTCGTAAACGCTGTTCCGGCACCGATGTGTATTGGATCTATCAAGCTGGAAGACGGCACCTCTGCGAAAGGCTTTCTGGTAGAGCCTCACGCAATAGATGGCGCGAAAGACATCACTGAATACGGTGGCTGGCGATCATGGTTGTCCGCGAGGGAAGATAAAACCGCTTAAAAACCGTCCACAGGGAACACTCATCGGCGCTTTCAGAAGGCCTCTATTCGACATTCTTGGGAGGCGCGGTGCGCAGATGCTCAATCAGGTAGGCGTGTGTCGCTGGGTTGGCCACAATCAGCGTGCCGGTTTTCTCATAAACGTCCGGCCCACGTCCCCACCAGTCGGTGACGATACCACCCGCTTCCTGTACGAGCAGAATACCCGCTGCGGTATCGATGAAACCAGTTTCCTCGTAATAGCCCGTAAGCCGACCGCAGGCGACATAGGCGCAAGAATTGGCCCCGCTGCCAACGATGCGCACGCCGCCGATGGGCGCACGGATCGCGTCGAGGCGCTGATAAGCGCCCGGATGCAGTGACAGGTTCGGCGTAGGCAGGCCCGTACCAACGCACATAAGCGCGAGATCTGTTGAAGCGCTGACATGCAGGCGTGTACCGTTTAGGTAGGCACCTTCACCCTTGATGGCTGTGAACAACTCATCGGATACCGGGTTATAGACCAACCCGCACATGGTCTCGTTGCCACGGCGCAGTGAAATGGTGATGGTGTAATGCTGGCCGTAGATGAAATTCGTGGTGCCATCAATCGGGTCCACCAGCCAATGATGTCCGTTTTCGACGCCTTCAACCGGTGCGAATTCTTCACCCGTCAGCCCCCAAGGGTACTTGTTGAGCAGGCGGTCGCGGATCAGCACCTCCGACTCCTTATCGGCGTCAGACACAAAATCGCCCGGTCCCTTGATGCCGATCTCGATATCGCGAAAACGCTTGAAATGTTCAAGCGTCAGGACACCGGCTTCACGCGCGGTGACGACCATGTCGCCAAGGATGCTGCTATAATTGACTGTCATGAGGAAATGCCTTAGCTAACCCTTCGGGGTCGTCTGTGGTGATCTGATCGACTTTGAGCGCCAGAAGGCGCTCAACCTGAACGATGCTTTGAGGCGTAATGTGATTGATGGTCCAGGCATCGACCTTGCGTCCGTCGGCGTGAACGGGCGCAACTAGATCGATGCCGATGTCAGCGGCGGCAAGGACGATCCGGTAATCAAGATAGATCATGCTGGCATCCGGTGCCGTGGCAAGCGCCTGATCGATGAATGCGTTATAGTTGCCCGTGGCCTGAAGCCTTGCAAGGCTTTCGCCGTAGCAGGGATCATAGCCAGTAGCGATGCCGGGAACGGCCTTCGCAAGCGCATCAATGGCGCTGAAATCGCCGCCAGACAGGATTAATGACGTGGCGATCGGAGCGGTAATTTTGGCGAAATAACCGGTCACCTCCGGGCTCAATGCTGACAGATCTTCCTTGTAATCGAGCTGCAGAAATGCATCTGGATGCGCGCCTTGCCTTGCGAGAGCGATACAAAGATCTTCCAGCAGGAGCACCTTCTCAGCGATCGGTTCGCCGTCATTGCCGCGCAGGTTAAGTTCACGCAGCACGGCGGCAGACGCATCTCGCACCCTGCCCTTGCCCGTGGTTTCGCGTTCCAACGTCAAGTCATGCAGGACCGCAAACCCATGATCGCCATGGACGACGAGATCAATCTCGACACTTGCGCCGAGCCGCATCGCTTCAAGTATCCGTTCACCGACAAAAACAGGATCGGTGACACGGCGTCGACCGCGATGCCACTTGATGGCTGTGCGATGTCCGTCGCTCTCTATATAAATCGGGGCGCTCACGCCTGGCTCCTATAGACCTGGTGGTCGTCACGATACGCGGCCATGACGCGGGGCCGGATTTCTACGCCCTGCCCCGCCTTGAACAAGTCCGGATGGCCGACGACCGATTTGAGACGGGTGCCGTCAGCGAGATCGAGATCGACGAGCCCGTGCGAGCCGTAATCGGTCACACGGTGCACCTTCGCGGTCGGCGTGGCGGAGACGATCAGATCGAGCGATTCGGGGCGGATGGCGATCGTGGCGCGCCCGTCTGGTATGGGCAGAGCGGATCTGAAGTTAGAGCGCACGAATTGACCGTCTCTTACCTCCCCGTCGATCAGGTTCATCATTCCGATGAACCCCGCGACAAAAGGCGTTTTCGGGTCTCGATAGACGACGTCGGGGCGCCCGATCTGCTCTATTTTGCCGTTCGCCATGACGACAATGCGGTCTGCCATACTAAGTGCCTCGTCCTGACCGTGAGTGACGAAAAGGGTGGTAATGCGCAAACGCTGTTGGATATCGCGTACCTCTTCCCGCAGGCGCTCGCGCAAATGCTGATCCAGGCTTGCGAAAGGCTCGTCGAGCAGGAGAATTTTGGGCTCCAGAACGAGCGACCGCGCCAGCGCCACACGCTGTTGCTGGCCACCGGACAGTTGGTTCGTCATCCGCTCGCCATAACCTGCAAGGCCGACCAGATCGAGCACGGCCTCGACCTTCACCGCGATCTGGCTTGCCGGCAATCGCCGCAATTTCAGACCGAAAGCGAGATTGTTGAAGACATTCATATGCGTCCACAGCGCGTGGCTCTGGAATACCATGCCTGTCGGTCGCCGCTCGGGCGGCAGGCGCGTGACATCCTCGCCATCGATGGTAATCCGTCCGCTGCTTGGCTGCTCAAAGCCGCCAACCATCCGCAACAGCGTGGACTTTCCCGAACCGGAAGGCCCGAGCATGCAGACGAGCTCGCCATCGGCGACATCGAGCGAGAAGCTGTCCACCGCCATGGTGCCACCTGGAAAGGTCTTGGTGACCCCTGTAATATGAAGGACTGACATTGAAATTTCCTAGCCGCCGAGACCGCGCGCAAATGCATCGCCGCCGATGATGCGACGCGCAAACATGAGGGCGATGAAGGATGGCACCCAGAGCAGGATGGACAGCACCGCGCCATACTGAACGACCATCTGATTGTTAATGTAGCTGATCATCAGCACTGGCATGGTGCGGATGCCGGGTGCGCCGATCAGCCAGGCTCCCTCCGTTTCGTAGAAGGTGCCGACGAAGCTCAAGATCAGGGCCGCTGCAATCGTCGGTCCTGCCTGCGGCAGGGTGATGGACCAAAAGACCCGAAGCGGACCGGCCCCGACATCGCGGGCGGCATCTTCCATGCGCCTGTCGACAGCCTGAAAGGCTGCCACCGGAATCCAGATCATGAACATCAGCGTGCCGACAAGCTGGATGAGCAACACGCCCCAGAAGGTGCCGACGAGGTGGAGCTGGAGGAAAATGGCGGCAATGGCCACGAGCAGGCCGAATTTGGGAAAGGCATATCCGGCAAGAAACGAAAAGAACAGAATGTCTCGACCGGGAAAGCGCATTCGGGCAAAGGCATAGGCCGCCGGAAGGCAAATCAATGCCGACAACAACGTGACGACCGTCGACAGTTGCAGGCTCAGCATCAGCGCGTTCCAGACATCCGGACGCCCCAGCGTCTGACCCCAGAAGCGGAAGCCGAATTGTTGGGGAATGATGTTGGGGTAACGCCAGATCTCGGTGAAGGCCCATATGGCAACGACAAGCAGCGGCCCAATGATAACAAGCGTCAAAAGGACGGCAAAGACGAGGCCTGGGCGGTCGATACGCGAACGAATGGGAGCGAAAGCAGTCATCTCATCTCCCCTGGTTGCGCGCGACGGAGCGGACATAGAAGAGACCGAACGCAATGCAGAAACAGAAGGCGATGACGGCTTGCGTCATGGCACCGATCGGGTCCTGAACGTCGCGCAATGTGCGCTGCATGAAAGGTCCGAGCATTTCGGGCGAGGCCGGGCCGAGAAGATAGGGCAGCGTGAACGATGAGAAGATTCCCAGCACCGAAAAGGACGAGGCCACGAGTATCGAATTGGCAATGCGCGGCAGAATGATGTGCCAGAAAACCCGCAAACCACTGGCACCCACATCCCGCGCCGCTTCAACCGATTGATTGGAAACGCGGCCCAGACCTGACAGCAGAATGAGCACCGTCAGCGGCACATTATCCCAGACGAGACCAATGACCGGTCCCCACGGCGTCAGATATGGCGTTCTGATTTTCGGCAAACCGACGGCATTGAGGAGAACGTCGACCATGCCATTTGGGCCGAGCACGCGAATGAATGCAAAAGCGAGGATGACCGAGGGAACGAACATCGGCAGAATGGCGAGCGCCTGCACGTAAACTGGCAGACGCCCTTGAGAAAACCGCAGGTAAAGTGCAATCGGGAGACAGATCACCAGCAGCAGGAAGGCGCAGACAAGTGTCGTCCAAAGCGTGAGAGCAAGATTGTCGAGGCTGTAACGATCCGAAAAGAAAAAGGCGTAGCTTGAAAGATCAAAGCCCTTGTTGCCCACCGCATCCGCGCGCCAGACCGTGCGAAGGACGGCGGTGATGGCGGGCCAGATGACAAGCCAGATTACCAGAAAGACTGGCAAGGCAACGAGGAGGAGACCGACCGGCCGTCTCTCCGTTGCCGGCTCCAGGCGTTCCGGCAACGCTTTATCGGCCAACACCGTCATACCTTGCGGCTGATATTGGGCGCGACATTGCGATACCAGCCATCGTTGATGGCGATTTCCCACTTGCCACCTGGAAAGAATGGGATCGTCTTCGGGATGATATCGGCGAAGCGCGCGCGCAAAGCGTCGGGCAGATAGTCCCACGATATTCCGGGAAATCCACCGAGCTCGATCAGGATCTTGCTCTGGATGTCTTCGGAAAGGATGAAATCGGCAAGTTTCAGAGCGTCATCGCGATTGGCGCCGTTCGCCAAGACCACGCCGCGGGAAAAGTCGCCGCACAGGGCCAGATCCTGAAGCTGAACGAGACCGGTTTCCGGCGGAAGAACGCCTTGGTTGATCGCCTGCAGCACCTGATCCGACCAGACCGGCGTCATCGTCACTACACCTTGCGACAGAAGTTGCAGGGACTGCGAATTGCCGGATGTATAGGCTCCCTTGTCATAGAGAAAGGGTGCAATATCGGCGAGCAGTTTCCAGGCTTTGCCCAGCGCCTCGTCTCCAGCCTCCTGGGTATAGTTGTCGACGGTGAAGCGCTTCGGATCACGCCCGTTGACCTGATGGATGGCGCGGCGCACGAAGTTGCCGCCGGACCCGCCCTTGTCGGGACGGTTATAGATGAACTGCCCCGGATTGGCCTTGATCCAGCGGACCAGGTCGTCCCAGTTTTTCGGGGCATCCTCAGCCTTCAGCTTGGCTGTATCATAGGCAAGCAGAACCTGACTGCCGCGATAGGGCAGGCTGTAGTCGCTTTGAATGGCAAGGGGATTGACGCGTGGATAGTTGGACAGTCCTGCCTTGGCCAAGTTCACATAAATGCCGGCCTCGATAGCACCTGCGGGCAAAAGCGGATCGGCGTGTTCGAAGTAATCCACCTGCGGATCGGTGTTCGTCTGTTTGGCGGCAAGGGCGCGCTCGCCCATGGCAACGATGCCAGGACCATCACCGGCATCCACCAGATTGAGCTTGACGCCCGGATTGGCCGCCTCGAAGGCAGGCTTTACGACGTTGGACCAGAAGTCGAGAATGTTCGTGTCAGACCCCGTATACCAGTCGATCGTGCCCTTCGCGGCAAGGCTGATGCGGGGCGCAAGAACGAGCCCGGCGGCAGCGCCTGCAGCAGACATCATAAAAGTTCGGCGTTTCATCGTTCTCTCCGATTGAGTCGGCGCGTGGAATTTCTTTAAGCGTTGGCACGACCTCGACGGTCCCAAAGCCTCTGTGGGTTTGCCGGGTGATGCACACGGGTGCAGGGCTTCACCAAACCAGTGCGGTTCTAGCGTCGCTCGATAACGCTTTCATGACAGCCGAGCGTCTGTTGAGGTTCACAAGTGACTGACATTGTCATCCTCATCCCCTGATGGTTGCAGTCGAGAACATCTCGATTGCAGTACATGGCGTGGAAGGGAGGGTATCTTGAAAGAAGGCACAGGGCGGCTATAACCGCCCAATATTTAATCAAATTTCGCATATGCATCTACTTTATGCAGTGACACCTATCTAAAAGGATAGGTTTTCTGCACCGCACCCAGCCATACTACCCAGCCAAAAGAACGAAGTCCCTATTCGCCGAAGTTCTTTCGCCAGACGGCAAGCCGATGCATCTTGAGCAGACAGAACGCCAGCGGGAACTCCCGGCGCGGAAGCACTGAACGGGGAGCCTGTGATTTTGCCCGCATTTAGGGAATTGCAGCGTTTGAAGGAGGTATGAAAGATGCATGACAACATCGTCAATCTTCGTGTCGTGTCCCCCATCGTAACGCGCGGCTTTCGCAAGCTGGCAGATCTCAAGGCACTGGAATATCCCGGCATCAGTATTTCCCACGCCGAAATAGCAACGGGGCCAGGGTCGATTGAAAGTGAGCTGGAGGCGGCAATGTCCGTTCCCGGCACTTTGCTTGAAATAGCACGTGCCGAACGTGAAGGTGTCGATGCCGTCATCATCGATTGCATGGGCGATCCGGGCCTGCGTCCGGCCCGCGAGATTTCCAGCATGGTCGTTCTCGGACCATGTCAGACCGGCATGCATGTGGCTTCCATGTTGGGCCACAAGTTTTCCGTCATCACCGTCATGCGCCGCCTGATCCCCTCTTTTGAAAACACCGCCGCCCTGTGTGGCCTTTCCAGCAAGCTGGCCTCGGTGCGTAGTGTCGATATTCCGGTGCTGGATCTCGAGGCCGACCTGGCCGCAACCGCCCTCCGACTTATCGAAGAGGGCAAGAAGGCGGTGGAGGAAGACGGGGCGGAGGCCCTGATCTTCGGATGTACCGGCCTGATGGGATGCGCCGCGGGCCTGCGTGAAGGACTGCTCGCCGAAGGTATTGACGTTCCCGTTATAGATCCCATCCCGACGGCCATTTCCATTGCCGCAGGCATCGTCCGCGCCGGTCTTTCCCAGAGCAAAACGACCTATCCAGCTCCGCCGGAAAAGGAATTGATCGGTTACGACGCATTGCAAAGAGCCATGTCGCAGCAAGCGGCCGAATAACGGGAGATCGAGCAACATGGCGGCATCCGCAATGACGACCACGGAAAAGCAGGCAGACCGCCTGCCCATCGCTCAGGTTTCACCCTCGCGACAACGCGGCGTGGAGAGTTTGGGCTTCTGGCTACTCCTCTTGCCCGCCCTGATCTTTTTCATCGCCTTTTTCGTCGTGCCCACAGCCTCGCTTTTTGCTCTTGCCTTCAACAAATCAGTTGCTGGCGTGATTACCCTCTCGAGCGCGATCACTTTCGACAATTTCGTGCGCGTCTTCACCCGCGCCATCTACTACGAATCCATCCTGCGCTCCGTTGGCATCGCAGCCGCCGTCGCCTTCGTCTGCCTGATCCTGGGTTATCCCCTCGCCTATGTGATTGCAAAGACGGTCAATCCGGGCCGCAACACGTTGCTGATGATCCTCGTCCTGTCCTCCATGCAGCTCGACATGGTCATCCGTCTCTATGGGCTGATGGTGCTTCTGGGTGATAACGGGCTGATCAACAGCACACTCCTTCGCTTCGGCATCATCTCCCAGCCACTGCCACTGATGTACAACATCTTCGGCGTGGTCGTCGGGCTGGTGCAGATCACCCTGCCCTTCATGATCCTGTCGCTGATCGGCATCATCAAGTCCATTCATCCGGCACTGGAAGAGGCGGCAAGATCGCTCGGTGCCTCGCGCGCCAAGGCGTTCTTTTCCATCGTCCTGCCGCTTTCCATGCCGGGCATTCTGGCGGGCACGCTTCTGGTCTTTGCGCTTGCCATTTCATCCTATGTCGTACCGGCGCTGATGGGCGGCTGGAAGGTCATGGTCATGCCGATCCATATCTATCAGCAGGTGGCGGAAACTGGGCGCTGGCAGTTCGGCGCGGCCATTGCCATCGTTCTGTTCGTCACCAGCCTGATGGCCATCGCCGTTTATCACCGCGCCGCCATGCACAGCACGGGAGGACGCAGCTGATGCGCGAAGAGCCATCTATCCCCCTTATTTTCAAGCTTTTGTCACTGGTAACATTGGCTGTCCTTCTGGTCCCGGTCATCATCGTCGTCCTGTCTGGACTGAATGCGGGCGACTACCTCACCTTTCCGCCGCAGGGTTTTTCCCTGCGCTGGGTCCATGCCTTCCTGACGTCACCAACCTTTCTGTCGGCCTATGGCGTCTCGTTCCTCGTCGCGGGCATCGCAACGGCGATATCGACCGTGCTCGGTACTATGGCCGCCCTGTTCCTGACCCGCTCGTCTAGCCGTCTCGTCGCACCGCTGCGCGCCTTCTTCATGATGCCCATCGTCCTGCCGGGCGTAGTCCTGGGCCTTGCGCTCTACGTCTTCTATGTAACGACGGGCATCGGGCTCGCCCGCAGCATGACAGGGCTCATCATCGGGCACGTCATCGTCACCTGCCCTTTCGTCATCGCCACGGTGACCGCTGCCCTCGTCGGGTTCGACCGCAGCCTGGAAGAGGCCGCACGGTCGCTCGGGGCCTCACCGCTCACCGCCTTTCGCCTCGTAACGCTCAAGATCATTTCGCCCGCCATTTCGGCAGGCACCATCTTCGCCTTCATCATTTCCTTCGGTCAGTTCGAAGTGACGCTCTTTCTATCGACGCCGAACCTTCAGACGCTGCCGATGGCGATGTATGTGGCGCTGCGCTACGCCTTCGAGCCGACGGCGGCTGCAGCCGGCATATTCGCCATCCTCCTCGTCGTCGTGTCGATGGTAGCGACCTCACGGCTGATCAATCTGAAACGTGTTTTCGGCGGCTAATGCCCTGCCGATATCCAAGTGTAATGCCCGCATCCATAAGTTCAAAAAAGGGGAACATGGACATGACCGGAATGATATTCGATCCCAACCGCCGCAAACTTCTCAAGATTGGTGCTGCAGCAGCAACGCTGCCACTTTTCAACATCAACCATGCGTTTTCGCAGGATGTGACCTATGACGGGTCCGTTTTCGATGCCGGTGGCGCCGTGCTGCGGATCGGCGAATGGGGTGGCCCCTGGGGGGAACTCGCCCATAAATATCTGCTCAACGACTTCGCAAAAGAGTTCAACTGCAGAATAGAATACGATTCCACCTGGCCCTGGTTTCCGAAATTCGTCGCCAACGGACCGCAAAAGCCGCCGCTCGACATCACCAACTGGAACCTGCCGGAAATGTTCAAGACGGCTGGTGCAGGTGACTTCTTCCACACCATCGAAGATATCCTACCCAACGTTCCCAACAGCAAGAACCTATGGCCGTTTGCCACATCGAACGGCGTCGGTGTCACCTGGGCCTTCAACCAGTATGTCCATGCCTACCGCACCGACCTCGTCACACCGCCCCCGGCAAGCTTCAAGGATATGTGGAAGCCGGAATTCGCGGGCAAGCGCGGCACCTATATCACCTCCAACACCCTGCAAATGGACTTCTTCCTCGTGGCCTGCTCTCTTTTCGGCAAGGATCAGTACGATCTCGACGCCGGTTATGAGGCGATGAAGGCATTGATGCCTGCCAAGATTTCGGATTTCACCGGCAATATGCAGACCCTCATGGACCGCGGCGAAGTCGTTATTGCCGTGCAAAGCGATGCCGAACCCATGCAGGCACGCGACAAGGGAGCACCATTCGCCGTCATGTACTGGAAGGAACTCCAGCCGATCCTGACGCAGACCTATACGATCAGCCGCTATTCGGAACCAACCCAGAAGAAGCTGGCCTATGCCCTTCTCAACCGGGCGCTGGAACCGTCCTTCATGACCAATATGGGCAAGGAATTCTATCTGCGTCCGACCATTTCCAATGCCGTTCTGCCGGATAATCTGGTCAAGGCGGGCATCGTCAACAGCGCCGATGCCACGAAGAATTTCTGGCTGCCGGACTGGAAGTCCTACCTCGAAAACGAAGACGACATCGTCGAGACGGTGAACGAAATCTTCGCTGGCTGACGTCTCGCGCGGGACTTGGCTCCCGCGCAGCATCAACGGCGCAAAGAGAAAGGACGACGCAAAGACGATGTCGGATATCCAATTGAAAAACCTCGTCAAATCCTATGGTGACAATGTCGCGGTCGCAGGCATTGATCTTCACATAGAGCAGGGCGAATTCTTCTCGCTGCTGGGGCCATCGGGCTGCGGCAAATCCACGACCTTGCGCATGATTGCCGGTTTCATACGTCCGACCTCGGGACAGATCGTGATTGGATCGGATGACGTCACGTCGCTGCCGCCGGAAAAAAGAGATATCGGCTTCGTCTTCCAGAATTACGCAATTTTTCCGCATATGAATGTCGCGGAGAATATCGCCTTCGGCTTGAAGCTGCGCAAGAAATCCAGAGAAGAGATCGACCGGGCGGTGACTGCCGCATTACGGCAGGTCGGTCTTGCAGGCTACGGCGACCGTTATCAGCGCCAGCTCTCCGGCGGCGAACAGCAGCGCGTGGCGCTCGCCCGTGTGCTGGTGACCGAACCACGCATTCTGCTTCTGGACGAGCCCTTGTCTGCGCTCGACAAGTCGCTGCGCGAGGAAATGAAATACTGGATCAAGGACCTGCAAAAGAAGCTCGGCATCACCACCGTTTACGTCACTCATGACCAGGACGAGGCGTTGACCATGTCGGATCGCATCGGCGTGATGCAGAAGGCAAAGGTCGAGCAGGTAGGGACGCCGGAAGAAATATACGAGCGGCCGAAAACCCTGTTCGTTACTTCCTTCATCGGCCAGTCCAACGTCATCGATGCCACGGTTCTGGGGCGTGACGGCAACAGGCTTTCGGTGAGCTTCGGCGGCGCGACCGCGCTGACGAGGCTTCCACCGGAGAATTTTGCCGAGGGCAAGGCCGTCAAGCTGGTGGTCCGTCCGGAAAATATCATCATCGGCAAGGCCGGTACCGGCCTTGCAGCCACCGTCATTTCGAAGACCTATCAGGGCGCGCTTGTCCGCTACCACCTTTCGGTCGGCGGGCAGAATGTGGTCGCCGAGCAGCAGAACCAGTCCCATATCGAACGCTTGTCCCTCGGTCAGGTGATCGGCGTGACGTGGGACCCGGAACGATCCGAAGTGCTGGTTGCCTGAGCCTCAACGCCCGGGAAAAGACACCGCAGGAAGAACAAAATCGGGAACGGATGCACTGTGTCGCATTGCGCAACGCAGACAGCCTTCCCTTGTCAATCGACAGGAGAAAGACATGCGTATTGGCATTGATGTGGGCGGAACGAATACCGATGCCGCCCTGATGGATGGCGCTTCGGTCATCGGCGCCTGCAAAAGCCCGACAACGGCAGATGTCGGCTCTGGGATTGTGGCCGTGCTCAAAAAGCTTCTTGGCATGACAGACGTTTCCGTTTCGCAAATCCAGGCAGTGATGATCGGCACCACCCATTTCACCAATGCTGTGGTGGAGCGCAAGCGTCTTCTCGAAGTGGCCGCCATCCGCCTTGGCCTGCCGGCCACCAAGGGCCTGCCACCTTTGACGGACTGGCCGAGGGATCTTGCCGACACGCTCGGCCGCCACACCTTCATGCTGCGCGGTGGTCACGAATTCGATGGGCGCACCATCGCGCCGCTCGACGAGAAAGCGCTGATCGAGGTTGCCGCAACCGTGCGCGAACGCGGCCTGAAGACGGCAGCGATCACCTCGGTTTTTTCACCGGTGACGCCGGAGATGGAATTGCGCGCGGCGGAAATCCTGCGCGACGCAGTGCCGGATATCGCCATTTCGCTCAGCCATGAAATCGGCAGGGTCGGTTTCCTCGAGCGCGAAAATGCCTCGATCATGAACGCCTCGCTCGCCGAGCTTTCGCGCAAGGTGGTGTCGTCCTTCCGCAGCGCGTTGAAGGAACTGGACATCAAGGCGCCCTTCTTTATCAGCCAGAACGACGGCACGCTGATGTCGCCCGATTATGTCGAACGATACCCCGTGCTGACCTTTGCATCCGGCCCGACCAACTCGATGCGCGGTGCTGCCATGCTCGCGGGCGTCAAGGAGGCGATGGTGGTGGATATCGGCGGCACGACCTCGGATGTTGGCATGCTGGTTCATGGCTTTCCGCGGGAATCGGCGGTCGCCGTCGATATCGGCGGTGTGCGGACCAATTTCCGCATGCCGGACGTGCTTGCCATTGGTCTTGGCGGCGGATCCTTGGTGCGCGATGAAGGCGCGCGCATCGGTCCAGATTCCGTCGGATATGAGATCACCAGCAAGGCTCTGGTTTTCGGTGGAGATACGCTGACCACCACCGATATCGTTGTGGCCGCAGGGCTTGAGGATATCGGCGATCGGTCGCGCGTGGCCCACATTCCGGCAAAAACAATTGAGACCGCGCTTGATACGTTGCACCGCATGGTGGATGAGGCGGTGGACCGCATGAAGACGAGCGCCGAACCTCTCCCCGTCATTCTGGTTGGCGGCGGCTCCATTCTGGTGTCACGCGACTTACCCTCGGCATCGAAAGTGTTGAGACCGGAAAATGCCTCCGTTGCAAACGCCATCGGTGCTGCCATTGCGCAGGTCGGCGGCGAGGTGGACCGCATCTTTTCGCTCGAGGGCACCTCACGCGACGCGGTTCTCGCAGGCGCAAAGGCCGAAGCGTCGGAACGCGCCATCAAGGCAGGAGCAACACCGGCCTCCGTCAAGATCATGGATATCGAGGAGGTGCCGCTTGCCTATCTGCCGGGCAGTGCCACCCGCATCCGCGTCAAGGCGGTCGGCGATCTCGTGATCGGTTGAGGATAGGATAATGAAACTCACACGTGAACATCTCGCCGACCTGGCCGTTGGCGCTGCATTTCTGGGAACCGGCGGCGGTGGCGATCCCTATGTCGGACGGCTCATGGTGCAGCAGGCCCTCGATGAAGGCTGCGAGGTCGAGCTGATCGACCCGAAAGACGTATCGGACGACAGCCTTGTCATTCCGACCGCCATGATGGGTGCGCCGACGGTGCTTGTCGAAAAAATACCGTCCGGTGACGAAGCGATATTTTCGCTCAAACGCCTGGAGAAACGCTTGGGCAGAAAAGCCGACTACACAATGCCAATTGAAATCGGCGGCATCAATTCCACCATTCCGCTCGTCGTCGGTGCACGTCTTGGATTGCCCATCGTTGATGCCGACGGCATGGGCCGCGCCTTTCCGTTCCTCGAAATGGAAACCTTCGGTGTGTACGGCATTTCCGGCTCTCCCATGGCGGTCAGCAACGAATGGGGCGATTGCGCACTTATTGAGGCGGTCGACAACAAGCAGATGGAATGGTTGTCGCGGGCGGTTGCCATCCGCATGGGGGGATGCGCCTATATCGCAGAATACGCGATGAGCGGCGCCGATGTGAAGCGCACCGCTATTCCCAACACTCTGACGCTCGCCATCCGTATTGGCGAGGTTCTGCGCAAGGCACAGCAAAACCACGTCAATCCCATCGAAGCACTGCTGGGCTTTCTGCCGTCCACACTTTACCGCTATGGCCGCATCATCTTCCAGGGAAAGATCGTCGACGTAATGCGCGAGACAAAGGCGGGCTTCACCATGGGCTGCGCCCGGATCGACGGGCTGGCGCCTTTCACCTCGCAGATGGAAATCGAAATCCAGAACGAGAACCTGATCGCGCGCCAGGACGGAAAGGTCAGAGCGATTGTCCCGGACCTGATCTCGATCATGAATACCGAAACGGCAGAGCCCATCACAAGCGAAAACTTGAGATACGGGCAGCGCGTTACCGTGGTTGCCGTCTCGGTGCCCGAAATCATGCGCACGCCGGAAGCCCTGAATGTCTTCGGTCCCGCCTGCTTCGGGCTGAAGGAACCTTTCACCTCCATCGAGGAGATCGACTGACATGGCAATCATCACGGATGAGGATATCGACGATCTGGCCGTGGGCGCGGCTGTTCTTGGAACCGGCGGCGGTGGCGATCCCTATATCGGCAAGCTTCTCGCCAAGGCGGCGATCGAAAAATATGGACCTGTGGAGTTGATTGCGCTCGATGCGGTACCGGATACGGCTGCCGTCGTTGCCTGCGGCGCTATGGGCGCTCCCACCATTCTGATTGAAAAGATACCTTCCGGCGAAGAGGGCGACTTGGCGCTGGCGACCTATGAAGACCACACCGGCATCGATGTCGGCGCCATCATTCCTTTCGAGGCGGGCGGCATCAACTCCATGATCCCTATCGTCATGGCGGCTAAAAAGCGTGTACCAGTGATCGATGCGGATGGCATGGGACGGGCTTTCCCGAAGCTCGAAATGGAAACTTTCAACGTCTACGGCGTGCCCGTCAGCCCTGTCGCCGTCGCCGACGAGCGCGGAAACCGCGTCCTGATCGAGACCGAAGATGCGGCAAAGGCGGAATGGCTCGCCCGTGGCGTGACGATCCGCATGGGCGGGCAGGCCTATATCGTCAATTACGGCATGGATGGTGCAACGGTCAAACGCGTCTCTGTCCCCGCCACCATGTCGCTTGCCATCGGCATTGGTCGAACCTTGCGTAAGGCCGCCGCCAATCATGTTGACCCGGTTAAGGCGCTTGTCGATTTTTTTGCCGGTACGCATTACGGCCATGCGGAAATCATCACCTCCGGCAAGGTTTCCGATGTCGCCCGTAAGGAGCAAAACGGCTGGTCGGTGGGGATTGCCACAATCGAGCCTTTCGATACTTCAAAGCCCAGCGTCAAAATCCGCATCCAGAATGAAAATCTTGTCGCCGAAGACGAAAGCGGACGTGTGCTTGCCGTCGTTCCCGATCTCATCACCATTCTCGACATCGACACGGCCGAAGCGATCACGACCGAGAGGCTGCGTTATGGCCAGCGGGTAAACGTGCTTGCCGTGCGGGTGCCGCCGATCATGCGCACACCCGAAGCCCTTGCCGTCTTTGGCCCCGCCGCGTTCGGCCTGCCGCATGCCTATAAGCCACTCGGCTCTTGACGAATGAAACACATCTTGTCCTCATAGGACCCCGATCCTTCGGCACGTTATTCCAGCGTGCGGAAGGGCTAGGAAATGGTCAGCGACGAAAGAGGACCGATGCCGAGCCGCATCCTGCGTGACAGACAGCCGCATGCGATCAAGACCTTCACCGGTGCCGCCATGCGTTTCAGCCCTCCACGCATGCTGTTCTCAGCCATTGAGAGGCCGTATCTCCTGTCGAAACTGGCGGAAGGGCTTTCACGGCAGATCGTCGTACTGCGCGCGCCGCCCGGCTTTGGCAAGACAGCGCTGATGAAGGTGGGCTATGAGCGTCTGATCGACGGCACGCTCACCCTGCCCGGCACCGGCCCTGCTGCCATTTCCCATTGCTCCTGGATCAATGCCTCCGGCACGCTCGAGCCCGAGCATTTCATCAGCGAGTTGCGCCAGTCGCTCGGCCTCCCGGTGGCGGCAGGCATGCCGGATGTGCTGACGGACACAATGGAAGCTCTGGCTCAGCGGGATGGCCTCACCATTCTCTTTATCGACAATATCGACGCGATAGAGACGGATGGTCAGAACCGGCTTCTGGAGCGGCTCATTGTGTCGGCACCGGACAAGCTGCGCATCGCCTGCTCGACCTGCTCTCCGGCAAAACTGCCCTTCGCCCGGCTTAAAGCGCGCGGCGTTTTGATGGAGGTCAACGCGCGCGAACTGGAATTCGCGCGATCCGATGTCAGGCGGCTTTTGTTGCGCAGCACGACGCCTGCGCTCGTCGATCCGTTGATGGAAGTGACGCATGGCTGGCCGGCACTGGTGCAGCTCGCCGCCGCCATTCTGACGGGTAGCGCAACCGAGGACGAGCGCCGCGCGCTTCTCTCCAGCATGCATCCCGATCTAATTTCCTATGTCCGCGAGACCATCGTCAATCAGCTCTCTCCAACACTGCTTGCTACTCTACACAAACTGACACCCTTTTCCGAGTTTCGCTTCGATCTCGCTTGCGAGCTCGGTCTGCCCGCCCTGCCGGAACAGGATCTGGCGCAGCTTGAGGCTTTACATCCCATCATCGAATGCGGAGCGAACGGCTGGTTTTCCCTCCACCCGGCATTGCGCGCCTGCCTGGAACGCGACACCGCCTTTGTCTCCGGCACGGAAAAGAAAGCGCTCTATCGTGATGCGGCGCTGTGGTTTGCGTCCCGTGGGGATCTGGAGCGGGCCGTCTCCCATGCCGCGCTTTGCGGCGATTTTCATCTCGCCGAAGAAATCATTGGCAAGGCTGGAGGCGTCGACATTTTCCTGCGGGCAGGCCATCAGGTGCTGGAGCATCTGATTGATAATTTTCCACCCGACATCCTCCATGCATCGCCCGGCCTTATGGTCTGTTATGCCGTGGTGCTCTCCAAGCGCGGCAATGCCGCAGCCGGGCGCGAGCGGCTCGACACCCTGAAAGAAAACGATCAATGGTCCGATGCCGCACTTGCTGCCGTCGATCATAGCGTCCTTGACCATATCGACAGCCTCATCGACGTTTATGAAGACCGCCGCATGAGCACTGCCCAGGCGCAGCGGCTTGAACGGGCCGCCGCCGCACTGCCGCCGCATGCCACCTGGGAACTCGCGTGGCTCTTCAATCACCTCTGCATTATTTACACCCGTACGGGACAGCTTGAGGAAGCACAGCGAGCGGCGTTGAAGGCGCTCGGATATTATCGCGAAGAGAAAACGGCCTATGCCCAGGTTTTCATGCTCATCCATCTCGGCCTCGTCAGCGCGCTGACCGGGGAATTTTCTGCTGCCCTGCAGTTTTGCCGTGAGGCCGAGGAGCTGGTGGAACGGGTGCACTGGACGGATCGAAACCTGCTCGCCATTGTCCGCCTTGCAACAGCAGATGTACTCTATCAGCAGGGTGAGGTGCTCCATGTCGAGCAAATCCTGACAGACTGCCTTGAACCGCTCATCCGAGGGGAAAGTTGGGTCGACGTGTTCACGCGGCTGTTCTGTCTACTGGCCCGTAGCCGCCTTCGGATCAGCGGCTTCGATGCTGCGGCTGCCGCACTGGACAAGGCCGAGGAAGTTGCAGTGGAGCGTAACCTGCCCCGTCTGAAGACAGCAACCGCAATCATGCGCATCGACCTGCTGGTGAGGGCCGGTATGATCGAATCCGCAACACAGATGGTGGAACGAGCCGAAACACTGAAGGATACCGGTGGGCAAGACAACTGGACGTGGCGAGAGGCATATGATTTTGATCTTGCAACCGCCCGGCTCGCCCTTGCGCAGGGACATGTGCTGCAGGCACTGCAAACGCTGGAGCCCCTGATTCTTTCCGCCAAGGCATCTCACCGAGCCTATCATCGCATGCTGGCAGAGATCATGGCGGTACAGGCTTCATGGAAAACAGGCCGTCAGCAACAGGCCTTCGCGTATCTGCAATCGTCCATCGCCCTTGCGCGCGCTCACGAAGCCACGCAGCCCTTTATCGATGAGGGGCATGATCTGGCCACCACGTTGCGCGCCATCGTGCGCCGGTTCGGGTTGAAGGTCTTCAGCCCGAACGCCGTGGAATTCATGAGCCGCATAGTCGGGCACGGCCTTGGTCGCCAGCCACGCGCGGTAGTAGCGCCAGACGGTAACCAAGATAGCGCAGCACATGTTACAGGCCTTCTGAGCGGACGGGAAACCACGGTGCTGAAACTTCTTGCCGAGGGTCGGACCAACAAGGAAATGGCACGAGATCTCGGACTTTCAGAAGCAACGGTAAAATTCCACCTAAAGAATATCTATGCGAAGCTCGGCGTCAGCAGGCGCGGCATGGCAGTTTCTGTTAGCAAGCAGCTGAAGTTAACCGACCGCTAGTGTCTTTAAGCCTCGCCATTCTTAGGCTTGGGAACCGTATTATTTCAAAACTAAGTGTCTACCCAAATACCCGCCCGCACGTTTTCCTTATCAAGGTAGAGCATCCGGGACAGGCTGTGAGATTCTGTCGCCGGTTGATACCACGGCCAGCAACGGCAGGTTTCAAATAAAAAATGGCTAGACCAGGACAGAAGTAGCTCTGATTCAGGCACAATTCCCCGGCGTTATTAAAACGACCTATTCTCACCATGTTTTCAGGGGCAAGCAGACCGCTAAATAATTGGTATGATCATTGCGCTTGATGAAAATTCATCATACATATTTATGAGATTTATCCTTAGCGTTATCTCGATTTATGGTGACAAACGTGCCTGAAAAGCAAAAACGCAGCAAATCACCCGGGTCTCTGGTCACCAGAGTGAGTGCAAGCCTGAGGTATGCTATTGCGTCTGGCCAATACGGCCCCGGAGATCGGTTGCCAAGCGAGATTCAGATGACGGAAACGCATGGCGTCAGTCGCACCGTCGTTCGTGAGGCCGTCACGGCTTTGCGGTGTGACGGATTGGTGGAAGTACGGCAGGGAGCCGGGATTTTCGTGCTCAGAACGGAAAAGGAAGGTTCACCGTTAAAGATCGATAGAGCGCGATTGTCCTCGGATCTCGAAGTGCTGGAAATTCGCACACCGCTCGAGATCGAGGCGGCGGGGCTTGCAGCCCTTCGCAGGTCACCGTCTCAGGAAGAGGCGATCTTCGAATGCCATGCGAGGGTGTTAGACTGTCTGGAGAACAACCAGTCCATCCGTGAGGCGGATCTGGCGCTGCATTTTGCGATTGCCGCGGCGACTAACAATCCGCTGTTCACGCAATTTCTGGAACTGCATGGGCCCTCGGCTATTCCCCAGTCACGCTTCGTTCCCAAGCAGCAGGAGGTTGACCAAACCGCTTATCGCCGCCTGATCCACAGAGAGCATGAGGCGATCATCGTTGCGATTTCAGACCGGGACGAGCAGGCGGCAAAGCTTGCCATGCAGGAGCATCTTCGCGGCAGCCAGCTTCGCTACCGTGAGATGATGCGGGATCTGCGCGGTATCGCCGCGAACTAGGGGACCTCCCCGCCCCAGACCTCTAGCTGTGTGAGCGCCGGAAACGGCGATGGATCGTCCGCCTTTTTCAGTTCATGCAGACGCACCCACTCGACCGTGCGCGGCGGCATGGCGAAGGTTTGAGCGACGCCCGATTTGACCAAGGGGACGGTCAGCATATGGCCGTCTGAAAACGTCATGCTGGCCTCATTCCACCAGGCATCGTGGGGGAAATCTGCCCTGAGATACAGCCTGACCTGATCGATCCGGACCGGGCGTCCGAATGCCAGAGTGAGCGCTGCCGCCGGGTCCTGATTGATGCCCCAGCTTGTATAGGGCCAAAAGCCGTGATCGGTATTGGCCTTTTCGCCATCAATGGCATTGCGGGCAGCAAACACAGCCTCGCCGCGCGTTTCCACATTGGCTTTCGCATGGGGAAAGAGCGTTGTGTTGTCATGATGATCGAAGGGGTTGAAGGCCAGGTTTCGGCGTATCGAAACGTCATTAGGTTCGACGCGCCGGGCGGATATGCGGTGAAGATTTCCCACGAAAGCCTGCGGCGGATAGGTCATGCGCGTCAGCCCGACAGGGGTAGGAAGGGAGAATTCCGTGCCAGCCATAAAGACGCGCGCGGGCGGCATGCCAGCATCCAGACTGAGATCGATATGGCCTGATTCCGCCGTTTCGACCACCAGTCTGTCACCTTCGGCGTACTCACTGCGATAAACCAGGAAGACCTCGTCGTCGCAACTGGCTTGCGACAGAACCGCGCCTGCAGCATTGACGACTTTGAGTGTGAGCTTCATCGGCATTCTCCCTTAGCGGATGACGAGGCGAAGGCGTTTGCCTTTGAATGGAATGAGGATGCGGTAGATGGCATCTGGCCACGACTGACGCAGGCGCGGGTCATCAATCCCAATCGTTTCGATGGTGGGGACCTCCGCACCTTCGATATCGATCGAACCGAGGTCGCTCAGAACCAGCATGTTGCCAGCAATGCGGGGCTTTTCGACCGTCATGAGCGACAGCACGGCATCGCGCTCACCCTCATGATCATCAATGATCTCGACATACTGACCGCGAACAAGCCTGATTGTTCTGGCGTAACTTTGGACACAGGCCTCCGGCGGATAGGCACCGGCAAGGTCCAGCGATATGTCTGCACACTGGTCGGTGAAATCGACGCGGAAATCGCGGGCCGCGAAAGCCTCGCCGTCCGCCTGCATCACGCTGCCAAAGCTGGGCAGGTTGTGGAAGGCCGATTGCATGGTCCAGATGTCGTAACGCTCGTGCGAGAAGGTTTTGGCGGTGTAGGTTTCAACGCCGACATCAATGAGGAAGGGGCGTCCATGCTTGTACAGCGTTATGCTGCCGACATCATTGTGATTATGGCTTTCGCCATTGTTGCCGCCCTTCACCGCCAGATCGAACACATCATCGCGGGCGATGGCGAGTTCGATGCCAGGGTAAAAATTATCGACTTTTGGGGGTAGCGGAAGATCAGCATCGGCCAATTCCTGCTCTGCCAAAACCGCTTTCACGCGATACCAGAGGTTCCACTCGCCCTGCATCAACCGCTTGGAAGAACGCTTCCAGCGATCTGCCGCAAAGGCTTGGAGCTCAGGCGACTTAATGGTTTTGCCAACGAGATATTCACGCAGGCCGCTGGTTTCGAACCGCGCGGGTGCATCTGCGAAATTAAAGAACTGGTCATCCGCCACATGCATATGCCGGATGAATTCGGCCATGTTGCGAAGCTTGTCTTCGCGCAAAACTGGGTGCGTCACGCCGGGAGCAGCCTCCTCCAAAATGGCGAGACCCGTAAACATACAAAGCGTGGCATGGCCATAGTAAAGTGCGCCCTCTTCACATGCTCCGTCCGCCGCGTAGTCTTTCTGGAAGGCGTCGAGACTTTTCAGGGCCTGTTCGGTAACGGCGCGACGGGTGGGCTGATCGGTGGGTCGAAAGAATGTGGATAGCAGGACATTCTGGGTGATCCAGGCCGTCCAGTTGTTCACCCGTTCCGCGCCGTTACCCATCCACCAGAAGTGGCGCGAGAGATAGGGCTTGGTGATGCGGTGGTCGATTTCGCTGGAGATACGCGCGACAAGGGTGGCGTCCAGTTGGGAGGCGAGCAAGTGCGACACCAGCGCCAGATTGGCAGCCGTTTCCGCTGCAAAGAGATCGATCACCGGGTTTTGCGGATCGGGAAGCGGGGTGCGTGGACCACCACGGACATGGGAGTTGTGCGCTGGTAATTGCCAGCCGGTTTCCTCGCATATGAGCCAGAGGCCATTGGTGACTTCGGTTAAGAAACGTCCCTCGCCTTCGATGCATTCACCCAGGACCAGCGCGTTCAGCTTGAGGCGGCGCGGGAAATACAGCGCTTCGAAGCGCGACCGGTTGCCGTTCTGGGTGTATTCCATGTAGTCACTGGCGAGGATGGCGGACCACGGCTCGTCAAGCGCCCGCGCTGCGGCATCGATGAGCTGTGCGCGGCTGGCCTTCGACGCAGACAGGCGGAGGCGTTCTACCGTGACATCGGTAGCAAAATCATCCAGCCGATCCGGCAAAAGCGGTATCAATTCTGCAAACACGCCCTCGACCTCCCGCGCGTTCGAACTTCGACAGGAAGGCTCCTATCATACGTCTTCGGCAATCTCCAGAGAATTTGTCTGACTTTAAGTGAAGTTGTTTGACCAATGATGATTTTGTGTTATCAAAACCGCAGGAGGCGTCAGGTGAGAATCTGATCGCGGGAGATTTTGCAGCGGTCTGCGCCAATCATGTCGAGGGCAGGCCGACAATGGGAGGAATGCCGTGGCCATTGCGACCGCGCCCGACACACAGGCGGCCCCATACCGCAAAAAGAAGGTGCGGATCGTTACCAAGAAACGACGCCGGATCGAAAACGCGCTGATCGCCTATTCCTTCATTGCCCCGAATTTTCTCGGCTTTGCCATTTTCACACTCGGCCCTATTCTTTTCGCCTTCGCCTTGGCCTTCATGCATTGGGATGGCTCAAATGCGATGAGCTTCGCGGGGCTGGATAATTTCTGGCGCCTGTTCGAAGACAAGGCCTTCATCTCCGCGTTCTGGAATACGATCGTCTATACCGTCGTTTCCGTGCCTGCGACGCTGGCCTGCGCGCTGGGACTGGCTGTACTCCTCAACCAGAAAATTCTCGGGCGCGACTTCTTCCGGACCGCAATGTTCTTTCCTTATGTCGCTTCGCTTGTGGCCGTGGCGGTTGTCTGGAACATGATTTTCAACCCCGAAATGGGGCCAGTCAACATGCTGCTCTATACGCTTGGCATGGACCCTGCCGATATGCCCGGCTGGGCCGCGGACCGTCACTGGGCGATGGTCACTGTCATTCTCTTCGGCATCTGGAAGAGCATGGGTTACTACATGGTGATCTATCTGGCCGGGCTTCAGGGCATCAATTCCGAGCTTTACGAAGCGGCTGGGCTTGATGGTGCCAATGCCTGGCAGAAATTCATCCACGTCACGCTGCCGCAACTGGCGCCCACGACGTTTTTCGTCACCGTCATGCTGACCATCCAGTCGTTTAAAGTGTTCGATCAGGTCTACATGATCACGCAGGGTGGACCCGGCACATCGACGCTGGTTCTTGTCTACCACATCTATAACGAGGCCTTCATCTCGTGGGATCTCGGCTATTCCAGCATGATTGCGCTCGTGCTGTTCTTCCTCGTGCTCGCCGTCACCGTCGTCCAGTTCAAACGTCAGCGGGAGGACTAAGCGATGCGCATCATGGGTCGCAAGGTCACCGTTGGAACGATTGCCGTCTACGCCACGGTCATCACGATAACCATCGTCATGTTGTTGCCGTTTGCATGGATGCTGTCGGCATCGCTCAAGCTGAGCCGCGATGTCTTCGCCTTTCCCATCGAATGGATACCGGCGCAGCCGCGCTGGGAAAACTACACCGAGATATGGACAAAGATTCCGCTGGCGCTGTTCATCTACAACACGTCGAAGCTGACGATCATCGTCACGATCATGCAGTTGCTGACATCGAGTTTTGCGGCCTATGCTTTTGCAAAACTGAACTTTCCCTACAAGAACACGCTGTTTCTCGGCTATATCGCCACCATCGCCATGCCGTGGCAGGTCTATATGGTGCCGCAGTTCCTGCTCATGCGCGAATTCGGTCTCAACAACACCCATCTGGCGCTAATCCTGTTGCAAGCCTTTACAGCCTTCGGCGTGTTCCTGATGCGGCAGTTCTATATGTCGATACCCAACGAGTTGTGCGAGGCGGCGCGCATCGACGGCATGAACGAGTACCAGATCTGGGCGAAGATCATGCTGCCGCTATCCAAGCCGGCACTATCGACACTGACGATCTTCACCTTTGTTACGACCTGGAACGACTTCCTCGGGCCCATGATCTATCTGACGAAGACCGAGCTGAAGACCATCCAGATCGGGCTTCGCATGTTCATTTCGCAATATTCTGCCGAATACGGGCTGATCATGGCGGCGTCTGTCGTGGCACTGATCCCGGTTCTCATCGTTTTCCTCGCGCTGCAACGCTTCTTCGTTGAAGGCGTCGCGTCGTCCGGGATCAAGGGTTGATACTATGCTGAATTTTACCAACACCCAACCGAACCCGATCACCTCTGCGGAGGTCGATGTGGCGATGGCGACGGCTGTCGAACAGGTGCGGCGCAACCTGCCCGATTTTACGTACAAGGAGCAGAACCATTCGAGCGTCGGCAATTTTTATCCAGCTGTTGCCAACGACCAGTGGACCGCCGGGTTCTGGCCGGGGCAGATTTGGCTCGCCTTCGAGCATACGGGCGACAAGGTTTTCCAGCATGCCGCACAGATACAGGTGCAGAGCTTTTTGCACCGGATCGAAAACCGCATCGAGACCGACCACCACGACATGGGCTTTCTCTATTCCCCATCCTGCATTGCCGCGTGGAAGCTGGTGGGAGACGAGGATGGCAAACGCGCGGCGCTGATGGCAGCGGACCAATTGATGGAGCGGTTTCAGCCCATCGGCCAGTTCATTCAGGCATGGGGCCGGAAGGGCAATCCGAATGAATATCGCTATATCATCGACTGCCTGCTGAACCTGCCGCTGCTCTATTGGGCCGCCGAGCAGACGGGCCGCGATGACTACCGCAATGTTGCTCTGGCCCACGCCCGCACAACGCTTGCCCACTCGGTACGCGCTGACGATTCCACCTACCACACATTCTATATGGACCCGGAAACGGGTGCGCCAGTGCGCGGCGTGACGAAGCAGGGTTACAGCGACGAGAGCTACTGGGCGCGTGGACAAGCCTGGGGCATTGCGGGAATGGCGTTTTCCTACCGCTACGAGCCCCTGCCCGCCTATCGCTATAGTTTCGAACGACTGCTGGCCTTCTATCTGAAACGTCTACCGTCCGATCTCGTGCCTTATTGGGACCTCGTCTTTACGGAGAAAGATAACGAGCCGCGCGACAGTTCGGCGGCAGCCATTGTTGCCTGCGGCCTGCTGGAAATGGCCGATCTGGAAGAGGCTGAGAAGGCCGAGCAGTATCGCGACCTCGCCCGGCGCATGGTGAAAAGCCTTGTCGACACCTATTCGGTCAAAGACCCCGCTGTCTCGAACGGCCAGCTTCTGCACGGCACCTATTCGAAGAAAACGCCGTACAACACCTGCCGCGGCGAAGGCGTCGATGAGTGCGTGTCCTGGGGCGATTATTATTATCTGGAAGCGCTGACGCGACTATCGCGCAACTGGGCCTCCTACTGGTGAGCGCGTGAGGGACATATGGCAAGCATTTCGCTGAAAAAACTCAACAAGACCTTTGGTGCGCTCAAAGTCGTCCACGATATCGATCTGGAGATTGCCGACAAGGAATTCATCATTCTGGTCGGCCCTTCCGGCTGCGGAAAGTCAACGACGCTGCGAATGATTGCCGGGCTGGAGGAAATCTCCGGCGGCGAGCTTCGCATCGGCCAGGACATGATGAATGACGTGCCCTCCAAGGACCGCGACATTGCCATGGTGTTCCAGAACTACGCGCTCTATCCGCATATGACGGTTTACAAGAACATGGCATTCGGGCTGCAATTGAGAAAGGCACCGCGCGAGTTCATCGATGAAAAGGTGAAGGAAGCGGCCAATATCCTTGACATCACCCACCTGTTGAACCGCAAGCCGAAAGCGCTTTCCGGCGGGCAGCGACAGCGTGTTGCCTTGGGCCGCGCCATGGTGCGCAACCCGGAAGTCTTTCTTCTCGACGAGCCGCTGTCAAACCTCGATGCCAAGCTGCGCGGCACGATGCGGGCCGAAATCAGCAAGCTGCACAAGCGGCTGGATGCGACCTTCATCTATGTCACCCACGACCAGATCGAAGCGATGACGATGGCAGACCGCATCGTGGTGATGAAGGACGGCCACATCCAGCAGGTGGATACGCCACAGCAGCTTTACGAACGGCCCATCAACATGTTCGTTGCAGGCTTCATCGGCGCGCCGCAGATGAACATGCTGCCGGTGACGTTAAAGCGCGACGGTGAGCGCTTCGTCGCCGTCTTCGACGGAAAACCGATGCCTTTGCCTGCCAGCATCGATATCGAGCGACTGCGCGCTTACGAAAACAAGGACGTTATCCTCGGCATTCGACCTGAGAATTTCCACGAGTTTGCACCCGCCGATATCGACGCGGCCAATACCGTGCCCTTCAATGCCACTCTGGAACTGGCCGAGCCGATGGGATCGGAAGTTCACCTCAATCTCGTCGCGAGCGGGAAAGCATTGATTGCCCGCGTCTCACCGCGTTTCAAGGGCAGGTTGGGCGACGATATCACTCTCATCGCCGACCTCACAGGCGCGCAGCTATTCGACCCAGAAACGGAACGTTCCATTCTCTACTAACCCGCTGGGAGGCGCATGATGCAGTGGCTTGAAGGACTATGGACAAGGGAGGGAGCCGGAATCGACAAGGATGCCCCGCGCCCCACCGGCCTTGCCCTGTTCTTCGATATTCTGAAACGCGAATGGTGGGAGCTGGTAAAACTCAATCTTCTGTTTTTGATTGCCAGCCTGCCATTGGTCACCATACCCGCCGCAACAATGGCCACAGCGAGAGTATCCCGCTCCATCGTGTCGGATGAAAACACCTATCTGTTGCGTGACTTTCTGGAGGCTTTTCAGCGCTATGCGTGGCGTGGCACGGTTCTGATGCTGGCCTGCGCAGCGATGACAGTGGCATGCGCTTATGCCGTGATCAGCTACGCAAAAGCGGTCCCCGATGCGCTCATCTACAGTCATCCGCTGGCGATCAGTCTGGTGATGACACTGTTTATCAGCGTCTCATCTGCCTATGCCATCGTGCTGACTGTGACGCGCGACTTGCCGCTTACCAGTCTTTTTAGGCAGGCGGCATTGCTGGCGCTGGTAAAGCCGCTACCCATGTTGGCGGCACTCGCTTTCGTTGCAGCGCTGTGGCTCGCGCATATCCTGTTTTATCCGGTGTCCGTTTTCATGCCCGTCACGATCAACTTTTCGCTTGGCATCTTCGCCATCTGCTTCGCAGCGCGGCATATTGAGAAACGCGACCCACAAGGGGCGCACTGACCGACACGATCAATAACAACACAGTCCGGGAGGAAACCGACTATGAAATTCAACACAACACGACGTGCATTCGCTTTGGCCACAGCAGGCATCGGCTTTGCCATAAGTATGGGAGGAGCGGCCTTTGCGCAGAGCGATGCGCCGGTGACCCTGAAATGGGCCCTATGGGATCTGGACAAGGGAGCCTATTTCAAGCCGCTGATGGATGCCTACAAAGCTAAGCACCCCAATGTGAGTTTCGAGCCCGTCGATCTGGGATCGCAGGACTACACGCAGATGATTTCGACGCAGTTGACCGGCGGCTCGAAAGACATCGATATCGTCACCATCAAGGATGTCCCGGGTTACGCCAACCTCGTTCGGGCCGGAAACATCGCCGATCTCAGCACCTACATGAAGGACCAGAAGATCGATCCGGCTGGTTATGGCGGGCTGATTGAGGAGTTGAGCGTGGATGGCAAGATTTATGCTCTGCCGTTCCGCTCCGATTTCTGGATCGTCTATTACAACAAGGATATCTTCGACAAGGCAGGCGTTCCCTACCCGACCAACGACATGACATGGGCACAGTTTGACGAGATCGCCACCAAGCTCAAGGGTGGCATGGGCCAGAACCGCGTCTATGGTGCACTGCTGCACACCTGGCGCTCGACCGTTCAACTTCCTGGCATTCAGGATGGCAAGCAGACGCTGGTCGATGGCAAATACGAGTTTCTGAAGCCGTGGTACGAGCGCGCGCTTGCCCTGCAAAAGAGTGGCGCGATCCCGTCCTATGCATCGCTTAAGACGTCCAACACCCATTATTCGGCGCTGTTCTTCAACGGCACGATCGGCATGTTGCCCATGGGAACATGGTTCATGGGGACGCAGATCGCCAAGGTGAAGTCGGGCGAATCCAAGAGCGCCAATTGGGGCATCGTGAAGTTCCCGCATCCGGAGGGCGTGGAGGCGGGTACAACTGCAGCGCAGATTTCCGGCCTGTCTGTCAATTCCAACTCGGCACACAAGGAAGCAGCGCTTGATTTCATCAAGTTCGTGACCGGGCCGGAAGGTGCCGCCATCGTGGCCTCGACCGGCACGTTCCCGGCACTGAGATCGGACACGGTTGCGCAGACCATCGCGGCACTTCCCGGCTTTCCGCAGGACCAGAACAGCAAGGACGCGCTGAAGGCCGGAAAGGCCTATCTGGAAATGGCCGTCAACCCGAATGCGGCCCGTATCGAGGTGGTGCTGAACCGCGTCCACGATGCGCTGATGACCGACAACATCTCCATCGATGACGGCATCAAGGACATGGACGACGGCGTCAAGGCCATCAAATAAGCATCAGGCGGTCGCGGGTTTCTCGCGACCGCCATTTTTTATAATCTGTTTTTGGAAGACATGCCGTGCATCACGATAGCACCAAGGCCAATCCGCTTTTCAACAATCCGCTTCTGACGCGAGACGATCTCGCAAAAGCGGTGATGGATTTGTTCAACCCGCTTCTGCCTTATTTTTCCGAAGGCAGGGCGCGGGTCCGGCTGAGTGCCACCGGTGCGATTTTCGATTATCCGGCAGCGGAACTGGAGGGGTTTGCGCGCCCGCTTTGGGGCATCGTTCCGCTAGCGGCTGGCGGATATGACTTTCCGTATTGGGACCTGTACCAGCGCGGTCTGGCAAATGGTACAAATCCTGATCATGCCGAATATTGGGGCGACGTCGCGGACCGCAACCAACGGCTTGTGGAACTGGCGGCCATCGGCTTTGCACTAGCCATGGTGCCGCAGCATATCTGGGAACCGTTGAGCGAGGCGGACAAAAAGGTAGTTTCCGCCTATCTTCTGGCGGCGCGCGAGCGGGAATTCGTTGATAATAACTGGAAGTTCTTCCGCGTTCTGATCGACCTAGGTTTGGAGCGCGTGGGCGTTGCCTTCGACACATCAAAGACGCATGCCTATCTCGATGAGCTCGAGGCCTTCGACATTGGCGACGGCTGGTATCGCGACGGCCCAGTGCGGCGGGTCGATCACTACGTGCCCTTCGCCATGCATTTTTATGGGCTGATCTATACGGTGCTGGCCAAGGGCGATGACGCGCGTAAAACCCGGCTGCTTCAGCGCTCCAAACGCTTTGCCAGAGATATCCGCCACTGGTTCGGCCCGGATGGCGCTTCGCTCGCCTTTGGGCGCAGCCAGACCTATCGCTTCGCGGCGGGCGGTTTCTGGGGTGGGCTCGCGTTTGCCGACCTTGAAGCACTGCCATGGCCGCAGGTCAAAGGCTATTATATGCGCCACATCAGATGGTGGTCGAAGCTGCCCATTTGCGAGCGCGACGGCGTGTTGTCCATCGGTTACGGCTATCCCAACCTGTTAATGAGCGAGAGCTATAACTCTCCCTGCTCACCGTATTGGGCACTGAAGTTCTTCCTGCCTCTGGCACTTCCGGGTGACCATCCGTTCTGGATGGCACTGGAAGCGGAGCCTGAAACGTTTGCAGAGCCTGTGTCCTTGCAGCAACCCGGTATGGTCGCATTCCACACGCCGGGCAACGTTGTCCTCCTCTCGTCGGGCCAGCAGCATGACAAGATGCGCGGTGCGCAGGAGAAGTATTCGAAATTCGTATATTCAACGCGCTATGCCTTCAACATCGAAGCAGACGACAGGCATTTTGCGGCGGCCAGTTTCGACGGGATGCTGGGGCTATCGGACGATGGCGTCCACTTCCGCACCCGCGAAACGATGGAAGAGGCCCTGATTGCCAAAGACTGCCTTTACTCACGCTGGAAGCCATGGGCAGATGTGGAAATCGAGACGTGGCTGGTGCCGCAGAACCCTTGGCACATAAGGCTGCACCGCATCCGCACCCCACGTGTGTTGCAGACATCCGAAGGTGGCTTCGCGATAGAGAGAGCCGATTTCAACCGCGACCGAACCGAAGCAGGAGAAGATCGCGCCATCTGTTATGGACAAAACGACACTAGCGCGATTGTTGATCTTTCGGCTGGGATCAACCGGGTTGGCCTTTGCCATCAGGCAATTGCCAATACCAATCTCATCCACGCCCGAACCCTTGTACCGCAGTTACGAGGCGACATCCCTATCGGCGAGACGCTTCTTGTGACAGCCTGCTTGGCCCTCCCCGCTGACAAGGTGACAGAACCGGCATTGGCCGCATCTCCCGTTCTTCCTGATCTATCTGATTTGGAAGAGATGTTCATGGCCGAGGGACGGCGGGTTGCGGCCTTTGCCCTCGATGAAAATCGCGAAAGCTGATGCGGATGACGGACAAACCGCCGATGTTATCCCAAAGGTCGGATCGGCTGAATATATTGACCTGGGAGCGGACACAGGAAGACATAAAAAGTCCCGACCATCAGGCGCGGTTGGAAAGCTTGATGCAATCCGCCAATGCTCGTTTCGGGCCAGGCGTTTACATTGCCTCCAAAGCGGAGGTCCATACGGATAGGTTGGTGATGGGCGCGCAGTCGTGGATTGCCGGTCATGCCATCGTACGCGGTGACATTGAACTGGGCGAAAACGTGTCGATCAACCCCTATGCCTGCATTTCGGGAAAGGTCAAAATCGGCAATGGTGTGCGCATCGCATCCCATGTCAGCATTGTCGGCTTCAACCATGGCTTCGATGATATCGAGACCCCGATCTACCGGCAGCCGCTGACTTCGCTCGGCATAGAGATCGGCGATGACGTCTGGATCGGTGCCAATGCGGTTATTCTGGACGGTGTCAAAATAGGACGCGGAGCGATCATCGCCGCAGGTGCTGTGGTAGCAAAGGACATCCCTGCCATGGCCATTGCGGGTGGCGTACCCGCTCGGGTGTTGAGATCTCGTGGCGCGCAGACGCAGGCAGCAAACCCGCCGGAAACCGAACGTCTACTGCGGGAAATTGGAGAGGAAATCGCAAGCGATTGGCGGGAGGTCAGTCGCTTCCACAAAAAGGGCGGGATCTATCGTTCAGCCGATGCATCCGGGAGTGAAGTCGAAAGCGTCAGGCATCTGTGCGACGCGATCGAGATCGCCGCCGCCTTGGGAGAGCAACGGACGGCCTTTGACGTCGAGAAAACCGTGGCTGATCTTCAGGCGATGCAGGATGCCAAAACGGGACTGTTTTTCAACGCGAAGTACAACCATTCTTCGCAGCCGGAACAAGACCCCAATGTTCTCTATAATATTTTGGCTGTCGGCTATGCGCTGGAATGTTTCGGTGCTGCCCCAAAAGCGCCGATTGCATTCGTGGAAAATATGGGTGCCGACGACCTCATTCGCCTTCTTGAAAACCTGCCTTGGCAAAGCCGGGCTTGGCACTGCGGCGCCACTGTAGATGCTATCGCCACGGCGTTGTATTTCAACAGACGCTACTTCACCTCCGGCAACAACCTGGAAGTTCTCTTCGGTTGGTTGGCGTTGAACGTCGACAAGACGACAGGGCTTTGGGGTGAGCCAACCGCCGCACATGGTCTGTTGCAACCGGTCAACGGCTTTTACCGGCTGACCCGAGGCACATACGCACAGTTCGGCGTGCCAGTTCCCTATCCGCAAGCGACGATCAATTCTGTCATAGCGAATTATCGCGCATATGAAGGCTTTCATGGCGAACACTACAACGCCTGCAATTTACTCGATACGATCCACCCACTTCTCTTGTGTCTCAAACAGACCGACCACAGGCAGGCCGAAGCACAGAAAATTGCTTGCGAAACCGTGGATCGGCTATCAACGCGCCGGCAAGGAGGCAGAGGATTTGCCTTCACGGAGGGGCATCCCGCCGGATTGCAGGGCACGGAAATGTGGATGTCGGTTCTCTGGCTGTCGGCAAAACTCCTTGGCAAAGAAGAGCTTTTACCGTTTCGACCAACAGGCATTCACCGCTTCGAACCGGCGGAAATCATTGCGCGGTGAAACCACCGTCAATCGGCAGGCTTACCCCGGTGATCATGGACGCACCATCGCCGAGCAGAAAGACGATGGGTGATGCGATATCGTCTTCGGTCGCCCATCGGCGCAACGGCATCTGGGCGAGAAACGGTTCAGCGATGTCCGGGCGTCCCCAATAAAATGCAGACATTTCAGTCATGACGACCGTTGGGTTCACGCTGTTGACGCGTATATTGTATTGGCCGAGTTCAAGTGCCGAAACACGCGTGATGCTATCCAGGGCAGCTTTCGAAGCGGCGTAGGAAATATGGCCGTTCAAGGCGACAAGGGCTGCCTGGCTGGAAACGTTGACGATTGAGCCCCCCTTCCTGGCTTTCACCATCGACTGAGAAGCGTATTTGGTGACCAAAAGCGCGCCGCGGGTGTTGACCGAAATCACCTTATCGAAAACAGAGATATCCGTGTCCATGGGCGTGGCGATCTCTCCGCCGAACCCGCCGCAATTCACGACGCCCCAGAGGTCCAACCCGTTGAGGGCATCGCGGATGCTGTCTTCATCGCTCAAATCGAATGGCAGAGCCGAGCATCCCGTTTCAGAGCTAAGCCTGGAGAGCTTTTCTTCATCCCGACCACCCGCGATGACGATGGCGCCAGCCTCTACCAGTCTGCGAACCGTTGCCGCGCCGATGCCGCCGCTGGCGCCGGTCACAAGGACTGTCTTGCCTTCTAGATTGTGCATGAGAACTCCATTTGCCGTTGATCAACGCCTTGCGGAAATGCAGGCGTCATCCGCCAATCATCAGCTTCACCACCTCATCGGGGTTCGTGTCGGCTATATCCCGGACACCGGCAACGATACCGCGCCTGAGAACCACGATCCGGTCGGATACGGCAAAAATGTCCTGAAGATTATGAGAAATGAAGATGACACCCTTGCCTTGCGCCTTAACGGATTTGATAAGCGAGATGACCTTTCTCTGCTCCGGCACGCCAAGCGCTGCGGTTGGCTCATCCATGATCAAGATTTTTGCATTCCAGAAAACCGCACGTCCGATGGCGACAGCCTGGCGCTGACCTCCGGAAAAATTGCTGACCGGTGCTTCGAGGCGCTTCACATGGAAGTCGAGCAGCGCCATTGTGTCTTCTGCCGCCTTGGCCATTTTCTTGCGATCAAGAACGGGCAGGAAGCCGAACATGCGTCTCACCGGTTCGCGCCCGAGATAAATGTTCGCACCGATCGTCAAATTGTCTGCGAGTGCGAGGTCCTGATAAATCGTTTCAATGCCCTTTTCACGCGCATCTTCCGGCGAAGAAAAGAGGACCGGCTTTCCTTCTATCAGAATCTCTCCCGACGATGGTGGGTAAACGCCCGAGACCGTTTTGATCATCGTCGTCTTGCCGGCACCATTATCCCCTACAAGGGCGACGACTTCTCCGGGGCGAACGCTGAGAGAGCAATGCTCCAGCGCCTTGACCGCGCCGAAGTGACGGGAAAGATTGCGAACTTCCAAAAGGGGGACTGAGCTATTCATCCTGCTTTGCTCCGCTGAACCGGCGCTGGGCCTGGTCGATGAGAACCGAGATGATGATGACGACGCCAACGGCAATGAACTGCCAGAAGGGTTCGACATTCATGAAAACGAGACCGTATTGGATGACGGCGATGACCAGAGCACCCGCTATGGTGCCAATGATTGTACCGGAGCCACCGAAAAGACTGGCACCACCAATGACGACGGCAGCCACGCTATCGAGGAGAAGCGGTTCACCAGCCTGCGCTGCACCGGCCGTGAAGCGGGCCGCGTAGAGAGCGCCGCCCAGCCCTGCGCAAATCGCGGACAGGATATAGAGGCGAAGCAGATGCGACTTGAGATCGATACCGGCCCGCCGTGCCGCCTGGGCATTGGCTCCAATGGCATAGTTATGCTGCCCAAAGCGGGTTTGGCTTAGAATATAGTGCATCACAAGCACGACCACCCCCGTGACGATGATAAGATAGGGAACGCCGAAAAACTGGCCATTGCCGAGAGCGGCGAAAGAGCTGTTCTTCACCGGGACCGTCGTTCCGCCTGCCAGAAGAAAGGCTGCGCCTCTCGCGACGCCGAACATGCCAAGCGTTCCGATGAATGGCGGGACTTTCAACCGGGAAATCAGCAAACCGTTGATCATACCGGGAATAATGGCCGCGAAAACAGCGATGCAAATGCCGAGGACCATGGCAAGTGGAAGCGGAACGTAACCGCCCAGCACGTTAATGGCATGGGCTGCGACAACGGCTGCAAGACCCATGATGAAACCAGCTGACAGATCGATCCCGCCGGAAATGATGACGAAGGTTTGCCCCATTGCCAAAAGCAACGGCGCCACCGCAAAGACCGCCACGGAGCGCCAATTGAATGAGGACCCGATGAACGTGCCGCCGAAATCGGTGCGTGCCCAAATCTCGAAGAAAATGAGAAGAACGGCCAGAAACAGCCATGCGCGCAGCTGTGCGATTTTCTGGATGACGCTTTTGCGGACGTCTGCGTGATCGGCTTGCGGCTTGCTGTGCGTGTGAGTAGCGTGGTCTACCATTCATTGCTCCGGATAACGGGCAGTTATTGGTGAAACTGCAATAACAAATCCGACACCCGGTCATTTGCGACCGGGCATCAACGAGGCTCGGGAGGCTCTCAATCGGAATAGATGAACTGTGCAATCTTTGGATCGGTCACGTTTTTCTTGTCGATAACCGTGAAACCGGTGCCGATCTTTGTCGGGATGGAGTTACCGGTGAGATGAGCATAGGCCGCCATCACCCCGAAATAACCAATCTCGGCCGGGTGCTGGGCAATCGCCAAATCAACAATGCCGGAATTCAGATTGTCGATGATTGAGGTCGGTGCGTCAAAGGCAACAACCTTGATGGTGCCACTTTGGCCCGCCTGCTGCACGCCGTTTGCGGCACCAATGGCTGAGAAGAGGTTTGCTCCAAAAACACCCACCAGATCCGAATTACGAGCGTAAACCGCCTGTAGCTGCGATGCGGCCTTGTTGGCGTCGTTTTCGTTGAACTGCGTTTCGAGCACCGTGATGTTCGGGTGTTTCGCCATTTCGGCTTTAAACCCCTGCTCGCGCTGGTCGGTTGTCGAAATGCCCGGCTTGTTGTTGGAAATGTAGACTTTACCCTTATCTCCAACCGCTGCCGCAAGCGACCTCGCGGCTATCATTCCGCCTGCGACGTTATCGGAAGCGATGTAGGAGAGCGGGAAATCTGCATCTCCTGTACCAGTCTGATAGTCACCCGTTCCGATGTAGGTATCGACGGTAATCACCGGAATTCCCGCATCGGAGGCGCGCTTCAGAGGCTGAATAAGCTGGTTGGTGTCTGTCGGCGCGATCAGCAAGGCGCTGGGGCTTTTTGCGATCACCGCGTCAAGTACGGGGACCTGGGTTACAGGGTTGAAATCGGGTGCGCCCTGGAACACGAGTGTTGCCCCGACTGCCTTGGCAGCGGCTTCGGCACCTTTGCGCATGGTGATGTAGAATGCGTCCGTCGTCAGTCCAGGAACAAGGGCAATCGTAAACTTCTTATCCTGCGCGCTGGCGCCGGTGGTGGTCATAATCGCTGGTGCAGCAAGAGTGGCGGCCGCAGCAGCCTTGAAAAATGAGCGACGTTCCAAAGTACCCTCCCAGGTTGAAATATTGTGAGAAGCTCCTCCTTCTCACAAACATCGAGCAGGGCGATATTCGCGCTAACGCAGTGGAAACGTCAAGTAATTTTTTCCTGAAACTTATTTCAGACGCTTGAAAAGGAGTCTTGAATACACATTATCTCTTTGTATTATCAGACAAAATATCAAGTACAGCAAGGGCTGTCGCCGTGTCCGTGACCAGCGCATTGATCATTCCCGAGCGAACGGCGCCGACGATACCGGCGGCTTTTTCCACGGTAGCAGCCACACCGATACACAACCTGGTCTTTCGGAGCTGCTCTACTGACGCTGCCAGCATGCGCTCTTCGCCGTCCCAATGAAGCAGCTCTCCGTTGGGACCGACATAGTGGCGGATCACATCGCCCACGGCGCCGCCGATTGCCTGCTCACTGATCGTGGCCGCGCTTGCTTCAGGCGGATTGATGGCATGCGGAAGCCCGATACCGACGATTGCGCAGTCGAGTTCATCCCAAAGCCCAATCGTGTCCTTCACGACGTGATCGCTGAGAAACGCATCCCGCAGTGCAACGGACGAGACATAGGGCGCGTGGAGAAAATGTGCTGTTCCGCCAAATTGTTCTGCAGCTTGGCGGACGAATTCGTTGATCTGAAAATGAGGCGCAGATTGTTGCATTCCCCCATTCAGCGCGACGGCCCGCGCATCTGGAATACGTGGCAAGCCAGCCTGAATGACTTCACGAACTGCTCTGCCCCAACCGATTCCAATCGTGGCTCCCCGCGCTAGGTCCTCTTCCTTCAGGAGATTACCGAGAGGTGCTGCGAGCGCGCCCAACACACCGGTTGACGGCGTATCGATAACGGCAGCGCGCTTCAGACCCAGAGCCTCGATCAGCCGATCTCTGATTTCGTCTGGGACCGCAAAGTCCATCACTTCGATTTTGACAATTCCAAGGGCACGGGCACGGGTCAGCAATCGCGAGACGGTTGCCGTGGAAACGCCGAGTTTCCGGGCGATTTCCACCTGCGGCATATCGCTCTGGTAGTGAAGCTTGGCAACCATATGAAGGGTCGCACGGGACGCAGTGTCCTGTGATGTTTGCGGAAGCAGCTTGCAATTCCTTTCTGCAACGTGTTACACATCACTCAAAGTTACACTGAACAGGTTGACAATTCAATCCACGGATCGAGCCCGCACATTAGCAGGAGCCGAAACGCGCACGTGTGACCTCTTGTGACCTGAAGCTGGCCATACAGCCAGAAAAACGACGAAACGGAGGAAGAGTATGACAGCGATGACGACAGCAGAGCGCCGTGCCTATCATCAGATTTGTGACGCCAGCGGCGCGATGATGGTGATTGCCTGCGACCAGAGAGGCGGCATGCGATCCGTGCTGGCAGCGACACCGGAGGAACAGGCCAAGATCAGCAACGATGTCTTGGGAGATACAAAGGGGGACATCACCCGTTATCTCGCTTCAAAAGCAGGCTGCGTGCTGGTGGATCCGATCTGCGCGGTCCCGGGTCTGATCGACAACAACATCCTGCCACGGGATACAGCGCTTCTGATCGGTATCGACGCGTCGGGTTGGGACACGTCGCCTGAGGGCTACCGCATCTCGAAAATGGTCGATGGTATCAATGCCCGTAAAGTTCGCGAACTCGGCGCCACCGGCGGCAAGATCATGATTTACCTGCGGATGGATACACCTGCGGCAAACGTTCAGAACCTTGAAACCCTCAAAGCCAGCATCGAAGATTTCGCCCGCGAGGATGCTCTTCTTGTTGTCGAGTTCCTGACGTATCAGCTCGAAAACGAGAGCAAGGAAGACTACCAGGCCCAAATTCCTCATCTGATCGTGGAAGGGTCGCGCGCCTGCCTGGACCTTGGCGCGAAAGTGCTGAAAATCCCTTATCCCGGTTCTGAGCAGGCATGCGCAGACGTCACCGCAATTGCTGGCGACGTCCCATGGGCCGTGCTTTCAGCTGGTGTCGATCACGAGACATTCCTCCCTCAGGTTGAGGCCGCGATGAAGAACGGTGCATCTGGCGTCATCGCCGGACGCTCCCTTTGGAAAGACTGTATCTCGCTTGATCGCGCGGTTTCGAAGGAAAAACTTTCGACGATTGCCGTCTCCCGCCTCAAGGATATTCAGACTATCATTCGACGTTATCGCGGCGAGCAGGCCGCAGCCTGAGGGTTGCACCAGATGTCACCTGAAGATTTTGCGATCGGCATAGATGTCGGCGGTACGAACATGCGGGCGGCAAGGATTTCTCCAACCGGGGAAATTCTCAGGAAACAATCCATCGCCGGTAGTCGCGACCCGGCGATCGCTCTCGATCTTATCGATGGCCTCTTGCGCGATATGGGTGTCGAGGATGCAAAAGCGATCGGCATTGGCATCCCCGGGCGGGTTGACGGCAGGACGGGCAAAATCTTGTCCGGCGGCTTCCTCGACCTCTCCGGCGTTGATCTCAAGCGCAGGCTTGAGGTGACATTCGGCAGGCCCACTGCGGTCGCAAATGATTGCAGCATGGCCCTCATCGGTGAGGCACGACGGGGTGCGGCCAAGGGGCTGCGCAACGCCGTCATGCTGACCATCGGAACCGGCATCGGCGGCGCCATCATCGAAAGTGGCCAGATCGTCAATGGCAAAGGCAGTGCTGGCCAACTTGGCCATCTCGTCGTGAACATCGGCGGACGTCCATGCCTTTGTGGCCAGCGTGGCTGCATTGAAACAGAATCATCAGGCACATCGCTCAGACGACATCTGGATGAAGCCGGATATGGACAGGATGTTCGCTTCGAGCATGTCGAACTGAAGGCCAAGGCAGGCGACACAGTGGCTATAGGTGTGATGCATGCCTGGGGTGGACCGTTGCGCGCTGCCATCAACACGCTTTCCGCAGCCTTTGATCCTGACGTTGTCATACTCGGCGGGGGAATGGGGCATGCAGCGGTGCAGGCCCTGAGCTTTCTCCCACCCCTCACCTGCTGGTACGACATCGACGTTAGGCTCGCCCAACTTGGGGACGATGCAGGCGTCATCGGCTCTGGCCTTGCGGCTTTCGATCTGGTGCCTCGCGTCAACCGTGAGGCCGGAAAACGCCTGGTCATGGTCAATGGTGTGCCCGCATCCGGAAAAAGCAGTATCGCGCGCGGGATTTGCGAAACGACAGGTTGGCCGCTTCTCGCGCTCGACACAGTGAAGAACCCATTTCTCGAACTCATCGAAAATGTGGATCGACCATTCAATCGCGTTCTTGGTCGGGCCAGTTACAAGGCGATTTTTTCGATGATCGAAGAAGCAGCGCCAGGTTCGACCTTCGTCGTCGATGCCTGGTTCGGCTTTCAACCCGTTGAGGTCCTACGTGCTCATATAGCGATGGCAGGCATTACCGAGATCGCGGAGATATGGTGCCACGCCCCGCCAGAAATTATAGGAGAACGCTACGGCGACCGAAGTGCTGGGCGGCTGCCCGGTCATCCGGGACTGGCATATGTGCCGGAACTGATCGAGCTCGCCCGCAACGCCCGCCCCTGCAACATCGGACCCGTGCTTGATGTTGAAACGACTGCGCCGGTCGATATGCCAAAACTTGTTGCTTGGGTAACGGGTAGTTTCGATCAGAGACTGGGTGCGTGATAGTCGAACCTATGCCTGATCAGGAACTTAAAGCGAATAGTTGTGAAATTTAGTCTATCTCACCTTCAGCGGGGAACTAAGTGCTCATGAAGTTGTTGTACGTCCGTTACCAGAAGCCGTTTATATCCGGTGTAAAATGGACGGTTCAACTCTTTCTCTCTCTGTTCTATCGTCTGATGATCTCGAAGAGATCGATCGGTTCCACACCGCTTGGTGCGAAGAAAATCATGTAGAGAAAATTGATCCCAGAGCCGTGGAAGTCGCGACGGCGCTGATCGACTGGTATTCATCAAGCCCGTCTTACCGCCTTCGCACAAAGCTGGATCATCCGCCTGATGTCCCGAATTCGCAGCAAATAGATATACTTCTTGAACGTCTCAAACAAACGACGTGAGATGATGTTTGTGCCCTCAGGGGTTTGACGTGGACGCACAGCGTCTACGTCAATGAAACACTAAGTTCTCATCAAGACAGTCTTTTGCGCTATGCCTCTAGCCGCTGATGTAATGACTTATTCATCAGGACCAGTGATTTTGAAGGTAAATCCATCAGTCTTAAATTCATTTAAAGTTCTATAGCCCAGAAAATTTGAGCATAACTTATGAGCAATCTGGAGCCATTGGCTATGCTCGCCTTTATCGACCGCTACGTAAAAGAAGCATGCGCAACAAACCGCTTCGAAACCCGTCGCGACGTTTTGCATTTCGCGCTGTCTATCACATTCTACGTCACAATCGTGGCAGATGTTCTCAACGTTGTCGCGCATTACACCCTGAATGAGTTCGGCTTGCTGCCCTATGACGTCATTCCGGCAGCAACCGTCGGCGTCATCATCTCCACATCGGTCGCGTCAATTCTGACATTTTCCGTCTCCTATGTCATCGGTCTTGCTATTCACCATCTCACCATCTCGAGAGCCACCTTCGAGCGACTAAGCCGAACCGATATGTTGTCCGGGCTACTCAACAGAAGAGCGTTTCTCGACGAGGCAACGCGTGCGCCTGAAAACTCATCACTGATTTTGTTCGATATCGACAAGTTCAAATCCATCAACGACCAATATGGCCATGACGTCGGTGATCAGGCGATCATCGCGGTCGCGGCAAACTTGTCCGAAACCTTTGCGCAGTGCCAAGCCGTCGCCCGGATTGGCGGAGAGGAATTCGCGATCCTGGTATCGGCGTTGACACCGACGGAGCGTTACGCCTTGGCTGAACGCTGCAGGCAGCTCATTGCCGCCAAATCGTTCACAGCAGGAACATCCCGTTTTCGCATCACGATTTCCGGTGGTGTCGCAGACCGAGAGGACCATGCAACGTTTGAGGCTCTCTATGCTGCCTGCGACAAGGCGCTTTATATTGCCAAGGCATCAGGCCGAAATCGCGTCGTTCACAGCAAGGATATCGATCTGCTGGCTAAGGCACGGAAAACCCGAATGCACGTGAGAAAAACTCAAAGCCAATAATCGCGTATCGTCTTTCGTTTCCTGCTCAAGACGACGATACGGTTGATATAAAAGAACATGGTGAAACTTATGAGCACGCATTTTCCCCAAATTTTTCTTGTCCGACACGGGGAGACGGAATGGTCGCTTTCCGGGCGACATACAGGGCGTAGCGACATACCTCTAACGGAAAATGGAGAAGCGGCCGCGCGACTTCTGAAGGCGCGGATACCCGCCAGTGGCTTCAACGCGATATTCTCCAGCCCTTCTCAACGAGCGCGAAAGACGTGTGAGCTGGCAGGCTTCGGTTCAAGAGTTGAGATAGACGACAATCTCTCGGAATGGGACTATGGTCGCTATGAGGGTGTGACGACCAAGGAAATCCAAACGCAAAAGCCGGGTTGGAACATTTTCCACGATGGCTGCCCTGATGGAGAAATGGCCTCAGACGTGGCCGCGCGTGCTGATGCCGTTATTAACAAAATCAAGACCGTAGACGGCAACGTTCTAATGTTTTCAAGCTCTCATTTTCTACGCGTTTTGGCGGCACGATGGCTCGGGCTGCACGCAGAAGCTGGAGCATCCTTTGTGTTGGACACTGCGAGCATCAGCATTCTCGGATATGAACACAATCTGGATGAACCGGTTATTCGCAGCTGGAATCAGACATAGTCTGGTCTGAAATCCGATCTAGCGTTCCTGCTGCTACATCCTACCCACTATTCCTGTCGCGCTTGTTGGAGATCTGATTTTGGACGCTACACCCGCACCTCCGGTTACACTCGTTATCTTCGGCGCAACCGGCGACCTGACACGCCGCCTTTTGATACCATCTCTGGTCAATCTGACACGAAGTGGCCTTGTGGGTGACGACCTGCACATCCTTGGCGTAGGGATTGAACCTGGGGACGAGACCATGCTTGTTGAACGGCTCGAGGCGTTTCTGTCAGGGCTTGGTGGTGCAGAGCCTGTGTCAGCGGATGAAGCCTGGCTTCGTTTAAAACAGCGTGTTTCCTATATCAGCGGTGATTTCACACAGGACGACGTCTTTTTGGAGATATCGAGGCGTCTAGCGTCAACGACCGTCGGAAATGCCGCCTTCTATCTGGCCGTTCCGCCACAGTTCTTTGGACCGATTGTCGAGAAGCTCGGAAAACACGGACTTGTCACGGAAAATGATACCGCGTTCAGACGGATCGCAATCGAAAAACCTTTCGGAACCGATCTTGCCTCGGCACGCGCGCTGAACGCCAAAATCCTGAGTACCGTATCCGAAAAGCAAGTGTACCGACTGGACCACTTCCTAGGCAAAGAGACTGTCCAGAACATCATGACGGCGAGGTTCGCCAATATGATGATCGAGTCACTGTGGAACAACAACTACATCGACCATGTCCAGATAACGGCCGCAGAAGTGGTCGATGTTGGGTCGCGGGGCAAATTTTATGACGCCACCGGCGCCTTACGCGACATGGTACCCAACCATCTCTTCCAGCTTCTGGCCATGGTGGCCATGGAGCCGCCAAACAGCTTTGGCGCAGAGGCCATACGTAACGAAAAAAGCAAACTCCTGGAAGCATTGCGGATTTATACGCCCGAGGAAGCAAATACCCACTCTGCACGTGGCGTGTACGTGGCAGGCACCATGAATGGCACCGCAATTCCTGCGTACACGGAAACCAAAGACATCGCTCCTGATAGCAACACCGAAACCTTCGTAGCTTTGAAGCTCTACGCCGATACCTGGCGCTGGGCAGGTGTGCCGTTCTATCTGAGAACAGGCAAAGCAATGGCGGCCCGGGATACGGAGATCGTCGTCACTTTCAAACAGGTGCCATTTGCTCAGTTTCGTGAAACAGACGTAGCGCGAAAACTTCCTCCCAACCGCCTCGTCATCCAGGTCCAGCCGGATGAAGGGCTCAGCATGGAGTTGTCGATCAAGTCACCCGGCCAGTCGGTCGATACTGTGCCAGTGTCAATGGATTTTCGCTACGCCGACCAGTTCGACATCAGCAAGACAACCGGCTACGAATCCTTGCTCTACGAGTTGTTCGTGGGTGACCAGACGCTCTTTCAACGCGCCGATGGCATTGAGGCCGGATGGGCGGTCGTTCAGCCATTCCTCGATCTTTGGGCGAAGGGAGGATCACCTGACCCTTACGAACCCGGCAGCAACGGACCAAAATCGGCGCAGGATCTCATTGAGCGAGATGGACGCAGCTGGCGGGCTCTTGGTGCGACACACCGGCCCAAGCAGTCGTGACCTTGTCCGGGACGCTGAACACGATTGCTTATCTTGAAAGATCAGGCAACGCCTCGTCTTGAGCGTGGTCGAGCAATCCGGCTTTGGCATCGGTACGAAATCCGCCACGGATCAGACCAACCTTTTGAAGACATTTCTCACGCCAACGGCGTGGTGTCGATGCCTGCGGCTTGCTCATAAGCCAGCGCAAATTGCAGGAGTTGGCGGTCGCCACGCGGTTTGCCGATGATCTGGATACCGCTGGGCAGACCGTTCGCGCCGAAACCCGCTGGCATCGCCGCTACCGGCAAGCCGGCCATGCTCGGCCCTATCACCACCTCCATCCAGCGATGATAGGTGTCCATCCGGCGACCGGCGATCTCATCTGGCCACGTCCTGTTAACATCGAACGGAAAGACCTGCGCAGAAGGCATTACCAGATAATCGTAACGCTCGAACAGCGTACAGACGAACTTGTACCAATCGCTGCGGACGACAGATGCATCGAATATCTCAGCCGTTGTCTGCTGGAGGCCACGTTCGATTTCCCAAATGGCCTGAACATTCATAAGCTTGCGTTTCTCAGTGTCGTGATAAAGCGGGAGGAGGCCGTTTGCGACATTGAAGGTGCGAAGGGTGACCCATGATGTCCACAGCGCATCCATGTCGAACGCCACGACGATCTCGTCAATCTCGCAACCAATAGCCGAGAACACGTCAAGCGCCTTACGATCGAGGTTGAGAACGCCGTCTTCGAAGGGCAGATAACCGCCGAAATCTCCTAGCCAGGCAATCTTCGTTCCGGCGTGATCAGCCTTCGGCGCAAGACCCAAGGCTTCATCCGCCAGTGACTGCGGATCCCGCATGTCATACCCGGCCTGTGTTGCCAAAAGCAGCGCGGCATCCTGCACAGTGCGGGCCATCGGTCCTGCCGTACCGAGTTGCCGCATGAAAATCTCGTTGCCCTTGCCTGAAGGCACACGCCCAAAGCTCGGACGGAAACCGACGACATTGTTGAATGCTGCCGGATTTCTGAGGGAACCCATCATGTCACTGCCATCGGCCACGGGCAACAGGCGAGCTGCGACGGCGACCGCAGCGCCCCCGCTGGAGCCCCCGGCACTGCGGCCGTTGTCGAAAGGGTTGCGCGTGGCACCGAAGACGGAATTGGCGGTGTGTGATCCCAGCCCCATTTCCGGCGTGTTGGTCTTTCCTATAATGATGGCGCCAGCGGCGCGAATACGCTCGACATGGATGTCGTCGGTCTGACCGATGAAGTTTTCGAAGAGTTTCGAACCCCACGTGCAGGGCAAGCCCTTGGCTTCGGAAAGATCCTTTATGGCAATCGGAAAACCATGCATCCATCCATGCGAATGGCCGTCCGTCAACGCGCGGTCGCATATCCGCGCATCATCGAGAATATCCGCACGTTCTCGCAGGCTGATGATGGCATTCAGAGTTGGGTTCAGCCTGTCTATCCGATCAAGATAGGCCTCCATGACGGCGACGCAGGAAATACTGCGCGCATGGATGGAACGCGACAGTTCAGCCGCCGTCAGTCTGGTCACATCTTGCAATGGAATTCCCCCATGGGTCAGAGCGTCGCGAAAAGAGCCGCGGGCGGCTGCAACGCGCCGACGCTTGCAGATATCAGGCCGCCAAACGACGTTCCACAATGCGGGCAAGCAGACTTGCACCGACAGGCAGAATGCCGTCATCCAGCACGAAACCGGGATTATGGACCGGGACGCTTCCGGCGTGGCCAACGGTGCAATAGACGCCCGGCACCTTGTGCAGCATGTCCGCGAAATCCTCGCTGCCCATGGCGGGGTCTTTCTTGGTGTAGACCATCGCTTCCCCTACGATATCCCGGGCGGCCTCTGCAAAGCCTTCAACCAGATCTTCGGTGTTGAACAGCACATCGAAGACATTGCGGATATCGACATCGATTTCGACTTCGAAGGATGCCGCAAGGCCAGCTGCAATCGACCTCATGCGCTGACGGATCACCTCATTGACCTCTCGGTCCAGGAAACGCACCGTGCCGGACACCGTCGCCTCCTGTGGAATGACGTTGTAAGCACTGCCCGAATGGATCTGCGTGACAGAAAGTACGGCGCTTTTTAGCGGGCTGACGTTGCGGCTGACCACGGATTGCAGAGCCTGCACAAGTGCGGTCGCGACAATGATCGGATCCTTGGAGACTTCTGGCATCGCGCCATGACTGCCGCGACCTATGATGCGGAAATCAAAAAAGTCGGCACCCGCCATACTCGTGCCAGGCTTGATGCCGATCCGATACGGCTCGTCATAGGGCGAATTGTGCAGGCCGTAAATTTCGTCGCACGGAAAACGGTCGAACAGACCATCGGCCAACATGGCGCGGGCGCCGCCGCAGCCTTCTTCACCCGGCTGGAAAATGAACACTGCCGTTCCGGCAAAATCGCGTGTTTCTGCCAGATAACGCGCCGCACCCAGCAGCATCGTTGTGTGGCCATCATGACCACAGCCATGGAACCGGTTGGGGATTTTCGAGGCGTAACCGAGATTGGTGTGCTCCTCCATCGGTAAGGCGTCCATATCTGCGCGCAGACCGATGGTCTTTCCTTCCCCAAGGTTGCCTTTCAGCACGCCGACAACGCCCGTCTTGCCGATGCCGCGATGAACTTCGATACCCCAACTTGCAAGCTTCTCGGCAACGATCCCGGATGTGCGGACTTCTTCAAAACCGATTTCGGGATATTGGTGAATATCACGGCGGATCGCGGTCAGTTCGTCCTTGTAGGCTTCGATCTTGTCGATAACGGGCATTGGGCATATCCTTGCAGAATGATGGAAATGGCGAGGTGGAAATCTCTACGTAAAGGCGGGTCCGTTGGGCGAGAGACGGATGCCTTTTTTCAAATATTGCCATGGGAGCATAGCGGGATCTACCGCCATCGGGCCGGGAGCGGCACAGACCAAAATCGTTTCGGCAATCGGCGCGAAATCGGCCCTGAAATGCACGGAGCTTTTGTTGACGAGAATGGCCTGCTCATTTGGCTCGATGCCAAGGTAACGGAAAAGGCCCTGATCGGCCATCTGCACCTTGTGCGAGGCAACCGCCACCCGCACCCCGCCAATACGCAGGCAGGCTGAGGGACCGAGGCTCATTTCACTCTGTCCGTAATAGGGGCCGTGCACCTCGAAATTGCCATCTGAGAGAGCCTCGACAGTGAATTCCTCCAGAAAAGGGCTGTCGCCCTCGATATTGGAATGACCACCAAGTGCAACGCGCAGCTTGCCGCCTAAGCCTGTGGCGTGCGCCGCAAGTGCCGCAGCGGGATCATATATCAGGCCGATTGCGGCGTCTTGCGCATCATTGGCAACCAGTGCACGCAACATACCAGTCGTATCGGAATTGCCGCCGGCGCCGGGATTGTCCTGCGTATCGGCAATCACAACTGGTCTTCGGGCAGACGTCGCAATGCGCATGGCCTCCTTGACGCCCTCATCCGGTGAATAGACCCTTCCGGCAAAAGCGCTTTCACTGGCATTTACCAGCGCTTCGAGGTCATCGACAGCGGCGTCTGCTGCGGACTGTGTGAGGCCGTAACCCAAAACCGTGGCACCGCACTCATCGAAATCCGCAGCGGGGAAACCAGGCATGAAGGACAACGAAACGACATCACCAACCTCAAGCGCCATCAGTCGGCCGTAGATGGACTGGCAGGGTTCCATTTCCGTGCATTGCCAGGAAATCGGGATAAGATAGGGGATGGTCCGAAAGGACTTGAACAGCTTTTCTCCGCCCATCAGGCGATGCAACTGGCTGGCTGCACGATATCCGGTCATGGTCATATCGACATGCGGATAGGTGCGATAGGCAACCATGACATCCGCCTTGTCCATCATCAGACGCGTGGTGTTGCCATGCAGATCGAGGCTGACCGAAATGGGGATATCGTTGCCGACCGCATTCCTCATACGCGCCAGAAGCTCGCCTTCGCCGTCATCAACATGCTCACAGACCATGGCGCCGTGCAAATCGAGATAGATGCCATCCAGCGGACCCGCATTGACGATGCCCTCAACGATCTCGGTGGCGATGCGCTCGAAGGCATCCTTTGTCACATGCGCTGACGGGACGGCACCCGCCCACACAATCGGGACGGTTTCCCAGCCCGCTTGGCCTGCAAAATCCAGCGCACCGGCGATACCGATATTCGCGCCCTTTGAGCGATGCATGATCTCCGCACCACGGCTCATGCACATGTGGCCTCCGCCTTTCACGAAGTCCTCGTAGAAGGCTTGGGTCGGCGCGAATGTGTTCGTCTCGTGCATGAAACCGGCAATAGCCACACGTTTGGACATCGTCATGTCTCTCCTGCTGTCGCCGCTGACATGGCAAGCGGACGAAAGTTGGCAAAATCCCAATGGCGTCCCGGTGCGGCATCAATCAGTTGGCGCGTATACACATCTGTCGGTTTGGTCAGCACATTGTAACCGGTTGAATATTCCACGATCTTGCCCCGCTGCATGACGATGACCTCATCGCAGATTTGCGCCGCGACCCGCAGGTCGTGGGTGATGAACAGAATGGCGATGCCCAGCTTCTCCTGTAATTGTGCCAGCAGAGCCAGAACCTGCGCCTGCACAGAAACGTCCAGCGCCGAGACCGCCTCGTCGGCCACCAGCACCTTTGGTTTCATGGCAACAGCGCGGGCTATTGCAATGCGTTGCCGTTGGCCGCCGGAAAACTGGTGCGGATAACGTTTGATCGCGTCTTCCGGCAGACCGACGAGGCTCAACAGTTGCTTGGCTTCCGCCCAGGCAACCGCATGTGACTTGCCGTAATTCACCGGGCCTTCGACGATACTTTCTCCCACGGTGAGGCGCGGATTGAGCGAGCGATAAGGATCCTGAAAGATCATCTGGATGTGCTGACGGTACGGCCGCAAAGCTCGACGGGAAAAATCGGCGATCTCATGACCGGACACACGGATGCTGCCCGACGTCGGATCAATGAGCCGCATGATGCAACGGGCGACGGTGGATTTTCCCGACCCGCTCTCACCCACTATGCCCAGCGTGCGGCCGCGCTGCAAAGTGAAGGAGACGTCGTCCGCAGCCTTTGTGCCATCGGTCTGTTTTCCAAACAGACTCCGTTTCGCATAGACTTTTTCTAGCTCTGAGACCGACAGAACGATTTCGGGACTGGATGCTGCGCGCGGATCACGCGGTACAAGACTGGGAACGGCAGACAGCAGCGTGCGGGTATAATCCTTCTCCGGCGACCGCAAGATCTTATCGACAGGCGCGTATTCCACCAGCTTGCCGTGGTGCATTACATGAACCGTATCCGCAATTTCGGCCACCACGCCCATATCATGGGTGATGAACAGCACTGCGGTTCCCTGCTTTTCCTGCAACTCATCGATCAGCTTGAGAATTTGCTTCTGGGTCGTGACATCGAGTGCGGTTGTGGGCTCATCCGCAATCAGAAGTTTAGGCTTGAGGATCAACGCCATGGCAATCATAATTCGCTGGCGCTGGCCACCCGAAAGCTGATGTGGATAGGAATTGAAAATGCGCTGCACATCCGGCAGATGAACGTGCTCCATCATGGCCAGAACCTGCTTTCGCTGTTCGCGCTGGCCGAGTTTGGTATGTTCCTGAAGCACTTCGCATATCTGGCGGCCAACAGAAAGAACGGGGTTCAGTGCCGTCATCGGCTCCTGAAAGATCATGGCAATCTGGCTTGAACGCAAAGAACGCATGCGCGCGCCATCCGCCTTCAAAAGGTCTTCGCCTTCGAACAGGATTTCGCCGCCTTTCGGCTCCAGCGACTGACGCGGGAGAAGACCCATGGTCGCAAGTGAGGTCACCGACTTCCCTGAGCCGCTTTCACCCACCAGGCAGACCGTCTCGCCTGCGCGAATGCTTAAAGATATGCCATCCAGCACCGGCCTGCCTGTGTCGTCTCCTGTCAGACCCACGGTCAGATTGCGAATGGACAGTATCTTGGCCGCATCGTCCTTCATCAAAGTCCGTGTCATTTCGCGGCCTCTCTCTTTTTCATGCGAGGATCCAGCATGTCACGCGCGGTATCACCCAGCAGATTGATCGACAGGATGCACAATGAAAGGAGAATCCCAGGCCAGAAGATCAAGGTCGGATTGATCTGGAAATAGGCCCGCCCTTCCGCCATGATATTGCCCCAAGTGGGAATTTCGGTGGAAACACCGGCACCGAGGAAGGACAGGATAGCTTCCGTCAGAATGGCAGAGGCGCAGACATAGGTGCCCTGGACGATGAGCGGTGCCAGCGTGTTGGGCATCAGGTGACGCCAGAGAATTTTCGTGAGGCCGGAGCCAACCGCGATTGCCGCTTCGACATAGGGTTCCTCACGTGCCGACAGCACCACGGACCGCACAAGCCGCACGACACGAGGGATTTCCGGGATGGTGATGGCGAACATGACGGTCCAAATGCTGGCACCCGTGAGAGACACGACTGCGATGGCCAGCAGCAGGCTGGGAATGGCCATCAGCGCGTCCATGATGCGCATGACGATAGCATCCAGCACCCGAAAAAAGCCGGACACCAGACCGATTGCAAGACCGATACCAATCGAAATGATTGCCGCTCCGACACCGATAAGCAACGAGATACGGGCGCCATATAAAACCCGCGAGAGCAGATCGCGGCCATAGGCATCGGTTCCAAGCGGATAGATATCGCTTGCCGGCTTCAGCCGAGCTGACGGCGTCATGGTCATCGGATCATGCGGAGCGAGAAGCGGTGCAAAGATTGCCAGCAGAATTGTGATAACCAGAACGCTGCAGGCGATGATCGGAATGATGCCGATGCGAGATTTCGGCTTTCCCGAGGTTTTCATGAACGGCAGGCGAAGCGCTGCCCCGAACGGACGTGAAGCAGCCATCAGTACCGGATCCTCGGGTCAAAAAAGGAATAGGACAGGTCTATCAACAGGTTGAGCAGGACATAGACACCACTGGTCAACAGGATCATCCCCTGAATGACAGGATAGTCCCGCGCCAGAATGGCATCGACCGTAAGACGGCCAATGCCGGGAATGTTGAAGACGCTTTCAGTGACCACCACGCCGGAGATCAGCAGGGCAAAACCCGTTCCGATGATGGTTAGCACGGGAACTGCGGCATTGCGCAAGGCATGGCGAAACAGAACGATGTTTTCGCGAAGCCCCTTTGCACGGGCGGTGCGAATGTAGTCTTCCCCCAGCACATCCAGCATCGAAGCTCGGGTCATGCGGGCGATCAGTGCAATGTAAATCGATGACAATGTCAAAGATGGTAGAATGGCGCGATCGAGGAATGGCCCGATGCCCTTGGTAATGCTGCGGAAACCCTGAACAGGAAACCACTTCAAATCTATGGCGAAGACCTGGATCAGAATATAACCGATTACGAAAACCGGCACCGAAAAGCCGATGACCGATATCGACATGACGGCATAATCGATCCAGCTGCCATGGCGCCACGCTGCGAGAACACCGAGTGGCACGGCAATGACAATCGACAGTGTGATGGTCATCAATGCGATGCTGACGGTCGGCTCTATGTGCTTTGCGATCATGCCGGTGACGGGAGTGTTGGAAATCAGCGATGTTCCGAGATTGCCCTGGAGCAAAAGCATGATCCAGGAGAAGAACTGCACGAGAAGCGGCTTGTCGAGCCCCAGCGAGACTCTGATCTTTTCAAGCTGTTCGGGTGTTGCCATATCGCCCGCGATAATCGCGGCGGGGTCCCCTGGGGTCAGTCTCAACAGCAGGAAAACGAAGACGGCAACTGTCACCATCACAGGGATGGCAGACAGCACACGTCGTAAAGTGTAGGCCAGCATAGGCGCTCCTCGCATGTCCGGTCTGGTGTGGTCGGTCCGGCGACGATAGCCGCCAGACCGAAAGGGCGATAAGTCGATCGTCAGCCCCGCATCCTATTCCTTCTTCTCGATGTTCCAGAACACGGGAACCGGCGCTTCCAGAAAACCGGACAGCTCGTTGCGCCACACGGAAGGAAGTTTGTACTGGCCAAGCGGGACGTAGTTGACGGTCTCCATGGCGTGAGCCTGTATATCGCCGGCAACCTTCTTCTGCTCTTCCGGTGTCGTGGCCTTTACGTAAGAAGCGCGCAATTCCTCCAACTTGGCGTCTTCCGGCCAGCCGAAGAAGCCTTTGGTTCCTCGACCGTTGAGCATCGGATTGTTGAGCGGCGTCATGATTTCAGGGACGATCCAATTGGTGAAAAACATGTTCCAGCCCCCTTCGGAGGGTGGCTTTTGCGATGAGCGACGGGTAACGACGGTCTGCCAGTCCATGGCCTGAAGGTCGACGTTGAAACCGGCTGACCGCAAGGCCGCAGCCACGACCACCGGCTGCGCCTTGACGGTCACGACATCCGTCGGATGGAGGATCACCACAGGCGTGCCGTCATAACCAGCCTCCTTCAGCAAGGCTTTTGCACCTTCGACATTACCGGTGCCGGTCAGGGTTTCTGAACCCGCTTCGCTGGCCAGCGGCGTGCCGCAACCCATCATCGCGCCACAGACAGAATAATAATCCGGATTACCAACCAGCGCGTCCAGAACATCTTTCTGGTTCATGGCCATCATCGCAGCCTTGCGGATTTTCGGATTGTCGAATGGGGGATATAGAAAGTTCATGCGACCCATGGTCTGTGAACCAAGCTTTGCCAGCAGCTTGACCGTCAGCTCGTCATTCCCTTCCACCAGCGGCAACAAATCGACAGATGGCGCTTCGACATAATCGACTTCGCCTGACTGGATGGCATTCATCGCCGTCTGCGCATCCGGCATTGAGACCCACTCAACCCGATCCACCTTGACGACCTTACCACCTGAAAGCCAATCCGGCGGCTCCGAGCGGGGAACGTAGTCCTCGAACTTCTCGTAGACCGCCTTCACGCCAGGCTGATATTCATCCTGCACGAACTTGAAAGGACCTGAGCCGATATATTCTGTGATAGCCGTATCGGCAGGCGTTTCGGCAACGCGCTTGGGCATCATGAACGGAACGACCGAGGAAGGTTTCGCCAGCACATCCAACACAAAGGGGAACGGCTCCTTGAGCGTCAGCGTGATGGTCTTGGCATCGGTGGCGACAAGACTTGCAGTCTTGTCGAACATGACCTGACCGGAGGTGTCCCGCGTTCCCCAGCGTTTCAACGAGGCCACGCAATCTTCTGCTGTCACTGGCGTGCCGTCATGCCATTTCAGACCGTCACGGAGGGTGAAGGTGTAAGTCAACTTATCTTCGGAAATCGTGTATTCGGCCATCTGCGGCTTGGGCGTAAAGGATGAATCCAGCGCCAGAAGCGTATCGTATACCATGTAGCCGTGATTGCGAACGATGTGGGCTGTGGTGATGATCGGATCCAGAATACGAATACCAGAATGCGGAACCGCAATCATCGTCTGGGCTTGCGCTTGGGTCGCAAGGCCACTGACGCACGCCGACAGCACAATCATAGCTGCCGCGACATGCCGTTTGAAACCGCCATTTCCTTCGGATTTTAGAGCGTACATTCTTGTTAGTTCCCCTTTCTTCGACATCTGAAAACGAGGCGCGAGAAACCGCAGCCACGACGCTTGCGCCGGAGCCTGAAAGATTTCTTCCAGAATGATTTGCTGAAAACCGCGACAAATCGCGACCAGCCACACCGCAGCTTTCGCGGGATGCACCGCATCCCCACGAATGACGGCAATCAACGTCAATACCGCGCACCCAAGAGGGTGGTCAGTATTTCAAAGACAACCATGCCTGATGGCATTTTTGAATTTAAGTGTGCGTTTTTCCCGTTGTTTGAAGCATGCGTTCCCCTTATTGGTTTTATCGCAATGCGATTGCTCTTATTGATTATCGATTATATGGTGTATGAAAAGCTTGTCAACGCCAGTGGGGAATGAAACATCATAATGAGTGTCGTCGATCATGGTCGTAGCCACGTCGTGGCTCTTGAAAAGGCATTCTCTGTTCTGGAACTTTTCGGTCCCGAAGCACCGGAACTTCGGATCACAGACATAGCGCAGATGGCGGGTATGAACCGATCAAGCGCCCAACGCATGGTTCATACGCTGGTGGAAACAGAGCTGCTGCGACGCGACGAGCGAACCGCCACATTGACCCTTTCCCACCGGGTCGCCGATCTAGCTCACACCTACCTCACCTCAAACAATCTGATCGAATTCGTCATGTCATCGCTGGTTGATCTGAATGCTGTCACGGGGTTGAGCTGCGATCTATGGCTTATGGATAAAGATGATGTGATCACGCTGGCCCGCGTTCCATCGCCAGCCGCATCGATGACCATCGCACCCACGGGCCAACGCCTGCCGATGACGGCCTCTGCGCCGGGCCGTGCTCTGCTTGGGCTGATGTCCGGCGCTCAGCGGGAGGCCTATATTCAGCGGGCTGTTAAAAACGGTAATCTCTCCGTCGCCGCTGCTGCAAATATGGAAAAATTGGTCAAGCAGGAGCTCCCTCAAGGTTTTGCCTTCGATGCAGGCGTAAAAAGTGCCAACCAAAGCATGCTGGCAGTTGCGTTCCGCAACGTCGCTGGCGAGCCGCTGGCGGCAATTTCGATTGCGGGCTCATCATCGGATCCAGATAAACTCAACGCCCTTGCTCAGCATCTCTCGCGTGCCGTCGACCATATATCGGAACTGCGCATTACCCCTGGAACGAGGCCGTTTTTTTTCGAACCAAAGGCCGACGCACCTCTTTCGATGAATGATGGAGAGAACGACCCGCTATTCGTAACCTCGATCGCAAAAGGCATCCATTTGCTAAGGTTTTTCAAACCCTCAACGCCGGAACTGACGTTGACAGAACTGCATCGCTTGAGCGGCTTTCCCATACCAACCGTTCAGCGGCTGACAGATACATTGATTGCCATTGGGTATCTGCAAAAGAACGAGCGTCGTCGCACCTTCCAGCTATCGGTCCGAAGTTTGGATTTGCTGTTCAAGTTCCAGATGAGCAACTCGCTGCTGAAAATGCTATGGCCAAGGCTGATCCGGTTGCGAGAGGAGTGCGGGTTGCGCTGTTCCTTCTGTATTCTCGATGGGACAGAAATAGTCCATTTGCTGCATGTGCAAAGCCGCCCTCATCCCTCTTTTAGAACGGCCTATGCGGGCAGACGCCTGCCATCGCTCAGTTCCTCGGGTGGCCGGGCGATACTCTCCTACCTCGATGAGCCGGAAATCGACATGATCTTGAATGACAGCATCATTGAAATGGCAACACCCCACACGATAGCCGACAAGGCTGTGATTCTTGAGGAAATAAAGGGTGCACGTCAGCGCGGCTATGCCTTCACGGATCGGCAATCCATCCATGACGAAGTCAATGTGGCGGCAGCAATCCTTGACTCAAACCGCCGCCCACTAGGCGCTATCGTGGTGTCGGCACCGGTCAAGAACTGGTCGATCGAGCGGCTGGACCGGGTGGTGGCACCTCTGTTGCTTTCTCACGCGAGATCAGGTGGTTTTAGAGGCGATTAGCCGCTGTCTCGACAAGGGTCCATATGCCTGCAGCAAGCAAGCCCATCATCCAACAAAAAAGCCGCTACAAGAGCGGCTTTTCAGTCATCAAAGGTCGGGTTTTAGAACTTGCGTCTGAAGCCGACGACAACAGCGTGGCTGCTGAAATCTGTGCTGGATGCTGAACCATCGCGTGCCGTGAAGTTGAAGTCATCAGCTGCGGTGTAGCGGTACCCGATATCAAATGTCGTGTTGCTGAACAGCGTGCTGTCTCTGAAGAATGAAATCGTGTTGAGATCGATACCGACGCCAGCATCGAGGTGGTAGGCAAATTGGGTATCGTCATCATCCATGGCAACGCCCGCAACGCCCTGCTTGTGCAGTTCGAGGTTCATCGCACCGATACCACCGCCGAAGTAAGGCGTGAACGCGGTGTTCGTGGGAATGTCGAGGTAAGCGTTGACGAAGCCTTGGATCGTACGCGCTTCGCCAAACGAATTCGAACCGAAGTTCACGCCGCCAATGCTGATCTCATTGACGTCGGCTGTGCCGTAGCCAACTTCAAGCTCGACGCGTGGAGAAACGAAGCCGTATGAACCGAAGCTGTAACCAGCGCGCAAGCCGCTGTACATGCCGAGATCATAATCAGTATCGAACGAAGCTCCACCAGATGAGAAGCTTGTGTTGTCAGGAAATGTCAGGCTGCTGATCGAGCCGAGATAAAAACCGCCTGGATTCGCAACGACGGCAGGCTCAGTCTGAGCAACCATGTCGGCGGCATTCGCGGATGATGCGAGAAGAGCTAGCAAGCCTGCCAACTTAACAATCTTTTTCATTTGGTAGACCTTTCGAAAGAATCGGCCCCCGCCGCTTGAAATGAGTTAGCCATTTGTAGGCTCTCCCGTCGCGAAATATCGTAACGGATGAGCCGCGACGGGTGCATGTTGCATGAGCGCGTTGCCTATTAGCAACGGTGAAACAACCCAAAGCTTTCCATTTCTAAAGCTTGACCCATATTCACAACTTCGCCGAGAGAGAGTTCGGCCTTTGTCAGCGCATTGACATATTTACGATGGGCAAGCTCTTCTGGCAGTTTGATCGAGACGTTGTCTCGAACCGTACCGCCATTTGCGCGCATTGAAAAACGTGGAGCGATGACGATAATTGCATCCTCATCCTTAACGCGCGCATAGGCAACGAATTGGTCCGCCCCATCCCCTTCCACGGACAACGGCAAGTAACGCCCGCTGCCAAACAGGTCGCGCCTTTGCCAGCGAATGTTGAGAACAGTTGCAATAAGGCGCTGCTTCGACATCGCGCTCTCGCCTGTCTCGTCGCTTATTTTCGTAAGTTGCGTTTGAAGCGCCTCAAAATCAGGCTCACGCCGATTATCCGGGTCGACGAGACTGAGGTCGAGGCCTTCGCTTCCCTGATAGATGTCAGGGACGCCCGGCGCAGTGAGCTTGATCAGCGTCTGGGTCAGGCTATTTGACAAACCCGCTTCGATGAAAGGTTTCAGCGTATGAGCAAAATCATCAAGGAACGCCCTATTGTCAGGCGAGAGAAGACCACGTGCATAACCAACCACGGCGTCTTCATAAACTTGGTTGTTATCGCCCCAATTCGTGCGTAGCTTCGCCTCGCGGACAGCTTTTTCCACATAGGCGGCAAAACGGTCTTCAAGCTCTTTCAAGCCCTTTCGATCTGTCGTTTCTAGGTCCAATGGCCACACACCGGCCAATGCCTGGTAGAGCATCCACTCCACAGCAGGCTCTGGTGCCGGACCATCCGTCAACATTTGTTTGAAGCCAGTATTCATGCCCTGCCAGCCCTTTACGGCCTCTGCCCAGAGTTCAGGAGCTTCCGTGATGGCATAGAGGCGGGCACGCGCATCTTCACCTCTTTTGGTGTCATGGGTAGACGTGGCGGACAATGCGTCCGGTTGCGTCTCCAGTCGCTCGGCCATTTCGGCATGGAAGCGTTCGACAGAGTATGCATGTGGAAGTGGCTCTGCCCCGACTTCGTTCAAAGCGAGCGCCATGTTCTGTCTGTAGAACAGCGTATCTTCCACCGACTTTGCCATGAGCGGGCCGGTCAATTGCTGGAAGCGTGTTCTGAGCTCCTGCGAAGTGATCTCCTCACCGCTGCGAAGGATACGCTGCAAGCTGTGCAGAGCATCCAAGTCTGGCGCATGTGGGCCAGCGCTGATCGTCTTCACGACCTCGGCCATAACCGCGTCGCTTTGCGGCGGCAGGCCATCTTTCGTTCCATAGGTTCGGTACACGGGAAACGAGACGACGAGTTCGCGCAATGCTGTCCGTATCGTCTCGTCGTCAGAATGTGACTGACCTGTTTCCGCATTCAGGATTTTGGTGGCAAGCGCAAGAAGCCTGGAAAACTCGCCTGCGAAGTTCTTGTCGACCATCAAGAGTTTTGCTGCCCGCAGTTGCGACGACACATCCAGGGGATCGCCGGTGACAGCTTCATAGGCGGCTTGCAATTGAGCGAGCTTGTCATTGTCCACGAACAGGTTACTCAGCGAGGCGATAAATTCGTAGCCGGTTGTGCCGGAGACGGGCCAATCGGCGGGTAACGCCTCGCCTGCGCCCAATATTTTTTCAACAGTGATATAGCAATCCGGCCCGGACTCCCGACGAAGACGCTCCAGATAGGCCTTGGGATCGGCCAAACCATCGACATGATCGACGCGCAAGCCATCGACCGCGCCGCTGCGCACCAGTTCCAGCGTAAGGCGGTGGGTATCATCGAAGATTTTGTCATCTTCGACGCGGACGCCTGCCAGACCGGTCACCTCGAAAAACCGTCGATACGACAGATCGCTGCTGGCATCACGCCAGTTCATGAGGCGATATGGTTGCTGGTCGTGGATATCTGTGATGCGTTTTTTATCGGTCGTCTCGAGCAGTTCGGCTTCTCGCCCTGCATAGGAGGCGGGGTTCAGCGGATAGCAGGTATCATGATAGCAAAGCGCGGGTTTGCCGGTGCCAGGGTCCGCCTTGATCTGGATTTCACCCGCTTCGACCGCCTGCGAAAAATCGTCTCCAAGGAACGGCAACGTCAGGCGGCGGGACCAATCAATGTCAAAATATTGCGAATAGCGGCTGTCTGCGCCATGCTCGATCACGTCTCTCCACCACGGATTCTCGAGTGACGCGGCCATGTGGTTCGGCACGATATCCAGAATGAGCCCTAGCCCTTCCGCCTTCAGCGACTTCACAAGTCTGTCGAAGCCCTCACGACCACCGATAGCGGGATCGATTTCGTTGGGGTTGGTTACATCGTATCCGTGTGTCGAACCTGACGTCGCCGTGAAGATGGGTGATGCGTAGAGATGGCTGATGCCGAGCGCCTTGAGATAGGGGATTATCTCGGCGGCACGATCAAAGGTCATGCCATTACGGAATTGAATGCGGTATGTCGCTGTCGGGATGTTCATTCACGGCTCCAGTGGGAGAGGAACCGAAACTGCACGGGCGCCATCTGGTTCCACGGCCGCAGAGCAAAAGACTGCGATTAGATCAGACACGATCTTTTTCGGGTGTGCTGACCAGCAACGCCGCGGCCGCATTCGCCTTGTGCAAGGCATCGATCGTCGCTTGGCCGGATGCAAGTTCTGCTGCGAGAACACCGATGAATTCATCTCCGGCGCCGTGGGTGCTTTGAACGTCCACCTTCACCGCCGCAATCATAATTTCCTCGCCGCTGCGACTTGCATAGGCGACGCCGGCGCCACCTGCAGTGACGACCACATCAGGATAGCTTCGCGCCAGTATTTTCGCGGCCGCCAAGGCGCCGTCCAGTGTTTCGACAACGGGGACCTGCGCCAGCATTTCCGCTTCAATGGCGTTGACCACCAGAATATCGATCAAGGGTTGGAGCTCATTCGACAGCGCCCTGACCGGAGCGGCATTGATCAACACACGACCACCGGCCTGCTTTACAGCCTTTGCACCTAACACGTTGGCCGCATCGGGAATTTCGTTTTGCAAAACCAGCACAGTCGTCTTCGACAGGGCGTCATGGGCAGCGGCAACATCGGCTTCACCGAGCGTCAGATTGCTGCCTGACACGATGACGGCGCCGTAATCGCCCTCTCCATCGAAGATCGCCACGCTCATACCGGTCGATTGCGATGCGTCGCGCCGAACAAAGGTGTGATCGACGCCTTTGCGTTGAAGATTTGCAAGCAGGAACCGCCCAAAATCATCATCGGCGACCGCACCTATCATATACGTGGTCATGCCTGTGCGTGCTGAAGACACCGCCTGATTGCCGCCCTTGCCGCCGCTCTTTGGATGCCATGAGGTACCTGTCACGGTCTCACCCTTTCGTGGGCGAGATGGACCCATAACGGCAATATCATAATGGAGACTACCAAAAACGGTCACGAGCGGCGATGATGTCATGAAAGTCTATCTTTCCGTTTGGATTTGACCGCAGACATTGTCCGGTCCAGATTTGTTTCCGCCGACTGATAGTCACGTTGCGCGACCGCCATGAAAACTGCGTCGAGAATGTTCAGTTGTGCGATGCGTGCTGCGGCGTTCTCACCCATGAGCGGAGAGCCCTGCGCGGTGGAACAGAGAACGACGTCGGCAGCCTGCGCCAGCGCTGACGAATTGTAGTTCGTCACCGCAATCGTCTGTGCGCCGTTGCGCTTGGCGAGTTGCAGCGATTCGATGATGGCGGTCGTGTTGCCGGAGTGGGAAAAGCCGATCGCGATATCCCCCTCGGTCAGCAGCGCAGCCGACATCAGCATCATGTGCACATCATCGAAGACGGATGCGCGCACGCCGATACGCAGAAACTTGTGCGAGACATCGCGCGCGATCTGCGCCGAGCCGCCGACGCCGTAAAAATCCCTGTGCTTCGCGCGATGGATGAGGTCCGCCGCCTTGTCGAAAGCAACCATATCCAGAATGGAAAGGGTTTCCTCCAAAGCATTGATCGATGTGCGAAAAACCTTCTGGACGATTTCTTGCGAGGTATCTTTGACCGAGAGCTCCTGGTGCATTTCCGCGGTCGGCTGGCGGTTATATTGGCTGACCGCCGTACGAAAATCCCGGTAGCCGGAAAAGCCGAGCTTCTTGGTAATTTTGACCACCATGGCCTCGGACACACCGGCATCGTCCGCGATCTGTTTCAGCGACGTCTCATCGCTGAAATCACGCATGGCAAACACGGTGTCCACGACCTTCGCTTCGAGTGGTGTCAGCAACGGCATCATCATGCGGATGCGCGGGCCGACGGCCTTTGTGTCGAAGCCTTCCGAATTCATTCTCTTCCCCTTGTCGCACGATCAATCATCATGGCGACGAGGATTATAAGACCAGTGGCAAGCAGTTGATAGAAGGCTTGGACGTTCATCAACGTCAAACCGTTGCGCATTGCACCCAGGATGATGGCGCCGAGTATGGTACCGAGAATACTGCCCTTTCCGCCCATCAAGGACGCACCGCCGATGGCTGCTGCCGCGATGGCATCCAGTTCCCACAGGTTGCCAAGGATGGGCTCGGCGGCCCCTAGACGGCCAATGAGTATGAGCGACGCCAGTGCAGCCAAACCGCCGGAAATGACATAGGCGGTGATCTTGGTACGAGCAATCGGAACGCCTGCAACGTAAGCGGCTTCCTCATTGCCACCGACTGCCATCAGATACTCACCTATGGGGGTCTTTTTGAGCAGTATCCATGCCGCGATGGCAACCACTGCAACGATCAGCACCGGTGTCGGAATCCCGAAAAGATTGCCGTTAAACAAAGAGCGAAAACCGGCAGGAATACCGAGAACGGGATTGCCGCCGGTGTAAATCAACGCGATGGCGCGGTATGTGCTGAGCGTTCCCAGGGTGACAATGAAGGGTTGCAGGCCGACATAGGCAACAAGTCCGCCATTGATGAGGCCGCAGAGAATGCCAACACCAAGGCCCGCCAGAATTGCCAATGGTATTGGCGTGCCCGCGACAAGCAGGCTGGCGGTAACGACCGCAGAGATCGCAGCCGTCGGGCCAACGGAAAGATCAATCCCGCCGGATATGATGACCAGCGTCATGCCGAGCGCAAGGCACGCATTGATGCTGGATTGCTGGAGTATGTTGACAAGGTTTCGCTCGGAAACGAAGCCCGGAACCAGCGCGGCAAACACCGCCATGATAACGATGAGACCAATCAGCGTTCCCGCATCGCGCAGCGAAAACGAGAAGCGGCGGAAGGCTGGGGCGGATTTTGCGGGTGCATGGGAAGTACTGGTCATGGACTGTCCTGTTGGTTCACACGGGTCGCGCAATGCGCGCGTCGTCCGCGTCGGCATTCGCCCCTGGAATGGCATGCGCGACAATCGCGCTTTCGCTCAGTTGATCACGAGGAATATTTGCCGCGATCCGCCCTTCACGCATGGCCAGCACACAGTCCGAAAGGCGAATGACCTCCGGCAGTTCTGAGGATACGACGATGATGGAATGGCCCTCGCGGGCGAGATCTTCGATCAGATGATAGATTTCCGACTTGGCCCCGACATCAATGCCGCGCGTTGGCTCATCGAACAGCAGGATTTGCGACTTGGCCGCCAGCCAGCGCGCTATGATGGCCTTCTGCTGGTTGCCGCCGCTGAACAGACGGATCGGACGATCCAGCTGAAAAGGTCGCAGATTGACGCGCTTGAGCAAATCCTGCGCGGTGCCGCGTAGTTTTGAGTTATTGATCATGCCACCGGTTGAGAGGCTGCCGAGAGAGGCAAGCGCCATATTGGTGGCGACGGGACGCAAGGGAATGATGCCTTCGCGCTTTCGCTCTTCCGGCACCAGCCCAATGCCAGCGGCAATCGCGTCACGCGGATTGGCAAAGCTCTGTGCCTTGCCGTCGATGCTGATCGATCCTGCGCTTAAACGGTCAACACCTGCCAGCAGGCGTAGAAGTTCTGTGCGGCCAGACCCGACGAGGCCTGCAATGCCAAGCACTTCGCCCCTGTGCAGGGTGAAGGACACATCGCGAATTCGAGTGGCAGAAGAAAGGTTTTTTGCTTCAAGCTTCACGGTGTCTGTGACAAAGGAATTGTGCTCTTCCTGCATCAATTCACGACCGACCATCTTGGCGATCACGTCGGTTTCCGAGACCTTGGCAAGATCGACGATATCCACCAGCTTGCCATCGCGCATGATGCTGGAGCGTTGGCAGATGCGGAAAACCTCATCCATCTTGTGCGACACATAGATAATGGAAACGCCGCTCTGCGACAGGCTCGCGATGACGTCTGCCAGACGATCGAATTCGCTGGGTGTCAGGCTCGATGTCGGCTCGTCCATCGCAATGACCTTCGCCTTGTCGAGAAGCGCGCGCCCAATTTCCACGATCTGACGCTGAGCAACTTTCAGCGACGATATCGGTGCCGAGGGGTCGATGGTCTTGTCGATCATCGAAAGGGCGTCGGCAGCGCGGGCTTCCTGCTCGCGGCGGGAGACAAACATGCCGCCCATATGCGTCAGCGAGTGGCCAAGAAACATGTTCTGGGCGACGCTCAAATGCGGCACCTGCTGAAGTTCCTGATGGATCATGGCGATACCGGCGGCACGCGCATCCATCGGCTTTTTGAAGGCTACCGGCTCGCCGTCCACGAAGACGGTGCCGGATGTGGGGCGAAACACGCCGGACAGAATGCGCAAAAGCGTGGATTTTCCGGCGCCATTTTCACCGAGAAGTCCGTGGATCTCTCCGGGAGCCACATCAAAGGAAACGTCAGTCAGCGCATTGACCCCGGGAAAGCTCTTGGAAATCGTCTCGAATCTCAGTCGTGGCGTCATCGTTCCACCTCCTGGGCTGAAGGGGTGCCGGCAAAACCGGCCTCCCCAAGCGCTCATTATTTTGCAGTCTTTGCATCTTCCATCAGCACGGCGCGCACATCGACGCCATCGCCCTGATAGCGGCTGAGATTGTCGGCAGTGATCAGCGCCTGTGGCGTGGCAACCACGCGCGGCAACTTCTGACCGGCAACAAGACGCAACGCAGTTTCCAGCGCGACTTCACCCGTCAGCACCGGGAAGCTGTCTACGGTGCCGGTGAGTTCGCCAGCCTTGATCGACGCATAGGCGTCGGAAATGCCATCGGTACCGAAGACTGCGACCTTGCCTGCAAGACCGGCAGCTTTGACCGCTTCGACAATGCCCAGCGCCATGCCGTCATTGTTGGCGTAGAAGCCGATCAGGTCAGGATGCTGGTTGAGGATGTTGGTGGCGGCATCATACGATGTCTGGCGATCCCAGTTTCCGGGAACGCTGGCGACGACCTGGAATTTTCCACCTTCGCTGATGGTGGACTTGAAACCATCGGTGCGCTGAACGGCGGCATAAACACCGGCCTGTCCCTCAACAATGGCCACTTTCCCGCCCTGCGGACGGTTCTGGATGAACCACTTGGCAACGCGCACACCATTGTCACGCTGGACGTTACCGACATAGTGCTCTGCCTGCGGGATCACGGCATCATTGACGTTGACCACAGGAATGTTGGCGGCCTTGGCCTGCTCGATCACCGGCTGCAGGTTGGCATCGGTCTGTGGCGATACGAGAAGGACGTTATAGCCCTGCGTGACCATGCCCTCGGCAATCGTCAACTGACCCAACTGGTCGCCTTCGCTCTGTGCCGCCTGATAGGCAACGGGAACGTTGGCTTTCTTGCCGAAGGCCTCATATCCGAGACCAAGGGAACGCCAATATTCGTTGGTCAGCGTCTTGGAAACCGCACCGGCCTTGGTGCCTTCAGGCAGTTTCGGAAATGGACCAAGCTTGGCTTCAAGCTGCGACCAGTCCATGCGATCCTTTTCGGTGTCGGAGTTGAGCGGCGCGAGTTCCTGCGCGAAGGCCGCGCTGAACAGAAAGCTGGCGGCAAGCCCGGCAGCGAGCGTCGTTTTCAAAAAGGTCTTCATCGGTTTCCTCCCGGATGGCGTTGTTTTCGGCAAACCTTCGGCGTGCCTTCGTTAAAAGGTTTCAGATTTCGAGAATGTCAGTTCACTTGCCTCAGCCGAGCATAAGCTCCTGAATGACGGCCTGCGCGGAGACGGCATCCTGTCGCTCGATTGCACCCGACAGGCGATTGTCCTGCTCGATGCGATCCACGACTTTCAGCATCCGCTTGACAGTCTGGATATTGACCTCGCATTCATGGACGGGGTCGAGACCGGTCATATCCGGGAACGTATCGAAGTAGATGGCACCATCGTAGCCGTCTTTGCGGATCTGGCGCAGAAGCTCGATTGTCTGTTGGGTGTGGACTGCACCCACCATCAGACCGTCATCGCGCTTGGCGTAACCGTCATTGAGATGGACACCCAGCACACGGCTGTAACGGGCAATCAGCGCAGCAGCAAAAGCAGGTTGCTCGTCGGCGTAGAGCACATGAGCAAAGTCCAGCGTTACGCCAAGATTTGGCATATCCACATCCTTGATGGCCAGAAGCGTGGTCGCGCAATCGGGCATCAGGCTATAGGAGCGCGGCTCATTGGGCTTGTACTCGATGCTGACGAGGCAATCCGGATCATGTGCGCAAACTTCACGAATTCCATCGATCTCGTGTTGCCATAGAGTGTGGTAGTCAGCCTGAAAGGCATAGTCAAAACCATCCTGGCCAAGCCACAGCGTCATCAGGCTGCTGCCGCTGGCGCGGGCCGCATCGATGCCCTTCTTGGTCAGATCGATGGCTTCACGCCGCACAGCCGCATCTGGATTGGTGAAAGCGCCAATCTTGAAAGCAGGGTTGGTGTAGTAACGCATGGCAAAACCGTTGATGGCCAAGCCCATATCACCAATCTGACGAGCGAGCACCGCCGGATCTTCGGCCACATGGTCGGGATAGTTGAGGTCCAGATCTGTCAGCCCCTTTACCTTCGCAGCACGCTTCGCCATCTGTAGCATCGTAGGCTTGCCGGATAGCTCAGGCCACTCGGCAGCGGGCTTCGAGGCGAAGGAGTTCAGTCGGGTGGCGAATTTCAATTGGGGCACAGCTGGGGCTCACTTCCGTCGTTGCTGACGTAACTTCACAAATTTATTTATTTTTGTAAAGCTCTATATGTTGTGCACCGCATCAATTCGTCGAAACGAGGTCTTTTTAGAAATCTCGGCAGAGACGCACAGGCGTGCCAAAAGAGACCACCGGACATCCGGTCGCTGTCAATAATGGGATGTGGAACAAAGCTCCAAATCTTGCCATCTAGTCTGACGGCAAAGCCTTGACCTCAGCGCGCCAGGACGGCTTCTATTTCAGCAAGCGTCGGCATTGCAGGGGCTGTGCCGCGTCGCGTGACGGCGATACCGGCTGTGGCACAGCCGAATCGTACCGCGTTGCACGGCCCGGCCCCACGTGACAGCGCCGCCGCAAAGCCACCCACGAAAGCATCGCCAGCACCTGTCGTATCCAAAGTCGGACCGCAGGAAAAAGCTGGCACATGGACGGATTGCTCAGGTGCATGAAACAACACACCGCGACCACCAAGCGTGATAATTGCGACGCCAACACCCCTGGAGAGAAATTCGTCACCCGCGCGCCGGGCGTCATCAAGTGTTTCTATCGGAAAGCCAACTAGCGTTGCTGCCTCGGTTTCATTCGGAATGATAAAATCGCAGAGGCGATAGATTTCCGCCGGAAACGCCTCGGCTGGCGCGGGGTTGAAAATGGTTTTGACACCGGCGTTGCGGGCGATTTCGAGCGCATATTTCGCAGCCATCGCAGGTTGCTCCAGCTGCGTTACGAACACCGCAGACTTCTCGATTGTTTCCCGCGCCGCCTCGACGTCGTTTATATCGATCGTTCCCGCTGCTCCGGCATAGACAATGATGGCATTATCGCCGGTACTGTCATTCACATAGATAAAAGCCGCGCCCGTCGGCTGGTCTTCCTTGATCGTCAGCTGGGTCGTCACGCCAGCCTGCTGATAGGTTTTCAGCGCAAGGTCACCGAACGTGTCACGACCGATCTTGGAAATGAAGGATACCTCGGCGCCAGCGCGCGCCGCAGCCACCGCCTGATTGGAGCCCTTCCCCCCTGGCCCCACGGAAAAGCCGCTGCCAGTGATCGTTTCGCCAACGGCTGGCATGCGCGGAGCGAGATAGGCGGTATCGGCAACAAAAATGCCAAGAATGGAAACTCCAGACTTCATGTTAGACCTCAAACTTCTGCGCTGGCACAATGTCAGCGTTCAATGCTGTCTTGAGCATTGTTCTCTCCATGACGTCATTTATTTGACGGCGCCAGCCGTCAGGCCTTTGACGATATAGCGTTCTAGGAAGATGCCAACGAGCACCAGCGGCATGATGGCAGCCGTTGCAATGGCTGCCATGGACCACCAGTTGATGCCTTGCGAGCCTGTCTGGCTTGCCACCATGACAGGAAGCGTCTTGGCATTCGAACTCGTCAGCAGCGCAGCGAAGAAATACTCGTTCCAGCACAGAATGACCGATAGGATGAAAGCGGCGACCATGCCTGGAAGAGCTATGGGCAGCACGATGCGCAGGAACGCGCCCCATATGGAGCAACCGTCCACCAGCGCCGCCTGCTCCAGTTCGACGGGAATGGTGTCGAACTGGTCACGCATGATCCAGATGACAATGGGCAGTACCATAAGCGTGTAGACGAGGATGAGGCCAACCAAGGTATCGAGCAGCATGAGGTGCTTGTAGAGCACCAGAAATGGCATGGCCAATACGACCGGCGGCAAGATCAACTGCGACAGGAAGAAGAAGGAAATGTCCTTGTTTTTCATCCAGAGGAATTTGTACGAGAAGCGGCTGAGACCATAGGCGGCCAGCGAGCCGATAACGACGGCGAGAAACGAAGCGCCAGCTGATGCGACGATGCTGTTGATGAAACGGCGGACGAATTCATCGCGCACGGTGGATTGGGCGAAGATCGTATCGGGCGACAGGCCGAGGGAGCGCCACCCCTTCCAGTCCGGCGTAAAATCAACGAAGGGAATGAGGTGGCCCTGCGTGACGTTGACGGCGGTCTTGAAGGACGTGGTGATCGTCCAGTAAATCGGAAACAGGGAAACGAACGCCCAAAAAACCAATGCCGCATAGATCAATAGACTTTTGGTCATGAACTGCGGACGACGGGACCACAGGCTTGGCTGTTTCGCGGGTATCTCAACATGTGCTGCCATCGGTTCCAGCCTCAATTGTCGCGTTGCATCCATCGGCTCGCCCCTTTGAGGATGAGCGCGACGAAGATGATGATAATAACGAGATAGAATTCCGCCAGCATGGTGCCGTAACCGACATTCGAGCGGTCCCTGTATTCGCGGAAGATGAAGCTGGACACCGTATCCGTCGCGCCGCCCGGTCCACCGGCGGTCACGTTGATAACAATATCGGCGAGCTTCAGCTGGAAGATGATGCGAAGTATGATGACGGTGATGCTGACGGGAAGCATGAGCGGAAAGGTGATCTCCTTGAAGCTCTGCCACCCGGACGCGCCATCCACCTTGGCCGCTTCCTTGATTTCAGACGGCAGCGCCTGAAGTCCTGCAAGCAGGAGGATCATCATGAAGGGAATGGAAACCCAGGCATCCATGGCCATGATCGAAGAGCGCGCAAGCCATGGCGTCGAAAAGAAGGCCGGATTATCCCAGCCGAGATAACGCGCAAGCGTGGCCGCTGGACCAAAGCGGTACTCCATCAACGACTTGCCGATCATCCAGCTGACCGCGACGGGGCTGAGCATCAGCGGCAGGAGGAAAGCGACGCGGAAGAATTTACGTGCCTTGATGTCGGCGTTGAGAAGCAGCGCAAGCCCGAAGGCAATGGCATATTGCACCAGCACCGACAGAACGTAATAGACCATGTTTAGCAGTGCGTTCCAGAAATAGCGATCCGCAAACAGGGTGCGCAGGTTATCCAGGCCGTTGAATCGACGACCGGCAGCGGCGCTCAGGTTCCAGTCGGTAAAAGCGATGTAAAGGCCGAAGACGGTAGGGAAAACCACCATGGCGACGGTGAAGAGAACTGCCGGAAGTACGAACGCGGCCCGCTGGCCCGCCTCGCCGCGAATCATGACCTGTGCGGCGCACAGCGCCACAGCCCATATAACATAGGCAAACAGCAACGGTCGCCAACTGACGAAACCGAGTGTGGTCAAGCCTACCGCGTCCGATATCTGAAGGGCGAGCACGAAAACCATAAGGGCGGTCGCGGCCAACAGCAAAAGCTTGCCGCTTTTGGCGGCGCTCCGTTGAACGGTGGCCTGTTCGACGGGCTGCAAAGTTGGCGTGATCGTATGCGACATGGGCAACCTCTAGGCTGGAAAGCCATATTCAAGCGGTCGTTGCTCAGGCGGTACGATTGCCGTACCGCCTGAGACTATCGGTTCAGGCATCAGGCCCCAAGCGAAGCCTTGTAGAGCGCGATCTGCTTGTCGCGGCCGAGCTGATCGGTGACCTTTTCCCACGCAGCCGAGATGGCATCAGCCCCCTCCTGCGCGCTGGCCTGACCGGCAAACACTTTGGCCAGTTCATCTTCCGCCACGCTGTAATACTGGAAGATGCCAGGTATGCGTGGCTCGATCGCGCCGTTGGGATGATTGTAAGAGTTGGACTGAGAGGCAAGGTAGTTCGAGATGAACGCCTCGTCATATCCTGCCGTTACCCATTCCTTGATATCGAACTGGCTCTTGCGATAGCACTGGAAGCCGGACGGATAGGCCGCCGTCCACAAGGCCAAATCCTTGCCGCCGAGATGAGCCGCCGCGCTCCAGGCCGCTTTCTTCTTTTTCTCGTCGCTGTCGACACGCGCCATGACATAGACGCCCCAACCGAGATAGGCCATGTTCGGCGCAAAGTTGGGGCCACTGCCAAGCTTTTCCCATTTGCCTGTCTTGGAATTATAGACATCGTCAGAGCCGGGCAGAATATCGAAGCCGATCGTATCGCCAATTACAGACGTGTCGCTGGTGCGGGCCGCGGCCCCCACGTCACCCCACCATGTCACCATGGAACCCGTGCCTGCCAGAAACTGCTGGAAGGCCGTGGTGCCGGGGTCGGCGTTCAATTGGTCGCCTGCTTCCGATGGCAGCGCATCGATCACGTCCTGTATCGCGCGAACCCAGGCAGGGTTGTTGATACGAGGCTTCATGGTGTCGGTATCGAACAGCCACGCCTTGTCATCCGGGTGTTTGGCATAGGCGGTCGCACGGCTCGCGAGGAAGTAGAACCCGAAACCGCCCCAGGCCTTTGGCGCATCGAGATAGCCGATGGCGTCCATGCCGGCGATTTTCTTGCCCTTGAGGAACTTGGTGACTTCCTGAACCTTCTGCCACGTTCTCGGCACGCCCCATTCACCCTGATGACCCTCGTCCTTCCAGGCCTTGGCAAGATCGGCATCGGCGAAGTAATCGGTGCGATAATTGAAGTTGTGGCAATCGCCATCCACCGAGACACGGTACGTCTTGCCATCCCACGTGCCGACAGGTGCCTTCAGATAGTCGACGTAGTCGTCCATGTCGATCTGGGCTTTGACCCAATCCGGCATTTCCGATGCAAGCCCCTTGCCGCAGACGTCGCCCTCGAACGGAGCACCCATTTCGAGAAGGTCAAAATCAACCGTGCCGGTGGCTATGGCCTGCTGAAGGCGCGGATTGTAATCGGCCTGCGCCAGATCGATCCAGGTGATCTTGGCACCGGTATAATCTTCCCAAGGCTTGAGGAAGCCGCGGAAGAGAACATTGTGGAGGTTCTGGTTGTTAAGGCCCATGAAGGACAGCTCGACACCGGCAAACTCGCCCTGCTTCACGCTCTTCTTGGTGGCCTCAAGGCACATCTCACCGACTTTTTGCCAGTCAGCATCCGTTGGTGATCCCTTACCCACTCCCGGTACCTGCAAGATTTGCGTCCGCAGGGATGCGTCCTCAGCATAGGCGGATCCAAATGGGCCAAGCATACTACCAGCCGCAGCGACGGCACCAAGGCTTGCACTGGTCTTCAAAATGGCGCGGCGGCTCAGGCCTATCGCCATCATTCTCTCGAAATCACTGACTTTCATCTGGTTCTCCTCCCGTTGATGATACGCCACTTTGTGGCTTCCGACGCTTTCTCCTCAAGCGTCAGGCAGACTTCATTCCAGCCGCTGTCCGCTTTCCCCATCGAACAGATGGACCAGTTCGGCATTCGGGGTCATGGCAAGGGTGTTGCCTGATGGTTCTTCGACGCGATCCCGGAAGACGCCAATGATCTTCTGTTGCCCGAGCTTCGCAAAGACCTGCGTCTCGGCGCCGGTCGACTCCACGACCGTGACCTGCGCATTGACAGGCCCACCCAGCGCAAAATGCTCCGGCCTGATGCCGTAAAAAGCCGCTCGGCCATCAGACCCTGCCGGCGCGCGGGCAAGCGGCAGGCGAATGCCTTCATTGGTTTCGAAATACGGCGCTGCCGCGCTGCGAATATGGCCCTTGATCAAGTTCATGGATGGAGACCCGATGAAACCGGCAACGAATGTGTTGGCGGGCTTATCATAGAGCGTCAGCGGCGAACCGATCTGCTCGACCCGTCCATCGCGCAAGACGACGATCCGGTCCGCCATGGTCATGGCCTCGACCTGATCATGCGTCACATAGATCATGGTTGTGGCCAGTCGCCGCTGCAATTCCTTAATTTCGGCGCGCATCTGAACACGCAGCTTGGCGTCGAGATTGGACAGGGGTTCGTCAAACAAAAAGACCTTGGGATCACGGACGATCGCACGTCCCATCGCCACACGCTGCCTTTGCCCGCCCGAAAGTTGGCGGGGGTAGCGGGAAAGGTAAGGGACAAGATCGAGAATTTCAGCGGCCTTGCGGACGCGGGTGTCGATCTCGGCTTTCGTCTCGCCCCGCATTTTGAGCGCAAAGCCCATATTTTCAGCCACTGTCTTGTGTGGATAAAGCGCGTAGCTCTGGAACACCATTGCGATATCGCGGTCTTTCGGTGGCAGGTCATTGACCACCTTGCCGTCGATCTGGATGTCCCCGAAGGTAATCGGCTCGAGCCCGGCAACCATGCGCAACAGAGTCGATTTTCCGCACCCTGAAGGGCCAACCAGAACGACGAATTCGCCGTCTGGTATTTCAACGGAAACGCCATGGATAACCGTCAGGCTTCCATAGGCCTTTCCGACATTGACGATGTTCATCGATGACAAACGTTCTTCTCCTCCCAGAGCGTCGCATACTCCTCGCGACACGGACGTCTCCATCCCATTTTATGCGGCGGATACAACAACTTGCTGAACCCGCCGCCCTGCTGTTATCCTGGGAGGATACCATCCGATGCTTGAACTTCACACAATTACTCTGTATTGTAAATTACCCAATCACGAATTTGTTAAATATATCGATCAACCACTTAAAAGACCAGAAATAGGGTCGATCAAGCATATAAAACAGGTCGAGTGCGATGGTGGGGGACTTAAAAGATCACCGCCCCTTCGTTGGCTGGCATGAAACATTACAAATAATTCACAATCCGTGAAGATGCGTAGGGAGGCATACAGGTGCTCAAAGGAATAGACCCAATATTGAATGCTGAGCTACTTTACGCCCTGATGTTGATGGGCCATGGCGACCAACTGGTGTTGTGCGACATCAACCATCCTGCCCAAACCATTGCGAAACAAACCACATATGGTCGTCTGATCGATGTTTCCGGTTGTGGGCTGGCGCTTGCCGCTCAAGCGGTGCTGACACTCTTCCCACTCGACACATTCATAGAGGCTCCGGTGAAGCGGATGCAGGTCGTCGGCGACCCCGATGGTCAGGTTCCAATTTTTGCGGCGATGCAAACTGTGGTCGATCACTCCGAGGGTCGCGCCGTTCCAATAGAACCGTTGGAGCGGTTCGCGTTCTACGAAGCCGCCAAGAAATCCTTCGCCATCGTCAGGACTTCCGACCCGGGGCCATACGGCTGCTTCATTTTCAGCAAGGGTGTCTGCTAGGCCAGACAAGGAAAAACCCGGCACAGACGATTACCGGGTTAAAACATACTGCTATTTGTAGACTGTTTTACGGTCAGATCGCCGCGACCGTGGACATGGTATCACCCATGTGGTTGGCCAGGAAATGCTTAGCGCGGTTAACGCGGCTCTTGACGGTTCCAACCGAAATTTTGCATTCAGTCGCAGCGGCATCATATGGTTGGCCATCTTCGATAACCAGATGAAAGACATGGCGGTAGACGGTCGGCATGGCCTTCAACGCTCGATCATATTCGATCTTCCTGATAGCCCACTCCTGCGGGGACGGCGCTGCTGGAATACGGTGCTCCATATTGTCTGTCCCGACCGTTGTCCGCTTGCTTTTTTGATAAGCAGTGTGGTGCGCGTTGCGCATGATCGTAAACATCCAGGATTTGAGGCTAGTCCCTGGAGTGAATGAATTCATGGCTTTGAGGGCTTTGAGCAGCGTTTCCTGAACGAGATCATCGACGTCGGTCTGCGTGCGGTGAAAACGCCATGCGAACCTTTGGAGTGCGGGGATAAGAGCAACGATTTCCTGCTGCGTAGTCAAGTCTGCGGACATGCTTAATCTCCTTGCTTGTGGTAGATCAAGTCGCCAAAGCCCCTATCGTTCCGGTCGCTGCAGAACAGTACGTTAGCGTACCTTCATGTCTAATATACTTGTATTCATCGTGATTTAGAGTAAGTGCGGCGTGTCATTCGCGGGGGCCGCTGGGCACAGATAATGCGTGAACCATGGAAACAGCCGACGGCTTGCTTTCATCTCTCAGGTCAACTTCCTCGCTTATTGCATTCTGACGACAGCGCGGAATGGAACAGTTCCGACGATTTCGCCGTTTTCCGTCGTAATTTCAAAAATTTCTCCATCGATCACCTCGCCCCGCACCAAACGTTCAGCCAAAATTTCACGCGCAGCATGAAAGGCCTCATCACATGCCGCTTCGAGAGTTTCGAACTCCGCTCCTTCTGGATCTCTCGCCAACTTCTCATGGCTACGGACGTGGAAGTAATATCGCATTGCAAATCTCCGATTTCACTTCGAACCATCGGCAGTTGCTAAAGTTTCATTGAATTCTGAGGTGTAGCCGAAATGAGAGACAGACTTGACCTCTATTTTGCCGCCGCATCTTGATCTTATGACATGCAGAAAGGAAACCAGATTGACCTGGACCAAAAACGGTTTGCTCAAAACTCTGTCCACAGAAGACGTCGATCTTGTGCGTCCCCATCTTGAACCTGTCACGCTGGAGCAGGAAGCGTCTTTGTTCGAAAGCTACAAGCCGATCGAGCATGTCTACTTTTTCGAAAGCGGGCTTTCCTCTGAGGTCGTCGTTGCCAGTAAATCCATCGAGGTTGGCTGCATTGGGCATGAAGGCTGTTCCGGCGTTCCTGTGCTGCTGGGCGTTGAAGCCAGCCCTCACAAGGCGTTCATGCAGGCGGGAGGGAAAGCCCTCAGGATCACTTCGTCAGACCTGGTCGGGCTTATGGACGACAGCCGCACGCTCCGAGATCTGTTGCTGCGATACGCACATGTTTTCATGATCCAGATTACGGCAACCGCGCTTGCAGATGGGCGATACGGCGTGGAGCAGCGCCTCGCCCGCTGGCTTCTGATGTGCCATGACCGATTGGGTGACGAACTGCCGCTGACCCATGATTTTCTGGCTGTCATGCTGGGTGTCAGAAGGCCGAGCGTGACGGATGCCCTGCATAAGCTGGAGGGCAGTCATGCCATCAAGGCGGAGCGTGCCCTGATCACCGTCAGAGACCGTGGAATTCTGGAAGACACGGCTGGAGATTCGTACGGCATACCGGAAACAGAGTATCGACGCCTGATCTCTGAGAGACAGAAGTAGGATTGCTCAAGGCTGACCGCGCGCGGCGGTCAGTCCTCTCTCAATAGCCGGTCATCTCCAGATAACCAACGCCGGCACTGCTCCCTGTAAAGGAAATCGGGCCTTCCCAATATGGCGTGGACGTTGCCATCCAGGCCTGATCGTTCAACGCACTGGTCGTGATATCAAGTCCTTTGCTGGGAATCCTCACACGCCATGCCACCGGTATATCTTTGCCGTTGACCTTGGCTTTTCGCAGCGGCTCCAAAAGCACGTCGTTCGCAGAAAGTGGCGTCGTCGTTCCGTCGTTCGATATCCAGTTTGCCGAGATATAGCCGCTGGCGCTATCTCGCAGGCGAAAGGCCATGACTTTTTCTCCCGAAGGAAGATGCAGCGAGAACCAGTCCCAGCCGGTTTGATCGGACGCAAGCGGCTGGGACGACCATTCCCGGTCCAGCCAGGCTTTACCGCTGACCTTGACCGGCACGCCGCCCATGGTGACGGTTCCACTGACATCATAGAATGGCTGAGAGTAATAGTAGCTCGCCTGCCCCGCTAGGGACTTGATCGAATACCCTCGATCTCCCTGCAGAACCAAAGGACTTTTGGCCGACAGAGTCATTTCGTAGCTGAAGTCCTGTCCGCTCGCACGCAGGTCCACGTAGCCAAGTTCATCTCCTCTATCAGATGAGGAGGGTTTCATCCGCCAATTATCGATCCATGCCTCGAATGGACTGGCAACGACACCCGCCTGCCCGACACCGCCTCTGGCCAGACGTTCAGCGACGTAGTGATGTTGCGCCGTGGTGACCGCCGCGTGTCCAAGCCAGATTTGCCGGCTTGACCAGCCGCTTTCATCCCCCGGTGCAAGCGCCGAGCGAAACAGGGTCCATTGGGCGCCCAAAGGGGTGCCATCCTCCGTATGAAGATTTGCAGTGACATACCACCATTCGATCCTGAAATCGGAATGTGGCCCATGATCTCGGGGGAAGGAGAGCGTCGTTCCGGGTTTGGGCACCTGAAAGCCTTCGGCATCCGACCCCAGGCCGGCAAACCCCTGAGCCTGAGCAGCTCCGGCGAGGCAGATCGACATCATTAACAGGGCGAAAGACGCGAGGTGCCTAGCGTTCATTGGCGAATACCCGAAGCAAGTCGGAGGGATTGATCGTTGCCAGTCTGATCACGGGCAGCAAGACGGAAAGCGTTGCGGCGACAAGGGCGATTGCGCCAAGTCTCAACCAGTCACCTGGGAAGATCATCATCGGCAGTCTCCAACCGAAGGCCTCGACATTCACGATAACGAGCAAGACCCAGGCGAGCGCGAGCCCGACCGGAACGGCAAAGACAAAGGTCAGGAACCACAGCGCAACCGTTCTCAAAACCTCCAGCAGAGCAAGATTTCTGCGACGTATGCCCATGGCCCACACTGGGGCGAGTTGCGGCAGCCTGATGCCCGACAGCGTCAGGAGGCTGGCAAACATCGCGAACCCGGCCACGGTAAGGGTGAGCACATTCAGCGCCGCAGTGACGGTGAACGTCTGCTCGAACACCGCGCGTGATTGTTGTTTGATGGACGCCTGATCCACGACATTGCTTGCCGGAATACCCAGCTCCTCCACCATCCGACGTTTCAGCTCTGGTGCTTGCAGCGGGTCGACGCGCACTCCGTATCGAAGCTTGGAAATGTCGGGGTAGTGGCTAGTAAGAGCATCGACGCCTACCATGACCTGCCCTTTAGGGTTCCCATAATCAGAATAGACACCGACCACGGTCGCCACCCAGCCACTCGGAAGTGTTATCTCTTGGCCGAGTTGAACGCCTTTCTCACGCCATAGCTGCTCGTTGATCAGCGCGCCTTGTCCTTGCGCTACTCTATCCCAAGCATCGGGCAAACGTTCGATCAGCGGCCAATGATCACGGTATGTGGAATGATCGGCCACGCCTGTAATCTGCGCCTCGTCTCCGAGAATATTCCCCTCGGCACTCCAGATCGGCAGCACGGCATCGGCGTGAGATGGCAGCCATTGTCGGAGCCGACCGGCTTCCGTCTCGTCACGAGCGGTGACGTACAGTTCCGCAACGAGGCGTTGGTCGAGCCAACTGACGAAGGTGGTGCGAAAACTCGATACCATCGTACCAACACCAACATTGGCCGAGAGAGCCAAAAGAAGCGCCATCAGCGCCAGCGACAGACCGGGCAGTTGCAGCCGAGTATCAGCCCAGAACCACTCGGCCATGGCCCCTGTTGATCGTCGCTCCGCAAGTTGCAAAACCTGTGACAGAACAGCAGGAAGAAGAAGCGCAGACCCGAGCAGAAGTGCGCCCAACACGATGAAGCCGGACAGCAGACCCGAGCCTGCCAGAGCCAGGACGAAGGAGGTAGCAAGCAGCGCAGCGCCCGCAAGAGACTGCACCCTCAACGCTATTTTCGACGCGGTTGCCCAGGCTTGCGGTTGAGCTCCGGCCAGAATGGGCATGTGGCGCACCCGCCAGAGGCTCTGCGCCGATGACATTGCCGTTCCCGCCAGTGCCATACCCATTCCAGCCAGCCACCACTGCGGCCTGAGAGAAAGGCTGCCTGCAACTTCTGCACCGTAAAGCCCACGAAGCGTTGCGGCGACACCTGGGAGCAGCATCGACGCCATTACATAACCAAGGATCACGCCGATGACACCGGAGATGAAGGCGAGAACCATGATCTCAACGATCAACATGACCGTCAGCGCCCGCAGCGAGACACCGAGGCAACGCACAGTTCGAAAGGTTGCGCGGCGCTGTTCGAAAGACAGCCCGGTCGCCGAGTAGACAATGAACAGGCCGACGATGAATGCGAGAAAGCCGAAGGCCGTCAGGTTGAGATGAAAGCTATCCGTCAGCCGCGCCATATCCGGTCGGTCCGAAGTCACCTGTTGTAATTCAGGAGCAATCGTCGCAATTGGAGCCAGGCCAGGCACCTGTGTGGGCGCAATCACAAGTCTGCTGATCACGCCCTGTTTCTCCAGCAACCGGTCGGCGATACCGATATCCGTAAATGCCGCACCGTCTGGTATATCGTTGGAAACCTTCAAGCGTATCCCGGCCACGTCGGCGAGCCGTGCCGCAGTTGCTGGCGACACGACGAGCAAATTGTGCCCGCCGATAAAGTCCACAAGCTCGGATGATCCTGAGATACTTACCACGCGGCCTTCACTTGGCATCGACAAAGGATCAATGCCAACAAGCCTGATACGGACCGAGCCGAAACGATGATCACCTTCGATCACTGGCGACACATTCCACCCGGCGCGGCGCAAGTTGGAATAGCTTGCCAGCGGTATGCCGCCGCCGTTTTTGGCCACCAGTTGCGATAGACCGCTCTGCTCAAGAATGGCGGCGGAGCGCGCATAACTTGCCCGTGCTTCGGCGTTGATGGCCTGCACGCCGGACCACAAGGCGGTCGCGAGCGCAATGCCCAGGATCAGCGTGACGAGCTGAAGCGGGCGGTAGCGCCAATAAGAAATGAGGACAAAAAACGTCGCCCTGTTCATGCGACGATTTTTCCGCCGCGCAGCAGAACCTTTCGGTCCAGCTTGTCGGCGAGACGCATGGAGTGCGTGACCAGCAACAGTGCCGAGCCTACCGTTCGACTGAGCGACAACATCAAATCGAGAACGGCATCGCCCGTCGCTTCGTCCAGATTACCGGTCGGCTCATCTGCCAATACGAGCTGTGGCCTCGCGGCTAGCGTTCGCGCAATGGCGACGCGTTGCTGCTGCCCTCCCGACAGCTGCTCTGGATATCGATGCGTGAGTGAAGCAAGACCAAGTTGATCGATCAGATCCCTTTGCCACGCTGCATCGTATCGACCGGCGAGTTTGGCGTGAAAAGCAATATTGGCGTCCACACTCAAGGAAGGGACGAGGTTAAATTGCTGGAATATAAGCCCGACGTCTGTACGACGGTACTGCGCCCGGCCCGGCTCATCCAGCGCGGTGACATCGCGATCATTCATCAGAATGCGCCCGCGGTCTGGCCGGTCAAGCCCACCGGCCAGATGAAGCAGCGTACTTTTGCCGCTTCCCGATTCACCCGTCAAAGCAACGCTCTGCCCGGACGATACAGATATGTCGATGGCTTTCAGAACCTCGACCTTACCCTCGGGGGTATTATAGGATTTACTGATGTCGGAGAGGGATAAAAGCATCAGCGGCAGTCTCGCACTCCAGGCGCCAATCGGCAAGGGATAGATGCCGGTATCACCGGGGCGTGTTCGCCGCTATCGGCGCGCTTTCCGGTGACAAAGGCCGATGCAGCGCGTGCTACTTATCCGTGGTGTCGTCTACCACGTCTGTTTCAGGTCTGTCTCCACCACGCACATGCTGCGATTGCCACTGACCGTCAGCCAGTTGAAAGGAAATATCCACCTCTTCACCGCCAATTTGCTGACGTCGCGCCGCATCTTTGGCTGCCTTCAGCGCAGTGTCGTGGTCGGGAAATGTCTCGGACCAAACGTCGCCAAGCCGGTAAGCGTAGCCACCATCATGTTCGCCGACGTGATAGGTAATTGCCATTTTTATCTCCTTTTCAAGGATCTGAAAACGTGACCGCGCAGGAGATGTTCCTCAGCGCATTAACAAAGGCTCGCAATTTTCCCACTAATCGTCACAGCGCCCGTTTTAGCCACGTGCAACGCACGCAACCGACCGATGCCGCTTGCGTCGCCCGTTATGAATGTAACGCCTGCCGTGATTAAAGCCTTATATCCATTGGAGTATCGTCCCTTTCGAGACAAAATGCATAAGGCCCTGGCACACCCTTCAGGTCCATGATGCCAAGCACACGCTGGTCATCGATACGCGCGAAATGATCGAAGATCGGCTTGCTATCGTAAGCCATGGTCGCTGTCACGCGCCCACGATACTCGATCATTCTCAAACGCGCTTTCGGCGATCTGGTCTGCAACACGGGTCGCAGCACTGCCATGGCAACGCCCAGCGCGGCCGAACGCGGAAAAGGAGCCGTCAATGGCACCCAAAGCGGATCGACGGAATAAATGCTTTTTCTATCACGACTGTAAAACAGAAGCGGATGAACGGACTCGGCATTTTCAAAAAGTTTGCCGTACCATCCACTCGGCTCCAGAAGCCCGTCAAGCAGATGACCCGTTCGTATTTCGAAACCCCGCCATCTGCCCGTCATGAAGGCGACATCTACAGGTGGAAGAGAATCGAAACAATCAAGCACCTGCGCAGGCTGCGCTGCACGAGCCGAGATAATACTATCGATCATCCGATATCTGTCTTTCTAAGATCATGCGTATGAGTTTATATTTTCCGTATTGCACCGATTACGAGCAAAAGATAAAATGAGCCCGTGAACACCCTATAAATTTGCGCTCGTTTTTTAAGCCGATGCCCCGGCAATATCCTGCCATGCCTCATAAGCGGCGATCACCGTCTGCATCTGGGCCGTGTGTCCTGCAATGAAATCATCTCCGTAGATCGTCTCATCAGGGTACTCGGTTATCAGGGTCATCGGTACGGTATGCCTGTCGTCTATCGATGATAGGCAAGGAAAGCCGTTGATGAGGCGGAAGCCAGTTTCGCCAGCGTGGATTTCATAAAGTGCTATCTGGCGATCATTATAGGCCAACAGGCCGGGAATGGTGCCCAGATGCCGAGTGACCCTATCCAGCAAAGCCTCCGCTTGCTCGGCCCATCCTGCGTGGTGGCGCATGACCAGAAAGAAGCCTTTCGGGAGTGTCCACATCGCGAAATTACGCGGCACGTAACCCGACAGTGGGCGGGTCCATTCATGCGAGGGATATCCGTGCAGGTTGACGTGCAGAGAGGCCCCGCTGAGCTCCTGTGCCTTGAAACGAATTTCCTTCTCGTTGAGATGTTCTCCCGAATTCTCCTGTGTCCGATATTCGAGATCGTCTCCCAGTGCAGTATAGCGTGCCGCATGATGCATGTGTCTTGGATTGTCGACACGAAGACGCTGGTGGATGGCATAACCATCCGGGTTTTCAAGCGGCGAAATGGTGAAATGGGCACCCGCTCTAGTCTGTAGCGCGCGAGCCGCACGCAGAGCTCCAACGATGCCTGTCGTTTCATTGGGATGTTGCCCACCGCTGATCATTATCGCAGTGTCGCTTCCCTTCACATAACGCGCTGAAACTGGTCTGCCTGAACGTGTGCGGGCATTGAATTCCTCGCCACCAACATCGATCAACGCAGTCGAAATTTGGTCCGCTGTAAGTGGCTGAGTAGCAGTCTCAAGTGCCTGATGGGCGCTGTCTAGAAATGTCGTGCCTAATGGCCGGGTCTCGATCCGGACCGAAATTTGCGCACTGCTCTTTATAATTTCAGGAACGATCTGCCCGGGCTTCAGACCGCGATCGCCGAGCGGCCGACCGGATTTCTTCTGGAAGAACTCGAGAAGCGAAAAGTAGAAATCCTCATGCAGCGCTTCGCGCAGACTGACGACCTCGTCACCGGTGGAAAGTGGAAGATCTTCGGAGGGATAGAGAACACGGATATTCAGTTCTTCGAAATAGGGCTCGTCATTTCCCCAATCATGTTTTGCGATTGCGTCAATTGCGGTCTGAAATAAGCGCTCATAGTCTGTCTCCAGCCGTTCGCCCGCCTCTTCCCCCTCGCGGAGCAACCAACCGGTTGGAGAGACATTCGTTTCTCCAACCACATCAACGTGAACGCGGTTGGGCGCGAGCACCTTCAACGTCTCATTACCTTCAGCGCGGGTCAGGATCACATCGTAGAAGAACCCACCATCGTCACGCGGGATGAAGTCGATTTCGGCACTCCCCACCAGCGCCGCCAGCGGATAGGCTTCTAGCCGAAAACGGTTTGCCGGTGCAGCAGCGTGAACGGGGTAGCTGATCTGAACGCGCTGGATGCCCGTCAGGTCGATCTCTTCGAGAAAGACATGGAGCAAAGGTTTGTAGGCACTGCGTATGCGCGCGTGCACGCCTTTCTCGGCCAAACGACGCTCTGCATCACACCGGCTCGATAGATCATCGAAAGTCCATGCTTCCAGAAACTGACCGGGAATGGCCTGCTTGACCAACTCGTCAAGGGTGCGCCCATAAGTCCGACTGAAAATCTCTGTCATTTTACTTTACCTTGCAGTTCTGCCCGTCGGGTCGAGGCTATCGCGCAGCCAGTCACCGAGAAGATTGAGACCGAGCACAGTCAGAAGAATTGCCAGACCGGGGAAGACGCTGACCCACCACGCAATCTGCAAATAGGTGCGGCCATCCGCCAGCATGCCGCCCCAGCTTGGAATGGTCGGATCGACGCCCATACCGAGGAATGTCAGGCTGCTTTCAAGCAAGATGTTGTTGGCAACATTCAGCGTCATCAGCACGATGACCGGGCCGATGAGGTTTGGCAGCAGATGCTGGAAGATGATGCGCCAGTCCGTCACACCAATCGCTCGTGCAGACAGGATGAATTCGCGCTCTCGCAGCGTCAGAACCGAACCGCGCACGAGCCGCGCATATTGCACCCACTGCGAAGCGATCAGCAATATGATCGTGTTGGTCAGGCTGCCGCCGACAATAGCAATGAAGGTAATGGCCAGCAGAATAAAGGGCATGGCAAGCTGGATATCGGCAAAGCGCATGACGACCATATCCCAGAAGCCACGGTAGTAGCCTGCGATCAGGCCCATTAACACGCCGAAAACCACGGCACCGATGACGGACGTAAAGCCAACCAGCAACGAAATCTTGCCACCTGCCACGACACGCGCGAGAACATCACGGCCCAAAGGATCGGTGCCGAAAGGATGTGTGGCGCTGGCGAAGGGCTTTGCCAGCCTTGCCATCAGATCGATCTTCTCTGCACCGCCGGGAAAAAGCACGTCGGACAACAGCACGGCAGCGCAGATGACGACGGTCAAGGTTGCACCGAGCACGAACTCAAGGCTGTAGAACCGCGAAAGACGGGAGGTTTTGGTTGCCATGTCGCTTACTCCGTGCGGATCCGGGGATCGACCAGCCCATAGGCAATATCGACCAGAAGATTGATGCCGACGATCAACAGTGACAGCACGGTGATGACTGCCTGCAACACGGGATAATCGCGCGCGCCGACAGCATCGAATGCCAGCGACCCCATGCCCGGCCAGTTGAATACGCGCTCAATGACGACGATGCCGCCCAGCAACCCGCCGAACTGCAAACCGAAATAGGTGATCAGCGGGATCGCGCAGTTGCGCAGAGCGTGTTTGTAAAGAACCTTGCTTTCGCTAAGCCCTTTGGCACGCGCAACCATGATGTATTGCGATTGCAGCGTATCAAGCATGGCCGTTCTAACGAGGCGAACATTGGTGGCGGTGAGAATAACCCCCATCGTAACCGCGGGCATGATGTAGCTCGCATAGCCCCCCATACCACTGGGCGGCAGCCAGCCAAGCGTGATCGAAAAAAGCAGCACTAGCATCAGTGCCAGCCAGAAATTGGGGAAAGACAGGCCCAGCAACGAAAATATCCGTATGGCCTGATCGAGGCTCTTGCCCTTGGAGGTCGCTGCTTTAATGCCGAGCGGTATCGACAGAGCAATCGAAACGATCATGGAAATGAACGCAAGTATCAATGTTGCTGGCAGGGCATCTCCGATCAGGCGTGAGACTGGTGTTCCACCGACGAAGCTTTTGCCAAGGTCCAGTGTTACGAGACCTTTCAGGAAGTTCATATATTGCACGAGAAACGGCTGATCCGTACCAAGCGCGACGCGAATGCGCATCAAATCTTCTTCCGTCATGCTACCGCCGCCCTGGAACATCGTGACGGCAGGGTCACCGGTCAGACGGATGGCGAATGAGACGAGCAGCGTGATAGCGATGACGACGAAAAACGCCTGCAACAATCGCTTGATGAGGAAACCGGCCACGTTCTTTTCCTTGCAATGGGGATATCGACGCCGCCTTAAGGGACGGCGTCGAATCGATGATTACTCGACGGTGACGTCGGTCAGTTTCAGGCGGTTGTCCGGCGGAGCAACGAAGCCCTTGACCTTCTTGCTGACGCCGTAGATCGCATTGGTATTGTAAAGCGGCAGCTCAAGAGCTTTTTCGGCAGTCTCTTTGCCGATTTGCTTCAGAATACGTTCCCGCTCTGCACGATCCGTCAGTGGGCGCTGGGATTCCAGCAGCTTGTCGAGTGCAGCGTCCTTTTCGTAAGGGTTCCACTTTTCACCGGAGTGGTACATGGAATAGGCGGTGTTATCATAATCAAAGGTCCAGCCGCCCCACTTTTGCTGGAACATGGCGCCCGTCTTGCCCTGTGGAATAATGTCGTTGAGCAGAACGTTGGTTTCATATGGCTTGATCGTCGCTGTGATGCCGACCATCTGGAGATAGCTGGCGATGACCTGCGTGACCTCGTTCATCGTCGCATCATTACCGCGAATGTCGATCTGAAGCGCTGTGCCCGGCTTGACGCCCGCCTCGGCCAGAAGCTTTTTCGCACCTTCAGGATCGTAAGGGAGTGGCTTCAACTCGGGATCGTAGCCGAAGGAAAGCGCTCCCTGGAAGCTTGCAATCTCGGAACCCTGCCCAGCCAGGATCGACTTGACGATGGTCGCGCGATCCACCGCCATAATGATGGCCTTGCGAACCCTCGGGTCGGCAGTGATGCCGTCACGCGTGTTGAACCGCAGAGCATCAACCGTCGGGCCGGGAACGCTGACAATTTCCAGCTTGGAATCGCCCTGAATGACCGGCAGCATGCCAATCGGGATGGTGGGCGGTATCACAAGATCGACGCGACCCGCCTGAAGCTCGGCAACGGCTGTCGCTGGCTCGGATATGAAGCGATAGTCGAGTTCGGACAGCTTCGGCGCGCCGCCCCAGTAATCGGGGTTGGCTTCGAGCTTGATATCCACCTTCGGCGAATAGGAAACGAACTTGAACGCGCCTGTGCCTACCGGATTGGTGTTGAAGTTGTCTTCGCCCTTTTCCTGAATATACTTCGGCGGCACGATCATTGCACCGTAGCCAGCAAGCTTCGTCAGCAGAACCGGATCGGGAGCCTTCAGCTTCATGTCAACGGTGTTTTCGTCGATGACCTCGACGCTCTCGATAGCAGTATAGTTGGACCGCTGTGGACCCTTTGCACCCTGTTCGCCCAACAGGCGATCGAAGGTGAATTTGACGGCTTCAGCGTTGAATGGCTCGCCATTGTGGAACTTGACGTTCTGGCGCAGCTTGAAACGGATGCGCTTGCCTTGATCGAGTTCTTCCCAGGATTCGGCAAGACCCGGCACGAGCTTCAGATCAGGACCGCGATAGGTCAGTCCGTCGAAAATATTGGTGGCGACGGCAGCCCATTGAACCAGAAACGTATCGATGGGGTCCCAGCTGCCGGGATCCTGCGGCGTGGAGATCGTCATTTTTCCGGCCGCGAGTGCCGGAGCGGCGCCAAATGCCACGCTTGACAGGGCAAGCGCCACAAAGGCCGTGAGCCCTCTGTTTATTCTGGTCATTGATCTGTTCCTCTCAGATAGATGCGATTTTTCGCGGTTTTTTCAGGCCGTTCTTGCGACGTAATGGCCTGGATTGATTTCCTCATGAACGAGAATAGCGGGCTCATCGCCGACGCGACGAACCGGATTTGGAATTTCGCCCTCGATCATCGCCGTCTGCCTGACGGCAGTGGGGTCGGCCACAGGGACAGCGGATAGCAGCCGTCGTGTGTAGTCGTGCATCGGTGTCTCAAACACCTGCCGACGGCTGCCCAGTTCCATGATCTGGCCGAGATAGAGAACCGCGACGCGGTGGCTGATCTTTTCAACGACCGCCATGTCGTGGCTGATAAACAGATAGGCAAGGCCACGCTCGGCCTGCAAATCCATGAACAGATTGATGATCTGCGCTTGAATGGAAACGTCGAGGGCCGACAGTGCCTCGTCAGCGATGATCAGCTTTGGATCGGACGCCAGTGCGCGCGCGATGCAGACGCGCTGACGTTGGCCACCGGAAAATTCATGGGGGTAACGCTCTGCGACAGCAGAGCTCAGGCCAACGCGTTCAAGAAGTTCATCGACCCGGCTGCGGACCGCTTTGCTGCCGGAGATCAGGCCGTGGGTGTTGATCGGCTCGGCAATCGAAAAGCCGACCGTCTTGCGCGGGTCGAGAGAGGCAAATGGGTCCTGGAAGATGTATTGCACTTCCTGTCGCATACGAAACCGTTCCGCTGCGGACATGGAGGAATAGGTGCGTCCGGCAAAGGCAATCTCACCACCCATCGACGCCTGAAGCTGCTGGATCGTGCGGCCAATGGTCGATTTGCCGGAACCGGATTCACCGACCAGCGCCAGTGTTTCACCCGGATGGATATCGAAACTGACTTTCTGGACGGCGCTGAGGCGGTGGGTCGCCTTTCCAAAAAGGTTTTTCTTCACATCGAACCGGACGAGCAAATCCTTTACCGATAAAAGCGGCTTTTGATCGTATTTGGCAGTATCCTGCACCCGCTCTTCGCCGATGATTTTGGGCTGGCCATCTTCCAAAACAGTCAGCGGGGCGCGCTTGGGAAACGCCTCCCCCGTCATACTGCCAAGACGCGGGACAGCCGACAAAAGCATGCGCGTGTATGGATGCTGCGGGTTGGCAAAGATTTGCCCGACCGGGCCTTCCTCAACCTTTTTGCCCTTCCACATGACAACGACGTCATCGGCCATTTCAGCGACGACGCCCATGTCATGGGTGATGAAAACCATGGCCATACCGAGGTCTTTTTGCAGGTCACGCATGATGTTGAGAATCTGCGCCTGAATGGTAACGTCGAGCGCGGTGGTCGGCTCGTCTGCAATCAAAAGCTTGGGGCGGCAGGCCAGCGCCATGGCGATCATGACCCGCTGGCGCATTCCGCCCGACAATTGGTGCGGATAGCGATCCAGAAGTGCTGCCGAATCTGGCAAGCGGACCATATCGAGAAGCCTGCGCGCCTCCGCGGAAGCCGCTGCCTTACCAATCTTTTCATGAAGAACCAGCACTTCACAAATCTGGTCACCGATGGTGAAAACGGGATTGAGCGACGTCATCGGCTCTTGAAAAATCATGGCAATGTCTTTGCCCCTGATCGAGCGCATGTCTTTCTGCGAGACCGTCAACAAATCCTTTTTGCCGAACATGATGCGTCCGGCTGGAAATTTCGCGCCCATCATATCGGCAAGGCGCATGGTGGATAGTGACGTTATCGACTTCCCGGACCCGGATTCACCAACAATCGCAACAGTCCCTCCAGAAGCAACGGTAAAAGAAAGATCATCGACAACACGATGCGCACCAAATTCGACACTCAACCCCTCAACGGAAAGGAGCGGTGTGAGTTTGTCTGCTGCGTTCGTCATATCGGCGTCTCCGGCGTCGCTGGCGCGTCTCATTGCTAATAGAAGACGCTATCAAAGCAGGACAATTGTGTCCATACTGTTGAACAATATTATATCATTGCCCAACAAATAAGCATTTGAGTATCGATAGAGCATCGCACACCCTCCAACTGTCGAGCCTGCCCGCTGCTCTTTGCCTTGAAGCTCTTTCGGCCACGGCTAAGCGGATAGCGTATGCGTGCCGCCGGTCTTGTTGCGTGGCGCATCGTTCATCCTGACAAGTAGCGGGCGGCGCGTTTTTGGTGTTGATCGCCTAACTATAGCGTCACGGCTGAAGCCCTGCGCATCGCGCGGTATTGCGAATGTGGGCTTCCATTTCGCTGCGTGCGAGCGAGCCGTCATTCGACTTCAACGCCGCGATAATACGGCGGTGTTCGGCAATGGATTGACGCATTCTTTCGGGATCGGTGATGGGAATGGGCTGGCGCTGGGTTTCGGTGACTTGATCCCGCACCGTCTGGTAAAGCGCCTTCAGCATGGTGTTGGAGCACGCAGACACGATGGTGCCATGGAATTCCAGATCGGCATCGACATTGGCGAGCAGATCCTGATTGGCCCAGCAGTCCTCCATCGTTTTGGTGGCCTTTTCCATCTTTTCTAACTGGGTCTGAGACAGTCGCCCAGCCGAGAGACGGGCGATTTCGCCTTCAAGCAGGATCCGGGTCTGAAAGACGTCGAAGACGGAATAGCTTTCCGAGTAACGCCACGGCGCCATGTTGCCCGATTGGCCAGTCGCTCCATCGCCAGCGGCCACGAACGTTCCGCGCCCGGCTTCCGTTTTCAACAAGCCCAATGTCTCAAGCGTCAGCAAGGCTTCTCGCAGGGACGCCCGGCTGATACCGAACTTATGGGAGAACTCACGCTGAGACGGTATCTTTTCACCGGCTTTCAATTGCCCGGCCTGGATCATGGCTTGGATTTCGCGGGCAACCGATTGTGGCACAAGCGTTTTGTTGAGCATTCGATCCCGTTTCCTAAAAACCGTTCCCGGCCCTTCCGATATATTTTTTAAGTAACATCTTGCAAAGCATAAAAGCGCGTGCTTGTTTGGTCGGACTGGTCTGACCAGTTAGACCAACGTAGATTGGCTTAAAACATAAAACAAGGGGTTCTCGAATGCATCACGTTTCGCGCATCAAAAGCACACTTCTCGCAGGGCTCGTCTCGGCGCTTGGCGTGTTCAACGCTCACGCCGCTGACCTGACGGTCGGCGCCAATATCGGCAATGTTCCATGGGAATTTGAAGACGCAAGCGGCAAGGTCACCGGCTTTGAAGTGGATCTAGTCAACGAGATTGCCAAGCGCCTCGGCAAGTCGGTGGAGTTCGTCAACACGCCGTTCAACGGTCTGTTCCCTGCCGTGCAGTCGGGCCGCATCAACATGGCCATTTCGTCGATTACCATCACTGAAAAGCGCCTGGCATCCGTTACCTTCGCCCAGCCTTATTATGACAGCGACCAGTCTTTGACGGTCACTGCTGCTTCGGGCATCACCGGCCTTAAAGGCATGAGCGGCAAGGTCGTCGGCGTCGATACCGGTTCGACCGGCGATATGTGGGCCGAAGCCCATAAGGCAGAATACAAGCTTGGCGAAATCCGCAAGTTCGAAGGCTTGCAGCCAGCCATGCTCGACCTCGTTGCCGGTCGCGTGGATGGCTATATCTCTGATATCCCGGCCCTACTCTACTACGCCAAGGACAAGCCGGAGCTGAAGGTAGTCGAGCGCATCCCAACGGGTGAAAAATACTCGATCATGTTCAACAAAGGTGATCCCCTGGCCACCGAAGTCAACAAGGTCATCACTACGTTGAAAGGTGAAGGCTTCATCGCCAAGCTGCACGAAACGTGGTTCGGTGCAAAGGCCGAGGACACGACCTCGACCGTTGCCGTTCTCGACATGCCTAAGGCCAAGTAAGGCTTGAATCGCATTCGGCGGAGCCAATCGTGCTCCGCCAGATTGCCAAGGGAGCCACTCCGGCATGAATCTCATCAATACCTTCTTCAATGTTCCCGTCTTTCTCAACAGCCTGCCGCAACTGCTATGGGGCCTGATGGTCACGCTGCAGATCGGTATCACCAGCATTCTCTGCGGTCTTATCGGTGGTCTGTTTCTGGCAGTGGCACGTCTTTACGCTCCTGATGTCTTCAAGCTGCTGATCCGCGGTTACATCGATATTTTCCGGTCGATTCCTCTGCTGGTGCTGCTGATCGTGGTCTACTATGCCCTACCTTTTGTCGGCATCCGGCTGTCGCCTTTTCTTTCAGCGGTCACCGCGCTGTCGCTTGTCTCCGCCGCCTATACCGCCGAAATCTTTCGCGCAGGCATCGAGGCTGTTCCGCATGGGCAGTTCGAGGCATCCGCAGCGCTCGGCCTTTCCAACCGCAACACGATGGTCGATATCATCTTGCCGCAGGCAGTCCGCATCGTCATTCCGCCCCTGACCAACAATTGCATCAACGTCATGAAGGATACGGCCCTTGCCTCGGTCGTTGCCATGCCTGATCTCTTGAAGCAGGCAACGCAGGCACAGGCGCTCAATGCAAACCCAACGCCGCTGATCGGTGCAGCCCTCATTTATATCGCCCTTCTTTGGCCGATGGTTGCCGTGGTCGCGCGTCTTGAAAAACATTTCAGCCGGGGGAAACGTTGATGGAAAAGACCGCCTCCCCCCTCATTTCCATTCGCGGGCTGACAAAGGCCTATGGCACCTTCACCGTTCTCCACGGCATCGATCTCGATGTCTCCGAAGGCGAAGTTGTCTGCGTCATTGGCCCCTCCGGTTCTGGCAAATCGACGCTCATTCGCTGCATAAATCATCTGGAAGCCTTCTCACCTGACAGCACCATTACCGTGGATGGCATTCGCGTTGCCACCGGACCGGCGCTTGCCAAGGTGCGCGCAGAAGTCGGCATGGTGTTCCAGTCGTTCAATCTTTTCCCGCATATGACGGTTCTGAGAAACGTGATGATTGCGCCGATGCGGGTGCGAAAGACGCCCGAAGCGGAGGCTGAACGCAAGGCGCGTGAGCTTCTGGCAAGAGTTGGCATCTCCGAGCAGGCAGAGAAATTTCCCGGCCAACTCTCAGGTGGCCAACAACAGCGTGTGGCCATTGCCAGAGCGCTGGCCATGGAGCCCCGCGTTCTGCTGTTCGATGAGCCGACATCGGCGCTCGACCCCGAGATGGTGGGCGAAGTGCTGGATGTCATGCGCAAATTGGCAGGCACCGGTGTCACCATGGTGATCGTCACGCATGAGATGGGGTTTGCCCGTCAGGTCGCAGACCGCGTCATCTTCATGGATGGCGGCAGGCTGGTAGAGTCAGGCACGCCCGCCGAGATTTTCGACACCCCACAAGAGGCCAGAACGCGCGGTTTCCTTCGCGCCGTTCTCAACCATTGAATAAAAATACCATTCGGGAGACACCAGGAATGACGACAACTTCAAAGCTAGACCTTGATTACGTCCGCAGCCAGTTTCCGGGGCTTTCACGCGGCTGGACATTCTTCGACAATGCCGGTGGATCGCAAATCCTCAAAGGCGCGCTGGAACGCATCAATACGTTCCTGATCGAAAAAAACGTGCAGATAGGAGGCTCCTACGAGGTTTCGCAAAGTGCGGCCAAAGCACTCTATGAGGCCCGGACAGCGGCCATGCATCTGGTCAATGCGTCACGTCCTGAAGAAATCGTCTTTGGCAGCTCAACGACGGCATTGCTGCAAAATCTTGCCCGCGCCATGCAGAGCCAACTGTCTGCATGCGATGAAATCATCGTCACGGTCAGCGACCACGAATCCAACATCGGCCCATGGGACCGGTTGCAGGACGCGGGCATTACGCTCAAATTCTGGCCGCTGAACACGGAAACATTGACGCTCGATCTGGCCGACCTCGAGCCGCTGATGAGTAACCGCACAAAAATGGTCTGCGTAACGCATGTGTCCAATATTCTCGGCTCGATCAACCCGATCCGCGAGATTGCCGATTTCGTGCATGCGCGCGGCGCTAAGATTTGCGTTGATGCCGTGGCCTATGCCCCGCACCGCGCCGTGGATGTTCAGGCCTTTGATGCCGATTATTACGTCTTCAGTCTCTACAAGACCTACGGTCCGCACTACGCGTTGATGTATGGCAAATATGATCTTCTGCTCGAGCTCGATACGCTTTACCATTACTTCTACGGCAAGGACAAAGTGCCGGGCAAGCTGGAGCCGGGAAACCCGAACTATGAGTTGGCCTATTCTACCTGCGGGATCGTCGATTACCTGACCGCACTTGGTGAACAGGCGGGCGAGACAGGCACGGTACGTCAGAAGATCGTCGCAGCGTTTGAAGCCATCACCGCACAGGAAAACCTCCTGACGGAGCGTTTGCTGAGCTACCTGCGCTCCCGCAACGATTGCCAGATCGTCGGCCAGTCCTTCAACCGCGACGCCAAGCGCGTTCCGACGATTGCTTTCCGCTTCGACGGTCGTGAGGCGGGCGAGCTTTGCAAGGTTATGGACGGTGAAAACATCGCCATGCGCTTCGGCGATTTCCATTCTCGTCGTCTTGCAGAATATCTTGACCTGACGGACCATGGCGGCATGCTGCGTGTCTCGATGGTTCATTACAACACGGTGGATGAGGTCGATCGCTTCACCGCAGCGCTTGATCGTATTCTCTCCGGTGATGCGGGATTTGCGAAGGCAAGCTGACCAGCAACAAAACAGGGATATGGAATAATGCGTTTCGATACGGTGATCAGGCACGGAACCGTGGTGACAGCAAGCGACACATTCGTCAGCGATATCGGCATCAAGGATGGGCGCATTGCAGCGCTGGCGGCTGAGCTGACCGATGCCGACGAGGTCATCGATGCCACAGGCCTTTTCGTTCTGCCCGGCGGTATCGATAGCCATGTCCATCTCGACCAGCCCTCTGGTGACGGTATCGTCATGGCGGACGATTTCGACAGCGGCACCCGCTCTGCTGCCATCGGCGGCAACAGCACCGTTCTGGCCTTCTGCATGCAGGAAAAAGGGCAGTCATTGCGCGAGGCATTGAAGATCTATCACGCCAAGGCGCAGGACAAGTGCCACGTCGACGTGTCATTCCACCTCGTCATCACCGACCCCACAGCCGAGGTTCTCGGGCAGGAACTGCCAGCGCTGGTGGAGGATGGCTACACCTCTCTCAAAGTCTTCATGACCTATGAGGGCTTGAGGCTGCGTGACGATGAAATTCTTGCAACGCTGGACACGGCACGCCGCACCGGCGCGCTCGTCATGGTCCACTGCGAAAACGAGGATGCCATTCGCTATCTCATCGGTCGTCATGAGGAGGACGGCAAATTCGAGCCGAAATACCACGCCACGACGCGCCCGATTGCGGCCGAGCGTGAGGCGACCCACAGGGCGCTGTCATTGGCCGAAATCGTCGATGTGCCTATCGTCATCGTTCACGTCTCCAACCGCGAGGCGATGGAAGAGATCCGGCGCGCGCGCCAGCGCGGCCAGAAGATCGCCGGCGAAACCTGCCCGCAATATCTGATGCTGACCGCCGACGATCTCGACCAGAGCGAGATGGAAGGTGCAAAATATGTTTGCTCGCCACCGCCGCGCGACAAGGCCAGCCAGGATGCCTGCTGGGAAGGGTTGGAACAGGGCGTGTTCGACCTGTTTTCCTCCGATCACTGCCCCTTCCGTTTCGATGACGCCGAGGGGAAACTGAACGAGAAAGGCAAGCGCCACTTCCGCTGGATACCAAACGGCATTCCCGGTGTCGCCACGCGTCTGCCGATCCTGTTTTCTGAAGGCGTGATGAAGGGCCGTATCGACATCAACCAGTTCGTGGCGCTCACATCGACCAATCACGCCAAATTATACGGGCTCTATCCGCGAAAAGGCACCATTGCGATTGGCGCTGATGCCGATATTGCCCTTTGGGACCCGGACAAACACATCACCCTCACCAATGACATGCTGCATCACGGCGCGGACTACACGCCTTATGAGGGGCTTGATGTGCAGGGGTGGCCGGTACAGATGCTGTTGCGCGGCAAGACCGTTGTGAAAGATGGGCAGTTCACCCAATCCATCCCGCAGGGTATTTATCTGCCGCGCGAACGCTCCAGCCTCACGCGTCAGAAATAGTAATGCTGTGAGCGTCCTCCCTCCCCGCGTTTTGAACGAGAAGAGAGGACGCTCACAGTTTTATTCTGCAGCGATCGACAGCCGGGCGTCGTTCAAAGCGATGAGGTTTTTGGCACGTGTCAAGCTGGCGGGCTGTTCAGCGTGATAGCGACGACCGATTTCCATCATCATGACCGTTTCCGGCAGGAAGGTGAGTTCGGAGAGAATATCTTCCCAATCGATGTCGCCCCAGCCGAGCGGCATGTGGAGATCGCCGATGCCGAGAGCGGTGTTCTCCTGAAGGAAATGAGGCTTATAAAACGCCTGCGGACGACCAAAGCTGTCATGGACATGCAGGTGACCGGCAACAGGGGCCATCGCCCTTAGCTCTTCACGGAAATTCAGGCCGCGATAGGTGGATTCGATATAGGCATGGCTGAAGTCGATCAGCGCTACGAGATTGGGGTGACCGACAGCTTTCACCGTCTCCGCAATCTGGGTCGGCGTCTGGCGATATTGACCCAGCTCCGTGGTGAAGATGTTTTCAAAGGCGATACGCACACCGTAGGGTTTGCAGAATTCCGCCAGCTCATAAAGAGCCTCGCGTTCGCGGCTGTCGGCTTCGGCGCGCTCCACCAGTTGATCCGCGCGCAGGCAGCCGCCGTGCTGAACGAGAATACGAGCACCGATACGGTCACAAACGACAGCAAGCGCCATTGCTGCATCCAGTTGATAGCGACAGGTGGCCGGGTCCATGAAGTTTGAGGACACGAGGCCATGGACCGTGTAACGGAAATCGAACTGTTTCGTCAGAGCCACAAGCCGTTCGGCACGCTCCTCGATGATCCGTCCGCCAGCGACCAGATCGAGGCTGGTGAGGGCCAATTCTACGGTATCGACGCCGATATCAGCGAGAACGCGCAGTTCGTATTCCAGGCTTGCCAGTTCTCCGTCGACGGAGCCTGCATTAAAGCCGGTACCAATGATGTTACCCATAGTCGTATTCCCTTTCAGGCCGGTTGCGTTTGGGATTGGATGTCACGAGACAGCCGCAGCGCAAGGTCAGGGCTATCCGATGTCAGATGGCCTATTCCGCGTTCCAGCCATGGGCGGATCGACGCTTCGTCGTTAAGCGTCCAGACGCCGAGCCGATTGAGTGGCAGCATCTGCGTAATGCGCTTCCATTCGGCTGACATCAGTTCATGTTCGATGGCAACGATATCCACGAGGCTCTCGACATGTTGCAGAAAGGCTTGCAGCCCGCCCTGCTTTGACGCCCATTCGCCATTGACCGAAACCAGGCGTGCAATCTGCGGCGCAACACGGCGGCATTCTTCCAGCACCGAAACATCGAAGGATGTGAGGTGGCAGCGCTGGCCAAGTCCAAAGCGCTCGATTTCCGCAACAACTTTTTGCGTGATACCTGGATAGGGCTGGTGCGCCTCGTCGGATTTGATTTCCACATGAAGCTGCTTGCCATCGGTCTGCGCCAACACGGACAAAACCTCTGCGAGCGTCGGCACCGTATCGCTCGATCCTGTCAACAGTGTCGCCTGTCGGGCGTCTGGCGTGAGGCTGCGCACCAGACCGCTTCTATCTGTCGTGCGATCAAGCGTGGCGTCATGGATGACCACCAGTTCGCCTGCATCCGTCAGATGCACGTCGAATTCGACCGCATCGACATCCAGCGCCAGCACCTTGCGAAAGCCGGTCAGCGAATTTTCAGGCCAGATATTTCTGGCGCCCCGGTGGCCAACGATTTTTGTCATGAAATTTTCCTCAGGTTAGCGAAGGGTCGGATCGAGCTTGTCACGCAGCCAGTCCCCGACCAGCGATATGGACAGCGTCGTCATCATGATGACGAAAGCGGGGGCAAGCATGATCCAGGGCGCGCGCGTGAGATATTCGCGACCAAAACCGACCATGTTGCCAAGGCTGGTTTCCGGTGGCTGCACACCCAGACCAAGGAAAGACAGCCCGCTTTCCATCAGGATGATTTCCGGGAAGGTGAGCGTCATGGAGACGATCAGCGTCGAGGCGACATTGGGCAGAATATGACGCATATAGACACGCGCAGGTGTGGCGCCCAATTGCACCACGGCAGATGCATAACCTTGGGCACTGGCCGAGATTGCCAGACCACGGGCGATGCGGGCGTAACGTTCCCAACCGTAAAAGCCCATCAGACCGATCAGAAGCGGCATCGATGAGCCGAAAAAGGCAAGCACTGCCAACGACATGACCAAGAACGGCAGCGCGGCCTGAAAATCCGCAAGCATGAGAACGAACTGTTCAACCACCCCACGGAATTTCGCGGCGGCAAAACCGAGTGTCGTTCCAAATACGGCAGAAATGATTGTCGCCCCGAAGGCGATGGTAAAGGACACCCGGATGGATTGGATCAGACGCGACAACACATCGCGCCCCAATTCGTCCGTTCCCAGAAAATGTGCCGGATTGCCCGGCAAAGACAGGCGCGCGCGCAAATCCATGGCGGTGATGCCATAGGGCCGCAGCATATCCGCAAAAAAGGCGATGAGGATCATGGCCGCTAGCCAGACGATGCCGAACGTAACGGAGAATGGCACCCTCCGTACTTGCCGGATAAGGCGGACAAAAAAGGAGCTTTCAGATACGGGCGTTCTGGGGGTGTCTGCGATGGTCATCACTCAAATCCTCAATGGGCGCTCTGGCTGCGCAGTCGCGGGTCCAGCCAGCCGTAGAGCAGGTCCACGATCAGGTTCGACACGACCATGGTGGCGGCAATCAGCAACAGGATGCATTGCACGACAGCGAGGTCCCGGTTGGTGACGGAGACGACCAGCAGGCGACCGATGCCGGGCCAGGAGAAAATCGATTCCACAACGACGGCACCGGCAATCAGGGTGCCGACCATGAACCCGACGATCGTCACGATGGGAACGGCAGCGTTTGGCAATGCATGTCGCCAGACGACATCCTGCCATTTCATGCCCTTGGCGGAAGCGGCACGAATATAGGGCTGGCCCATGACCTCGATCATGGCGCTGCGTGAAAATCGTGCCAGAATACCGATGCCGCCAATGCTCATGGTCACCGTGGGAAGAATGCCATGCTGCCACGTCTCGTAGCCGCCAGATGGCAGCAGACCAAGCATGATGGAAAAGATCAGAACCAGAAGCAGTCCCATCACGAAGGACGGAATGGTGAAGCCGAAGATCGCCGCAAGAATGACGCCGCGATCAACAGCGCTTTGGCGATGAAGAGCGGCATAGACACCTGCTGGAATGCCAATGACGACCTTGAGAAAAAGCGCCGGGATGGTCAGTTGCAGGGTTGCTGGAATACGCTCTATCACAAGCTGCATGGCGGAGGCTTTGTCGCGCATGGAGACACCGAAATCGCCGCTCAAGATCGACTTGAGATAAGCAAGATATTGTATCCACAACGGTTGATCGAGGCCCCAGGCCTTTCGAAAGGCATCAACCGCATCCTGCGGGACGTCTGGCCCCAGCATGATCTGGGCCGGGTCTCCCGACATGCGTAGAACAACGAAGGCGAAGGTCATCACAGCAAGAATGGTGGCAAGCGCGCGTAGAAAACGGGTAGAAACGTAACGCAGCATCTTCTTTTCCTTAGGCCGCGACCGGCTGATCGGCACCGGTCACCAGATGGCAAGCAGCGGTGCGACCCTGGGCAACCTGTCGAAGGTCCGGTACGCCGGTGCGGCAGAGATCGACGGCGACAGGGCAGCGCGGATGAAACGCGCAGCCGGACGGGCGATTGGCCGGGTTGGGTGGCTCTCCCTGCAAAATCGTGCGGCCTTGGAGCGCTTTGCCTGGGACCGGAACGCTGGACACCAGCGCCTTCGTGTAGGGATGGAGTGGCGCTGCAAAAATGACATCAGACGAGGCCTCTTCCACGATGCGCCCCAGATACATGACTGCCACACGGTCCGCGATGTTTCGAACCACTTTGAGGTCATGGCTGATAAACACCATGGCGATGTGGTTCTTCTCTTGCAAATCACGCAGCATGTTGACGACCTGCGCCTGGATCGACACATCAAGCGCAGAGACCGGCTCGTCACAAACAAGCAATTTCGGGCGAGAGGCGAGCGCACGGGCGATCACGACGCGCTGGCGCTGGCCACCGGACAGTTCATGCGGATAACGATCAGCCTGATCCGGCCTCAAACCCACCGCCGACATGAGTTCGGCCACGCGGGTTGAGCGATGCTCGCGGGGGACGAGATCGTGGATGGCGAGCGGTTCGCCGATCTGTTCAGCGATCGTCAGTCGTCGGTCCAGAGCCGCCAGTGGGTCCTGATAGACCAGCTGCATTTTAGCGCGCGACGCACGCCATTGTGCCGTGCCAAGTTTCGGCATCGGCTGCCCCTCGAAAAACGTCTTGCCCGATTGCGGCGGGTCGATGCCGAGAAGCATGCGCCCGAGCGTGGATTTTCCGGAACCGGATTCACCGACGATGCCCAGCGTTTCACCCGGCATGACCGTGAGGTCTACGCCGTCGACTGCCCGTATGGCCGTGGCCTTGCCGAACATGCCCTGACGAGCATCGTAGATTCTGACGAGGTCTTTTGCCTCGAGAAGAGGGGCCGTCACGATACCGCCTCCAGAACATGGATTTCTGCTGGTTCCTTCCGGCCAACGGGGTGATGACAGGAGAGAAGGCGACCATCCGCCACCGCCCGAAGATCGGGCTGGCGGATCCGACAGTCCAGTGCGACATGAGAACAGCGGGGCGAAAAGGCACAACCATGTGGCAGGTCACGCGGGTGCGGCACGGTGCCGGGGATCGGGATCAGCCGTTCACGGGGACCATCCAATCGTGGAATGGCATCGAAGAGCCCGCGCGTGTAGGGATGGCGCGGATTGTCGAACAGAGATGCAATCGGTCCCTGCTCCACGATGCGACCGGCATACATGACACAGGCGCGCTCGCAGACCTGGCTAACGGCTCCCAGATCATGGCTGATGAAGATGGTCGCCATGCCGGTTTCAGCCCGAAGCGCAATCAGCAGATCGAGTATCTGCGCCTGAATGGTCGCGTCGAGTGCTGTCGTCGGCTCGTCAGCCACGAGAAGATCGGGTTCGCCTGCGAGAGCCATGGCAATCATCAGACGCTGACACTGGCCACCGGAAAATTCATGCGGGAAAAGATCGAACCGACCACGTGCATCGGGGATGCCAACCATATCGAGCAGACGTAACGCCTCGTTTATAGCCACCTGACCCATCATTCCGCGATGGATGGCGAGCGCCTCCGTAATCTGCCTGCCCACTCGTAAAACAGGGTTGAGTGAACTGGATGGATCCTGAAAGATCATGGCGATACGTTTGCCGCGCACGCTCTCCAGAACCGACCGCGGCGCGCCGAGAATTTCCCTACCGTCGATTTTGACCGAACCGCTGACTGTGGCCTTGCCCGGAAGAAGACCCAGGGCAGCCAGCCATGTGACGGACTTGCCACAACCGGATTCACCTACAAGGCCGATTGCCTCGCCAGGAGCGACATCGAGATCGATACCATGCAGGACCTGGACGCCATCAAAAGCGACCTTGACGCCGCGCAATTCCACGAGATTGGAAGCCATCGGAGCTCATCTCCTTTTCTCAAATAAAAGACGCCGGCCGCATGAAAGCGGCCGGCGCGAAAAATCAGGAATTCCAGTTGGCGGTGGTGAAATCCATCGCAAAGGCCGGGGCGGCCTTCCACTTCAACGACGACTTCATACCGGTGAAGACAGCGGTCTGATGCAGGACCTGATAGGCAGGGTCCTCACGCTCACAAATTTCCAGCATGCGCGTGATGGCCTTCTTGCGCAAAGCACGGTCCGTTGATGTTTCCATGACAACGGAGAGTGTGTTCATCTCCTCGTTGGTCCAGTCCTTCTTCTGCTGGGCTTCGCCATTCGGGCCGAACTGCACCACCAACGGTGTGATCGGATCGTTGATCGAATTGCCGGCAGACCAGTCGCGGACGCCCTTGACGCCTTCTGGATCATGGATTTGCGCCCAGTTTTCCTTCATCTGTATTTGAACGTTGAGGCCGACCTGCTTCCACATCTCCACCATGATCTGCGCCGTGGCAGTCTGGTTGGTGTAGTAATTGTTGAGCAGGCGATAAGGGATCGGGTCGCCCTTATAACCGGCATCCTTCAGCAGTTTCTGGGCAAGCTCAGGATTATATTCCGGTACTGTCCAGCCATCCACGAACATATTTGTGGACTTGAAAGACTCAAATTGCAGACCGGCAGGGACAACCGTCTGGCCAGCCCAGAGAGAGTCGACAATGGCCTGACGGTCGATGGAGTGCGTCATGGCACGGCGCACCAGCGGACTCTTGAGGACCGGGTTTTGTGTGTTGAAGGTGGAAATACGGTGGCCCCAGATCGTGGAATTCTGGACTTCGAGGCCCGGCGCGGCCTGAACTGCAGAAATCTGATCAGGAGGAAGATCGCAGGCGAAATCATATTCGCCCGACAGCAAACCGTTGACGCGAGAGGCGACCTCAGGAACCTCCAGAAAGCGTATCTGCTGAAGCGGCGGACGGCCGCCCCAATATTCATCGAAGGCAACAAGCGTCAGTGACACGTCCGGTCTGTAATCGGCCACCATATAAGGGCCGGTTGTAACCGGCTTTCGGGCCCAGTCCACATAGGTTTTGGCTTCGTCCCAGGAGCGACGGCTGGTGATCTGGCTGCCGAAGGAATAGAGTCTGCCTTCGAGCGTCACGTCCGGTGTCGCGTTGTGGAAACGAACGGTGTATTTATCGACGACCTCAACGCCGGAAAGCGCGGGCCAGAGACGACGACCGACACCCGGAACGATGGCTGGCAGTTCCTTGGCGGTCACAGGCTTATTATCATCTTCAAAAATCGTTTTGCCGCCCTTGGGCTCGGTATTGCCAAAGACACGCTCTTTGGAAAACGAAAATGCCACGTCTTCAGCGGTCATTTCGTCGCCATTGTGGAACTTCACACCCTGGCGCAGTTTGAGCTCAAGGGTCTTTTCATCGACACGCTTCCATTCGGTCGCCAAGCCCGGCACCGGTCCCTGATCGCCCATCCAGTTGCGGTTGATCAAACCTTCCCAGAGATTGGGGAAGAACACACGCTCACCGACATTCGACTGCTCATTCCAGATATCGAGCGTGTTGTTGACGGTCATCTTCTGAACGGCAATCGTAACGGACGGGCGAGCGGCCTGACTGAACGACATGCGCGGCAATATGATGCTGCCCGCAGCCGCAGACATCAGACCCAACGCATGGCGACGGTTGATAGAAAGCATGGATTTCTCCTGTAGAAACAAAGGACGATACGGACGCGCGAACGAATGCGCAGCGCCGCAGGGCACCACGTCGGGTTCCGTTAAATTTGACAGTCGATCTTTCCGTAGAGCGGCAGCTTTCGGTGTCTTTACCGCCCTCTCAACTTCGATTACCTCTAAGTTACAAATGTTACGCTGTTGTGACATCTGGGAGGAGAAGGCTTATGCCTTATCAGCAGAGCATGGTGCGCGCGTCTTGGCTTTACCACGTGGAAGGGCTGACGCAGGCGCAGATCGCCGAGCGCATGTTATTGACCAGGCGTAAGGTCAACGAACTCCTGGCGGCGGCATTGGACCAGGGGATCGTCAGTATCAGCTTCAATTCTCCGCTGACTGAGAACATCGAACTGGAGGCGCAGCTACGACATCGTTTTGGCCTCACGGATGTCGTCATTGTTCCCACGCCTGCGGACCAAAGCCAGATGGCAACGGTGATAGGCCGCGCCACAGCCATGTTTATGGAGCGACTGATCCAGGCGAGTGAACCAGCGTCATTGGGCGTGGGCTGGGGTGCAACGTTGCGGGAAACGGTGCACCATATGGCCCCGGCAAATGCGCCCGATATCAAGGTTCGCTCGATGATGGGTGGGCTGACACGCGGGTCTGAGATCAATACGTTTGAAATCGTTCAACGCTTTGCCAAGGTCATGAATGCAGAATGTCATTATCTGGCAGCCCCGATCTACGCGGATAGCCCCGCATCTCGCGACACGATCGTCACCCAACCCGTGTTTGCAAGCCTGCTGGCAGAGGCAACCGCTGTCGATGTCTCTATCCTCAGCGTTGGCGATGTGTCTCCACAATCACTTCAAGTTCGATATGGCCTGCCCACGGGTACCGATGTAAGCGAACTGGCCGCCGCTGGCGCGATTGGCGATCTGCTGGGTCGTTATCTGGACATCAATGGCGAGGAAATCGATCATTTGCTGAACAGGCAGGTTATCTCTCCGTCCATTGCTGAATACCGGAAAATTCCAACGCGCATCATCGCATCTGGAGGTGAGCACAAACAGGGGATTTTAGAGGCCTGCATCTCTGCCGGTCTTGCAACAAGCCTGATAACCGACTCCTCAAGCGCCCTTCATCTCCTCAAGTCTACTCCAATATCCCGTGATCAAGGAACAGAAGACGTAGCAATCGGTTAACTCAGCGAGCCAAGGGTCTGAAAACGACCATGCTTGATTGCAATTTTGGGAGAAGATCATGGATATTCCACAAAACACCGTCATTGCCGTTGCCGATGGCGAAAAGCTAAGCCTTTTCAAGAACGAGGGCGATGCGCAGAATGTAAAGCTGAAGGCTATGCCAGAAGCGGATGTCGATAGTTCGAAAATCCCTTCCGGCGCACGTCACTCCAGCAGTGCTGCCAACCCCGATGACAACCAGCAGGAGGAAGACGGCTTCAGCGCTGGCGTTGCCGACATGCTGAACAAGAAGGTCCTTGGCGGCAACATCAAAGGCCTGATCGTCATTGCTGCACCGCGCACGCTGGGTGAGATGCGCAAGGGCTACCACAAGTCCTTGTCGGATGTTCTGCTCGGTGAGCTGGACAAGGATTTGACAGGACATTCCATTCAAGACATCGAAAAAGCACTCGCTGCTGCCTGACCCGAAAAACAAGGGATTGGCGGCTCATGCCGCCATTCCTACCTCGATCAAAGCGCCAGACCGGACGCGCGATCAAAGACATGTACCCGCTCATGGCTGATGTTTGCCGCGAAGGGCGTATTAGTTCGAACGCGCTGTTCTCCGTCCACTACGGCTGTCACAGGATGGCCTGCCAGATCAAAAATGACGTGCGTTTGCGCACCGGTCGGCTCCACCAGAAGCGTATTTCCCGTCACCGACACATCGCCACCACCGCCTATCGCAAAATGCTCAGGTCGCAGGCCGATTGTTACATTTTGCCCTCGCTTTACCTTGCGGTCAGGCGAAATGCGAATTGCGGTACCGTCGTCCAGCCGGGCGGCAGGGACACCTTCCTCGCCATCCACAATGCACTCGATAAGGTTCATGGCCGGTGAGCCGATGAATGCTGCAACAAAGAGATTGGCGGGGGTCTTATAGAGTTCCAGCGGTGTGCCCTGCTGCTCGATGCGGCCCTGATTGAGAACCACTACGCGATCCGCCAATGTCATGGCTTCGATCTGGTCATGGGTCACGTAGATCGATGTGGTGCCGACTTTCTGGTGCAATGTCTTGATTTCGCTGCGCATCTGCACGCGCAGCTTGGCATCCAGATTGGACAGTGGCTCATCGAACAGAAACACGGCGGGATTGCGCACCACGGCGCGGCCCATGGCAACACGCTGGCGCTGACCGCCTGACAATTGCGAAGGTTTGCGCTCCAGAAGACTGGCAAGATCCAGCATGCGCGCAGCCTCCGCAACACGCTCCTCAATCACGGCTTTCGGCTGACCAGCGATCTTGAGGTTGAAACCCATATTTTCCGCCACTGTCATGTGCGGATAGAGCGCATAAGACTGGAACACCATGGCGATGTTGCGCTCGCGTGGTGTCATTTCGTTGACGACATTGCCGCCGATCATTATGTCACCATCAGTGATTTCTTCCAGCCCGGCAATCATACGCAGCAGCGTAGACTTGCCGCAGCCAGAGGGGCCGACGAGTGCGATGAACTCGCCGTCGGCAATCTCCAGCGAAATGCCGTGAATGACACCAAGGGCGCCATAGGACTTGCGGATATCTCTGAGTTCGACGGATGCCATGCTACTCTCCTGATCAGGACTTCACGGCGCCAGCCGTCAGACCTGCAATGATGTGTTTCTGTGCAAGGAAAAAGACGATGATCGTGGGCAGGATCGTCATGGTGATGAAGGCCAGAACCAGTTGCCACTCCGTGCCGAACTCGCCGCGATAGACCATGATCCCCAGCGGCCATGGATACTTCGATTCCGAATTGAGCATGATGAGCGGCAGAATATAGCTGTTCCAGCTGCCGACGAAGGAAACGATACCCACCGTCGCGATGATGGGGCGCGAAAGCGGAATGGAAATATACCAGAAGAATTTCAGGTAACCGCAGCCATCCACGAACGCCGCCTGAAACAATTCATCCGGCAGGTTTCTGAAATAATTGCGAAACAGCAGAATGCTCATGCCCAGCCCAAAGGCCACTTGCGGCAGCACCACACCCCAATAGGTGTCGAGAAGGCCGAGATCGCGGATGCGGATGAAGAGCGGCAGGATGGCTGTCGCCGCTGGAAACATCAGCCCGAGCAGAAAGTAATTCAGCAGGAAATTGGAGCCGAAGAATTTTACATGCGCGAAGGTGAAGGCTGCCATGGCCGAGACGACGAGCGTCAGAAAAACGGTGAGAACCGCAATGACCAGCGAATTGAAGATTTGCAGCCAGTAACGCTTGCCAAAAAGAATATCGCCATAGTTGGACCATTGCCATTCAGCCGGTAAGCCGAAAGGGTTCACGCGCAGATCACCCAGAGTCTTGAAGCCGCCCAGTGCCGTCGTCAAAAGCGGCACCAGCACGATGGCTGCGATAAGGCCGAGCGATACGTAGAGATAGAGCTTCGTTTGCGTGCTCACGCGAATGGATGTGGAGGTATCAGTCATGGCGCATGAAAATCCTTTTGTAACCAAAGGCGAGCGTGACGCAGATGACGAACAGCACCACGCCGACCGCACTGCCAAGACCGACCTGCATGCGCATGACGCCGTAGGTATAAAGGAAGGTCACCATGGTCTGCGTGGAGTTGGACGGACCGCCACCGGTGAGCGGCATGATCATGTCGAAGAGCTGCAGCGAGCCGATCACGGCAAAGAAAATGGAGAGACGCACGGTGGAGCCGAGCATCGGCAGCGTGACATAGCGAAACTTCTGCCAACCCGTCGCGCCGTCGATCTCGGCGGCTTCCAGCACGTTCTTGTCGACCGATTGCAGACCGGCAATGAACAGCATCATGTGGAAACCGAAATATTTCCAGACGATCACGGCCAGCACCGCATAGATCGCCACATCCTTGTCTGCGAGCACATAGGGATTGGCGAAACCGAAGAAGTTGGAGATCGCGGCGAACAGGCCGTAATCGCCATCATAGACAAACCGCCAGATCAGTCCTGCGGCCACATCTGCCAGAACATAGGGCAGGAAGAACACAAGCCGGAAGGCAACTACACCCGGAATTTTATGCGCCAGCATCGTTGCCAGCCAGATGGCCAGAGGAATCTGGATGCAGATCGAGATGACGATGATCAGGGCATTGTTGACCAGCGCCTGCGAGAAGGCAGCATTGCCGAACAATACCTGAAAGTTCTTCAGCCCAATGAAATCGGTTGGTGTGCCATAACCGTTCCAGCGATAAAGGCTGTACCAGGCCGCTTCGCCCATCGGCAAAATAACGAAGAGCGTAAAGAGCAGGAGTGCTGGCGGCAGGAAGATCAGCAGCGTCAAGGCGCGGTCATGAGCGACCGAGCTTTGTTTGCGCTTCAGTTTCGTCAGTGGCTTAGCCAATGCAGGTGCTGCATTGATGGAAATATTCGTCATCTTGTCCGCTTTCGGTTTCACGCGGGGCGAAGGACGCCGCATCTCGGCGGCGTCCTGTCGTTCAGGCGGGATCAGCGAAGCTCGAAGGCATCCTGAATTTGCTGAGCACCTTCTTCAGGCGTCATCTGGCCCGAGACGATTTCCACGGAGACATCATTGACGACGCGGCCAACGGCGGCACCCAGCGTCTGATCGAAGAAGTTCTGGTGCCAGGTGGACTCGGAAAGTTGCTTTGCGGAGCCGGCCATCAGCTGATTGGTGACAGCCTCGCTGGCACCGGCGGCGACAGGCAGGATCATGCCAGCCTTGGCCATTTTCTTTTCATTCTCGGCATTGGTCAGGAAGGTCGCAAACTCGATGGCTTCCTTGGAGGCGTTCTTGGTGACGGCCCAGCCGTTCAGCCCGCCCAGCGTGTCGGTTGCCTTGCCCGCGCCACCTTCGACGGCTGGAAAGGCGAAGCGACCGATATTATCAGGCGCGAGACCCTTACCGTCACCGGCATTCTTGCGCTGGTTGGCTTCGGTATTATCGAAACCGAGGATCATCGCAGCCTTGCCATCCCCGAAGACGCCAAGCGCCTGCGGCCATGTGGAGCCGAGATAGCCGGGCTGGAAGGGTTCTAGATTGCCGAATTCAGCAAGTTGCTCGCCAGCCTTGATCATGGCTGGAGCCATGAAGCCTTCGCCCTCACCCTTGCGGGCGGCATCAAACACAGCCTGCCCGCCATTGCGCATGACGAGGTAGCTCCAGTAAAAATGGATTGGCCACTTCTCGCCGCCACCACCGGCAATCGGTACGATGCCCGCCGCCTTGATGGTTTTGACCGCTTTGCCAAGATCGTCCCACGTTTTGATATCATCAGCCTTCACCCCTGCTTTGGCGAAGAGCTCTTTATTGTAAAAAAAGCTGACGAGGCTGACGCGATACGGCACGGCCCAGACCTTGCCGTCAAAAGACAGCCCTTCGATGGATGCGGGGTTATAGGATTTGCGAATTTTGCCGCCATCGGCATCGAACACTTCGGTCAGATCTTTCAGAGCGCCGGTCTTGGATTGCTCCTCCAGCACGCCACCGCCCCAGCTATAGAAGAAGTCGGGAACGTCGTTGGATTGCAGCAATGTCGGCAGCTTTGCCTTGAAGGCTTCGTTCTCAAGGAATTGCAGCTGCACATCGACATCTGGATGTTTGGCCTCGAAATCCTTGGCAATCTCCTCCCAGACGGCCACGGCTTTTGGATCAAGTTCCACATGCATCCATTTGACCACTGTTGCAGCAGATGCTGCCGCCGTGCCAAGCATGAATGTGATGGCTGTGGTCGCGGCAAACGACATCCACTTGCCGCTCAGGCTTGCGCCTGCGTGCTTGTTCTTCATGATGGTATTCCTCCCGGGGACGTTGCCTCACCAATTATTCCCCAATGCGGATTAATTCATATAAGCAGAAGGTCAATGTCAAGGCTTTTGCTGATATTTTCAGCTTTGCGCTTGACATACCCCTCCCCCGCCCGGCTATTTAATCCGCAATCCGATGTAATTTTCGCCGCAACTTTGGCTTGATCGCGACTGGAAAACATGAAGACCGCAGACCCGGAATTGATGCGTGCGATCAATCGCCTGAATGTCCTCGACACGGTTCGTCGCCACGGCCCGATCTCGCGGGTGGAGATCAGCGAGAGAACCCAGCTCTCCACGACAACCGTCTCTGCCATAACGGCATCGCTTCTGGATGACGGGCTGATTCTCTCTCGGCATCTGGGTGATATCAGAACCGAGGGTGCACGGGGCCGCCCGCGCGTGATGCTGGAACTCAACCCGGATGCGGCCCGTGTCGTCGGCGCCAAGATTGCGGCGAGCCGCATGGTGTTCGTGGTCACGGATTTCTGCGGCAATGTCTTATCCACGCTCGCGCTGCCCATCCGCATCGACCGTCAGCCCATCGGCGTCATTGCCGACCTGATCGAGGATGGCGTGCGGCGCTGCGTGGTGGATGCAAACCTGTCGCTTGAAGATGTCGATATGGTCTGTCTCGGTCTGCCCGGCGTGATCGAGCATCGCACAGGTAAAATCCGCTCCAGCCCTGTGCTGCGCGAAGTGAATATCGACTTTGCCGATGAAATGACGGCGCGTTTCGGCACGCCGACGATTATCGAAAGCGATGCCCATGCCGTAACGCTCGGCCACCACTGGTTCGGCAAGGCGCGGGATCTGGAGGACATGGTGCTGATCTCACTGGAGCAGACGCTGGGGCTTGGCGTGCTGCATCGCAACGACCTTTTTCGCGGAGCCGGCGGTCTCAGCCATAATCTCGGCGATCTCGTGCTGGTCGCAAGCCCGCAAGGCACTGTGCGGCTTGCCAGCCAAGCGGGCGAAAATGCCATTCTTGGCTCAAGGCCTGCGGATGGGCGCTTTGCAGAGGCCATTCGACTTGGTCGAGGCATGCAGCACGCCCAGACGCTGGTGCTGGCGCAGGACAATGATCTCATCGCCGCTGCCGAGCGTGCGGGCGCGGCCATAGGGCTGACGCTGGCCAATATCGTCACGCTGTTCGCACCGCCTCGGGTCATCATCGTCGGGTCGAGCCTCGAACTCGGCGCGCCCTTTATCGACAGCATCCGCGCCGCCTATGAGGCATCCGTGCCTCCTTCCCTGCAAGGCGTGGCGGAACTGGTCTTTGACAAATCCAGCGATGAATTGTGGGCGCAAGGTGCGGCGGCTGTCGCGCTTTACGAACTTTACGAATCTCCGTGGAACACCACGGGTCCGGCTCTCTGAGGAGTGAGGCGGTTCATACATGACGGGAGAGAGTTTATGAAAAAAGTCGGCATTGGCATCATCGGATGCGGCAATATTTCCGGCGCTTATCTGAAGGCGATGGCATCCTTTCCTATTCTGGACATTCGCGGCGTGGCCGACATGAATGCGGATATGGCGAAAGCAAGGGCCGAGGAATTCAACCTGACGGCCCGCACGGTGGACGAATTATTCGCCGATCCCGAAATCGAAATCATCGTCAACCTGACGATCCCCAAGGCCCATGTCGAAGTGGCCCTGAGAGCGCTGGATGCGGGCAAGCACACCTATTCCGAAAAGCCGCTCGGCATCAATTTCGCGGAAGGCAAAAAGCTGGCCGACGCGGCTAAGGCCAAGAACCTGCGCATCGGTGCGGCACCGGATACCTTCCTGGGCGGGGGCCATCAGACGGCCCGAACGCTGATCGACCAGGGCGTTCTCGGCATGCCTGTGGGCGGCACGGCCACGTTCATGTGCCCCGGCCATGAACGCTGGCACCCCAATCCCGCTTTCTATTACGAGGTTGGCGGCGGGCCGATGCTGGATATGGGACCCTATTACATCACCGATCTCGTCAATCTGTTCGGACCGGTGGCCAAGGTTGCGGGCTTTGCTTTCTCACCACGAGCAGAGCGACTGATCACCAGCGAACCACGCAATGGCGAAAAGATACCGGTGCAGATTGCCACGCATGTCGCGGGCGCCTTGGCATTCCAGAACGGTGCCGTCGTGCAGGTCGGCATGAGCTTCGATGTGGCCGGACACAAGCATGTGCCGCTGGAACTCTACGGCACCGAAGGCACGCTGATTGTGCCCGACCCAAACCATTTTGGTGGCGAAGTACAATTGCTGAAAAAAGGCGGACAGTTCGAAAATCAGGACCTGTCATCGCCCTATGCGGATGGCAATTACCGGTCCATCGGCGTGGCGGATATGGCCCATGCCATTCGCGCCAACCGCCAGCACCGCGCCAATGGCGATCTCGCCCTGCATGTGCTCGAGGTTATGGAAGCGTTTCAGACCGCATCCGACACCGGCACGACCATCAACATCACCACGGCCGTCGATCGTCCAGCGCCGCTGGCGGAATCGCTGGTTGACGGCCAGATCGGCAAATAATTTCAAGGAGGAATGAAATGCGTGAAGCACTGATAGTCTGGGGCGGGTGGAGCGGTCACGAACCGCAGGAATGCTCCGTCATCATCAAGGACCTGCTCGAGGAAGAAGGGTTCAAGGTCTATGTCGAGCACAGCACGGAAGCTTTCGCGGACCCATCCGTGCATGATCTGAGCCTCGTTGTACCCATTGTCACCATGTCCAAAATCGAAAAGGAAGAGATCAAAAATCTCGCCGCTGCCGTCGAAAATGGCGTCGGTATTGCCGGTTATCACGGTGGGGCGGGCGACAGTTTCCGTGAATGCGTGGAATACCAGTTCATGATCGGCGGGCAATGGGTCGCCCACCCCGGCAACATCATCGATTACACGGTCAACATCACCAAGCCGAATGATCCGATCATGCAGGGTATCACCGACTTTCCCTACACGTCCGAACAGTATTATATGCACGTCGATCCATCGAACGAGGTGCTGGCAACGACCACCTTTACCGGCGATCATGCGTGGTGGATCGATGGCGTGGTAATGCCGGTGGCGTGGAAGCGCAACTATGGCAAGGGTCGCGTGTTCTACTCGGCGCTCGGTCACGTCGCCAAAGAATTTGAAGTCCCGCAAATGCGGGAAATCTTCCGTCGCGGCGCAAACTGGGCCGCGCGGTAACGAAATCGGGACGGAATGATGCCGTCCCATATTGGGAGGTATCATGACAGGTCGCAACATCGTGCTGGTCGATCCGCTGCCGCGGACCCTTGAACTCATCATGGAGCCCGATGTCCGCGCCCGGCTGGAAAAGCTGGGAGAACTTGTCATTTCGGAAGATCGGCAGATGCCTGCGGAACAGGTGGATGTCCTTCTTCCCGATACCGTCCTGATCTTCGGCCAGACCGACATGCCGAAAGAGAGACTGGATCGCGCGCCGAAGCTCAAGGCAATCATCAATGTGGAATCCAATTTCCTGCCGAATATAAATTATCAGGCCTGCGTCGAACGCGGTATCTGGGTCATCACGCCTGCCTCGGCCTTCTCGTCACCCGTTGCTGAAGCATCGCTTGGCATAGCGCTTGATCTGGCGCGCGGCATAACCATTGCCGACCGCCAGTTTCGCGACGGTACTGAAGAGTATGGCCTCGCCGGAAACGCCGAGACATTTCGCTACGCCGGTGCGCCCATTGGCATCATCGGCTTCGGCGACCTGGGCCGCGAGCTTCGCGAACTCACGCGTCCTTTCAAGAACACGGTCCATGTTTATGATCCCTGGCTTCCGCAGGAAATCATCGAACGCCAGGACTGCATTCCCAGCACGCTGGACGAGGTCTTTTCCAAATCCCGCGTGGTCTATGTTTTTGCCAGCGTTACCAGCGAAAACCAAGGCTTCATTGGAAAAACCCAGTTCGATGCCATGCAGCCGGGTTCGGCTTTCCTGCTGATGAGCCGCGCTGCCGTGGTCGATTTCCCTGCCATGCTCGACGCCGTCAAATCCGGCCATATCCGCGCAGCAACCGACGTTTTTCCAGACGAGCCGGTGGCGGCGGATGATCCGGTCCGCAATATCCCCGGCCTCCTGCTCTCTGCCCACCGCACGGGCGGCACGCGCGATGCTTTCTACAAGCTTGGCTCCATGGCGGTTGCGGATGCAGAACTGATCATGAAGGGTCTTCCTCCACAATTGTGCCGACGCGCCGACCCCGCAACGGCCAGCAGGCTTCGTTCCAAGCCGGTTAGCGTCTCATAATTCACTTCCCGTTTTGAAAAAGCCTGGACTTGCCCGATCCTTGGCCCCTGTCCCTAGTCGTGAACTTTCAGGACGCAGTTGGGGAGCGATTGTGCGGTCTGCGCGTTTTTGGAAGTCCGCATTTTATCCCGCACATAGGCTCCCATGACAATTCTAGCATCTTATCTCTACCGAGACGGTCAACGCGCCGAGGAAGTGCCGCTGACCTCAACCGCATTCGAACCCAAAGACGGGGAATTTGTCTGGATCGGGCTGGTTGATCCAACAGCCGAGGAAATGTCTGATCTGAAGGCAATGTTCGGTCTGCATCCCCTGGCGGTGGAAGATGCACTGAACGGCAGGCAGGTCCCAAAAGTCGATGTCTACGGCGACCAGCTTTTTGTTGTCGTGAAAACGGCGCACCTGGAGGGCGACAAGATCGCCTATGGCGAGACCTCCATTTTCGTTGGCTCCAACCATCTCGTCTCTGTCAGGCATGGCTCGGCCCGTGCCCACAAGGAATTGCGCGAGCAACTCGAGCACTCCTCAAGGCTGCTGCGTCAGGGGCCGGACTACGTGTTGCACGGTATCATCGACTTCGTCGTTGATGGATACCTGCCCATGGTGGAGGCGCTGGAAGACAAGGTGCTGGAGCTGGAAAAGCACATTCTGATGTCGCTTCTACAGCCCGAGCAGATCAGGCGTATCTTCAGAATGCGCCGGCAGGTCATCCGCTTTCAGCGCATCCTCGGCCCGATGGCAGAAGTCGTCGGTAAGCTGAGCCACCTTGAACTTCCTTGTGTCGATGAGAATGTCCAACCCTTCTTCAAGGATGTCCATGACCACATCAGGCGTGTGGACGGAATGGTCAGCGGCTTGCGAGAAATCATGACGTCTGTGTTTGAGGCTTCAAACCTGCTTGAACAGCAGCGACAGGGTGCGATCACCCGACAACTGGCGGCATGGGCGGCGATTTTGGCCGTGCCGACGGCGATTGCTGGCATATACGGTATGAACTTCAAGAATATGCCCGAACTTGAGACAAGATACGGCTATTTCATTGTGCTCGGTGTCATCGCGGCACTGTGTTCGGTGTTGTACATACGCTTCAAAAAATCAGGCTGGCTGTAGGAACCGACACTACAACCAGCCGAGCGCTGGTATTCTCCTCACAACCACTTCTTTCTGGGAACTCTGCGCCTTCCATGCGGTTAGGGAGACGCGAACAACAGAAAAGTTTGGAGGAAACACCATGAAAAAGTATCTCATCGGAACAGTCTTTGCGTTGAGCTTTGCATCCTTGGCGGTTGCCCAGGGAACAGGTGGAGGAGCTGGCGGCAACACCGGCGGCAATTCTGGCTCGGGCACATCCGCCGGTTCAACAAGCGGAAGTGGAGCCGGAGCGGGTGGAGCATCTGGCACAGGTTCGACCAATTCGACGGGCGACGGTGCTGGTGCGAGCGGCAACACCAACAACACCAACTGTGTTAATGGCAATCCATCGACGGCGAACAATAGCGCAAGCACAGGTACGACGACAGGCACAGCCTGCCCAAATTAAGCAGGAAGTCAGATTAGACGTAAAAAGCCGGGGATCAGCCCCGGCTTTTTTGTTTTCAGGCGCTTCCATTCCCCTACGCGACGCTCACCTGCGGCCGTGGTTTTACACCCAGAATGATGCCGATTGCAGCGAGGGCAAGGATGAGCCCACTGGTGCCGAACACACTGGTTGCGCCGTTCATGTCGAAAATGATGCCACCCACCGCAGCGCCCATGGCGATGGCGAACTGGATGGAGGCCACGAGCAGGCCGCCTGCACTTTCGGCCTCATCGGGAACGGTGCGCGCCAGCCACGTTGACCATGACACGGGAACAGCGCCAAACAGGAAGCCCCAGATTGCAACCATGACGGCGGCCAATGGCAGAGGCGGTTCTGTCGTGACGAGCAGCAGCGCGATCAACGCCATCAGCAGAGGCAATGCTGCCAGCGAAACCCTGAGGCTGCGGCTGATCAACGAGCCCGCTACCAATGTTCCAACGAAATTGGCAAGGCCGAAACCAAGCAACAAGGCTGACACCATGCCAATACCGGCCCCGATATTTGCCTCCAGATACGGCCGCAGATAGGTGAAGAATGCGAAATGGCCACCAAAAACGAGTGTTGCGGCAATGAGCCCGAGGGCAATCCCGGGTCTTGCCAGGACAACGCCGAGGGTTTTTACGCTGGTCGAGCCCGTCGGCGCAAGCTTTGGCAATGTCAGAAACTGCATGACGAACGCAATGACGCCGAGCAGTGCCGTCAATACGAAGACGGAACGCCAGCCTGCAAGTTCACCAACGTAGCTGCCCACGGGAGCCGCAACGATGGTTGCCGCCGAAACGCCGCTGAATATCATCGACAATGCGCGCGGAATGCTGGCGGGCGGGACAAGTCGAATGACGATGGCGGTGGACATCGCCCAGAAGCCGCCGAGCGCGACGCCCAGGAGCAAACGGCCAATCAGCAGCACAGTCATGCCGGGTGCGGCTGCTACCAACAGGTTGGAAACCACGAGCGAGGCCGAGAAGAACATCATCAGATGTCGTCGGTCGATGCGTTGTGCCACAGACGTTATCAAGAGACTGGCCACCATACCGACAACGGCGGTGACCGTGACCGCCTGCCCGGCAGCGCCTTCGGTAATTCCCAGTTCGGCAGCAATGGGGGGCAAAAGGCTTGCGGGCAGAAACTCTGCTGTCACAAGTCCGAAAACGCCAAGGGCCATGGAGGTCACGGCGCCCCAATTGGGCGCTTGCGGACTCGCGTCCGTCTGAACGTTCTTAAAAGTCGGGTTCATAGTCAGGTCCTTTGGGAGGATGAGAATGACCTCAACATAAACTGGACTTTCCGGACGATCTATGTCACATAATCCGTCATGCTTGATCAAAAGTCCGAAAATCACTCAGTACCTGATCCTGACCTTATCAGTGAATTGCTGATGGGCATGCGTCTCATCGGGCTGGATTACCGCCGCATCGAAGCAACAGCGCCCTTCGGGCTGGGATTTGGTGAAGTGGAAGGACGCGCTCAGTTTCACTTTGTTGCCCGTGGGCCGGTCTATCTGCGAACAGCGACTGGCACGCTTCATACTATGAAGACGGGCGACGCCGTGCTTATGCCGCGCGGCGGGGCGCACTCGCTGGTCTCGAACCCGGATCTCCCCTGCCAGAACATTCGCTCGCTCGATGCCGCCCAGCTTTGCAATTCTGTCACTGATGTAAAAGCCTGCAATCCCGACACGCCGGACGAACAGCGCGTTCTGGTTTTCAGCGGCTGCATGGAGTTCGATCTGGGCGGATTGCACCCGCTGGTCGGCTTGATGCCGGAGGTTATGTTTGTTGACACACTCATTACCCGTTACCCGGAACTTCTGCCGATGCTGGAAGCAATGGAACGGGAAACGAAGCAGGAAAGGGCAGGTTTCGCAGGTATCCTTGCCCGACTGGCAGACGTGGTTGCCGCCTTCATCGTGCGGGCATGGGTGGAGTGCGGCTGCGGAGATTCCTCCGGCTGGATTGCGGCCCTGCGCGACCCTCGCCTTGGCCGCGTCATTCTGGCCATTCACAACAATCCCGGCCACGACTGGTCTCTTGCAGAACTCGCCAGCCAGATGGGTGCGTCCCGCTCGGTCTTTGCCGAACGATTTCTGGAGGTAACCGGAATTACACCGCTGCGCTACCTCACGGAATTGCGCATGCGCCTTGCATCGCAATGGATCGGGAAGGAACATATGCCGATAGAGACAGCAGCAATCAAACTCGGCTACGGTTCTCAAGCCGCCTTCAGCCGCGCCTTCAAACGCATCATTGGCCACCCGCCGGGATCGCTGACCGCGCGAGGCAATATCGAGCGATTGACCAGCACGCAAATCAACTAGCCTCGATTTGCCGGTACTGGATCTCAGGAATGGTAAAAGCCATGCGCCAGGTAAAGCGCATGGCTTTCGGTGATATGGGCTACGTTACTTGACGAGAGCGCTCACTGGGATGGGTTCGGAAATCGTCCAGTTGCCGACAACGCCCGGCTTGCCGTTTTTCGTTTCGACTATGAGATAGCGAGCCTTGTTCTGGTGGTGCAGTTCCGCCGTGAACGTACGCGGTCCAAACAGCGTCGGCTCATCCTTCATCTTTTCAAGTTCAGCAACGACAGCGTCCGCGTCTGTTGTTCCGGCACGCTCTACCGCCTTGGCCCAGACATCGATCATGGAATAGCCGGGATAGACGTATTGGCTCGATGGATCGGAGCCGGTCTTTTTCTTGTACGCGGCATTGAAGGTCTGCACGGCCGGGTTCGGATCGTCGCCGTAGATCGATCCCTGAACCGGTGTAAAGAAGTTTGACAGGTCCGGCACCGCCGACAGCCAGTAGCTTCCGTCCACGCCGGAACCGTTGAGGATCATAGAGTTGATACCGGCAGCGCGGATCTGCTTGATGGCCGATACGGCACCGGGCATCATGGTGCACAGCATAATTGCATCTGGCTCCTGCGGCAGCGCCTTGATGCGGGAAATCTGCGCAGCGATCGAAGCATCTTCGTTCTTGAACGTGTCCTTGCCGACGAGCTTCGCCCCCTTGGCCTCAAGCTTCGGCATCATCCAGTCGAAACCGTCGCAGATGCCTTTATTATACTCGGTCCAGGTGTCGAGGAGCCGGTAATAGGTCTTGGCCTTCTTCTCGTTGAAAGCCCATTCCGCCATCGTCGCGCCTTGCACGGCGGCCAGTACGGAAGCGGAGAAACTGTGCGGACCGACCCCCTGAATGCCTGCCTTCACGGATTCGGCGCAGAGGAAAAACGAAACCAGTCCCGCATCTTCCGCCGCCAGCGCCGCCGGTGCGCCGAAGTCGTAATCGCACGACACGACGACAAGGTCCGCACCCTTGTCGATGACGGACAGGCCGGCTTTGGCACCTTCTGCGCGGTCGGATTTCGTATCGGCGCTGACAACCTCGATCTTTTTGCCGAGCAGGCCACCCGCCGCATTGATTTCGTCGATGCGGATCATCGCCGCATCCTGCGCCGGTTTGTCATAGGCCTCCATGAAACCGGAAGCGCCGGTCGCAAAGCCGACGACGATCTTGTCGTCGTCTGCCCATGCCGGTAAGGTGGCCATGGCGGTCGCCAATACCACAGAGAGCATTCTCGTCATATAAGCCATTTCGTTCTCCTTTATTGCCGTGCGGTTTCCTCTCCGCCGGCTATTTGTTACGACTGCAACGAAACAAGGTGATCTCGCGGTTGCCGATCAACCCGGCAGGCCGAAGTGCGAGGATCACGATCATGATCACGCCGAGGGCGATTTCCTGGAGCCCTTTGGGAAGAGCAAAGGTCGTCGCGCCAACGGGGACACCGGCCTCCAGCATGCGGAGTGCCTGAATGAGGGCAGAGAGAAGGACCACGCCAATCACGGCACCCGACAGGCTGCTCATGCCACCAACGACGAGCATCGAAAGCGTGATGAAGGTGAGGCCGAGATAGAAGGTATCGGGCGTGACGACACCGATCGAATGCGCCATCAATGCACCGCCCAGCCCCATGACCGCGCCTGAGATGGTGAACGCGACCAGCCGTTCTTTGGGAATGTCGACGCCGGACGCTGCCGCAGCCGTCGGTTCGTCACGCGCGGCCCGCAGCGCCAGCCCGGAACGGGATATGGCATGCGCCCAAGCAATAAACACGACGATGACGGCAGCACCAACATAGGGCCAGATGGTTCTGACAATGGGAATGCCAACCACCGACGATGTCGCACCTGTGACATCTTCCCAGTTGGAGTAGACCGTGTTGATCATCGCCAGCACGGCAAATGTCGCGATAGATGCCGCGATGCCGGAAAGCCGCATGAGAACCTTGCCGAAAACGAGAGCGACGACACCAGCAAAGAGAGCTGCCAATATCACCGATTCCCAATAGGGCAATCGCGTATCCAGCAGCCATTGCGGCAGGCCGGGAAGCGCACTTTTCTTCATGATCGGATTGATGGTGAGCCATGCGGCGGCATAGGCGCCTAAGCAGGTGAAGCCGATGTGGCCGAAGCTCAAAACACCGGAATTGCCGATGAATATATAGAGACCGACGACCAGCGTGACACGCACAAAAACGTCGATGACGGCCTGATTGAACGGTTTGGAACCGGTCATCACTGTCAGCACTGCAATCGCAAGAAGCAGCAGCGACAACAGGATGGGCGTCATGATGGTGCGGCGCGCCAGCGCGAAGGGAGCTGGCTTCTTCGGTGATGCCAGTTCGGCAGGAAGGTCTTGGGTGGCTAGGATTGTCATGACGTCAGACCCTTTCCTTGGTGCCGCGCGCGGCAATCAGACCCTGCGGGCGGAACAGAAGCACGAGGATGACCGCGCCATAAACGAAAGCATCTCGGAACGGGCGGGCATCTACCGGCAGCATGACCTGCATGACAACGGACGCAGCGCCCAGCAGAAATCCGGCAAGGACGGCGCCCGCAAGACTGCCGAGTCCACCGATGACGGTCGCAATAAAGGCCATCAGCATGATAGAAGCGCCCATCTGGATATCAGCCGTCCCAGTCTGGCTGCCGAAGATCAAAGCGATGGCACCGGCAAGCGCGCCTGACAGGGCAAACGCACCCATGATGACGCGGTTGGCGCGAACACCCAGCATCCGAGCCATGGAGAAATTTTCAGCAGCGGCCCGCATCTCCAAGCCGAAACGCGTACGTCTCAAGAAAAGCGACAGACCGATAAGGATCAGAACTGTCGCGATGATGGTGATCAGTTGCAAAAGCGGTAACCGCGCCCCAAAGATTTCGACGGGCTGGGAGAGCATCGGCAACAGCGAAATGGATTTTGGCCGGCTGGTAAACAGCATCAGCAAGAAGTAGCGAATGACGAAACCCAGCGCGAAGGAGGCAATCATCATCGTTGCCGGACTGGCCCGCCGGAAACGGCGGAACACGACGATCTCACACAGTACCGAGAGCCCCGCGCCCGTTATCAGGACCAGCGGCACCAGAAGGTACCATGGCAGTTGACCGGCAAAGACAATGGCCATCGCATCCGTCGACGGCCACAGGAGAGCGAATATGCAAAAGGCGATAATGTCGCCATGCGCGAAATTCACCAGCCGCATGACACCGAAGATCAGCGCGATGCCGAGCGCACCGAGCGCGTAGAGCGAGCCGAGAGACAGCGAGTCGAAGACGATCTGTAACATCTCAATGATCCTCGTAACCGAAATAGGCGGCCTGAATGGCCTCACTATTGCCGAGTGTGCGGGCATCCCCATCGAGCACGATCTCACCGCCGCGCATGAGGATCATCCGCCCACCGACCATGACGGCGCGGGCGGAACTTTGCTCTACGACAAGCAGGGTCAACCGGCGCTCGGCACGCAAGGCGATCAGCCGCTCGTAGACCTGGTCGGTGATGTTGGGCGCTAGTCCGAGAGACGGCTCATCGATGGCGATGAGGCGTGGATTGGTCATCAGCGCCCGGCCAATGACCAGCATTTGTTGCTGGCCACCGGACAGGAGGCCCGCCTGCCCGTTACGACGCTCTTTGAGAATAGGAAATGTCTGGTAAACTGCCTCCAGCTCGATGGCGGCACGGGCGCGCCAGCCACGGTCACGGGCATGCATGCCTGTGCCGACCAGAAGGTTTTCCTCGATGGTCAGCGAGCCAAAAACCTCACGCCCCTCAGGCACCATGGAAAAACCAAGGCGCGCAATGTCTTCCGGCGCTTTGCCAGTGATATCGTTGCCATGGAAATCTATGCGTCCCGCAGTGGCCGGGGTAACGCCAGCAATTGCGCGCATCAGCGATGATTTTCCAGCACCGTTCGGACCGGTGATGAAGAGAATTTCGCCCTCATTCATGGAAAAGGAAACCCCGCGCACGGCGGTCAGCCTGCCATAGCGGATCTCAACGTCGGATACCGTTAAGATAGTCATTGCAGGGCCTCCACAACGGGCAGATCCGTGTCCGCGGCGGTGCCCATATAGGCGTGCCGGACCCTTTCGCTTCCCCGGATGGCGGCGGGCGTGCCTTCTTCGATGACCGCTCCGGAATCCAGAACCACGATGTGGTCGCACAGCCCCAGCACAAGCCCGACATTGTGCTCGATGATCAGAACACCACAGCCAAGTTCGCGGGCAATACGCCGAACGAGCGACGATAGCTCGGAGGCTTCGTGGCTGCTCATTCCCGCAGCTGGTTCATCAAGGAGGATATAGGATGGACGACCCATAAGGGCGCGACCGATGGCAACGCGGCGCTCATCCGTATAGGGCAGCGTTCCGGCAATGCGCGAACCGAGAGCGCCGATGCCCATCCAGTCCAGCATGGCCTGCGCTTCGGCAACGGCGGCCCGTCTGCTCATGCCTAGACCGACACCTGTTACCTCGAGATTATCGATGACAGCCAAATCCCGAAACAGCCGGCCGCCCTGAAAGGTTCTGGCAATGCCGCGGCGGCGCACCATATGCGGCTTGAGCCCGCTCAGTGATGAACCGTCGAGATTGATGGCCCCTTCCGTTGGAGCCTGAAAACCCGTGAGCACATTGACCAGCGTCGTCTTGCCGGCACCGTTGGGGCCAATCAAGCCGCTGATATGTCCAGGCGTTATGTTCAGCGTCACCGACGACAGTGCCTTGAGCCCTGCGAAGGCGACGGAAACATTTTCCGCGCTAAGTTCACCCATTCCCCTGTTCCTTATGTTGTCAGGAGAGGGCATGCTGGAACGGGCCGTGTCACGACCTCGAGTTTCCAGCGATGTTCCCCTTTATTCTTCCGGCAATCTCTACGGATCGCTCGGCTAACAAATTCACGCCGTTTATCGGCTTCGTCTTGTCGTTACGCGCGCCGGATGTTGTTATCTGGCGCGGCGAAGGGTCAACATCGGCTGGTCAACCCCTCCAATTAACTCTCCGGTTCCTCTTCCGAAGACATCCGACCGCATCAGGCGGTCAGGAATTCCTCTGCCTTTGCAAGGGCAGCCCTTCGCTCAGCCCGCGCCGCCAGCGCTTCCTCGAGCGTAACGGGCACGAACTGCGCTGGCGTGTGCGGCTGCATTTGCGCAATGCGGTCCATGTCTGCAGAAATAACGACGCCCAGCATCATGTAACCACCGCCGGACACCGCATCACGGTGCAGCACGATAGGCTCCGTACCGCTCGGCACCTGCACAGAGCCGTAGGGGTAGCAGGCGTCGACGATGTTGGACGGGTCCGAGCCAGCGCCGAACGGCTGCTCACGCGGGATGAATTCCAACGGCGTGCCGCCACGGAAGCGATATCCGATACGGTCGGCTTCCGGAGCGACTTTCCATGTATCCTCGAAAAAGCGCTTTCCGGCTGCTTCCGTTATGCGGTGCCAGTAAATTCCAGGCAACATGCGCAGTTCAGCGGGCATGGCACTCAACCCGCGCAGATGGGACGGAAGGGAAACCCCTGCCTTGCCGGAGCCTTCGCCTATCGGAAGCTCATCGCCCGCCTTGAGTACACGCCCCTCGAAACCACCCAACGCGCCAAGCACATAGGTCGAGCGTGACCCCAGAACGACCGGCACATCGATGCCACCAGATATTGCGATATAAGCCCGCGCGCCGGCTTTCAGATATCCGAACGTCAGCCGATCTCCGGCCTGAACGTCGAAACTTTCCCAGGTCGGCTGCTCAACGCCATTGACCTTCGGCGGAAGTTCACCACCGGTAACGGCAACGGTCGATGGCTTGGTAAATTCCAGTTCCGGCCCCATGAAGGTCACTTCAAGCACGGCGGCACCGGGGTCGTTTCCGACCAGAAGGTTGGCAATGCGGGTCGAAAACCGGTCCATGCCACCGCCTTCAGGAATGCCGGAATGGTAATAACCGGGGCGACCCAGGTCCTGAACAGAAGTGGCAAGACCGGGCGTGATGACTTTAACGGCCATGGAGCAGCTCCATCAGTTGGGCGTTGGTGCCGTAAATATCGTTATTGAAACTGGCAAGACTGAAGGTGCAATCGCGCACGACGGGCTGCCACCTGTTGGCCTCGATCTCCTCCAGCGTCGCGTCGTATTCGTCGCGGCTGATCGACTTGAATTTGACGATATCACCGGGCTTGAACAGACACATCTCATCGGTGAGATAACGGACCTTGCGGGTAGGATCGTAGATCGGAGCGGGTGTGACACCATACATCTGATAGCCACCGGCACCGCGCACGGAATAGATTGCCGCAAAACAGCCGCCATGCCCCACCGTCAGTTTGGGCGTATCCGTGCGGGGGCGCAGATATTTCGGCGCTTCGATCTGCTTTTTACGCTCGACCATCTGATAGAGCCACGGCAGACCGGCAACGAACCCGACCATGGAGACAAACCAAGGCTGGCCCGAATACGCCGCGATGAACTCCTCGACCGTACCGTATCCGTTGATGCGTGCGGAATATTCCAGATCGGTCGAACTCGGGTCCTGATGGCGCTCGCGAAACCGCATGCCGGTCTCATGCGTCCAGGGATCCTGAAAATAAACCGGTAGTTCGATGATCCGCGTTTTAAGCGCCGCATCGGATTTAGATGCGGTATCTTCCATGGATTTCAGCTCTTTCAGCAGATCATGCGGAGAAATGATGTCCGGATTGAAGCGTATCTGGAAGCTGGCATTGGCCGGGCAGGTTTCGGTGACGCCGCGAATATTTGCCTGCCGCACCGCATTGATCATCGACAGGCCGGTGAAAAACGAGGCGAGCGACATGTCTTCGGACACTTCCCCGAAGATGTGTTCGTCGCCGCCGAAGTTGAATCGTATCGACATCGCTTCTCCTTTTCAGCCGGCGAGCGCCGCTGCATTTTCGGTAAGCCAGCCTTCCAGCCAGCGGGTGTGCACGTCCCCGGCCTGCACTGAAGCATCGGCGGCAAGTGCCAGAAACAGGGGTTTGGTGGTTTTCACTCCGGTGATTTCGAGTTCATTCAGGGCGCGTTTTAACCGGATGACCGCAGCTTCCCGCGTTTCGGCATGCACGATGAGCTTTGCCAAAAGGGAGTCGTAGAAAGGCGGTATCTGGTAACCGTTATAGAGCATGGAATCGAACCGCACGCCCGGCCCGCCGGGGATGCGGAGGGTATCCACCTTGCCGGGAAATGGCGCAAAATCCTTGGCCGGGTCTTCGGCATTCAAGCGCACTTCGATAGCGTGACCCTTGACCGTGATATCGCCTTGCGAAAGGCGCAACAGCTCTCCGCCTGCAATCCGCAGCATTTCGGCAACGAGATCGATGCCGGTAATCGCTTCCGTCACTGGATGCTCGACCTGAATGCGGGTGTTCATCTCGATGAAATAGAACTGATCGGCAGCATCATCGTAGAGATACTCGACGGTGCCGGCACCGGAGTAGGAGACCGCCTTCGCCAATGCCACGGCAGATGCGCAAAGCTTTTCGCGCAGGTCGTTGGACAGGGCTCGGGAAGGAGCCTCCTCCCACACTTTCTGACGTCTGCGCTGAAGCGAACATTCTCGTTCATAGCAATGAACGGCATTGTGACCATCCGCCAGAACCTGCACCTCGATGTGGCGCGCCCGACCGATGACCTTTTCCATGTAGAGTCCGCCATCACCGAAAGCAGCCAGCGCTTCGGCTTGGGCCTGCGGATAGGCCTGCTCGAATTCGGCAGCCGAGTTGGCAATGCGGATGCCACGACCGCCGCCACCGGCTGCGGCCTTGATCATGACCGGAAAACCGGTTTCGACCAAAACGTCTCTCGCCGCCTCTATGCTTTCAACGCGACCGGCAGACCCCGGAACGACGGGAACACCCGCCGTTGCGGCGGCAACGCGCGCCGACACCTTGTCACCCATCAGACGGATCGCATGTCCCGATGGTCCAGCGAAGACGAGGCCTGCCGCTGTGACGGCATCGGAAAACTCGGCATTTTCCGCAAGAAATCCGTAACCGGGATGCACGCTGTCGCACCCCGTGCTGCGGGCCGCGTCTAGAATGGCTTCGATGTTGAGATAGGATTTCTTGGCGGCGGGTGGGCCGATGTTCACCGCTTCATCTGCAAGCTGCACATGCAAGGCGTCAGCATCGGCGGCGGAATAAACCGCAACGGTTGCTATGCCGAGATCCTGCGCTGCGCGAATGATGCGCACTGCAATTTCTCCGCGATTGGCAATCAGCAGCTTTTTCAACATCAGCTCAGTTCCGCAAGGGCCGCACCTGCCATGACCGGGTCCTCGTTGTCCACGAGGAAGTTGATACCGGCGCCTGCCACTTCGGAGCGCACTTCGTGAAAAGACTTCATCACTTCGATGAGGCCAATCACATCACCGACGGCAACGGCATCGCCATCTGCCTTGAGAGGTGGCTGCCCCGGTGACGCGCTGCGATAGAACGTTCCTGGAAGGGGTGAAAGAATCTGTGTCATGGCAAGGTTCTCCGGTTCCGACGATGCGAGATGGCTGGCGGTCTATTTGTCAGCGCCAAGGCGCGATGGCTGCGCGCACTGTCTTGGCAATATCGATGGCGTTCGGTGTATCGGAATGAACGCATATGGTCTCGCACGTGACCGGGAAGAAACTTCCGTCGGTTGCCGTTCCCTTGTTGTCGTTGAGAGCGCGCACGCAACGCTCGGCCATCAGATCAGGGTCTTTGGCATCGTGTTCCCGTGTGACGATGAGCACACCGCCCGGGGCATATTCAAGGTCTGCGTAGAACTCGGGAATGAAGGTCATACCGCGTTGCTGATAGATTTTTTCGTGCAACGTGCTGGTCATGCCGAACAAGGGCACGCCGAAAATCTCGGCGGCGTCGCAGATGCCATGCGCAATCTCTTCCTGACGCGCTGCCATCCCATACAGACTGCCGTGGGGCTTGATGTGATGAAGTGGCATGTTCTCGGCCTTAAGAAAGCCCATCAACGCGCCGACCTGATAGATCACGCTGTTGGCGATTTCCTCGCGGCTCATCTTCATCTCTCGACGACCGAAGCCCTGAAGATCTGGAAGGGAAGGATGCGCGCCGACCTTCACGCCGGTCTCCTTGGCACGGCGAACGGTGGAGCGCATATGGTCAGGGTCGGAGGCGTGAAAGCCGCAGGCAACATTGGCGACATCGACGAGCGGCATCAAGCCCGCATCATCACCCAGTCGGTAGAGGCCAAAGCTCTCCCCCATGTCACAGTTTAGCGTGACGCTCATGGTCGAAATTCCCCTTGTTTATGCTGCCGTCTTTGCGGCGTTGCACAAATCTTGTCTGAGGATTTTGCTCTTGTGAAATAGTAATTTTTTTATTGTATTATCAAAAAAAAAGATAATCATTCAGAGGGTGAACTTTTATGAGCATCACATTGAAGCAGCTTGATTATTTCATCGCCTCAGCCGAAAGTGGCCAGGTCAGCCACGCCGCCGTCAACCTCAATATCTCGCAATCAGCCGTCACTGCCGCCATAAAAGCGCTTGAAGAAGAGCTCGGCGTGAAGCTGCTGGAGCGCACCCATGCGGGGGTGCGATTGACCATGGAGGGCTCGCGTTTTTTGGAACATGCCCGCGTCATCACCGGTGCCGTCGCGGCTGCGGTGCACAGTCCGCTCCGCGACCGCGAGGGTCACTCCGGCAAACTGACACTGGGAATGACCTACACGGTCACCGGCTATTTCATGTCCAAATATTATGCGCGGTTTCGAAAGACGTATCCGCAAATCTCTGTCGAACTGAAAGAGTTGCCGCGCACGGAACTCGAACGACAACTGGCCTGCGGCGACATCGATATCGCGCTGATGTTGGTGTCGAACCTCGGCAATACGGAGGAACTGGAGCAAGAGGTCTTGATGCAATCAAGCCGACGTCTCTGGCTTTCGGCAGATCATCACCTGCTTTTGCGCAAAGACATCAGCCTGAAGGATGTCGCGCAGGAAGACTACGTCATGTTGACAGTCGATGAAGCCAACCAGACGGCAGCGCGATACTGGGAACAGGCCGGGCTGACACCACGCACGGTGCTTACCACCAGTTCGGTGGAAGCCGTTCGCTCTCTTGTCGCAGCCGGTGTTGGCGTCACCATACTTTCGGACATGGTCTATCGCCCCTGGTCGCTCGAAGGACAGCGCATTGAACTCAAACGGCTGGTGGAGCCAATTCCAAGCATGGATGTCGGTCTTGCCTGGGCAAGAGCCCGCCCTGTGCCAGCCGCAGCGATGACCTTTCGCGCTTTCATGTCCGTAACCATGGGCGGGGGCGGCTGAGGGTCGACTGAACGGCTCGGCTACACCAGACCTTCTGCGGCAATGGCACCCGTCAAACGGTCCAGAGTGCGACCCATGCGGACCATGATTTCATCAACCTCATCCGCGGTGATGATCAAAGGCGGGCACAGCGCCAGCTGATCGCCAATGGCACGGAAGATCAACCCTTCCTCGTGGCCTATCATCGAAGCAAGTGCTCCCGCCTTGCCGATCTTTTCGAACGGTTTGCGGGTTTCCTTGTTGGCCACCAGTTCCACGGCACCAATCAAGCCCGTGCCCCGCGCTTCGCCAACCAGTGGATGGTCTGCGAATGACCGAAGACCGGCCTGGAACTGCGCCTCCAGACGAGCGGCGTTGCCGATCAGGTCCCGTTCCTGAATGATGGCGAGGTTTTCCAGCGCGACTGCCGAAGCGACCGGATGGCCGGATGCGGTAAAGCCATGACCGAAAGCACCGATCTTTTCGGAATTATCGGCAATCGCCTGATAGATCGCATCGGAGAACATGACTGCTGCAAACGGCAGATAGGACGATGTAATTTGCTTGGAAAGCGTCATGATGTCAGGCGTGAAGCCAAATTTCTCACACCCGAATGTCGTTCCCAGACGCCCGAAGCCGCAGATCACCTCATCAGAGACAATCAGAATATCATTGGCGCGGCAAATGCGTTCGACGCCCTGCCAATAGCCAGTCGGCGGTGGCATAACCCCGCCAGCTGCCATCACGGGTTCACCGATGAAGGCGGCAATCGTATCGGCACCTTCGGCTGCGATGACGGCTTCCAGTTCGGCCAGCAGCCGCGATGTAAAAGCCGCCTCATCTTCACCCTCTGCACCGAAGCGGTAGAAATGCGGGCATGTCAGGTGGTGAACCGGAATAACCGGCAGGTCGAAGTCACGGTGGTTGATCGGCAGACCGGTCAGGCTTCCCGATGCGACGGTGATGCCGTGATAACCCTTGATGCGCGACAGAAACTTCTTCTTGTTTGGACGACCCAATGCGTTGTTCATGTACCAGATCATTTTCACGATCGTATCGTTGGCTTCGGAGCCAGACGAGGTGAAGAATGCGCGCGTGATGTTTGCAGGCGTCATCTCGACAAGTTTCTCCGCAAGCCGAATAGACGGCTCGTGCGACTTGGACGAGAAGGTATGATAATAGGGCAGCTTCAACATCTGCTTATAGGCTGCCTCGGCAAGACGCGGCTCTGAGAAGCCCACCGCCACCGACCAGAGACCTGCCAGCCCTTCGATATATTCCTTGCCGCGATCATCATAAACACGGATGCCCTCGCCTCTCTCGATCACCAACGGACCCGTTCGCTCATGCTGGCGCAGATTGGTGTTTGGGTGCATCGTCGAAGCGATATCCGCGGCGGCGAGTGAGTTGGAGAGGATGTTCATGTCAGTCCCATTGGCTGGAGTGATCGTGCAGCAATTTCGTTCGTCTGGCTTTTGGAGGGCGCTTCAGCGCAATGTATTGTCAGCCCAGTCGGGCGCGATATGAGGATGTGACGGCAGCGGCTCCAGATCATGGAGCAGGCGTAAAACGCGCGGTGGTGTCAGTGGCAAGCGTGCGACGGGTTTTCCGATGGCGCGCGAAACAGCGCAGGCAATTGCCGAACCAACAGCAAGAATGGGAACTTCTCCTGCGCCTTTCGTTCCCAGCGGCCCCATGGACGGTGCCCCCTCGTAAAGATCGGCGATAACGGGAACCACATCCTGCGCCAGCGGCACGCGGTAGGTCTCGAAGCCATCCTGCGCGATGCGACCGTCATCTGTTATCGTCACCTCTTCATGCAAGGCGTAACCCAGTCCCTGCACGACGCCACCCTGAACCTGCCCCATGATGGCACGCGGATTGAGCGCACGCCCGACATCCTGCACCACCCGGTATGCCAGCACCTCGACATGGCCGGTGTCGCGATCGACCGCCACCTCGGCCTCGTGCACAACGAAAACAGGAATGTCGAGCGCATCAATAAAGTGCCCCATCTCGCAACCCGCCATCGCTGGCGTGTTCTTTGCGGTAAAGCTGCCTGTGCCTGTGATCGGACCCGTCGTCGCCNNGGCGACGACTGCGGGGATGGTGACGCCGGAACCGGGCCGCCCCAAGATTTCTACCCTGCCTTCGCGCAGAACAAGATTTGCCGGCGGGGTCTGCAACATTTCTCCAGCGGCTCGCAGCAGCTTCTCTTTGACCTCGGCGCAAGCCCCCACGCTGGCGGCTCCGATGGATACAGTGGTCCGTCCGCCCCCGACACCGGCATCCAGACCGGCTGCATCCGTATCCGCTTCTTTGACCACCACCTGATTTGGGCTCAATCCCAATTGCCCCGCCACGATCTGTGGCAAAGACTGCATCATGGTACCCGACCCGATCTCCACGCCGGATGTGACCAGCGTCGCACTGCCATCCGCATTCATGTTGATCGTCGCGGCAGACGGACCAACGAAAATGAACCATGTTCCGACGGTTGTCGCACGGCCATAAAGGCGCCCATCGGCTTTACCCTCGGCGGTCCCGGTTTTGTTTCGCAGCTCCTCCATGCGTTCCAGCATCGGACGCAGCACATTGCCTTCGAAGACCTGCCCCGTTGGTCCAAGATCGCCATCGCCCAGAACGTTACGCTTGCGAAATTCGACCGGGTCCATACCGATTGCAGCACAGATTTCGTCGGTATGCCGCTCCAGCGCAAACCCGTTATAGACGCCGTTGCACGCCCTGAAGGCACCGTTGGGCGGCGTATTGGTGTAGACGGCACGGCTGACGAGCCGGGCACTTCCCAGCCGATAGCTGCCACCCAGGGTGTGCGAGGTCATGGTCGTCAGGAATATCTGCTCGCCGCCATAAGCACCGCAATCCATCAAGACCACAGCCTCGCGACCGACGATCTCGCCATCTGCAGTGACCGCCGAGCGAATGGTGATCTCCGCATTTTCGCGGCACAGGCACGTCGCCATTTCCTCCTGCCGGGTGTTTTCGAGAATAACGCTACGCCCCGTCATCCGCGCAAGAAGCGCCGTAATCGGTTCAATGGACGCATCGAATTTCAACCCGAAGGCACCGCCCACGGGTGGCACGGTGACACGGACGCGGCCCGGCGGTAACTGCATCACCCGCCCGGTCACATTGCGCACCGTCCAGGGAACTTGCGTAGACGTCTGGATATGCGCGCGTCCGTCCTCCCAACTGCCGATCGCCACGCGCGGTTCGAACGGCACATGGCTCTGCCTGCCGACCGAAAAACTGCTTTCGACAATCGTGACGTCGCTGCGCGCAAAAGCGGCATCGACATCGCCACGCATTGATTTTGCTTCCCATGCGATATTGCGGGAGCGACCACCGCCCTCGGTCAAAACCTCATAATCACGCCAGTTTTCGTGCACCAACCGAGCATCGGGCTCAAGTGCGTCGGCCATGGTCAGAACCGGCTCGAGCGGCTCGATATCGAGAATGATGGCTTTGAGCGCCGCGCGCGCCTCTGCCTCGGTTTCAGCAGCGATGCAGGCGATGGGTTCGCCGTTGTAGCGGATCATATCGACAGCAAAAAGCGGATGATCGGCGACCCCGATGCCGTAATGTCCCGGTGCATCCGCAGCCGTCGCAATGGCCAGCACGCCGGGGCATTCGAGCGCGGCCGACACATCCAGTTTGACGATCCGACCGCAGGGAACGCTGGACCGCAGCAGAACCGCATGCAGCATATCGGGACGTGCACGGTCGTTGGTGTAGCGGGTCCGCCCACGCAACTTATCGCGAGCATCGCGGCGCGGAAGGTCCATGACGGTCGTGGAAACCTCAACCATTGGCGCGCGCTCCTGCGATAACACCCATGACAGCGTCGATAATCCGCTCATAGCCGGTGCAACGACAGATATTGCCCACCATCGCCGCCTTGACATCGGCACGGCTGGCATCGGGATGATCTCTCAGAAAATGAGAGAGGCTCATGACCATTCCGGGAAAACACATGCCGCACTGAACGGCGTCAGCCGCCTCGAAGGCTGCCTGAAGCGGGTGCAGCGGCCCGTCACCGGTCGACATCGCCTCGATAGACGTAACGCTTGCGCCGTCCAGGAGGCCAATCGGCTGAAGGCAGGACATGACCGCTTCTCCATCGACATGCACAGTGCAGGCACCACAAAAGCCCTCCCGGCACACGGCCTTTGTGCCAGTCAAGAAACGCTCATTGCGCAGAAAATTGACCAGCGGCGTCATCGGGTCACCGTTGAAACGGCAGGTGGACCCATTAATCCGAAGCGTTACCGTCATGGGCTTTGCTCCTTGCACAGCAGACTTTCCAAGCCGCGACGCACCAGCGCTGGCAGCACCTGACGGCGATACCAGCCATCCGCTTCGATACCCGATCGTCCTTCGAAATCGTTGCAGGTCTCGGCATGAGAGGCCGCTATCTGCGCATTTGCCGGACGCCCGCCGGGCTCACGCGACAAAACCTCTTCGAGCTTGGTCCAGCGCCGCGCGACATCTTCCACGGAACCGACTGCAATCTGAATTTCCCGCTTGCTCGACAAGGCACATGATACGATCGCAACCGGATAATCTCCTGCCCGCCGTAGAGGCAGCCGCACATGAGTGCTGGCGATGATCTTGCGGGGAATAAGGACGGTCGTCAGGATCGTATCTGCCAAAACCTGCCGCCTGCTGGGAAGAAAACGGGCAAGCGGCATGCGCAAAGGCGCGTGGGCGGCACGCAACTCCACAATGGCATCGAGGGCGAGCAGTGCCGGTAAAAGGTCTGCGGCTGCAAAATCCGGCGTACAGAGATTACCGCCCAGCGTTGCCACCCGGCGAATGGCAGGGTTTGCAGAACTGGAGGCGGCAATCGCAACGGCTTCAACTCCGGCAAGACCGCGCAATGCCTGCCCAATCGCCTCATGCGTGACCGCTGCACCTATGGTGATCGTGTCGTCGGATATGTCGATCGTCTTCATACCTGCAAGCGCGTGTAACGAAATCAGCGCTTGCGGTAAGTCAACACCTCTACGCGGATCGCGCATCAACCACGTCCCACCGGCCAAAATCGCAGCACCGTGCCTTTTTGCGGCAAGCGCTTCCTCGATAGTGCCGGCAACGGTCAAAGACCGTTCCAGATTATCGAACATCGTTCAGAACCCTCAAATGCCATCTCTCGTGGCGTTACGGCATGGTGTCCCACCCGGAACCCCATGTGAAATAGTTGTTTCTTGAATCTCATATCGATAATTCAGATAGCGCTTGATAGCCGCCTCAGCGCCGGGCGATGCAGTCGCAGCAACGCCCGGCGCTGAGGCGATTATGCCCAGTGGGCAACACTGCGCTTCTCGAAACTCTCGCGGAACTGCGCTGTTGTTTTTTCCAGCACCTCGCCGCTCTCCCAGTCTAAAATGACGGCGAAACGGCGAACGGCATCAAGTGAATCGATCTCTCCGGCCTTGTAGCGCGCCGAGACAGCATGTGGATCCATCCGTGCCCAGTCTTTGCGATTTGCTCGTATTTCGGCACGTGCAGCCTGCGTCGCGGCTGCATCGATTTCATATTTGCAAAGATCGGGATCGATGGCCTTCACGACCACGCCGTAATCGACTTTCGCGCGCTCGATGGACACGTAATCATCGATCACGTCTTCCATGACATGCTCGGGATCACGCTCCAGCGGATCGCCAAACCCGCCGCCGCCTGCGGTGGGTCTTGCAAATTCATCGCCCGTATAGACGGGATAATCGGAAAACACGGAGCCAAGCCATTTGTCAGTGTCCTCACCGGCGCGACGAATGGTCAAGCCATGCGGCATCGATGGAAGGCCGCCTTCGACACCCCAGACAACGGCCCGTTCACGGTCGCAGATATAGGACATCACGGCACCTTCCGCCTCCAGCAACAGCGATGTCTTCTGAACGCCGACACCACCGCGCCATTTGCCGGGACCGGCGGAATCACGCTTGATCTGGAACTCGGTCGTGCGGGTCGGATTGACGCGCTCGTTGCCTTCGTTGGGTTGGGACATCAAGCCGGTTCCGAAACATGCCGTCGTTACATCTGCACCGTCCTTGCCGTTGCGACCGCCCCAGCCGCCGGGCAGCCACTCATAAAACATGAAGATCGGCTTTTCAGACTTGCGTGCATCCCGACCACCGGCCAGCAGATATTCAAGATTGAAGGCGCAGGCGATGGCGCGTTCCGGCATGATCTGCGACCACATCTCGAAAATCGCATTCATGATTTTCTCGAATGGCATCAGGAAGCCGGTCACGGCAACAGGCCATTCGGCGCTGACCACGCTGTTCTTCGGCGCCGTTACCCGGATCATGCGATAAAAGCCGCTATTGAGGGGCAGGTCAGGGAAGAAGGTCTTCATGCCCGCAACCACTGCGGAGAAAGTCGCACCCGGCGCGGAATTGTACATGGATGCGATGGTGGCGTGGCTACCGGTGAAATCATAATGCACCGCATCGCCCTTGATTGTCATCTTGATGCGGATCGGGATCATTCCCTCCCCGCCCCCAAGGTCCCGGTCGATGTAATCGACCGTTTCCCAAGTCCCATCCGGCAATTCTGCGAGGCGTTTTCGCACGGCCCGCTCGACATAATCCTGCACCTCTCCCATGCCGCGTGTGACCTTGTCACGACCGTATTTCTTTGTCAGTCGCAACAGCTCACGCTCTGCCGCCTGCGTTGCCTGCGCCTGCGAGTGAATGTCGCCAATGATCGAGGCCGGGTCTCGGGTATTGGCGGCGATCATGTTGGCCACATCAGAGCAGAAGCGTCCCTGACGGAACAGCCGCACAGGCGTGATGCGCAATCCCTCGCGAAACATGTCTCGCGCCGTGACATCGAACGAGCCGGGAACAGAACCGCCAAGATCGGACCAATGGCCGTTGGATTGCGCAAAGCCGATCAACGTGTCTTCGTCGAAGATGGGTCGCACCAACCGCACGTCACTGAAATGCGTGCCGCCCGCATAGGGGTCGTTGATCGCATAGACGTCGCCGGGCGCCATATCGCCTTCAAATACACGGATCACTTCTTTGCAGGTATTGTGCAGAGTTCCGACATGGACAGCGATGTCGTAATTGCCCTGCGCAACGGAATTGCCGTCAGCATCATGCAGTGCGTTGGAAAAGTCTCTATTATAGATGACGAAAGAGTAGCAGGTGCGCAGCATCTGCTCCGCCATCTGATCGACCGTGGTGATGAACGAGTTCTTCAAAACCTCGAAGGTCACGGGGTCGAGGCCGTTTTCCGTTTCAGCAAACTTGGTCATATCTCAGCCTTTCGTTCCGATCAGAATGTTCAGGAAAGCATCGACCCTCGCGCTCATGCCGGGCGGCACGACGGTGGTGGAATCGAACTGTTCGACGATGGCCGGGCCGATGAACATCGCGCCAGCCTTCAGAACCTCTCGCTGATAAATCGCAGCATCATGAGAGGTGCCGTCGAACCAGACCGCCCGGCGCGCAACAGGCTCCGGTGTATGATCCCTCACCTCATATTTCGGCAAATCGGCCTTGGGCACGATACCGACAGCCTTGATGGCGATGCGGAAGATCGAGACTGGTGCTTCGTCACGACGATAATTGAATTCACGCTCGTGCTCTGAATGGAAGCCCTCGATCAGCCCACCCATGCTGTCGATTTTTGCAGGCGCGTTGACAGCGAGCGAGCGCCATTGACCCTGATACATCATCTCTACTGTGCGCTGCAAAGCCATGTCGCCCGGCGCTATTCCCTCGTGCGACAAACGCTCGGTGGCATGTTCTTCCATGCGCTGGAAGGCAGTCTCCATCTCCCCCGGCGATACCACCGACGCATCTGCCATGAAGCTCTCGGAAAAATCATGCTGCACATCCACCAGCAGGCAGCCCAAGGCAGAGGTGACCCCGGGATTGGGAGGAACGATAACGGTTGGAATGGAAAGTTCTCTGGCAACCGCGGCTCCATGCAGCGCGCCGGCACCGCCGAAAGCAACAAGAGCAAAGTCGCGTGGATCGTAACCCCGGCTGACGGAAAGAAGACGCACGGCATTGGCCATATTGGCGTTGGCCACGGCAATGATGGCTTCGGCACCCTTGTGAAGGCTCATTCCAAAGGGGGTCGCCACCGTTTCCTGGACGGCTTTTGCCGCAAGCGCCGGGTCAAGCGTGATCTTGCCGCCGGCAAGGCTGCTGCCCAGCCGCCCCAGAACGACATTGGCGTCGGTATTCGTGGCGACAGGGTTGCCGTTGCGGTAGCAGGCTGGACCCGGATGGGCACCAGCTGACTGAGGCCCATTGCGCAGCGAACCGCCCTCGTCCTGCCAAGCCAGGGACCCGCCACCGGCACCAATCGTCAGAACCTCGATCGACGGAAAGCGGATCGGATATCCATATTCGATGTACCAGTCTTTGGTGATGCGTGACTGGCCGTTCCATGCCAGCGATACGTCCGTGCTCGTGCCTCCCATATCGAAGCCGATGGAGTTGGGAAAGCCGCAGAGATTGCCAATGAACCGGCTGGCGATGGCACCGGCTGCGATACCAGAACCGGCAAGGCGAGCGGAAAATTCCTTGACGCTTGCGGGCGTCATCACGCCACCCCCGGAATGGAGCAGAAGAAGGTCGCGGTAATATCCGCCTGCCGCGAGCTTATCGCTGAGCCGCGACACGTAATCGACCACCACCGGCGCGCAGACGGCATTGGCCATCGTCGTGGAAAAGCGCTCATGCTCGAAGATCTCAGGCATCACTTCGGACGAAACCGAGACCGGAATATCCGGCATGACCCGTTTTAGGATATCACGCATGCGCCGCTCATTGGCGCCGTTGACGTAGGAGTTCATGAAGCAGACAGCGACCGACTTTACCTCACGCTTTCTCAGGATTTCAGCCACGCGAAGCGCGTCGTCTTCGTTCAAGACCTCCAAAACCGCGCCCTCGGCATCCACACGTTCGCGCACAATTAGGCGATCACGACGGGGAATATAGGGCTTGGCGACATCCTTGTAGGTGTCCCAGAGGTCTTCCTTGTTGGCCCGGCGGATCTCGACAACATCGCGAAACCCTTCGGTACAGACCATGGCAGCGCGCGGCAGGCGACGCGTGATCAGAGCGTTGGTCGCGACCGTCGTACCATGAGAAAACATCGTGACCTCGGACAGATCGATACCGGCTTGCTCCACACCGTTCAGAATGGCGCGCATCGGATCATCCGGCGTCGAGCCGGTTTTCTCGATGCGGATCGCGCCCGTCTCTTCATCCATGATGCAGATATCCGTAAAGGTTCCGCCGACATCCACGGCAACTCTCGTCTTGGTCATAGTCGTGTCCTTAAGGCTGTTTCAGGCCGCAGTTTTCCTGCCCAGCCACGCATGGTTGTGGCCGGGGTCGATATTTTTTTGGATGGGATAGCGCTATTGCGTCAGTGTCGAAGCATGTCCGGAGATGATCGACCCCGCAGAACCGCCTGTCGACGCGTCTCGCCTGGCGAACACCCGAACCTCGTCCGGTAGTGTCGGCAGAACTGCGACTGGTCGGCAAATCCCCAGCGATAGGCAATCTCGGCGATTGTCGCGGTATTGGTGACAGACATCAAATCTTCGGCGCAGTGGTCAAGACGGCTATCGCGGATGAAGCCATTGATCGACTTGTTGCTTTCCTGAAACAGCCCTTGCAGATACCGCAAAGAGATTCCACCAGCATCCGCAACGGCCTGCGGCCCGAGCGAGCGGCTCTTGATATTGTCGCGGATATATTGCTCGGCGCGGTGAAGGTGTCCTGCGCGGATGGAGGAAATGCTGCTGTCCAGAACCCGGTCGTCGCTGACGATCGACAGGCAAAGCATTTCGAGAATGTGTCTGCCTGTCATTTCTCGTGCCGCTTCGCTGAGATCTGCGACATGGCCGATGGTGGTGCGCACGGTATCGAGGAAAAGCGCGGCAACACCGCTGGTTCCATCGAAACTCAAGGCACTGAACCGGTCGGTAGAGCCGATCCGCGACCGCACGCTGGCAGAAGGCACCTTCAGCACCCATAAGGCGTTGGGCCGGCCATGCCAGAATTCGTAGGGTGCATCACCGCGCTCCAGCAAAAACCCGCCGGGATCGCATTTGACGCTACGAGAGCCTTGGGAAAAATTGATTTCGCTGAGTTCTGGAATGGAAACCAGAAGGCTTGCATCGCTCTCGTTGAGAAAATGACGGCGATGTCGGCGATATCGCACGCCGTCACATTGCATCCTCGACACACCCACAAGGCCCAGAGACCATGTCTCCAACTGTCCGGTGAACTCCAGCCGGCTGCGATACTCGGTATCCAGCGGAAAGTATGTTTCTGTAACTGCGGCCTGCCAGGCATCGCCTCCAGCAAGACCACCGACATTATCGACGACGTATCTCATTCTTCGATATTCCCCTGTGGCCCGGATTTTCCGGTTCCTTTTATTGATTTCAAGATACATCAATTTCGGGGAGCGTATTGTTAAAAAACGCACAAGTTTCTGAACCCAGCCGTATCAGCGAGATGGCAGACAGCGAGGTCATGCGCTGCCTTATCCCCCTCATTTTTGAAGAGACTGGACGTAGCCGCGCCAGCCGCCGAGGTGAGTGATGTCCTGCGCACCCCTTACGGCATACGCTTCGCACAGGAAGCCGGAGACGTGGGCGCCATCATCCAGTGTAACCTTGCCAATACCGAGGGGGACCGGAATATTCTGGACGAAACGACCGAATGCACCGGGCGTGATTTTCCATACCTCGACCTCAAGCCCCGCGCCTGCAAAACCGGGCTCTCTGATAAGGCCCGGCTTGGGTGGTGTGGTGTTGGGAAGCACGAACAGGCGATAGTCGCCCGCCGTGCGGCATGTCTTGACAAGACCGCCACCGGGGCCGGTCAATTCGTGGTTTAGCGGCATGCCGGACAGATGTGCGCCCACCACCACGATCTGCACGAGACCGTCGTCCGATACGGCCACACGGGAGGCTTCGGGATGCGCGGCATTTCTATCCTTGCCCATACCGCAGGGTACCGCGCGATGAAGTGCATCGGCAAAGGACGCAAGCGCGGCATCTGAGAAGGAGGGGCCGAACAGTGTGACACCCGATGGAAGATGATCATCGGCATCGAAACCACCAGGCACGGCAATGGCTGCGTAACCGAACAGATTGGCAAAATTGGTGTATCGCCCGAAGTGTCCATTTTTTGCGATAGGGTCAGCCAGCATCGCTTCCACAGTGTAGGTGGTCGGCGATGTCGGCAGCATCAGCATATCGACCTTTGCCCATTCCTTCAGTGTCTGCTGCCGCAAGGCTTCCAGCCGATAGAGACCTTCGAAGGCATCCACGGCGCTATATGCCTCTGCACCGGCTATAATGCTGCGCACGGTCGGATCGAAATCCTCGCTGTTTGTCGTGAAGAAATCCTTCACAGCCGCCAGCCGCTCCGCCACCCATGGTCCGTTGTAAAGCAGTTCGGCGGCTTGCCGGAAAGGTGCGTAGTCAAATTCCACGATCTGCGCACCCAGCGCCCTGGCCCGTTCGATGGAGGCGTCATACAGTGCTTCATAGCCGATATTGCCATAGAACTCGCGTTCACAATGGGCGAGGACGCCGATCCTCAATCCAGATGTCGGAAGCGTGATCGGTTTGGCCGTCTTCGAAAACGGGTCGGCGGCATCATACCCTTCCATGACCTTGCGGACTGCCACACCATCTCCCACAGTTCCGGCAAATACGGTGACCACATCGACGGAGCGGCAGGCGGGAACGACGCCGACATTCGGCACCAGCCCCGGTGTCGGCTTGATGCCGACGAGATTGTTGAAGGCTGCTGGGACACGGCCTGACCCCGCCGTATCCGTACCCAGCGCAAAGCTGGCGAGACCGGAGGCGACAGCCACAGCGGAACCGGACGATGATCCGCCCGAAACATAGGCTTTGTCGAATACCGAACGAGGCGCGCCATGGGGTGAGCGTGTGCCGTTCAAACCGGTGGCAAATTGGTCGAGGTTCGTCTTGCCGATGACGAGCGCCCCGGCCGCCTTCAACCGTGCAACCACTGTCGCATCTTTTTCCGGATGATACGCGAAGGCCGGGCACGCCGCAGTCGTCGGCAAACCGGCAACGTCGATATTGTCCTTCACCGCAAATGGCACGCCCCAAAGCGGCAGGCTATTGGCGGAAGGTGCGCGGGCCATCAGTTCCCGCGCGGCGGCACGCAACGCGTCCGCAGGTGTTTTAGTAATGAAGATGGCTGGATCATCGCACGCGTCGATACGGGCCAGCACCTCCTCTACCAGATCCAGTGGCGAAAGGCCGTCGGCATAGGCCTTTCTCAGTGAAGCGAGATCGAGAAACATGGGTAGCATCAGATAGTCTCCAGAACGACGAGGACATCGCCCGCCTTGACATTACGGCCTGGTCCTGCGCGAAGCTCGCGGACGCGGCCCGGCGCATGGGCGGTGACGTTGATTTCCATTTTCATGGATTCGATGATGGCCAGCGTCTCGCCGGCCTCAACCTTCTGGCCTTGCTCGACCAGCACCTTCCAGACATTGCCTGGCACGGCACTTTCAACGCCGAAGCAGCCTTGCGCAATATCACCGCCAGCGCCGACGCTTGCGCCTTCATCGGGGATAAAACTGTCCAGGCCCTGCTCTTTCCACCGCTGACGCTCGGCTTCGAACGCCGACTGTTGCCCCGCCTTGAAAGCTCCGATACCGGAGGCGTTTTTCACGAGATCGGCCTCGTAGTCCGCATAGGAAAACTCACCCTCCTCGATGCGGATGGGATAGCCCCCATGAGGAAAGGCAGCACGTGCCTCGGTCAGTTCCGCATGCGAAACGGGGAAGAACCGCACCTGATCGAAAAAGTCGAGCAGCCACGGTTTGTCTTGGGTAAAGACGGGCGTTTGTCGCCAGGTGTTCCACATTTGGATGGTGCGGCCGAAAAGCTGGTAACCGCCTGGCCCCTCCATGCCGTAGATGCACATGTAAGCACCGCCGATGCCGACTGCGTTTTCCGGTGTCCATGTGCGGGCCGGATTATACTTGGTCGTGACGAGACGATGGCGCGGATCGAGTGGCGTCGCCACAGGGGCGCCGAGATAGACATCACCCAGTCCCATGACCAGATAGGAGGCATCGAAGATGGTTTCTTTCACCGCCTGCTCATCGGCGAGACCGTTAATGCGGCGGATGAACTCGATGTTGGACGGGCACCAAGGGGCATTGGGGCGCACCAGCTCCTGATACTTGCGCATGGCAAGCTCAGCGTCCGGGTCGTTCCAGGACAGCGGCAACCACACGGTCCGGCTCGGCACCTTCACAGATTGCACCGAGGGCATGCCGTCCTCTATGTCGGACAGCAATCCGAGCAACCGCGTGCGGGCAAGGCTCGATCCGTCATAATGGATCTGCAAGGATCGAATGCCGGGCGTGAGATCGATCACACCGGGTAGTTTGGCTTCGCTGACGGCCTGCATCAACAGATGCGCGCGCAACCTCAAGCCAACATCGAGCTGCATCGAACCATATTCGACCAACAGATTGTCATCACCCTGACGACGATAGGTAACCGGGACCTCGGCATGGTCACGTCGCGCAAGAACGGGTGAACCGGCGTCTTCCGCTATACGCTTGACGACTGGCCCGGCAATAGGGTCCTGCGCACGGGCCACCGGGTGGAAGCGTATTGTGTCACCGGGCTTGAACTGGCCCATCTTCCACTGCTCATCGGCGGCAATCACGGCCGGGCAGACGAAGCCGCCCAGCGATGGACCATCGGGGCCAAGAATGATCGGCATATCGCCGGTGAAATCGATGGAACCGATGGCGTAGGCATTGTCATGCAGGTTGGATGGGTGAAGCCCGGCCTCGCCGCCATCCGTGCGCGCCCATTTCGGCGCCGGGCCGATGAGGCGAACGCCGGTGCGGGCCGAATTGAAATGCACCTCGTAATCTGTCGAAAACAGCGTCTCGATATCATCCTCAAGGAAAAAATCGGGCGCGCCATGTGGGCCATAGACGACGCCGACCGACCACGCGCGGGTCAGGTCCACAGGCTCCACCGCCGGTTTCACAGCTGTTTGCACCGCTTTGGCAAGACGTAGCACCTGGCCTGCGCGCAACGGCCCCGTCGCGTTGCCACCGAATTGACCCAGCCCGAATGTCGCGCGCGAACCGAGCACGACAGGCGCATCAAAACCGCCTGAAACGGCAAGATAGGCCCTCTGCCCCGCGCCTTTGATCTGCCCGATCGCGAGCGTCTGTCCCGCGCGAATGCGATGGGCCGCGTTGTGGGCCACCGGCTCGCCATCCACCGTCATCGGCATGTCAGCGCCCGCCAGCGCTACGGTGGCGTCGGTGAAGAATTTCAGCATAGGTCCTGAAACGGTAAGCTCCAGCGCTGCGGTGTGATCATGGTTGCCGACGAGGCGGTTGGCGTGGCGAAACGAGCGCTCGTCCATCGGGCCGCTCGGCGGGACACCGACATGCCAAAGGCCGAGACGGCCCGGAAGTTCCTGAAGGCTCGATTGCGCGCCCGATGAAATCACCTCCACCACATCGGGAACGAACGCGAAATCTTTCAGCGCGGTCGTTGCCACATCACCGCTCACAAACAGGTCGGATCCGGCAATGGCATTGAGATAATCGAGGTTGGTTTCGATACCGGAAATCGAGGTTTCAGACAGCGCTGTTTTCAGTGCGTTGATCGCATCCTGTCGCGTGTCGCCGGTGACGATGATCTTGGCGAGCATCGGATCGTAGAACGGCGTGACCTCGGTCCCGGTTTCGATCCAGCCATCCACCCGCACATCCGCTGGAAAGACGACCTGCGTCAACAGTCCCGCGCTTGGGCGAAAATCGGCATGCGGCATTTCCGCATAAACGCGCGCCTCGATTGCCGCGCCTCTCGGCGTCAGATTGTCTTTGCCGGTCAGAACATCCTCACCAGCAGCCTGACGGATCATCCATTCCACCAGATCGATGCCGAAAACTGCTTCGGTAACGGGGTGTTCCACCTGCAAGCGGGTGTTGACCTCAAGGAAGTAGAACGCCTGACGTGCAGGATCGAAAATGAACTCGACGGTACCTGCGGATTGGTATTTTACCTGCTCGCCCAAAGCCACGGCGGCCGCATGCAGCTTTTGCCGCATGGTATCAGACAGCCCCGGTGCCGGGGTCTCTTCGATGACCTTCTGATTTCGTCTTTGCAACGAGCAATCGCGTTCGCCCAGCGCGATGACCCTGCCCTCGCCATCTCCAAATATCTGCACTTCGACATGACGCGCCTTGGCGACGAAACGTTCAAGATAAACGCGGGCATCGCCAAAGCTTGCCTTTGCCGTGCGCTGGACGCTCTCGAACGCTGCTTTCAAGGCCGCGGCGTCATCACACAGCTGCATGCCGATCCCACCGCCGCCGGCTGTGGATTTCAGCATGACCGGATAACCAACGTTGTCAGCGGCAAGCAGCGCCTCGTCAACCGAAGCAAGCAGGTCCGAGCCTGGCAGAAGCGGAACGCCGCTCTTTTTTGCCAGCGCCCGTGCCGTGTGCTTCAGACCAAAATCGGCGATATTCTCGGGCTTTGGTCCTATCAAGACAATGCCTTCGGCTTTGAGCCTTTCAGCAAAGCCGATGTTCTCAGACAGAAAACCGTAACCGGGATGCACCGCCTCAGCCCCGGTTGCCTTGCAGGCCGCTATGACAGCATCAACATTCAGATAGCTTTCCGCAGCCGGTGCGGGACCGAGACGATAGGCCTCGTCAGCCATCACGGTCGCTCTGGCAAAGCGGTCGGCATCGGAATAGACGGCAACAGAGGCGATACCCATACGCCGCAACGTACGAATGACGCGAACCGCGATTTCACCGCGATTGGCGATCAGAACCTTTTTGAACATGTGATCAAGCCTCCCCGTCCCACACCAGAACGCGGATCGGCGTCGGGTCGAAACCGTTGCAGGGATTGTTGATCTGCGGGCAATTGGAAATCACGAGCAGCACGTCCATCTCGGCCTCAAGCTCTACGTAGTCGCCGGGCGACGAGATGCCATCGACGATGGTCATTCCGCCGTTGGGCGAGATCGGAACATTCATGAAGAAGTTGATGTTGGCGGGGATATCGCGCTTGCCCATGCCGTATTTTGCCACCTCAGCCACGAAGTTGTCGCGGCAGGCATGGAGATATTTCGTGCCGTGACCGAAGCGCACCGTGTTGCTTTCGCAGGAGCAGGCACCCGCAGAGGTGTCGTGCCGTCCGCAGCTGTCAGCCGTCATGCGCAGCATGACCCTGCCTTCGTTCGACATGACCTTCGTACCGGCGGAGATGTAGGCGGCATTTTGTTCGCGCACCGTATCCTGGCTGGAATAGCGCTCCGAATAATCCTCGGCGTTATAAAACAGTGTATCGATGGCTTGCTGGCCGTAGCTGTCTTCGATGCGGACCGTCTGGCCCTTGAGAATGACGGTCGAGAACGGCTTTTCGGCCGCGATGTAATGGTCCTGCACCGTATTTTCGAGCGTGCGCAACGGAGAGGTCTGGATGAAATTCGTCATGATCGGTCTCCCCTGCTCAAAGTTCTGCGGCTGCATTGTTTTCAAAACCCCGGATCGCCTCGGCGCTGGCCGTGCGGCACAGATCATCGGCGGCAACGGACGTTGCGGCGATGCGGGTTATCGTCACCGGGTTGGGCGCATATTCGGGGTTCGGATCGAGCGGGTGCGGGCAATTTGAAAAACCGACGACCATGTCCATTTCTGCGCGCAGCTCCACGTAATCGGCACCGTTCAGTAGCGCAGCGTTCCAGAAGAAACGCCCTTCGGCATCCACACGCACCGGCGCAAACAAGGTCCAGGCTGGGTGAATATCGCGCCTGTCGAGGCCGATTTTCATGGCGAGTTTGACGAAGTTGTCGCGGGTGTCGCGCAACTGTTGGCCCTGATAGCGGGCATTGGTTGCGGCGTTGGAACCGCCGACGAGGCAATCATGTGCGCCAGAGGAATCTTCGGTAATCGAGAACATGACCCGACCCATGTCGGAAAAGATAACGCGGCCTTTGGAAAGCCCCGTCGTCCATTGCATCTTCACCGTATCAGGCAGGTTCATGCGCTCCGAGGTGTCGCTACCCGCCCATGCAACGACTGCCACAGACGAAAAGCCGTGCGTGAGGCTGATACGCAGCACTTCATCGCGTTTGATCTTCGTGGACCAGTACCAGCCACCGGGAATGACTTCACGGTGAATGACACTGGCTTCATCGACCGGAATTTCGGGGAAATCGCTGAACCCAGGCAAGGCCTTGGGCGCGAAATTCAGCCCCTTCTTCTGGTGTTCTTCGTAGCGCGCACGGTTGGCGGCAATGTCTTCGGGCGAACGTCTTAGGTGCATGAGCCTGCTCCATGGGTTGAGTTCGGGTCGTCCCGATTGTTTTGTGCCCATGATGCCGGGTCGTCCCGGCGGGCGTTCAAAGCTGTCAGTCGGCACTTCCTGCGCGGCGCGTCGGCCAGATGGGAAGGTCTCGGGTAATCATCGCGCCGTAGCGCATTTTCTCTTCCGGCCGGTCGCGCGGTCGCTCGAACGCGACCACCCGCGTGGCCAGCGTAAAGGCCTCGCGCATGTCATGGGTCACCATGACCACCGTCATTGGCGTCTCGTTCCACAAACGCTTCATCAACTGGTGGATTTCGGCGCGAATGCCGGGATCAAGCGCGCCGAAAGGTTCATCCAGCAACAGCACCTTGGGCCGCATCAGCAAGGCCTGCGCCAGGGCCAGACGCTGCTGCATGCCGCCGGAAAGCTGTGCCGGATATTTGTTCTCGGTGCCTTCGAGGCCGACATCAGCAATCATCGCACGGGCATCCTCAATGGCCGCACGACGTGCGGAACCGAAAAGTTTGCCTGCGAAAGGGGCTGCCGTAAGCTCCCTGCCGATCAGGACATTGCCGAGGACAGTCAGGTGCGGAAACACCGAGTAACGCTGGAACACGACGCCCCGGTCGGCACCCGGTTCCGGCGACAAGGGTTGGCCATCCATGAGGATGGTGCCTCGTGTGGGGCGCTCCTGCCCGAGGATCATGCGCAGGAATGTGGTCTTGCCACAGCCAGACGGCCCCACCAACGCGATGAAAGCACGAGGCTCGATCTCGAGCGAAATGTTTTCCAGAACGATCTGGTCGCCATATTCCTTCCAGACATTGTCGATTCTGATCGCGCTCATGCGTTCGTCTCCGTTGCCGACCAAGGGAAGACTGCAAGCCGCAGACGCTCCAGCAGCCAGTCGGTCAAAACGGCGATGAGCGTTATCCAGACGACGTAGGGAAAGATCACATCCATCGCCAGATACCGGCGAACGAGGAAAATGCGATAGCCAAGTCCGGCATCCGCCGAGATGGCTTCCGCCGCAATCAGAAACAGCCATGCCGGACCGATCTGCAAACGTATGCAGGTGATGAGGCGCGGCAGCACCTGCGGAAGAACGACGCGAAGCGCGATCTGCCAGGAATTTCCGCCCAGGGTTTCGGCTTTTATGATCTGCTCGCGCGGCAACTCCAGCGCCCGCAGCGCCAGATCGCGAATCATGACCGGCGTAACACCGATGACGATCAAAGCAACTTTCGATACCTCTCCCAAACCCAATGCAATAAACAGAATGGGCAGCAAGGCCAGCGGCGGCACCATGGAAATGGCGCCGACGAATGGAGACAGCAGCGAGCGCGCATAGGGCAGCATGCCGATCAACATGCCGATGGCCAGCGCTATCGCGGTTGCGATGCCAAGGCCCGAAAACAGGCGGACAAGACTGGCAAGCGTATCCGTCCACAAAACGATATCGCCGGTGCGGGCATCCGGCACGAAGGCCATGCGGTTTATGGCGTCTGCGAAGCCGCTGAGGCCCGGTAGCAGCTTGTCATTGGCGTTTTCTGCAAGTCGTATCGCCGAGCCGACGGTGTAGGCAATGAGAACTGCGGCAAACGGCAAAGCTGCAAGGGCAAGGCGCCCTCCGCTTGAAGGCCGTGTGTTGATCCAGCGCATGGAAAAGCTCCTGATTGAGGCTTTATCATGAGGCCGGGCGCATATCGCCCGGTCGCGAGGTATCTGACGTGGAGTGCTTTACAGCGCGCCCTTGGCGGCTGCGTCCATATAGTCCGTGGTGAAGCGGAACTTGATGTTGTCCTTGTCGCCATGAACGGAACCATCAGGGAAGGCTATGCCGATGACATCTGCGGATGGCGCGCCGTTGCCCAGAAGGTCTTTCTCGAACAGGAAGGTGCGGACCAGATCCATGGTCTTGGGCAGGTTGGGAGACGTGGTGAAGGCGACCGCGTCTGCGGCTTTATCGAAAAGCTTCGTTGCCGCCATCTGCGCTTCGAAACCGGCAAGGTCGGTTCCCGATGCCTTGCCCATCGTCTCGCGGGCAGTTTTGCCCTCTGCGCTATCTGCGGTCATCACCTTCATCGTATCGTACCAGATGCCTGCAAGCGCCTTGCCGAAATCCGGGTTGTCCTTCAGGACATCGGTATTTGCGGCCATCAGATCGATAATTTCGCCAGGTATCTGCGCGCTATCGAATACCTTTTTGGCCGATGGCGTTTCCATGATCGTCGAGACCAGCGGGTTCCAGGTAACAACCGCTGAAACGTCCGGCGTCTGGAATGCCGCGACCATATCGGCGTCCGAGGTGTTGACGACCTTCACGTCACGCTCGGTAGAACCGATGCTTTCCAGCGCTCGGGCGAGGAGATAATGCGAAACGGAAAACTCGACCAGATTGACGTTCTGGCCCTTGATATCGGCAAGGCTCGTCTTGTCTTTGAGGATGACGGCATCATTGCCATTGGAGAAATCACCGACGATGACAGCAGTCGTATCGACACCGCCAGCGGCAGGAATGGACAAGCCGTCCATATTGGTCAGCGTTACCGCGTCATAAGCGCCTGCCGTATACTGGTTCATGGATTCCACGTAGTCGTTGAACTGCGTGACCTCGATGTTGATACCGTATTTGTCTGCCCATTTCTTGACGATGCCGTGATCGTTGGCATAGCCCCATGGCATCCAGCCGACATAGATGGACCATGCGACCTTGAAATCCTTCTTTGGCGCAGCCTCTGAGGCAAAGGCGCTGGAGAGCGCCAGTGATGCTGCAAGTGCGGTGATGGAGATGATCTTTTTGACTGTTTGCATGGTATTCCCCTTTGCTTTTCTACAAAAAGGGATCGGCACGAACCAACGCAGCCAATCCCTTGGCTAACGAGGTCTCCCGGGCTTTTGTCCCGCCGTGCATCCGGGCGGGATTTCTCCCCACCCAGTGGCTGCTCTCGGACCAGTCACGCACAATGCGCCGGAACCCTAGCGGCCAACTCTGATGTACTGGTAAAAGCAAGCGGCGTGCCAACTTGAAAAAATGGCCCAGTTATCCGGTTCAGAGGAAGCGCGACGACCTATTCAGTTTCTGTTTGATGAAATTTGCAGCATGCAAGGTGTCAGGTGCCCACGAAATGGACCAAGCGTGAGTGCCGTCTTATCCATTGGCTCGAGAAGGCATAACGGTTTTTGTTGTGCAATCGTCTCGGGCTTCATATCTTGCCTCGACTGGTCGTAAAAACATGCGTCCAATTTCGGAGGTAAAGCGTTACCGTCTGCGAAGACAGCAAGCGCCGATGCAACAGGAGACATGGATGTCAGGTGATAAGACGGTCAAGGATTGGCAGGGACTTGCCGAAAAGGAACTGAAACGTTCATCCGAAAGCCTCATCTGGCATACGCCTGAAGGTATCGACATCAAGCCGCTCTACACCGCCGAAGACGTCAAAGACATTCCACATCTGGACAGTTTGCCAGGCTTCAAACCCTTTGTGCGTGGCCCACGCGCCACCATGTATGCGGGCCGCCCGTGGACCATACGTCAATATGCAGGGTTTTCGACAGCCGAAGAATCAAATGCCTTTTACAAGCGCAACCTGGCCGCTGGCCAGAAAGGCCTTTCCGTCGCGTTCGATCTGGCGACCCATCGCGGATATGACAGCGATCACGAGCGTGTGGTGGGCGATGTCGGCAAGGCGGGCGTTGCCATCGACAGCGTCGAGGACATGAAAATCCTGTTTGACGGCATCCCTCTCAAAGACATGTCTGTTTCCATGACCATGAATGGTGCCGTTATTCCCATTCTCGCCAGCTTCATCGTCGCAGGCGAAGAGCAAGGCTGCTCGAGGGCCGAACTGTCGGGCACCATACAGAACGATATTCTCAAAGAGTTCATGGTGCGCAACACCTATATCTACCCGCCCGAACCTTCCATGCGCATCATCGCCGACATCATCGAATATACGGCAAAGGAAATGCCGCGCTTCAACTCCATTTCCATTTCCGGCTACCATATGCAGGAGGCAGGTGCGACGCTCGTGCAGGAACTGGCCTTCACCTTGGCGGATGGACGCGAATATGTTCGTGCAGCCCTGAAGAAAGGGCTGAACGTCGATGACTTCGCAGGGCGCCTGTCGTTTTTCTTTGCCATCGGCATGAATTTCTTCATGGAAGCTGCAAAGCTGCGCGCCGCACGGCTTTTATGGTCGCGAATCATGGAAGAATTCGAACCGCAAAACCCGTCATCGATGATGCTGCGCACCCATTGCCAGACTTCCGGCGTGTCGTTGCAGGAGCAGGACCCTTATAACAACGTGATCCGCACCGCCTATGAGGCACTGTCTGCTGCGCTCGGCGGCACACAATCCCTTCATACCAATGCACTGGACGAGGCAATGGCGCTGCCAACGGATTTTTCCGCCCGCATTGCCCGCAATACACAGCTCATCCTGCAACATGAAACTGGCGTGACGAAGGTGGTCGACCCACTGGCCGGGTCCTATTACGTCGAAAGCCTGACCAACGAACTCGCTGAAAAAGCCTGGGCGTTGATCGAAGAGGTCGAGGCCCTGGGCGGCATGACCAAGGCTGTCGATGACGGCTTGCCAAAACGGCTGATCGAGGAGGCCGCCACCCGACGACAGGCGGCTGTGGACCGAGGCGAAGAAATCATCGTCGGCGTCAACAAATTCCGCCTGGAAAACGAAGACCCCATCGACATTCTCGATATAGACAACAGTGCGGTTCGCGCCGGGCAAATCCGGCAGTTGGAGAAAGTGCGTCGCCAGCGCGACCCGAAGGCCGCGGAAGATGCACTGGCAGCGTTGACCCAAGTTGCCCGCAACGGCGACGGCAACTTGCTGGCAGCAGCTGTCGAAGCCGCGCGCGCTCGCGCAACGGTTGGCGAGATTTCCGACGCCTTGCGCGCTGTGTTTGGTGATCACACCGCAGTTCCAGAGGTCGTTCACGATGTCTATGGTGCCGCCTATGAGAACGATCCGGAGTATGCCACCTTATGTCATCGTCTCAGTGAGCTATCGGCAGTTGTTGGCACCCAGCCCAAAATGCTGATTGCCAAATTGGGTCAGGATGGTCACGACCGTGGGGCGAAGATCATCGCCTCGGCTTTTGGTGATATTGGTTTCGATGTTATCGCCGGACCCCTGTTCCAGACGCCGGAAGAAGCGGCCAGCCTTGCGGTAGAAAGCAAAGTTCATGTTGTCGGCATGTCCTCGCTGGCTGCGGGCCACAAGACGCTGGCTCCGCAATTGGTGCAGGCACTGAAGGCCAAGGGTGCAGAGAATATCATCGTCATCGTTGGCGGCGTTGTGCCGCGGCAGGACTACGAGTTTCTGCTCGACAATGGCGTGGCCGCCGTCTTCGGACCCGGCACCAACGTGCTTGAAGCCGCCCGCGCCGTCGTCGATCTGATGCAGGGTCGGCTGAGAAACACTTGAAGTTCAGAAACACCTCTATTTTCACTTGGTGCATGACGTTCCCTCGTGCACCAAGTGAAAGCGCCTGGCAGCCTGCCAGAACAACCGAGTGGTAGGATGCTTCCTACTCGCCCCTCGGGTAGCGCTGGTTTTCCTCGAGAACGTTGAGATCCATGTGATTTCGCATGTAACGTTCCGACGCCTTTTGAAGCGGCTGGAAGTCCCAAGGGTAGTAAGAGCCATTTCGAAGTGCCTTGTAGACGACCCATCGACGCGCCTGGCTTTCACGAACGGATGCATCGAAGGCCTCGAGATCCCAACGCTTACCGACCTGCTCTGTCAACGAGGCCAGCACATCCTGATGGAGCGGATCGCTTGCGAGGTTATTGCGTTCCTGCGGGTCTGCTTCGACATCGAAAAGCATGGGGGGGTCTGTCTCGCAAATGCTGAGCTTGTAGCGCCCCTCGCGTAAGGCGACCATTGGCGCAATTGAGCCCTCGGCAGCATATTCCATGGGCACGGGGCCGCGCTGTGCCGTGCGTTCAACGAGCCCGGTCAGGTCCTCACCATCCGTCCAACGTTTCAGGGAGGTGATATCCAGTCCGGCGAGCGAACAGAGTGTCGGGGTGACATCGAGGGTGGACACCGGCACGTCGATGCGGTCTGCGGTCCATTGCGGGGCGGAAATCATCAAAGGCACGCGGGCTGCCCCTTCGAAGAAGCACATCTTGAACCACAGCCCCCGCTCACCCAACATGTCGCCGTGATCGGAGAGGAAGACCACGATCGTATCCTCATCCATCCTCATCCGCTTCAGAACATCGAGGATTTCGCCGACCTTCTCATCGACATAGGAAATATTGGCGAAGTAGCCCTGCCTTGCCCGACGCACCTGCTCGCGCGTGATATCGAAGGCGCGGTGATCGCAAGCTTCCAGCAGGCGCTGGGAATGCTGGTCTTGTTCAGCGAAAGGCAACGCTTCCACCTTAGGGTCAAGCGCCGGGCAATCCTCGTATAAATCCCAGAATTTGCGACGCGCGACATAAGGATCGTGGGGGTGCGTAAAGCTGACCGTCAGACACCAGGGGCGGTCATCTAGCCTGCGCGAGAGATCGTAAAGCTTACGGGTGGCGTGATAGGCGACCTCATCGTCATATTCCATCTGATTGGTGATTTCGGCCACGCCTGCACCGGTGACGGAGCCGAGATTGTGATACCACCAGTCGATCCGCTCACCGGGCTTGGTGTAGTCAGGTGTCCAACCGAAATCAGCGGGATATATGTCTGTCGTCAGTCGTTCTTCAAAACCATGCAGTTGGTCCGGCCCGACAAAATGCATCTTGCCGGACAGCCCGGTATAATAGCCAGCCGAGCGCAGATGATGCGCATATGTCGGAATATCGGAGGCAAATTCTGCGGCATTGTCGTAGACGCGCGTGCGGCTTGGCAGTTGGCCCGACATGAAGGACGCACGCGCCGGCGCGCAGAGCGGACTTGCCGTGTAGCTATTGGCGAAGCGCACGGAGCGCTTCGCCAGGGCTTTCAAATGCGGCGCGTGAAGAAAATCCGCTGGTCCATCCGGGAAGAACGTTCCGTTGAATTGATCGACCATAAGGATGAGAATATTCTGACGCGTCATGCCATATTATCCTGAAATTACAGACCGACCGCAGCCTTGACGGCTGCGTCACCGGGCTTGCCGTCCAGCGTCGTGACACCGGAAAGCCACGTATCGATGACTTTCGGATTGGCTTTCAGCCACGCCGTCGCCGCATCGGTCGATGTCTGCCCGCCGAGAATTTCGCCCATCAGCTTGTTTTCCATGCCGACATCGAATTTCAGGTTTTTAAACAGGCTGGCGGCGTTCGGGCACTGTGCCGTCCAACCGGTTCTGGCGAGCGTGTAGACCTGCGCGCCGCCGAAGTTCGGTCCAAAGTAATCGTCACCGCCAGAGAGATATTCGATGGAGAATTTTTCGTTCATTGGATGAGGTGCCCAGGCAAGGAACACGACACCCTTCTTCGACTTACCGGCACGCTCCACCTGCGCCAGCATGGCCTGCTCGCCAGATTCGACAAGCTCCCAGTCTTTCAGGCCGAATTTTTCATCCGCAATGATCTTCTGAATATTCTGGTTGGCCGGTGCGCCCGGCTCGATGCCGTAAATCTTCTTGTCGAATTCGTCGGCATGCTTGGATAGATCGGCAAAATCTTTGATACCTTTTTCTGCCATGTAGGAAGGCACGGCGAGGGTGAACTTGGCGCCCTCCAGATTTTGGCCGACGACCTCGATTGCTTTTGCGGCATTCAGATCATCAACGAATGACTTCTGTGCAGGCATCCAGTTGCCGAGAAACACATCAATTTCGCCGTTTTTCATCGATTGGTAGCCGATGGGCACCGAGAGCGTTTTAACGTCTGGCTCGTATCCAAGCGCACTCAGAACCACTGAGGCCACACCGTTGGTGGCGGTGATATCCGTCCAGCCGGGATCGCTCAACCGGATCGTCTTGCAGGCGGCGTCATCCGCTGCGTTGGCATTGCCCGCAAATGCAGCAACGATCAGAAGAATACCTGTGGTGATCCGCCCTGTCCGAGAATTCCTGTTCATCACTGTTCTCCGATTAATCCAGTATTTTAGTGAACAACGGATTGATCTCTGCCGTGAAGCGGATATTTTTTGATATCTGGCAAAAGGATTTTTTATGGCTGAGCGAGCGATTAATCTGGGATGGATGCGGATTTTGCTGGAAATCGGCAGACGCGGCAGCCTGACCGCGGCAGCGCAGGGCCTTGGGTTGACGCAGCCTGCGGTGAGTTATCAAATTCGACGTCTGGAAGACGAATTGGGCATTCGCGTTCTGAAACGACAGCATCGCGGCGTCGAACTGACCCCGGAAGGCAGACGTCTCTATGATCTCGTCAGCCACCAAGTCGCCGAAATCGATCTTTTGGCAAATGAGTTCAAAACCAACGAAAGACCGACCGTTCGACTGCATACGGACTATGCGTTTTCCTCGCTGTGGCTCATTCCCAGAATGCAGGAGTTCCGGGCGCGATATCCCGATATCAACATCCAGATTGCCGCGACACAGAATCCGCTTCGGCAGAATGCCGGGGAAAACGATGTTCTTGTCATTTTCGGAACCCGCGAAGAGGCTGGCACAAATGCGACATTGCTTTTGCCGGAAAAAGTCAGGCCCGTTTGTGCACCCGGTTTCCTGAACGAAACACCTGAAACGGCAACGCCGGAACACTTTGCAACGTTAAAACTCATCCATCTCGAAAGCTCGTGGGCATCCACATGGCATGACTGGCCAAGCTATCTCGCAGAGGCTGGCGTCCATCGAAGCATCGAACAGGGCAGAGGCGATATCAGCTTCAACACCTATTCGCTCGTCGTTCAGTCAGCCATCGGCCATCAGGGACTGGCGCTCGGCTGGGCGGGTCTGGTCGATGACCTACTGGACAGCGGTGCGCTTGTGGGTATCGGCCCTGAACTTGAGGCCCCCGACAGGGGATACTGGTTGATGGGCTCATCCGGTAGAAAAGGTGCTGCGGCAAAACTGGTTGATTGGCTGCGTGAGCAGGCGCCAGAGAGGTAGAGAATTCGTTTGTGTTACGGCTGCCTCACCAGCCGCACACCCGATGATTTGAGGTAGGCGCTTGGTGACCGTCCCAACATGCGCCTGAACATGGTGGTAAAGGCAAAAACATTCTCATAGCCCGCATCCAGCGCAACATTGGTCACGCTTTCTCCCCCTGCCAGACGCGGTAGAGAGGCAAATATGCAGGCCTGTTGCCGCCAGGTCACGAAACTCACACCGGTTTCGGCCCGAAACACGCGGGTGAATGTTCGTCTGCTCATGCCCAGGGCCTGCGCCCAATCATCGATGCTGGCATTGGCGGCTGGAGCGCTCAGAAAAAGTCTACAAAGCGCCGCGATGCTCGGCTGGGATGGGAAAGGCAACCCCAACGGCTTTTCGGGCAGCTGGCTGATTTCATCCATCAGCAATTCCATCACCAGTTCCCGCCTTCGCGCGCTTGATCGCCTCTCGTCATCCTGAACGAGTTCATGGATCAGATTTCCCGCCAGAACCGTCACCTCGACGACACGTGGCCTGTCAGTGTCGATAACATCGCGGTGTACGTAGACGGAATGCATTTCCACATCGCTGATCATTTCGCTGGAGTGCTGCAAGCCGGCGGGAATGATCAGCCCATGACCGGGCGGGATCATCCAGCGTTCATCGCCGGTGCTGACGATTACGACACCGCTATGGGCGAACCACAATTGCGTTTTTCTGTGCAGGTGCGTCGGGCTCTTGAAGCCTTCTGGATAGAGGCGACGAAGTGCCAGCACCGCTTCATTATTGCCATCGATGAAGCTGAGCATAGCGTCATGCTCGTCAACTCGCAGAAAACTCAATCCTCGGGACTGCTCACCAAACATTTGGCCCACTCTCGTAAATACTAGACCAGACCACAAAAGCAGGCCGAAAACAATGGCGCTACAAGAGCCCAAAATCATGACGAATATCTGGAGAAAACCCATGGCGAGTGTGACAAGCACGAGCTTCAGTGCCGAAAGAACGACGTTTTCCATCATCGCCGCAGCCAGCTTCTGCCATATGCTCAACGATATCATGCAATCGTTGCTGACGTCGCTCTACCCGCTTCTCAAGGCAAATTATGCGCTGGATTTCGTCCAGATCGGTCTGCTGACATTCGCCTTTCAGGTGACTGCCTCAATGTTGCAGCCAGCCGTGGGTATCGCCACGGACAAATGGCCGATGCCATTTTCCCTGCCAGTCGCCATGCTGTCCACCTGCGCCGGTCTGTTTACGCTCGCTTACGCGCATAGTTTTGCGGTTCTGGTGATCGGTGCCTGCATGATCGGCATTGGCTCGGCCATTTTCCACCCTGAAGCATCACGCGTGGCGCGCGTCGCTTCGGGCGGTCGCCACGGCCTCGCGCAGTCCTTCTTTCAGGTGGGCGGCAATACCGGCACGGCCATCGGCCCTCTTCTCGCCGCCTTCATCGTGCTCCCCATGGGCCAGCAGAGCCTGAGCTGGTTTTCCGTGATTGCCCTGACCGGCTTTGCCGTTCTGTCATGGGTCAGCGTCTGGTACAGCCGTCACCGCCGCAGCAATGCCGGTCGCCCGCCGGTAAGCCGCGCTTTGCCATTGGCCAAAAACAAGGTGCTCATGACGCTGGTCGTCCTGATTATCCTGACGGCGACGAAGAACGCCTATCTCGCAAGCATTTCAAGCTACTTCACCTTCTATACGATCGAGAAGTTTGGCCTGTCGGTTCAGGATGCACAGCTGCTGCTGTTCCTTTTCCTGGGCGCGTCGGCTGCTGGCGTTTTCTTCGGTGGCCCCATCGGTGATAAGTTCGGCTCTCGCGTCGTCATCTGGTTCTCGATCCTCGGCGTCATCCCGTTCGCGCTGATGCTGCCCTACGCCAACCTGACGTGGACTGCCATTCTCGTTGTCCTGATAGGCTTCGTCTTTTCGTCAGCGTTTTCGGCCATCGTCGTGTTTGCGCAGGAGCTGGTGCCCGGACGTGTCGGTCTGATCGCGGGCATGTTCTTCGGCTTTGCCTTCGGCTTCGGCGGCATTGGCGCAGCTGTCCTCGGCCTCTTTGCAGACCGCGAAGGCATAGAGTTCGTCTATCGCATCTGCTCCTATATGCCGCTTCTCGGTTTGCTGACAGTCTTTCTGCCGCAACTGCCTAGCCGCCGCAAAGCCGCTTGAGGCCAATAGAAAAGCCGCCCGGAACCTCATTCCGGGAGGCTTTTTCTTTCGTCATGTCTCAGGCAGCGCGCAAGCTGGCGGCCAATGGTATTTCAACGTCGATCTCCAGAAGCGAGACATGCTCGTCACTGTCCATCTTGACGTGAACCTTGTCGCTATCGATCTGAACGTGCTTGGCAATCACGGCGAGAATTTCCTCGCGCAGCAAAGCGACAAGTTCATTGCCGACACCGTTGCGTTCATGCGCAAGCAGAACCTGCAAACGCTCGCGCGCAAGAGGCGCCGACTTTTGTTTGCGGAAAAGGTTGAAGATGCTCATGCGGCCCTCCCGAAGAACTTGGCGAAGATGCCACGCTTTTCGCCGGGGATCATCATCGGCACGTCTTCACCGCGCAGGCGACGCGCCGCATCGAAATATGCCATGGCCGGTGGAGACTTCGCATCCGCCAGCGTAACAGGCGCACCGACGTTGGAAGCTCGCAGAACGTCCATGCTTTCAGGGATGATGCCAATCAACGGAATGGAGAGAATCTCCAGTACGTCTTCAACCTTCAGCATATCGCCACGCTCCGCACGAACCGAGTCGTAACGGGTCAGCAGCAAGTGTTTTTCCATCCGCTCGCCGCGTTCGGCCTTCAGCGTCTTGGAATCCAGCAAGCCTATGATGCGATCGGAATCGCGAACCGAGGACACTTCCGGGTTGGTGACGACAACGGCAACATCGGCGTGGCGCATGGCCAGCGTCGCACCGCGTTCGATACCGGCGGGGCTATCGCAGATAACCCAATCAAAGTGCTTCTTCAGCTCGCCAATGACCCATTCCACACCCTCAGGCGTGAGATTGTCCTTGTCGCGCGTCTGCGAGGCAGGCAGCAGAAACAGTGTATCGAGACGCTTGTCGCGGATCAGCGCCTGCGGCAACTTTGCATCGCCCTGGATGACGTTGACCAGATCATAAACGACGCGGCGTTCCGCACCCATGACCAGATCGAGATTGCGAAGACCGACGTCAAAATCCACGACGACGACCTTTTCCCCGTTCTGGGCCAACGCCGCACCGAGCGCGGCTGTCGACGTGGTTTTACCAACGCCTCCCTTGCCGGAAGTAACGACAACTACCTTCCCCATCCTGCTCTCCTATCCGTTTGCCGCTTGCGGCTTAATTGAGTTTATCCGCCTTGATTGTATCGTTCTCCAGCCAGAGCTGGACGGCCTGACCGCGAAACTTTGGGTCGATATCTTCGGCCACCTTGTAGACGCCATCGATGGCCAGCAACTCGGCCTCCAGCTTCTTGCAGAATATCCGCGCCGAAGCGTTGCCGAGCGAACCCGCCATGGCACGACCGCGCAGCGCGCCGTAGATGTGGATCGATCCACCCGCGATGACTTCGGCACCCGAGGCCACCGAGCCCACCACCGTGACATCGCCCTCTGGAAAGATGATCGACTGGCCTGAACGCACCGGCTCGCTGATCATCAAAGATTGCACCACGCTACGAATTTCCGTGACCGGTGGCGCTGAAACCTCTTCTGCAACGCCAGCAGTGGCGAGCGAAACCGGCTCCACATCGACGTCCGAAGCTGCCTTTCCACCCTTCAAAGCGGGCGGCATGCCCGGCTCGATCATCGATGGGCGCGCGCCTTCTATGCCCATGATGGCAACATTGCGCGAGAAAAGTTCGGCCAGAAGCGCTTTCAGCCCTGCCTTGTCGAGCTTCAGATCCGCAACATCCAGAACCACCGGCCGTGACAGGAAGAACCCGGCCGACCGTGCCGCCAGATCATCGAGTCGCTCAAGCCATTGGTTCAGGGGCTGTTCGGGAGATAGCACGACCGCGAGAAACGAGCGGCCTTTGATACGGATTGAGCGTGAGGTGTCTGTTAGCACTTTGGTCATCTTGGTAAAGAAATCATTGATAAATGAGGTACCGCAAATGTGGTTAACAAAGGGTTAACAAGCACGGTTTCGAGCAATAGAAATTAACTTGAAACGAGCTTGACATCGAAACGGGTCATGATCGCCATGGCGCTGAATTTTAAAGTGATTCTGTCGTGCAGGCCGAGGTCAGCATCCGGAAATCCCGCTCGCGCCCCGGCAAACCCGACGTCATCAGGAAGAAGAGAAAAATATTCTCATAAGCTGCATCTTTTTGCGGCTTTTTGCCGTTTAAACGCGCATGATTTGTGGGATGACACATCATTAGAAAATCCTGAAAGGAAGACCATGAGCTGGCTCAAGACAGTCACCACCGCCGCAGCCCTGAACGCTGCCATGTTCGCTCCAACATTTGCTGGCGAGAATCTTGACCAGATCAAGTCCGCGGGTGTCATCAAGATCGGCACCGAAGGGACCTACGCACCGTTCACCTTCCATGATTCTGCCAACAAGCTGGTCGGTTTCGATGTCGAAATCGGCGAAGCCGTGGCAAAGAAGCTTGGCGTCAAAGCCGAGTTTGTTGAAGGTAAGTGGGATGGCTTGATCGCGGGTCTTGATTCCAAGCGCTACGACGCTGTCATCAACCAGGTGGGAATCACCGAAGCCCGCAAACAGAAATACGCGTTTTCCGAACCCTACATTGCCTCCAAGGCCGTATTGATCGTCAGCGCCAAGAATGAAGACATCAAGGGCTTCGCAGACCTTAAGGGCAAGAAGTCAGCGCAGTCGCTGACCAGCAACTTTGGCAAGCTGGCGACAGAAGCGGGTGCTGAGCTTGTCGGAACAGATGGTTTCGATCAGTCGATCCAGCTTGTTCTGACGGGCCGCGCCGATGCGACAGTCAACGACAGCCTGTCTTTCCTCGACTTCAAAAAGAAACAGGCAAACGCACCCGTGAAGATCGTGGCTGAAAAGCCAGACGCCGACTATTCGGGCATCATAGTGCGCAAGGGTGACGACGATCTGGTTGTGGCCATCAACAAGGCTTTGACCGACATCAAGTCCGATGGCACCTACAAGACGATTTCCGACAAGTATTTTGGTCAGGACGTCTCCAAGTAAGCTGACATCCCGCCTGTTTTCCTTCATGGAAATAGGACATTATCGAGATAAAGTCATAAGTCCGGCGTTCAGCGCCGGACTTCGCATTTTTTGAGGGGTTCGCCGTGCCGCATTGGCTTGAATTGATGATGGATTCCCTGCCGACACTGTTGTGGGCAGGCGTTAAATTCACCATACCACTGACATTGCTTTCATTTCTGTTCGGATTGACGCTGGGTCTTGCCACCGCCGTCGCACGTCTGTTCGGCCCTACCCCCTTGAGACTGCTGGCACGCTTTTACGTCTGGGTCATCCGTGGAACGCCACTGCTGGTGCAGCTTTTCGTAATCTTCTACGGCCTCCCTAGCGTCGGCATTTTGCTGGACGCGTTTCCAGCGGCCCTCATCGGCTTCACGTTGAATGTCGGCGCCTACACATCCGAAATCATTCGTGCTGCCATTTCGTCGGTGTCCAAAGGTCAGTGGGAAGCGGCATTTTCGACCGGCATGAACTGGCGTCAGGCCATGCAGCGTACGATTTTGCCGCAGGCGTGCCGGGTCGCTGTGCCGCCGCTGTCCAACACCTTCATCTCACTGGTCAAAGACACGTCACTTGCCGCTGCCATCACCGTGCCAGAGCTCTTCCAATCCGCCCAACGCATCGTGGCGACAACCTATGAACCCCTCATCCTCTATATCGAGGCGGCAATCATCTATCTGGCGCTGAGTTCCGTATTATCGAACCTTCAGGCACGGCTGGAAAAGCGGTTTGCCCGTTATGGCGGCATGATGGAGAACAGCCAATGATCGAGCTTTCCAATATCGAAAAGCGCTTCCGCGAAGCCGTCATCCTAAAAGACATTTCGCTGACGTTCCCCGAAGGTAGCGTTACGGCCCTGGTCGGCCCTTCCGGCGGCGGCAAGAGCACCTTGCTTCGCTGCATCAATCTTCTGGAATTGCCGACAGAGGGAACGGTGCGCATCGGCAACGACTCGCTCGCCTTCACCGCGGGCCGCAAGGTTCCGTGGCAGTCGATCCAGAAAATCCGTCGACAGACGGGCATGGTGTTTCAGAATTTTCAGCTTTTCCCGCATCGCACGGCGATTGAAAACGTCATGGAAGGCCTGCTGATCGTTCAGAAATGGTCGCGTGAAAAGGCGAGAGATCGCGCCATGGAGCTTCTCACCAAGGTCGGCATGGCACACAAGGCCGATGCCTGGCCCGCCAATCTCTCGGGTGGGCAGCAACAACGTGTCGCCATTGCGCGTGCTCTTGGGCCATCGCCGCACGTGCTATTATGCGATGAGCCGACGTCGGCGCTGGACCCGGAGCTTTCGGAGGAAGTTGTGGATGTGCTTAGCAAGCTTGCCCGCGAAGGGACGACCATGGTCATGGCGACACACGACCTTCGTCTTGCCTCGCGCATTGCCAATCTCGTGGTCTTCCTCGAAGCAGGAAAAGTCGTGGAAACTGGTTCGTCCGACGCCATTTTCCGTGCGCCGGAACAGGAGCGAACACGCCGCTTCGTGTCCTCCATCAATGCGGCACAATCCCTCTGACCCATGACGAAATCGGCACACATGGCCGTAATAGACTGTTTTCAATTCGAGATTTCACGTCTAAGCCTAGTGTGACGACATTTGCATGAGGGAGGCTGCATGCCGACGGTTCTTGAGGAAGTGGACGTACGCCGCGCACAAGCGAGATTGGGTGGCGGGCAGAAACGCATCGATGCCCAACACGCCAAGGGCAAGCTGACGGCGCGGGAACGCATCGAAGTCCTTCTCGATGAAGGCTCCTTCGAAGAATACGACATGTATGTCACCCACCGCGCGGTGGATTTCGGCATGGCCGAGCAGAAGGTCGCAGGCGATGGCGTCGTCACCGGGTGGGGCACCATCAACGGACGGCAGGTTTATGTCTTCAGCCAGGACTTTACCGTTCTGGGCGGCTCCCTTTCCGAAACCCACGCCCAGAAAATCTGCAAGGTCATGGATATGGCAGCACGCGTCGGTGCGCCTGTTATCGGCCTCAACGACAGTGGCGGAGCGCGCATCCAGGAGGGCGTCGCATCGCTTGCCGGTTACGCCGAGGTCTTCCGGCGCAACGCCGAGGTATCAGGCGTCATCCCGCAAATATCCGTTATCATGGGTCCATGCGCGGGTGGTGCGGTCTACTCCCCTGCCATGACCGATTTCATCTTCATGGTGCGCGATACCTCCTACATGTTCGTCACCGGACCGGACGTGGTGAAAACCGTCACCAATGAAATCGTGACGGCGGAAGAGTTGGGTGGTGCGTCCACACACACCAGAAAATCATCCGTTGCCGATGGCGCCTATGAAAACGATGTTGAAACGCTGGAAGCGGTTCGTGCGCTTTTCGATTTCCTGCCGCTCAACAATCGCGAAAAAGCACCGACCCGCCCGTTTCACGACGACCCGGCGCGGCTGGAGCAACGTCTCGATACGCTGATCCCGGACAGTTCCAACAAGCCTTACGACATGAAGGAACTGATCCACGCGCTGGCGGATGAAGGCGATTTCTTCGAGATACAGGAAGCCTTTGCAAAAAACATCATCACCGGCTTCATCCGCCTGGAAGGCCAGACCGTTGGCGTTGTGGCAAACCAGCCAATGGTGCTCGCCGGTTGCCTCGATATCGACAGTTCACGCAAGGCGGCCCGTTTCGTGCGATTCTGCGATGCCTTCAATATTCCAATTCTGACTCTGGTGGATGTCCCCGGTTTTCTGCCCGGCGTGGCTCAAGAGTACGGCGGTGTTATCAAGCACGGGGCAAAGTTGCTGTTTGCCTATTCGGAGGCGACTGTGCCGATGGTGACGCTCATCACCCGCAAGGCCTATGGCGGCGCTTACGACGTGATGGCGTCCAAACATATCGGTGCTGACGTCAACTACGCATGGCCGACAGCGGAAATCGCCGTGATGGGTGCCAAGGGCGCGACGGAAATTCTCTATCGCTCCGAACTGTCCGACCCGGAAAAGATCGCCGCCCGGACGAAAGAATACGAAGAGCGTTTCGCCAACCCCTTTGTGGCGGCTGAACGCGGCTTCATCGATGAGGTCATCATGCCGCATTCCTCCCGCCGTCGCATCGCCCGCGCCTTTGCTTCCCTGCGCAACAAGCAAGTGACGGCGCATTGGAAGAAACACGACACGATTCCCCTTTGAGGATACTCCCATGATCTCAAAAATCCTCATCGCCAACCGTGGTGAAATTGCCTGCCGTGTCGTCCGCACGGCCAAAGCCATGGGTATCAAAACCGTTGCGGTTTACTCCGATGCCGATGCCAACGCGCTGCATGTGCGCGAAGCTGACGAGGCGGTTCATATTGGCCCTGCCCCATCCAACCAGTCCTATATCGTCATCGAAAAAATCCTCGACGCGATCAGGCAGACCGGGGCTGATGCCGTGCATCCCGGTTATGGTTTTCTGTCGGAAAATGCCCACTTTGCTGCAGCACTCGAAAAGGCTGGCATCATCTTCATCGGCCCGCCGGTGAAAGCCATCGAAGCGATGGGCGACAAGATCACCTCTAAGAAGCTGGCTCAGGAAGCCGGTGTCTCCACCGTGCCCGGACATATGGGGCTGATCGACACCGCCGATGAGGCTGCCGAAATAGCCTCATCCATCGGGTACCCCGTGATGATCAAGGCATCCGCTGGCGGTGGTGGCAAGGGCATGCGCATTGCCTGGAATGATGCCGAAGCACGCGAAGGCTTCCAGTCCTCCAAAAACGAAGCGAAATCCTCCTTCGGCGATGATCGAATCTTCATCGAAAAATTCGTAACCCAGCCGCGCCATATCGAAATTCAGGTGCTCGGAGATCAACACGGTAACGTGCTTTATCTTGGCGAGCGCGAATGCTCCATCCAGCGCCGCAACCAGAAAGTCATCGAAGAAGCACCCTCACCTTTCCTCGATGAAGCGACACGGAAAGCCATGGGCGAACAGGCGGTCGCCCTTGCACAGGTGGTGGGATATTATTCGGCTGGCACGGTGGAATTCATCGTGGATGGCGAGCGCAATTTCTATTTTCTTGAAATGAACACGCGCCTTCAGGTGGAGCACCCGGTGACGGAACTCATCACCGGCATCGATCTGGTGGAACAGATGATTCGCGTGGCCTCTGGCGAACCGCTTGCGTTCAGCCAAAGCGATGTAAAGCTTGAGGGCTGGGCCATCGAAAGTCGTCTCTACGCAGAAGACCCTTACCGCAATTTCCTGCCATCCATCGGTCGTCTCACGCGCTATCGCCCGCCGAAGGAAGGCACCCAGCCGGATGGCACCGTCATTCGCAACGATACCGGTGTCTTCGAGGGTGGCGAGATCTCCATGTATTATGACCCGATGATCGCCAAGCTTTGCAGCTGGGGGCAGGATCGCACCAGCGCAATCGACGCCATGGGTGAAGCTCTCGACCGTTTCGAAGTCGAGGGCATCGGCCATAACCTTCCATTTCTTTCGTCCGTCATGAAAAACCAGCGGTTTCGGGATGGACATCTGACGACCGGTTTCATTGCGGAGGAATTTCCGGACGGATTTGCAGATGTGGAGCCGGATGCGGAGGCGGCAAGACAGCTGTCGGCCATTGCCGCAACCATCCACCACCGCGTCCAGACCCGCGCCGCGCAGATATCCGGCACCATCGGAAACCATCGCCGCATCGTCAACAATAACTGGGTCGTCTTACTGGGCAAGACGGAGCACGCTTTGTCGCTACAAACTGCGGATGATTCCATCTCTGCGCAATTCGAGGACGGAACGACCTTGGCTATCGAAACCACCTGGTTGCCGGGGCAGACATTGCAGGTTTTCAATGTCGGTGGGCGCTCCATCGCGGTCAAGATCGAACTCTCCGCATCGGCCATCCGTCTTCGCTGGCAGGGCATGGACATGGTGGCCCGTGTTCGCACGCCGCGCGTTGCTGAACTGGCGCGGTTGATGCCAGAAAAACTGCCGCCGGATACATCGAAAATGCTGCTTTGCCCCATGCCCGGTGTGCTGACCAGCGTTGCCGTCAGCGAGGGAGACCAGGTTGAAGCCGGTCAGGCTCTGGCGACCGTGGAAGCCATGAAAATGGAGAACATTCTTCGTGCCGAACGAAAAGGACGTGTCAGCAAGATTTCCGTCAGCGCCGGAGACAGCCTTGCCGTCGATGAGATGATTTTGGAGTTTGAATAGCACTCGCCTTGTTTTACACAGACACCATGGACAGCTTTTCATTCTTGAATCAGCGTGAACACGATCATGCCCCCGATGTCTGAAAACACTCGAATGAGATTGCGCGACATCGGTTTTCGCCCTGGTACATTCGAAACCGGCAAGCTCAACGCCATAACGGATGTTGCGGGCGTACGTGTCGACCATTCGACGGTCAACGAGGGCGATACGATCAGAACCGGCGCGACCGCAATTCTGCCTCATGGTGGCAACCTGTTTCAGGAAAAAGTTCCGGCAGCGCTTGCCGTCTATAATGGTTTCGGAAAATTCACCGGCGCAACGCAGATAGAGGAACTGGGCGAGATCGAAACGCCTGTTGTCCTCACCAACACACTCGCCACCGGCCGCGCCATCGAGGCCATCAATCGCTACACCCTGTCACAGCCCGGCAACGAAAGCGTTGTTTCGCTGAATGCCGTCGTGGGCGAGACCAATGATTCCCGGCTGAACGATATTCGGGCCGGGCGTCCTACGATCGATGAAGTGACGCTGGCAATCCAAAACGCCCACGAAGGCATGATAGAGGAAGGCTGCACAGGAGCAGGGACCGGTACGGTCGCTTTTGGCATGAAGGGCGGCATCGGCACCAGTTCGCGTGTCGTGCCTATAATGGGCGAGCGCTACACGATGGGCATCCTCGTCCAATCGAATTACGGCGGCAATCTTCTCGTCTGCGGCAAACCTTATGAAACACCGCAGCATCTGGACAAGGATGGTTCGATCGTCATCATCCTTGCCACCGATGCACCACTATCGTCGCACAATCTCAAGCGGCTGGCCGCCCGGTGTTTCGGCGGGCTGGCGCGCACTGGTGCGGCACTGAGTAATGGTTCGGGTGACTATGCCTTGGCCTTTTCGACGGCGGACAGTGTTCGGCGGATGCCGCAGCGGCGCAAAGCCATTCATGCCTATCCCGAAATTCCCAATGACATGATTTCGCCCCTGTTTGAAGCCGCCATAGAAGCAACGGAGGAGGCGATTTTGAACTCGCTGTGCATGGCAACCACCACGACGGGGTTCAACGCCGCAACCCGCAAAACCTCTAAAATCGACGCCATATCCATCGAAGCGCTGAAAGCGCTGCTTACCTCTTGAGATTAAAGGACCCATCATGCCCAGCGCTACCGACCGCATCGTCTACCTCAACGGTGAATTTCTGCCGGAATCCGAAGCCAGGCTTTCCATCTTCGATCGTGGCTTTCTGTTTGGAGACGGCATCTATGAGGTCACATCGGTGCTGGAGGGCAAGCTGATCGACAGCGATCTGCACATGGCGAGACTGGAACGCAGCGCCGGTGAAATCGACATCGCTCTGCCCATCACCACCCAGCAGATCGTTGAAGCAGAGCGTCGCCTGATCAAGGACAACAATCTGACGGAAGGCCTGATCTACCTGCAACTGACGCGCGGCGCAGAAGACCGCAACTTCCTGTTTTCAGACGATCTCGCCCCGACGCTGGTAATGTTTCCGCAAGTGAAAAAGCTTGTCGGCAGTCCCCAGGAAGCAACCGGCCTCTCCGTCAAATCCGTTCCCGATCAACGCTGGGCACGCCGCGACATCAAGTCGGTCTGCCTGCTGCCACAGGTCATGGCAAAGCGCATTGCCAAGGCGGAAGGCTGCGATGAGGCATGGATGATCGAAGACGGATTCGTGACCGAAGGGGCATCGTCCACCGCCTATATCATCACGGCCGACAACACGCTTGTCACACGCGGCAACAGCAACAAGACGCTGCCTGGCTGTACCCGCCAAGCATCCCTGCAACTGGTCGCAGAAGCAGGTCTGACATTGGAAGAGCGTGCCTTCACGCTGCAGGAGGCATTGGATGCGCGCGAAGCGGCCCTGACAAGTGCAGGCAACTTCGTCATGCCGATTACCAAAATCGACGGCAAGCCGGTGGGCGACGGCAAGCCCGGTCCGCTGGTGAAACGGCTGCGCGAGCTTTACCTGGAAAACGCCCACCGCACGGCAATCTGACGTTTTATGGCGCTTGATCCTTTCAGATCGAGCGCCGATATTCGACCATACGCGCGCGGCTGGACACCAGTTCCAGCCGGTCCTGATCCAGCAGATTGAGGCAAATGCGTTTGGTCCATGGACCATCGTTCAGCGTAAACAGGGCGCGACCATTCCCCAACGCTTTGAGCGGCATAGACTGGCGGGTGGGACCGACGCCCATCGAGAGAATGTCACCCTCGATCACGAATTCAGCCCCCTCCTCGGATGACCAACGGCCAGACAGCGCGGAGGGAACGTCATGCTGGCCAACAGGCTTAAAGCGGCGCAGCGCGTGGCCGACCTCTCCCACCAGCGCGCCATCTTCCCAACGTAGACGCACGGGCGATGAAGCAGAGCGGGACGAAGCCCAGCCATCGCCATCATCATAGAGCGTATCGTCAGCGTCGATGAACGTACAGCTACTTCCGTTGATTTCCAGCCACCAGGGACCGGTTTCCGTGACGTAGAGCCCATCCGGCAGGTTGGTTGTCGGCTTTGGTAGCGACAACTCCGTTAATGCGGCCATGCACTCCAACGCGATTTTGAAGCCATTCGTGTCTTCCCGGTTCGACACGACCGCAAAGCCCGTTCCGCTTTCGGGGTCGAGCATAAAATAAGTCTTGTAGCCGGGATGCGAACCCCCGTGACCGATGAACCGGCGATCGCCCAGATGCGACCAGCGCAGCCCCAGCCCGTATTCGCTCATTCGACCGTCTGCCATGGGGCGTTCTGCGGACAGTTTGGACAAGACGCCTGTAAACTCCTGCTCTCCATTTAACAGCGCTTGAAGCCAACGAACGAGTGCCTCGGCACTTCCTGCCAGACTACCGGATGCGGAGATGTGCAGGCCTGCGGATGAGAGCTGCCAGCCGCGCTCTGACTTCCAGTAACCCGGCACAAGTCCCGCGACCGGATCGTTCCAGACATCGGGAGCTTTCAGAACAATGCCGAGGGGTTGGGCAATCCTCTCCTGCACGAAATCATCAAAGCGCAGACCCTTTCGCTCCAGCGCTGCTTCGACCAGGCGGTAGCCGGTATTGGAATAGGACACTTCATTGCCCGGTTCGAAATTGAGCCGTTTCATGCGTGAGAGATAGTCTAGCAACGACGCTGCTTTCGTTTCCGTGTAGACCGACAGGCCAAGAAGCGAGAGGCATTCGCGGACATCCGGCAGCCCGCCGCTCATGTCGAGTGCTTGCCCCACCGTGACGTCGCAAAGCGGTGACTGCAGTTCAGCGATGTGCTTGCCCAGCGGATCATCAAACCCGATCAGATCGCTGTTTTCCAGCACCATGGCACAAAACACATGTTTCGTTACCGAAGCATAGCGCACCACGCTTTTCGGCGTAAACGGCATGTAGGTGGACAGGCTTTCAACGCCTCCTGAAGACGCAAAACGCAGGCCTGACAGGTCAAAGCCGATGACGCAACCGCCCGGTTCGTTGCCGTTCCATTGGGAAACGAAATTCTCCGCAACTTCAGATGCAGCGTTCCAGTCTTGATTATCCGTCATGTTTTTTCCATTCAAATGGCCCCTGCCATACCCAAGGACCCTGTTCAGCTCTTGCGTTTGCACCTATCTGACGCTTACAGCAATGCCCTTTCAGACCTTCGGAAAGCGACCAACATATGACCAGCCCCAATGCCGTGCCCGTATTCGATGGACATAATGACGTTCTGTTGCGTCTGAAACTTTCCGGAAATCCCGCGCCGGAGACACAGTTCATCGAGGGCGGCACCGTTGGGCATATCGATCTGCCAAAAGCCAAAGAAGGCGGATTGGCGGGCGGTCTGTGTGCTATTTTCGTTCCCTCGCCATCCGGTTTCGACACGGACCGCAACTTTATGCCCCCAAGCCAGCTTGACGCGCTGGCCACCACACTCGGCATGGCCGGCCTGCTGTTTCGCATCGAGGCGGCATCTGGCAACCAACTCAAGGTCTGCCGCAGCGCGTCCGATATTCGTGAGGCGATGGCAAAGGGTGCCTTCGCCTCTGTTTTGCATATCGAGGGCGTGGAAGCTTTCGATGCTGATCTGGACGCGCTCTATGTCTTGCATCAGGCGGGACTTCGCACATTGGGGCCGGTCTGGAGCCGCCCCAACATATTCGCTCATGGTGTTCCGTTCCGCTTCCCTTCGACACCGGATATCGGCCCCGGACTGACGGAGGCTGGGCAGCGACTGGTGAAAACCTGCAATGATCTCAAGATCATGGTCGATCTGTCGCACATGAACGAGCAGGGCTTCTGGGATATCGCCAAAATCTCCAAAGCGCCGCTGGTCGCATCCCATTCCAATGCGCACACGCTGTGCAATCACAGCCGCAACCTCACGGACCGGCAGCTGGACGCCATTCGCGATACCGGCGGGCTTGCGGGCATCAATTTCGGTGTACTGTTCGTGCGGCAGGACGGCGTCAAGAACCCCGATACAGAGCTCGGTGAACTGGTTCGCCATGTCGACTACATGGTTGAGCGCATGGGAATCGATCACGTCGCGCTGGGGTCGGACTTCGATGGCACGACAATTCCCGCAGCCATGAAGGATGCGTCCGATCTGCAATTGCTTGTCGATGCCCTGCGTGATGCTGGCTACGACAGCGAATCACTTGAAAAGATTTGCCACGGCAACTGGATCAGAACACTGGAAGCAACATGGGGCGCGTGACGCACGCCTGAAAATGTCTCGCTAACAGCCGCCAGCCAGCTAATTTCATCTGGATGGCAGACCACAACGCACCGCGCCAATACTGGATGGTGCTTAGTTATGCTGTTCCTCCGAAGAATTTATAAAATAAAAATCAAATCTTCGTATTTGTGAAAACACAACGAACTAGCGTCACAATGCTGTGGTTCGCCAGGACGCAATCTGATCTTGTGGAAGAGCATATGACAGAGAAGACCGAAGTAGCACAGATTGAAGAGGCCGAAGCCGGTCTAGAAGGTTTTTTTGAGCGGTACAGGCCGCATCTCACATCGATCGCCGTGACGGTCGTCTTCGTGATCATGACCTTCACCATCTACAAGCTGACATCAGAGGTCCGTTACGACGAGATCGTGGATGCCCTTGCGGACACCAGCTGGAAGGCGGCAGCGCTTGCGATCCTGTTCACCGGCCTAAGCTTTGCAGCCTTGATCTGTTATGATCTGAACGCCATCGAATATATTGGCAAGAAGCTGCCGACCCCTTCCGTTATCGCTACCGCATTCATTGCCTACGCGGTTGGCAACACCGCCGGTTTCGGGCCTTTGAGTGGCGGCGCCATCCGCTTTCGCGCTTACTCCCGCCTGGGACTTACCCCCTCGGATATCGCTCGAATCATTGCCTTCGTAACGCTCTCGTTCGGTCTCGGGCTGCTTGCCGTCAGTGCTTTGTCCACGTTGATCGTGGCTCCACGCATCGCGACCATCATCAACGTCGATCCGACATGGTTGCGTGGCGCAGCACTCGTTGTCATCTGCATCATGGCCACGTTGATGTATCTGGGGCGAAACAACCGGGTCATCCAGATCAAACGCCTGAAATTGCGCCTGCCGGATAGCCGGACATCATCGCAGCAGTTTCTCGTCTCGGCGCTCGATATCGCGGCCTCCGCATCGGTTCTCTACGTGCTGCTGCCGGAAACCAATGTCGGCTGGCCGAGCTTCTTTGCCATCTACGCAACCGCCGTCGGCCTTGGCGTTCTCAGCCACGTGCCTGCCGGTCTCGGCGTTTTCGAAACGGTGATGGTTGCCGGTCTTGGCAACGCGATCAGCCTGGATCAGCTGCTCGGTGGTCTCGTCCTCTACCGGATGATCTACCATGTGTTTCCGCTTCTGGTTGCCATCATCCTGATGCTCGCCACAGAGATGAAGCAATTCGCCTCCAAGCCGGTCATGGCAGATATCGGTCATCTTGCCGGGCGGCTGGCGCCGTCTCTGCTCTCGGCCTATGCGCTCATTCTCGGCACCATGCTCATTTTCTCGAGCGTGACGCCGACGCCGGATAGCAACCTGGACTTCCTTTCCGGCTTCGTGCCGCTGCCGATTATCGAAGCGGCACATTTTCTCTCCAGTATTCTCGGCCTCGTTCTGGTCGTTGCATCCCGTGGCTTGAGCCAGCGGCTCGATGGCGCATGGTGGGTCGCACTCGTTGCAGCAGCAGGCGGTCTGTTCCTGTCGCTGATCAAGGCCATCGCCGTCTTCGAAGCGATATTCCTTGGGATCTTTATCGTCGCGCTGTTCTTCAATGTTCGCAGCTTCACCCGCCATGCCTCACTTTTGCGACAGGCGCTGGGACCGACATGGCTTGCTGCCATGGCCGTCATCGTCGCAGGTGCGGCAACAATCCTGTTCTTCGTCTATCGCGATACCGATTACAGTCAGACACTGTGGTGGCAGTTCGAGTTCTCGGAAGAAGCACCGCGCAGCTTGCGAGCGCTTCTCGGCCTCGTTCTCGCCTCCTCCACAGTGGCGATCTTCAGCCTGTTGCGGCCCGTGATGTACCGCCCTGAAGAAATCCATCCTGAAGATATCGAAAAAGCCACTGAAATCGTCAAGAAGCAGGACGTCGCGGACGCTAATCTTGTCCGCATGGGTGACAAGCACGTCATGCTGTCGGAAAGCGGCAATGCCTTCATCATGTATGGTATTCGCGGGCGCTCCTGGATTGCACTCGCCGATCCCGTGGGCGACGAAAACGATTTCGCCGATCTCGTCTGGCAATTCGTCGAGACGGCTCGTTCTTCCGGCGGAAGAGCTGTGTTCTATCAGATATCGCCTGCCATTCTCACCCACTGCACCGATGCGGGCCTACGAGCCTTCAAGCTGGGTGAACTGGCCATGGTCGATCTCACGCGTTTTGAGCTGAAGGGTGGCAAGCTTGCCAACCTGCGGCAATCGCTCAGCCGTGGCGCACGAGACGGGCTGACGTTTTCGGTCGTAGATACGCCGCAAGTTCCTGATATCTATGAGGATATCAAGCGAGTTTCGGATTCTTGGCTTGAACATCACAACACGCGCGAAAAGACTTTTTCGCTCGGCTCTTTCGAGAAGGACTACATTCTCTCGCAGCCTGTCGCCGTGTTGTACAAGGATGGGCAGGTCACCGCCTTTGCCAATCTGCTGATGACCGAAACGAAAAAAGAAGTCACCGTCGATCTCATGCGATTCTCACCGGATGCGCCGCGCGGTGCCATGGACTTCTTGTTTGTAAGCATCATTGAATATATGCGCGATCAGGGTTACTCCTATTTCAATCTCGGCATGGCACCGCTTTCGGGCATGTCGAAACGCGAAGCTGCTCCTGTCTGGGACCGGATCGGCGGGACATTATTCGAACACGGTGAGCGTTTTTATAACTTCAAAGGGTTGAGAGCCTTCAAATCGAAGTTTCACCCGAAGTGGGAACCACGCTATGTCGCGGTTTCCAACGGTACCAGTGCCGCGTTGGCGCTAATGGATGCAACCGTTCTCATCAGCGGTGGCGTCAGAGGAGTGATTGGTAAATGACAGGCCTGAAATATCTGAAAGCCGCGTTGATAGCAGCGACACTCTCCATACCGTTTCATGTGTCGGCAGAAGACGCCAAAGGCTTTGAGACAGGCATGATCCCGCCCGATCACATCATGTTGCCGGATGGCGACGTCAACGCCAACATCTTCCTCATATCCGGGCCAAGCGGCTGGGGCGAGGCAGAGCAGACAGAAGCCGATGCACTGGTAGAAAAAGGCGCCGCCGTCGTCGGCATCGATTTCCCGAAATATATCGAAGCTCTCAAGGCCGATGACGACGAATGCATCTACATGATCTCGGACATCGAAGAACTTGCGCAGGAAATACAGCGCAAGGCGGGTGTGTCCAACTATCGACCACCCATTATTGCCGGTATCGGTGACGGTGCAACATTGGCACTGGCGATGATCGCGCAGAGCCCGGCAGCAACGGTTGGTGAGGCTGTCGCAGTCGATCCTGTCGCGAGCGTCCCATTGGCGGACAAAATACTCTGCACGCCGGCCACCAAGGAAAAGGATGGCGACCGCACGATCTATGGTCTGACCGATGGTCCCTTGCCGGCCCCTGTCAGCGTGGTCTTCACGCCGAAGGCAGATGCCAAGGGCCGGGCCCATGTCGAAGACCTCCTGAAATCTCACGCCGACATCGACGTGAAGGATGTGACGGATGATGCCCAGGCAGCACTTGCACAGACCCTGCAGGACCGTATCGATGCCGCCGGAAACGGTGACAACCCGCTGGGTCTGCCACTGACCGTTCTGGAAGCCAAGCCAGCAATGGATACGATGGCGATCATCTATTCCGGTGACGGCGGTTGGCGGGATCTGGACAAGGATGTCGGTAGCTTCCTTCAACAGGAAGGCGTTCCCACGATCGGCGTCGATTCGCTGCGCTACTTCTGGTCCGAGAAAAAACCCGAGGAAATCGCTAGCGACCTTTCACGCATCATCGAGACCTATCGCAAGGAGTGGAAGGTCAAGAATGTCATGCTGATTGGTTATTCCTTTGGTGCCGACGTTCTGCCCGTGACCTACAATCTTTTGCCCGATAAGGACAAAAGCCGCATCGTTCAGATGAGTTTGTTGTCACTGTCCAACGAAGTGTCCTATGAAATCTCGGTCGGCGGTTGGCTCGGCGTCTCCGGCTCAGGCACGGAAGACCCGGTCAAGGACCTTGAAAAGATCAATCCAAAAATCGTTCAGTGCGTCTACGGCACCGATGATGAGGACGCCGCCTGCCCCGCGCTGAAAGACAAGGGCGCAGAAATCATTGGCATCGATGGCGGTCATCACTTCGATGAGGATTACGAATCACTGACAAAACGGATCGTCGCCTCCCTCAAAAAGCGTCTGCAACAACCATAACGCCAGACGAAATTCGCTGTCGACATATTGAATACAGCCGCTCAACTCTGTATTCCGTTGTCATCTTGTCAGCGAAAGATCGACCTATGCTTTTCGGCACCAAGCCAGCCTTCATCGATGACGCCGAGCGGCTGCAAAGAATAAAGCGGCTGCGTGCGAAAATGGAGCAACAGGACATTGCCGCCTTACTGCTCGGCTCGACGGAAAGCCTGCGTTATTTCACAGGCCTCGTCTGGCATCAGAGCGAGCGCTTGCTGGGCGCGGTCATCACGCCGACATCTCTGCATTACATCGTTCCCGGATTCGAAAAGAGCCGGGTCGATACGCTGCCGCATATCGATGGTGAGGTGCATATCTGGCAGGAAGAGCAGCACCCCTCAACTCTCGTGGGCACGCTCGTCGGGCGCCAGGGTCGGGTTGCGCTGGATGAAGGGCTGCCACTTTTTGTCTACCACAGCCTCGTCAGAGAGCTTGGACAGGACCGGCTGATTGACGGCGGTCCACTCGTCAGCGGTTTGCGCATCCACAAATCGCCCTCTGAAATCGCCATCATCCAGTACGCCATGGATTTGACGCTGGAAGTCCAAAAACGGGCGCACGGACTAATGAAGCCAGGCATCCGCGCGTCGGAGGTCGTTCGCTTTATCGATGAGCAACATCTAGAGCTTGGCGGTGAAGGCGGCTCGTCTTTCTGCATCGTATCTTTCGGCGCAGCCACATCTCTCCCGCACGGCGCAGACGGCGACCAGGTCTTGCAAGAAGGCGACGTCATTCTGGTGGATACCGGCACCCGGATCGATGGCTACCACTCCGATATCACCCGGACCTATGTTCTCGACCAACCGTCCAGCGATTTCGCGCAGGCCTGGGCGATTGAGCGGCAGGCGCAGCAAGCTGTCTTCGATGCCGCAAAGCTTGGTGCACCATGCAGCAAACTGGATGACGCCGCACGCGGCGTTATGGTGAAGCACGGTTTAGGCCCTGATTATGCTCTGCCCGGACTGCCGCACAGAGCAGGTCACGGCCTTGGGCTTGAAATCCACGAGCAGCCCTATATCGTCCGTGGAAATTCTCTTTTACTGGCAGAAGGCATGTGCTTCTCCAACGAACCCATGCTGGTCTATCCTGACCGTTTCGGAATTCGTCTGGAAGACCACATCTATATGAGTGCCGATGGCGCAAACTGGTTCACCCGGCCCGCCAAATCACCAACAGAACCTTTTTCCTGAAAACCGAATACATTTGTAAGATATATAGCGGATAAAATATACTTTTCTGAGCGCGAATCATATCCTTGGAGCTGACAATGTCCGTTGCCGAAAAAAGAAAAACAAAAACACCTATTCTGGTGGAGCGGATTGCAGATTTTATCGAAAAAATAAAAGCGACGAAGAAGCCGGATGGCACATTCGACACAAAGAAAATCAGCGCTTTGTGGAACGAGGAAGTGCGCTTTCATTTTGACAATGGCAGGACGGAAAAGACGCTTGAACTCTACATTGTAAAATATAGATATGCACTCAAGGACGCCTTCGGCCCCAAGACGACACCGCTCGCCATCTGCAACATGAAAAAACTGCGCGAGCGGTTGGATACCTATATCAAGACCACCGATTATTCCGTGAAAGGTGTTGCCAGTTCAATCGAAGAAAAGCTGGAGCGGGCAGGATATAACGCCGCAGGCCGTAAACCCCGCTTTCTGCTGCGGGTATCAGAATTTATTTCAGCCACCAATGGTCTCACCACCAAGCCTGAAATGCAGGCGCTCTGGGATGCCGAGATGGCATCCATGGGAGACAAGGCCCAGGCCACTGTGATTTCCTATATTACCAAATATCGGAACGCGTTGCGTGAGGCGTTTGGCGATGATCATCCCATGCTGCGCATCGCCGCAGGGACACCGCAGCTTTACGACGAAGCGCGCAAGATCAAGATGGCGAAAATCGCCAACAAGCATGGGTCGCTGATAACGTTTGAAAACCATGCCGAGGTCATGCGGCGGTGTCGCAGGTACCTGCTATCATCTGACATCATGACCGTTGCCATCGGATTGATGGGCACCACGGGGCGACGACCCTATGAAATCTTCACCCAGGCGGAACTCACGCCGGCGGCTTACGGCAAAGGCGTTTCGAAATGGAGCGTGCTGTTCAACGGCCAAGCCAAGACGAAACAGGGCGAAGGTACGAAATTTGGCGTGACCTATGAAATTCCGGTGCTGGAACAGTCAAAGATCGTACTCGATGCCTACAGGCGTCTGCGTGAGAGCAGCGACGGCAAGCTGTGGTTGGGTTTAAGCGTGGACGACTTTACGTCTGAGGTGCGTTTGCCATTGCGTGATGCCGTTATCTCCAAATTCGAGGATATCTGGCCGAAGGAAGAACCACCAAAGCCCTATGGCTTGCGGCATCTCTACGCTGAAATCGCCTTCCGCAATTTCGCGCCATCCAGCGTCACCAAGAACAGCTACTTCGCCGCCATTCTCGGGCATAACAACAACGATCTCGAAACGTCGCTATCCTACATGACCTACACATTTCCAGAGGATGCGGCTGCATCGAAGGCCCGGGCAGAAAAGGTGGCTGACCGCACCATCCGGCAGATGATCGAGGTGAACAGAATTCCGGGTATGCCGCAGACACAATGACCACCTCGGTGATCCGTCAACCCTGAGGAGATGGGTGGGTTCACAGCGTGCGTCCGTGGCTTGTCGATGTGCAATCGCCGCCGCTTGACAGGCATGAAACGGCGCACTAGCAAGATGGAACATATATTCCAAAATGGCCCAGTGTTCGCATTCACGTTCCACGGGCCGTGATGACCATATCGGGAGGAAACGATGGTTACGAAATTGGCTTTGCTGGGCGCCGGGCGCATCGGAAAAGTACATGCCAAGGCGATTGCATCCGACAAACGCGCCAAACTGGTCGCTGTCGTCGATGCGTTTCCCGAGGCTGCGCAGGCAATCGCGGACGAAACCGGCTGCGCAATCAGCACGATCGATGCCGTCCTTTCCAATCCCGAAATCGACGCCGTCATCATCTGCACACCCACCAACACCCATGCAGACCTCATCGAACGGTTTGCCCGTGCAGGAAAAGCGATTTTCTGCGAAAAGCCGATTGATCTCGATGTTGCGCGCGCGCAAGCCTGCATCGATGTGGTCAAGGAAACCGGCGCCAAGATCATGCTCGGTTTCAATCGCCGCTTCGATCCGCATTTCCGCGCCGTGCGCAAGGCCATTGATGATGGCCAGATCGGCAAGGTCGAGATGGTGACGATCACCAGCCGTGATCCGGGCGCTCCGCCACCCGAATATATCAAGGTATCCGGCGGCATTTTCCGTGACATGACGATCCACGATTTCGACATTGCCCGCTTCCTGCTGGGCGAAGAGATCGTCAGCGTCTTCGCAACCGGTTCCGTTCTGGTCGACCCCAAGATCGGCGAACTTGGCGATTACGACAGCGCCAGCATCATCCTGACCACGGAAAGCGGACGTCAGGCGATCATCTCCAACTCGCGTCGTGCCACCTATGGCTATGATCAGCGCATCGAGGTTCACGGCTCGCTGGGCTCGGTTGCGGCAGAAAACCAGCGCCCGGTCTCCATCGAAGTCGCCACCAAGGACGGCTACAGCCGCCCGCCCCTGCACGACTTCTTCATGACCCGGTATACGGCGGCCTACGCAGCGGAAATCACCGCTTTCATCGACGCGATCGAAACCAACGTCGCCCCCTCGCCTTCCGCCCAGGATGGCCTGATTGCCCTGAAGCTCGCCGATGCCGCGCTGAAGTCGGTTCGGGAAAAAGTGCTCGTTCAGATCACCTGATCACAGTCCGGGAAGACGTGGCTTATCAGCTTGCGTCTTCCTGAATGTCATTGACAGCACCGCTAAAAGACGACATTTTCCAGACATTCCGAGGGGAGCATCTGACGATGCTGAGATGGCGCTGAGCCGGACCCTTGAACCTGATCCGGGTCATGCCGGCGTAGGAACGGAACAGTCGCCATCGGCATGCTTTTCTTTTTCGCGCTAAACCTGGGTCTCCGTGATTGTCTGTCTGGAGTTTAGTGATCCATGTCGAGTTTTCCCACGGCACAAACCGCAGCAGACATTCTTGCGCGGGTGCGGCAGAAGCGACCGCGGGTTCATTGCCTGATGAACACGGTCGTTCAAAAATTTACCGCAGATGGCATTACAGCCATTGGCGGTATTCCTTCGATGACATCGTCCGAGGAGGAAATCGAAAGCTTCGTCTCCCGGGTCGACGCCGTGACGATCAATCTCGGCACGCTGGACGCTGCGCGCCGCAAGGTCATTCACATGGCGGTCGAAATTGCCAATGCTCACGGCAAACCATGGATCGTTGATCCCGTGCATTGCGACTACTCCCCATCGCGTTTGGATTTTGCCCGCGAGCTGATCGCTCTGCGGCCCACCATCGTGCGCGGCAATTTGGCGGAGATGGCCGTTATCGGCGATGTCGGTACCGCGCTGCGTATCCAGACAGGTCCGGAAGATCTACTTCGGACTACGCACACGAAGACAACGATCAGCAATGGCCACCCCTGGATGGCAAAGGTGACCGGCACCGGTTGTCTCTCCGGCGGGGTCATCGCTGCCTTCATGGCAGTGGAGCCGAACGCAATGCTGGCAGCGGCGGCGGCGCTGACAGTCACGGGTGTATCAGCAGAGTTGGCAGCAAACCAGGCCCGCGGTCCCGGAACATTCGAGGCCGCATTCCTCGATACCCTCGATGCCATCGAGCCCAACGATATTCTTTCGCTTGCAAGGATTGCTCACCATGAAACTTGATTACCGGTTGAACGCTCTGGTAGACGCATCGCTCGCCGATATCGCCCCCTTGCCGGAACTTGCCGCCGTCGCAGCCCGTCACGGCGCGACGATCATCCAATACCGGGACAAGCACGCCTCGACCCGGCATATGATCGAGCAGGCAAGGCTCATCGCTGAAGCCTTGAGAGCAACGGGCGTTCCACTTGTCATCAACGACCGTGTCGATGTTGCCCTCGCTTCAGACGCAGACGGCGTCCATCTTGGTTCAGACGATATGGACGCGGAGATGGCGCGACGCTTGCTGGGCGACAGTGCCATTATCGGCCTTACCGTCAAGAATATGGACGACGCCAAGCGCGCGGCCGAAGCACCGGCAGACTATGCCTGCATCGGTGGTGTCTTCGAGACAGCCTCGAAGGTAAATCCCGACGCGCCGGTAGGACTGGAGGGATTCCAGCAATTGCGCAGCTACCTTGGACATGCACGTCCCGAAATGCCGGTCGGCGCTATTGCAGGCATTACGCTCGATCGGGTGGCACCGGTGATCCATGCTGGCGCGGATGGCGTCGCCGTGATTTCGGGTCTGTTTCGTGCGCTCAACATTGCCGCCGCAACGGCTGATTTCCGCCATCAGGTGGACCTGGCTCTAGGCGCGCGCGAATGACTGCCATCGCTCTGACGATTGCCGGTTCCGACAGCGGAGGCGGCGCGGGCATACAGGCCGATCTGAAGACATTTTCAGCGCTTGGCGTTTATGGCGCCAGTGTCATAACCGCCATCACAGCCCAGAACACACGCGGCGTGACCGCTGTGGAGGATATTTCCGCAGGAATGATCGCCGCACAGATGAGGGCTGTCTTGTCGGACCTCGACATCGGCGCCGTCAAGATCGGCATGGTTTCGCGCATCGAAACCATCGAGACGATTGCGGAAAATCTCTTTGATGTGGAAAAGCCGGTGGTTCTGGACCCTGTGATGGTTGCGACATCTGGCGACCGCTTGTTGCAGGAAGATGCCATAGAAACCTTGCGCAATACACTTCTGCCTATGGCTACGCTGGCGACGCCGAACCTGCCGGAAGCAGCGCTGCTCAGTGGCCAACCGATGGCGACAAACCGTCAAGACGTCGTGCGTCAGGCGGAAGCGATCCTGAAAACAGGCGTTCGGGCCGTCCTGATCAAAGGCGGGCATGATATCGGATCGGAGAGTGTGGATATTTTGCTGGATGGAGAGAGCCTGGACGAATTTTCCATGCCGCGTATCGAAACCGGTAACGACCACGGCACCGGCTGCACCTTGGCGGCTGCCATCACCGCACATCTGGCACTCGGATACTCCCTGGTGGATGCCATAGGACTGGCGAAGGATTATCTGCAGGGTGCACTGGCGGCAGGACGCGACCTGCATGTCGGCCACGGGCATGGACCTGTGCACCACTTTTACCGCTGGTGGAACGCATGATGATCAGCCTCTGGGCTTGGGGCTGGCCAATGCGTTGCGGATAGCAAAGCTGGAATGGATGCGCGAGACGCCAGGCAGTTTCGAGAGAATATCCTTGTGAACCCTCTCGAAATCGCCAGCGCTTTCCACCTCGACACGCAGGAAGTAATCCGAGCCGCCGGTCATCAGATAGCATTCCCGAATTTCCGGATACCGCCGCACCGCGATTTCGAAACGATTAAGAAAATCCTCCGTCTGCCGATCGAGCGTGATCTGGACGATGACCGAGATGACCTCGCCGCCCGCAGCACTTCCCGTCAGCGCCGTATAACCGCGAATGACGCCTTCCCGCTCCAGAATATCGACCCGTCGCAGACAGGCGGACGGCGACAGGCCGACCTCCGCTGCGAGCTTGGCATTGCTGATGCGGGCGTTGAGCCGCAACACCCTGATGATATGGCGATCGGTCGCGTCTAAAGAAGACATAAAATCATTCCGTTTCACCGTATAAAATTGCGATAAATTCTCAATCTTAGAATTATCCACGCATCAAACTGCGAAAATTCGATGATCGTTGCAATAGTCTTGTTTGAAAATAACAAGGGAACGATGATGGACATGACGATCAGTCGCCAAAAGGCGGGTGGCGGTGCCAGCGGTTATCTGACCATAAATCTTGGCGCGCTTCGCGACAATTACCTGATGCTGAAGGCCATGGCCCCAAACGCTGTGACCAGCGCTGTGGTCAAAGCCAATGCCTACGGGCTTGGTGCCGATGTCGTGGCGCCGGTGCTGTATGATGCCGGATGCCGTCATTTCTTCGTTGCCCATATCGACGAAGGCATTGCGCTGCGCCTGCGCATGGCCGGTGATGCGGATATTTTCGTGCTGAACGGTCTCCAGCCCGGCAACGAAACGTCCTGCGCTGCGATGTCGCTAACGCCGGTCATCAACTCTCTGGAGCAACTCGCACAGTGGGCGGCTCACGCAAAGACCTTGGGCAAGACGCTGCCCGCTGCGCTTCAGATCGATACCGGCATGTCCCGGCTCGGCATGGCACCCTCAGAGCTCGAAGCCCTGAAAACCTCGCCCGAACTGCTGGATGGCATCGCGGTGACGTTCGTCATGAGCCATCTGGCATGCGCCGACGAGCCGGAGCACGTCGCAAATGGGACGCAACTGGGAGCGATACGCGGAGCGGCACAGATGTTTCCGAACGTACCCGTATGTTTCGCCAATTCCGGCGGTATCTTTCTCGGCGCTGATTACCACAACGCCGTCATGCGTCCCGGCATTGCCCTTTACGGCGGCGCGCCCTCCACGCTTGAGCCGAACCCTATGAAGCAGGTCGTGCGGCTGGATGTGGCAGTAGTACAGACCCGGACCGTGCCCGCTGACACACTCGTCGGTTACGGTGGAACGTTGCGGACATCAGCGGAAACACGACTGGCTACGATAGCAGCTGGCTATGCGGACGGCCTTCCACGGTCGCTCAGCAACCGGGGTGCTGCCTATTTCAACGGTGTGCGTCTGCCTATTGCGGGCCGCGTTTCCATGGATAGTATCAGCATCGACATTACCGCATTGCCAGAGGGAACACTGACCCATGGCAGCCTCGTCCAGATCATCGGCCCTGACCAGTCGCTGGAAGATGTTGCCGATGATGCCGGCACGATTGCATACGAAATTCTGACGGGTCTCGGCCACCGTTATCGCCGTACATATCTTCAGCCGGAACAGGCTGCCGCAACGAACGCAGATAAGTGAGATGAACATGAACATCACGATTCTCGGAGCCGGTGTCGTCGGCGTCACGTCCGCCTGGTATCTCGCAAAAGCCGGTCACAAGGTGACTGTCATAGATCGCCAACCTGCAGCGGCCCTTGAAACCAGCTTTGCCAATGCGGGTGAGGTTTCGCCCGGCTACTCCTCTCCCTGGGCGGCACCCGGCATTCCGATGAAAGCCGTAAAATGGCTGTTCATGGAGCATTCTCCGCTGATCATTCGCCCGACACTGGACCCCGCGGCCCTGCGCTGGATCGGCCAGATGCTGCGCAATTGCACGTCAGAACGCTACGCCATCAACAAAAGCCGAATGGTGCGCGTGGCCGAATACAGCCGCGATTGCCTGATGGCCTTGCGCCAGCAAACCAACATTCAGTACGACCAGCGCACACAGGGCACGCTTGAGGTTTTCCGAACCCAAAAGCAGTTCGATGGCATCGGCAAGGACGTCTCGGTTCTCAAGGCGGGCGGTGTGCCCTATGAAATTCTCGACCGCGATGGCTGTGTGGCAGCGGAACCGGGACTTTCAGCATCACGCGAAAAGATCGTCGGTGGACTTCGCTTGCCGGGTGACGAAACCGGTGATTGCTTCATGTTCACCACGGAACTTGCGAAGCTCGCCGAAGAGGCCGGTGTGACGTTCGTTTACGACACCGGAATCATGCGCCCGATTACCGAGGGCAATCGCGTCAAAGCCATCGAAACAACGAAGGGTCTTGTCGAGGCCGATGTTTTCGTCGGTGCGCTGGGAAGCTACACGCCGCAACTGCTCAAGCATCTCGACATCGATCTGCCGGTCTATCCGGTGAAGGGCTACTCGATCACCGTTCCCATCGTGGACGCAGCGCGCGCGCCTGTATCCACGGTTATGGACGAAGCCCACAAGATCGCCATGACCCGCCTGGGAGACCGCATCCGCGTCGGCGGCATGGCCGAAATTGCCGGTTTCAGCAAGGATTTGCCCGCCAAGCGTCAAGCCACCTTAACCCATTCTGTGGAAGATCTGTTCGGCGGTGCTGGCGATCAGTCTCGGGCGAAATTCTGGAGCGGCCTGCGCCCGATGACGCCCGATGGCACGCCGGTTATCGGCGCCACCCGCTACAGCAACCTCTACCTCAACACGGGGCATGGTACGCTGGGTTGGACCATGGCCTGCGGTTCGGCTCAGGTTCTGTCCGATATCATCAGCGAGAAGAAGCCGGAAATCGAGGTCGCAGACCTTGCCATCAGCCGCTATGCGGCATGATGAGCCCTAAAGCGACAGCGCATCCTTGAGGGCCAGCCCCTCTTTGTTGCGCAGGTCGAGATCGGCTTCGATATGATCAATGTGATGAAGCATCAGGTGTTTCGCCGTTTCGGCGTCGCCTGCTTCCAGCGCATCGAGGATAGCCGCGTGGTCGCCATGGCCGCAGCTCGATATGCCAGAGCGACCGTAGAGCGCTATGACCAGAGACGAGCGGGCAACCAACTCGGCCATGAACTTTTCCAGAATTGTATTTCCGGCGACAGCCGCCAGCATCAGGTGAAAATCACCGGATGCCTTGATTTCGGACCGGCGCGCGCTGGGCCCGCGTTCATGCTGATAGCGCGCTTCCTCGGTCAGATGCGCCCGCATGTCGGCGATAGTCTCCGGCGTCAGCCGCTCTATGGCGGCGTTAACGATACCGGGTTCGATCAGTCTGCGGGATGAAAATACCTGCCGCGCCTCGTCCGGCGTCGGGTTCGAGACGAAAGCACCACGATTTCGCTCCGTCTTCACCAACCCCTCGAAAGCCAGCATCTGCAAAGAAGCGCGCACGACCGTGCGGCTGACATCGAACAATGTCCCGACTTCCGCCTCCGACAGTTTCGTTCCAGGTGCCAGTCGCCTGTCTACGATGGCATCGCGCAACGTATCACGAATGGCCTGGGCACGATCTTCCTGGCCTGCATCGGTGTCTGGATTGATATGGGCAATGTTCATGTCGATACCCGCGCTTCTCGCACCCTTTTACTCCGAAGTGAGGGGAGTGGAAATACCAAAGGTTCTCAGTTTCGATATCGATTGAATACAATCCTTATGCAACATCGCGAACAATCGCTTGTTTTTTGGGCATTCTGGATAATGTGTCACATGCTGGGCCGAACGGGAAATAAAAATACTCCTGTTTTTCATGGCTTTATCGCCCGCACGCCTGAACTGGCACGGCTTATGCTAAGCACTCTGTGACGAGCAGGGGAATATGCATGAGCAAAGCCGCCGAAATCGATATCGCGTCCGTGTCGAAAGTTTACGGCACCACGACCGCAGTCCATGCGATCAGCCTTAAAATACCGGCGGGCAGTTACTGTTGCCTGCTCGGTCCTTCCGGTTGCGGCAAAACATCGACCCTGCGGATGATTGCCGGACACGAAACCATTTCCAGCGGCGACGTTCGCCTCGGAAACGTCGTGGTCACGGACTTCCCGCCCGCCAAACGCGGCACGGCGATGATGTTTCAGTCCTACGCGCTTTTCCCACACCTCGATCTTATCGATAACGTTGCCTTCAGCTTGAAGATGAAGGGCGTGGACACGGAGGCGCGGCGCGCAAAGGCCATGGAGATGCTGCAACTGATGCAGCTCGAGCCCTATGCCAACCGCCGCCCTGCGCAGCTCTCAGGTGGCCAGCAACAGCGCGTGGCGCTCGCCCGTGCTCTGATCACCGATCCTGAAGCACTTCTGCTGGACGAGCCGCTTTCGGCGCTCGATCCGTTCTTGAAAATCCGCATGCGGGCGGAACTGAAAAAGCTGCAAACTGCGCTGGGCATCACCTTCGTCCACGTCACCCACAGCCAGGAAGAGGCGATGGCGCTGGCTGATGTCATCGTCATCATGAATGACGGGCGCATCGAACAGGCGGCGACGCCGCGCGAAGTTTTCGAACGCCCCGCGACCAGTTTCGTGGCGCGTTTCATGGGCAACCACAACGTCATTTCCGGCCGTATCAGGGAAAAGAACGGTGAGCTCGTGACGATGGATGTCGCTGGTGGAGCCTCTTTCAACGCCACGGGCAAACCGCCCGAAGATGGCCAGATGGACATCGCCGTCAGAACCGATCGTGTCAGGATCGGCTCTCAGGACGTGCCGGGTTACGGCTTCACCGGCATCGTTTCCAATGTCGAATATCACGGTGCCAGCGTCAAAGTCGTCGTTACCGGGGCTGGCATCGAAGACTTCAACGTCATCTTGAGCGATGTCGCCTTTTTCGACAATCCGATCAAGGTTGGCGACGCCATACCCCTGTCCTGGAATGCGGCAGATGCCATCGTGCTCGGCCGGGTCGAGAAATAACCACAAAAACAACCAGAGGAGAATGTGTCATGACCAATACATCCAACACCAAAAAAGGCTTGTCCCGCCGCGGTCTTCTTAAGGCCGGTGCAGCAGCAACCGGTGCCGCCATCGGCTCCGGCCTCATCACTGGCTTCCCGACAATATGGGCGCAGAATCCGATTACGCTGCGCCAGTTCGGCACGGGCGTGTCGAACCTCAACGCCATCGCTGAAAAGTGCAAGGCGGACCTCGGCATCACGCTGGAAATGACGGCAACCGACTCGGATGCCGCCGCCCAGCGCGCCGTAACGCAGCCGAACTCCTACGACATCGCCGACGTGGAATACTGGATCCTGAAAAAGGTCTATCCGGCCGGTGTGATCCAGCCGATGGAAATCAAGAAGCTGAAATATTACGACAAGATCGTGCCGCTTTTCAAAACCGGCAAGCTGACGCCCGACAGCGTGATTGCGCAAGGAACGGCGCCGCACACGGTCGGCTATGTGGAGAAGCCCGGCGACAAGAAATTTGCCAAGGGCGAGACCGACTATTTCACCATGGTGCCGACCATCTACAACGCCGACACGCTCGGCATTCGCCCGGATCTCGTTGGCCGTGAGATCAGCACCTGGGCCGATATCATGGACCCGAAGTTCAAGGGCAAGACGTCGATCATCAACATTCCCTCGGTTGGCATCATGGATGCAGCGATGATCATGGAAGCCATGGGCAACATCAAATATGCCGACAAGGGCAACATGACCAAGGAAGAGATCGACAAGACGATCGAATTCCTCATCAAGGCCAAGAAGGACGGCCAGTTCCGCGCCTTCTGGAAGAGCTTTGACGAAAGCGTCAACCTCATGGCGTCGGGCGAAGTCGTCATTCAGTCCATGTGGTCGCCTGCCGTTGCCGCCGTGCGGTCCAAGGGCATTGCCTGCAAATACCAGCCGCTGAAGGAAGGCTACCGCTCATGGGGCGGCGGTCTGGGTCTTGCCAAGCACCTGACCGGCGCAAAGCTGGACGCCGCCTATGAATATATCAACTGGTACACATCCGGCTGGGTCGGCGCTTACCTCAACCGTCAGGGTTACTACTCTGCCGCTATGGACACGGCGAAAGAACACATGACCGCCGATGAGTGGGGCTACTGGGTCGAGGGCAAGGCCGCCCAGGGCGACATCATCGCTCCAGACGGCAAGGTCATGGAAAAGGCCGGTGCGGTGCGCGATGGCGGCTCCTTTGAGGAACGCATGGGCAAGGTCGCCTGCTGGAACTCGGTCATGGACGAAGACCGCTACATGGTTCGCCGCTGGAACGAATTCATCGCGGCCTGATCACGCCGGTACGAAAAAGGAATGTGCGGATAGTCGTCCGCGCATTCCTCTAAAGCGAAAAGAGGAGACGGGCCGTGGTAACAGTCAGATTGATCGGCGTCAGCGACAAGACGGAGAAGAAAAGCCGCAGCTTTTCACTGCCGCCGAAGCTTGTCGCCTATATCCAGGCTGCTCCGCTTGCACTGATTCTCGGTTTCTTTCTGGCGCTGCCGATCCTGATGATCGCCGTCGTCAGTTTTTGGGATTACGACTTTGCCCAGATGTATCCCGGTTTCGTCACCTTCAACTATGGTGAGACGCTCGGCTCCTGGGTGACGTGGCAAACCTATCTCAACACGTTGAAATTCGCAGCGATCGTCTGGGCGATCACTTTGTTTTGCGGCTTCTGGGTTGCCTATTTTCTGGCATTCCACATTCGCACCACGACCATGCAGATGGTTTTGTTTCTCATCTGCACCGTGCCGTTTCTCACGTCGAACATCATTCGCATGATTTCATGGATTCCGGTGCTGGGCCGCAACGGGTTGGTCAACAGCGCGCTTGTCAATATGGGCATCATCCCGGCGCCGCTCGAATGGCTGCTTTACTCGGATTTTGCCGTCGTGCTTGCCATGGTCCATCTCTACACGCTGTTCATGGTCACGCCGATTTTCAACACACTGATGCGCATCGACAAGTCGCTTGTGGAAGCGGCCCGTGATGCCGGTGCATCCAGCTGGCAGATCCTCTGGAACGTCATCATTCCCCTTGCCAAACCCGGCATTGCCATCGGCACTATTTTCGTCGTGACGCTGGTCATGGCGGATTTTTCAACCGTGCAGGTGATGTCCGGCGGGCAGAGCGCATCCGTGGCGCTGATGATGAAAAACCAGATGTCACTGCTGCAATATCCAGCCGCCGCCGCCAATGCCGTTATCCTGCTGGCACTCGTCCTGTTGATGGTGGCTGGCATCCTGCGCGTCGTCGATATCAGGAAGGAGCTTTGAGATGCATTCGGAAAAACGAGGCAGAGAGTTCTATGTCCTTTCCTTCTTCTTTGCTCTTTTCGTGCTGTTTCTCTATGGCCCGCTTTCGGCTATTCTGATCCTCGCCTTTCAGGGGCCGAGCGGCGGGCTAACGTTTCCGTTGAACGGCGTATCCCTTCACTGGTTCGCCAATCTGTTCCAGCAACAGGCTGTGGGTGATTTCGGCGGGTCCTTCCGCCGCTCGCTTGCTCTGGGCATAATGGTTATGAGTGCCACCGTACTGGTGTCGCTTCTGGCGGGTCTGGCCTTTCGCCGGAAATTCGTCGGCGCAACACCGCTGTTTTATCTCTCGGTCGCCAGTCTTGTCGTGCCCTCGATCATCATTTCGCTCGGCATTGGCGTTCTCTTCCAGCAACTCGGTCTGGAGCCCTCATGGTATACCTCCGCGTTTGGCGCGCATCTGACATGGACGCTGCCCTTCGGTGTTCTGATCATGTTCGCCGTCTTCAATCGCTTCTCTCCATCCTATGAAGAGGCTGCGCGCGATCTCGGCGCCACATCGTGGCAGACATTCCGTGAGGTCGTGCTGCCAATGATTGCGCCAAGCCTGATCGGCATCGGCCTGTTCGGCTTCACGCTATCTTACGACGAGTTTGCCCGCACCCTGATGACCTCAGGCACCTACAACACGCTGCCACTGGAAATCTACGGCATGACCACCAATGTGACCACGCCGGTTCTCTACGCGCTAGGTGCCGTGACAACCATATTCTCGTTTCTGGTGATTGCTGTGACCCTGGGTCTCATCGTTTATCTCAACCGACGCCATTTGAAGGCCTGAACGACAGATCATGCGCATTCTCATCGTCAATCCAAACACCACCGCGTCCATGACGGCAACCATCTCTTCAGCCGCAAGGAGCGTGGCTGCAGAGGGAACGGAGATCGAGGCCGTGACGTCGCTGATGGGGCCTGTCTCTATCGAAGGCTATTATGATGAAGTGTTCGCCATTCCCGGCATGCTGGCGGAAATCGCCAAGGGCGAAAAGGCAGGCGCGCAAGCAGCCATCATCGCCTGCTTTGACGATACGGGGCTTGACGCCGCACGGGCGCTCGCCACCATTCCCGTCATTGGTATCTGCGAAGCAGCGGTGGCAACGGCTTCCTTCATCGCCCAGCGCTTTACCGTCGTTACCACCATGGAGCGTTCACGCTTACCTATAGAGCATCTCGTTCATCGATACGGCATGAGTGCGCGCGCCAAGGTTCGTGCTGCCGATATTCCGGTTCTATCACTCGAAGATCCCAACTCGAACGCGATTGCGCGGCTGCGTTCAGAGATCGCCGCCGCCATCACAGATGACCGCGCCGAGGCAATCGTTCTGGGCTGCGCCGGCATGGCCGAGCTTGCAGCAGCCCTCTCTGCCGAGTTCGGCGTACCTGTTGTCGACGGCGTCACAGCGGCGGTCAAACATGCAGAGGGGCTGATAACGCTCGGCCTGAAAACCGCCAAACGGGGTGCCTATGCCGCGCCGATCGACAAGCCCTATAGCGGAATATTGCAGGGTTTTGCACCTGCGGCGATGTCTGATATTTAGACACGACGTCGCCCCAGCGCGGCCACAATTCGTTCAGCACCGGTTCAGCAGAAAGCCATTAATTCTTAACCATTGAATAACAACTGGCAGCTCATCTGCCCTTTGGATGGAAAACGAAAATGGCCTCGTTTGCAGCAAAAACTCTTCTGGCTCTTGCAGTCTCTGCAGCTGTCATCGTTCCCCTGAACTCGGCATCTGCCGATGATTGGGGTCGCCACAACAGGGATGACGCCCTTCTGGGCGGCGTGCTTGGTCTTGCAGCCGGTGTCGCTGTCGGCTCTGCGCTATCCCAGCCGCGCTATTCGGACGAGCGGGTTTATGACGAACCTCCCGTTCGTCACTACCAGACATACCAGCCGCGCTATACCTACAACGAGCCCGACGACAACTACTATTATCGTCAGGCACCACGCCCGGTTTATCGGGCGCAGCCGGTTTACCGCGCGCAACCTGTCTATGACACCAGACCTGCCTACCAGCCTCGTCCGACCTACCGCACCATTGAACCATGGACATCGGCTTGGTATGACTATTGCTCGCAGCGCTACGGCAGCTTCAATTCCCGCAACGGCACCTACATGGGTTACGACGGCCAGACCCATTTCTGCGTCGCAGGCTGATCGATAACGTCACCCTGACTCCTGTTCCCGTGACGGGAGTGAGGCACTCAAGCCCTATGATCCCTTTTGGACATAGTCCGTCCGGCTTATATTGTGCCGCTGAAGCTTGTCGTAGAATGTCTTGCGCGCAATACCCAGCGCAGCGATTGTGCTGGCGACATCACCGTTGACTTTCTCCAGCGTCTCACGAATAATCTGCGCTTCTTCCCGGCCCATTCTTTCGGAAAGCGTCCCTGACGCCACGCGGGTATCGGCAGGCGGAACGTCTGCGCCAAAACCTTCCAGACCCAGCACCACGCGTTCGGCAAAATGGCCGAGTTCGCGGACATTTCCCGGCCAGTCGTGATCGTTGAGATAACGCGATACGGTGGAGCTGATGCTCGGTAGCGGCATGCCGAACCGCGCCGATGCCTTTTTGATGAAGTGTGAAAACAACAGCGGAATATCCGCTTTCCGTTCTCGCAGAGGCGGAATGGACAAGGTTACGACGTTCAGGCGATAGTAGAGATCATCGCGGAAATCACCGCGCAGCTGGGGGTCCCCAAGGTCCACCTTGGCGGCTGCGACCACACGAATATCGACCGCGCGCTCTTCGTTTGAGCCAACCGGTGACACCTTGCGCATTTCCAGAACGCGCAGCATCCTGACCTGAACGGCTGGCGGCATGCTCTCGATTTCATCCAGAAACAGCGTGCCGGCGCTGGAGTGCTCGATACGACCGACCCGTTTTTTCTGCGCACCGGTGAATGCGCCAGCCTCGTGGCCGAACAACTCGCTTTCAATCACCGTTTCAGGCAAAGCACCGCAATTCAATGCCACGAAATTTCCCTGCGCACGGCGTTTGCTCCAGCGGTGAAGAGCGGTTGCGACCACCTCCTTGCCGCTGCCGGTTTCCCCGGCCACCAGCACGTCCACATCCGTATCGGCAATGTGGCGCAAAGTGTTGCGCAGTCTTTCCATGGCAGGCGTCTGGCCGATGAGCGGAAGATCGTCCTCCGCTTGCAAGGCCACCTTTTTCAGAGCGCGATTTTCCATGACGAGGTGGCGTTTTTCGAGTGCGCGGCGTGCACTTTCCACCATTCGGTCTGCGGGAAACGGCTTTGAAATAAAATCATAGGCGCCATTATGCAGCGCCGCCACCGCCATCGGGACATCACCGTGGCCCGTAATCAGGATGACAGGCAAATCGGGGTCGATCTGACACAACCGCTCGAAAAACTGCAAACCATCCATGCCGGGCATGCGGACATCGGTAATGACAATGCCATCGAAGTCGGCCGAGAGCGCTTCGAGAGCCTGTTCCGCTCTTGAAAACGGCATCACGGTCATGCCGTCCAGCTCCAGCGTCTGGCGCATGGCCTTGCGCAATTGGGAATCGTCATCGACCAGATAGACAGTACCGATCATCGTCATCTCATGCTCGCTTCAGATAAACAGAAAAACACGTGCCGTTCTCGCTGGTCTCGACATCGACCCGACCGCCATAGTCGGACGCGATGTCACGCGAGATGACCAGACCAAGGCCAAGGCCCCCTTCCTTTGACGTGTTGAAGGGGGAAAACAATTGTTCGTGGATGTCAGCTGCAATGCCTGGCCCATTATCTGAAATCGTCAGCACGACTTCATCCGGTGTGTCGCTCGCCCTGACCTCGACGCGGCCATTCGGCTTGTCTTCCAGCGCCTCGAGGGCGTTTTGCAGAAGGTTGATGACGATCTGCTCTAATCGAATGCGACTGCCGGACACCATGACGCTGTCATCCGGCAAGACAATATCCAGCGCATCCATGCGCCCGGCAAAACGGCTCCGCAGCAGCACAACAGCACCCTCTATCACCAGACGAAGGCTGACGGGCTCGGCGGCCGTACGACCCTTCCGCGCCAGAATTTTGAGGTCGCTAGTGATGACCCCGATGCGTTCCGTCAGCGAAGCTATGCTTTCCAGATTGTCATCCACCTCTTCCATGCGATCGCGCTTGAGAAAAGCGCGGGCGTTGTCTGCGAAGGCGCGGATGGTGGCGAGCGGCTGGTTGATCTCGTGGGCAACACCGGCCGCAACCTGACCGAGAATGGACAGGCGGTTGGCCTTGACCAGCTCATGCTGCACGCTTTGCAACTCCTCGGTGGTTTGTTCGTGTCGGATGATTTCGGCCTGAAGACGGTCCCGCGCCATTGTCAGATCAATCGTTCTTTCCTGCACACGGCGTTCAAGCTCGGAACGGTCACGCTCGGCTTCGGCGCGCGCCTGCGCCGCCTTTTGCCTGCGGCGCAGCCAAATCGCGGAAAAGGCCATGAGCGGCATCAGGCTCGCAGCGGCAATGACCCGGTTGCCGCGAATTGCAGCGTTCATGGTGGCCTTTACCGGCTGCAAATAATGCAGCGACCAAGCCGTGGTCGGAACCGGCAATTCCAGCCGCAAATACTCTCCGTGGAGAGAAGACGGCGCGTCAATCCTGACGATCGCGACCTGCGGACCCGGATTGGACAGCGTCTCCACGGGCATGGGCGACAACCTCTCGTCCCCGAATTGGAGGCTTTCGGAAATCGTCTTTCGCCGCGCTTCATCAATCGGCGCAACGGTGTTGAAGCGCCACTCGGGAATGCTGGTCATCAGAACCACGCCATTGCCATCAACGATATAGACGGGATGGCGCCCGATGTTCCAATCCGCCTCGAGCCGACCGAATTCCACCTTGGCGATAACCACTCCCAGCGGACGACCATCAGGGCCATCCACCCGGCGCGAAATGTAAAGCCCCGGCTTGCGGCTGACATTGCCCAGCGCGTAGTGTTCGGCCATGCCAGTATCCATCGCGGACTTGAAATATTCACGGAATGCGTAGTTCGAACCGACAAAACTCTCCGGCGTTTGCCAGTTGCTGGAGGCGATGGTGACGCCATTCGTATCGGCGACATAGATGACCGACGCCTGTGTTCCCTCGATCAGTCCCTCCAGCTTGCGGTCCAGTCGTGGGATAGCTTCCCCACGGTCCTGGAGAGCCTCGACGATATCCCTGTCACGGGCCAGCACCAGCGGCAAAACCCGTGGACGCTCCAGCGCAACATTTAAGAGAGCCGATTTCAGCTCGGCGTCAGTGGTTGCCGTGGCCAGCAGCGTCTTCATGGCCTGAACGCGACCTAGTCTCTCTGCGGCAACGAAGGCTGCCACGGCGATGATCAGCCACATGACAGTAAACGCCACCCAACGGGCACGAGATGTATAGAGACTGCGCATACAGACAAACGCCTATTCTGTGTGGATTTCCGCACGGGCCAACGAGTTAGTTGAGCGGAAACATACACAAAACCATCAAGCCAGCAAAGCGTGAAAATTAAAATTATTAAATTTCAAAACGTTGCGCCGAGTAATCAATCTTGGCACGGGAATTGCGATATCACGGTCAGGCGGTCAATGACCGTGAACCAAATACGGCGGACCCGGGAGGCCGACAGGCAGGGTTGTGACCGAGGAGGAACTAACATGATTGACAGCACCACCGTGGCCTCAAGCCACGTAAAACTGCCATTTTATCGGCACCTTTACTTCCAGGTTCTCATAGCCATTGCTGCAGGCATTGCACTCGGCCATTTTTACCCTGCAATCGGCGAACAACTGAAACCGTTGGGCGATGGCTTTATCCGTCTCGTCAAAATGATCATCGCCCCCGTTATCTTCCTCACTGTCGCGACCGGTATCGCCGGAATGAACGACATGAAGAAGGTCGGACGCGTTGCCGGCAAGGCAATGATCTACTTCCTGACCTTTTCGACACTGGCGCTCATCATCGGCATGATTGTGGCCAACGTGGTCCATCCCGGCTCTGGCATGAACATCGATCCTGCCACACTGGATGGCAAGGCGGTCGCAACCTATGCAGCCAAGGCGCATGAGCAAACCATCACCGGCTTCCTGATGAACATCATCCCGACGACAATTGTCGGCGCCTTCGCAGATGGCGACATTCTTCAGGTCCTGTTCTTCTCCGTGCTGTTCGGCATTTCGCTTGGTGTCGTCGGTGAACGTGGCAAGCCCGTCGTTGATTTCATGCACGCCCTGATGTATCCGATCTTCAAGCTGGTCGCGATCCTCATGAAGGCAGCCCCTATCGGCGCTTTCGGCGCCATGGCCTTCACCATCGGCAAATACGGCATTTCGTCGGTGACCAATCTGGCGATGCTGATCGGCACCTTCTACTTCACCTCGATCTTCTTCGTGATCGTCGTTCTGGGTGCCGTGGCGCGTTACAACGGCTTCTCGATTTTCGCCCTGATCCGCTACATCAAGGAAGAGTTGCTGCTGGTTCTCGGCACATCGTCTTCGGAAGCAGCGTTGCCTGGCCTGATGAGCAAGATGGAAAACGCGGGCTGCAAACGCTCCGTCGTGGGTCTGGTCATCCCGACCGGCTACTCCTTCAATCTCGATGGCACCAACATCTATATGACATTGGCTGCCCTCTTCATCGCACAGGCAACAGGCATCGATTTGTCCTGGGGTGAGCAGATCCTGCTGCTTCTCGTCGCGATGCTCAGCTCCAAGGGTGCCGCAGGTATTACCGGTGCGGGCTTCATTACGCTGGCGGCAACGCTCTCGGTGGTTCCGTCCGTTCCGGTCGCAGGCATGGCGCTCATCCTCGGTATCGACCGTTTCATGTCGGAATGCCGGGCGTTGACCAACTTCGTCGGCAACGCGGTCGCAACAATCGTCGTGGCCCGTTGGGAAGGCGAACTGGATGAGGCGCAACTGGCCCGCGTCCTGAGTGGCGACGTCGTCACCAACATCGGCGATGTCGCTCCAACACCGGCTGAATAAGCCATCAAAATACGCTTGATTGCGAGGCCTGCCCGAGAGATCGGTGCAGGCCTTGTGCTTTGTGGCGTAGCTGACAGTTCGCTTGTATCACGACTGCAATAACTGCGATTGATCGTAAGCCGTCGTCCGATCACGGGTTGGCGCTACATCTAGGCCTACAATGTTATTTCTCGTCGCAGGTGGCAACCATCGCAATCTGACGGAATAAACATGCCTTGCGCGTCAAATTTCCGCAGACCACAACAGATTTCTACAAAATCAATGAACAATAAAATCCTGTCGCTCTACGCGTCGGAAGACCGCTGATATCGTTTGCTGGCTAGGCATTTGAAGCTTTGGAGATAAACAGGATGACGGCAACGGTGACTTATCTTCACGATCTGGAGAAGACAGCCTTCGATTCCAACGAGTTGAAAGCGGCGATGCGCAGCTTGGCGGGCGGCGTCTCCGTCATTACCGCAGGGACCGGGTCCAACCGGACAGGGGCGACAGTGACTTCGGCGACTGCGCTTTCCATGGAGCCCGCTACGATGATCGTCAACATCAACAAGTCCTCGTCCACATGGCCGATCATCGCGCGCTACAACCACTTCTGCGTCAACATTCTGTCCGTAGAACAGCAGGACATTGCTTCACGATTTGCCGGTGTCGGCGGCCTAAAAGGTGCTGATCGCTATGGTGATGCGGAATGGTTCGAGCTGGAGAGCGGGGCATCTGCCTTGCGCGGCGCGCTAGCCGCTATCGATTGTGCCGTTGAAGACGTCATCGAGCGCCACACCCACGCCATCATCATCGGCCGCGTCCTGTCGGTCGAGAGGGCCGACGGTGCCCCGCTCATCTATCATGACGGGCGGTATGGCAATCTAGCCGCTGTCTAATGGGATCTAGGCCGAGCGTTCCGTAGCGATATCGACCTTGTTGGATGCGAATTGTTCCAGGGTCATGTTGTCGAGAACGGCTGCCATCGCGTCACGCACGTCGGTCATGGACCGGCGGACCTGACATGTTTCAGGATCGGAACAGTCTTCACAGGCCTCGAATGCCGTGCGGCTGGCGCAGCGGATCGGCGCAAGCGGACCGTCCAGAGCGCGGATGACCTGACCGATGTAGATGTCGGAGGCTGACTTTGACAGGGCGTATCCGCCGCCCGGACCCTTCTTGGAACGCAGCATGCCTTCGTTGCGAAGTTCGAGCAGAATTGCGTCCAGAAATTTCTTGGGAATATTGTTGCGAGCCGCGATTTCGCTGACAAAAGCCGTTTGTCCCTGCGCCAAACCGGCAAGGTCGATCATTGCTTTAAGCCCGTATTTTCCCTTTTTGGTCAGCATTGTCGTCTTTCAGAGAACAGTATCTGAAAACCACATATAACCCGCCACATGAATTTTCAATGAATTCCATGAAATCCATCAGAATATGACAGTCGTGGTGTTCAACCACCACGCGGGCCATTGCTTGGTCGCGCATCACGTGCCGTCGCAAGACCTCTGACAGCATCCCTCTGTCCGGTCGAAGCTGGCCCCTCGAACACTTGAACCGCCTCGCCATAGCGCTTCAAATTGAGGTAGGCATAACCCCGGATCACCATCAGATCGGTGCGTTCCGTGGCAAAGCGCGCCCTTTGATCAAGCAGGATCAGCGCCTTTTCATATTGCTTGTTCTGGTAGGCTGCCAGCGCCCGGTCCGTCAGTATAGCAATCTGCAGTTCCGTCGCCTTGCGTTTGTCCATCCCGGCTTTCGTGGCGGAAATTGCCGCGTTATCCGTCAGCCCCATCCGAAGATAGGCAAGGCTCTGACCATAGGCGGCATCGCTTCTGACGGCTTCCTGGCCACCCTTGAGCGCGGACCCAAAAGCCTTCAGCGCCTCGGCAGGCTTGTTGGCTTCCATCAGGCACCAACCCTGTTGCAGCGCCTGCTGAGGCGGCAGACTATCCGGATTGAAACTTGGCGCGCATCTGCTGGTCTTGCGTGATGGGCGGCTCTGGCTTTCGACACGGCTCTGTCTGGGGCTGACAGTATTTGCATATTGCGTGTAGGCAACATCATTGCCGCGAACCGCAACAGTCTCGGCCTGCGGAGCGCTCCCGGCAGATCGGGCGACGCTCTGCGCATTTTGCGGTTCAGGTCTACCAACATCCAAAATGCGCTGGGATCGCGCACCCCATTGCTGCTGCAATCGGCGAACTTCCGCAACATTGTTCAAGCCCTGATAGGTCAAGGCCAAGCCATAGGCCGAGGCTTCGTCGTCGGCCTTCCATCCCAATGCGGTGCTGAACCATTGCAACGCCAGCTGCGGCTGCTCGAATGCTCTGGAATACCAGCCGAACTCCTGCGCGGTCGTCGCATCTTTTTGCGCGACGGCCTCCTCTGCAATCCGCTTCAAAACTTCGGGCTCAAGGGCCACAGGCGGATCGAGCGCCAGAAGATTGGCTGTCGCTGCCAGATAGGTCTTGCGGGAATCATCGGAGGAGGCGCGCCATTTATACATGACGTCCTCAGCCTCACGCGGAGCATTGCGTGCAATCAATGCAAGCGCAAGGCCCTGAGAGGCAGAAGCGGAATCGTCTGCCATCTTGGCCTGACGGAACCACTTTTCGGCGTTCTCCATATTGTTGCGGCGAAGATTGTACCAGCCCAGCAACAGCGCATCGCTTGCCAGCTTGTTGCTTTCAGCCAGACGCTCCAGCCGCATCAGATAGGTCGAGGGAACCGTAGCTTCCTTGTCCTCGCCAGCTTGGGCAACAAGCTGACGTGCCAAATCATCGCGGATCGGCTCGAATTCGAGCTGCCCGTCGGCGCCCGGTTTTTCCTTCGACAGTAGGTCTTCCATCATCGCAATCGGCAAAAGCACTGAAGCCTTTTGAACCGTTGCGAGCCGATCACCGGCGCCATCGCAATTGCTCAGCACATAGGTATAAGCGTCACGCGCGCGTTCCGGCCTGTTGGTACGCGCGAAGGCTTCGGCCAGACGCCACAGCACGTCCACTTCCCCGCATGTCAAAAGGCCTGGATTGCTGGACGCGGTATCGACTACCGCATTGTATTGTTTGAGATCGGAGGAATTGACCAGCCGTTGACGCGCCTCGGCAAGGTCGACCATCTCAAGCAGATTGGGTGGTGGCTGCCATCCGGCCTCTACTGCCTGCCTGTCGGCAATGGCTTTTCTGACTTCGGCATAACGACCATTGGCATAAAGCTGCCACATGGCATCCAGTTGCGGATCGCGCAATTCAGGCACGGCCAATGGGTCCGCCGGGGGTGTCCAGCTGGGATAGAGCGCTTTCAAACGCGCAATTTCGGCCTGCAACCGGGCGGTATCACCCTGCGCTGCGAAATAGCGAAGAGCGCTTTCGTCCACCACGGGTGGGCTTGATGGTGTTGTATCAGGCGCAACTGGCGCGGCCCGCTGTACGCGCGCCAGTGTCGGTTCCTGCGAGCCATCGATAACCGGCACTGTGACCGGCGGTTCTACGACCGGGGCCTCTGACTGCGTCACGCGGCTTGCCGAAGGTGAGAGCGCCGCATGGGTTCGCACGGGATTGGGGTCAAAAGACACACGGCTTCCAAGCCCACTGGCGTTGATCGAAGCTGTGGTGTGAACACTCGAAACCCTGCCCAAAAGCTCGTCACGCCATTGGAACGCTGCAACACCACCAACAGCCAGAATGGCGGCGGATATGTAGAGCGACTTTCCGTTCATAAGCATTCCTGATGCGCCTGAGTCGCGAATGACAATGCCAAGAGATGCAACGTAGATGGATAATAAAGTGTTGACGTGAACTCACGGAGGTCATCCGGGATGGGTTTTTTGTCGATGATGCAGGCCGCCAGCGCGGGAATGATACGATATCCGGCGTCCGCCAATACGTCCTTCGTATTGCCCGACCTTAGGTCGAAAGTCGCCATATTGCCGCCATCGATGACAATTGCGGCGCGCAATCTATCGAGAAGCGTCACATCCGAGAAACCAGCGCGCGCCAGATAGAGCGGTATGCGCACCGAGTTGTATCCAAACTCCGGGGCAAATCCGTCTGCCGGGCGTGGCTTGTTCTTCACCGAAACCCAGTCTGCCGGAAGCTTTCTGGGGCCGAATGCGTAGGACGAGATCTGCGCGACCCCGTCCCGCGCCAATGCGTCCCAGAGCGGTGATGGCGCAAGCTCGCTCAAGACGGGAAACGCCTCGAAAATGAAATAGGATGGGTTGACGACAGGGCCATCCGGCCGATCTTTTTCACCAAAGCCAACTGTGCCCGGAAGCAGAAGTGTTCGCCCCCCGCGCACGACAACCGACGTGTCGATCACGGTCTGGGCAATCGTTCTTGCCGCCTCGGCGTAATCGGGCTTTGCCCACTGCTTTGCGGCCAGCGCCAGAGCATAAGCGATCAGGATGTCGCCATCCGTTGCGTTGTTGATATCTGAAATATGGGGATTTGCCTGCGGGTCCCACTTCCACGCCGCCAGACCGTCATCACGAACCAGAAGCTCTGTTCTGGTAAAGGACCAGATCAGCTCGAAATCCGCCTGCCTGTCTGCCAGAACGGCCAGCCACATCCCGTAGCCCTGGCCTTCACTGTGGCTGATATTGTTGTTTCCCGTGTCGATGATGCGCCCGGTCGGGTCGAGAAACGCCGCTTTATAGCTGTTCCAATCCGCCTGCGTAATGGAGGCGGCTGTTGCTGCGAGCGGAAAAACCATGGTCACCAGCGTCACCAGAAGGATAAGCGGAAAGCGGAGAAACTGTCTCATTTGCCTCGTCCCATGCCGCGCAGCATCAGGAATGTCACGCATCCCAGCAGCGTTAGAAAACCAATGAAGACAAGCGAATAGGACAGCGTGTTTGTCGACAGCCAGTTTGCAGCGATCAGCCGCCAGTTGGAGAAGCTGAACGGACGGGTAACGATGAAGGTGGGCTGCTCGGCGGCAATCGTTTCGATTTTGTCGGACGTCGCATCATAGGTCGCGACACGACCGGCCAGCGTGGCCCAGCGTTTCTGCTCGACGATGGCAGCCATGCCGGTGCGCAGATTGCCCAAGGTCGGGGCGGTTGCCATGGTCCAGACGCCCGCGCCGCCCGGGCTCATGCCCTGCGCCAGCATGAAGGTAACATTGCCCGGCGGTATATAAACCTGCTCGGCACCGGGAAGGAACCGCAACGTATCCGAACTGATGTCGAAATTGCGTTTCAGCCACTCCTCGAACGACGAGACCTGCCCCTGCCAGACGCCACCATCCACCCTTTGACGCCAGTCATCGAACAGTTGATCGGTCTGTGCGGGTTGCACGGCATTGTCGCTTTCTTTCCAGGCGACCTGACTTGCCGATGCGAGATCGAGCTGGTTGACCAGACCCTGCGGCATTTGCGCAAGGGTGCCGAAAAACAGCGCGTTTCTTTCGCCGACGGCTGCCGGCGTCGCCACCAGCTCGACCGGAACGGGATGCCCGCCCGCGACTGCCAGCCGGCTGAGCAGGGTTGCTGCGGCGGACATGGTATCCACATCCACGCGCTCCATCCAGACGGCAACGGGTTGCGCGCCATGTCGGTAAGGCTGTCCCACACCGTTCATGGCGGCCAGATCAGGTGCGCGACCGATCATGGCAAAGTTTGGAATATGCAGTTCCGATGTATCGAACAGGGCAAAACGAGGGGTCTGACTGGCGGGTGCACCCGGCAGGCAGTCCGCATCCGCTTGCGTCATCAACACGGCTTCGATGGCAATGGTATTCACGCCAGGCACGAAATGGCGCAGCGTGACATTGATGGGGAGATGGCGAAATATGCCGCCGCCACGGTTGGACACGGGCACGGTCGATGCAATGTTGCCGTTCACATAGACATCGATATGGCTGCCGGGCAGGATTTCATTGGAATAGGCCGCATCCAGAAGCAGGGTGGCCTCGCCGTAAGCGGACGCGTAAAAATCAGCCGGTGCGCCGATGGTGAACTCTGTGCGGAAACGTCTGCCGGAAAACTCACTGCTGCGGACGCCAAGGGCCGATAACGGCGATCGACGATCGGACATGACCAGCGGAGTGTCCGGCGTGTGCCAGGCATTGGTCGACAGTGACGGACGTGAGGTACCGGCAGGCCGCTCGACGGCTGAAGACAACGAGTCGACGGCAGTCTCCAAGGCTTGCGCGGTGGGTCCGCTGACGATCAGCGCCGAGATACCACCAAGGATGGCGCTCTCAAACCCGGCATAGGGGCCAGCCAGAGCCTCCGGCGGGACAGACCGCGTGGCGGTGGCAATCTCACGCGACGTTCCCGCAATCACGACCAGCGTTCCGGCCTTGCGTTCTGTGGGCAGCGTGGTGCTAAACGTAATGCTCTGGTTCGGCATTTGCGTGCGCAGCGCAAGCGCCTGCGCCAGCTTTAGCAGCGGCTGTGCAGAAACAGGATTTGCAAGGCCCGGAGCGACGATCTCAATGGCGGTCAACCCGGCTGGATCGGCCCCTGTCGCCTGAATATCATCGATGATGTCGAACTGGCTGCCGACGTCGGCATTGAAAGAAATATAGGTGTTGGCAGAGCTGACGTCGGTCCACAAATCATAGGTGGATTGAATGGTGCAATCCGTGCGGTGGCGCTGCTGCACGCCCAACGAAACCATGTTCGCCCCGGCCTGAAGCGCACCGGGCGGTATGGTCATTGTCACCTTGCCTTCGGCATCGGGCGAAGACACACTTTTGCGCTCCAGCGGCACGTTGTTGACGGACACCTCCAGATTGGAGCTTTCCGGTGCGATCACGATGGCGTTTTGATATCCGATGTTCAGCGAGACAGCCGATTTGGCCTGCTCCTGCGTCAAATACAGCGTCCATTGGCGCTGGTCCATTTCACCGGAAAGACTGAGATCGGAGAACGGCAGGATATATCGACGGCGATCATCCGGACTGCTGGTCCCCAAACGCGGTGCAACAGTAAGCGACCCTTTGAGCGGGGCGGATGCGCCGGGCGCGCCGAAAGGTGGGGTAGCCACTCGGCCGGGTGACTGCGTCTGTGGTTGTGGCGGCGGAGGCGCCACGGGTGTGGGGCGAGAAGGCTGCGTGGCCGTCGCCGGCCGTTCTGGCGACATGTCGAAGGGTGCCGACTGCGCGAAGGCCACAGTTTGTGCGGATGCCAGAAATGCGGATAAGAGAAGCGCCGATCTCATGACTTCGCCGCTTCCATTTTCGTTTTATTATGTCGTTCCGGTTTGAATGAACGCAAAAAGTAGTAGAGGCCGCGCTGCGTCTGAAACACGGCGATACCAAGGAATGTCGCCGTCCCCTTGATGAGACCGGGATTTTTCCGGCGGGCCCGTTGAAATTCACTCCATTGCTCGGAGTTCGCAAAGATCAGGTCGGCAATCAGGCGATGCTCGATCGCCTGCTTTGGCGCGAATGTACAACCAATTTGCGTAAACCCATCCTTTTTCACGGAGCGGACAATGTTGATACCCATGGCTTCAGGCGCGCCTTCGCTGTGGGGCTTGACCCGGATGGTCGCCGTAGCGCCTTTTTCGACCGTCCCCAGTCCCTCCTCGAAAATATTGATGAGCATGCCGTGGACAGAGACGTTTTCAACGGTCGCAGGTGACCAAACCTCGCTATCGCCGATCTGCAATTCGCAACGGCGGTTGACGGTGATGCGGCGTGACGCGGACTTCTCGCCGCGTTCCGACACAACGCCAAGCGCGCAGCCCGCGAAAATGATGTTGAGCAGGTTCCAGCCCCCCACCACAAGCGTGACGTCGGCCTTATAGGGCTCGGAGTAGATACGATAGATCGCGAAGATCATGGCGATGATCAGCACCGCGAAGATCACGAAGAACGGGCGGCTGATTTCCGACAGACGCGCCTCGCTGATGGAGTCGTCTTTTGCGGTCACCTTGAAGGTTGGCTTGGAGGGATTGAAAATGACCGAGACGACCGCAGGCAGAAGATGCACCGTCTGCACATATTCGTAGAGTTCGGAAATCCACGGCCAGCGGAAACTGCCATACAGGAAATTCTGCATCATCAGGTTCACCACCATGTATGCAGCCGTATAGGCCAGAAATTCACCGCCTGATGCCACGAATATCTGCAGGTCGAAGAACAGGTAGAACAGCGGGGCGAAAAGGAAGATCGTGCGCGGAAACGGAAACAGCCAGAACAGCGTGGAGGACATGTAGCAAAGGCGCTGCGTGAACGACAGACCGCGACGGAACAGTGGCTGACGGAAGATCAGGATCTGCATCATGCCTTGCGCCCAACGACTGCGCTGGCCGATAAAGCTGGTGAATGTCGCAGGCTGAAGCCCCGCAATCAGCGGCTTGTCGACATAAAGGCTGTTCCAGCCACGCGAATGCAGCGCAAGCGCCGTTTCGCAATCCTCTGTGATGCTGACGCCGCTGAAACCGTCTGTCTCTTTCAGCGCAGTCCGGCGCAAAACCGCAGCCGACCCGCAGAAGAAAGCACCGTTCCATTTATCGAGGCCGCGCTGGATGATGCCGTAGAACATCTCGTTCTCGCTCGGCATCGTCTCGAACGTGCGCAGATTGCGCTCGATGGGGTCGGGGTTGAGAAAGAAATGCGGCGTCTGGACGAGGAAAAGCTTCTCGTCCTCCTCGAAATAGCCGACCGTTTCCAAAAGGAAGTCACGCGCAGGCGCGTGGTCGGCATCGAAGACGGTAATCAGTTCGCCGGTGGAATGCTCCAGCCCATTGTTGAGATTTCCGGCCTTGGCATGCGTGTTGCGCTCGCGGGTGAGGTAATTGACACCCAGATCAGCGCAGAGCGTCTTCAACTCCTCATGACGCCTCGCAGCAGCCTGGGCATCGGGAACGCTGCTCGCATTGCGTTTCTGAACGGTGCCGCCATCATCCAGCAGCCAGACAGTGAACCTGTCGGCGGGATAGTCGATATTCTTGGCTGCCGAGAGCGTGTTAGCCAGAAGTGTTTTATCTTCATTATACGTGGGAACGAATATATCGACCGTCGGCACATAGCCCGGCGACCCCGGCCGCGTCTTTCTCGATGGCAGCGGCATCGACACGATGACGAGGCTGAGTGCCAGCATAACGACACTGTACATTTCAGCGAGATAGAGAAGGAAACCCGGAATGAAGTTTTCAGGCTGATTGATCGGCGGCAGGGTGCTGGTGGTGCGCCAATAGACGTAGCGCAACACGATGGCCGTACCGAAGCCGAGCGCGATCAGCCGCCATGCGCCCTTGCCGTTCAGTGATTTGATTGTGGCGAGCAAAACAAGCGATATCGCCGTTGCGATGAGGTGGGTCTGCAAGCTCACGGGCAGCGTTATGATCACGAGAACGCAAACCGAGACGAACGCCCAGACGACAACGGAGATGGCTTTGCTCATGCAAACCCTCGCTTTCACATCAACCGGAGGCATAATGCCTCCCAACACACACGCAGCTGAGGCCTCTCGGCCTTAACGACATCGCTACATGTATTACTGAAAACTATACAGAAATGGTTAATTGCAGGACTGAGGCCCCTGCCCTGAAGCCGAACAGCCGGGTGAAGGAATAACGACACGCTTCGGTTCGGGGCTATTTGCCGGTCGCGGCACGCCAGCCGGACGCGAAACATCTGGCGACATACCCGTCGGAGACGGTATGACGACACGGGGTTGGGACGTCGCAATCGCTGGCGGCGGCATCTGCGGTTGCGGCTGCACAACAGCAGCGCGGACCACAGGACGTCTGACTGGAGGGGCGGATGGCGGTGGTGATTGCGTACCCGGCTGCATCGGAACGTCGGTTCCCGTTACCGGATAGATCGGGTTACCGGAGCGACCAAGCCCTTCCGGTGGCGCTTGCGCAGTGCCATAGGGGTTCCAGTTTTCGGCGTCGTAGCTTCCGGTGATCGTGTAATTGTACATGACGGTCAGAAGGTCGTGGACGGTCACACCGGATTGGCAGAGCCGCAGCGTCACATTGATGCGACCGAGATTTTTGAAACCTTGCCGCATACTTTCTGGAGAGCGAATGAGTTGCCAGCCGTATATGCAGGTATCGTCACCAGCGCCTCTGCCGGACGCATAGGAAAATGCGCCATAAGCGTTCTGCAGATACTCGGCAGACGTTGCCAGATGTGCACCAGGAAAGGCCGTACGGATTTCTCGCGAAATCGACGATGCGCGCAGACTGCTGCTGGACAGGCCGTCCTTGCCGGTATCTTCGGCGCGTTGTGGTCCATAAAGCTCGATCTTCAGGTAGTTCTGGCCAGGAGTTCGCGCGTCAGAGCGCAGTATCACCTGCTGCTCGACTGCGTTGGAATAGGTGCGATTGATAACGCTGATGACTTCAGGCCCACCCGGTGGCGGGAAAATAAGAGCCTCTTCCGGTGGCAGCATTTTCGGCGCGCCGGATGGCCTGACACCTCCGGGATTATTGCAGCCGGAAAGCGCCATAGCAACGCCGGGCAACAGCACGAGCGCAGCGTTTCTTGCCGTCAAGACGCCACCCGCATTCCCCATGCTGGCAAGGTCACGCGCATACCGAATCAGATTTGAAAAAGCCATTGCCATGAAATACTTGAGGATAGTGATTTAGCAATATCATAATTCGCTCGCACGATGTTCCTGGCCATAACCATCGAAGCCCTCGCGACGTTTGGTGGAACTTTGAGGGTTGACGGGGATTGAGATTGATGCGGTTTTAGCAAACCGGACCTACAGGCATGGCATAAAACGGGATGGATATGGCAGATCAACCGATGAGCACAAGAAGCCAACTTTCTGATGAAGTGAAGAGATTACGCCGCTGGCTGGACCAGGACGCCTTGCCCATGTGGTGGGAAATCGGCGCTAGCAAACCGGATGGTGGCTTCTACGAGCGCATCGGGCAGAACGCAAAGCCAATGCTCGGCGACAATCGCCGCTCCCGTGTTCAGCCACGTCAGGCCTATTGTTATGCAGCCGCCGGGCAAAAGGGCTGGAATGGTCCGTGGCAAAAGGCGGTCGATCACGGGCTGAACTGGTTCGACCAGGTCTATCTCCTTGAAAGCGGTCTCTATGGCAATCTCGCCGACGCCTCCGGCAAGCTGATCGATCCGACCTTCGACTTTTACAATCAGGCATTCGCGCTATTTGCTGCGGCTCAGACTGCAATGGTGTTTCCGCAACGCCTGGACGAGATGCGCGAAAAAGCGACGTCCATCCTAAAGATTCTGCAAGATAACTACGCCCATCCGATGGCTGGTTTCGAGGAGGCCAATCCGCCGCGCGAGCCATTGTGCTCCAACCCGCACATGCATTTTTTCGAAGCCATGCTGGCTTGGGAGACTGTCGATCCCCACGGTCCGTGGCATCAGTTGGCTGATGATGTCGCACATCTCGCGATGGACAAATTTATCGATCCCGCCTCCGGCGGTCTCAGGGAATTCTTTGACCGTGACTGGAACCCCATGCCGGGTGACAAGGGTCGCATCATGGAACCCGGCCATCAGTTCGAATGGGCTTGGCTTCTGGTGCGCTGGGGGAGTTTGCGAAACGACGCGGCTGCCTTGACGAAGGCGAAGCGGCTTTTCGAAATAGGCGAAAAATATGGCATCTGCCCGCGCCGCAAGGTGGCGATCATGAGCCTCAATGACGACTTCACGGTCCACGACCCGCTTGCCCGTCTGTGGCCGCAAACGGAGTGGCTCAAGGCAGCGGTACGATTGGCATCGGTAACCCATGGTGAAGAACGCCATCGCTATCTCGCATCAGCCCTGCGAGCCATCGGCGCCTTGCAACCGTTTCTCGACACGCCCATCGCTGGCCTGTGGTTCGACAAGTGGCCGGACGATGCACCAATGATCGATGAACCCGCGCCTGCAAGCACGTTTTATCATATCGTCTGCGCGATCTATGAAGCGGAAGACGTTCTGAAGACCCTCTAGCCTCGCCTGGAGTAGCGAATGACATACGCTACCCTCGGCTGAACCAAGGGTAGCGTCAATTCACAACTTTCAGGCTTCCAACCAGCGTACTTGCTCCGGCGTCAGTTTGATATCGAGCGCCGAGAGACTGTCCTCAAGTTCGGCAATCGTGCGCGGTCCAATCAGCGGAATGACAGGGAACGGCTGCGCGATCACGTAAGCCAATGCGATGTGGATCGGGCTTCGGCCCAACTCACTGGCCAGTTGAATGGCCCTGTCTCGCCGCTCGAAGTTGCGATCCGAATACCAGACGCGAACGATTTCCTCGTCGTCTTGCTTGTCGCGCCCAGCTCTGTCCGTAAAAAAGCCGCGGCCTTGGCTCGACCACGCAAAATTCGGGATTTGGCGCTCTTTTTGCCATTCCTTCCAACCGTCATCCGACGCCGCAACGCAACCGGCCCAGATGGGGTCCAGCATTTCGGCGAGAGAAAAGTTGTTTGAGAGTGCTGCAGGCGCTGCTTTGCCGTTCTTCCGCGCATAGGCAGCCGCCTCGTCCATCCGCTCACGTGTCCAGTTGGAACCACCGAAAATTCCACGGATACGGCCGCGTTTTGCCTCGGCATCCATCGCATCGACAAACTCGCCCACAGGCACGGCGGTATTGTCCCGGTGCATGAAATAGACGTCGACATGATCGGTCTTCAATCGTTCCAGGGATTGATCAAGCTGTTTTGCAATCATATCCGGGTAGCAAAGCGGGGAGTGCGCGCCCTTGCCGATAACAACAATCTCTTCGCGCGGCACGTTGCGGCTGGTGTGCCAGTCACCGAAAAGGCTCTCCGTCTTGCCACCGCCATAGACATAGGCCGTATCGAAGAGATTGCCGCCCGCCTCGTAGAACGTGTCGAGCGTCAACGATGCCGAGGCGAAATTCGGGAAGAATTCAAACCCGAGTGCAACTACGGATGCTGGCTTGGAAACACCGGGAATGGTGCGCTTGGGGATGTTGCTGCCCGCAACGACTCTCCCCCCTGCGATGTTGGAGATGCGTTTGGCCGAGGTTTCGACACCATATTCGAGACCGACGGACTGACGCCATTGATCCATGACGCGAAGGTTGCCAAGGCTATCAGCCCAGTTCATGCCGGGATATTCGAACTCAGGCTTTCCGGCCCGAATGGCCTCACCTGCGGCGTCGACCTCGAAGGAATAGAGCCAGCCATCTTCACGCACTTCGACGGTCTGCCGGTCACTGCCCTTGATGATGTCAATCTTGCCAACACCGCCCTTATGGCCTGATGCGAACCAGAAGTCTTCCACTTCGATGCGGCCTTGCGAGCCGATGATGCGCAGCACATTATCCTGCTGCGCCATGATGGAACACGAGACTTCCGCGATGATACCATTCGGGAATTTCAGCACCGCGGATGCCCATTCATCCACCCCGGATTGACCAAGATGGGCCACGCCTGAAACCTTTTCCGGTTCCAGCACGGGCTTGCCCGCGACAGCCCCGGCAATCAGGCGCGCCATCGAGACGGGATAGCCGCCAACATCCAGAATACCCCCACCGGCCGCGTCATTGGCAAAGAGGCGGTGATCCGGCTTGAAGCCGCCCATGTTGAAGCCGAAGCTGCTGCGGATGATGCGGACTTCACCGATCACACCGCTTTTGACGAGTTCCACGATCTTGGCCGTCTGCGGATGCAGCCGGTACATGTAGGCCTCGCCGGCAAAAACTCCGGCCTTCTTCGCCTCATGAAAAACCGCGTCCGCATCATAGGCCGAAAGCGCAATCGGTTTTTCCACCAGCACATGTTTGCCAGCGCGCACCGCTTTGATAGCCCATTCGGCATGGCCTGTATGAGGGGTCGCAATATAGACGGCATCGACGTCCGGATCGCTCAGCAACGCATCGTAGCCATGAACGATGCGAGCACCGGGAAACCCATCACCCAAACCCGGCTTGTCAGGATTGCGGCTGGCGATTGCCACGAGTTTTCCGGTTCTCGAATGAGCAATGCCATCGGCGAAGGTGCGGGCGATTGTTCCGGCGCCAATAATGCCCCAACGGATGGGTTGAATGTCAGTCATGGCAGGTCCTCATTAAATTGTCTGGGGTGTTTTTTCAGCGCAGACGGGCGCCGTCGCTATCAAAAAGGAAGGTCTTGTTCGCAAAGAGCCCGACGGTCAGGTGTTGCTGATCCGTGGCGTGGCGCGATTCCGGGCGCTCGATGATCAGCGGGGTGTCACCGGCTGTGCGCGCATAGACGTAACTTGTGTTGCCCAGATGCTCTGCAACATCGATTTCAAGTGTCAGATCGGCATCGCCATGGCCAGCCTCTCCGAAATGCTCTGGCCTGATGCCCAGAACAACGTCGCTGCCATCAGCGATCTGCGATGTCAGCGGCAGGAGCAACTGCACACCTGCAACATCCGCCAAGCGCACGGTAACCCCGTCAGCCGTCTGATCGACGACCTGTCCTGGCAGGAAGTTCATCTTGGGCGAGCCGACGAACCCTGCGACGAAACGGTTGGCGGGGTCGTCATAAAGATCGAGCGGCGCTCCGACCTGCTCGATATGTCCGGCTCTCAGCACCACGATCTTGTCGGCAAGCGTCATCGCTTCCGTCTGGTCGTGGGTGACGTAAATCATGGTCGTGCCGAGTTGCTTGTGAAGCCTCGATATTTCCACCCGCATCTGCACACGCAACTCGGCATCGAGGTTGGACAGGGGTTCATCGAACAGGAACACGCGTGGTTGGCGCACGATGGCCCGACCGATGGCAACGCGTTGTCTCTGGCCGCCTGAAAGCTGTTTGGGCGTGCGGTGCATCAACTCGTTGATCTGCAAGATGTCGGCGGCGCGGCGCACACGCTGATCCGTATCTGCTTTCGGATTGCCGTTCATTCGAAGGCCGAAGGAAAGGTTTTGCTCAACCGTCATATGCGGATAAAGCGCGTAGGACTGAAACACCATGGCAATACCGCGATCCGTCGGTTCGGCATCGTTGACGACCTTGCCACCGATGCTGATTTCTCCGTCGGTGATATCCTCCAACCCCGCAATCATGCGAAGAAGCGTGGACTTGCCGCAGCCGGAGGGGCCGACGAAAACGACGAATTCACCATCGGCAATCTCCAGATCGGCTCCATGGATGACATTGAGGGCTCCATAACGTTTGACGACATTTTTGAGCGATAATTCCGCCATGCGGTTCCTCCCGGATTACTTGACGGCGCCGGCGGAAATGCCGGCGATGAAATGGCGCTGCAACAGCACGAAGATGACGAGAATGGGGGCCGTTAGAAGCATGGCGCCCGACATGATGCCGCCCCAGGATACTTTGGTGAGGCCGATCAATGTGCCCAGCGCCACAGGCGCCGTCATCATTCCGGGTTTGGAATTGATCAGCAGCGGCCAGAGGTAGTTGTTCCAGGATGCAAGAAAGAGAATGATCGACAGCGCCGCCATGGTCGGCCTTGCCAGCGGCAAGGCGATACGCAGGAATATCTGCCACTCCTTGACGCCCTCGACGCGCGCAGCATCGAACAATTCACTCGGCATCATGGAAAAGGACTGCCGCATGAAGAGAACGCCGAGCGAATTGAACAGCGGCGGCACGATCAGCGCGACCCAGCTATTCGCCAGTTTGAACTCTCGCGCCACCATAATGAATTGCGGAATGACCACCACCGCATAGGGCAAGGTGATGGTACCCAGAATGATGGCAACCACGACCGAGCGTCCGGCGAAACGATAACGCGCCAGCGCCCAGCCCGCCATGGACGTGAGCATCACCGACAGAACTGTGTAGATGATCGCCACGCCAATAGAGATGAACAGGGCGCGCAGAAAATCCGTATCGGCCTGAAGATTGCGGAAGTTTTCCAGAAAATGCGTCGACGGCAACAGCTCGATATTGGGGCTGAAAATGCCGTAGTCTGACATGGTCGAAAACACGAACATCATCCAGATGGGAAACAGCCAGATAATGGCGAGTGGCGTCAAAGCTGCGTGAAGCGCGATCTTCTGCCAGCGAGCGGATTTTGACTTGGACCTCATTTCGCGTCCCTCCCGATCCATAGATTGAACAGTGAGATAACGACGGCGAGAGCCGCGATCGTATAGGCAATGGCCGAGGCATAGCCGAAGTTCAGTGCCGTGAAGCCTTGGCGATAAAGGAAGATGCCAAGTGTCTCAGTTGCCCCGCCGGGGCCACCTCTGTTGGTGATGAGAAACGGTTCGGTGAACAGCTGCATCGTTCCGATGACCGACAGCACGACACAGAACATGATGATGGGCTTCAACAGCGGCAGCGTGATGTGGAAGAACTGCTGGCGTTTGCTGACGTGATCGAGCGTTGCCGCCTCGTAAACGTCTCCAGGAATGGATTGAAGCCCGGCCAGAATGATGATGGCATTATAGCCCGCCCAACGCCACGTTACCGCGATGATGATGAGCGCCATGGCTGCCGTGGAATTGTCGAACCACGCGACCGGTGAGAGGCCAACGGACGTGATGAGCTTGTTGATGATGCCGAAATCGGCGCTGAACATCAGGCGAAACACCGCGGCATAGGCGACTTCCCCCACAACGACAGGAGCGAAAAATGCGAAACGGAAAAGCGGTCGAGCCTTCAAAAGCGGAGAGTTCAGCAGCACAGCCATGGCAGTGGCGAGCGCGATCATGACCGGCACCTGCACCACCAGAATGACCAGCGTGTTCTGAAGCGCATTATAGAATGCCGGGTCTTCGAAAAGGCGGCCCCAATTCATAGATGGCGCAAATCGCCACGGATTGATGCGTGTATTCTGGAAAGACAGTAGAAAGGAACTGATGATTGGCCACAGCCAGAACGTGGCGAAAATCAACAGATAGGGTGTTAGGAACGCATAGGCGACCCTATTACGCAAAGGCATATCGACCTCACAAAGCCAGAGGATGATGAGAGCCGGACGCCCTTGCTAGGGGCGCCCGGCAACGGTCGGCTTGGGAGACTATTGCGCGATCGGGAGACCGGTTGCGGTTTCGATCTGCTTGGCAGCATCGTCAAGCGCTGCCTTCGCATCGGGAAATCCACCTGCGAGATATTTGGTCTGCGTGACACGGTAAATGCCTTCGGCATCGGACTGGAACGCCGTGCCACGGCTCGGCACGATTTTTGGCAGCGTAGCGAGAATGTCCGACCAGACGGCCTGTCCGCCCCAATAGGGTTGCGGCTCCTTGACGAAGGGATCTTTGTCGGCGGTCAGCAGCGAAGGCACGAGACCAAAGGATTTCAGCATATGGATCTGCCCCTCATTGGTCGTCAGGGCATAATCGACAAATTTCCAGGCCGCGTCCTGATTTTTCGAAGCCGAGCTGATGGCAAGAGATGAGCCGCCGAGATTGGCGGCGTGCGGACCGTCTGCCGTCAGGCTCGGCATCAGGTAGACGCCCCATTTTCCGGCGAGATCGGGCGATCCAGACCGGATCGTTCCCTCGTACCAGCCTCCATACATCTGCGTTGCGACCTTGCCAGCCGTGTTGGACTGAATTTTCTCGTCCCAGATCGCAGCGGTGATGATACCCGCATCCTTCATCTGCTTGAGTTTTTCCAACGCCGCGACGCATGCTGGTTGATTGATGGTAATGTTTTGACCATCACTCGAAAAGTAACCACATCCCTGCTCGTTGGCCATCATGCGAAACCACTCGCTATCGCCATTGAAGTTCGCTTGAGTCATGACCGTGCCGGGGTTGGCGTCCATGACCTTCTTGCCTGCAGCCATAAAGTCGTCCCAACTTTTAATGGTTGCCGGATCGACGCCTGCCTTTTCGTAGAAATCGCGGCGATAAAACATTGCGACTGGTCCTGAGTCCCACGGCACCGCGTAAGCGACACCATCGACCTCCAGCTCGGTCCGTTTAAAGTCCGGGAAAAGCGCCTGCTTCTCAGGCGTATAGCCAAGTTTCGTCGCATCGGCGAAGCAATCCGGGAAGCGGCTCCAGAAGACCTCCGCCTCGTAGTTTTCAACGGTTACAATGTCCGGCAAACCTTCCCCACCGGCTGCGCAAGCGGCAATCGACTTATCGTAAACCTGCTGGTTTCCAAGATCCTGAACGTCGACCTTGATATCGGGGTATTTTTTATTGAAATCCTCCAGAGTGGATTTCAACGCCGACGCAGCTACGTCCCAGCTCCAGACGGTGATCGTGGTCGATTGCGCAGCCGCCGGTGCGGCCGCCAGAAGCGCAAGCGATAACGATGCGCCGATAAATTTAAAACCCATTGAAAACCTCCCTTTTCAATTGCCGTCCTCCAACGACACGGGCAGATTAGCGGCGCGAGGAAATCTGTCTCGTAAAAAGGGAACATGGATTTGGCGGAAAGTAAGATTCTTGAAGCAGCAAAGTACCAACCGGGTGCCAGCACAATCGAGGGCTCACCAACCAAGCTGCAGTTCTTTCATGCGCATCCCGCCATCATGGTCATGCCGCACTGGCACGCGCAGGTCGAGATCAACTACGTCATTTCAGGCCACGTCCATTACCGGATGGGCGACCACGCGCTACGACTGGAAGCCGGGCAGATGTGCCTCTTCTGGGGTGGACAGGCCCATCAGATGGACCAATCTTCCAACGATTCATTTTACGCTGGCGCACATCTGCCGCTCGTCCATTTCTTTCGCATGCGGCTGCCCGTGTCGGTATCCAGCATGCTGATGGGTGGCGCGACGATGCTCACATCCGTCACCGATAAATCCGATGAGGAGAACTTTTCGCGGTGGTACCGCTACGTCAATTCCAATGATCCGCAAAAATCCGAAAACGCTGTAGAGGAACTGCTTTTGCGCGTGGAGCGCATGTTTCTGGAGCCCTATTCCGTCGTCACCAGCCCGTCTCGAGCAGACAAGGCCAGCGACGCAGATGGCTATCATTCGTTAAGCGTCGTGCGCATGTGCGACTTTATCGCCGCCAACTTTCTTGAGGATATCGATGCCACCGATATTGCCCGCTCTGCCACTCTGCACCCCAAATACGCAATGAACCTGTTTCGCAAATCAACCGGCATGACCCTGATCAAATATCTGACCTTGCTGCGGCTCTCACGGGCGCAGGCGATGCTGATCAAAGACAATGACAATATTCTGCATGTCGCCATGGAAAGCGGGTTCGGTTCTGTCAGCGCTTTCAACAAAGCCTTCCGTCAAGTGGCGGGAATGTCGCCCTCAGACTTCCGCAGAGACACGCGCATAAGCATCACTTAATATAAATCAAACATCTGAATTATAATAATATTTTTGGGACGCGAGCCTGTCATACAGTGCGTCGTTAATCCTTAACAAAATTTAACTATTGCTAGTGCCACAAAGATGGCTATTTTCCTGCTGCGTTGCAGCATGAACTCTCCTTACGCGACGCTGTCGCATGAAATACCGGTGAACCTGATGGACCCCGGTTCCGTTCAATGTCCATTCCAGGGAGATTATAATGACAATATCTATTTCTCATCCAGATTCCGGTGACCAGACGCACACTCCATTTGCGGAGAAAATCGCACTTGCCAGAAAAAGCGCAGACTACACAGTCGAGCAACTGGCGATCACCTGCGGTCTGACGATCCAGGAAATCGAAGCGCTTGAAGATGGTACGGACAGCAATCCGTCGCACATTCAGCGCGTGGCAGCGGCTTTGCAAATTCCACTTTCCGACGTCGTCTGACCATCCGCCCTCGAAAACCGAGGGATTTTTTCGCCCGTCATTGACAGGACCAGTGCCTTGAGAGGACGGGCGAAACAATAAACGTTTCAACCTACCCCTTCAAAACATCGTCACAATTTACCACATGCGCAGCGCATCAGCTCTGACCTGTGGGAAAATCATGACAGAAGCACCTCACGCTAGCCTGTCCCTTAATCGCGCCTCGAGCCCATCGTGGCCATCCCAACCCTATGAGATATTGAATTGGCTGGTGCTGGAAACGCACGACCAGCGCTTCATAGACAATATTTTCGTCGAGCTCTGCCGAAGGCTGAATGAAGCCGGGGTCTCCGTCGCCAGAGCGTCCTTGAATTTCATGGTCGAGCACCCGCAATGGCGCGGTGCCAGGATTTTGTGGTTGAAGGGTCGAACAGACGTCGAATTCTCCACCTATGCCTACGGCACGGAAGACACGGCAGAGTACCGCAACAGCCCGATCTACGAGATCCATTCCGGTGCAGATGAACTGCGATATCGGCTCGATACTCCGCCAACGCACTTTGAACCCTCCATCTATGCCGATCTTCGCGCGGAAGGCCTGACGGAATATTGCGCCTGGCCCCTCAAGCACACATTCGGCAAACGACATGTCGTTACGTTTTCCAGCGATCAGCCGGGCGGCTTTAGCGATGCCGAGATAGAGATGCTGAGAAGCCTCATTCCGGCGATCTCTCTCGTTTCGGAAATACGCCTCAAAAACCGCATAGCCCGCACTTTGCTGGAAACCTATGTCGGGCCACACGCCAGCCAGGCCATTCTGGATGGTGCCACGCGCAGGGGCAGTGGCACAACAGTCGGCGCAGCGATCCTCATTTGCGACCTGCGCGATTTTACGCATATCTCGGACCTCTGGCCCCGCGACGATGTCATCGAACTTCTGAACGGCTATTTCGACGCCATGTCCGAGCCCATCGAAAAATTCGGCGGTGAAATCCTCAAGTTCATGGGAGACGGTTTGCTGGCGATTTTTCCGCTGAGCGACCCCGATGCCTGCACCAACCTGCTTTTGGCAATCGAGGAAGCACAAACCCATCTCAAAGCGCTCAACGAAGACAATATCGCCCGCGGCCACGACCCCTTGGGTTACGGCATCGGTGTGCATGTCGGTGACGTGATGTATGGCAATATCGGCTCGAAAAGCCGCCTGGATTTCACCGTCATCGGCCCTGCCGTCAACATCGCCTCGCGTCTGGAAAGCCTCACCAAACTCATCAAGCGACCGGTTCTGATGTCCGAGCAATTCGTCAGCATGGCGGGCGGAGCCGAGAATTTCGAAAGCGTGGGCGCACAGACATTAAGAGGCCTGGAAACGCCGATCAATGTGTATGCCTTGCGAAGCTAGGCTTTGAATTTTACACTCGTCTCCCGACGCCGTAGAGAGCCAATACGGGTGAAATCGACATGCGAGACAGGGGCTGATTTCGTTGACTGACCAAATGGAAGCAGAGACTGCTCCCACAAAAAGAATGCTGACATGGGTGCGCAATTCAACCATCTACCGGTTGGAGCGCCGGATGATGACCGAGCGCCAATTGTTCGACGCCATCACCCGCAAGGCAAAGCAGAAATTCGAAGACATAACCTTAGAGCAAATCGAGGCTCTCGCCCATGCAGCAGTAAAATTCGCTTACGACATCAAGGCACTGGATGACGTCGCTTACGCTGAAAGCGCAACGCGCTCGGCGATCCGCAGTGGCAAGTCCCGGCGTGCGATAGCGCAAAAGCTCAGCATAAAGGGTGTCAGCAAGGACATAACGGAACAGGCACTCGTTGATAAGGATGATCTCTATTCCGCCGTCATCATGGCGCGGAAACGGCGCTTTGGGCCGTTCCGCCGAGACGAGCCTGACGAAAAGCGCATGCAAAAGGAAATCTCCTCATTCGCGCGCAACGGCTACAGCTTCGAAATTGCCAATAGGGTCTATAGGATGAACCTTGAGGATGCGGAGGAAATCCTGGAGCAGAACCCGCTTTAAGTTATTCCGGCGCCTGAACGGTTTTGAGATAGGCAATGAGATCATCGATCTCACCGTCACTCCAAAGCCCAAAAAAGCGCATCGCCGTTCCCGGCACGGTTTTCTTCGGGCTGTATAGAAAAGCGTGCAATTTCTCTTCCGTCCACACCAGTCCGTTGCCTCCGGCGTCCTTCATCGCCTGGGAATATTTGTAGTCTGCGACGGCTCCGGCAGGCCGTCCAACAACGCCCATGAGATGAGGCCCAAGACGTGTGCGAGGGTGGTCGATGCTGTGACAGGCGGAACACTTGCTGAACGCTCGCTCTCCCCGTGCTGCATCTCCCTCAGCCCATGAGGGTGCTGCCGTCACGCAAAGACACAACGCCGTCAAAAGTCTCAACATCACCGCACTCCACATGAAAGGGTCAAAAGCAAAACGCCCTCTTCGTCATACGACGAAAAGGGCGCTTCATTGAATGCGTCAGATTGACCTGATGCTGCTTAGCTCTTAACCGGGTTCAGCGTCACGGATGTTCCCGTCGCTGCAAGGTTAAGGCCGACCTGACCGCCTACGCTGACCGTCTGAAGCTGAATGGAACCCGAGGTGCCGCCAACCAGAACGTTTGCGCCAACGCCCAGACCAACAGTGGCTTCAGCTGTCGCGCCCTGATAAAGGCCGCCCAGCGAACCGCGGTGGTATCCTGCTGTTGGAGCAAAGACTGCCCACACCAGACGACCCTGCGTCGTGAAGCCGAGGTCTACGCCCATCTTGCGGATCGCGCCGGAATAGTGGTCTGTGCGGCGTGCGCCAATCGTAGACTGGAACGTGCATTCCAGTTCCTTGGCAGAGCCGATAACGTAACCTACGCCACCGCCGACGTCGCATGTCAGGTAGCCGATCTTGACGCCGTTGCGGTCGTCTTCGTCCTGATACACTTCAGAGCGGGCTAGATCTGCGGCGATAGCACTGGCTGTTCCGCCAAGACCGAGAGTCATCGCTGCGAAAGTTACGGCAAAAGCTTTTTTCATTGATTTTTCTCCTGTTAGATTCTTGACCCGCGGCAGCCCATTGCCCTTTTCGGATTATGAATGACGCTGCTTTAACGCTCGTTCTGGAAAATCGATCCATCCGGATTGTCAAGCCAGCGACGGCTACGCTTTCAAGTCTAGAACTGCTTGAGCAGCTAAGAGCGTATTGAGGCACAGTTAGGGCAACTCACCTGCCAGGAAAACTGTCGTTTCCTCGTGACAAACCCGGACATATGCCGCCCGGGTCTACTGTGGCTCGTCACTCGCGTTTGTAATCATCCTGCAGGCGAATGATGTCGTCTTCTCCGAAATAGGAGCCCGTCTGGATTTCAATGAGTTCAAGCGGAATTTGCCCGTCATTGGCCAGGCGGTGAGGCTTGCCAACCGGGATGTAAACAGACTCGTTCTCTGTCAGCAGGCGCGTTTCTTCCTCAATGGTCACAGTCGCTGTGCCGCGCACGACGATCCAGTGTTCCGAGCGGTGATAATGCTGCTGAAGAGAAATTCTGTGGCCCGGTTCCACCTTGAGGTGGCTGACACGGTAACGCGGCCCGGAGTCGGTCAGCTCTATATGGCCCCAGGGACGGTAAGCACGTTTGTGGATTTCGGTTTTGCGAGAATGGTCGCCCTCCTTCAAGGTCTCCACCAGACCCTTCACGCTCTGGACCCTGTCCTTCGGCGTAACGAGAACCGCGTCCTTAGTTGCCACGACGACCAGATCCTTCGCGCCCACGACTGTCGTCAGAATACCGTTGGAGTGGATAAGGCATCCTTCGGAATCGACGAACATGCCCTGCCCTTCGACAGCATTGTCGTTCTCCTGCTTGTCGGCAATTTCCCAGATCGCATCCCAGCTGCCGATATCGGACCAGCGGAAGTGGCCGCGCACCACAGCCATGCGCTTCGTGTTCTCGATCACGGCGTAATCGATGGAGTTTTTCGGCGATGCTTCGAAGCTCTCCTTGTGCAGACGCACGAACCCCAGGTCGGTCTCATGCTCATCGACCGAGCGGGTGACGGCTTCGAGTATATCAGGCACATGGGCCTTCAACTCGGCAATCATGACGTCGGAGCGAAACAGGAAGTTGCCGGAATTCCAGAGATACCCCTTCTCGACATAGGCTACGGCTATTTCTTCGTCGGGTTTCTCCACGAAGGCTTCAACCACACACAGGTCTTCATTGCCGTCGATCGACGGGCCGGGATTGATGTATCCGTAGGATGTGCGGGGCTCCGTCGGTGTCAGGCCGAAGACGACGATATTGCCCTGCTCTGCTGCGTCAGCGCCCAGCTTGACGGCCTCGGAGAACTTGTCGTTATCGAGTACGATATGGTCGGCCGCTAGGGCCAGAACCAGCGAGCCCGGCTCACGTCGCTCTGCCAGCACTGCAGCGGCGGCCATGGCAGCGGCGCTGTCACGGCGCGCAGGCTCCAGCACGACGGTCGCGGAGAGGTCAATCTCCTCTGCCTGTCTGCGCGCGAAGAAACGAAAATCCTCATTTGTGATGACAAGCGGTTCGCCGTAGAGCGCTGAGTCGCTAACGCGCTGCAATGTCTGTTGATAGGTGGAGAGGGTTCCCACCAGAGGCTGAAACTGCTTCGGTAGCTGATCGCGTGACACAGGCCACAATCTTGATCCCGCCCCGCCTGCCAGAAGAACAGGGATAATCTTTCTTGTCTGTGCGTTCACGTCTTCACCTTTCAAATTCAACTCATCATGCTTAGGAGGCCGTCAGCAAACCATGCGCGACAACCGATGCCAAGATCGCCGCAACCGTTTGCTGTATCGAATTCGCCGATTGTGCGTCCGCCATCCCTTTTGACCAACGACGAGATCGGCCTGTGGTTCCGAAATTTCAGGTCGGCTAATCGATTGAAGCGTTCGCTACCCCACGGTTTTGTTGGATTTATTGCCACACATGGCACTCGGCGCTTGGCAGCCATCTAGAAAATACAATAACTACCACCACGATTTTATAACAAACGATTAAGGGTGGAGCCATGTCAGAAAAAGTGAAATCCGCAACCGGCAAGACATCGGTGACAGATCAGGAAGCATTGGACTTCCATTCTCAGGGGCGACCAGGCAAACTCGAGATTACGCCAACCAAACCGATGGCGACCCAGCGCGATCTGTCGTTGGCCTATTCTCCAGGTGTCGCCGTTCCCGTCAAGGCAATCGCCGAAAACCCTGCTACGGCCTATGACTACACCACCCGTGGCAACATGGTCGCGGTTATCTCCAATGGCACTGCAATTCTGGGGCTCGGCAACCTCGGCGCTCTCGCGTCCAAGCCTGTCATGGAAGGTAAATCGGTTCTCTTCAAGCGTTTTGCCGATGTCGATTCCATCGATCTGGAAGTCGATACGGAAGATGCTGACGAATTCATCAACTGCGTGCGTTATCTCGGTCCGTCCTTTGGTGGCATCAATCTCGAGGACATCAAGGCCCCGGAATGTTTCATCATCGAAAGCCGCCTGCGCGAACTCATGGATATCCCGGTCTTCCACGACGATCAGCATGGCACCGCCATTATCGCGGCGGCAGGTCTTATCAACGCCATCGCGCTGACGGGCCGTGATTTCAAAACGACGAAGCTGGTCTGTAATGGCGCTGGCGCTGCCGCCATTGCCTGCATGGACCTGATCAAGGCCATGGGTTTCAACCCTGCCAACATCACACTGTGCGATACCAAGGGCGTCATCTATCAGGGCCGCACCGAGGGCATGAACCAGTGGAAGTCGGCGCATGCAGTGAAGACGGATAACCGCACGCTGGCGGAAGCCATGAAGGATGCGGATGTCGTGTTCGGCCTTTCCCAGAAAGGCGCGTTCAGCGAAGAAATGATCCGGTCCATGGCACCGAAGCCGGTCATCTTTGCGATGGCGAATCCTGATCCGGAAATCACGCCGGAAGAAGTGGCGCGCATCCGCGACGACGCCATCATGGCGACTGGCCGCTCCGACTACCCCAATCAGGTCAACAATGTTCTCGGCTTCCCTTACATCTTCCGCGGCGCGCTGGATGTCCGCGCCAGCCAGATCAATGACGCAATGAAAATTGCCGCCGCCAAAGCGCTGGCCGATCTCGCTCGCGAAGATGTGCCTGATGATGTCGCCGCCGCCTATCAGGGCGTCCGCCCTCGTTTCGGACCGCAATATATCATTCCAGTTCCCTTCGATCCGCGTCTGATCTCGGCCATCCCCGTTGCGGTCGCAAAGGCTGCCATGGAAACGGGTGTCGCGCGCCGCGAATTGCCGGATCTGGAAGCCTATGCCCACGAACTCTCGGCCCGTCGCGACCCGATGGCATCAACGACACAGCGCCTTTACGAGCGCGTCCGCCGTTCGCCCAAGCGCGTTGTTTTTGCGGAGGCCGAGGAAGAGCAGGTCATGCGTGCCGCGATTTCCTACACGGCGCAGGGCCTCGGCACTGCTATCCTGCTGGGTCGTGACGACATCATCCGGGCCAATGCGGAGCGCGCCGGCATCGATCTGGACCGTCCCAACATAAAGATCACCAATGCGCGCCTGTCGGAGCGTGTCGAGGTTTACATCGATTACCTCTATGCACGCCTGCAACGCCAGGGCTTCCTGCTGCGCGACGTGCAGCGCCTTGTCCACAACGACCGCAACCACTTCGCCGCCTGCATGGTGGCGATGGGCGATGCCGATGCCATGGTTACGGGTACGACCCGAAACTACTCCACGGCGCTGGAAGACGTACGCCGCTGTATCAATACCAAGCCGGGCCACCGCGTTATCGGCGTGTCTCTCGTCGTGTCACGGAACCGCACGGTTTTCGTAGCCGACACTGCGGTTCACGATATGCCATCCGCCGAAGATCTGGCCGATATCGCGGTCGAAGCAGCCGGTCTGGCCCGTCGCTTTGGCTATGAGCCCCGCGTTGCCATGCTGGCCTATTCCACCTTCGGACATCCGCTGGGAGAACGATCCGAGAAGGTTCGCGAAGCCGTTCGTATTCTCGACAAGCGCAATGTAAGCTTCGAGGTGGATGGGGAAATGGCGGCAGACGTCGCTCTCAATCACCACAAGATGCAAAGCCAGTATCCCTTCACCCGTCTCTCAGGCGCGGCCAATGTGCTTGTCATGCCTGCCATCCACTCGGCGTCGATTTCAACGAAGATGCTGCAGGAGCTGGGTGGTGCCACGGTCATCGGCCCGCTTCTCGTCGGTCTCGACAAATCCGTTCAGATTACCACCATGGGGGCGAAAGACAGCGACATCGTCAACATGGCCGCAATCGCCGCTTATAACTCAGGACAGTAACCCACGGCGCCCCGTTATGGGGCGTCCCATCTCATGGCGGCAATTGGGTCCGAGCAAGCGGCAAAGATAATTGTGCATGCCCGGCTTGGCTCCATGGTTCGGCCACATAGTTCCGATTTGTCACCGCAATAAGGTCGGTATTGGCCAATTCTGCCGCGTGGCAGGGGCACAGATGGGGCATGCTATGGGAACGTTCAAAAGGTTGTCGCTACGCCTGGCGGACAATCCGAATGCCGTCATCACGGTGTTCGGCGCGTACTTTTTTTTGCAGATCATCCTGCGGGAACTTGCGCCTCCCGCTTTGCGCATCGATGAGGCGCAGCAGGTGCTGTTCGCGCAGTGGCTGGCACTGGGTTACGATGCCCAACCACCGCTCTACAACTGGTATCAACAGGCGGTCTTTACCCTCTTCGGCACGTCGATGTTCGCCATCGCCTTTGCCAAGAACCTCATATTGTTTCTGATATTTGCGGTCTTCATAAAGACGACCGAACTGGTGGTGGAAAACAAGCGCTTCGTGGTCGTTGCCGCAATGGCGCTGTTCGTCATTCCGCAGGTATTCTGGCAGGCGCAACGCGATCTGACCCACACCGCAATGCTGATGCTGACCTTCGCTGCGTTGCTCTATTCCAGCATCAGGCTGATCCAGCGCCCCACCTTGACGGGCTACATTCTGGTCGGCGTCGTCACCGGGTTGGGAATGTTGTCGAAGTACAATTTCACCCTCGCTCTGCCGGCATTGCTGCTGGCTGTGTGGCTGCATCCACAGGGTCGCGAGAGGATTCTGGATCGACGCTTCCTGCTGACGATCCTTGTCAGTGTCATCGTTTTTCTGCCTCACCTGTTCTGGCTGGTTCACAATCTCGGTTTCGCATCCGAAGTGACGCTGCAGCGAATGGCTGAAGACGCGCCAGACAGCCGCTTGCTGCAAGTGTTGCGTGGGTTAGGCCGCTTCGTTATCGGCTCCCTGATCATTTTCGCAGTACCTTCCCTGTTGCTATGGCTGGCTGCACGCCGAGAAGAAAAACAGCCACCAACGCAGCAAAGCGTCTGGTTTCGGTTTTTTCTCCACTATTTCATCGCCATCACGGTGCTGATGGCGCTCGTCATCGTCATGGCGACCATGACGGAACTGCGCGACAGGTGGCTACTGCCGCTGCTGCTTCCGGCTCCCATCCTTGCCGCCCTCTACCTCGAACGGTACCTTGCCGACGCGGCCCGTTTCGTGACCCGGTTCCTGCCCATTCCGCTCGTCATGATGGTGCTGGTACCGGCCGCCCTTTGGGCCTCACATCCACTTATGGCATCTCTCGGTCGGACAACGAATTCGAATGACGATTGGCAAGCGTTTCACCGCTATGTCGTCGAGACGGAAAAGCTGTCTCCATCCGTCATCATCACGCCGAATTGGCCAGCCGGGGGAAATCTTCGCTTCCTGTTTCAGAACGTCCCCGTCGCCACAAATATCTATGACGACTACGACCCGCCCTTCACCCTGTCCGATGAGCATCCGGCACTTATGGTCTGGAAAGGCGATGACGACGAGATTCCCATGTTGACGCAGTGGCTGGAGGGACAGATGAATGTAAAGCTGAAGCCAGTGCAGCGATCAACGCTGGATGTTCCGATGTATTACCCGGTAAAGGGAAAGACACTGCGCATCAGCTACGCCATCATCAGGCCAGCCGACATAGAGCGCTGACGTCAAGCTGACCGCAGCAGTCAATCTTGTCGACAGTTTGCATTTAACTATGCTATCGGTGCGCATCAACCTCGGGATATTTCGATGAACCCTTCAGAAAAATGCGAAGTGCTGGTGATCGGTACCGGCATTATCGGCGTGATGTCGGCCATGTATCTTCAAAATGCTGGCAAGACGGTCACCCTTCTGGAGCATGGCGAGGTTGCACGCGGAGCAAGTTCCGGGAATGCTGGCATTCTCGCGTTTCCTGAAATTATTCCCATTCCAGCCCCTGGCGTCATGAAGAAGGCGCCAAAGTGGTTGATCGACCCTCTTGGCCCACTCAGCGTGCCGCCGGCCTATGCCTTCAAGATCGCTCCATGGCTGTGGCGTTTCTGGCAGGCGAGTTCGCCGCGCAAGTTCCAGCACGGTCTCGAAGTCCAGAAAAACATGATGCGGCTTGCCGCCAGCGAAATGCAAGACGTCGCTGCAATGCCTGAGCTGGCGCAATACATCACCAACACCGGAACGCTTGATCTTTACGATACGCGGCAGAGTTTTGACGCTGCTCGTCGGGACTGGGACGAGAAGGAGCGCGCCGGGTTCACGTTCTCCCGCGTTGATCGCGCTGAGATAGAGAAACTGCAGCCTGGTCTCGCCCCGCGTTTCCAACATGGAATGTTCACACCCGGCGGCCTGCAGGTGGGTGATCCCTATGAATTCACGCGGGCCATCGCCGATCTCGTCATCGCCCGCGGTGCGACCTTGCGAAAAGGCGAAGCCGTGCGTGTCGAGACGGTTGGCGAAAGCACGATCGTTTCCCATAAAAATGGCGAGAAAATTACGGCCGACAAGGTCGTGATTGCCTGTGGCGCATGGTCGAAGACGCTTGCTGCATCCCTGGGCAACCCCGTACCTCTGGAGACCGAGCGCGGTTACAACACGACGCTGCCCGCTGGCTCCTTCGACCTGGCGCGACAGCTCTATTTCAACGATCACGCTTTCGTCGTAACGCCATTATCCTCCGGTATTCGCGTCGGTGGCGCCGTGGAACTGGGTGGCCTTGATCTGCCGCCAAACTTCCGTCGCTCCGAGGTCATGTTGAAAAAGGCGGCTGAATTTCTGCCGGGCCTGAAAACCGACGGGGGCACGCAGTGGATGGGCTTTCGCCCCTCCATGCCGGACTGCCTACCGGTGATCGGTCCATCGCGAGCAAGCCCATCGGTCATCTACGCTTTTGGCCACGGGCATCTGGGACTGACGCAATCAGCCGCAACGGCGAGGCTCGTAACCGAATTGGTGCGCGGCCTGGAAACGCCAATTTCGGTCGATCCCTTCAGGGCCAGCCGCTTTTCCTGATCACCAGACAAAAAAGGCCCGCTCTTTCAAGCGGGCCTTCATCACGATTTTTGCCTGTTAGAACGGTGAATCGGGGAAGTAGAAGCCTTCCGAATTCTCCTTGGTTACCAGTGTGGCGTCGAGAATATACGTACCGCGCACGGGAACCTGGTCATAGAAATTCGCCGCTGTCAGCTGCATGGCAGTGGCAACCATTGCTGGCGGATAGAGCACGTCGACCGGGATCATCTTGTCGCCGTCCATGACCTTCTTGATCATGTCCTTCGATCCTGCGCCGCCGATGACGTATTTGATATCCGTGCGCTTTGCCTGCTCGATCGCCTGGAGAACACCGACGGCCATGTCATCGTCCTGGCACCAGACCACATCGATCTTCGGATATTTGGTCAGATAGTCCTGCATCACCTTGAAGGCGTCGTCGCGGTTCCAGTTGCCGAACTGGCGGTCGAGAATCTTGACCTTGGAACCGGCAATGCCCTTGTCGAAACCGTCCTGACGCTGCTGGTCGATCGGGATCGGCAAGCCGCGAATGACGACGACCTGCGCCTCCGGTGTCGTGTCGGCAATGTACTTGCCAGCGACTTCTCCCAGCGCCGGGTTGTTACCGGCAACGTAGAGATCGCGAACGCTATCATCATTGACGCTTGGTGCGCGGTCGACCAGAGCGACGAATTTCCCGTTGCTTTTGACTTCCTTGATGGCGTTGACAAGCGGGTCCGGGTCGGACGGCAGAATAACGAGCGCATCAATGCCCTGCGTTTCCAGATCCTGCACCGCATTGGCCTGGGTTGCCGCATCCGGCGACGTCTTGACGATGACGTTGAGGCCAGGATGCTCCTTCATCAGCAGCTTTGCCACGCGCTCCGCATGATAGACCACGCCAGCGGTCCAGCCGTGGTCGGCAGCCGGAATGGACACGCCGATCGTAACCTTCTTGTCCTGTGCTTGCGCTCCAACCGCTAACGCCAGCAGCGCAACAGTCACTCCCAATAGTCTTTTCCGCATGTGTTTTCCTCCCACACAAATAAAGGTCTCGATCTCCTCAACCGGGCGACCCCTTAACCCGGTAACCTTATGAGCGGCGCATCAGCGACCGCTGAACCAGCATGGCGATGATGATGATCGCGCCCTGGATCGCGCCGATCAGATATTCGCTGATGAAGTTCGATAGCAGCATGATATTGCCGACGAGTTCGAGAATGAACGCGCCGCAGATGGTGCCCCACACGCGCCCTGCCCCGCCCTTCAACGCCGTGCCACCCACCACGACGGCGGTGATTGCTTGCAACTCCCACATCATGCCTGTCGTGGCGGAGGTGGAGCCAAGGCGTGGCACGTAGAGCAACACGGCGATAGCAACGCAAAGACCCTGAATGACGAAGGCAATCGTGCGAACGCGGTTGACGGCGACGCCTGAATATTTGGCAACATCGCGGTTTGAGCCGACAGCCGTGACGTGACGTCCGTAACGCATACGGTACAGAATGAAGGCCGCCACGCAGGTCACCAACAGGATGACAAGAATTGGGATCGGTACGCCGAAAACCGAGCCAAAATAAACCGGCCGATACAGGGTCTGCAATTGCGGATCACGAACCGTGATCGCACCGCCCTGCGACAACCAGGTGGTAAGCCCTCGGTAGACACCCATGGTGCCGAGCGTGGCGATGAAAGGCTCGATCTTGCCAACCGTCGTGATCAGACCGTTGGCCAGCCCGCACAGGGAGCCGGCGACGAGCGTAAAGACGACCGCAAGACCCAGCATCATCGAGGGATCAGCGACCACCCCGGAGTTCATCAACAGGATCATCAGGCTCGCGACGAAAGCCACCATGGAGCCGACCGACAGATCGAGATCGCCTGCCGAAATGACGAATGTCGCGCCGACCGCGATAATGGCGATGAACGCGCTTCGCGTGGCGACATTGGCAAGATTGTTGATGCTGATGAAGTTGGGATTGACCATCGCCCCGACGATCAGCAGCAGAAACAGGGCGACGAAGGGGGCGACGGCACGCAGATCTATATCGCGCAACGACCGTCCGGCCTTCTTTTCTTTGCTGTCTTCACTCACACTCATACCCAAAACAGACCTCCCGCCCTGTCATACCGGTCGCTTGACCGACGCTACGCTGCCGCTTTTGTTTTCAGTCCCGCGGCATAGCGCATGATTTCCCGCTCGTTGATTTCGTCGCCTTCCAGCATGCCGACGAGGCGCCCTTCGCGCATCACCGCCACACGGGTGCACAATCCGATCACTTCCTGCATTTCCGATGAAACAACGATGACCGAATGGCCATCTCGCGCCAGCGCCGAAATGAAATGATAGATCTGCTGTTTGGTGCCCACATCGATGCCACGCGTGGGCTCATCAATGATGATGATCTTCGGTTCGGTTTCCATGACCTTGGCGAGAAGCAGCTTTTGCTGATTTCCGCCCGACATGCGCCCAACGACCACGCTGCCATCCCGCACCCGAATGTCGAACCGGCGACGCGCTCTTTCCAGCGATCGGGCTTCACTCGATGCGCTGAGATAGCCAAACTTGCCGTGCCGTTCCAGAGACTGAAGCGTGAGATTGAGCCCCATACCGGCGCTCAAAAGCAGGCCCTTGGATTTACGGTCCTTGGTCATATAGGCAAGCCCTGCATCTATCGATGCATGCAGATCATGGGGTGGCAACACGTTCCCATTGACCTCGACTTCGCCAGACGAGCGGCTGCGCAGACCGACAATCGCTTCGGCAAGTTCGGTGCGGCCGGAGCCGATCAGCCCGGAAAAGCCGATGATTTCCCCTCTGCGAAGCTCAAAACTCGCATCCTGCACATAGCGCGTCGATACATTGCTGACCTTCAGGACAATTGCCTCGTCCACATCGGGTTCACGCTTGGCGGGGTAAAGGCTGGAAAGCTCTCTTCCCACCATCAACTGGGCAATCGCTTCGCCATCGAGAAGAGACGTCGGCGCTGTCTTGACCCAGTGACCATCCCGCAAAACGGTGACACGGTCGGTCAACTCCATGACCTCGTCCAGCTTGTGCGATACGAAGACGAAACTTGTGCCCTTGTCGCGCAACTTGCGAACTTGTTGAAAAAGGTAATTGGTTTCTTCACGGGAGAGAACCGCAGTCGGTTCGTCCATGAAAACGATGCGCGCGTCGCGGCTGATGGCCTTGGCAATCTCCACCATCTGCTTTTCAGCAACGGACAGGGTGCCGATCAAGGCCGTTTCATCGACACGACAGCCAAGCAGATCAAGAATGCGGCGCGTCTCCGCCCGCATCGCCTTGCGATCAAGCACGCCAAACCGGGTGATTTCCCGGCCAAGATACAGGCTTTCCGTAACCGTCAGATGTTCGGCGAGGTTGAATTCCTGATGGATGATGACGATGCCGAGCGCTTCGGCGGTGCCATTCGGCGGAAGCGTCACCGGTTTGCCATCCAGAAGGATTTCACCGGAGCTAGGTTGCTCGAAGCCTGAGAGAACCTTGACGAGCGTCGATTTTCCAGCGCCGTTCTCGCCCATCAACGCGTGAATCTCGCCTGCTTTGAGGTCGAAATTGATGCTGAACAGCACCTGCACACCGTTGAATGACTTCGAAACACGACGCGCAGACAACACGGTCGCGCCGTCGTCAGCAATCTCCGTACTCATGATTCCCTCCAGACGTCTCCCTACGCCTACCACTGATGTAAACCTTTACACTGTTTATGTAAAGGTTTACATTGTCCGCAATCTTCAGATTTGCGTGATCGTATTTGACGCGTCGGCAGGTCTGTGTAGTGTCCGGACGCACATATATCCGAGGCCTTCCTTGTCCATTCCGTCAGCCGCCACAATCGAAGATGTCGCCCGTATCGCGGAGGTTTCCATCGCGACCGTTTCGCGCGCGATCCACAATCCCGAAAAGGTGGCGAATTCAACACGTCTGAAGGTCAATCAGGCCATTGCCGTCACCGGCTACACCACCAATGCCATGGCGCGCAGCCTGCGGCTCGGTCGCTCCAACATGATTCTCGTGGTCGCACCCGACATTGGCGACCCCAATTTTTCCAACATTCTAGTAGGTCTCGAGAACGAAGCCCGTTCGCACGGCTATGGCATATTGATCGGCCATACGCAGAACGATGCACAACGGGGGTTGGAGTATCTGAAATTCCTCAATTCCAACCAGGCCGCGGGGCTCATCCTGTTTACGGGCATCTTGCCGTTTGGGCATCAGGCCATGACGGCCCGGCTACCGCCGAGCGTCGGCGTGTTCGAACCCATTTACAATGGCGGCATTCCCTATGTGGGGGTGGACGACACCGTCGGGGCACGCAAGATTGTCGATATGCTGATTGCCGAAGGTCACCGGCGCATCGCCTTCATCGGCGATTCCCGCGTCCGCCTTGCCTATAGCCGCCGTCGAAAAGGATATGATGACGGCATGCTCGCAGCTGGCCTTACCCCCGCGCCCGCCATGATCATCGAGGGCGATGGGACGCTGGAAAGCGGGCGGCTGGCGATCGAGCAGCTTTTCATGCGCGATACGTTGCCAACGGCATTCATGTGCGTGAATGACCAGACGGCTATCGGCGTCATGATCGGGCTGACAGCGCGGGGCTACGACATTCCCAATGATTTCTCGGTCACCGGATTTGACGACATTCCGCAAGCGGCCTTCATGTCACCGGCACTGACAACCATTCGTCAGCCTCGAACATCGATCGGCAAACATGCCATGGCACTGCTTCTCGATCTTCTCGGTGGCCGCCAGCCGGACAATCCAGAGATATTGCTCACACCTGATCTCATCGTGCGCAACTCTGTCGGAGCACCCGCCAAGGGTATCGCGACCAAATAGCGGAAGATATCAGTAAGCGTCGCGCCGTGCGGGCTCGGCCTGGGCGCTTGCAGCCCAGAGTTCGGCCTGTACCGCATCCTGAAACGCCATGACTTCCTGTCGCATGGCGACATCGTCATAACCGAGATTGGTGAGATGGGCGGCAAGCCCCCTGCACTCGTCCCGCCAGAACCGGTTGGCCTCTTCGCCGTGAAGCTCCTCAAGCATCTGAACACACCGCTTTATGTCCGCGACACGGTTTTTAGCGGGAAACGCAATTACTTCTGAACGCTCTGTCACACGCACACCTTACTGCTTCGGGAATCAACCACCTATCTTTACCGGGCGCATGGTTAACGAAGTCTACAGAGGCGGCAGAATGGCTAAGGTCGTTTGGACCCCGCCGCTCAAATTCATGGCATCTACACTGAACTAGAGTTGGGCGAGTAGGCGGATCGAAACATCTCTTTAACCTTGCGATAAGGTCACCGGACAGAAATTCGGGCACAAGGATCAAATAACAAAAATTTGCGCAAATTTTACCATTAAAAATTACCGAAATTTCACTCTGGACCGTCTAATGGAAGTATAACTGTGTTGAAACGGTATTCGTTTCGTAATATAAACCCAAAAAAAGAAAGCCATGAATATGCATTTCTCTACGGGGAGACAATGCTTAGCGGAGGAAAACAATATGTACGCCCCGCGCGTTTTCATCAGCATGATCTGCGCCTTGCTGGTGTTCGCCATTGCAACATATTTTATCCATGGCTCTTTCTTCACAAGCTTTATTCAAACACTGATCTGTCTTATCATTATACAAGTTGGATACTTTATAGGCGTGCTTATTCTTGTTGCAAAAGAAAAGCGGCAGATGCGCGCAACATTGAGCTTCCAGAAGGACGTTGCTCCGACACCGGAGAAGTCTATTGCGGAAACGATTTCTGTCGTTGCGCCACATAGCCCCAAGCTCACCGACTTCTAGTCTTATCCAGTTGTCCCGACTTGAACTTTTCGCAGGTGCGAAATAATCCCCGCATGTCCTTATCCCTGACATTTTTCCTGCGTTAAAAGCCTCGACGCAACGAAGCAGGAGTTGGGCATGACCGGGGATTCGCAATCCATTTGCGTGATTATTGCTGCGAAAAACGCCTCAGACACGATAGCCGTCGCGATCGCCTCTGCACTCTCACAGCCGGAAGTCTCCGAAGTGGTCGTCATCGATGATGGATCGACGGATGCGACGGCATCCTTTGCACAATCCTGCGACGACGGAACCGGGCGGCTGAAAGTCGAACGTTTTGACGTCAACCGCGGACCCTCGGCCGCGCGCAATCACGCCATTGCCATTTCCTCTGCCCCACTTATCAGCATTCTCGATGCCGACGACTTCTTCTTTTCAGGACGCTTTGCCGCCATGCTGGAGCATGATGACTGGGACCTAGTGGCAGATAATATCGCGTTCATTCAGCAGTCAGTGGCCGGAGCATCTTCGATGGTGCCAGAACGGTTCGTGCCGGAAACGCATTTCCTCACACTGGCAGAGTTCGTTGAAGGCAACATCTCCAAACGAGGTGTGGAGCGCGGCGAGACCGGCTTTCTCAAGCCCGTCATTCGCCGGTCGTTTCTCGAAACTCATGGCCTGCGCTATGACGAAGCATTGAGATTGGGCGAGGATTACGAGCTATATGTACGGGCCTTGGCCTGCGGCGCGCGTTACAAAGTCATCCGCAATTGTGGTTACGGGGCAATCGTTCGCGGCGATTCGCTGAGTGGTCGCCACCGCACGGATGATTTGCGTCAACTCTACCAAGCCGACCGCAAAATCATGGCTGACTATGATCTGGCACCGCAGGAAAAAGCCCTCATGCAGGAGCATGAACGACACATTCGCGAGAAATTCGAGCTGCGCGACTTCCTTGATGCAAAGGCGAAAGCCGGTCTGGGCGGAGCACTGTCTCACACCCTGAAGCGCTTGCCCGCTGCACCTGCCATCGCGCAGGGTCTGTGGCGCGATAAGACCGCGCGTTTTCGCAAGGAGCCGCAACAGGTTGCCGATATTCGCTATTTGCTAAGGGCAACGCCGCTCAACTCTTGAGCCGAGCGGCGTTTTGTTTCGTCAGAAATAGTCTTTCTTGATCGTCTCGAGCACAGCCTGGAAACGCTCTTTACGTTCTTCCAGACGGCCATCGGGGCTAAGACGTGGCTCGGCGCGGCTTGCTTGCCACAGCGCCAGTGTCGAGGGTGCGGCCAAGACCTGCTTTGCCAGCTTTTTCAACGACATCTGTTCCTGTTGCGGGCGAACCAGCAACTCGCCGTCGTGGTGCTGAGCGGGGTTTTCAACGATCGGCGGTTGTGGCGGTGGCGGAAAGCTCATGCCCCAGAATTTGGAGCCCTTCTTGGCCGCTTCAGCGCGTGTCGAAACCGGGATGTAGCGCGGCTCGTACTTCACGCCGACGCTTCCAGCCCAGTCGCTCCATTTGAAGCTATTGATGGACGTGGACGTGCTGACGGCCACCCATGGCACGCGGAAGGCATCGGCGAGAATGGCACCATGCATTGACTCGGCGACGATGAATTCCGACTGCGCGATATGCTTGATAACAGACTTCGCCTCGCCACGTGGATCGAGATAGGTCAGCCCGGCTGGTTCGCACACTGTTTCCCACATCCCGAATTCCGCTGATTCCCAGTGCGGAACATAGGTCTTCTTGTGCAGCTTCGGCAGGTTTTTGAAGTCAGGCATCTCGGTGACCATCACAGCGGGGTCAACGATGCCCATATGCGCAGGCAGGCCGAGCTTTCCAGCCGTCATCTCACCACGCACGCATCTAATATCCCAAAGTTCCTTATTGGAAATGTCAGGCACTGCACCATAGCCATAACCGCTGCCAATGATCAGCTTGCGCTGGTTGGGCGGGAACAGGACGTCGTTGAGAACGGTACCGACACCCACTAGCAGGATATCCGGGTGGACGTCCCGCAGGCCCGGCAACAGGAAATCCCAAAGCCAGAGATTGAGGTCATCGCCGAAATTGCCGTGATGCGATTCCCAGTGATAGGGTTTCATGGACTACTCCTGAATAAAAATTGTGTTGGCAGCGGGCTCATTTCGGGCGGGCAAATTTGCCGGTTCCCAATTCGAGCGCTGCGCGCAAAATAGCCGGGTCACGCATCATCCATTTGAACAAGAGGCCAAGTTCGGGTGCCTTGCGCTGCTTCAGCTTGCCCGCCTGGCTCCACAGCGCCTGCTTGCGCGCCGTGTTCTTGTAGGAAGCGATGGATGCCACATCAGCAGGACGCTTGGAAAAGCGACCCTGTAACGTATCCAGCGCCACCCATGTATTGAACTGCTGGCGCAGAAATTCCGGCGACGTGTTGTCAATGCTATGGAAGATATTCACGCCCATGCCACGCATGGCACCGGCATCGTCGCACAACAAACTGCGCTTGGATGCCATGATGCAGTCGCAGAAAAACAGAACGTCTTCTGCCGCCAGCCGCAATATCGGGTCGAACCGGACTTTTTCAAACAGCGGTCGACCGATGACCATGCAGGACAGGTGCAGGAAGCTCCAGTTGCGCAGCATGACGCTGGCGAGATCAGGAAGTTCTATGACCTTCGGTGATTCGGACAGACGAACAGCACCCTCGTCGTTCTCAAGTTCGGAAATCGCAAAGTGATAATAGAACTCGTCACTCGCCTGCATGGAGGCCCAATAGCACTCACCGCCGAAGGTATCGAGGCTATAAGCCGCATTCTTCAGGTGGTCTGGGGTCCAGATGTCGTCTGAATCGAGAAAAGCGACATAGGTCGTTTCGGCAGGGACGTTATCAAGCCCCGTATTGCGCGCACCGCCCGGCCCACCATTCTTTTGCTTGACGATCTTGATGCGGTCTTGCTGCTCTTCGCTCAGTTCCGCGATTTCATTTTCAATAGGATAGGGCGATTCGTCGTCTACGATGACGAGATCGAAATCCTGAACGGTTTGCGCAAAAACCGATGCCAATGCACGACCCAAAACGCCATGCTGTTTTTGATAATAAGGAATAACGACTGTAAATTTCGCCATTGTTTCGCCCCTTGTGTTGATCAAGAAGTGTCGGGCCCGACAAGACGAGCGGCCCCGATGAGTGGCAAACCTCCCGCCAGCCCACTACTCGCTGGCCTCCAAATCTAATAGGATGCATGCATCCGCCCTGCTCCGAGCGTCAACACGATTAGCACGAATGTCGGTTGGAGCGAATTGTCAAAAACAGGCACATTCGGGCTTAAGTTTGTCACGGTGCCAATTCTCGCCCGATTGCTGACACCGCAAGAGTTCAGCGTCGTCGCGAAAGAGGATATGCCTCAACCCTATATGCAGGTTTTCGTCGGCGCCGCCGCCGGTGGCGGCATCTATGGAATGCTCATCCTGGCGACACAGCGGGAGTTGCCGAGAAAGATTTTCGGCACGATGAAGGACCGTAAAGCTAAACCCGCCGTAGCGTAAGGTAGCGAACCTTTTTCGCCACAATCCGATCGTTATGAAATCGAACCGTCACGACGCCCGTTACGTAAGGCATGTTTTTACTTTGTGCGATGCAGCATAATCTGGCGTTTGGAGGCCACCAGAAACCATATGAGATTTCTCGTCTCATCGGCCCTTTAATTTATACAAAACAAATACTTAAATTAATTTACCCTATGGAGCACGTAGCTGCACAGAGATTCACCCCTTACAATTCGATAGACGTTTTTCCCGCGTTGCCACATTTTACCCTAAAGTAAAAACGAGACTCCTCGAGTGGGCTTACGTTCGCTCTTGGTTGTAACGCGGTGAGGGGAGACACCGCCCAATAAAGGGGAACTGATGTGACTTTTGATCAGAACCTATCTTCCCGCATCAATTTGATGCGTATCGTTTTAATTTCCGGCATTGTTTTCGTGCATGTGCCGCATAATCCCGAAACCAGCCCGTTTTTAGGGATGTACGGTTTCTTCGACTGGATACGGGTTTTTCTGGGCGACGCCTTGTTTCGCGTGGGCGTGCCCTGTCTGAGCGCGATCTCGGGCTACCTCCTGTTCCGTCGTGGCATGAGCGCTTTCGATTACTCTGCCACTGTCAAATCCAAGGCCAAAACCGTCTTGCTGCCCTTCTTCCTGTGGAATGGCGCGCTTTTCGTTGCCGTTCTCGTTATGCAGCGGGTTGGCGTGGGCGATGGATATTTTCCGGATTTGTGGAACGCGACACCGCGTGAGATGATCAGCCACGGCGCGGCCCTGGAAGAGTTTCCCGTCAACATTCCCCTGTATTTCCTCCGCGACCTGTTCGTTTGCATCCTGCTGTCGCCGGTTCTTGCGTTCCTGGTTCGGCGCATCCCGTTTTTGACACTGGGTGTGCTTCTGGTTCTCACCGCATGGCCAGATCTGACGCTGGTTATCGTGCAGAAGAAGTCCATTCTTTTCAGCTTTAGCCTGGGTATCGCGCTTGCTCTGTACAAGATCGATCTAAAGACGCTCGACCCCTACGCAATCAAAATCACTGTCGCTCTGTTTGCAGCGACCGCTCTTTTGGCAACGGGTCTTTACTTCACCGGGCCGCAATTCCCATTCGAGCTCAATCTGTTGCGCAACCTTCTGGCAGTATTCGGCGCGGTGGGTCTTTGGGCGTCATCGTCCTTGCTGATCCAGAGCCGTATCGGCCGCCGTCTCGCCGATACGGGAAGCCTGAGCTTCTGGATCTTCTGCGCCCATTATCCGCTTCTCGTCGTCATGTGGATGGTTTGGAACAAGGGCGGCCCTGACTTCTACCCCGCCTTTTACATTGGCGCGGTGCTGCTCTCTTTTGCCATTCTGATTGTCACCAACGCGCAGGTCCGGTCCAAGCTGCCGTCTCTCTACAGCGTTCTGACCGGCAGTCGGAGCAAGAAGCCAAAGATCGGTTTTGACAACAAACCATCCGTGAAAGCCGAGCCCTATCGGCCCTCAGCAGACACACCCGTTCCACAAAGACAAAGGTGAACCTATGACCGCAATCCTCAGCAGCGTTCATTCGCGCTTGATAGCTTCTGCTCTTCTGGTTCTCAGCCTCGGCACATCTGCCGCAGTGGCACAGGAAGACAACGGTAAGTCCTTCGTGGAGAACTTCGACAGCATGGACCGCTCCTTCTGGTACGTCTCTGACGGCTGGAACAACGGCGCGCACCAGAACTGCACATGGTCGAAGAAACTGGTGAAATTCGAAGGTGGACAACTGCAGCTCGGTTACCAGGAAGGCAAGGCTGGAGACCGGAATTACTCCTGCGGTGAAATCCAGACGAAGGGTCGTTATCGTTACGGCACCTATGAAGCCCGGATCAAAACCGCAACCGGTCAGGGCCTGAACTCGGCCTTCTTCACCTATATCGGACCGACCGATAAAAAGCCGCATGACGAAATCGATATGGAAGTTCTTGGCAAGAATACCTCTCAGGTTCAGCTCAATCAGTATGTTTCTGCCAAGGGCGGCAATGAGAAACTGGTGGGTGTCGCAGGCGGAGCCGACAAGGCCTTCAACGACTACGCCTTCGTTTGGGAACCGCAGCGTCTTCGTTACTTCGTGAATGGAAAGATGGTCCATGAGGTCACCGATCCGTCCAAAATCCCCCAAAATCCGCAGAAGATTTTTTTCAGCCTGTGGGGAACAGATACGTTGAAAAGCTGGATGGGCAATTTCGCTTATAACGGCCCGGCGGTGATGAACGTTGATCGCATGGCGTTTACGGCGCTTGGCGACAAATGCCAGTTTCCCGAATCCGTGGCCTGCCTGTCGAATTGACATCTTCGCCCGCTAGACTGCCCGATGACCCTTTGCTTCAGGACTGTTTTTAATGACGCATGTTCTCTATTTTGCTCATGACCTTGCCGACCCGGCCATTCGCCGGCGGGTTATGACGTTGCAGATAGGTGGAGCAACGGTCAGCCTTGCAGGCTTCACGCGCGGCGAAAACAAGCTGGCCGATGTCGATGGCATAACGCCTGTTGTGCTTGGCGAAACCGCGGACGGACAGTTTGCGCAACGCATTCTGTCCGTCGTCAAGTCCAGTCTTTCGCTGCCGCGCGCCTTGCAGCAGTTGCGCAAGCCGGATGTCATCATTGCCCGTAATCTTGAAATGCTGGCACTGGCGCGCCGTGCCTCGGGCATTTACGGGCGCGACGTGCCCGTGGTCTACGAATGCCTTGATATTCACCGGCTGCTTCTGAACGAAGGGCCGGTCGGCAAACTCGTCAACGCAGCCCAACGGTATTTTGCAAGGGACGCAAAGCTGCTGATCACCAGTTCCCCCGCCTTCGTGGCGCAGTATTTCGCGCCCCGCTCCGGCTTGCAGCTGCCGGTGCTTTTGCAGGAAAACAAGGTTTTGATGCTGGATGCCATCGACCAGGCTCCCGCATTACCGCGCGCGCCGAAGCCAGGCGAGCCGTGGAAAATCGGGTGGTTCGGCGCGTTGCGTTGCGCCAAGTCGCTGCAAATCCTCACCGATTTTGCAGCGAAAATGGATGGCAAGGTAGAGATCATCCTGCGCGGGCGACCCGCCTATTCTGAATTTCAGGATTTCGATGGCTTAGTTGCCAAGGCGCCGCACGTCAGCTTTCTCGGCCCCTACAAGAACCCCGAGGATCTGGCCTCGATCTACAATGAGGTTCAGTTCACATGGGCCATCGACTTCTTCGAGGAAGGCCAGAACTCCAGCTGGCTGCTGCCAAACCGTCTCTATGAGGGATGCCTTTACGGCACGCTGCCCATTGCCGTTGCGGGCACGGAAACGGCGCGTTTTCTTGAGAGCAGGAAAATTGGCGAGATATTGCCCCATGCGAATGCCAGCACTCTGGAGAAGCTTTTCGCGGACCTGACCGAACAGTCCTATCTCGATGCCTTCGCCCGCCTGACTGCGATCGACCAGAAGCAATGGGTTACCGACCGGCAGGACTGCGTTCAACTCGTTCACAAACTCGCCTCCCTGGCAGCGCCGCACAATGGCCGCACCGTGGAAGCGGCACTCTCAACCGCTTGACGGGGTTTAACCGATGAAGTTGCAAACCATTCCAGACGTCAAAACATTGATCGTCATACCGTGCCTCAACGAAGCCCGCACGATCGATGACCTGTTGCTCAAGTTTTCAAGCAGCCTGAATCACCCGCAGGACCGCATCATCGTGGCCGATGGCGGCAGCACGGATGGCACACGCGACATCGTCGCCAATTTCTCGATGCAGGACCAGCGCGTCATCTTGCTTGCCAACCCAAAACGCATCCAGAGCGCCGGCATCAACCTCGCCGTGGAAATGTTCGGGACCGATTATGATTATCTGATCCGCATCGACGCGCATGGCGATTACCCGGATGATTACTGCCACCGCTTGCTGGAAGACGCGGTAAAGACGGGCGCAGATTCCGTCGTCGTTGCCATGGACACGGTCGGTCACGGCACGTTCCAGAAGGCGACGGCTATCGCCCAGAACTCCAAACTCGGCAATGGCGGCTCAAAACATCGCGAAGGATCGAAAGGTCATTGGATCGATCACGGCCATCACGCGTTGATGCGCATATCCGCGTTCACCACGGCTGGTGGCTATGATGAAAGCTTCAGCCATAACGAGGATGCCGAACTGGATTACCGGCTGCGCAAGGCTGGCTTCCGCATATGGATGACCGACAAGACCCGCATGACCTATTATCCTCGTTCCAACGTCGCGCCGCTGTTCAAACAATATATGGCCTATGGTCGGGGTCGCGCCAAGAACCTGTTAAAGCATCGTTCTCTGCCCAAGATACGCCAGATGATACCGCTGGCGGTCATGCCGGTCGCCGTGTTTGCTCTTCTCGGCGTCTTCCACTGGGCCGCGACTATTCCGCTTCTCCTTTGGGTCGGCGCCTGCGTTGGGTATGGCTTATGGATGGCTGTCGCCCAGAAGAATTCCTATGGTCCGCTGGCAGCCTTTGCCGCCATGGTCATGCATTTCGCATGGTCCACCGGTTTCTGGCTTGAGCTTCTCGGCTCGCTCGGCTCGCCAGCGCCTGTGGCGGGAAAGGCCGTTTCATGACCGCAACCTCCCTTTCGTCCACACCCGTCAGCGTTGATATCGGCATCTGCACCTATCGCCGTCCAGCGGTCGTGGCGACATTGACGTCCCTGTTCGAGCTCGATATCCCCCAAGGCGTGACCGTGCGGCTCATCGTGGCCGATAACGATGCGGAGCCGAGCGCAAAAGCGTCCATCGACAATCTGCGCAAGGCATCGCCGTTCGAGATCATCTATGTTCACTGCCCTAAGTCGAACATCTCGATTGCCCGTAACGCCTGCCTCTCCACCTCACAGGCAGAATACCTGGCCTTCATCGATGACGACGAGACCGCGCCGCGCGAATGGTTGTCGGAGCTTTTGCAGACCGCCCAGAAAACAGGTGCCGAAGCCGTGCTGGGACCCGTAACGGCCATCTACAAATCGACTGCGCCGGACTGGATGCGCAAGGGCGATTTTCATTCCACCTTCCCCGTCTGGGTCAAAGGCGAAATCATCACCGGATACACCTGCAATACGCTGCTGCGCATGTCGGCACCATCTGTCGCCGGTCGTCGCTTCGCGCTGTCTTTGGGGCAGAGCGGTGGTGAAGACACGCACTTCTTCTCCCATATGTATGCCGCCGGTGGGCGCATTGCCTTCGCGAAAAACGCCGTTCTCTCCGAGCCGGTGCCTGACACCCGTGCCAGTTTCAAATGGCTTGCGAAGCGTCGCTTTCGTTCAGGCCAGACACATGGGCGTCTGCTGGCAGAGAAAAAACCGGGTCTTCGTCGCGTCGTACAGGTCGCCGTTGCCGCAGCCAAAGCTGCAGCCTGCGCCGGAATGGCGCTACTCGGCGTGTTCGATCCCGTTCGTCGCACCCGCCAGCTGCTCCGTGTGGCACTGCATTGCGGCTCCATCAGCGGCGCGATCGGCGTGAAGGAAATTCGCCAGTACGGCACCGTGGAGGCAGCGTGATGGAAGCCCCGATACAGCCGGACGTCACATTCGTCATCGCCGCCTATAATTCCGCAGATACGATTGTTCCAGCCGTTGAAAGCGCCTTGGCGCAGGCGTTGGTCACACTGGAAGTCATCGTCGTGGATGATAAATCGAGCGATGCGACCCGTGAGATCGTCAAGGCTTTCGCCATGAACGATCCACGCGTCCGGTTGATCGCACTGGAGAAAAACCTCGGCCCCGGCGGCGCCCGCAATGCCGGGCTGGATGCTGCTGAAGGTCGCTGGATATCCGTTCTGGATTCCGACGACGTCATTCTGCCGCATCGCACGGCACAGATGATCGCGCGGGCAGAAGCCGCAAGCGCGGACATCGCCGTCGACAATCTCGATGTGGTCTACACGGATGGCCGTCCCAAGGAGACGATGTTTGCCGAAGATTTCCTGCGGGAACGTGGCGTTCTGACGCTGGAAGACTTCATTGCATCCAACGTCCTTTTCCGCTCGACCTTCAATTTCGGCTATATGAAGCCGATGTTCCGACGTGACTTTCTCAACGCTCATAAACTTCGCTTCCACCCAAGCTTGCGGATTGGCGAAGACTATCTGCTTCTGGCATCTGCACTGGCCCTTGGCGGCCTCTGCACCATCGAGCCATCACCCGGCTACGTCTACAATATCCGCGAAGGCTCTATTTCCCGCGTGCTGGAACTTCGCCACGTCGATGCGATGATCGACGCTGATCGCGAGTTCATCGCCGGTTACACACTGTCGCCCGCCGCATTCGAGGCACAGAAACAACGCAGCCGCAGCCTTGTCGAAGCGCGCCATTTTCTGATGCTGATTTCCAGCATCAAGAGCCGCTCGGTCTCCGGTGTCGTGAAGATTGCCTTCCGCGACCCGATCGCGTTTCGACACCTGCGCATGCCCATTGAAGTGCGGTTGAGAAGACTGAAAGACTCCATGACCGCAAAGTCAGTTTCAAAGCGGGTGAACAGGCAAGCGTCCTGAGCTGCCCGATATCGATACTCAGAAATGAATTAAGGAGAATGCCGTGGATTTAAACAGGACTGTCAGAAAGGCCGTTATCCCAGTTGCAGGCAACGGGACACGGTTCCTGCCAGCTACCAAGGCAATGCCGAAGGAAATGCTGACGATTGTTGATCGTCCGGTTGTTCAATACGCCGTTGATGAGGCCATGCAGGCCGGTATCGAACACATTATTTTCGTCACCAGCCGTAACAAGACAGCCATCGAAGACTATTTCGACAGCGCGCCTGAACTGGTCAACACCCTGACGAAATCCGGCAAGACCATGCAAGTCCTCCAGCTTGAGAAGATGCTGCCGGTGGCAGGTACAGTCAGCTATACGCGCCAGCAGGTGCCACTTGGTCTTGGCCATGCCGTATGGTGCGCCCGTGAACTCGTCGGCAAGGAGCCGTTTGCGCTTCTATTGCCGGATATGGTGTCTTACGGCGCGCGCGGCTGCATCGCTGGCCTTATGGAACTGTATGACGAAGTCGGCGGCAACATCCTCGGCGTCGAGGAGTGCGCGCCCGAGAAAACCTCGTCCTACGGCATTGTAGGCGTTGGCAGCACGGTCAGCCACGGCTTTCGCGTGACAGAAATGGTGGAGAAGCCGGAACCTTCCGCCGCCCCGTCTAATTATTACCTGAATGGCCGCTATATTCTGCAGCCTGAGATATTCGATATTCTCGCAAAGCAGGAACGCGGCGCGGGCAATGAAATTCAATTGACGGATGGTATGAAACGTCTCGCGGAAACGCAGCCATTTCATGCCCAGAAATTTATCGGGCGGACATTCGATTGTGGTAGCAAGCAAGGCTTCATCTCTGCAAACGTTGCCTTCTCGCTGATGCGCTCGGACATGGAAGCCCAGGTTCTGGCCTCCATCAAGGAATTGGTTTTGAACCATGAAAGCCGTGTCAAAGCGGCTTGAAACTAAAAACAAGAGAGTCGGGAAGGCAGGAAAAATGCCGTCCCGCTCATCATTTTTTTAAACACAGGTGGGTCAATGCACCACAAAACCATTAGATCGAACATGAATTTCCCAGAGCAGTCCAAGGACTCCGACACGTTTATCGACCTCGACCGCCTCTGGGCTGCCGTGGTGCGCCGTGCCAACATCATCGGGGCCTGCGTTATTGCGACGATGGTTCTGGCAGGGCTCTACCTCGTTGTGGCGACACCGTCCTATACCGCGATGACGCAGGTTCTTCTTGATGAGAGCCTGTCGCGTTATGCGGAGGATGAAACGCCCGTGCCCGCGGCACAGGTGATAGACAATCGCATTGCCAGTGCCGTCGAAATCCTGAAATCCAAGGAGATGGCGCTGACCGTGGTGGACAAGGCTGGCCTCGACAACAACGAGACCATCGTCAATCCGCCCATGACGCCTGCTGATCTGGTCAAATCCTCGATCAAGGGCGTGGTTGATCTTCTGACGCCGAACTCTCCGCCGGTCTCGGAAGACGCCATGCGCAACGGTCGTCGTGAAAAGGCAGCTGCTGTCATCCAGCAGGCGCTGACGGTAGAGCGCGTAGGCCGAAGCTCGGTCATTGCCATCTCCATCCGCTCGATAGACCGGCAATTGGCAGCACAGATCGCCAAAACCTATGCCAACTCCTATTTGACGGAACAACTGAACGCGAATTTCGATGCTACGGAGCGTGCTTCCGTCTGGCTGCAGGAACGTTTGACGGACCTCAACCAGCGTTCACAGGCCGCATCGCTTGCAGTCGAAAAATACAAGGTTGCCAACAACATCGTGTCCTCGCGCGGCGAGCTGATGTCTGAAAGCCAGCTCTCGGATTTGAACGGTCAGTTGATTGCTGCGCAGGCAGATGCCGCGACGGCCTCTGCCCGCTACACGCAGTATAAATCCATTACCGACCAAGGTCCCGAAAATGCCGTCAACAACGCCATCGTCTCGGCGCGGGATACCGACAACACGGTTATCCAGGATCTGCGCAAACGCTACATCGCCATTTCCGACAGGGAACGTGGTGTCGTGCAGCAGTTCGGCAAGGATCACCCGCAGGCTGTCGCGCTTGAAAAGGAAAAAAGCGATCTCTCACGCCAGATCTACCAGGAGCTTCTCCAGCTGACGGGTAGCTTCAAGAACGACTTCGATGTCACACAGTCCCGCGTGCAGTCGCTGAAGGAAAACATCGACCGGGTCGCCGGTCGCAATTCCGAAGCCAATATGACAATGGTCAAGCTGCGTGAGCTTGAACAGCAGGCAGCGGCGCTCAAGACACTTTACGAGTCCTATCTCGGTCGCTTCGAAGAGGCATCGCAGAAACAGTCCTTCCCGATTGCCAAGGCGCGCATCATCTCCGAAGCCGGTCTGCCGACATCACCGTCCAGCCCGAAAAAGACGATGACCATGGCGCTGTCCGTCATTCTCGGCTTGATGCTGGGGGGTGGCGTAGCCGCTATTCTGGAATTCCGTGACCGCTATTTCCACACCGGCAACGATGTGCGTGATAATCTACGTATGCGCTTCCTTGGTTATCTCCCCTTCATCGGTGAGAAAGGCTTGGAAACGGCTAAATCCGAAACGGGAGCCGCGACGCCTGAGATCCCCGATACCGACATCGAGGATAACGGGCAGGTGTCGTTCCAGAAGATGCTGCGACTGGCGGTCGATAGTCCACGCTCGAGCTTCACCGAAACTTTGCGCAACGTGAAACTGACCGCCGATGTGGTCATTCAGGAACGCCAGTGCCGCGTGATTGGCGTCATTTCGTGCCTGCCCAACGAAGGCAAGTCCGTGGTTGCCCTCAATCTTGCGGGCCTCATCGCCACCACCGGAAAGCGCACACTGGTGGTGGACGCCGACATCCGCAACCCGGGCCTCAGCCGCATGTTGACCACGCGCCAGTCAGCTGGTCTCGTGGAAGTCGTGCTGGATGAGGTTCCCTGGACAAAGGCCGTCAAGGTCGACAGCCGCACCAAGATGGGCATTCTGCCGGTTTCCACCAGCAACCAGTTCGCCCATTCCAGCGAGTTGCTTGCCTCTTCCGGCATGCGCAAGTTCATGGATTCGGCGCGTGAAGCCTGCGATTACATCATCGTTGACCTTGCGCCAGTGGTGCCTGTCATCGATGCGAAGGCATTCGCCTCGCAGGTTGATGGCTTCGTGTTCGTAACGGAGTGGGGCAAGACACCGATCCAGATGGTGCAAAACCTCATGAGCCACGAACCGCAAATTGCCAATAAGACGCTCGGCATCGTGCTGAACAAGACCGACATGACCGAGTTGCAGCGTTATGCTGGTCCGGGCGGCTCGGAACATTATCACGAGAAATTCTCTGCCTATTACGGCGATGCCAAAAAGCCGGTTTCGGAACCGGCTTAAAACGAAATCAAGATGCCCGCGTCAAGCGGGCATTTTTTTGCCCGCTATCGTCCAATAATGGCTGGCGCCCGAGAGAAGTTTTGCCCATTGATATGACGTCACAAATATCAGCGCAGGACACGTCTCACATGCCTTCTCCCATTGCTTTCGTTTCCCGTACAACCGACGCCAACGAAGCGGAGTGGATCGAGATGCTGTCCTCCGCCCTGCCCGGTGAAACGATCCTTTCAATCAAGGCGATGAGTGACGAGCAGAAGGCGCAGACAGAGATCGCCATCGTCGCCAATCCCGATCCAGCCGATATTGCCAAGCTGACCGGTTTGAAATGGATACACAGCCTGTGGGCAGGCGTGGAGCGTCTCGTGGCGGAACTCGGCACGACAGCGCCACCGATCGTGCGTCTCACCGACCCGGAACTGACCCGTGTCATGGCTGAAGCCGTGCTGGCGTGGACCTATTATCTTCATCGCGATATGCCAGCCTACCGCGACCACCAGCAAAAGGCGCTTTGGAAGGAACTGGAATATCGCCATCCTAGGGATATTACCGTCGGCCTGCTTGGCCTTGGTGCTCTGGGCGCGGCCGCCGCCGCAAGACTGCGCGAGGCGGGCTTTAACACCACCGGTTGGAGCCGTTCGCCCAAGACGCTGGAAGGCATCGAAACGCTGTCCGGTGACAGCGGCCTTCAGACCCTGCTCTCAAAAAGCGATATTCTCGTCTGCCTCGTACCGCTGACGGCAGATACCAAAGGGCTACTGAACAAGGATCGCCTCGGCGCCATGAAACCCAATGCCGCGATCGTCAATTTCGCACGCGGCGCGGTCATCGTTGCTGAGGATTTGATAGCGGCGCTGGATGCCGGCCACCTGTCCCACGCGGTCCTCGATGTTTTCGAACAGGAACCACTGGAAGCGCAATCGCCATTCTGGACCCACCCGCGCGTGACCGTCCTGCCGCATATCTCGGCACCGACCAACCGGCAGACATCCGCCGCCATCGTTGCCGGAAACATCAGCGCATGGCGGAAAACCGGAAACCTGCCAGCAACCGTGGACATGGCCCGCGGTTACTGAGCGGCACCGATCTTACTCGCTCATTGCCTGGGCAATGGCTGAGCGAACATCGGTTTCATTATAAGGCTTGCACAGCAGAACCGCGCCCGCCGGTGCATTGCTGGGCAGGAAGTTATCGCCTGTCGCAAACACTACACCGACCATTGGCTTGCGCTCTTTGACCAGCACCGCAAGTTCGCCGCCGGTCATATCCGGCAATCCGACATCCGTCACCAGCACATCGACATCTTCCCTGTCGATGAGATCGAGCGCCTGGGTCGCGTTGGCTGCCTCGACCACGACATGCCCGCTCTCCAGAAGGATATCGGAGGTGTTCATGCGGATCAGCTCATCGTCCTCTACCAGCAGCACGCGCATGGCGGCCTGGCTGCGAAGCCTTGCAATGACATCCTGATTGGAGACGCGGTCCTTGTTTGCCTCGGCCCGCTGCTTCTGGTTGGCAATGACATGGCGTAACCGTCTGGCCAACGCCTCACGCGTATAAGGCTTCGATAGCAACTCGACACCCGCATCCAGCTTGCCTCCGTGAACGATGGAGTTTTCCGTGTAACCGGAGGTGAAAAGAATGGCGAGGTTCGGCAGACGCTCCTTGGCGCGCCGCGCCATTTCGCTGCTTTTCAAAGGTCCCGGCATGACAACGTCGGTGAAGATGACGTCGATGGGAACGCCGCTTTCTGCAACAGTCAGGCCCGCCTGCGCATCCCGCGCGGTCAGCACCCGGTAGCCGAGATCCGTCAGCGTTTCAACGACGATGCTTCTCACTTCATCGTCGTCCTCCACGACGAGAACCGTCTCGTTGCCGCCGACAATCGGGCCGCTCTGCACCACGATTTCGCGGTCTTCATTGGACAGCGAACGGGGAAGATAGATTTTGACCGTCGTCCCCTGCCCGACCTCGCTATAAATCTTGACATGACCGCCAGACTGCTTGACGAAGCCGTAGACCATGGAAAGGCCAAGGCCGGTGCCCTTGCCCTCAGGTTTGGTAGAGAAAAACGGCTCGAACACCTTGTCCAGGATTTCAGGCGCCATGCCGGAGCCTGTGTCGGTTACCGCCAGCATGACATATTGCCCGGCCTCAACTTCGGCATGCGTGCGTGCATAATCCTGATCGAGCGACGCATTGCCGACTTCTATGGTCAGCTTTCCAGACCCTGCCATCGCGTCTCGGGCGTTGATCGCAAGGTTCAACAGGGCATTTTCCACCTGCGCCGGATCGGCAAATGTGTTCCATAGGCCACCCGCGGTGATGACCTCAACCTCGATGGCCTCTCCGATGGAACGGCGCAACAGATCATCCATCCCGGCGACGAAACGACCAACATTGATCACGCGCGGCTCCAGCGCCTGACGACGACCGAAGGCGAGCAATTGGCTGGCGAGCTTTGCGCCACGGCTGACACCCGCTAAAGCGTTGCCCACCCGACGCTCGGCGCGCTCGTTGCCGACCACATCTTTTGCCAGGAGTTGAAGATTGCCCGCAACGACCTGCAATAGATTGTTGAAATCGTGAGCGACACCGCCAGTCAACTGGCCGATGGCTTCCATTTTCTGCGCCTGTTGCAGCGCTCTTTCCGCCTGCCGACGTTCGGCGATCTCAGATGCAACGCGCGCTTCGAGCCCTTCGTTCAGTTGACGAAGCTGGTCTTCGGCACGCCGACGATGGCGAATTTCACGTTCCAGATTGGCGGAATGCTCCTGCAAAGCGGATTCGGCCGCACGCTGGTCGGTGATGTCGGTATGTACACCCACCCATTCGATGATGTCCCCGCCATCGTTCAAAATGGGGACGCCGCGAATGGCAAAGGTGCGGTAGACGCCATCGTGGCGCAGAACGCGATGTTCCCAGACATAGGTCGACTTGGCCGCAACCGCCTCGTTCCAGCTCTTGATCGAGCCTTCGCGATCTGCGGGATGAACGGCATCTGCCCAGCCATAATCCTGGTACTGCTGAACCGTCTGGCCCGTCAGCCCGGCCCAACCGCTCTGCACACCCAGCATTCTGCCATCAGGGCTGTTCGTCCACAGAACACCATGAACCGCATTGACTGCGGCCCGAAAACGGTTGTTGCTGACGGTCAGCTCCAGCTCGACGCGTTTGCGGGCATCGATATCGATGATCAGGACGTAGCAGCCGTCGACGTCACCCTTTGCCGTATAGCGAGGAACGTGACGGATTTCCGCTGCGCGTTTCGTGCCATCGGGACGCGAAATGACGGTGTCATGAATGACGGTCTCGCCAGCCAGTGCCCGCTCTATGTAGGGCAAGCGAGCCTGATAGAAGGCCTCACCCACGACCTCCGGTGCCCTGCGCCCCAACACATCTTCAGGGCGATAGTTGAACCAGTCGAGGTAACCTTGGTTGGCAAACCGGTAGATATGGTCGCGGTCGATGAAGCCGACGAGAATGGGCAGGGCATCGGTCAGGTGGCTCAGCTCTTCACGGCTGGCGGCAAGGTCGGAAACGGCCCTGACCTTATCGGTATTCTCAAGCACTGTGCACAGGACGGCATCAACCGTGCCGCCATCATTGTGGATGGGTGTGTAGAAGAGATCGAAGATCACCTCTTCCGGTTGGCCGTTCCGGTTCAGGACCATCTTCTGATCGCGGTAGGACTGGACCGCGCCGTCAAAGCCAGCTGCGAGAACAGTTCTGTTCCAGTCCCATATTTCGGGCCAGATGGCCGGAACGGTGCCGCCAAGCGCTCTGGGGTGATATTGCCCGGCAATCTCGATGTAACCGTCATTATAGATCATGACGTGGTCTTTGCCCCACATCAAAACCTGCGGGATGGGTGAATTGACGACTGAATTCACCTTGTGGCGAAGGTTGGCGGGCCATGACGAAATGGGACCCAGTGATGTTTTTGACCAGTCGAATGCGCGCACGAGAGCGCCAGCCTCACCGCCACCGATCGGCCATTGGCCAGATGCAGATATATCAGTCATCAAAAACCACCAGCGAGAGCAGAGCTCTCATCCACCAACACGATCAGCCTAAAAAACAGACTGATCGCTCTTACCACTTTATTCGAAGAAACTTATCAAGCGTTTTTTTATGTCGGACGCAATAGTCTAATGCACTATATAGTTATCCACTAACACCAAGCGCATGCATGATGCCTCTTGCAGCGGATTTTCCCGTTGCAAAACAAGCGGTTAACAGGTAACCCCCGGTGGGCGCCTCCCAGTCCAGCATCTCACCCGCCACGAATATTCCGGGCATCGATTTGAGCATGTAGCGCTGATCGATCTCATCCCAATCGATTCCTCCCGCACTCGATATTGCCTCGGCGATTGGCCGCGGCGATGTAACGGTCATGGGCAAGGCCTTCATCAGCGCCGCCATGTCCGCTGGAGGCATGGCAGACAGATCGGGCCTGCATTCTCTCAACAGCGCAACCTTGACCGGTGCAAGACCGGCCGCTTTCCGCAATCTGTTCGAAAGACTGTCCTTGCGAGGGTGCCGCTCAAGGTCATGCGTGAGACGTTCCTGCGTTCGACCCGGCGCAAGATCGACGATCAGAGCGGGATTGTCGGTTTGCCGGAAGACGTCACGCAACGCTGCCGAGTGGGCATATACCAGACTGCCTTCGATGCCATGTCGGGTAATGACGAACTCACCCTCGAAACGTCCGGCTTGAGACGTCGTGACGATGGACTTGACCGGCGCACCCGCAAAGCGGTCCCGGAAATGATCGCTCCATTCCACATCGAAACCGCAATTGGCAGGTTGGAAATCGTTGATGGCAATGCCTTTTTGCCGAAGCCACGGCACCCATGCGGCATTGGAGCCCAGCTTGGGCCAGCTCGCACCGCCGAGTGCCAGAAGACTTGTGTCATGCTTGGCGATTACCTCGCCTGAGGGCGTCTGAAAAAGGAGTGCATCTCCCTCGAAACCTGCCCAGCGATGTCGCGTCTTGATATCCACCCCTTGCGCATCCAGTCGCGACAGCCAGGCCCGCAAAAGCGGCGAAGCCTTCATGGCGACAGGGAAAACCCGACCGGACGTTCCGGTAAACGTCTCCTGTCCCAGAGACAGCGCCCAATCGCGCAGCATATCAGGCGTGAAATCATCCAGCGCCGATTGGAGCCTTGACTGCGCAGTCCCGAACCGGGTGACGAAATCGTCATAGCCTTCGGCATGGGTGATGTTGAGACCGGATTTACCGGCCATGAGAAATTTGCGCGCGACCGTTGGCATGGCCTCATAAACGGTGACGGCAAGACCCGCCGCAGACAGCACATCTGCCGCCATCAGTCCTGCCGGTCCACCACCAATGATCGCCACTGTCTTGCCGTGCATCACAGAATTTCCAACGCGGTTTGATTACATCCGCCTTATACCGATTTGCCCGCGCCGGTACATGCGCTATTGACGGGGCATGTTCACGCTCAATCGTCCCGAAACATTTTCGCAAGACATCAAGAAAAGCCGCTTCATCGCGTTCGCCAGCCCCATCGCGGATGAGGAGGCGGCGAAACGCTTTGTCGAGCAGCAGTCCGATGCCACCGCCAATCACAATTGCTGGGCATGGCGCGTCGGGCAAGTCTACCGTTTCAGCGATGACGGAGAGCCTTCTGGGACAGCCGGCAAGCCGATCCTCCAGGCCATCGACGGCCAATCACTCGATTGTGTGGCCGTGGTCGTAACCCGGTGGTTCGGCGGCATATTGTTGGGCAGTGGCGGCCTGATGCGCGCCTATGGCGGAACAGCCGCAACGTGCCTCAGAAATGGCGAGAAGACACCCGTCGTTCTCACCTTTGCGACAGAAATCCTCTGCGGGTTTTCCGATCTGGCATTGGTCAAATCGAGGCTGATGGCGGTGCCGGACCTGACAATCGAAGACGAAGCCTTCACCGCAGACGGTGCCCGGTTGGCATTGTCCATTCCCGTCTCATCCGGCGAAACAGTTGCAAAGATGGTCATGGATCTCACCAGCGGCCGCGTTACCGTTCCACTGCCGGAATGACACGCAATCTCCTCGTCATCACGTAAAATCATGGTATGAGGCAGCATGACATCAGAGCTTGAAAACCCCGTCTATAATCCGCCGCTGGAACCTTATATTTCCGTCGTCTATCGGGATGACGACCTCCTCGTTCTCGACAAGCCCAGCGGGTTGTTGTCCGTTCCGGGTCGTGATCCGGCCCTGTCAGACAGTCTGGCGACGCGGGTGCAAAAGCAGTTTCCCAAGGCGTTGATGATCAACCGGTTGGATAAGGACACATCCGGTCTCGTGCTCATGTCGCTGAACCGCAAGGCCCATGCCGCGGTTGCCTCCCAGTTCGAAAACCGAACGACCGAAAAGACCTATATCGCTGTGGTCTGGGGCACGCTCAGCGGCGAGAGCGGGCATATCGACCTGCCGCTTGCCATCGATCCCGACAGCAAGCCGCGCCACCGCGTGGATCATGATGAAGGTAAATCGGCGCAAACGGACTGGCACGTGATCGAGCGGTTACCGCTGCCCGCGACACGCCTTCGCCTGCACCCACTCACCGGACGAACACACCAGCTGCGCGTTCATATGAAAGCCATCGGCCATCCCATTCTCGGTGATGCGTTTTATGCACAAGGCGAAGCGCTCGGCGGCGCCGAACGCCTGCTGCTGCATGCGCAGGACCTCCGCTTTCGTCACCCAGATGGACGCGATATGACGTTATCAGTGCCCTGCCCTTTTTGAGATGACCATGACGGATAAAGATCGCAACGAAGGTTTCATCGTTGATTTCGTAGGCGGTGCCGTGGGCCACCGGTTGCGCTCCGGCGAAGGGCGTGGCCAGGCGCTTGCAAAAGCTGCCGGTCTGAAGAACGGCAAAACACCCAGAATTGTCGATGCCACCGCCGGATTGGGGCGCGATGCTTTCCTGCTCGCCTCTCTGGGAGCTGAGGTGACGCTGATCGAAAGATCACCCGGAATGCACGCGCTGCTATCGGATGCGATTGCACGGGCCGACGCGGAGGGCGGCATCTACCGCGAGATCGCGTCCAGAATGACGCTGCTCCATGGCGATTCCAGGAGCCTCATCCCGACGCTGTCGCCGGAAGTCATCATCATCGATCCTATGCATCCGCCACGCCACAACACGGCGTTGGTGAAAAAAGAGATGCGTGTTCTCAGGGAGTTGGTGGGGTCCGACCCGGATCAGGTGGAACTGATGACGGTGGCCTTGGCACACGCGACGAAACGTGTGGTCCTGAAGTGGCCATTGCGTGCCGAACCCATGCCCGGCATCCGCAAACCCTCTCATCAGCTTCTTGGTAAAAGTACGCGTTACGATGTTTTCATGGTGTTGAGTGACAAACCGACGTGAACATGATCAGCGGAACGTAGCCTTGCGTTGTGCGTTCATCAACAACTCGTGACGCGATGCGAAATCGCCGAACAGCTTGCGAAGACGGGATTCTTCAGCATCATCGAGCCTGTAGCGACGGCAAAATTCAACGACGCTGAGGATAGGCTTTATTTCCGTCGTCTCGATTTCCCTATTGTCTATGATTTGCATGATACCCTCCTGCTATTTGCGACAGTACGAAACTCTGGAAACGACGGAACGTTCCTCACTAATTTTCGTCCACGAAATATAGGATGAGCGCGATTTTACACGGCGGAATCAAGTTTTGTTGAGATCGCTAGGTGAAACGAAAATCCGCCCCACATGTTTCCCGCCCGCAAACGATCCAAGGAAGGGAGACCTATGCCGCGCACTCACCACCTGCTGACGACGACCATTCTTTCGATGTGCCTTATCGCTCCGCTCGCCCCTATGGCCAGCGCGCAATCGACAGTTCCAGCCGAAACGAAACAGGCGAACGCGCCGGACCAGAAACCGGCCTTCGAAGGACAGACGCGTGCGGTCCAGCCCGAGAAAATGCCGTCGCTGCAGAAGACCGTGGTCGCAGATGGTCTGCCGCATCTCTGGTCGATGGAGATTTTGCCAGATGGCCGGATGCTGGTCGCCGCCAAGGAAGGCGCGATGCATATCGTGGCGGATGGCAAGGCTGGCCCTGCATTGGAAGGCGTGCCCGAAGTCGCCTCGGATGGACAGGGTGGACTGCTGGACATCGCGCTGGCGCCCGATTTCGATAGCTCCAAAATGATCTATTTCTCTTTCTCCGAACCGCGCGATGGCGGCAACGGAACATCGGTCGCATCCGCTAAACTTGTGGAAAGTGGCGGCAAAGCCGTCCTGGAAGACACCAAGGTCATCTTCCGCCAGATGCCGACCTATGACGGCGACAAGCATTTCGGCTCACGCCTCGCCTTTGGTCCCAACAACGAGCTTTATGTCACCGTCGGCGAACGTTCGGACAAGGAGCCCCGCGTTCAGGCTCAGGACCTCTCCAGTGGACTTGGCAAGGTTTTCCGTATCGACAAGGACGGCAAGGCCTTTGAAGGCAACCCCTTTGCCGGTCAGCAGAACGCTCTTCCTGAAATCTGGAGCTATGGCCATCGCAACGTCCAGTCCTCGGCCATCGATGGTCAGGGGCGCCTTTGGACGGTCGAGCATGGCCCCAAGGGTGGCGATGAGTTGAACCTTCCAAAGCCCGGCCTCAATTATGGCTGGCCCGTTATCACCTACGGCATCGAATATAGCGGCGGCGCGGTCGGTGATGGCATAACCGCCAAGGAGGGTATGGAGCAGCCGGTCTATTACTGGGACCCGGTTATCGGCCCTTCCGGCATGGTCTACTATGATTCCGACGCCATCCCTGAATGGAAAGGCTCTTTCATCATTGGTGGTCTCGTCAGCCAGGGCCTCGTTGTGCTGAAGGTGGAGAACGACAAGGTCGTGTCCGAAGGACGGTTACCACTTGAGGCCCGTATTCGCGACGTCAAGGTCGGCAACGACGGCGCGGTCTATGCTGTGACCGAAGAGCGCGGCGGCGGCAAGTCACAGATCCTCAAGCTGGCACCGGACGCCTGATCTCCTGAATCCGATGGGAGCGGTCTACGCCGCTCCTATCTTGGCTCATAGTGCCGGGAACACACGCAGGGTTATGTGCATTAATCCTCACAAAGGTGAGGAGCATAAAAACCCAATGAATCAGCTTCCAATTCGCATCCTGAGAAAAGTCGGACTGACCTATGTCAGCGATCAGGAACCCGGTATTTCCCGCGAAAAACGCGGCAAGGGCTTTGCCTACAGGCTGCCAGACGGCGCGCTTCTTTCCGATAAGCTGGAAATAACACGCCTCAAATCCCTCGGCGTCCCGCCCGCCTATGAGCGGGTGTGGATCTGCATCGATCCATCCGGTCATTTGCAGGCCACAGGCTACGACGCGCGCGGACGGAAACAATATCGCTATCACCCGGATTGGCACGCCTTGCGGGGCGAGAACAAATTCTACCAGTTGAAGACATTCGGTGAGGCTCTTCCCGCCATCCGCCGCCGCGCGACCTGCGATCTTTCCAAGCAGGTGCACAGTGCGGACGTCACCCTTGCCGCACTCGTGCTTCTGCTGGACGCCGCCTATTTGCGCGTCGGCAACAAAACCTATCTTGAAACCAACGGCACCTATGGCGCAACCACCTTGCTGAAAAAGCACGTCTCCTTTGGAGAGACGATAGAATTGCGCTTTGCCGCCAAGGGCGGGCAACGTGTACAACGCAAGCTCAAGCACCCCCGTCTTCAACGCATTCTGGAAAACATCGCAGACCTGCCGGGTCGGCAATTGTTCGTCTGGCAGGACGAAAACGGCATCGTTCACCCCGTCGATTCCAGCGCACTCAACGCCTACATCTCGCAAAGTGCTGGCGAAGGCATTTCCGCAAAGACATTCCGTACCTGGGGCGGCACGCTTGCAGCCTTCGGCCACGCCACTCGTGCCTTGTCAGCAGAGGAGCGTCCGACAATAAAGGGCATGTGCACCGCAGCATCCGAAGAACTGTCCAACACGCCCGCAATATGCCGAAAGAGTTACGTCCACCCCGCAGTCCTCGACCTCGCATCGGAGGACAAATCCGTCAAGCGGCTGGAGAAGATTATGGGGATGGAGCTGAAGCCGGTTGCCGGGTTGAGAGCCGACGAAAGACGGCTGCTGGAGTTTCTGCCGTAAACTACCGAAGCGCCGCGTCGATGATCACCTTCACCGGGTTCACGATCTCATAGGTGCATTGGAATGCTGCGGCGGCGACCCGGTAGGTATCGCTTTCATCGGTTCGCACCTGGACGATCGCGTCCCCCGGCAGCGCAACCATCGTCTCACCCCAGGGAGCCCGGAAGTTGAATGGCCCGATCTCGTCGGTCACGATAAAATAGTTCATCTCGGCGCCAACAGGTTTGAAAGCGCGGTAACCGGCAGCATCGGGCTGCGTCAGCGGCTCGCCGTAACGGTCTGAAAAATTCCGCTTCTTGACGAGAATTTCTTCATTACCGGTCTCTTCGCATCGATTGCGTACCACCCAATCACCGTCTTCAGCGGGCTTGGAACGCGTTTCGACACCCTGCCCCCGGATGTAGGTAATGACGATTTCACCGGGCGATGCGGGACGGGCGTCAACCTCTTTGGTTTTTCGCGCAACACCCACCATGTCGATCTTTTTGAAATCGTCCATCAGGACGATCTGATCTTTTCGCGGGATGTCCTCGCTCGCAAAGGCAGCTATCGGAAAAAGAAGCTGCACCAAAAGCCGTGTTTTTGGAAAATCCAAGAGAGCCATCTGAATTCCATCCCCAGCGGCGAAAAATCGAAAAAAATAATATTGCGCGAAATTTCAGATGGGGCAGAGCCGTGGCTGAGAGATCGCGCTAGTTTGACTGTACATATCTGGCAAGAAACGAATACCGCACCTTCTACAGGGTAGATTTTAACATTCGTTAACATGCCCATTTTACCGGCATGTGCCTTCCTGACAGCTTTGTCAGACCGCGTTCAGCTTCATGTCAGCTAGATGACACATTGCCCGCCGCACAAGCAGCGGGAAATTGAGACAAATGGCACTATCATCATCAACAATGAAAAGCGGACGTAACACTATAGCACGGCCAGTCGTCGGCAGCGTTACACTCAGCATCGTAACGGCTCTCTATCTTTTGCTTTTCACGAATCATACATTTTGGGCAAAGGTTCACACCTACCTCTCCGCTTATCCCGTAGCGATTTTCGGCCTTTACATCGCCATGGGCGCCGCATTTTCCGCAGCCCTCATCCTGTTCTCGGTCAAATACATCACCAAACCGATCTTTGCGATGCTGATCCTTATCGCCGCCGTGTCGTCATGGTTCATGGACCGATTCGGCGCGGTCATCGACAGCGACATGGTGCGCAATGCCTTTGAAACGACGCATGCAGAAGCTGGCAACCTGATCACGCCGGGCTTTGCCCTGCATCTCGCGCTGTTTGCAGGCATTCCGGTCGCTCTACTGGCAATCGTAAAAATCGATCACAGACCGTTTTTTAGCAAATTCGTTTGGAACGTGGCCAGCATTATCGGCTGCCTCACCATTGTCTGCGCAATTGCCGCCGCCAACTCCAAGACGTTTACGACAGCCGTTCGCCAGCACAAGGACATCGCCAAAAGCCTCAATCCCTTTACGCCGATTTCCTCGACGGTTCGCTACCTCTCGCAGGCAGACCAGGAAGCCAAGCTCACCGTTTCACCCACGGGCCAGGATGCGAAGATCATGCCCGCGCTCGGCGGCGTCACCAAGCCACGGATCACCGTCATCGTGGCTGGAGAAACCGGCCGCGCCGTGAATTTCTCGCTCAACGGCTACGGTCGCGACACCAATCCACAGCTGGAAAAGCGTGATGTCGTCTATTTCCCGAACACGGTCAGTTGCGGCACGGCAACGGCAATTTCCATACCTTGCATGTTTTCCAAATTCACGCGTTCGCAATACAGCCACGCCAAGGCGCTCTCCAATGAGAACCTGCTCGACGTGCTTGTCCATGCCGGCGTCGATGCGCGCTGGTGGGACAACAATACCGGCAGCAAGAATGTCGCAGATCGTGTTCCCTATTTCGACCTGACCGCAGCACAGGACCCCAAATTCTGCTCGAACGGCGAATGCCGCGACGATATCTTCCTCGACAGGCTGGACAGTTGGCTGGACGGCGTGACGAAGGACAGCGTCATCGTGCTTCACCAGTTGGGTAGCCACGGCCCGACCTACCACATGCGCTACACCGACGAGTACAGAAAGTTCACACCCGATTGCCAGACGGCAGAACTGCCGGATTGCAAGGACACCGAAATCGTCAACGCCTACGACAACACCATTCTTTACACCGACCATTTCCTTGCCAGCATCATCGACAAGCTGAAAGCGCGCTCGGACAAGCTGGCGACAGGAATGATCTATGCGTCCGATCATGGCGAATCGCTGGGCGAGAACGGTATCTATCTCCACGGTGCGCCCTACATGTTGGCACCTGCCGAGCAGACCCATGTGCCATTCATCGTCTGGTTCGACCCTGACTTTGCCAAATCCATGGGGTTGGATGGCGCCTGCCTTGCAAAACAGGCGAAGGCTGGCGGTCGCTCTCACGACGACTTCTTCCACAGCATATTGAGCATGATGAATGTCTCGACCTCGGTCTACGACCCCTCTCTCGACGTGTTCAGCGCTTGCAAACGCAGACCCACAGCTTGACGAGACAAAGTGCGAGGCATACCCACTCTTTTAGCCGTCCTGCATATGGCTGGAAATGAGGTATGCTTGCGCGTTTTACTTGTTGAAGACGATCATGTACTGGGTGAAGCACTTCGCGACCACGTGGCCGCGGCGGGACACGCGGTAGACTGGTTCAAGACGGTTGCAGACTCGACCGCGGCGACCCAGACCGTCGGTTACGGCCTCATTCTGCTGGACCTGCGATTGCCGGATGGTGAGGGCCTTTCCATTCTCAGAGGCCTGCGCCAACGCAACGATCCGACCCCGGTCATCATTCTGACCGCCCACGATCAGGTCTCGGATCGCATCGAGGGGCTGAATGCGGGTGCAGACGACTACCTCGTCAAGCCCTTTAACCTCGGCGAATTGACTGCTCGTATGCTGGCCGTTTCGCGCCGTTACGACGGACGGTCGGAACCCGTGGTCAAACTGCCCGGCATCGAAATCAATCAGGTCGCACGCAACATCGTCGTGAACGGCACCACACTCACCCTCAGTGCACGGGAATGGGCGGTGCTGGAAAAACTGGTCGAGCGGCCGGGCGCGGTTGTCTCCAAGGCGCAGTTGCACGAAACGCTCTATCAATTCGGTGCAGAAATCGAGAGCAACACCGTCGAGGTCTATGTCAGCAGATTGCGCAAGAAGATCGGCTCTGACAGGGTGGAGACTGTGCGCGGCCTTGGTTACACGATCAGGTAGAGACATGAAGCGAAGCGAAAGCATGACACGCCGAATGGTGATCGCCCTGACGAGCGTTGTCGCTCTGTCATGGCTCATCGCCTCCGCCCTCGGCGTCATGGTGATGCAGGACGAGTTTGCGGAAATTTTCGACAGCGGTGTGCAGGAGACCGCCGAACGACTGCTGCCGCTGATCGCCGACGATCTGAAGGAACGCAGTCCCGAGGACGAGCGTCATCTCGTTCAACCCGCAGCTGGCAAGGAGTATCTGACCTACCAATTGCGTGACAGTGAAGGCGAAGTTTTGCTCCGCTCCCGCGACGGCGCTTATGAACCCTTCGACGTGCCGTTGACACCGGGTTTCGCCGACACCCCCACGCACCGGATCTATACTGTCGCATCCGAAGACGGCACGCTTTATCTGCAGATGGCGGATGCTTTCGCCAATCGTCGCGAAGCCATCGTGGAGGCCGGAACGGCGTTGATCCTGCCGCTGTTGCTGCTCATTCCCGCCAGCATCGTCGCGGTCATCCTCGTCGTCCGGCGCACCCTCGCCCCGGTCCAGACATTGCGTGACGAGATCGGCAGAAAAGACAGCGGTAACATGGTGCCGGTGGACGATACGCACCTGCCCAAAGAGCTGAACCCGATTGCCAGATCGGTCAATCTTCTGCTGGACCGTCTGCGGGCTGCGCTGGAGTCCGAACGCGCCTTCGCCTCCAACAGCGCCCATGAGCTTCGAACCCCCATCGCGGGCGCGCTTGCCCAGGCGCAGCGATTGCAGGCGGACATCCCCCGGGAATTTGCGCCGCGCGTCGCCCAGATCGAGCGCTCCCTCTCACATCTGGCCCAGCTCGCCGAAAAACTTTTGCAAATGTCACGCGCCGAGGCTGGCATCGGCACCTCGGATATTGAGACAGATCTCCTGCCCATCGTGACACTGGTTCTGGAAGATATCGGGCGTTCGGATAAGGGGGCTGACCGCATAGAGCTGCATGTTCCCCCAGGCAGCAGGCTACGCGGTATGATCAACGGCGATGCTTTCGGCATCGTCGTGCGCAATCTGGTGGAGAACGCGTTGATCCACAGTCCCGTAGGTACAACAGTCGATGTTTACGTCGGGGACAACAACTCGCTTCGAGTGATCAACGACAGTCCAGTGATCGATCCGGCACTGTTGCCGAAGCTGACCACCCGCTTTACCAGAGGCACGACACAGGCAACCGGGTCTGGCCTTGGACTGGCCATCGTCAAGCATCTCGTCGCCCAGATGAACGGTTCGCTGACCCTGTCGTCTCCAGCCGTGGGTCGCAACGACGGGTTTGAAGCCAAGGTTTCTCTGCCAGCATAAAAGCGGGGTAAAATCATATGAAAGCCAATTGTGAAATTGCTTTCATATTGCGCCCATTCTATCAAATCCCATGCTTTACGATGTGAATCGGCTGCCATTGGACAGATTGCTCTTGCCGTGCATGCGCGCGACAGAAGCACTCGCACGGCTGGATGAACGCATTTCCCGGTCTCCCTTCGGACACGGCTTCCTCGAGCGGCAGGATTTTGTCGACGCCGCATCGTCCATGTGGATCGATGGCGAGCTCGTTCACATCGAAGATCTTGTTCTCCACGATGCCCATATGGATATCCGTGCGCCGACCCACGAAATGGCGATTGCGAGCCGGATTTTGCGCGCGCGTCGTCAGATCGCAAGCAACGGGCCGAAATGGGCCTTGAGCCCCGCTGGCCTTTCCCGTCTGCGTGGCGAGGAGGCAGCTAATGTGGCGACAGCCCAGCCCGACGCCTCGCCATCCCCCGCCGAACCCGCCTCGGACGACGACGAAGAGGTCGCGCTGAGCGAGGAGCTTTCTGCCATTGATCGTCTACTGGCCAGAAGTTCTGCAACCCTTGAGGCCATCGCAAAAGACGAGAGGCCGCCGTCCCTTTCTCCTGCCGAAAACATCACCCGCGATCTGGACTGGAACGAGGACGAACGGCTGGAGGAATGGCAAACGGTTCTGAAAAGCACCGCCGGACTTCCCGCTCCCCTTCGCGCAGCCATCGCGCTCGACGCATGGTATAAGCTTGAGGTGTTGCAGCGAAGCCCGTGGCTTGGCCGTCAACTGGCCTCCGCCCTGTTACGGCAGGAAGACCTCACCCTGTCCCACCTCACGGCGTTCAACACTGGCCTGAAAGCCGTGCCACGGGAGCGGCGCAACGCCAGCAGCCGGGCTGAGCGCTTGATTGCTTTTCTGGACAGCATCCATGAAGCCGCAAGCCTCGGCCTGAAAGAACATGACCGCCTGCTGAACGCAAAAAGCCGCATGGAGCGCAGGCTCGTCGGTCGCCGGTCAAATTCCCGCCTGCCGGATCTGATCGAGCTGGTCCTTGCGCGGCCTGTCGTTTCCACCTCGATGATTGTCAAGACACTGGGCACCACGCCGCAAGGCGCTGTCGGCCTCGCCAACCAGCTTGAGCTGCGTGAAATGACCGGTCGCGGACGGTTTCGTGCATGGGGCGTTCTCTAACCCAGGCTAAAAATGCAAAACCGCCCGCGACGAGCGCAGGCGGTTTGTATTCGGTCAGCAATTCACACGGTTATCGTCGTGTGAGACGGCTCAAAATTCCTCCCAGTCAGCCTTGACGGCGGCGTTGCCGTTGAACGCAGAGGCCACCTTGCGGCCCAGCGCACGGGCTGGAGACTGAACCGGACGCTCGGCCTGCGTGGCCTGGTGCACAGGAGCTTCGTAACCGCCACCCAGCTTGAACTGGCCAAGCAGATGGTTCAGCGATGCCGCTTCACGCGCAAGACCATGGCTGGCCGCCGTCTGTTCTTCCACCATTGCTGCGTTCTTCTGCGTATCCTGGTCCATCTGGTTCACAGCCGTGTTGATCTGCTGCAGGCCGGAAGACTGTTCCTGCGCCGCATCAACGATGGCGACGACGTGACGGTTGATTTCCTGCACCTCGGTCACGATGGTTTCCAACGCACGGCCGGTCTCGCCGACCAGCTGAACGCCCTGCTGAACCTGCGTGTTCGATGTCGTGATCAGACCCTTGATGTCCTTTGCAGCATTGGCGGAACGCTGTGCGAGTTCACGCACCTCCTGCGCCACGACCGCAAAGCCCTTGCCTGCTTCCCCGGCACGGGCCGCTTCGAC